>NZ_RAQF01000005.1:0-32929 GCF_003610675.1 Chryseobacterium sp. AG363
GGTACTGCTAACGCGGGAGAGTAGGCCGCCGCCAGTTTTTATTTTATTTTTAAAAAACCTTTATCTTTACGATAAAGGTTTTTTTGTTATATACCCAAGTTAAGCTTATAAGTAATGAGTAATGAGCAATGAGTAATAATTGATAAACGATACATCAATCAACTATCATTGATCAACTATCACTTATCATTTATTACTTATGCTGGACAGCATACACTCCAATTGTCACTCCGTAGGAGTCTCAACAAAGTATTAGCACATAACTCAAATATTACTTTTACCTTTTTAATCCTTTAAAGACTATAATAAAGGAGGCTGGATTCCTGCGGAATAACACAGTAGGAAAGAAGCAGGCCAAATAAAAAGAAAGACGCCATTGCAACCAATAACTCCATTGGAAAAGATAACCACGGAATCCGTATCCCGAACTTCGTTACATCATTTTATAATTTATCATTGATGATTCATTCACCATCCTAGCCCCGATAGGAATGGTTACCCCGCAGCAGGCATGGAGACGTGCGGCTTTACTCAGGGCGGGAGCACAGGCGCGAGGAGTATGAATGGATAGCGGGAAACAGCTCCTGGTATCTCAAATGGTGTTAAGTAAACTATTTCCTTCTATTACCCCGTTTTCCTCGAATAAATTCAATAAGTTTGTACTAGTTTTCCAAAAATAATTACAATGTCAGGAAATATTCTGATCATCGATGATGAGATCAAACTCCTTAAATTACTAGGAATGATCCTTTCCCAAGAAAATTTTAATGTAAAAGAAGCTTCTACGGCGCGTTCGGCAATGACGATGCTGGAGCAATATGAATTTGATGTTGTTCTGAGCGATGTTCGTCTGCCTGATGCTTTTGGGGTAGAGCTGGTAAAGGCTATCAAAACCAAATATCCACAGCTTGAAATTATCCTGATGACGGCATTCGGTAATATTACGGATGCTGTACAGGCTATGAAGAACGGCGCTTATGATTATCTGGTGAAAGGAGATGATAATGAGAAAATAATCCCATTGGTGTATAAGGCTCTTGATAAGGTAAAAGACAATAAATCGAGGGTTGTTCAGCAGGCTGTGACGAAAGGGTTTAATCAGATAATAGGTAAATCACCACTTATTTTGCAGGCTAAGAAACTGGCTGAAAAAGTAGCTTTAACGGATGCTGCTGTTCTTCTTACAGGGGAAACCGGAACGGGTAAGGAAGTTTTTGCGAGTGCCATTCACGAAGGAAGTGACAGGAAGAAAAACAGTTTTGTAGCGATTAATTGTTCAGCATTCAGTAAAGAAATTCTGGAAAGCGAGCTTTTTGGTCATAAACAGGGTGCTTTTACTGGAGCTTTGAAAGATAAGAAAGGATTGATTGAAGAAGCTAACGGAGGAACTCTGTTTTTGGATGAAATCGGTGAGATGCCAATAGAACTTCAGGCAAAACTGCTCAGAGTTTTAGAAACCAGGGAATTTATCAAAATGGGTGAAACCAAAGTTTCTAAATCTGACTTCAGGTTAATTGCTGCTACCAACAGAGACCTGATAGATGAAATAAAGCAGGGAAATTTCAGAGAAGACCTTTATTTCAGGCTGAATGTCTTTGAGATCACGCTTCCGCCATTAAGAGAACGAAAAGAAGACCTGAAAGCTATTGCCAAGCATTTTATAGATATTTTTTCTCATAAACTTCATCTGACAGGGGTTCAGGTAAATCCTGATTACTATAAAGTACTGGAACGAAACGACTGGAAAGGAAATATCCGTGAACTGAGAAATGCCGTGGAACGCAGCTTGATTTTGATGGATAACAATATCCTTGACGCAGAAAGTCTTCCCCATTATTCGGAAAAAGCTGTTCCTGAAAGTGATTCTTTAAGTATCAGATCACTGGAAAAAATTCACATACAGAAGGTTCTACAGTATACAAAAGGTAACAAGGCAGAAGCTGCCCGTTTACTGGAAATCGGTATTGCCACATTGTACCGTAAACTTGAAGAATACGGATTAAAATAACCTTTTATCATTTTAATAAAGAGCCTATCATTTTGATAGGCTTTTCTGTTTTTATATGGTTTTGTGTTTTGTATTAATGTGTTGTTAGTCAATTAATTGACTGTTTGTTTTTCAAAATGGACTTTCTTTTGGCATATAGTCTTCGAATAAAATATTTAAAAATGACAATTTCAAGAAAAACGTTTAAAAAACGGGAGCAGTCGACTTTTAGTCTGCTGATTGTATCGTACGTATTGTTGACCCTTTTAACCCTAATGATTAAAATATGATGCTCATAAGTTTAATTCTGCTTTTTGCAGTATTGTTTTGGCTTTTGTATAAATCAGTTGAATTTTTTGATAGAATATAAATTATGTGGAGTTTATTTTTCCTCTCAATACTTGCCTTTGTGTATATCTGTTATGTTTTAATGAAACCTGAAAAATTTTAATTAGTCATGAATACAGAGATTTTAGGCATTATAGCAATGTTTGCTATCACATTAGTTATCGGAATATTTTTAGGGAAATATATAGCTAATGTCTACGGATACAAAAAGACTTTTCTGGATCCGGTTTTTGAACCCATTGAAAAGTTAATTTATAAAGTTTCGGGAATTAATCCTGCCCGCCAGATGAACTGGAAACAGAATATGTATGCCATGCTGGCGATCAATCTGGTTTGGTTCATCATAGGTTTCCTTCTTTTGCTGAATCAGGCATGGCTTCCTTTGAACCCTGATGGGAATCCAAATATGTCACCCGATCTGGCTTTTAATACAACCATTTCATTCTTAGTGAACTGTAATTTACAGCATTATTCAGGAGAAACAGGAGTAAGTTATCTGAGCCAGCTTTATCTGATGTTTTTACAGTTTGTTACGGCTGCAACGGGAATGGCGGCAATGGCTGTCCTTTTCAAGGCTTTTAAAGAAAAAACAAGTACCGAACTTGGGAACTTCTACGATTTTTTCACCAAATCAATGGTCAGAATCCTGGTTCCGGTAAGTGTAATTGTTGCTTTAGTACTTTCTATTAACGGAAGTCCGATGACATTCGAAGGAAAAGATCACATTATAACACTGGAAGGTCAGAAAGCAGATGTCTCCAGAGGGCCTGTATCTGCATTTGTTGCGATCAAACATTTGGGAACTAACGGAGGTGGATTTTTCGGAGCCAACTCTGCGCACCCGCTTGAAAATCCTAATTATATGACCAATATGACAGAGATGATCGCTCAGATGATCATTCCGTTTGCATTGGTATTTGCACTGGGTTTTTATCTGAATAAAAGAAAACTTTCATGGGTGATTTTTACGGTAATGACGGTCGGTTTTCTGGCACTTACCATTCCGAATATCGTGAATGAAACAGGAGGAAATCCTTTGATCACAAAAATGGGAACAGATAACAGCCTGGGAGCTATGGAAGGTAAAGAAATCCGTTTCGGAAGTGCAGCGTCCGGCTACTGGAGTATTGCAACCACAGTTATTTCAACAGGATCTGTGAACTCAATGCATGACAGTACAATGCCGCTTTCTGGAATGAATGAATTGCTTGCGATGATGATCAACTGCTTCTACGGAGGCTGTGGAGTCGGAATTCTGAACTATTTCATCTTTATCATTCTTGCTGTATTTATCAGTGGTCTGATGGTGGGACGAACGCCAGAATTTATGGGTAAAAAGATTGAGGCTAAAGAGATGAAAATCGCAATGATTGTGGCTTTATTCCATCCTTTTTTAATTCTTGCAGGAACCGCTTTAACGGCTTATCTACCAGAATTTGGAGCAAAGACACTGAATAATCCCGGCTTCCATGGTTTCAGTGAAATGCTGTATGAGTTTACTTCTTCTGCAGCGAATAACGGATCCGGGTTTGAAGGGTTGGGAGACAATACACCCTGGTGGAATATCTCAACGGGAATTGTACTGTTACTCTCAAGATTTATCCCGATCATAGGACCGGTAGCTATTGCAGGTCTGTTGGCACAGAAGAAATATATCCCTGAAAGTTCAGGAACACTGAAGACAGATACGGCAACTTTCGGATTCATGACTCTGGCAGTGATTTTACTGATTGCAGCGTTGTCTTTCTTCCCTGCATTGACTTTAGGTCCTATTGCAGAGCAGATTCAATATTTCTCAAAATAAATTTGAACATTAAAAATTAAAATCAATATTCAACCATTAAGGAAGCTGAAAAGTGTAAGGAAACTAGTCTGACACTTACGAAACGTTCACTTAATATTATCCATATCTATCCTTATTATCCGGCAGACCTTGATGGTTACTATTGATTTACAATGATATAAATTCTTTCAAAAAAATGAAAAATCAGTCACAAACATTGTTTCAAAGAGATTTGGTCAACGAAGCGATAAAACAGTCCTTCGTAAAGCTGAATCCGAAAATTATGTTTAAAAATCCGGTAATGTTCCTGGTGGAAATCGGAACCATCGTCATGTTTATCGTAAGCATGTTCAGCCTTACCGGTGATAAAACCCAGGGAAGCTTTTCCTACAACTTTTTAGTATTTATAATTTTATTTTTCACCGTTTTGTTTGCCAATTTTGCAGAAGCTATTGCAGAGGCAAGGGGAAAAGCGCAGGCTGATACCCTTAGAAAAACAAGGGAAGAAACTCCGGCCAAACTGGTACTTGATAACAAGCCGGGATTTCAGGTAGAAACAAGGCTGAAGATGTCTGCTGAAATGACCTTAGGTGATATTTTCCTTTGTGAAGCCGGAGATCAGATTCCGATGGATGGTGAGATTATTGAAGGTCTTGCTACCATTGATGAGTCTGCTATTACCGGAGAAAGTGCACCTGTCATCCGTGAAGCGGGTGGAGACAAAAGTTCTGTAACGGGAGGAACGAAAGTATTGTCAGACAGAATTAAAGTAAGAGTAACCACAAAACCCGGAGAATCCTTCTTAGATAAAATGATTGCTCTTGTAGAAGGAGCGTCAAGACAGAAAACACCCAACGAAATCGCATTAACCATACTTTTAGCAGGATTCACGCTTACATTTATTATTGTTACCCTCACTTTAAAACCTTTTGCAGACTATGCGCAGACTCCGATTACCATAGCGGCATTTATATCTCTTTTCGTTTGTCTTATTCCGACAACCATCGGAGGCCTGCTTTCTGCAATCGGGATAGCGGGGATGGACAGAGCGCTGAGAGCGAATGTGATTACTAAAAGTGGAAAAGCAGTGGAAACTGCAGGAGATATTGATGTATTGCTTTTGGATAAAACCGGAACAATTACCATCGGAAACAGAAAAGCAACTCAATTTCACCCTGCGAATGGAATTCAGCTTGAAGAATTTATTAAAGCTTCTGCATTAAGTTCTGTAGCGGATGAAACACCGGAAGGGAAATCTATTATTGAACTAAGTGCTTTAAAACCTGAAGATTTATTAGTTGCTAACCCTACTTATATCGATTTTACTGCAGAAACAAGAACTTCAGGAATTGATTTTGATGAAACAAGAATCCGTAAAGGAGCTTACGATACAATAAAAAAACTGACTGAAAAAGCCGGGAATATCTTCCCGCAGGAAACCCAGGATGCGGTAACCAAAATTTCTGAAAACGGAGGAACTCCTTTAGTAGTAGCTGTTAATGAAAAAGTTTGGGGCGTTATTGAACTTCAGGATATTATTAAAACCGGAATTCAGGAACGTTTCCAGAGACTGAGAAAAATGGGAGTGAAAACGGTAATGGTAACAGGAGATAATCCTCTGACTGCAAAATTCATTGCTGAAAAAGCAGGGGTAGACGACTTTATTGCCGAAGCTAAACCTGAAGACAAAATGAATTATATCAAAAAGGAACAGCAGGAAGGTAAGCTGGTAGCGATGATGGGAGACGGAACCAATGATGCTCCGGCACTAGCCCAGGCAGATGTAGGTGTTGCGATGAACAGCGGAACGCAGGCTGCTAAAGAAGCCGGCAACATGGTAGACCTGGATAATGACCCTACAAAGCTGATCGAAATTGTAGAAATCGGTAAACAGCTATTGATGACCAGAGGAACGTTGACCACTTTCAGTATTGCAAACGACGTAGCAAAGTATTTTGCCATTATTCCGGCGCTCTTTATCACTTTTATTCCTTCTCTTCAGAAGCTGAACATTATGAACCTTCACAGTCCTGAAACAGCCATATTATCAGCGGTTATTTTCAATGCGGTGATTATTCCGTTCCTGATTCCGCTGGCGTTGAAAGGAGTTGCTTACAAGCCCATCGGTGCCAGTGCATTATTAAGAAGAAACCTTTTGATCTATGGGTTAGGCGGAGTAATCGTTCCGTTCATCGGAATCAAAATCATTGATCTGGTAATCAGTTTATTCTATTAAAATTAAAAAAATGAAAAATCATATTGTTTCAGCATTCAGATTAACTCTTGTAATGTTGCTAGTTACAGGTATTTATCTGGCAGTGGTTTATGGAGGTTCTAAAATACTTCCTAACAAAGGAAACGGAGAAATTGTTTACAATAAAGGGCAGAAGTTTTATGCCAATATCGGGCAGGAATTTAAGTCTGAAAAATATTTCCACGGTCGTCCATCCTCTGTCGATTATAACGCAGCAGGAAGTGGAGGAAGCAACAAAGGTCCAAGCAATAAAGAATATCTGGAAATTGTACAGAAAAGAATTGATACTTTAAAAATGGACAATCCTGAAATGGGTAATGCTAAAGTTCCTGTAGAATTGGTAACCGCCAGCGGAAGCGGACTGGATCCGGATATTTCTCAAGAAGGAGCTTTATACCAGGCAAAAAGAATTGCAAAAGTGAGAAGTATTTCAGAGGAAGAGATCAAAAGCTTAATTAATAATCAGACTGAAAAGCCTTTCTTAGGACTTTTCGGACCATCAAAAGTAAATGTTCTGAAGCTTAATATTGCTTTAGATCAATTAAAATAATTCAAATCATACAATGATAAAAAGAAGAATTGAAGTCATTAAGATGATTGAAGGAGCTACACAAAAAAATCTACGATTTTAAAATATTTCTCATTTATAATTCGCTGGTAAATCCTTATCTTTTCTTAATAGCTAAATTCTTCTTATCCTCTTAAATAATATAAAAATAAAGTGAAAAAATATTTAGTTATAGGAGCCGTATTGGGAATATTTTTCTCAAAAGCCCAATCATCAGATTCATTAAAAACAAGTAATAAAGTGACCTTTTCCGCTTATGCAGAACTTTTTTATACGTATGATTTTAATGAACCAGGTAATCATATTCGTCAAAACTTTTTGTATTCCTATAACAGGCATAATGAAATGAATCTTAATCTGGGATTGGTTAAAGCCAATTACCAGAGTGAAAATATCCGTGCCAACGTTGCTTTAATGGCAGGAACTTATGCTCAGGATAATATGGCTGCCGAACAAAATGCACTACGTTATGTAAACGAAGCCAATGTTGGAATCAGATTATCAAAAAATAAAAACTTATGGATTGATGCAGGGATCATGCCTTCCCATATTGGATGGGAAAGTGCCATAGGAAAAGACAATGTTAATCTGACAAGAAGTCTGGCCGCTGAAAACTCACCTTATTTCGAAACAGGAGCCAAAATTTCTTATACCTCAGATAATGGAAAATGGTTTGTAAGCGGATTGGTATTGAACGGATGGCAACGTATTGCCAAACCTGAGGGAAACCAGAGTATTTCTTTTGGTCACCAGGTAACCTATAAACCAACTGATAAAATTACCCTGAACAGCAGTTCATTCATAGGGAATGATAAAGCAAAAGAGGACAAAAGAATGCGTTACTTCCATGATTTGTACGGAAGCTTTCAGATAACAGATCAGTTTTCGGCTGTATTGGGATTTGATATTGGCGCTGAGCAGAAATCAAAAGGAAGCGAGCAGTATAATATCTGGTACAGTCCGAATGTTCAGATGAAATATCAATTGGACAACAAATGGGCATTAGCGGGAAGACTGGAATATTATAATGATAAAAACGGCGTGATTATCAGTACAGAAACTCCCAATGGATTTCAGACCTTCGGATATTCTCTCAATGTAGACTATGCCATATTCAAAAATGTAGTTTTCCGTACAGAAGCGAGAGGTTTTACTTCAAAAGATGCCATTTTTGCTAAAAATGATGAATTTAAAAAAGGAAATTTCTTTATAACGTCAAGTTTAGCGGTCTGGTTTTAATATCGGTTTAGTCACAGAGAATAGTGCTTAAAGTAAAATTAAAAACAATAAAATCAATGTCATCAGCAAAAGATTTTTTAGAACTGATTCAAAAATCCCGTAAAGGAAAATTCAAAATTTATATAGGGATGAGTGCAGGTGTAGGAAAGACCTTCCGTATGCTCCAGGAAGCGCATTCCCTTTTGCGAAATGGCATTGATGTAAAGATTGGCTATATTGAAACGCATGGCCGTGAAGAAACTGAAGATCTTGTAGAAGGAATTCCTCAAATTGAAAGGAAATCAGTCTTTTATAAAGGAAAAAATCTTGAAGAAATGGATCTTCAGGCTATCATCAACGAACATCCTGAAGTGGTTCTGGTAGATGAACTTGCCCATACCAACGTAGAAGGTTCTAAAAATAAAAAAAGATGGCAGGATGTGCTGGAAATTCTTGATAACGGGATCAATGTCATCAGTGCCATGAATATCCAGCATATCGAAAGCCTGAATGAAGAGGTTAAGAAAATTACCGGAGTCGAAGTAACAGAGCGGGTTCCGGATAAAATACTGGCGCTAGCAGATGAAGTAGTCAATATTGACCTTACCGCAGATGAATTGCTGACCCGATTAAAAGAAGGAAAAATCTATAAAAAGGAAAAAATTCAGACCGCTCTGAGCAATTTCTTTCAAAGCGGACATATTCTTCAGCTTCGTGAACTGGCTTTAAAAGAAGTAGCCACCCACGTGGAAAGAAAGGTAGAGACAGAGATCAAAACCGAAAATTTTAAGCCCATAAAATTCCTGGCCTGCATCAGCAGTAATGAGAAGATTGCCAAAACAATTATCCGTAAAACTGCCAGATTAGCCAGCTACTATAACAGTCCATGGACTGTTTTGTACGTTCAGAAGCCTTCTGAAAATCCGGAAAAAATTGCATTGGACAAACAACGGTATTTAATTAATAATTTTAATTTAGCACAGGAATTAGGTGCCAAAGTAGTCCGCATCAAAGAAAGCAGTGTCCACAACGGGATTCTGGAATATGTGATTGCTCATAACATCACGACGGTCTGTATTGGAAAACCTCACGCCAGTTTCTGGCAGCGAATGTTGGGATACAGCTGGATCTATACCCTTATGAACAGGCTGAATGAAAGACAGATAGATATTATTATTTTATCTTAAAAGTAATGAAACTTAAAACGAAACTTACCTTAGGCGTGGGCCTTTTATTTTTACTGATCGTTCTGCTTTCAGTGATAGGTTCTGTATACATCAATAAATTAAAATCCGATACTGAAAAGATCCTTACGGCCAATTACAACAGCCTGGAATTTTCCAAAAATATGCTTTTGGCATTGGATAATATCAGTACAGACAGTACCGTTGCCATAGCAGATTTTCGAAAAAATAATAAGCTTCAGGAAAAGAACCTTACAGAATTTGGAGAAAAAGAAGCCACTCAGAATCTGAATCTGCATTTCAACAGCTACCTTAAAGCTCCCGATATCAATAAAGAAAAGCTTATCCGTGAAGATCTTTCGAAGATCATGTCTTTGAATATGAAGGGAATAGAACGAAAAAGTGACATTGCGATTATAACAGCAGAAAATGCTACTTTTTGGATCGTAAGTTTAGGTACTGTATGCTTTCTGATTGCTTTTATCCTGCTTTTCAATTTGCCGCAAACCATTGCAGAGCCTATCAATCAATTGACCTTCAGTATCAAACAGATTGCCGATAAAAACTATAGCGAGAGG
This sequence comes from Chryseobacterium sp. AG363, assembly GCF_003610675.1. NCBI lineage: Bacteria > Pseudomonadati > Bacteroidota > Flavobacteriia > Flavobacteriales > Weeksellaceae > Chryseobacterium > Chryseobacterium sp. AG363. The sequence goes on from NZ_RAQF01000005.1 coordinate 9,921, forward strand.
GTTCATTTTAAAGGAAGTGAAGAATTCAACAGTCTGGCAGATTCCTTCAATACCATGGCGGAGAAACTTCAGGAGTACGAAAGCAGCACGCTTTCCAAGCAGCTGATGGATAAAAAACGGATCGAAACGTTGGTCAATAATATGCATGATGCGGTAATTGGTCTGGATGAGAATCATTTTATCTACATGATCAATGATGAAGCTTTAAAGATCACGAATCTCCATAAGGAAGATATTATTGGAAAAACGGCTCATGAAGTAGCCATCAATAATGATCTGATGCGTGAACTGCTGAAAAATATAGATCATCCGGTAAAAGATCCGATTAAAATTGTCCGCGATAATAAGGAAAACTATTTTGAACAGGATATTATTCCCATCAATATTGTAAAAACAGGAGAAAAGGAGAAAAAAAATATAGGAAAGGTAATATTGTTGAGAAACATTACGCCTTTTAAAGAGCTTGATTTTGCCAAAACCAACTTCATTGCAACCATTTCCCATGAATTGAAAACCCCGATTTCAGCGATCAAAATGGGTGTTCAGCTTCTTGGAAACCAAAAGTTCGGAGAACTGAATGCGCAGCAGCAGGAATTGTTGAAAAGTATCAATGAAGACGGGCAGCGTTTATTGGATATCACTGGAGAATTGCTGAATCTTTCTCAGGTAGAATCCGGAAATATCAGACTGACCGTAGAAAAATGTTCCCCAAAAGAAATTGTACAGACTGCTGTAAAGAATGTTGAAAAACTGGCGGAGCAGAAAAATATCTCCATCAGCACAGAATATCTTCTGGAAGACAGTGATGCGGTGACCGCAGATTTTGATAAAACCGTCTGGGTGATGAATAACTTTCTTACCAATGCGGTAAAGCACTCTTTTCAGGATGAAAATATTAAGATTGTGGTAGAAAAACTCAATGCATTTATTCAGTTCAGTATTATTGATACCGGAAGCGGAATTGATGAAAAATACCACCGCCAGATCTTTGACCGCTATTTCCAGGTTCCCGGAGAACATCAGAACGGGACGGGGCTGGGCTTAGCAATCTCCAAGAATTTCATTGAAAAACAACATGGAGAAATAGGAGTGAAGAGTTCTCTGAATAATGGAAGTACGTTTTATTTCAGACTGCCGGTTTCATAAGGATTATTTTATATTTGCGATAAAAATAGAAATGAGAAAAACGTTAGGACTCCTATTATTCTCAGTTGTACTGAGTATTCAGGTCTCTGCACAAACATTCACAGTAGAACAGCTTAACAGTTTCAACAAACTTACGATGGATGAGTTTAAAAAAGAAATGAAACAGCTTCAGTTCAAGTTTTATGACAGAACAGAAGGCGTAAGCTTCCTTTTAACCGAATACGAAGCTCCGAACTATACCTCGAAAATCGGAAAGTTTGAATACAAAGAAGAAAAATATGAAGATCGGATTGAGTTTGAGTTTAATGACAAAAAAGACTATGAGCAGTATCTTAAACTGATATCGACTGCCGGGTATAAAGAAACCGAGAAAGGAAAGATTATCACCAAAGAGCTTTATACAGATTACTACAGGAATAAAGAACATATCAGGATGATTCTGCCAAAATCAGGAGAAAACGCTCCGTATACTATTATTGTTTTTAAGTAAACAAGATTATATATATTCCGAAGATACCTGAAAATATTGATTCTTAATAAATAAAAAGGCTGTGATAGATTTCACAGCCTTCTTTGTTATTCATTTTATAAATTTAATCCTTAATAAACTTCTGTACAATTACTTTGTCTTTCGTGAAAGCTTTTAGAATATAGTTTCCTTTAGAAAGTTCAGAAACAGAAATTGAGTTTCCTGTTACACTTAATGAGCTGATAATTCTTCCAGTCGCATCATAGATTTCAGCTTTGATGATTTCCTGCTTGGATCTGATATTTAAAACATCTTTTGCAGGATTAGGATAAACAGAAATACTCTGGTTTTCTTTATCAATTTCTGCTGTTGCCAATACATTTTGAACGCTTGTCGTATAAGTATTGGTAATAATCGGATGGTTGTAATCGAAATAGATTTTGGCTGTATTACTGAAGCTGTTCCCGATATTTAAGGTCGATTTTGTTTTAATCTTAAATGAAACATATCCGTCATTATTGGCATCATCAAAAGGGAGTTGGATGTTTTCAAAGATGAATTCTACGGTATTCGGATTGGTAATTCTTGTCACAAAATTGTGGCTTCCGTTTAACGCTACCAGGGAAGATATATCAAATTTAGTAATGTCAATTTCATCTTTTACCACAATGTTCTGTGCATTGGCTGTTCCTGTATTTTCAAATCTGATCAGGTAATGTACATAGTCTCCCACCTGGGTTTGTGCAATAGTAGTTCCTTCAAGACAAGTCTTATCATTCGGGTCAAAAGAATTAACAACCGTTTGGTTCAATGTGAAGGTATTGTCAGCAGGTGTTTCGTCTGTAGCTCCATTGATTTGTACTGTGTAATGTAAAATATCACCTCCATTTAGCGGTGGAGCCTGTGTTGGTGTATTTAATTTCAATGTTACTGTGATCTCTTTCTGCTGTAAAGGAAGAAGATTGGTGAAATTCCAGATCAAAGTTCCTGTGGATTGGGTATCGGGAGAAACGGTTGCATTCAGGAAATTCATTAGGTTATCATTGAAATTGAAAACAACATTTCCGGATTGGGCAACTGTTCCCTTATTTTTGTAAATAATTTTGTATTTTGTATCAAATCCCGGAACGGCAGCCGTAGTAGGAATAATTAAGACTTCAAGATCATTATGGGTTCCGTTCGATGTTAAGCAGAAATTTTGAGTCAATAGACTTGTTTGGGATGGGAAATTTACTGTCAAAGAACTTGGTGAAATTGTCCAATAGGCAGGATTTTCTAAAACGGGAGTTAGTGTATGGGTTCCGGCTCCTACAGCAATAGAATGATTTCCAGAATTGTTGGCAATAAAAGTTGCTGACACAGATCCATTAGTAATATTAAATTGCTGTAATGCTTTATTTAAATCATTGGAGTCACATCCATTCCCATTACTATCATATTTTGTATTTCCTTGAATTGTGTAAGAACTACCACCCGGAGTAAAAGAACAGTAAGAATTAATTACAACAGCAGAATTAATTCCGTTATAGTTAACGTAATACGCGAAATTATCAATTTGATTCGGATCACAACAAATATACTTTAATAAATTATTAGAGCTAAAGTTACACATGTGGGCTTGTAATGCTCCATTTTTTGCAAAAAGAAATTTTAAATTATTGGAGCTGCAGTTTATGCTTGTTAAAAGTGGATTATGAGTAATATCCAAAGTCTGTAAATTATTACCTCCACAACCTAAGCTGTTTAAGTTTGATAACATTGAAAGATCTAAGGTTGTGAGGCTATTATTAGTACAATTTAATGACATTAATAGAAGAGAGGATTGTAAATTGAGATTTTGCAGCATATTTGATGAGCAGTTAAGAACTTTGAGAGCAGGAGTATTTTGGAGATTAAGATTGTTAATATTATTGAACCCACATTCCAGACTTTCTAATAGATTGTGATTGCTTACATTCAATGAGGTTAACATATTATTATTGATGTTAAAATCCACCAGATTATTAAGTGTACTGATATCGATGCTAGATAATTTATTATTAAAGATTTGTAAGGTATTGATACTTGAACTATTAGTTAAATTTATACTTTGCAAATTAGATCCATACGTACAATATACTTTTTTTAATTCAGGTAAGTTCTGAAGATTTAAAGAAGGTAAGGCGTAAAGTTTTGTAAGCTGCACTTCATTCAGCATATTACAACCCTGTAAGTTCAGGCTTGTTAAAATATCCATTTCCTCAAGACGTACGTTTTTAAGAGTAGGTTTATTGCTTAAATCCAAGGAAACGATAGGAGCTTTAAACATCATTACAGTTTCCAAATTCGGAAGATTTTGAAAGGTCATACTAAACGGATTTGAACTTACTCCCACAACAATATTTTTAAGAGAAGTACTTTGTATATCCAATGCAGTAAACCCATGGTTAGAAATATCTAAATTTTTTAATTTAGGACAATTTTGAATGTCAAGAGAAGCAACACCATTGTTGTTTACAACTAATTTTTCTAGATTAGGAAGGCTTAAATTGATGTTTGTAAGATTGTTTCTGTTAAGATCTAAAGAAACTAGATTAATAAAACTTTCAATTCCTGAAAGATTTGACATATAATTTGTATTCGGAGAAGATGATAAATCAAGATAACTAAGATTTATAGCTTCAGATACTTGAATTTGCCCATCATTATTCAGATCAATCTTAGTCCATGTTCCGGCTAAATTTTTAGCTATCTGATTAGTATTACTGTTAGCGCTCAATAATTTTGTCATAAAATTGGTATCAGTAATATTGACAGTTTGTGCCTGAAATATGGCAAAAAATATCATAAAGATAATTAAGTAGAGTTTTTTCATGGATTAGTTTAGTAGCTTATTTAATTAAAAAGGCAAAAATAAACCATTAAGACAATATCTTAATGGTTTATTTAATATTATTTTGATTTTCTTACTGTTTCTCAATCAAATCCAGAAACTGCTGCTCATCCAGGATTTCAATTGTTCCGATATCCTGTGCTTTTTTCAGCTTGCTTCCTGCTTTTTCACCTACTACAAGATAATTGAGGTTTTTTGAAACCGCAGAAATATTTTTTCCGCCATGCTTTTCTACCATTTCCTCAGCAGCTTCTCTGGTGAATAATGACAATTTTCCGGTGAAAAGGAATGTTTTTCCTTCCAGAACATTCGATAATACTTCATTGGTGCTTTCTCCCTTCTCAAGCTGTACTCCGTAAGATTTCAATCGCTCGATCATTAATACATTTTCAGAATTCTGGAAGAAATCGACAATGCTTAGTGCAATCTTTGCTCCGATGTCTTCTACCTGGCAAAGCTCTTCTACCGTAGCATTCTTTAATTCTTCAATCGTCGGGAAGTTTTTAACCAGTTTCTTGGCAACTGTTTCCCCTACATGCTTGATCCCGATTCCGTATAAAACTTTTTCAAAAGGAATTTCTTTGGATTTTTCAATTCCTGTGATGATATTCTGAGCCGATTTCTCAGCCATTCTTTCGAGTGGAAGAAGCTGTTCTTTTGTTAAAACATAGAAGTCGGCAGGATTTTCAATCAGTCTTTCTCTGTACAGCTGTTCAATCGTTTCACTTCCAAGATTATCAATATTCAAAGCTTTTCTGGAAACATAGTGGATCATTCTTCCTACAACCTGTGGCGGGCAGTGAAGCTCGTTCGGGCAGAAATGGATGGCCTGATCCTCAATTTTTACCAGCTCGGTACCACATTCAGGGCAATGTTTGATATATTCAATTTCTTTGCTTTCTTCAGTTCTTTTATCTGTGTTTACCCCTACGATTTTCGGAATAATTTCACCTCCTTTTTCTACATACACGAAATCATGTTCATGAAGATCCAGCTTTTTGATGATATCTTCATTGTGCAGAGAAGCTCTTTTCACAATGGTTCCGGCCAGTAAAACAGGTTTAAGATTAGCAACAGGAGTAATAGCTCCGGTTCTTCCCACCTGATAAGAAACGCTTTGAAGTTCTGTTTCTACTTTTTCCGCTTTAAATTTATAAGCCATAGCCCAACGCGGAGATTTGGCCGTATAGCCAAGTTGTCTCTGCTGCTGTAGTGAATTCACTTTTAAAACAATACCATCAATTTCAAAAGGAAGATTATGACGTTCTGTGTCCCAGAAAGTAATAAATTCCTGTACCTCAGCCATTGTTTTACATAATTTGGCCTGCTGGGAGGTTTTGAAGCCCCAGCTCTGAGCTTTCTGAAGCAGTTCCCAATGGCTTTCAGCAGGAACTTCATCAGAAATAAACTGATACAATACAGAAGAAAGTCCGCGTTTTCTTACCTCAGCGCTGTCCTGCATTTTCAGACTTCCGCTGGCCGTATTTCTTGGATTCATGAAGGGATCAAGACCTTCTTCCTCACGAAGTTTATTAATTTTGTCAAAGTTTTTTCGGGTCAGATAAATTTCTCCACGCATGAAAAAATGATTCGGGAAGTCCCCTTTTAAAGTCAGAGGAATATCTGAAATGGTACGTACATTCGGGGTAATCTCATCACCCTGGAAACCGTCTCCACGGGTCACAGCCTGTGAAAGCTTACCGTTTTCATAAAGAATAGAAATGGAAGCACCGTCGTATTTCAGCTCAGCAACGAATTCTACCGGATCGTCAATCGTTTTGATGATTCTCTTTTCCCAGTCTTCCAGATCGTCAAAATCATAGGAATTGTCCAGAGAATACATCCTGAACTTATGCTGAATCGTGGGGAAAACCTTGGTAACACCACCACCTACACGAACTGTAGGAGAATTTTCATCGTAAAACTCTGGGTACCTGGCCTCCAGATCCTGTAGCTCCTCCAGAAGCATGTCAAATTCATAATCTGTAATGGTGGGAGTATCCAGTTGGTAGTAATTTTCGTTATGCTGGTGAAGTTCCTTACGAAGCTGTTCTATCTTTTGTTGAATGTTTTCAGACATTGGGTTTCTATCTTTTGAGCAAAAATAACTAAAGTAATTGCATTTAAAAAATAACAGAATAAAATAGTATAGGAAAATTAAAAATGCTTAATATGCTTTAACAGATTGGTTCTGTATAACATAAAACATATGTTTAAACTAATTTAACATAACGTTCTGATTTAATTAAAAAAATGTTAAACCTTTCTTAAACACCCCGCTCTTAAAGTCAAAATACCTTTGCACATCTGATTGAAAGAAACCTCATAATGATCTATCATCGTGAAAATCAAAGAGGTTTCCGGGCTAACATGAAAAAATTAATAATATAGATCTTCGGAAGAAATGAAAAAAGTAAAGATTGTACTGGGATTATTGTTTTTAGGGCTTGGGACAATGGCTTATGCACAGACCACGCAGGCTTCTATTGTAGGGAAAGTTACCGGACCGGGAAGTACGGCTCAGGAAAAAGTGAAAGTGACGATCGTGAACGAGTCCACAGGATTCAGAACGGAAACGGAAACCAACTCAAAAGGAGAATATATTTTTAAAGAAATTCCTCTTGGTGGGCCTTACACGGTTATTGTCAATGATGATAAAAAAGAAGGTTATAATGTCAACTTCGGAGATCAGGTGACCGTGAATATGGATCTGGGGAACGAAAAGACTATTGAGGAAGTAAAAATTACAGGAAACCTTAAAAACAAGATCGGAAACCTGGGAGCAGCTACCGCAATTTCTGCGAAAAACATCAGCATGCTTCCGGTGAACGGACGAAACTTCACCAATCTTACGGAACTATCTCCGTTAAGCGGAAAAGGAGGAAACCTTTCCGGCCAGCTTGGATCTTCTACCAACTTTACGATTGACGGGATGACCGCAAAAAATCCTACTTCTGCAGGATCAACAACGAGCCGAAGCGGTGCACCATTTTCCATCTCCATTGAAGCGGTCCGTGAATTCAAAATCACTACCAACCAATATGATGTTACATTGGGAAGAAGCGGAGGAGGAACAGTAAGTGCTGTTACCAAATCAGGAACCAATAAATTTTCCGGAAGTGCCTGGGAATATTTAAGAACAAACTGGCTTTCCAGTCCATATGACATCAGAGGAAACAAAAGAAATAATGACTTCTCTACTTCGCAGTTCGGATTTTCATTGGGAGGTCCGATCATTAAAAATAAATTACACTTCTTCGTAGCATGGGATCATCAGCTGGATTCAAGACCTTTAGTGATTGCTGATATCAAATCTCCGGATGATGAGAAGAGATTCAACACAACTACGCAGACGCTTAATCAGTTCCTGGATATTGCAAGAGCAAAATATGGAGTAGGAAGCAGCCCCCAGTTCGGAACTTTTGATAAAGTGAGAAACTCTGATGCCGGTTTCTTACGTCTAGACTGGCAGATTAATGAAAAGCATTTATTAACGCTTAGAAATAACTTTACTTACGATCTTAACAAAAACGGATTAGGTGATAATACCAATATCAATTTTTTTGAGTCGTACGGAAATGACAAAAACCTTGATAACAGTTTATTATTGACCTTAAGATCAAATCTGAGACCTAACTTAACCAACGAATTAAAGGCGCAGTATCTCTATACTTTCCAGGACAGTTACCAGAACAATCAATTAGGAAAACCTGTACCGAGAGCTATTGTTGAAGGAGTTTCTTCCAGTGCGGGATCTACGAATATTCAGATCGGAGGACACCGCTTTGCTCAGGAAAGCTTCAGAAATAATGTGTTCCAGATTGTAGATAATTTATATTACAATACAGATAAGGTAAAATATACGTTTGGGGCAGACCTTATGTATACAACAGCAAAATCGGTATACGGAAGTGAGGTGAACGGAAGGTTCCATTTCCAGGGTATGAGCAATTTTGAGACCATGACACCTTACAGATTCTATAGAGAAGTTCCTTTGGTGGCCGATCCGTCTGTCAGATCAAATATCTGGAACATCGGTCTCTATGGGCAATTCCAGACCAAAGTAGCTAAAGGACTTGATTTAATGGCTGGTTTGAGATTAGATTACGGTGGTTACCCGAAAGCAGAATTCAACCAGAAACTGTTTGATGAAATGGGAATCAGAACGGATAACCAGATCAAATCATTTGTCATCCAGCCAAGATTCCAGTTTGACTGGAACATCAATGAAGGAAATAAAGACTTCCTGAAGTTCGGTGCCGGAATTTTCTCTTCCGATATCAACAATTATATGATCATCAATAACCTTGTATTTGATGGAAAACATCTGGCTACTGTGGATGTAACGGGTAAAGATGTTCCGTTCCCGGATTTCAACAGCTATAGAGATGATTATAATACGGTTCCGTCACTTTCCCAGAAGCAGATTCCGACGATCAACTATACCGGTAAGGATGCAAAGATCCCGATCGTTTATAAAGCCAATATCTCTTATACTCATTTCTTCAATGAAAGGTTCAGAGCAGGAATTGCAGGATATATGGCTTTAGGTAGAAACAATTACTATTATTACGACAGAAACATGGTGGCCAATCCTTTCTTTACACTGGCTAACGAAGGCGGAAGGGGAGTATTTATTCCTACAGGAGCTATTACCAATAATGCCAATAACAGTGTAAGTTTTGACTGGAAACAGGGAAGAATCAATAATGATTTCGGAAGAGTACTTGAATTGGTGAGCGATGGTAAAGTAAACCAGTTCTCATTCGTAATCGATACAAGTTATCGTTACTGGAAAGATGGAGAAATTACTGCAAGTTATACGTGGTCTGATATCAAAGACAATACTTCATACAACGGAAACGTAGCCAACTCTGCAACATTGTCTACCATGATTCAGAGTGATCCTAGAGATTTGAGAATGACCTATTCTGACAACCAGTTCAGAAACAAAGTCGTGATCTATGGAAACTCTCCTACCATTGCAGGATTTACATTGGGGATCAGGTATTCAGGAATCGGAGGAACGCGTTTCTCAGCAACCACAGGAGGAAACATCAACGGCGACTTCGTAGATTCCAACGATCTTGCTTTTATCTTCCCTAATCTTACCAAATCCATACTGGATGATCCGCAGGTAGGGCAGGCCCTGAAAGATTATATCAATGAATATAACGGTAGAATCGCAGAGCGTAACGGAGGTAAAAACGGTTTCTACGGTGTTTGGGACGTACGTGTTGCCAAGAAAATTAAATTCGATAAAGTGGGAGCTTTTGAACTTTCTGTTGATATTTTCAACGTAGCCAACCTTCTTAACAAAGAATGGGGGGTAAACAAATCATACTCAAATACTTCTTTGTATAAGGTAACCAAGTTCAATAAAGATACGATGCAGTACGAATACACCAAAAACGTAAGTGGAGGCGGTTTGGTTCCTCTGACAGGAAATCCTTACCAGATCCAGATCGGTGCGAAATACAGTTTCTAACTTTTACCTTTTTTAACCACTGAAGACATAAAAGAAATTGAGCAGGCTATGGTAAATCTCACCTAGCTTTAATCAGTAAATCTTTTATGTCTTTTGGTTTTTATTTTGTAATAACTACCTTTATCAGGAAGTTTCACGACTTTATTTTAATAATTTAAAATTATATTATGAAAAATTTTATCTTAGGGTTAGCAGTTTTAAGTACAGTTATGATGAAAGCACAAACCCAGATTATTGCCCATAGAGGATATTTCCAGGCTCAGCCTCCAACAACAGAGAATTCAATTCAATCATTGGAAAATGCCCAGAAATTAAAAATATATGGGGCGGAATTTGATGTAAGAATGACAAAAGATGGTGTATTGGTGATCAATCATGATGAACACCATGGTAAAATGGAAATTTCAGAAACTCTTTTCAAAGAACTGGAAGCATTGAAATTATCCAACGGAGAAAAATTCCCGACCTTAAAAGATTATTTAAAACAGGGGAAAAAAGATAAATCTCTGAAGTTAATTGTTGAAATCAAACCAGCTAAGACTCCGGAAATTGAAAATGAGATCACGCAAAAAACGATCAAAATGATTAAAGATATGAAGCTGGAATCTCAAAGTGAGTTTATTTCTTTCAGCCTTAATATCTGTAAAGAGATCAAAAAACTGGCTCCGTCTTTTAAAGTACAATATCTGAACGGTGAACTGTCACCTGAGCAGATCAAAAAAGAAGGATTGGATGGTATGGATTACCACTACAGTGTTTTCCAGAAAAACCCAACATGGATTGCTGATGCAAAAGCATTAGGGTTAATTACCAATTCATGGACCGTAAATGACATTGCTGTTTACGAAGAATTAAAAAAACAAGGAATAGGATTCGTAACAACCAATATTCCGGATCAGTTAAAGAATAAATAACGATTGAATATCCTTCACCAATAGTACAACCGAAGGACGAAATATTCCCCTCCTCCGGAGGGGTGGCAAAAATTCAAAGAATTTTTGACGGGGTGGTCAAACGAAATTTTTTAACCATCTCTACAAATAACCAATAATTTATGCAGTCTGCCCATTATCAAGAGGCAGACTGTTTCTTTTTAGCAGCTAAGCCCTTTCTTTTAATAATAAACGATATAAACAGGTGGTTGGATTTGTTTTAATAAGTTTCAAATCAGGTTTTTATGTATTTCGCGTGGTATTATCTCAAAGCAAGACAATAAAGATACATAAATACAGCCTTACCACCGTATTAAAAACACTTAATTGCCTAAGTGTTTATTATTGAGGTGTTTACTTAATGTTATTAAGGCTTGATTAATATTTGGTTTAATAAATTTTTAAGAAACGTTAAAATTGTGTTAAGACGTTCCTTGTAATGTCGTTCTAATTTTGCGCAAACAAAAAGGAAATGCGTAAAGAGACACAAAAACTGTTGGTTTTGTCGCTGTTAGGATTGGTTAGCGTTAATCTGGCAGCTCAGCAGAAAGCTAAAAAAGATACCATTAAAGGACTTGATGAAGTAGTAGTGACTGCTTTGGGAATCAAGAGGCATGACAGAGCCTTAGGGTATGTTGCTGAGAAAGTAGATGCCAAAACATTTGAAGAAACCCAGAATAATAACTGGGCACAGTCGATGGAAGGAAAAGTCGCTGGTCTTAAAATCCAGACGGCTGGAGCAGGGCCGTTGGGAACTTCCAGAATTACTTTGAGAGGGGAAAAATCCATTATGATGGATCACAACTACGCTCTTATTGTAGTGGATGGAGTGCCATTGGGGAATTCTACCACAGGTTCCGGTACGGCTGCGTATGGAGCAGGTTCCGGAGGTGACGTTCCCATCGATCTTGGGAATGGATTGAACAGCATCAACCCGGATGATATTGAATCCGTAACGGTATTGAAAGGAGCTTCTGCAGCCGCATTATACGGATCACGCGCTGCCAACGGAGCTTTAATGATCACCACAAAATCCGGAAAAACTAAAAACGGAAAACTGAGGGTTACTTTTAACTCTTCCTCAAGCTTTGATTCTGTATTGAAATGGCCGGACTGGCAATACGAATACGGGCAGGGAACACTGGCAACCAATACAGCAGGAAACTTCTACTATTCTTATGGCCTTTCTCCGGATGGACCAAATACCGGAGGAACCAGTAGTGCTTTTGGTCCTAAATTCGCCGGACAGTATTATTTCCAATACGATCCTAACGTAATGGGGCAGAGCAAGGAAAGACAATTGTGGAGACCTTATGAAAATAACATTAAAGGTTTCTGGAGAACAGGTTCTACCTACTCGAACAGTATTTCCGTAGAAAGCTCCAACGAGAAAACCAGCTTCAGATCTTCACTTACTTACCTTAATAATGAGTGGATGATGCCAAATACAGGCTTCGACAGGTTCAATTTTGCTTTGTCATTTGCCCATCAGCTTACCCAAAAATTAAAAATATCAACAAAATTTGCCTATAACACTACTACCAGTGATAATCTTCCTGCAACAGGATACAACAACCAGTCGATTTCCTATTTCATGATCTTCCAGAATCCCAATGTAGATCTGGAGTGGTATAAGCCTATCTGGAAGCCGGGGCAGGAGCAGGTTGACCAAATCCATCCGTTCAGCTCCTATATTGACAATCCATATATGATTGCTTATGAAATGCTGAATGGAGTTAGAAAGAAGACTATTACAGGAAATATCACAGCGGATTATCAGTTTAATAAGAATTTCAGTGTAATGCTGAGGTCAGGAATTGAAATCCTGAATGAAAAAAGAACGACCAAAAGACCCTGGAGCTCTGCCAATTACCTGAAAGGTTTCTACAGAGAACAGTTTATCAAAAACCAGGAATATAATAACGACCTTTTATTTTCTTATAAAGCAGACTGGAATAAATTCAGCATTTCAGCGTCAGCAGGGGGAAGCATTCGTTATAATGAATACCTGCTTAATGATTATCAGGCCATCGGACTGAAAACAGCAGGAGAATACAGCCTTACCAACGCACTTTCTATTCCGGTTAAATATCCGGCACCCAGAGATAAACATGTAGACAGTGTGTACGGATTGCTTACTCTGGGATATGACAATAAAATATTTGTGGATATTACCGGAAGAAACGACTGGAGCTCTACGCTTCCGAAGCAAAACAGATCATTCTTTTATCCTTCGGTGAGTACCAGTTTCATTTTATCAGATATTTTTAATCTGAAAAGCAATAATCTGAACCTATGGAAACTGAGAGCTTCATGGGCAAAAGTAGGGATAGACAGTGATCCTTATCTTTTGGATAACTATTATACAGCAAGTAATATTACAGGGAGTGTAGTGGCGCCTACCACTTTTAATAATCCATCTCTTAAACCTGAAAAAAATACCAATATTGAAGCCGGTATGGATTTCAGCCTTTTCAAAAACAGATTGAACCTTAATCTTACTGCCTACCAGAATTTCAGTGAAAACCAGATTATTCCGGTATCGATGCCTACAGAAAGCGGATATTCCAAAAGGATCATCAATGCTGGAAAAATCCGAAACAGAGGCCTTGAACTTTCAGCGGATATCTTAGCCATAAAAGGTAAAGACTTCTCATGGAAAGTTGGTGGAAACTGGTCTACCAACGAAAACAGAGTGATGACCTTACCGGAAGGATTCGATGGTATTGTTTCCAACGTAGGAGATGTAGTATTCTATAAAATGGAAGTAGGAGGTTCATTGGGCGATATGTATGGCTTTAAACTACTAAGGACTCCGGATGAAAAAGTAATTTATGGCGATAACGGACTTCCTGCAAGACCAGCAGATATTGAAAAAGTAGGAAATGCGTTCCCGAAATGGAGAGCCGGTCTTCAGAATGATTTTCGAATTAAGAACTTTACGATCAGTTTTTCATTTGACGGTCAGTACGGTGGTATTGCTTATTCTCAGTCACATCATAAAATGTCTGAACAGGGTAAGCTGAAATCTACCCTTCCGGGAAGAGATAATCCTGGCGGAATGATTGTAGGAGACGGTGTTGTCCAAAATCCTGACGGATCGTTCAGTACGAATACAAAAGGAGTACTGGTATCTTCTTATTACGGAGATTATTATAGAAGGGCTAATGTGGAAACCAACAGCTTCAGCACAGACTTTATTAAGCTGAGAGACGCAAGAATTGCCTATTCATTCCCGAAAGAAACCATACAATCAATAGGTCTGGATGATCTTACCATTGCCATTTTCGGAAAGAACCTGTGGATGTGGACCAAATTTCCAATGTTTGACCCCGAAGTGGCTACGTTGGATAATGCAACCATTACTCCCGGAGTGGAAATGGGACAACTCCCGGCAGCAAGAACAGTTGGTTTTCAGTTAAATCTTAAATTCTAAATTTTAAAAATGAAAAAAATAATTATAAATCTGACATTGGCAGTTTCGGTTTTCATGCTTCAATCCTGTGACAGAACTTTCGAGGAGTTCAATACAGATACCAGCAGGATTAAAGACCCTTCCGTTGGAAGCCTTCTTGCTCCCATTCAGTATGAAATGGCGAGTTACGGCTATAACAGAGCAGATGATTTCACTTTTGATATGATGCAGATTGCTTTAGACTTTCCCAATGAAGGAAATTCCTACAGCAGATATTATATGGATGAAAAAAGTGGTAACGGATACTGGAATACTTCTTACAGATGGCTTAAGCAGGTAAATGATCTCAGAAAATATGCAGACAAAGAACAGAATAATAATTACCTTGCTATTTCAATGGTCCTGAATGCATGGATTGCCTCCAACCTTACTGATGCTTTCGGAGATATACCTTTATCTGAAGCGCTTAAAGTTGAAGAAAATATTTTAAGACCAAAATATGATAAGCAGAAAGAGATCTACATTCAGCTGTTAAATGATCTGAAAACAGCCAACTCGTTATTCAATACCAATCAGGCATTAACTGAAACCGATCTGTTTTATAATGCCAATACCAACAGCCAGACCGGAATTTTAGGATGGAAAAAATTCTGTAACTCTCTATCATTAAGATTATTAACCAGAATTCTAAGCCGAAACGGAGAAGTAAATGTCTATGAAAGAATTCAGGAAATTATCAATAATCCGGCTCAATATCCCATTTTTCAGAATAATACAGACAGTGCAGTGCTGCCGCTTTCCGGAATATCTCCCTACCTGCCGCCAATAGCCCGCCCACAGGATTTTACCGCTTCCAGGGCTGCAGGTGAATTCTTTGTGAATGCCATGAAAGATAATAATGACCCAAGACTGAGCCTATTTTTCACAAAAGCGAAAGCAGGAACAGGAGAAGATCTTGGTTATAAAGGAGCTCCTTCAGGATACGCTTTGGGAACATCTTTCAACTATCAGCCTTCCAACCTTAATCAGAATCTGGCGAAAGCACCTTTAAAGATTTTAATCATGACTTATTCTGAAGTTCAGTTTATCCTTGCAGAATTAGTCAATAAAGGAATCATCGCGGGAAACCAGCAAACCTATTACGAAACCGGGGTGAAATCTATAATCGAACAATGGGGAGCAACAGTTCCTGCCAATTACTTCAGTAATCCTAAAGTGGCGTATGACGGCTCTCTGGAAAAAATTATGCTTCAGAAATACATATCCCTGTTTTTTATTGACCATCAGCAATGGTATGAATACAGACGTACAAAACTTCCTGTACTCCCTAATAACGGAGGGCTTCAGAACGGAGGGCAAATGCCTGTGAGATTCATGTATCCTACGGCTACAAAAGTGATGAATACAGATAATTATAACGCAGCCGTACAATCGATGGGAGGAGACAATATCAACGTGAAAATGTGGTGGAATAAATAAAAGTGTCAATTGAAAGATTAAAAAATAATTTAAAGATTTAAAAAATTATGACTATCAATATAAAATATATCATGCCTTGTATGCTGGTTTCAGCAATGGCGCTCGCACAGACTTCTGTCTCAGGATATGTATTCGAAGACCTCAACAAAAATCAAAAGAAAGAAAACCGTGAAAAAGGAATTGAAGGCGTAGCTGTCTCTAATGGAGTGCAGGTAGTTCTTACGGATAAAAACGGTAGATACAGTCTTCCGGTTCAGGAAGATCAAACTATTTTTGTGATCAAGCCTTCAGGGTATCAGACTGCTTTAAATGCAAACAATCTTCCACAGTTCTATTATCATCATAAACCTAATGGATCTCCTGCAGATTTTAAATACAAAGGAGTAGCTCCCACAGGAGACCTTCCTAAAGAACTGAACTTCCCGCTTTATAAGCAAAACGAAAACAAAAATTTTGACATCCTTGTTTTCGGTGATCCTCAGCCTTACACAGAAAAAGAACTGGATTACTTCAAAAGAGGAATCGTAAACGAAGTAAAGAATACAAAGAAAAATGCAGTATTGGGTATCAGTCTGGGAGATCTGGTAGGAGACAACCTAAGTCTTCAGAAACCTTACGCAGATGTGATGAAAGAAGTCGGACTACCCTGGTATAATGTGATGGGAAATCATGACATGAACTATGATGCAAAGGAAGACAGGCTTTCCGATGAAACATTTGAATCTAATTTTGGTCCTGCCAATTACTCGTTCAACTACGGTAATGTACACTTCATCATTTTAGATGATATTCTTTATCCGGACCCGAGAGACGGCAAAGGGTATTGGGGCGGATTCCGTGATGACCAGCTTCAGTTTATCGAAAATGATCTGAAACTGGTTGATAAAAATAAACTGATCGTCATTTCTTTCCATATTCCATTGGAACATAATAATGAAGACAACTTCAGAAATGCGGACCGTCAGAAATTATTTGATTTTCTGAATCCTTTCCAGAATGTATTGCTTTTGTCAGCACATACTCATATCCAGCAGCAGATTTTCTACGGCAAAAAAGCAGGCTGGAACGGAATCAAAGAATTACACGAATATAACGTAGGAACTACTTGTGGCGACTGGTATTCAGGAACACCGGATGAAGCCGGACTTCCTACCTCAACCATGAGAGACGGGACTGCAAAAGGTTACTCTTTCATCAGTTTTACAGACAATCAGTATAAAGTTAAGTACAGAACAGCCGGAAAACCGGAAGACTATCAGATCAAATTATATGTTCCGAAAGTGATTTCTTCCTCAAGAACCTCTGCCAAAGTACTGGCTAACTTCTTCATGGGAAGCAAAAAAGACAAGGTAGAATACAGAATAGATGGTGGAAAATGGGAAGAAATGAAGTACGATGAAACCATAGACCCGAATTTTGCTCTTTCTGTTTTCAAATGGGATTCTACAGAGAAAATTTTTCCGGGAAGAAGACCTTCCAACCCTGAAATGTCAAAACATATCTGGGAAGCGGATTTTCCTAAGAAATTAGCATTAGGAAAACACAAAGTTGAGGTGAAAGCTGTAGACATGTATGGAAATGAATTCTCAGCTTCAGAAGAATTTGAAGTTCAGAACGCCATCCAGATTCCTTAAGCTTTTTATTTTTTTACTATACCTTTTAGATTTTGAAACCGGTTCTTATGAGCCGGTTTTAATTGTTATCGAGGTTTAGATAAACGACAAAAGTCACAAAAGTTTTTAAGCTATACTTTGGATATAAGAAGCGCACTTAAGTTTTATAAAAATCTAAGTTTTCATCTTATGTTAACTTTTATACGGGATGATTGTAACTTTTAAATATTATCTGTAGTAATCATCTTTTGTGATTTTTGTGGTTGTATAAAATATAAGTTAAATCTGTGTTTTCGCGGCCTCATAAAAATGTTCTTTCGTAACTTTGTATCAAGAAAAGTATCATTACTATGAATATAAACGGAAAAAATGCCATTGTAACAGGTGGTGGAAGAGGACTAGGAAAAGCTGTAGCGTTAGCTTTAGCCAATGAAGGAGTAAACGTTGCCATTACAGGAAGAAACGAAGAGAACCTTAAAATGACGGTTGAAGAAATCAAAAAATTAGGAGTACACTCAGCCTACGCAGTATTTTCTGTAGACAATGAAATTCAGGTAAAAGCTGGAATAGAATCTTTAGCAGAACAATTGGGAGGAATTGATATTCTGATCAATAATGCAGGAATCGGAGACTTTGGTTCTATCGAAGAAATGCCTTCTGAAACTTGGGAGCAGGTTATTAAAACCAATCTTTTCGGAGTATACTATGCAGCCAAAGCAGCTTATCCCTTCATGAAAGCAAAAGGAGAAGGTGATATCGTCAACGTAGCCTCTACTGCAGGGCTGAAAGGCGGACCGAATATGTCTGCATACGCCGCTTCAAAAGCAGCAGTAGTATCTCTTTCTCAATCCATGATGGCAGAATGGAGAAAACAAAATATCCGTGTCATTACGCTGACTCCAAGTACTATTGCTTCTGATATGAGCATCCAGGGCGGTCTTACAGACGGAAATCCTGACAAAGTATTACAGCCGGAAGATTTTGCAGAATGGGTAAGAGATATCCTGAAAATGAACAGAAGAGCGCTGATTGCAAACGGTTCTATATTCTCTACAAATCCTTAATAAGGTTTTAAAATTTAAAGTTCAAGGTTGAGAGTTTAATGTTTAAAGCTTTCGGCAAAGGACATTTTAATCTAACTTGAATGATAAAATTCAATAGGAGCGGGCTTTAGCCCGCTTTTCTTTTAATCAGTATTATATGACTTTAGTGAAAATTTGTAATCTTTCGCTTTTCAAAAAAATCTACATTGTCTTTAGGATAGAAAAAATAAGTTTTGGCTGAAGCCAATGGAAATTTGTCATGATTTGAAGACGGGCTAAAACCTGCCTCTATTGAAAATACGATGCAATCATCTATGTCATCCGTATAATTTGTGGGAGAAAAAATTAACAAATAAACTTTTTTACCACATCCACAATTTAAAAAAACATAAAACTCCCCGGTTTCATCCAAAAATGACTCCATCATTTTTTTAACAGTAATAACATTAGTATTTTTGCAGAAATTATTCACATGCAAAATTATTTAGAATTCAATTTCAAAATTTCTCCATTACAACCCTGGAATGAGATATTAATGGCAGAGCTTATAGAAATAGGCTTTGACAGCTTTACAGAAGAAATTGACGGAATTTTAGGATATATTCAGACAGATTTGTTTCACGAAGATCAGTTGAAAGGACTTCCAATTTTCGAAAACGAAAATGTAAAAATCGAATATTCTTTCGAAGAAATGCCGAATATCAACTGGAACGAAGAATGGGAAAAGAATTTTTCTCCAATTAATATCGATGATAAAGTACTGATCAGGGCAGAGTTCCACGAATCTGTACCGGGAATGCATGAAATTATCATTCAACCTAAAATGTCTTTCGGAACAGGTCATCACCCTACAACCCATTTAATGATCCAGCAAATGATGGATATTGATTTCAAGGGTAAAAAAGTATTGGATATGGGATGCGGAACTTCTGTATTAGCTATTTATGCAAAACAGCAGGGCGCCGGAGATACCAAAGCTATCGATATTGATGAATGGTCAGTAGAAAATTCAAAAGAAAATGCAGTAAGAAATAATGTAGAACTGGATATTGAACAGGGAACTGCAGAAAACTTAGGGAAAGAGAATTACGATATCATTTTAGCCAATATCAACAGAAATATCCTGATTTCAGATATCCCAACCTATGTTTCAGTACTGAATGACGGTGGAAAATTATTACTTTCAGGCCTTTGCTTCTTTGATGTAGATGATATTCTGGAAGTATGCAAAGAAAGTGGTCTGGAGCTTAAAAAGAAATTACAGCGTGAAGAGTGGGTAAGCCTTCTGCTTGAAAAATAACACACCAAAAACAAAATACGAATATGAAAACTTTATGGATAGCTTTATTTTTACTGATGCTGCAGTTTTTTACAGCACAGGAAAATGAAGTGTATGCAGATGGTATCTTTAGCTTTGAAGAAAATAAAACTCAAAAAATCTTTACAGATTGGACGCGTGTGAGATTAGATCCCGGAGTGAATGCTCAGATTGTAGATTCATTGCAGGTGAACCAACAGGTAATGATTCTTAAAAAAGAAAATGCAGTCCTGAAACTGGGAGAAAGAAATGCTAACTGGTATAAAATCTCTTATCAGAAAGGAGAGAATACATTGGAAGGATATATCTGGGGTGGCAATCTTTGTGTAGGCTACCGTAATAAGAATGGGTATGACTTCCTCTTTGGGCTTTCCAAAACAATTGACCGGAAGAATAAAGAAATCAATGAAATTGAAAAGCAGAATATTGCCGGAATAAAAGTACTGGAAGGAAATACACTTATTGATGAGGTGTATTTTGATACCGGAAGAGGAGAGGAGTTGAGTTCAGCAGCATTCAATATAGAAAGCAATCATAAACTGCAAAATGTTGAATTCACCTTAAAAGCAATGGTTTCGGGAGAAGCTTGTGGAATAGCAAGTTATGATCAGTATGTTCTTTTTAAAGGTAAAAAGTTAATTGCCCTTCCGCAATTGACAAACGTAGGGGATGCCGGTGTTTTTTATCATAGTGAAGAATTTATTTTTCCCAATGATAAAGGAGGAATTCCCAATGCATTTATCTTAAAAGTGGAAGATATGGAAGTAGATGAAAGAGATAGAGAGAAGAAAAAACATTCTTTCAGAACTTACCTTTGGAATGGAAATGCCTACAAACTGAAATAAAATCAGTATTGACGAAAATTAAAAATCCCTCACTTAAGAATGAGGGATTTTATATATAGTGTCAGGGGTAAACTCTTATTACTTTTGAGGAGAATAACCATCATATTCATTATGTTTTATGTTCGTGAAGATTATTTAACCTCAGATATTGATCTTATAAATTGATAGAGATCAGTCTGTGCTTCAAGGTGTAGTTTTTTGCGTAATCGGTATTTCTTCGTTTGTACAGATCTGTGCTCCATAGAAGAATACTGTGCCATTTCTTTTGAAGAGAACCCCAGCCATATCATAGCACAGAAAGATAAGTCAGAGGGGGAAAGATTAGCGTTGATTTTTAAAAGTTGCTGGCAGACCTCAGGATATGTTTCCTGAAATAATGCTAAAAAGCCAACATCGTTTTTTTTTGCCAGTTGAATGATCTGCTCATGATTTTCATTGAGCTTTCTTTTTAGAATTTTTGCTTCTTCTTCCTGCCGAAGAATAATTGTTTTACTTTCAATAAGCCTTTTTTTCTTTCTTTTAAACTGTAGATAAAAATAAAGAGATAGTAAAAAAATAAGTACAAACAGAACCCCTCCATACCATAAAAATGACAGGAATTTGTTTTTTTGTTTTTCTTCTTCTTTCTTTGAAATTTTATTAAAAGCTAATGTGATAGCTTTGCTTTGGTCATTGTCTAAGCTGTCTTTCAGTGAGGTGGCCTTGCTTAAATATTCAGATTCTTTCTCAGATTCTTTAAGGTCTTTATAAACTGTGGCCAGCCATCTGTAATTATCTAAGACCAGATAAGGTCTGTTTACTTCCTTTGCCAGTTCAAGGGATTGTTGATAGATATCAATAGCCTCATCATTTTTTTTCTGAACATACAGAAAAAAGCCATAATTATATAAAATAACCGCTCTCTGGTATTTATTATGTTTAAACCTTTTGGTTTCTATCAGGTCAAGGCTTTTTTTAAAATAATAATTGGCTGAATCTAAATTTCGATCATACTTTGTATAATGATATGCTATAAGTGCTATATCTAAAGGATTCAGATCTATTTTCATTGCTTTATGAAGGTAGACGAGTGATGAATCAGACTGTTCAACTCCGTCGAAATACGATGCCCGGGTTGAATAAACATACCGTAAAAAAAATCGGCAGTCCTGATTATCTTTTTTCAATCTTAAAGCAAATTTCATGGCCTTTGAATTATAACCTAAAGCCATTTTAGGGAGATTCATCCTGTTGTAGACCTGTGAATATTCCTGATTGATTTTACCGGCAAGAAAATCATCATTGATATCTTTTGATTTTTCCTCAGCATCATTCAGATATTCTATGGCCTTTTTAAATTCTCCTGTAAGCCATAGACGATTCGCAATATTGGCATAACCCCAGGCTTCTCCTTTAGGGTAATTATTTTGCTGGGCTTCTTTTATAATTTTTTGATTCCAAATGATCAGATCCTTGTTAGATATTTGGGTTCTGAGTTCTTCATTTGTTTTTATGAGTAAAGTATCTATTTGCTGTATACTATAGTGTTGTGGAAATAGTTTTGAACAACCGCATGTAAAAACAAGACAATAGATTATTCTATTAAAATTTTTCAAAGATTTCATCATCATAGAATAAATACTATATTGAGAATAATACAAAAATTAAATATAATGCAAGATAAAAGTGAATTCATTATAATATAAACTACTGTTTATTAACTCTTGTAATTATGACTAATATCCACAAAAAACAGGTGGGATTATTAACCCCACCCGTTAGGCATCATAAAGGTTTTTTGATCAATTTTGTGTTTTAGAATCGATAATTTGCTGCAATTTCAAGAAAAGAAAGGAAATAAGAAAATTATAGAATACATCATAGGTACATCATGTTGTTTTACTTTATCTGTAAGAGTTATTACTAGGTTGTATGTATGGTGTAGGTTCATTGCGTGCACACATTGTATAGTGGTTTTGTAATGGATGTTGTGCTTATGCTTACTTTGCATGAAGTTTAAAAAAAGAAAAGAAAAAATAATTTTAATGTTCGGTATGTCTTTTTCTTTACCAATATTTTTCCAACCTATTAGATGTAAATCGGTATACGAATGAAAATAAAAGCTTCAGTATCTTATCGTATTTTATACTGTTAAATGGGAGTTTCTTAATTATGATGTAGAAATATCTAAGTAGCAGATACGGGTTTTCCTAGTGATATTTAATACTAAGAATAATAACTTCTTCAGCAGGATGCCAGAATGAGTGACTACGAGTATGAGTTCCAAAGATCCTGAATATAACAAAAAAGACTTACTGTTTCCAGTAAGTCTTTAAGTGAGCGCGAAAGGATTCGAACCTTTGACCGTCTGCTTAGAAGGCAGATGCTCTATCCAGCTGAGCTACGCACC
>NZ_RAQF01000005.1:33027-440369 GCF_003610675.1 Chryseobacterium sp. AG363
TACTGTTTCCAGTAAGTCTTTAAGTGAGCGCGAAAGGATTCGAACCTTTGACCGTCTGCTTAGAAGGCAGATGCTCTATCCAGCTGAGCTACGCACCCTAAATTTATAAGTCGGGGCGGCAGGATTCGAACCTGCGACCTCCTGGTCCCAAACCAGGCGCGATGACCGGACTACGCTACGCCCCGAAGGATCATCAGTAACGATTTTTACTTCGTTTTTGCGGTTGCAAAGGTACAATACTTTTTGGAATAAAAAAATAAAATTAGAGATAATTTTTAATTATTTTTTCGTGAACGCTCTTTGATTCGTTGTACCTGTTTAATAATCATATTCTTATATTATTTTTATTATTCCTCACTAAAATGGAGAACTTTTATCAGGGCCTGAGCAAAAACAAAAAAGACTCACTGTTTCCAGTAAGTCTTTAAGTGAGCGCGAAAGGATTCGAACCTTTGACCGTCTGCTTAGAAGGCAGATGCTCTATCCAGCTGAGCTACGCACCCTAAATTTATAAGTCGGGGCGGCAGGATTCGAACCTGCGACCTCCTGGTCCCAAACCAGGCGCGATGACCGGACTACGCTACGCCCCGAAGGATCATCGATAACGAATTTTACATCGTTTTTAGGGCTGCAAAGTTGCAATTCTTTTTGGAATAAAAAAAGAAAATGAGGTATAATTTTTAATTAATTTTTTATGAACTCTTTTTTATTACCTTTACCCTATTAATAACCATTGATTTAGCCCTCTTAAAAATGATGAAAGAATTTTCTTTTTTTTTGTTCACATTAAACATTATTACCCCAAAATATAGAAAAATAACCTTGAAAACAGAAGTTCGTTTTCTTCTGTTCTGTTTTTTGATGATGCTGTATTCTTGCTGTAAGGATCATGAATTTGTTAATTACACTATTGCTAATGCATCACTGAGTTTACCCAAATCAATGAGCATTAAAAAAGAAAGGGCCGAAGATTCTCAGATATACAGCATTAATGCTGGAAATAGGCATGTTGGCTATATTTACTATGGTGATTATAAACCTTTTGAGGAAAATTCTTTTTTCATTACAGATGATAAAGAATTATATGGAAAATATAAAAACAGAGAGTTAAAAGCTTATTTTTCTGATAATTCTGATAGAGATTACAGAAACGGAATTTATAATGTTAATTATTATTACTATGATACAATCAATAAGCACAGAACTCAGATTATGATGCCGAAAAAAATGGATAAAGGACTTATTGGGATTCATTTTGACAGTGTAGATATTCATCAAAATAAAATGGCAATAATTATCAATGATTTAAGTGAAGAGAATAAAGAATTATTTTTAAAAGTTTTTAAAACTATTAAATTCAATCCGTAAATACCCAATATGCAAAGTTTACTATCGTGATGAATTTTTTTATCAATTATATTACCCACCAGAGATAGTACATGAAGGTTGGATTTGATAAAATCATGAAAATTGATCAGCCCGGTTTACCATTACGAAAAATAAATAAAATAGAAGTGACCATTATTCAATTACATATACTTGACTGGTATGATGATATTATAACATCATGGGTTTCACTGGAAAATGATTCCTATATTTTTACTTGTGTTCAGAAGGATTTTACAGATGGAGAGAAAACATATTATGGTGTAAAAACAGATGAAAAATCATCTAAAGAGATGCAGAATATCATAGGGAAAAAGACTTTTACTAAAAGGGATTGGAGTACCATAAATCGTATTTTTGAAGAGAATAACAAAAGTGATAATGTATTTTTATTGAGAACATTATCATTATCCGTGGGTTTGGATATTACTTTTAGTAAAGTGAGAAATTCAGATATCAGAACGATTATGCTTCCTGTTGATATTTCAACACTATATACTTGTCAGGATAGAGATTTGTAGAAAGCAGGCAGTTACTGACTAAAACAAGAATTAATGAAAGATATATTTGAATTTAAAATTGTAATTCATGAAGATATGCCGGAGAATCTGGTAGACCGTTTCATTGCTTTTATTGAAGGTTGTTCAGTATATTGGGGTGGTGGCTGTTCTGATAATCAGATCAATGGAGGATTATATACTGATGAGAATATAATAATTAATATCAATGATTTTGTGAAAGAATTTGTTGAATTTTTTTTACACCTGGAAATTACGATCCAGAAAATTGAGATTGATATAGAAGATTTTTATTTTTATCGTTTTGATCATGATTTTTTTATTGAAAATTATTCTTCTCTACCTGTCAATATTGGCTGTTGGAAATTATAATTATTCCGGCGAAAACTGAAATATCTCCAAAAAAGCATAAGTGTTTTATGAAGAAATATAGAGATACCCATCATTATTACCTTTCCAATTTTTTTAAACACAGTGAATTGAACTATGATAGCTTGTGGTTGTTTTATAACTATGAAGACGGAATCCAAATGGAAACTTTTTTTCCTGATCAGAAGGTTTATTCTTTTTTGTGGGAGTATGCGGATACAGATATTTTAATAAAAATTGATGAGTGGAAAAGAGCTTTCAGAAGAAATGCTATTGAGATAGTGCAAGAAGCTAAGTTGCATATCCGAAACTATTTGTCACAAGAGCGAAAAGTATATCTGGATTGCCTGGAAACCAGTCTTGTAACGGCAGATGGAAAATTTAAAGACCTGACTGCATATGATATAGGACAACGTTTTGTTCAGATTGTAGCCGATGAAAATATCTCCTTTACTGATATTGATTTAAGTTTTCTGGAAGTAACAGATACAGCAGATAAATTTCGAGCGTTGATCAGGATTCTGGATACTGATGGTATTCAGGCGCTCATCTTAAATGGTTACCATCATCGGGGAGAATTACTTAAAGTTTGCATTGTGAAGAAGGGAGAAACCGGCTTAATAACAAAGGAAGTATTGTCCTTACCTATTTTTGAAAACACCTATGTGGCGATTCCATTTAATTGGTAAAACTACAATTCTGCTGATGTTGGTATTTTTGATATTGCTTTTAACCTTATGATTGGTTTTTTTGAATTTTAATTGTTTTTTTAATTAGGAAAAATGAATAGAAATAAGAGTTTTGTAATCCTGTTGGTTATTATTGCTATAGTATTCCTATACAAACGGATATTTTCTTCAAAAAATGAAGGCAGTTTTATTGATGAAATTAGAGAAAAGGATATAAAATCAATAGTTAGAAAAAAGTATATGAATCATGATAATCACAATATACCATTTCTGGTGTATGGCCATCAAGATAGTATTGTAGTTTACAGAGATTGGTGGGATAAAGTTGTGGTTGGAGACTCGATAATAAAACCAAAAGGATCTTTAGAAGTGATTATAAAAAATTCTGATAAAATTGAAAAACTGGATTATGAAAATCAATTTAGTTTAGAGGGGCAATAACTTAATATATTTGGTTTTTCCCTAATATCAACAAACTTATACAAACTTACAGACTTTGCCGGATAAGATCATAGAAGTAAAGTCCGTTTATGAATAGAATAATTTAGTAAATAAAAATGGAGATATTCTTAAATAATATTAAAATAGATTATCTAGATCTTACTAGAGATGAGAAAATTGTTAATGATAAATTATTACTGAAAGTTAAGCCTGAAGCTAAATCCATTATTTTAGATGAATTAGAAAAGCCTGAAATCAAACTAACTGTAAAAATTTACAATAAAGCAGGTAAAAAAGGAATATTATATAAAACCCGATTTATCATAGACTATGTTTTAACTGAAGAAGACTATAATGAGCCAGATGGAATTGTTCTTTATGGAACTATGATTAATAAAATGAGTATTACGGGAAGTGGATATGATCAATATCTCATGAAAATTTTTTACGATTGGTTCAATCATTCAGAATTTAACTGGCGGAAGACTGAGAACAGTGAACTTAAAAACTCTTATCTCCAGGCTTGTTTTATTTGGAATAACGGCCTTTATAAAATGAGTAAAGAGAATAACATCATGAAAATGGATGGAGATCTTGTTAAAGACAACAAAGATTTTTTCTGTTATTTAGGTGAATTGTTCTTTGGAAAAAAAGGTTTTATTGGAAGTGGGTTGGATTCACTTCATGATCATACTATAGACGTAAGTAAGAATAATAATATGAAAGATTTTCATCTATATATCAATTCTGCACAAGCAATAGAAGATGCCTTAGGAGTTAATTATTTTGCAACATCTCTGGAGCTCTTAAAAAGAACAGGTCTTAATATTTACATAGATCATTTAGTCTTTCAGGATTAATTGCTTCAATTATAGTAGTTTTCCCTCTTTGAGAAAAACAATAAGGGAAATATCCATGTGTATCTAAAGTATGCTCAAGCAGTTTACTTGTACGTTGCAGATAAAAATAATAAACAAAGTAAGTGATGAAAAAAATATTCATTGTTATAGTTTTTTTGCTATTTAATGTGATCATTTGGGGACAAACTCCTGTCGGAAATACCAAATATGAAAAGTTAAAGACATTTTTAAAAAAAGATAGTTTGGCATTTCAACAGTTTTTAATGGCTAAAAAATGTTTTTGCAGAGAGAATTTTTTGACTCTTAATGAGCGTAGGGCTGTAAAAAAAACTAATCATTCTACTAAAGACTTAAATGAATTATTTCAAGTTTTAAAAAATGGAGGATATTTATTCTTCGCAGCAATTGATGCTCAAAAAATAGCCTCTTTTTTTAGTAATAAACTGATTGATGAATATGTTTCAAGTAGTGGACGTATCAGCGATGATGGTAATAGAATTGATAATAAAGATATACTATGCGAAACCATTTCTTCACAAACTAAATATAATTACAGTCAATACATTAGTTTCATTAACAATTTAGACAATTATATATTACCGCTAAATAAAGGGACTACCTTTCTTAAAGAAGATACATACTTGGATGAATTGTACTACTATTATCCCGGTAAAAAAGAACGCTGGTATAATTTTAACGATGTTCATAAAGTATTGGATGTTGAATAGTTCGCTCCGCAAAGTCTCCCGACTTTGAGGCAAAAAAAATGAAATAACTTAATTCAATATAAAAAACCTCGCAAAACGCGAGGTTTTTGTAATTAAACAAGACTTTCTAATCCCTATATTTGCTCCATGAAACGACTAATGCTGCTGTACGTACTTTTCCCTTTATTTCTATTCTCACAGACTACCGGAAAAGTGATCAAAATTTCAGACGGAGATACCATTACTTTACTCTTAAAAGGAAATCAACAAAAGAAAATTAGACTTGCCGAAGTTGATTGTCCGGAAAGCGGGCAGGCATTTGGAAAAAATGCGAAACAGTTTACTTCTGCTCAGGTATTCGGGAAAACGGTAAACTTTGTTGAAACAACTACAGATCGTTATGGAAGATCCATTGCGAAAGTATATTATGATGACGGGAAATATCTTTCCAAAGAGCTTATCAAAGCAGGATTAGGATGGTGGTATTTTTCCTACTCAAAAGATGCGTCTCTGGGCAAAATTCAGGAAACTGCAAAGCTTAAAAAAATGGGACTTTGGCAGGATAGTAATGCTCTTGCTCCCTGGGACTACCGTAAAATGAAACGTGAGCTTAGAAATAATAAGAAAATCGAAGCGGCAAAGAACGGTACAAAAATAAAAGGAGCTGCATAATATTCTGACGGAAGCTTGAAGATAGGAGAGGGTGTTAATAATTAAACGCCAGTATATATCTAAGGATAGAAGAAAAACAGAAACTGTCTCATTTTTTTGAGACAGTTTCTTTAAACAAAAAGTATTACAATCCTGATTAGGCTTTGTATTTGAATTAATTCCTATTTTTGACCATGATCCATCCTGTATAGGAAATGAGCTTTTGGGTATCCGGATCTGTCCATTTTATTTCATACCAATAAGTACCACTGCTCACTGGAGTACCACCGATGGTGCCATCCCATTTTAAGTTATTATTTTTATCGGATGAATGAATAAGCTGTCCGTATCGGTTGAAAATACCAAACTTCAGATCTTTCAAAAATCCAAGCTCTGAATAATCCAGACTATCATTGATGCCGTCACTGTTTGGTGTAATTGCATTGATGAGATTTGGAACCAGGATCTGAGTCTCCACAGGACGGCAATTATTGGAATCTTTTACGTAAAAAATATTTTTACCTCTCGGAAGACCTGTAAATATATTAGAATCCTGCCATATCATTCCATCCCTTGAATATTGATAAGGCGGTGTACCGCCTTCCACAGTAAGGGTAACTGTATTTCCTGTAGTTTCTATCTTTTTAATTTTTGGAACAGGAACAGATAGTACTTTTACAAACTGTTTCGTTTCGCATCCATTGGAAGTCAGGATTACCCAATAATTACCTATGGAAGCGGTGATAGATGGAGTAGTTGCTCCTGTGTTCCATAAATAAGAGGTATAGCCCGGCCCGGCATCCAATGTAACGCGTGCATCCGGACATATGTACTGATCCACCAGAAGAGCAGAAGGCTTGGGTGGAATCACAGTTAAAGTAATTGGGGCAAAATCAAAACAACCATTGCCAGTAATTACCTTTACATATACTGTTGTATTTGAAGAAATATAAGCGGTAGGAGTAGTTATTTCATTCGTCCCGTTTGTGGCATCCGTTAAAGTAGGATAATACTTTTTTGTCACAGGAGCAGTGCTTGTAACAAGGGCTGTGGTTAAATCGAAAGTTCCAGTATTAGGATTGCCTGGAACAAAGCATCCGTTGAGGGTTGCATTCTGCACATTAGGAGCAGGATAAAACTGAAGGGTAATTTTAGCATTGGCCGTACAGCCTTCCACTGTAGTTACTTTTACGAATACTGTCGCAGGAGCGACTGATGGATATGCATTGGCAGGAATAATTTCATTGGTTCCTGCATTTAAGTCAGCCATGGTAGGATAATATTTTCGGATGGCATTGGTTGGTCCTCCTACAGCAGCTGTAGTAAGATTGAAAATACCTGTTCCGTTGGTCTCGCAGGTTTTTACAGTCGTATCCGTTAAAATCAGAGGCTGTACTGTTATATTGACTTTTACCTGTTCACAATCTATAAAATCCGGGTCGTTTCCACAGAATTTATAAGTGAAAGTATCGGTGCTTGTTCCAGTATTGGCTGTATAAGTAAGAATTCCTGTTGAAGGATTTACTGTTAAAGTCCCGTTCACCGGAGCAGCAATGATCTGTACTGTTCCCGGGACCGGAGTCTGTGTAGAGTTGGAGAATGTAGGAGTGATGGCGGTAGGAGTACCGGCGCTGCAGACATTCATTGATTTTACAGTATTGACAAGGCAGGTGTATACTTTGTAGGGATATGTTGTGAGAGGATTACAGGTGCTTTTAGTAATTGATACGGTATAATTTCCTGCTTGGGTAGGAGTATAGGTATTATTGTTCGCACCCTGAATAGGAGTGCCGTTAAGATTCCATTGATAATGGTCAAAACCGCTTTCCACTTCTAACACAATTCCCGGAATACATTCTCCGGCGGATTTGCTGATTACCGGAATGGAATTGAAACCTGCAAAATATCCTCCGTAGCCAAGATTTCCACTACCTCCAATAATCCCGGCTGTAACGGCTTTGGTAGAAGTTACTGTTATATTTCCAGTGATATTGGGAATTGAGTATGAAACCCAGTTTGGAGTTCCGGTGACAGGAAATGGCCCTTCTGCTGCGGTGGGAGTTACGCCGTTTACTGCGACTCCGGCCCCGGTTTGGGTAAGAATATTAAGCTTTACAGAAAGAGGCGGATTGAATGTGGTATAATAAGGAAGTTCTCCTATTTTTCCTATTTCATCAATAACAGTAGGCAGAAAACAGTTAAGAGGCGGTATATAATTAAAACCTTCCGTAGCATCATTGTCTGCAATACCTGATAATAATTGATAGACATAAACATTCTTTGATGCTTTGATATACATATTATGATGAGAAGGCCCATTGAGTACATAATTCATTGCACTTACTCTGTAATATTGCCCTTCATTGAGTGTTATTACAGGTGTAGGGTTGTTGTTAAGCCTAATTTCTGTATTGTTCTCTGTCGCAACAATAATGGCTCCTTCAATTTCAGGAAGGAGATTTCCCATTCCTTTAATGAGAACAAACTCCTGTCCTAAACGTTCAACCGGAACAGACTGATCCATGATAATATCCTCCCCGTTATAAGGAGGTGTCATTCCAAACTGACCATGATAATTTCCATTGGTAACAGATACAGGTTTTGTAGATTCTATTTTAGCTCCGATAAAACCATCTTTATTTCCGGGTTTATTGGCGTAGCCTGCAAAAATATAAGACTGTCCTTTATTCAGAGTGATTGTAATACTGGGATGGGTAAGTCCGTTAAAATTATTGTAG
The DNA here is from genome assembly GCF_003610675.1 of Chryseobacterium sp. AG363. Classification (NCBI taxonomy): domain Bacteria; kingdom Pseudomonadati; phylum Bacteroidota; class Flavobacteriia; order Flavobacteriales; family Weeksellaceae; genus Chryseobacterium; species Chryseobacterium sp. AG363. The sequence goes on from NZ_RAQF01000005.1 coordinate 41,387, forward strand.
AACCACGTTGTCATACCATATCCTGAAACTTTGATCTGGGTATTGTCTTCAGTTGCCAGGATACCACAGGAAAAATTTTGTGAAGACTGGTTATTCATCAATGGAGCATATACTGCATAGAATTTATTACCAATACCGGCTTTTCCCTTGGACGTCAGAATTTCTCCATGATTAACTTCCGAAAACCTGTAGGTGGCAAAAAAAGGAAGGTCTCCATGAAGATAAAGCCCTCTTGTTTTTACACTCATTGCATCGGTTGTATTTTGTCCTATCATCAGATTCATCGGGACATCAAATGTCTGCGGATTTCCTTTGCTGATAGTCACTGTTCCTATTACAGTGTTATTATTATAAATACTGACAGGAAACGGTGTTGTATTGTCTGTAGAAAGATATAATGCCTGTTTGGGTGAACCATTCGAAGAACTCGCCACCATAGGAGCAAACCAATGCTCTGTATCCCTTTGTGCAAAAACAGATGATGATACAAATAGTAATATAAAGATAAATAAGATCCTTTTCATAAGCTTTAAGGAAGATTAGATTAAATGAGGCAGACAGCTTTTCATGAAAGCCAGCTTTGTTACAGTTGATTGGTTGTTTTTAGATTAATCTTTAATTTTTCAGTAAGATCCATCCTGTGTATTTGATGATGGTGTCTTTCAGGGTGGGTTCTTTCCAGGTGATTACATACCAGTAAGTTCCGGTGAACAGTTTTTTATTATTGAACCTGCCGTCCCAAGTATAATTGTTAAAACGTGTACCAGTAAAAACATTGTTTCCATATCTGTCATGTACCGTAAAGGATAACTCTTTCTTGTAAGCAAATTCTGCGTAAGAAATACTATCATTTACATTATCTCCATTAGGTGTAATGGCATTGATGATGTTCATCACTGTCAGTTCTACCTGTATCGGCTCGCAGTTGTAAGAATCCTTTACATAAAACTTATTCTGACCATTAGGCAGGCCTGTAAACACATTTGAATTTTGCCAGTTAATCCCATCAATGGAATATAAGTAGGGTAGATTTCCTCCTATTACAGTAAGTGTTGCCTTATTATTGTCGAAATCAATTTGCCTGATAACAACGTCAGGTGCTTTTTTTACAGAAACATTCTGCTTTGTAAAACAGTTGTCATGTCCTAAAATCACCCAGTAATTTCCTACTCCTACATTAGAAATAGAAGAAGTTGTATCTCCTGTGCTCCATTCATAAGACTCATAGCCGGATCCTGCATCCAGTGTTGTTGTAGCATTAAAACATATGAATTGATCTTTAAGCAATGGGGAAGGATGAGGCAGTGTGACGGTAAGAGTTACTGTCGCAATAGTGTAACATCCTGTAGCATTGATAATTTTAATGTATACCGTTCCGCCGGAGGAAATGTAAACACTGGGGTTCAGGATAGCATTGATACCTGCTCCAGCATCCTGTAGTGTTTTATAATATTCTTTTGTAATACCTGTTTCGCTGGTAACAGATGCCTGGGTGAGATCAAAGCTTCCTTTATCCGGAGCGGAAGCAATATAACATGACGTTAAAGATGTATTCCGAACCTGCGGGGAAGGATTAAACAGGAGACTGATCTTTGCCTGGGCAGAACACCCTTCAAGGGTTGTTACTTTTACATAAATGTCTTTAGGAACAGATGATACATAAGCATTGGCTGGAATAATTTCATTAGTACCGGCAGCTAGATCTGCGGCGGTGGGATAATATTTCTTACTACTTCCCGATGGTCCTCCCACATTGGCAGAAGTGAGATCAAAAAGTCCGCTTCCGTTATTGCTGCATGCTTTAATGGAGGTATTCGTTACTGTGACTGTTTGGACAGTGATATTGACTTTTACTTCTTCGCAATCTGTAAATTCAGGAACATTGCCGCAGAATTTGTAGGTGAAAGTATCTGCAGCTCCGGTAGTGGCTGTATAAGTAAGTATTCCTGTTGTAGGGTTTACTGTGAGTGTACCATTGGCAGGCGGACTGATGATTTGTACCGTTCCCGGAACCGGAGTTTGGGATGAATTCGTAAATGAAGGCGTTATGTTTACCGGGGTTCCTGTTGAACACACCGTTAATGCTTTTGTGGTATGAGCTAGACATGAAAATGCCTTATAAACCGGTGTTGTGACAGAGGGACAGCTTCCACCCACAGATACGGTAACGGTGTAATTTCCCGGTTGAGTAGGAGTATATGTGTTGGTATTCGCTCCCGGAATAGCATTTCCGTTAAAATTCCATTGATAAGTTGTATAGCTATCATCTACTTCCAGTGACATTCCCGGAATACAGGTTCCGTTTTTCTTGGCAATAACAGGGATAGAAGAAAATCCGGCAAAATAACCACCGTAGCCTACATTTCCTTCACCGGCAGCAATACCAGCCGTCACAGCTTTAGTAGATTCTACGGTAATATTACCTGTAACATTCGGTACAGAATAAGTAACCCAATTAGTATTTCCGGTTACGGGGAACGGTCCTTGGGCGGGAGGTAAAGGTATTCCGTTAACAGTTACTGTAGCTCCTGTCTCAGTGATGATATTGAGTTTTACTGCAGGAGTGATAGCAGTATAATAAGGTAATACATTGATCATACCTATTTCATCAATCTTCTTAGGAAGAAAACAGTTGAGAGGAGGAATATAATTAGCCCCGATGGTAATTTCAACAAATGATGTTGCTGTTCCAGCCATCAATTGATAAACATAGGCTTTTTTGGTAGTCCGGATGTGCATGTTATAATGTCCGGTACTATTTTGATTCATATAAGAAGAAGAGCCGATCCGATAGAACTGCCCTTCATTAAGAGTGGCAATCGGATTCACATCATCATTGAGATATACCTGTGTATTATTCTCTGTAGCGGTTACTATAGCACCCTCTACATTTGATGCAATCGGAGCCATGCCCTTAACAAGGACAAAATCATCCCCTAAACGTTCTACCGGTATCGACTGGTCCATTAAAATATCACCGCCATTATTGGAGTTAACAATCTGACCGTTGAAATTTCCGTTAGTAACAGTTACAGGTTTATTAGACTCAATTTTAGCTCCAATAAAACCGCTTTGATTTCCTGTCTGGTTTCCTGTACCTTCTATAATATACGACTGCCCTTTTTGTAAGGTAAAAGTCATTGAAGGCGTATTGGTACCAGTAGTCCCATTGGAGAATTGAACGGAAGCTCCATAATTAGATACTGTTACCATTGTATTATCTTCAGTAGCAAGTACTCCACAGGTGAAATTGTTATTGGAAGAAGCTGTAGCAATAGGCCCATAAGCAACATAAAATTTGTTTCCAATACCAGCTTTTCCTTTGGACGTAAGGATTTCTCCATGATTTTTTGTAGAGAATCTGAAAGTACAGAAAAAAGGTTTTTCTCCTTTAACATAAATGCCTCGTCCGGTTACCTTAAAAACTTCTGATTGTGACCCCGTAATCATTTTATCCATAGGAATGTCAAAAGATTGGGGATTGCCTTTGCTGATTGTTACATTTCCAATGGCTGTATTATTGTTATAGATTGTGACGGGAAATGGAGTTGTAGAATCTGTCGATAAAAATAAAGCCTGTTTATTGGAATCATTAAGTCTGGACATCATTGGGGCAAACCAATGTTCCGTATCTCTCTGGGAAAAAAGCATATTGCTTCCAAATGATAAAATGAGCACTGCAAAAAGAAGCTTTCTGAGCAATAAAAGCCAGTGCTTTCCTGTTTCGGAAGCAGGCTTATAAACGAAGTAAAAATCTTTCATTGAATAAGTTTAAGGAGGATAAAAACTGTCATAAAAGCGATGGACAAGTTTCCACCGCTTTTGATGACAGAGACAACATTTATTTCTTTATAGCTTTTACGGTGTGGGAAGTACCGTCTTTCATGATCATTTTTATTAAATATATTCCTGATGCCAGATCTTTTAATGAAATTGTATGGTCAGGATTCCTGATCTCAGTGACGGATTTACCCGAAGCATCATATATCATAACGGATTGCATGTTTTTATGGTCAGTCATCATAATTACATCAGTGAAAGGATTAGGGGAAATGCTTGCTTTTGATTTCACTATGTTGTCCTGTACATTCATCGTTTGTGTGGGAGCCCATGAAACATTATCCCAGTAATACAATGCATTCCCTGAGGTTGCATATGTATCCCGGATAGCCAGTCTTGCCCCTGCCGGAACGGTATTAGGAATGACAATAGTGTACTCACTTCCTGTAGCTGGAGTATACGAGGTATTGGTAATATTCAATTGCTGGATCAATGTAAAAGTAGAAGCATCAGTAGGATTGGTCATATATCCCACCTCTAATTTTCCTGTATTCACACTGCAATAAGCATTCAGCTTCAGAGAATGAGTTCCTGCATTGATGTTGGTAAACTCAGGTAATACAGCAATGGATATATCTCCTGCAGAAATACTGCGTTGTAAAATATGTTTCGTTCCGGATAGAGCACCATTTCCATTAATATTTAAGCTTGCTATTCCTGTCACAATTCTTCCCCAGCATGGAGCATTGGTTAATAATCCCGTAGCATAAGAATCAAAATTTTCTGAAAGTGTTGCAACTGGTGCACAAAGAGTCTGTACCGATGCTATATTGCTCCATAGACTCTGATCTGAAGCACTGCATCTTGATCTTATCCATATATAATAGGTTGTTGCAGAGTTTAATCCCTGGATAGTATAAGGATTAGCTGTTACCCCTGTTATATTAGGTACGGTAGATGAGGTTGGCGCGGTGTTGTTGGTACTGTAATAAATGTCGTACCCCATTGCTGGTGTTGGTGAAGGAGCTGTCCATGCTATATTCGCTGTTGCGCTGGTTACATTGGATAAAACGATATTTGTTGGAGTAAAGCACGTTGGTTTAGGCTCCCAATATACATTATCCCAGTAAATATTTACAGAAGGAACACCTCCATGTCTTATGGCCAGCCTTGCATTGGCAGGAATGGTATTGGGAATTACAACACTATATTCAAATCCATCGAAAACAGTATTACTGATATTCACAGATTGGATATTCACAAAAGAAGAAGCATCCGTATCATTGGTTACGTAACCAATATCTAATACACCGGCAGTACTGCTTACTTTTGCTTTAAATCTTAACCAGTGGGTTCCCGCATTTACATTACTGAACATCGGAAGTACAGCAATTACTGTGTTAGCTGCACCATTGGCACTCTGATACATCGCTTTGCTACTGTTCACACCACTACCGGAACCAATTGTCTGGTATCCTGATCCTAAAATAATTCTATCCCAGCAGTCAGCATTATTAGGCCCGTTTACTGCACTTTCGAAGTCTTCAAACATTGAAGTTTTAGCATCGCACTTGGTTTTAAATATCCCCCTTAAAGACCATGCACTTTTATTAGATGTACCGCAAACTGATCTTACATAATAATAGTAAGTTGTAAAAGGTGAAAGTCCGCTGATGGGTGCTGAGATTGTATTACTGGTCCCTGATATTGGCGTAGAGGCATCCGGAATAGTGGTGGAAGAAGTATAATAATATTCATAGCTTCCCGGTGCTGTTGCAGGAGCACTCCAGGAAATCATTGCAGAATTGTTGGTTATATTGGAAGAAGTAAGTGTTGAAGGAACAAAACAGGTTGGTGAAGCATCGATCTTCAAACTGAAATCTACAAAATTTCCATAATTGTTAGGCCCGCATGGGGTTACAGGGTTCGGGAATGAAGTGCCGCTCTGTACCCTGATTCTATATATTCCAACGGCCTGAGAAGGTGGAATAAAAAACAGATCATCCACAACTGAATAGCTTGAAGGTCCTAGTGGATTTTCATAAAAATCATCAAAATCTCCATCATTATTCCAGTCGATCCAGACATAAGACTTTACTCCCGATCCTGCAAAATCCAGATGAACGTTCACTGTCCCTCCAGGATATGAAGATATTGTTTGGCTGGAAGAATTGTCAACATAAGCCTGATATGAAGATGCTGTATAGTATAAAGCTCCCTGATCAGAAAATATGGCATTCTTTAAATAGTTAGACTGGCTGGAAGTGCCGGCTGTAGGAACACAGTAGGTCTGTGCATTCAGTTGAAGAACTGAAAATAGGAAAATCATCCATAATAAGTAGTGTTTTCTCATTTTATTTCTATTTTTAAGGGTTAGATGTACCGGCTTTATCGTCAGATTTTGGGCGGTATACTTAATTGTGCAGTGTATTTTTTTTACTTCTTTTTTCTACATCAGTAAATATTGATTCATTGAATTATATCTTAAAAATCATATCTTAGATGATTAGAAGATTATCTTTAATTTTTTATAATGATAATGCTTAATAAGTATGATGGCTTCATTGAAATTTGAGAATAAGTCTAATATTTTGAATCAACTTAAAGGTTTGAACAATATTAGCGTTATATTTGCCCTTCGTCAAGGAATACGCTTGCATAATTCGTTGAATTTACAAGAATTTGAAAAATAAAATACTGTAAATCAGTAATTTGTATTTGAGTGTTTTAAAAGGAGTAATGATAGAAATATCAGATAAAAACAGTGGGGAAATGATCCTTATGTTCAAAAAAATACTGAAAAGTAATATAGCAATATTGTTTTTCATTCTGTGGTGCCCGGTTTTTATAAAGGGGCAGGCGATTCCGGATTTCAGTATTTTAACCGACAAAGCTTTTCAGAAATTATATCAGAATCCCGAAGAGTGTATCAGCTATTCACAGAGCCTTCTGATCAGTGATAAAAATGTGGAGCATAAAGTCATTCTGCGGAACATTATTTCCCAGGCTTATGCCCTTCAGGGAAACTATGTGCAGTCTGTAAGTATTTCCAATCAGAAAGAAGATGATGATAAAAAAGGAAGTCTTTCCCATTTTATTCAGTTGTTTGATGATTATAATCTGGCTGATCAGTATCAGAACTTAGGGTTGTACGGACAGTCGAAGAAAATCATTGCAGATATTTTAAAGGATTCAGAATTGTTAAAAACCAATAATCCCAAAGAACGGATGGTGCTTGCAAAACTATTCCAGCTTCAGGCTATAAATGCAGGGATTGTGAGGAACTATAATTCTGCTTTACAGAATATAGATAAAAGTAACTCCTACCTGAACAGTCATAACGCAGAAAACATGATTATCAAATGGGAAAATATCATTTTCCGGTCTACATTTCTGATGCGGCAGAACAGGCTGGGAGAATCAAAGAAATTACTTGATGATGTTATTCAGGACGTTGAAAAATATGAAAATAATGCCTTTATCTCTGCATTTGCCTATGAAAGTATGTCCCGATATTATTTTTTAAAAGGAGATTACAACGAAGCTGTAAAACAATTGGAAAAAGGATTTGCTCAAATTGAAAATCTTCCTTATAATGATCTGAAAATCATATTTTATGAATTGTTTGCACGGAGCTATCTGGCCCTCAATAATGATGAGAAATACTATTATTACAATAATTTATACACCGATTTAAAAGCAAAACTGGATTCCAATAAAAAGGAAGGAATACAATATGTTGTGAAATTGCTTGAAACCTACCATCACAAAAACCTTGAATTCCAGGAACAGAAGAAAGAAAAGCAGCTTAAAACTGCCGGTATTGCTATCTTGATTCTTATTGCGGGAATGGTTGCTTATCTCCTGAGCGAATCATCAAGAAGTAGACACCTCAAAAAACAGCTTGATTTCTTTGAAAAACTGAAAATAAAAGAAGAGCCTTCAGCTGTAGAGGTTGGCGGGCCGAGAGAAGATCCTGTAAAAGAAAATAAAAATCAGGAAAAGGATCCTTCTAAAATCTCAAAAGAAAAAGAAGATGAAATTTTACAGAAGCTTAAAGACTGGGAAAAATCTGACGGCTATCTGAATAAAAACATGTCACTGGCTATTCTTTCCGCACAGACGGGGATAAATACTAAATATCTATCTGAAGTCATCAATAACAATAAAGGAAAGAACTTTAACGGCTACATTAATGAGCTGAGAATTGATCATATTGCGCGTCTTTTGAAAACAGATCCTGCTTATCTTAATTATAAAGTAAGCTATCTGGCAGAATACGCAGGATTTTCATCTCATGGTGCATTTACGAACGTATTCAAATCTATTACAGGAATGTCTCCCAATACCTACATCCAGGAAATTATAAAAAATAAAAACTGATGAAATTCTTGATCCATATTGTTTTGATGATTCTTCTGCTTTTTCAGACAACTCTTGCCGGACAGAAAATTTCTGATGATTCTCTGATGAAGATTGCCAATCTGGAAATTTATAATAATCCGGACAATGCTATAAACATTGGAAAGAAACTGCTCCGAAAAGAAAGAGACCTCAATAAATCCATTAAAATATATCTGATTCTATCTACTGCAGGAATTGCCAAGAGAAACTTTGACGAATCTCTGCAATATATTCTGAAAGCAAGAGAACTGGTTCAGAAAACCAATGATCCTAAGATCCAAACCAGTTTTTTAATTGCAGCAGCTGTGCAGTACCAACAGATGGAACTTTTCAGCAAAAGCCTTGAAACATTGGACGAAGCTGACGAATATTTGGTAAAACTGCCTGAAGATTCCTATCTGAAAAATTTTGAAACAGCCAGAAGCTTTGCCCTGCGCGGAATGATCTATAAAAGCCAGTCGAATCCGGAAATCGCTCTTCAGGAGTTTTTAATCGCGATCAGAAACTTTGAAAAAATAAAAGAGAAAAAAGAGAAAACCTATTTCAACCAGAGTATCATTTATTACAATATTGGTCATTGTTATCTCAATCTTAACCAGCCGGACAATGCCGGAACGGCTTTTATGAAATCTATGAATCTTGCAGGTATGATCAAGGCAAAAAGTCTTGAAGCGTTTGCTTTAAAAGGCCTTGCAGAGATGAACAAGCAAAAACATCAGAATCAGGAAGCACTGAAACTGTTAATAAAAGCTGAAAACTTAGGTAAGGAAGCAGGTGATCTGTCCCTCAATGAAGGGATTTATAAAGAAATGGCGGATAATTATCTGGCGATGGGAAATCCTAATCTTTATCAGGTCTACAGCAGAAAATACTTTGAAACAAAATTTAAGAGAGAGCAGAGCGAACTAAGCTCCATCAATCACGCTATTGATGTCCACAATATGGAAACTCAAAAGAAAAGTAAAAAGCTAGCCACCCGATATAATTATTTTATGGCTGGCATGATAATTCTTGGACTTTTTATACTGAGTATCTTTTTCTATTTTGTTATGAAAATCAGAAAGCAGAATAAGAAATATCATGACGAAATTAAACAGCTTATCAGGGATTAAATAGAAGTTTTTCAGTTTTAAATTAAGAGTACGATTTCTCTGTGATATTGTTTGATTGTAAAATAAGATCTGTAGCCTTCTAAAAACAAAAGACCTCACAATAAAAATTGTGAGGTCTTTGTGAGCGCGAAAGGATTCGAACCTTTGACCGTCTGCTTAGAAGGCAGATGCTCTATCCAGCTGAGCTACGCACCCTTAGAAGTTGATTCTCGCTTAGTAAATAAGCACATTAAAAAGTCGGGGCGGCAGGATTCGAACCTGCGACCTCCTGGTCCCAAACCAGGCGCGATGACCGGACTACGCTACGCCCCGAATATATAAGAAGAGCGGAGGGTAAGGGATTCGAACCCTTGCGACACTTTCGCGTCGACAGTTTAGCAAACTGCTCCGTTAACCACTCCGGCAACCCTCCTTTTTGTTTATTTTTTAATGATCGTTGTTCCGTTATTGCGAGTGCAAATATAGAACAGATTTCTTTATTTACCAAATAAAATTCAAGAAATTTTTGTGTATTTTTGAGGTAATAAATCATTCAAAAACCAAACTGATGCGTAAAACATTATATATCATCGGATTAAGCACTTTTGTTTTTTCATGTACTTCCCAACAAAATGTGAAAAAAAATACTTACAAACCGAAAACCCCAATAACACAGGCGAAACCGACGGTTCAAACAACTCCTCCGGTGGCTTCAAAACCAAAAGTTGTATCTGATCATGGAGTAGACTTTTTTACTACTAATATAGCAGACCCAACAAAAAATGATAATACGGCAAGTTATGGTTCTATTGTATCTGCGAAACCAGCCGGATATAAAGTGGTGAAAACTTATTTCCCTGCGGTAGCCCAGAATTTCAGACAACGTTATCTTATATTACATTATACAGCACTTCCGGACGATAAATCTCTTACCGTTCTTACCCAACAGGCGGTGAGTGCCCATTATCTGGTAAATAATACAGGAGATAACGAGATCTATCAATTGGTGGATGAAAATAAGCGAGCCTATCATGCAGGAGTAAGCGCGTGGAGAAATGACAAAAATCTCAACGATAATTCTATCGGTATTGAAATTGTAAATACAGGGTATACCACGGATGCTACCGGGAAAAGAACCTTTGCTCCTTTTAGCGATGACCAGGTGAAAAAAGTAGCGGCTTTGGTTAAAGATATTGTGACGAGATATCAGATCCAGCCTACGAATGTATTGGCACATGCCGATATTGCACCTACAAGAAAACAGGATCCGGGACCAATGTTTCCATGGAAAAAGCTTTATGATGAGTACCAGATTGGAATGTGGTATGATGAAGCGGCTAAACAGACTTATCTTGAGGCAGCACAGGCTGATATTACAGCAAGATATAATGATTCCAGCTTTATTTTCCTTATTCAGACGTCATTGCAGAAATTCGGATATGCACTTGATCTTAGCGGAAAATGGGATGATGCTACGAAGAAAACAATTGAAGCATTCCAATATCATTTCCGTCCACAGAATTATGACGGAATTATGGATGGAGAAACATGGGCAATACTCCAGGCTTTAAATCAAAAATATCCAACAAAATAATTCAAATTAAAACGCATCGGTTAGATGCGTTTTTGCTATCTTTAAACGATCAAAAACAGTAAAATATCTGTAATGGAAAATTTCAGAAAAGAAAGTGATTTATTAGGCGAACTGAATGTGCCTTTAGATGCTTATTATGGGGTTCAGACACAAAGAGCTATTAACAATTTCAAAATTTCAGGGCAGCTTTTGTCTTCATATCCGGACTTCATAAAAGGATTGGCTTTTGTAAAAAAAGCAGCAGCTAAAACCAATTATGAACTAGGACTTCTAGACGAAAACCTGTATTTTAAAATAGCAGAAGCATGTGATGAAATTGTAGAAGGGAAATATCATGAGCAGTTTCCGGTAGATATGATTCAGGGAGGTGCAGGAACTTCCATCAACATGAATGCGAATGAGGTGATCGCCAATATCGTGTTGGAAAAATTAGGAAAAAATAAAGGAGAATACGAATTCTGTTCACCCAATGACCATATCAACCTTTCTCAGTCTACCAACGATGCTTATCCTACAGCAATCAAAATGGGATTGCTTCAGATGAACATTGGGCTGGTAGAAAAACTGGAAAGAATTATCACGGCTTTCCGTGCAAAAGGACAGGAGTTTCATGATGTTATTAAAATGGGACGTACACAACTTCAGGATGCTGTTCCAATGACTTTGGGACAGGAATTTGAAGCATATGCTGCCACTTTAGAAGAGGATATCTCCAAACTGAATAACAACGCCAACCTATTTGTAGAAGTAAATATGGGAGCTACAGCTATCGGAACAGGCTTGAATGCTCCGGTAGGATATGCCACGCTTTGTGCTAAAAACTTAGCTCAGATTACAGGATTCCCGATTGTTTCAGCACCGGATTTAGTAGAAGCTACTCCTGACACGGGATCGTATGTAATTTATTCTTCAGCTACAAAGCGTCTTGCGGTGAAGTTATCCAAAATCTGTAACGACTTAAGATTACTTTCATCAGGTCCAAGAGCTGGTCTTTTTGAAATCAATCTTCCGCCAATGCAGCCAGGATCTTCTATAATGCCAGGGAAAGTAAATCCTGTAATTCCGGAAGTAGTCAACCAGGTTTGTTTCAAAGTATTTGGAAATGATCTTACCGTAACTTTTGCCGCAGAAGCAGGACAATTACAGCTGAATGTAATGGAACCGGTACTTTCACATGCCATCATGGAAAACATCAACTTCCTTTGCAATGCTTTGGATACGCTTCGTGACAAATGTGTGGTTGGAATTACTGCCAATAAAGAAGTTTGTCTGAATATGGTGAAACACAGCATCGGTATTGTTACAGCATTGAACCCTTACATCGGATACAAACAATCAACACAGATTGCAAAAGAAGCATTGGAAACAGGAAAGAGCGTATACAACCTTGTTTTGGAGAAGGGAATTCTTTCTCAGGAAAAACTGGATGAAATTCTTGATCCGAAAAACATGCTGAAACCGCATAACAAATAAAATTATCAACGATAAATGATCAATGATAATTGATGCCCTCAAAAGCTTCTCATCATTGATCATTTATTCATCATCATTTATACTATAATTTGTGAGGTTTTTAATCATAATTCCTGCCCATAACGAAGAAGACAACCTCCCATTTACTCTTAACTCTCTGCAACAGCAAAGCAGCAAAGATTTTAAAGTAGTGGTAGTGAATGACGGTTCTACAGACAGAACAGCTGAGGTCATCAGAAACTATACAGAAACTGATTCCCGTTTTGAAACAACCAACCTACAGAAATCTGAACATCAGCCAGGATCTAAAGTCGTTCACGCTTTTAAAAACGGACTTCAGACTCAAGCTATGGATGAATTTGATATCATCTGTAAATTTGATGCCGATATTATTCTTCCGGAAAATTATCTGGCGGAAGTAGCAACAGCTTTTATCAATCATCCTGAATATGGGCTTGTGGGAGGACTTTTGTATATCGAAAAGGATGGGAACTGGGTGTATGAAGGAAATTCCAATAAACATCACGTGAGGGGTCCTATGAAGGCTTATCGTAAAGAATGCTTTGTAGAGATTGGTGGTTTAAGGGAAACATTGGGCTGGGATAATATTGATTCCATACTGTTGGAAAATCATGGATGGAAAGAAGTTGTACTTCCGGAGCTCCATGTAAAGCTGATTAAAGTAAAAGGAGCCGATTACACCATACGTCCTGCTGATTATTACGGAAGATATTTTTATTTCTTGGGACTGAACAGGTTTCTGGCTTATATTGCCTCTTCAAAAGAAGCTATGAAAAGTAAATCTGTTTCATTTTTCTTTGATATTATTACATCTTATGAAAACTGCAGATCAAAGAAATTAGAACTGAAAATTACCAAAGAAGAACAGAAGGCCGTTAATGATCAACGTTGGAGAATGTTGAAAAAGAAATGGCTGAAAATGTAGAAGGTGATTTTTATACGTTGTAAATGTCCATCAATAGAAATGGGTTTTAACCGTTTAATCAAAAAAGTAAAGATTCCATTGGCTTTAGCCAAAATTTAAGATATAACTCCCGTTAAACTGTGAAAAAAATAGCTTACATAGAAATAGATACCCACGCAGAAATCGCCAAGGCTTTCATGGATATTATGGAAGGTTCTCAGGATTTTACGGTAGACTATTATTTTTCAAAAAGAATCAAAGATCAGGTAAGCCACCGCCATGAAGCTGTGTTTTTATCAGATAGTTCTATGATTCTGGATCAGTTAAAGGGAAAAGGATATGATCTTGTGATCATAGGTACTGTACACCGTTATTTTAATACATTTTTAGCAGTCACAAAAAGTTACAATACGGCAGTTATTTCCCATAATCTTAATTTCATAAAAGCTTCCAAGCTGGATCTGATGAAAAGTGTTTTCAAGGGAGACGTTATCTTCAGACTAAAATTGTGGTTGAAAGAAGGTTTGTTCTACAAAACCAAAGTGTATAATACTTCAAGAACTCTTTTCGTGCTGGATGAAGCTCTGATATCAGGCAGATATCATTATTTGCCACTATTTTACACAAGAGATTTTGATAAAGCAAAAAATGAAGACCTTATGGTGGTGATTCCTGGTGGTGTTTCGCAGAAAAGAAGAGATTATCATTCTATTTTCGAAACCATTCGGAAACTTAATCCGGATAAATCTTGCCAATTTGTTTTCCTTGGAAAAGCAACCGGACACGAGTTAAAACAACTTGAAAATCTGTCTGGAAAATTACCTGAAAATATTAAAATCACCTATTTTTCTGAAAGAGTTTCTTCAGAAGAATTTGAACAATGGATGCAAAAAGCAGATGTCCTATGGTGTCCGATTCAACAGGATACAGAATTTTTTGGTATGAAAGAAACGTATGGACTCACTAAAATGACAGGAAACCTTGGCGATGCCATAGCTTATGGAAAACTGGCTGTTTTTCCGGGAAAGTATCCTTCAAAACTGAATTTTATTATTCCTGAAAAAGAAAATATTCTCGAACAGTTAAAAACCGTTTCTGAAAATCCATTTGATTTTTATACAACATACAGCAGGAAAAAAGTTCAGAAAAAACTGGAGCAATTTCTCAAAGGCTTGCTATAAAAAGCTTTAGATTATTCTATTTTCTGTCTTAAAAGCAATTATTTTATCTTAAATACACTCTTAATAAATCTCATATTCAGGTAATCCTCAACAGGGAAAATCCTGGTGAAGTAATTTCCGACATAGATCAGTATCAAGACCACTGCAGGTTTGTATATCAGATTAAGCAGATTGCTGTTGAAGTTGGGAAGAACAATGGCTACTGTAATGGCTAAAGTACAGATAATAGAGACGAAAATCATTTCAATACTCAACGGCGAAACCTTAAATACAATATAATTGAAAACAATTTTCACAACATTGTAAATAGTAAGTGAAATAGCCGTAGATAAAGCAATTCCGATCAGCTTCAGATCCGTGTTTTTAATGAAATAATAATTCAAGCCGATAGTCAGTCCTGCCAGCAAAAGCATCACCAGAATATTGAATCTGTAATATTTTGAGAGTGAAATAATATTCCCGTTGAATCCGGTAGCAAGATCTATTAATACTGCAGAACCCCAGATCCAGACTACGGGTTCATATTCTCTGAGCATGGTTCCGTTCTTTGGCATAAATTGCGTCAGATAAGGAAATCCTACCATAATACAGGAGAATAAAACGGCACCAAGGAAATATAAGGTCAAGGATGTCTTCTTATGGAACCTGTCCAGTTCCACCATATCTCCGTCTGCCAGAGTTTTGTTGATGATAGGTGCTGAAATATTAAATAATCCAAGCTGGGGAATAGAAATTAACGAGATCAGAGCATACAGAACAGAATAAATTCCAACCTCTTCCATTCCCATAAATTCTCCGATCATAAAGCTGTTGATCGCCAGATAATTTCCAAAAGTTCCCAGGAATCCAAAGAAACTGTAATTGAAAAACTCTTTCCAGAAATTATTCTTTTTGAAATAATCGGTATTAAAATCCAGCTGAATTTTTTCCAGTTTGTTGGTGTAATAAATATATCCCAAAAGCATTAAAAAGAAAATTCCAAAAAAGAAAGCATATGCAATGATCTGTGACGTAGAAGCTGTAACATTCTGTGATAAAGCAAAGAAAAAAAGACAGAATGCTCCCAGGTTCGCTATTTTCGGAAACAGATTGTCGAAGATATTGGAAACTACAATTCTTTTGTAATTGGATGTGTATTTATTGAAAATAGCACAGAATGAAAGGATTAAAATCAATGGCAGAATCATTTCCTTGATCTTCCATGCTTCTGAATGTCTGAATTTCGGATAAAAATAGGGAAGTATAAAAAATACAGCCGTGAAAATAATAAAGTTGATAAAAACCGTCAGTAGTGACAGTGACAGCATATTCTGTTTTTTACCATCTTTTTCTACTTTGTGAAAAAATTTCACATTCGAATAAGAAATACCCAAAACAACAAAAGGGACCAGCATTTCAGCTGTAGGAAGAATGTAGCGTAGCTTTCCGTAAAATTCAAAATCATTCGGAAATATAAATATTGCGGAAACGGTGCCCAGCAAAAAACCAATATAACCGATAATGGAATATTTGAAGCCTTGTCTCGCTACTACACTCATAAGTTGTTTTAAATGTTTTTAGGTATAAAAATAATATTGTTGATGTACTGAGTTTTATTTTTTTCGTCGTTTGTATTTTGTGTTATAATATCTTCTGTAAGATTTTCAAGCGTAAAGCTGTTTCTGTTTAGATATCTGGCATCATATCCCCAGCTCATCACTTCGGATATTTCATTCCATATAGGAGTTTCATGGTGTCTTTGCTCCATTTCAACCATTAAGGTCGGCTTAAATTGCCTAATAGTTTCTCTCGCTCCGGAAAGAGTTTTTATTTCGTTTCCTTCAACATCTATTTTGATAAAATCAAGTCTGTTGAAATGTTCCAGTGCTGCCCATTCGTCAAGTTTAATAACTTTTACTTGTTCCGTATAGCTTTTCTCTTCTCCTTTTTCTTTGTAAGAAGTGTTTAAAGTACCACGGGAAGCAATAGTTTTACCATTAATGATGGGTACTTTGAATTCTGCAATCCTGTTTTCATCCGAAAGAGCAAGAGGGAGAATATGCATGTCAGAAAACAGTCTTTTCAGTCTTCTGTAAAGCTTTTTATTAGGTTCAAAACCATAAATATGCTCATGCTTCAATGTATTTTCCAGCTGATAAAGGAAAGTTCCCACATTGGCACCAATATCCAGTATCACAGCATTTTTAGGAAGGTATTCTTTGATCCATACCAATTCCGGTTCTACATTACGTTCCGAAAAGTTATTTTTATTAAGATTATTTAGAGCTTTAAAATATCTTTTTTTGTAGAAATTCGGGCTTATGTATTGTAGTTTCTCTGCAATTTTTTGGTATAAAGACATCTTTGGCTTTTTGGCGAACAGCAAAGATACGTAAAAATATAAAACTTTTCTTAAAAAATGTTAATTATAATGGCTTGATTTTCAGGATTGATTTCTTAAATTTGTTTTTGTAACCTGGGGAGTTTTACTATAATTTTGATTTGTCACAGAGACACCTGTATCCCCCTGAACATCTGATTATGACATTCTGTAGAAATAGAACTTCAACCAGAATGCACCCAATGATCTTTGAAAACGAGTGAGCGGTAGTTGAAAAAGTAAAACTATCTAGAGAAAAGGTGTATTTAGAAAATCATTGAAAGGTTTCATCAGTTTGAAAACTTTGGTCATGTTTTTTACAGCATTTTTGTCCAGCACTTCCTCATCTTTCAGAGAATATACTACAATAAAATTTTTAAGTTTGAGATATTCTCCCATAGGATCTTCTTTTTCAAAACCCTGAGGTATTTTCTTTAGTTTATCGTCCTGGTCAAGCTCGGGAAAATGTTTTTTGAAATCTTTATTATTGAGAATTTTTAGAAAATCGTCTCCATACAAAGAAATCTCTTTGCGGACTTCTTTCAGGACAGAAGATTCCGGCATGTAGATTCCTCCTGCTAAAAAGGACTTTCCAGGTTCCATGTGAAGATAATAACCTCCTTTCTGATTTCCTTTTCCCATCCCCAGAGAAGCTCCGAAATTGGTTTTATAAGGCGATTTGTCCTTTGAAAAGCGGGTATCTCTGTAAATTCTGAATAAGGCCTTTTTACTGTCTATTTTAGCAAGTTCTTCATCAAAACCAGACATCTCCTTAATCAGTTCATCAAGAAATGACACAACATTTTGCTGAGATTCTGTGTACAGGTTTTTATTTTCAGTAAACCATTCGCGGTTATTGTTTTTATTTAATTTGTTTAAAAAATCAAATGTTTTAGAAGAAATGCTTGCAGACATATTATGTGAGGTATTTTTAGTGTTGTTGCTAAGTCAGATTTGGGTAGGCTATTCAATCCCGAAATTTAGAATTGGAAATTCATACCACAATTCAAATGTACAAAATCTATTTAGGTTTTAAACTTTCAGTATGGATAATACACGGATATTAGATGATAAAGGAATTTGCAGTGGCAGATTGGGAATCAAAACAGGTTGATAAGTAAGGGGCTGCCAGGTACCGGATACCTGAAGCTCTCCTTATTCTTTTGAAGAAATTTTTATGTTATTTTAAGTGGTCTTTTGTGAGAAATTCAATGTTTTGCATAATAATATAAAAAGAAAAAAATATATGTTCTATGGTTTTATTTTTGAAAATTCATAAATATCACAGAAAAAATCAATCCAATTTAATAAAAAAAAATAATGTTTAACAAGTCCTTAGTTTAAGGCTGTTTTTTTTACATTTAATTTTCAAAAAATCAAAGAAATATTAAAAGATTCTGAATTTAAGATTGTATATTTAAAACTTTATTCAAAAACAAATCAAATATTTATTGTATCTTTGCAAAAATTTTAAAATAGTTAATGAATTTATTTACGGAAACCAATTTAAGTCCTGATATCCTTAAGGCAATTGGCGAACTGGGTTACGAAAGCCCAACAGAAATCCAAAAACAGACTATCCCTTTTATTCTTTCAGATATTCGCGACTTGATCGCACTTGCGCAGACAGGGACAGGCAAAACAGCAGCGTTTTCGCTTCCGATTTTGGATATGATTGACGATACGAGTCGCAAAATCCAATTATTGGTGCTTTGTCCGACACGGGAATTATGTCTTCAGATTTCGAAGGACATAAAGAATTACTCTAAGTATATGAAAGACATCAAGACAACTGCGGTTTATGGTGGAAGTAGTATTGTAGAGCAGATGAGATCTTTGAAGGACAAACCACAGATTATTGTGGGAACTCCGGGAAGAGTAATTGATCTTATCAACAGAAAAGCATTAGACTTTTCTGCGATTCATTGGTTAGTATTAGACGAAGCTGATGAAATGCTTTCTATGGGCTTCAAAGACGAATTGGAAACCATTCTAAGCGAAACTCCGGAAACTAAACAAACTTTCTTATTCTCTGCAACGATGAATAAAGAGGTGGAAAGAATTTCCAAAAATTATCTTACAAAGCCGCATCGTATTTCAGTAGGTTCTATCAACGAAGTGAAGAAGAACATTACTCACGAATACTATGTTGTAGGATACCGTCAGAAAAAAGAAGCATTAAAAAGATTAATTGATGCTAACCCTAACCAGTACTCCATTATCTTCTGTAGAACGAGAATGGAAACTCAGGAGGTTGCTGATTTCTTAATGCAGAACGGATATGCAGCTGATGCACTTCATGGTGATCTTTCTCAGGCACAGAGAGATACGGTAATGAAGAAATTCAGATTGAAAAATATTGATATTCTTGTAGCGACAGACGTTGCAGCAAGAGGATTGGATGTAAACTCTTTAACTCACGTTATTCACTTCTCTTTACCAGATGATCCTGAAGTATTCGTTCACAGAAGCGGTAGAACAGGTAGAGCTGGAAAAGATGGTATTTCTATGGCTTTAATAAAGCCTGAAGAAAGCAGAAAACTGAAACAGATCAAATCGGCAACGAAAATTGAAATTAACGAAAAATTCATTCCTACAGGTGAAGATATTATCAAAGCTCAGGTAGGTGGTGTATTCGAGAAATTATTAACGGAACACGAAGATCTTTTTGAATTTGATGATAGCTTAATCCCGGATCTGAGCAACTTTACAAAAGAAGAACTGGTACACCAGCTTCTACAGTTTCAGTTGAAAGATCTTGCTTTATACTACAAAGACAAGCATGACCTTGTTGAGCAGAAATTAAGCAGCAGAGACGATGACTATTCTAGAAGAGATCGCGGACGTGACAGAGACAGAGATAGAGGTCGCGACAGAGATCGTGGAGACCGTGGAAGAGACAGAGATCGTGGTGGAAAGCCAAGAAGAAGAGATGAAAACATGGTAAGATTTTTCTTCAACCTTGGTAAAAAAGACCATTTGAAGAAACTTGATGTTTTAGATATTATCAACAAAGCTACTGCTGGCGGAAAAACCAAAAAAAGAGCGGAAATCGGTGATATTGAAATCTTAGAGAAATTCTCTTTCTTCGAAGTTGAAAAATCGTTCAAAGACAATGTATTGAGCAATATTCAATCGATGAAGTTCAAAGGAAAAGATATGAGAGCTGAAGTAGCAAACTAATCTCTTCTTATACCATACAAAACCGGCATTGATGCCGGTTTTTTTGTTTGATAATCAGTAGTTAAGCGAATGTTAACAAAACTTAATGTTATATAGTTTCACGTACAATCCTTTTTTAAGAAATTTGCACACGAATTATAAATACTAAAAAATGGGAATTGGTAATATTTTCCACGCTTTTCAACCAAAAGATAAAATCTTCTTTGTACTTTTCGAAAAAGTAACTGAAAATCTAGTTGCAATGTCAGAAGAATTCAACACAGGAATCAAGGATTTCGATCTTAATGACGATTCAATGTTGAAGAAAATGAGCGACTTTGAACACAAGAATGATGAACTTACTCACGAAATTTTCGTAGAATTAGGGAAGAACTTCATTACACCTTTTGACCGTGAAGACATTCACACACTGGCAACAGGACTTGATGATATCGCTGATTATATCTACGCATCCACAAAATATATTTTCCTTTACAAATCACCGGAGATGAAGGCTTATTCAGACTTCTCTTTATTAATCCACAAAGCATGTCTTGAAATTCAGAATGCAATGAAAAACCTTAAAGGGTTCAAAAATATGGAACAGGTGAAAGAAGCTTGTATTAAGGTGAACTCTATTGAGAATATTGCTGACGATTTGCTTTCCAACTCAATGGTAGAATTATTTGAAACTAATGATGCCATCAACATTATTAAAGTTTCATCTGTATTAAACTACCTTGAAATTGTAACAGACAAAGCAGAAGATGTTGCCAATACGATTGAGAACATCATGATTAAATACGCCTAATACATAGCAAAAAATGGAATTTCCGATTTTACTTGTAGTTATTATTGCGCTGGCCCTGATCTTCGATTATATCAATGGTTTCCATGATGCAGCCAACTCAATTGCAACTATAGTTTCTACAAAAGTTTTAACTCCATTCCAGGCTGTACTTTGGGCGGCACTTTGGAACTTTGCAGCGTTCTTTATTGCTGCTTATATTATTGGAGAATTCAAAATTGGTAATACAATTGCCAAAACAGTTAATGAGAATTTTATCACTCTTGAGGTTATATTTTCCGGCCTTATCGCCGCAATTGCCTGGAACCTTTTGACATGGTGGTTCGGGATCCCTTCATCATCTTCACACACGCTGATCGGAGGTTTCTTAGGAGCGGCTCTTATGCATGCCTTCATGATGGATTATCATGATGTAGCTGCAGCACAACCCGGGCTTGGGATGTGGGATACCATTAAAGAAGCTTTCAGCCAGGTAACACAACAGGGTGTCGTAAAGTTTGATAAAGTAATTCCTATCTTCCTGTTCATTTTCATGGCACCAATCATAGGGATGATTATCTCGATCATTATAACTCTGATTATTGTACATCTTTATAAAAGATCAAACCCCCACAAAGCAGACCAGTCTTTCAAAAGATTACAGCTGGCTTCTTCAGCTTTATTCAGCTTGGGACACGGTTTGAATGATGCTCAGAAAGTAATGGGGATCATTGGTGCAGCAGTAATCTATTATCACGTAAATATGCTTCAGGATGCGCAGTATTTGAATATTCCTTCTGCAGAACGTTTTGATTATTTTGCACAGCATTATATCTGGGTTCCTTTGGTTTCCTTCCTTGCTATTGGTTTAGGTACAATGAGTGGTGGTTGGAAGATCATCAAAACAATGGGAACAAAGATTACGAAGGTAACTTCATTAGAAGGAGTAAGTGCAGAAACGGCAGGTGCTATTACCTTATTCATCACAGACCACTTCGGTATTCCTGTATCTACTACACACACGATTACAGGTTCTATCATCGGGGTAGGATTAACGAAAAGAATTTCAGCGGTAAGATGGGGAATCACTGTAAGCTTACTTTGGGCTTGGGTTCTTACCATTCCAATCTCTGCAATAGTAGCAGCAATTACTTATCTTGCAGTAACCTTCCTTTTCTAAAAAAACAAATCATACAATTATATAAACTTTGTCCATTTGGGCAAAGTTTTTTTATTGTGCAATGTTGAAATTTAAATTATTAATCAACGAACAGATATTTATTGTTGTGATCCATGTTTTTGTGTTTTGTTTAAAATAAGTTTCTTATTTTGTTGATTTCTATTGTTTTATAGTTTATTTGTTTTATACATTAGATAAACACTTTGCAATACTTTTGAACAAAAAAGTTTATTAATACAAATTACAATGAAAAAACTATTACTTCTTTCAGCATTTATGTTGGCAGCACTTATTAAAGCCAATAATTTTAATTTTAAGAATGAAAAAACAGCCCAAGCCGTTTTATTTACACGTTATTTAATAACACTAAAGACTGTTTGTGGAACTACTTATCAAACTGTTCTAGATACTGATTTCGATACGTATGATTGTGTAAATAATGAATGGGAAATGTATAATCAACAGGATTGTGGCCATGCCAGCTATGAGAATCCGCCTGTTTAATGTTTTCTGAAGCTGTTTGACCTACCTTGTATTTATTTTTTTATGAAAAAAAAATTAGGTATATTTTTTTATTTTCTTTTAATCTTTATTAAAAGTCAATCTCCTAAATTAGAAAGAGATATTTCTATACTGGAAGTCAGATACAACTTTTCATATATAACGGATACTTTGAATATAGAAAGCGTTGTTTCAGAACCAATGATACTCCTGGCTAATAGTAACAAATCTGTTTATTATAGTGAGAATTATAAAGCATTTTCTGATGGTTTTAAGAAACAGCTGGAAACTGCAATAAAGACTGGCAGTATTGTAGAACCAGGTAAATTACTACAATCGAAAGTAAGACATTGTGTTTATAAGGATAATGATTCTATCTACATATCAAATCACTTAGGTAATGACTTTTATACCTTTCGTACAGAAAA
Source organism: Chryseobacterium sp. AG363 (assembly GCF_003610675.1). NCBI lineage: Bacteria > Pseudomonadati > Bacteroidota > Flavobacteriia > Flavobacteriales > Weeksellaceae > Chryseobacterium > Chryseobacterium sp. AG363. The sequence goes on from NZ_RAQF01000005.1 coordinate 64,252, forward strand.
CATTCATTGGAAGATTGATAACTTGATAACTAAAGTTATTCAAGGATATAAATGTACAAAAGCTGTTGCTAAAGTTGGAAAGAGAATATATATAGCATGGTTTACTCATGAAATACCTGTTAATGATGGTCCTTATAAGTTTAAAGGTCTTCCCGGATTGATTTTAGAGGTCAGCGATGAAAAAAAATATTTTAATTTTGAGTTTCTTTCTATAACTAAAACGAATTTACCTATAGAATATAAAAAAGGATTGTTGATTACTCAAGCTCAATACATAGAAAAGCGTAAAGAATACATTAATGACCCTTCCCAGGGTAAAATTAATACTCCAGAGTACAGAAAAAGAATTGAAAAAAATAAGAAGAAATTTAATAATTTTTTAGAATAGCGAATAATCATAAAAATCCTCATCAAAACGATGTTTTTTTGTTTTATAAAGCCTTGGAAAATCGTATTTTTGTTCAAATTATAAGATTTTATGGAATTTTTAGACAGATACCAGCAGATTGTTGCAGATGCCATCACTAAATATACTTTTAAAGATAAACCTTCGGAGCTCTATGATCCGATGAACTATATTATTTCCCATGGTGGAAAACGCCTTCGTCCTATTATGGTGTTAATGGCATGTGATATGTTCGGTGGAGATCTTAAGCAGGCAATCAAGCCGGCATTGGCTATCGAGTTTTTCCATAACTTCACCCTGATCCATGATGATATTATGGATGAGGCTCCTTTAAGAAGGAACAAGCCTACTATTCATACTTTACACGGGCTTAATGTAGGAATTCTTTCCGGAGACGGACTGATGTTGAAAGCGTATAAGTTTTTTGAGGATCTGGAACCTGAAATATTCAAGGCATGTATCAGAATATTTACCCATACAGGACTTCTGTTATGCGAAGGTCAACAGTACGATATTAATTTTGAAACTCAGGAAAATGTTACTTTTGATGACTATATCAGAATGATTACTTATAAAACCGGGGTATTAAGTGCTTCTTCATTTGAAATCGGAGCTTTGATTGCAAGAGCAGATTTTAAAGATGCCAAAGCTATTTTCAATTTCGGAAAACATATCGGAATTGCCTTCCAGATTATGGATGATTATCTTGATGTATTCGGAGATCAGGCGCAGTTTGGTAAAAAACATGCCGGAGACATCTACGAAAACAAGAAAACTGTTCTGTATCTGCTAGCAAGAGAACACGCTACAGACGAAGAAAGAAAAGAATTGGACTACTGGTATTCTAAGAAGACTGAAAATGTTGATAAAGTATATGGAGTAGAAAAGATCTTCAGAAGAACAAAAGTAGATGAAAAAGCATTACGTCTGATTGAAAAACATAATGAGATTGGACAAAGTTATCTTCAGAAAATTGATGTGCCGGAAGAAAAGAAAAAACCTTTTATTGAACTGGCCAATTATTTGTTGAGAAGAGAAAGTTAATATAGGCAGCAGATGATAGGTAGCAGGTAACAGTAATTTGTCCGCTACTTATTTCCTGCAACCTAACCCTTATACAATGAAATTCAGAACAGAAGTTGATATTCCCGCATCAGAAAAGAAGATTGAAATTGAAGATAGAATATTTTCAATAGGCTCATGTTTTGCCTCTGAAATGACGGATTTACTCCAGGACGGACAACTTCAGACCCTTAATAATCCTTTTGGAACTATTTTTAACCCTTTTTCTATTAATAATGCAGTCAACAGATTACATGACTCTGCATTTTACGCAGAAGAGGAACTGATCACTTACAATGAAGAATATATATCTCTGGATCATCATACCAGTTTTGATACCCGTTATATTCATCAGACCCTGGATAAGATTAATGGAGCTATTGAAGCAGGAAATGCCTTTCTTCAGGAAGCCGACTGGATTATTATTACCTACGGGTCCTCATTTATTTATGAATTCCTTCCCAAGAACAAGCTGGTAGCCAACTGTCATAAAATTCCGCAAAAGTTTTTTGAGAAAAGACTGCTATCTCATCAGGAACTCACCACTTCAATTTACCAGACGATTCTGGATCTTAAAGATATTTGTAAAGAAGGAGTACAAATCTTATTTACTGTTTCACCTGTAAGGCATACCAAAGATGGAATGGTAGAAAATCAGTTAAGTAAGTCCAAATTAATCACTGCTATCCACGAGTCTATTTCTCTCTTTGAAGACTGTCATTATCTGCCTGTCTATGAGATTTTGATGGATGACCTCCGGGACTATCGCTTCTATAAAGAAGATATGATTCATCCTAGTACACAGGCGGTAAATTATATTTTTGAGAAGTTTGGAAAATCTTATTTTTCAGAAGAAACTCAGAATTTTATCAAAGAAAACTTTAAGATTATGAGAGCCCTGGAACATAAAACCAGTGATAAGAAAGATCCTAAGTTTATCGAGTTCAGAGAAAAACTGGATCAGAGAATTGAAGTACAGCGTAAAAAAGTAAAACATAGAATATTTTAAATGCTTGATTTCACCAGAATTGACTATCTGAAAGATGGAAATGAAAGACAGAAAAAAGCTTACGAAATTCTTACAAAATATCGTGTTTTTGATAAATTGAAGGACTATTCTCCTATTTTAGCAGGAACTGTTCCTATAGAGATTGACATCAAAGGAAGTGATCTGGATCTTATTTTCGAGGTGGATTTAAAATATGAACAGGATTTTCTGGATGATTTACTATTTTGTCAGCTTATTCCTCACGATGTAGAAGTGGAATATCCTATTGTAAACGGGGAAAAATGCATGACTTTAAATTTTATGCTGGAAGGGTTTCCCATTGAGATCTTTGGACAGAATAAGCCTACAAAACAGCAGAACGCTTATCTTCATATGATGGCCGAATACAAAATATTAAAAGAAAAAGGAGAAGAATTTAAACAAAGAATAATAGAACTTAAAAAACAGGGAATAAAAACGGAGCCCGCTTTCGGAATATTGCTGGGACTTGAAAATCCTTACGAAGATCTATTGAAATTTTAAATAAAATGATTGATACACATACACACTTATACGCAGAAGAATTTGATGAAGACAGAAAAGAAGCTATTCAAAGAGCAGTAGATAAAGGAATTACAGAATTTTATCTTCCTGCTATTGATTCTGAATCACATGAAAAAATGCTGCAGCTGGAAACAGAATATCCGGGACAGATTTTTTCAATGATGGGATTACATCCTTGCTATGTAAAACCGGAATCCTGGGAAAAAGAACTTGAAATTGTAAAAAAATATCTTGATCAAAGACATTTTCCAGCAATTGGAGAGATCGGAATTGACTTGTACTGGGATAAGACGACATTGGATATTCAGGTAAAAGCTTTTGAACAGCAGATTGACTGGGCAATAGAAAGAGACCTTCCGATTGTGATCCACACCAGAGAAAGCTTTGATGAGACTTTTGAAGTTTTAGAACGAAAAAAGCACCCGAAACTAAGAGGAATTTTCCATTGTTTTTCAGGGAATCTCGAACAGGCGCAGCATGCTATTGACCTTAACTTCATTTTAGGAATCGGTGGAGTAGTGACCTTTAAAAACGGAAAAATAGACCAGTTTCTGAATGAAGTTCCGTTGGACAAAATTGTTTTGGAAACAGATTCTCCATACCTGGCACCGGTTCCCCACAGAGGAAAAAGGAATGAAAGCTCTTATCTGGACCTGGTTGCCGGAAAGCTGGTGAATATCTATGGAAAAGATTTTTCTGAGATAGACCGCATCACGACAGAAAATGCCAAGAATCTTTTTAAATTATAAAATTCTGAACTTTAAGATAAATAGAAACCCTTTTCGTTTTTGAAAAGGGTTTCGTTTTTATTTTTTTCTGGTGAAATTCTTATTCTTAGGTTTTTTAAACCCTACTGAAGCCCCCGCTGCAGGCTTTTTACGGTTATTATTTGGCCTTGAATTATTACCATTACCTGTTTTAGGTTTTCCACCCCCTGCAGCTACAGGTTTGTTATTAGAATCCCTTTTCTGTGCTACCAGGTCATCAGTATGGAACGGATGATCCTTGATTACAGGAATTTTCTTTCCAATTAGTTTTTCAGTATTCTTTAAGTTCAAAAGATCAAGTCCGTCTACAAAAGATATAGAATTACCTTCGGCTCCTGCTCTTCCTGTTCTTCCGATTCTGTGTACATAGGTTTCAGAAACATCAGAAAGCTCAAAATTGATCACGAATTTCAGCTCATCAATATCAATCCCTCTGGCAGCAATATCAGTCGCTACAAGAACTCTTGTTTTTCCGGATTTAAAATTATTCAACGCATTCTGTCTCGCATTCTGAGATTTATTACCATGAATCGCTTCTGCGGAGATATTGTCCTTCTGAAGCTTTCTGGAAATCTTATCTGCACCGTGTTTTGTTCTTGCAAAAACCAATACAGAGTCTGAAATATCATTTTGAAGAATATGAGAAAGCAAATTCAGTTTGTTGTCTTTTTCTACGAAATACACAGATTGTTTGATAGTATCTGCAGTAGAAGAAACCGGAGTTACCTCTACCTTTACCGGATTATTCAGGATCGAATTAGCCAGTTTCTGAATTTCAGTCGGCATTGTTGCTGAAAAGAATAAAGTCTGTCTTCTCTGAGGTAAAAGTTTAATGATTCTTTTTACATCATGTACAAAACCCATATCCAGCATTCTGTCTGCCTCATCAAGAACAAAAATCTCAAGATTTTTCAGGCTGATGATTCCTTGTGCAATAAAATCCAGAAGTCTTCCCGGAGTTGCTACCAGAATATCAACACCCTTTCTCAAAGCTGCTTCCTGATTTCCTTGTTTTACTCCTCCGAAAATAACAAGTTGCTTTAAGGGAAGATATTTACCGTAAGCATTAATATTTTCCTCAATCTGAATCGCCAGTTCTCTGGTGGGAGTAAGGATTAACGCTTTTATATGTTTATTGGGAATTTTATTTTTAGATAAATTCTGTAAAATAGGGATAGAAAAAGCTGCTGTCTTTCCTGTTCCTGTTTGCGCACAACCTAAAAAGTCTCTGCCTTCCAGGATATCAGGAATAGATCTTTCCTGGATAGGAGTAGGAGTCGTGTATCCCTGTTCCTGAATTGCTTTTGCAATAGGTTCTATTAAGTTTAAGTCTGTAAAATTCAAATGAATTATTTTAAAATTTAAATAAAAATTCCTTCAGTCTGAAAGAATTACATTCTGCAAAGGTAGTCTAAATATTTTTAAGTATCTTATTCCACTTTTTTTAGACTTATTGCTTATTGAAAAATAGAAATGGCAACCCGAATGTGAGCCGCCATTTTTTTCTGTTACATATCCGCAGTTTATTTAAATCTATATCCTACACCAGCCTGAAGAAATCCAATTTTAGTAGGAACAGCATTGCTTCTATTCATTTCTATAAAATTGAAATTGTATCTGGCGTCAACAAAAAACTTTTGATTAATCTTATATTCTGCACCCAGAAAAGGAAATAAGTTCAAGGTTTTTAAAGATTCGTAATTGTGGGTTTCAGCCTCATCAAAAACAGTATTCATTTTTACTTTGGATGATATATTAAATCCTAAGTTCATCCCTACAGAAGCAGAAAGCTCTGGAACAATATAATATTTTACTGAAATGGGAACCTGTATCTGGTTGAATTTGTAATCAAAGTGCATATCACCCACGTCTACTACTTCATTGCCTACCAACTCATACCAGGGATAAGCGTCTTTACCACCCAATTGAGTATATAGTAATTCAGCCTGTAAGCCAAATTTAGAAGATAAAGGCTGCTCTGCTGCAATACCTAAATAAAAATAGGATTTTGAATCCAGCCCGGTTCCAAAAAACTTCATATTGGATAATGAATATCCTCCCTTGACGCCAAAGCTCATAGATGCCTGATCTTTTGTGTTTTCTTGTGCTTTAAATATTGCTGAGAAAGCAAATACTGTGATAAAGAAAATGTTCTTCTTCATATTTATTTTTAAATGATTAAAAGTTTTTATAAAAAAATAATTCCTCCAAACGAAGGAATTACTTTTACAAAGATAATTTAAATATTTTAGTGAAGCTATTTCACTTTATCCCATTGTTGATTCTTTCTTAAGTTTTCAAAAAACTGATACACTTCCGAAAGCTTTTCACTTCCACGTTTTCCATAATCTTCCACATTTTTTGAAGTTCCGTCAGCAAATTTGATTCTTAAATAAGACGTTGGAAGATCGGTAATATTGTGTTCACCGTACTTATCATTCAAACTTTTTACATGTAAGTCATCAAGTAAACTGATTAATTTATTGTAATCTTCTTCTTTAATGGTTCCTTTAAAAGTACCTTCACGGGGCTTTGAAAACTCATCTTTTGAAGGCTTATCATTAAAATTAAAATGTTCCGCTTCAAAAACTGCAGTTCTGTCCGGATTGATTGTCATTGTAAAAACAGGGCAGAATCCAAAACATGGAGTAGCCTCATATTCAATTTTAGTATATTTTGAACTTACTTTTTGAGAAGTTATACACGATGTTAACAATACAAATGCACAAATGGCTAACAAATATTTCATAGTTTTTTCAATTTGAAAAGGTCTCCCAATAATTGTTCCAAAAGTATTCATCTTACTATGTTTTTATGTTAAATATAGAAAAGGAAAGTTGTTTAAGCCTTTGCTTTTTTGAACCATTAAGATTGTATTAAGGTGTTAAGAATATAAAGATAAGCTTTGCCGTATGCTTAAGAAATCAGGATGATTCATCTTAACTTTACTTCATTTCTTATATCCATTCTTAATGGTTTAAAATATTGAATGGAAGAAATTGTATAAATGAAAACAGCCTCAGGTTCTCCTAAGGCTGTTGTTTTATAATGCAGTTCTATTTTCAAAATAAAACTGATAAATCAATGTATTTCTATCCGTGCAATTGTTTCCAGATAGCATCTTTCAGCTCCATAAGACCTTCTCCGGTAACACCTGAGAAGAACAGAGGCTGTTTGTTTTCCGGGAACTCTGCTGCAATTTCCTTCTTCAGTTCATCATCCAAAAGATCAGATTTTGAAACAGAAACAATGAAATCTTTATCCAGTAATTCTGGGTTATATTCTTTCAATTCATTTTCAAGAATTTTAAACTCCTGGAAATGATTTTCAGAGTCAGCCGGAATTAAGAATAAAAGGATAGAGTTTCTTTCAATATGTCTCAGGAATCTGTGTCCTAAGCCTTTTCCTTCTGCTGCTCCTTCAATAATCCCGGGAATATCAGCCATTACAAATGATTTGTAATTTCTGTAATCTACAATCCCAAGGTTAGGAGTTAAAGTGGTAAAAGCATAATTGGCAATTTTTGGTTTTGCCGCAGAAACAGATGCTAAAAGTGTAGATTTTCCAGCATTTGGAAATCCAACAAGTCCTACATCGGCCAAAATTTTAAGTTCGAAAACCACATAGCCTTCTTCACCATCCATTCCGGGTTGAGCATATCTTGGAGTTTGGTTGGTAGAGGATTTGAAATGTTCGTTTCCTTTTCCTCCTTTTCCTCCCTGCATCAAAATGATTTCCTGCTTATCTTCAAGGATTTCTCCGATAATTTCACCTTCTTCATTTTTAGCGATAGTCCCAATTGGAACATCAATATAAATATCAGAACCGTCAGCTCCTGTCAGCTGGTTTTTCGCTCCGTTTTCACCTCGTTCAGCTTTTATGTGACGAGTGTATCGGAGTGGAAGCAAAGTCCATTCATTAGCATTTCCTCTCATGATGACGTGTCCGCCACGACCTCCGTCGCCACCGTCAGGACCACCTTTAGGAATATACTTTTCACGGCGAAGGTGGGCAGAACCAGCACCTCCGTGTCCGCTTTTACAATGGATCTTTACGTAATCTACAAAGTTAGACATATAGTTTGTGTTGCGGGTTGAAGGGATGAAACTTCTTATCCCTTGCCATATCCCGATTATTTAATTTTCTCTACCTCAGCGAAAAGTTTTTGGGAAATCTCATCAATTTCTCCAACACCGTTTACTTCTACATATTTACCCTGCTGCTTATAAAGCTCGGCAACTTCTGCTGTTTTGGTATAATATTCTTTAATTCTGTTTTCGATGATCTCTACATTGCTGTCGTCTGATCTTCCGCTGGTTTCACCTCTTTTCAGAAGTCTTTCAACCAAAATTTTGTCCTCTACTACCAATGAAAGACAGATGTCAATCTCATCATTCAGTACTTCTTTAACGATGGTTTCCAAAGCTTCTGTCTGAGCAGTTGTTCTTGGATATCCGTCAAAAATAAAACCGTTGGTATCAGTAGGTTTTTTGATCTCGTCGATCAGCATATCTGTTGTTACCTGATCCGGAACCAATTCTCCCTTATCGATGTATGACTTAGCCAGTTTTCCAAGTTCAGTGTCATTTTTCATATTGTATCTGAAAAGATCACCTGTTGAAACCTGTTTTAAATTGAATTTCTCGATTAGATTCTGAGCTTGTGTTCCTTTTCCACTTCCTGGAGGGCCGAACAGAACAATGTTTATCATAATGTTGATACGCTTCCAGCAATGGGCATTTTGCTTCCGGCTTGTGGCTTTTGGCGGCTTGCTTTTTTGCTTTCAGCTTTTTTAAGTTATTATTAAATTTATTTCTTTATATAATTTTAAGCTAAAAGCTATCAGCTAATAGCCAACAGCATTTAATGGTTGATTTGTCCGTCTTCCAACTGATATAAATTCGGAAGGTTTCTTCCTAATTCATCATAATCCAGCCCGTATCCAAGTACAAATTTGTTCGGGATTTCTTTTCCGATATAATCCAGTTTGAAATCTTTCTTGTAAATCTCAGGTTTCAATAAGAAACTAGCCAGTTTTACAGATTTTGGACGTTGTGTTTCTTTGAAATATTTGAAAAGACTTTCAACGGTATTTCCTGTATCTACAATGTCTTCCACAAGAATAATATGACGGTCTCTTACGTCTTTAGTAAGCTCCATTTTCTGATAAACGATCCCTGTAGATTCTGTTCCTACATAAGAACTCATTTGAATGAAGGCAATTTCGCATTCTCCCGGGTAATATTTTAAAAGATCAGAGAAGAACATCACCACTCCATTTAACACCCCAATGAAAACAGGAACTTCATCCTTGTAATCTTCATAAATTCTTAACGCTGTCTCTTTTACAATTTCCTGAATTTCGGCATCCTTTAAATAAGGAACGAAAGTTTTGTCGTGAACTTTAATGCTTTCCATAAAATTTTTAGTAGTTGGCAAAGTTACGGATTTTTGATTAAAATACTTTCCTGTTTTTATCAGTTTGAAAGTTTGATGTTTTCCGGATCACAAAATTCAATATCCTGATGAAGTCTGTTTAAACATTCATAACAACAAGCTTTTTAATGAGATAGAATGGTATAGCCTCAAAAAATAGATTTTAAAAATACTTTTGAAAAGCAGGTGTTTGAAATAAGGAAGAAAAGGATAATGATAAATGTCCTGATTATTGATGAAAACAAATATTCAGAAAAATGAGTATCTTTGTTCTTTCAAAACCCAAAAAAACAGACATGTAGGATATCATTTCTTTCAGACTCAATAAAACGGTAACAAGAATGTTGCTGGTGTTCAACCTTTATTAAGAAAGAAATCATGATTTTACTGCAAAATATATCCTTTGGGTTTCCGGGAGGAAATCTTCTATTTAATCATATCAATTTAACAATACAGTCTCATACCAAATCTGCTCTGGTAGGGAGTAATGGCGTGGGAAAATCAACCCTGCTGAAAATAATCGCGGGAGAAATACAGCCTCTAAACGGCAATACCAATATCCGGGGTAATATCTTTTATGTACCGCAGATGTTTGGAAATTTAAATGATCTTACCATTGCAGAATGCCTGAGGATAGATCAGAAACTCCATGCTCTTCAAAAAATTACCAATGGAGAGGTGGACGAAATATATTTTGAAACGCTCAATGACGACTGGGATATTGAAGAAAGATGCCAGAATGCTTTGGAGCATTGGGGGCTCGAAAATTTTGAATTAACTCAAAAACTGGAAGACCTAAGCGGAGGACAGAAGACTAAAGTTTTTCTCGCTGGAATTCAGATCAACCAACCTGATATTATCGTATTGGATGAACCGACCAATCACCTGGACAGGGAAGGAAGAAAACTCTTGTATGATCTTATTGACAAAACAGATGCAACAGTGGTTATCGTAAGCCACGACCGTATTTTGCTCAATCTTGTAGATACCATATTCGAATTAAGCAATCAGGGAATTGCAACTTATGGTGGAAACTATGACTTTTATGCCAAACAGAAAGAAGTGGAGGAGGAAGCATTGCAAAATGATATCCATTCCAAAGAACGTGCTCTGAAAAAAGCAAAAGAAAAGGAGCGGGAAACTCTGGAACGAAAGCAAAAACTGGATGCAAGAGGTAAAGGGAAGCAGGAAAAATCCGGAGTAGCCAGAATTATGATGAATACGCTTCGGAATAATGCTGAAAAAAACAGTTCAAAACTTAAAAATGTACACGCAGAGAAAATTAGTGGGATTTCCGGTGACTTAAGAGATCTGCGTTCCTCCTTAAAGAATTCTGATCAGATGAAAGTTAATTTTAATGATTCCAATCTACATTCAGGAAAGATCCTTGTTACCGTTGAAGATATTAATTTCACTTACGGAAAAGAAAAACTCTGGAAAGAAAACATCAGTATGGAGGTGCGAAGCGGAGACCGAATATCAGTGAAAGGCTCAAACGGTTCCGGAAAAACTACCCTGATAAAGCTTCTGTTGGGAAATATTAAACCTTTGGAAGGAAAAATAAATAAGACAGAATTCAACAGTATCTATATTGACCAGGAATATTCCCTTATTGATAATGATTCAACGCTTTACGATTTTGTACAGACTTTCAATGACAATGCCATGCAGGAATCCGAAGTGAAAACATTACTGTCCAGATTTTTATTTTGGAAAGATACCTGGGACAAAAAATGTGGAATGCTAAGTGGCGGAGAGCGTTTACGGTTGCTTCTTTGCGGTCTTTCCATTAGTAATAAAGCACCCGATATGATTATCCTTGATGAACCTACGAATAATTTAGATCTCCAGAATGTGGAAATTCTCACCAATTCTATAAAAGATTATCATGGAACTCTACTGGTGATTTCCCATGATGAAGTTTTTCTTCAGGAGATTGGAATTGAAAGAGAATTGATGCTGGGGTAATTATTATATTTCTTGCAAATCAGACAAAATCCTTTAGATATTCAATAGGGGTGGGCTTTAGCCCGCCTTCAACATCAAAACAACTCCATCGGCTTTAGCCGAAACTTATACAGAAATTCCAGATCAATGCTATCTGGAATTTTTATTTTGTTCTTATTATTTTAAGATCCAGTTATGGATTTCCTTCAGAACCTGTTCTCTTATGGATTCGTTTAAAATCTCATGACGCATATCCGGATAGATTTTCACGTCCACATTTTGAAAACCATCAATTTTTAAGTTGTTGACGGTTTGCATGACTCCTTTTCCAAAATCACCGATCGGATCCTTCTGTCCGCTTACGAATAAAAAAGGAAATGATTTAGAAATAGGTGCAGCCCAGTTTCTCGCTGTCGCTTTTTTATAAATGGTAAATAAAGTATAAAAAGCATTATGAGTAAACGGAATTCCACAAAGTTCATCCTTTTCAAAAGCTTGTCGGTTTTTAGGATTTACACTGAGCCAGCTGGTATCACTGAAATCTTGATCCTTTTTAAAATGTTTGTTATTGACGCTCGTAAAAACAGAATTCAAAAAAGTACGGTGACGAGGAGCGATAGCTGTGGCTAATGACAAATAACCTCTCAATATATCGATTCCCGGTAAAGGTCCGCCGGTTCCTGTAATGATAGCTCCGGAAAATTTACTGCTTGCTTTTTGAAGAAGACATCGTGTAATAAAAGATCCCATAGAATGTCCCAGAATAAAATGGGGGACATCCGGATATTGTTCTGCAAGATAATCTGCCATCATTTCTGCGTCTGCTACAAGCCTTTCATCCGGTTTTTCAAGCTGAAAGAAACCAATGTCTTTTTTGTCCTTTACCGATTTTCCATGTCCCAGGTGATCATAGGTCAATACAGCAATTCCATGAGACGCAAAATATTCTGCAATCTCTGCATATCTTCCGCTGTGTTCCTGCATACCGTGAACAATGATAAGGGTGGCTTTTGTTGTCTCCGGAGAAAACAGAGTGTAGAAAAGTTCTGAACTGCTGTTTATTTTTGATGGTAAATAGGCAGACTTTTGTGATGGGTTCATAGTAATTGGAATATTATTTTATTTCAATATCTGGAAGTTTATAATTTCCAACCGTTTCAATTAATTTTGAAGAATTGGTTTTTAAATTATTAAAAAAAGAATCAATATTTTCAGGATACCCTCTTTCACTCAGTGCAAAAAGAAGAACGCCTTTATTCTTTCCATTACTAATGATTTTGTAGCGATAAATATTTCTTTCTGCAATAAGTATTTCCTTGCCGTCCTTTGAATTTTCACTGATAAGAAAATCTAAAATATATTCTTCCTTATTTTCAAAAATCTGGTAATTGACGACTGGGTTGGTCTTTTTCATTTCCTGCAGTTCAGCTACTTTTTGATCCACAACATCCTTGATATTAAAATCACCTTTTATAAAATCGACCAATACCATACTGTTGTATTTATGGATGTTATCATGTGAGCTTACATATTCCTGTTTAAAATAATTTTCATTAGGATGCGAACTCCATACGAGATTATATTCCTTTTGATTTAGCTTAATGGGACCACGTATATTTAGATAATCATTTACTTTATTTTGAGCGTTCACATAAATAAGAGGGATTATTAAAAGTAGAATCAGAATTTTAATTTTCATTTGTATAAATTTATAGTAAATATAATCCATTTTATATAGGTGTGAAAGTAAAAAGGTAGAAATGAAGTAATATTCAAACTCATGATTTTCACCCCAACTCAAAATAAATATCCTCTATAATTTGGTCGTCATTTTTTTTCAGAGTAATTTTGCACGAATCTAAAAACAAAAGTAAAATATGTCAACTTATGTAGTTGTAGGTCTTCAGTACGGAGATGAAGGCAAAGGAAAAATCACGGATGTTTTATCAGCAAAATCGGACTATGTAGTACGTTTCCAGGGTGGAGACAACGCTGGTCACACGGTTTATGTGGGTGATGAAAAATTCGTTCTACACCTTCTTCCTTCAGGAGTTCTTCAATGCAAAGGGAAATGTATCATTGCGAACGGAGTAGTGGTAAACCCTAAGTCTTTCATTAAAGAAGTTGGTCAGATCGAGAGCAAAGGCTTGAGAACAGATCATATCTTTATCAGCAGAAGAGCGCATGTCATCATGCCTTACCACATCCTTTTGGATACTTACCGTGAAGAGGAGCACGGAGGAACTCAGATCGGAACTACCAAAAAAGGAATCGGACCTTGTTATGAAGATAAAATTGCAAGAGTCGGGATCAGAATGGTAGACCTTTTAAATCCTGAGATTTTAAGAGATAAAATTGAGAAAAACTTAAAAGTTAAGAACTCTCTTTTTGAAAAATATTACGGAAAACCAACGTTAGACGTTGAAGAAATCTACAACGAATATTTAGCAATCGGAAAACAGCTTCAGGACAGAATTGTTGATACTGAATTAGAGCTTAATGAAGCGATCAGAGACGGTAAAAACGTTTTATTTGAAGGGGCACAGGCATTAATGCTTGATATCGACTTCGGTACTTATCCATACGTAACTTCATCTTCTCCATCTACAGGAGGTGTTTGTTCAGGAGCAGGTGTTCCGCCAACTTCACTTCAGAACCTTATCGGGGTGGCAAAAGCTTACTGTACAAGAGTAGGAAACGGACCTTTCCCTTCTGAACTGGATAACGAACTGGGTGAAAAAATCAGACAGATCGGTGGTGAATTCGGAGCAACTACAGGTAGACCAAGAAGAACAGGTTGGTTAGACCTTGTTTCCTTAAAGCATGCTTGTATGATCAACGGAATCAATAACCTTGTGATTACTAAGCTTGACGTTCTTACAGGAATTGAGAACCTGAAAGTAGTAACCCATTACAAAACTGAAGACGGAAAAATCATCGATTATTTCACTTCGTCAACAGAAAAGCTGTACAACTACGAGCCAATTTACCAGGATTTACCAGGCTGGAGCGAAGATATTACCAAAGCAAGAAGCTATGATGAACTTCCTGATACTGCGCAAAAATACATCGAGTTTATTGAGAAATACTTAGGAATCAACGTATACTTAGTTTCTGTAGGTCCTGAAAGAAGTCAGAACATCATTAGAAAAGAATTATTCTAATATTTCTTAGAACATACAATAAAAAGAGATCATCATTGATGGTCTCTTTTTTTGTTTTTATGAGCCTTGTCAAGTTTTTAAACCTTGATGTGGGTAAGTGGTCATTAAGTTTATTCCTCATTTACTTGAGAAGAAATAACTCCTTTTTCTTCTATAAACTTTTTACTTGTAAATGTTAAAATTTAAACTTTATCATAAAATTTTCTAATATTATGTTGTTTTGATAAAATTTTGGCAGATGTTTTGATATTGAAACACTACTTATCGATAAGAACAATAAAACTAATAATCAAAATTTTTAACAGTTTAAATAGTAGTAGTGATGAAACAACATAACCAAAACCAGGAATTTCGGTTCAACGAGGTCCTGTTCGAGCACCGCAATAAAGACTATGGTGCCTATGTATTAAGAAACGAATCAGATAGAATATTAACCAAAGCGCTTTTTATCGGAGCAAGTTTAATGGCTGCAGTATCCATTACGCCGTTTGTGATTTCTGCAATGAAACCTGTGGACGAGCCTGTAGGAACGGTATATGAACTTCCGAGAGTTGTTGAAATTCAGGAGGTAGAAAAGCCGAAAGATCCGCCGGTACAAATTGTAAAACCAACTCCTCCGGCTCCTGCTGTAAAAACTTATGATGACAGATTGCCGGAACCTAAAGCAATTGTTACCAATGAAAAGCAAGTTGAGGATAAAATTAATGCAGTAGCAAGCACACAGACATCGGAAGGCAAAGAAGTACCAAATACAACCTATATTCCAATTGTTCCACGTGTTATCGGAGGAGATGGGCCACCAGCTGTAAAGGCTGATCCGGTAGTGGAAAAGACGGATCCTACAATTATTGATAAGGATCCTAGTGTAGAAGCTAGTTTTGCAGGAGGAATAGATTCCTTCAGAAATAAAGTAATGAACAGCTTCGATGGTTCAGGATTTGAATCAGAAGATGTTGTAAAGACGACAGTTACCTTTATTGTAGAAATGGACGGAACGATCTCAGGGGTAAAAGCTAACGGAACCAACGCCGATTTTAATAATGAGGCAATGAGAACAATTAAAATGATTTCCAATAAAGGAAAATGGATCCCTGCCAAAAACAAAAAAGGAGAATACGTAAGAAGTTATTTCAAATTTCCTATCTCCATGAAATTTGAGAATTAATACGGAAAAGTAAATTTCAAATAGTTATCCACAAAGAATTTTTTTTGTGGATAATTTTTTTTATCGTTAAATTGCTTATTAACAATATTTTAACTCAATTTTGATTTTCCCCACTCACCGAGAGCAAAGAAAAAAGTGTATTTTTGAAACTTAAAGTTCTAATAATGGCAAAAATCATAGGTATTGCTAATCAAAAAGGAGGTGTTGGTAAAACTACCACCGCTGTAAATTTGGCAGCAGCATTAGGAGTATTGGAAAAAAGAATATTAATCATTGATGCTGACCCTCAGGCGAATGCAACATCCGGTCTGGGTGTTGAGGATGTTCAGTATTCTACCTATAATCTTCTGGAGCACAGTGCAGATACAAGAGTTTGTATCAAGAGAACTGCAACTCCGAACCTGGATATTATTCCGTCACATATCGATCTGGTAGCAGCGGAAATTGAATTGGTAGACAAGGAAGATCGTGAGTATATGCTGAAAAAAGCGCTGGCAAGTGTAAGAGATGATTATGATTATATTATCATCGACTGTGCGCCGAGTTTAGGTCTTATTACCGTCAATGCGCTTACAGCTGCAGACTCTGTAATCATTCCAATCCAGTGTGAGTATTTTGCATTAGAAGGGCTTGGTAAATTGTTGAATACCGTTAAAAATGTTCAGAAAATTCACAATAAAGATCTTGGAATAGAAGGTCTTCTTTTAACCATGTATGACAGCCGATTGAGATTATCCAATCAGGTTGTGGAAGAAGTAAATTTACATTTCCCTGAAATGGTTTTTGAAACCATTATCAGTAGAAACGTAAGATTGAGTGAAGCACCAAGTTTTGGAGAAAGTATCCTGAATTATGATGCAGAAAGTAAAGGAGCTGTTCAGTATATTCAGTTAGCTGAAGAAGTTCTTTTGAAGAATGAAAACTTAATAAAGAATTAAATTAATAATAAATGGCCAACAAGTGAATGCTAGACATCACTTTTCAAACATCATTTATCAATTATATCTATGAAGGACAAAAAAAGAGCTATGGGACGCGGCTTGGGCGCCATTTTAAGTGCAGAATCCAAAGCAACTATCAATTCCGCTACTGATGAAGGAGCAGATAAGTTTGTGGGAAATATTGTGGAAGTTGCGCTTGAAGATATCTATCCGAACCCAACGCAGCCGAGAACTTATTTTGATGAAAAAGCATTAAACGAACTTGCACAGTCCATTAAAAACTTAGGCGTAATCCAGCCGATTACCCTTAGAAAAGACGGTGAAAAGTTTGAAATCATTTCCGGGGAAAGACGTTACAGGGCAACTAAAATTGCAGGTTTAACAACTATTCCTGCCTATATCCGTTTAGTCAATGACCAGGAGCTTCTTGAAATGGCTCTTGTTGAAAATATCCAGAGAGAAGACCTGGATGCTATCGAAATTGCACTGACTTATCACAGGCTTCTTGAAGAAATCGGTCTTACTCAGGAAAACCTGAGCCAGAGAATAGGAAAGGACAGAAGTACGATTACCAATTCTATCAGACTGTTAAGATTAAATCCGGATATTCAGAATGCTATCAGAAGCGGTGAGATTTCTGCAGGACACGGAAGAGCAATCATCAGTCTTGAGAGTGAAGAAGATCAGCAGGTTTTATTTGATCTTATTATCAAAGAAAAATTAAACGTTCGTCAGGCTGAACAGGCTGCTGCTGCATTGAAGAACCCGAAGTCTCCTGCTGCCAAAAAAGCAAAAGTCGAGCTTTCCAATAACTATAAAAAAGCCCAGAAGACCATAGCAGATATCTTAGACGTAAAAGTAGAGATCAAATCTTCTGGAAATGGTAAAAAAGGTAAAATTGTTCTGGACTTCAAAAATGAAGAAGAGCTGGAATATATTTTATCCCATATTAAATAAATGAAGAAAATATTTTTCACATTTTTCTTGTGTATCGCTGCAATGGCTTACTCACAAGTAAAACCTATAGATACCGTTCGGATGCAGACTCTTCCGAAAGAAGAACCTCGTGTGGTAAAACCAAGCAAAACAGAAGCAAAGATTATTGAAGATCTTGAAAAAGCGAACGGTCCCACAGCAAAAACCATAAAGCTAAACCCTACCAGAGCGGGATTATATTCCGCAGTTTTACCTGGATTAGGACAGTTTTATAACAAAAAATACTGGAAAATTCCCATTGTCTGGGGAGCCGTAGGTGCTGGGGTTGGTATTGCCGTATGGAATGATAACCAATACAAAAAATACCGTGAGTATTACGTGGCAAAACTGAATGGAACTCCTAATGAATTTGTAGACAGTCACCCGTGGCTGGACAAAAAAGCTTTAGGTAACGCACAGGACAGAGCCAAAAGACAAAGGGATTATGCCATCGCCATTACAGGGTTGATCTATATCCTGAATATTGTAGATGCTGTAGTAGATGCACACCTTTACGAAAGCCGCCATGATCCGGATTTGGTTTTTAAACCATCGGTTATTCAGGATCAGTATGGGTATAGCGCACCAAAAACAGGATTCAGTTTAAGTTACAGATTTTAAAAGACAATACACCTGCAGAAGTTCTGAGGATCAGATGCAGATTAAAAAATAAAAAGATTATATGAAAATAGCATTAGTCGGTTACGGTAAAATGGGTAAGATCATTGATGAGATCGCACAGAAGAGAGGTCATGAAGTAGTTGCCCGTCTGAAGGAAACCCCAACTGCTGAGAATCTTAATAATCCGGATGTTGTGATTGAATTTTCACTGCCGGAAGTAGCATTTGAAAACATCAAAGCTTGTCTTGAAAATAAAATTCCGGTGATCTGCGGAACAACAGGATGGCTTGATCAAAAAGCTGAAATTGAAAAATTAGCGATAGATAATGATACTGCTTTCCTATATGGTTCTAACTTTAGTTTAGGCGTGAATTTATTCTTTGCTCTCAACGAAAAGCTTGCGGACCTGATGAAGAACGTAGATGAATACTCTTGCCAGCTGGAAGAAATTCACCACATCCACAAGAAAGATGCTCCAAGTGGAACAGCCATTTCCATAGCAGAAGGAATCATTCAAAACAACCCGAAATTCGATGCATGGAAACTGGAAGAAACAGAAGGCAAGCAGCTGGGAATTTTTGCGGTACGCGAAGACGAAGTTCCTGGAACACACAGCGTATATTATAGAAGCGAAGTAGACGAAATCGAGATCAAGCATACCGCTTTCAACAGAAACGGTTTTGCGCTGGGAGCGGTAGTCGCTGCCGAGTGGATTAAAGATAAAAAAGGAAACTTCGCAATGAAAGACGTTTTGGGGCTTTAATTTGTAACAAATTCTGTAAATTGCAGACCAATAAGCAGAAAATGATGAATAGTGAATTGTAACAGCGGACTGCTTTTATCATTTATTACTCATCATTTATCTTTATATCATAAGAATAGGCACAAAAATTTATGAATTATTTTTTAACTTATACAGTATATGTCATCATACTATCCGTGTTGATGGGGATTTCATCTTGGAAACTGTTCAAAAAAATGGGATATAGCCCTTTATTTGCTTTTATCCCTTTCTACAACTATTTCATTATTCTTAAAGAAACAAAACATCCGAAATGGTGGGCAATCCTTTCTTATCTCCCGATAGTAGGACCAATCATGATGTCGGTTTTCCACCTTTACTTAGTGAAGAAGTTCGGCAAAACACTTTTCAAAGATCAGATTCTTACCGTGATTCTGCCGTTTATTTATATGGCGGTCATCAACTATTCTAAAGATGTAGAGTTAGAAGATGAAAATACAAACGATCTGTTTCTTACAGATGAAGAGAAAAATGATAAGAAGAAAGATACATTCATTGGTTCTATTACCTTTGCCGTAGTCTTTGCTACCATTATTCACGTTTTTGTAACACAGCCTTTCGGGATTCCTACAGGATCTATGGAAAGAACTTTATTGGTAGGTGACTTCCTTTTCGTAAACAAATGGAGTTATGGTTACAGGCTTCCAATGCGTCCGGTAGCAATACCTTTCCTTCAGGGAACCATTATGGATACAGGACAGAAAGGTAATCCTAAAGATGATCCAAAGTCTTACGTAGATGCAGTGAAGCTTCCTTATACAAGAATTTTACAATTCAATAAACCACAGAAAAATGATGTAGTTGTTTTCAACTATCCTCAGGATTCAGTACATACTGCTATTGACAGAAAAGACCCTTACGTAAAAAGATGTGTGGCTACAGCAGGAGATACTTTTGAAATGAGAGCCGGAAGACTTTTCGTTAACGGAAAGCCGGAGACTGTTTTGGGAGATCAGGAAGTACAGCACAGATACCTTGTAACGACGGATGCTCAATTAGACATTCCTACTTTATATAAAGCTTATGGATTCTTACCGGTTCAGGAAGTGCAGCAGAATAACGGAGGTTTCCTTTATGGATTTCAGGGTTTAACGGATAAAATTGCTAAAGAAATCAAAGAACTTCCTCACGTTATTGATATGAAGGAAGATGTTTTGGCAAAGGAAGAATCTGGTATTGCTTATATAGATCCTGAGACAAAAACTAAAATTGATACTACACAGTCAATATTTCCAGTTAATAAAGCTTGGAATACTGATTGGTACGGACCTGTCAGAATTCCTACAAAAGGAGATGTAGTAGTGATCAATCAGGAAACACTGCCAATGTATCAGTGGATCATTTCTGAATATGAGCACAACAGCTTAGAGAAAAAGAACGGAAAGATCTTCATTAATGGTAAAGAAGCAAATCAGTATACTATTCAGCAGGATTATTATATGATGATTGGTGACAACCGTGATGCTTCATTAGATGCAAGATTCTTTGGTTTCGTTCCGGAAGAAAATATTGTTGGAAAACCAATGTTTACATGGATGAGTCTTCAGGGTGCATTCTCGGACAGCAGCTCTACTTATCAGGCACCATTTAAAATCCGTTGGGAAAGAATGTTCAAAGCTACCAATACAGGAGAAGCCAATAAAACTTCTTACTGGTGGATTGCAGCGATGATCCTGATTTTATTCTTCGGATGGGATTATTTCGTGAAATTATTCGGAAAGAAAAAAACTGAAGAATAGTGTTTAAAAGTAAAATATTTAATAGAGTCCTTTTAACAGGCAGCTTTATTGTAACTCTTTTTATTATTGCAAAACTCTCCGGGGTTTTGCAATATGCTTTTGTACCAGAGGCAGGAAATGAACCAACTATTAAAAGAAAGTCGTTTATTTTCATGACTAATATCTTACCTTATGAAAGATTTAAAATGATTGCTTATAATCAAAATAATTTAGATTACCCTGCTGGAGTCTATGTACAAAGATTAATAGGGGTGGGAAATGATAAGATTTTGATTAAGAATGGAAAATTATATGTTAATGATACTTTGATAGATCAATTCAATGTTAAACATTCTTATAAAATTGACAGAGGTTATGCAAACGATTTGATCTATAAAGGAGTTGAAGATAATGAGATTATTCAAATTGATGATGATTATTTTATAACTCAATTAAGTGAAAAGGAGCTTAATAATAACTTTTTTCACGAAAGATTTATAAACCCTAATACAGACGAGGATATTTACAAAGTTTATTCTAAAGATTGGAGTGCCGATAACTTTGGACCAATAGTTGTTCCAAAAGGAAAATTATTTTTCTTAGGAGATAGTAGAAATGGAAGCTTAGACTCACGTTATCTAGGCTTTGTTGATGAGAATGAAACGATTGGAAGAGTATTTTATCCTAAAAACTAGATTTTATTATTATGCAAAATATTTTATTGCCGGCATTTTATATGCCCCCAATCTCATGGTTCTCAGTGTTTTTGAATCCTGAGAATGAAATTGTATTTGAACAGTTTGAAAACTTTCCGAAGCAGACGTATAGAAACAGAGCCAATATTTATGGTGCCAACGGAAAATTGTCATTAATAATTCCTATTAACCATAACGGAAAAAGAGAATTCAAAGATGTTGAAATCTCTTACCGTGAAGACTGGAGAACCCTGCACTGGAAATCAATCAAAACAGCATACCAGAGCTCTCCTTATTTCGAATACTATGAAGATAAGTTCAGAAAAATATTTGACCTTAAAGAAAAATTCCTTTTGGATTTTAACCTTAAAGGGATAGAAGTGATCCAACAGATACTGAAAACAGAAAAGGCACACTCTTTGAATGAAGAATATATCAAAAATCCGGAGAGTATTAATTTCAGAGAAAAGTTTTCGGCAAAGCTTCCTTCAGAATTTCAGATGGAAGAATATTACCAGACATTTTCTGATAAATTAGGATTTTTGGAAGATCTTTCGGTTCTTGACCTTATTTGTAATAAAGGCCCGGAATCATTGGTGTATATAAAAAATATAAAACAATCATATTAGCATACAATCGCTTTTGATGAAATTTTCAGGATAGAAAACATGAAGGTGGCGATTGGAATATGTCTTTAAAAAATTAAATATCAACATATGAAAAAGGTATTATTAGCTGCAGTTTTTTTAGCAGGTTTTAGTTTCTCTTTTGCACAGGAATCTAAAGCTAAAAGTATTGATCCCAACGAAGATAAAGATCTGATGACATGGTATCATAAAGATTTTGCAACTTCGAAAGTATATGGAGTAAATACAGCAAATGCTTATAAATACTTGGAATCTAAAGGACTGAAGCCGAAAACCGTAGTGGTGGGAGTGTTAGACAGTGGAGTACAGGTAGATCACCCCGGATTGGTAAAGAACCTATGGTCAAACCCTAATGAAGTTCCCGGAAATGGTAAAGATGATGATGGAAACGGATATATTGATGATGTACACGGATGGAATTTCATAGGAGGTAAAAACGGTGATATTGATATCGATAATATGGAAGTAACAAGAGTTGTTGCCAAATATAAGCCTATTTTCGAAGGAGATGATTCCACAAAAAATAAAGCCAACCAGGCTAAAATGAAGGATGAGTTTGAGATGTACATGAAAGCCAAAGATATGTTCAATAAAAAAAGTGTTGAGGCAAAACAAAACTTCCAGACCTATTCAATGTTGAACGAGCTGATTCCTAATATGGTAAAGCTGTTAGGAGGTAAGCCTGTAACCGCTGAAACTATTGCTGCAATCAAAGCTCCAACGGATCAGAGAGACGCGATTGCCCTGGATTTTTTAGGCCAGATTTCACAAAGCCCGGAATTCAAAGGAAAATCAGCAGCTGAATTTGAAAAAAAGATGAAGGACGAAATGAAAGAAGCTATCGATCATTTTGCTCCTGCGGCAAAACAATATGACCTTTCATACGATCCGAGAAAAGAAATTGTAGGGGACAACTATGATGACTATTCTGAAAAAATCTACGGAAATAATCATTATGAAGGACCGGATGCAGAACATGGAACCCACGTAGCAGGTATTATTGCAGGGCTTCCACAAGGAAAAGAAATTCAGTACGGAGTCGCTTCCAAAGTAGCGAAGGTCATGTCTGTAAGAACAGTTCCTAATGGTGATGAAAGAGATAAAGACGTTGCGAATGCTATCAGATATGCAGTAGATAACGGTGCGAAAGTATTAAATATGAGCTTTGGAAAACCTGTTTCTCCTGGTAAAAATGTAGTTTGGGATGCTTTTAAATATGCTGAAGATAAAGGAGTTCTTTTAGTAAAGGCTGCAGGTAACGAAAATGAAGATGTAGCAGAACATCTGGCATATCCTACCAACTTTAAAAATGTTACAGACGAAAAACCGTTTGTAAGCAACGTTCTTGTAGTGGGAGCAAGTACCAATAAAAACAATGCCCTGAGAGCGGATTTTTCTAATTACAATAAAAAGATGGTAAACGTTTTTGCCCCGGGAGAAGAAATCTATTCTACCGTTCCTAAAAACGAATATAAATACCTTCAGGGGACTTCTATGGCATCGCCTGTCGTTGCCGGAGGAGCAGCTGTTTTATTGGCTTATATGCCTGATCTGAAACCTTACCAGATTATCGAAGCCCTTGTGAAAAGCAGCAATCCAAGTACAGCAGATGGGTTTGGAGACCAATCTCAGGCTGGTGGAGTTATCGACCTTAAAAAAGCAGCAGAATATGCATATACGAATTTCTACAAAGGGAAACCTTCAGGCACAGCCAAGCCTTCGAAATCCGTAAAAAAGGCTGTTAAAAAATAATTTATCTCCCTCTGTTTAAGGAGAAACCATAAAGAGTCCGAATTTTTTCGGACTTTTTATTTTTTATTTTAAATTTTGGCACGGTTTTTTGTAACTTTATAGTAACAAAATAATAAACAACAAAATGAAAAAGTTACTACTTGCAGGGATGTTGGGAACATCACTTTTTGCAGTTTCGTGTTCCTCTGTTAACAAAGCAGCTACATCTCAAAATCAAAGAGCCGACTTCCTTAAAATGAAAGGAGACTGGCAGATTGTGAGCATAGATTATGATAAAGGTTATAAAATTAAACCTTTTGACGAAGGTGCAGACGCACAGTGCTTCGTAGGAAGTCACTGGAGATTGATTCCTAATAACTGGACAGGAGCGTATACTTTAAACGGTGGTGGAGATTGCCCGGCAATTACACAGCCTATCAAATTTGAAGTAAAAGGCGGTAATACGTTTATGTTTAAAAAAATTGCTTCAGGTACAAAAGCAAAACAGAATACAGCTGGTTACAGCCTTACCATGATCAATCAGAGTACAGATCAGTTTTCACTGGAGCAGGATGTTCCTTTTGAAGGAGGTAATGTAAAAGTAGTTTACAACTTCCAGAGAACAGGAATGAAATAATTTATCAACATAAAAGATCAAAAAAAATGAAATTTACAAAAACATACGTAGGAGCCCTTTTCTTGTCATCAGCATTATTATTGACAAGCTGTGAAGCGGTTCAGAATTCAAATCATCAACAAAGAGGTACAGCAGTAGGTGTTGCTTCAGGAGCAGTACTTGGAGGTATCCTTGGTAACAATGTAGGTAAAGGTGGAAATGGAGCTATCGGAGCTGTATTAGGAGGTATTATCGGTGGTGTTGCAGGTAACGTTATCGGTAACAAAATGGATAAGCAGGCTAAAGATATTAAAGAAACTTTACCAGGAGCTCAGGTAGAAAGGGTAGGAGATGGTATTAAAGTAACCATGAATGAAAGTATTGTTAACTTTGCATTTGATTCTTCAAACCTTACTTCTGTAGCACAGACAAACCTTGATAAATTAGCAGAAGTATTAGCTAATAACCCAGATACCAATATTAATATCTATGGTCACACAGACAGCAAAGGTTCTGATGATTATAACCTTAAACTTTCTCAAAGAAGAGCAGACGCTGTGAAAGCATATTTATCCGGAAAAGGAATTGCATCAAGCAGAATGTTTACAAAAGGTGAAGGTGAAGCAATGCCTGTAGCAAGTAATGATACCGATGAAGGAAGAGCTAAAAACAGAAGAGTGGAGTTTGCTATTACTGCCAATGAAAAAATGATTAACGATGCCAAGCAAGGGCAATAGTTAATTTAATATATAAATATTTTCGTAAAAGACCGCCCCGGCGGTTTTTTTTGTATTTTTATGCTAGAAATTTTGAATTTATTATTTTTGTATTTGAAATAACATAAATGAAGAAATATTTAAAACTGCTCCGTGTGGAGCAATGGGTGAAAAACCTTTTTGTATTTGTCCCTCTGTTCTTTTCAGGTAATATTACCAATATAGATCTGCTTCTCAAAAGCATTTTTGCATTTGTTATATTTTCACTTGCAGCAAGTATTGTCTATATCCTGAATGATTACAATGATATTGAAGCAGACAGAAAGCACCCGGAAAAAAGAAGAAGACCATTAGCGAGTGGAGCTATTTCAAAATCAAAAGCGATAGGAATTCTTATAGGCTTGGTCATTACAGATATTGCTCTTGTATTTTTTACACAGATCTATTTCCACGAGTATCTTTGGAAATTTGCGACCATTGTAGGATTCTATGTGATGATGAATCTTGCCTATACTTTCAGGTTGAAGCATGTTCCTATTATTGATATCTTTATTATTGCCATAGGGTTTGTACTGCGTGTACTGGCTGGAGGTTATATCACCGGAATCAGTATATCACAATGGGCGATTCTCCTGACGTTTGTATTGGCTTTGGTACTGGCTATAGGAAAAAGAAGGGGGGAGCTTATCAATGCCCAGGTTTCAGGAAAAACAAGAAAAGCACTGGATGGCTATAACGTGCAGTTTGCAGATATTGCTTTATCCATTTCTATTACTCTGGCTATTGTCTGCTATCTGATGTTTACACTCTCTCCGGAAGTTCAGGCAAGGTTTCACGAAAGAGTTTTTTATACTGTGATTTTCGTGGTATTCGCGTTGCTAAGATATCTTCAGCAGACACTGGTTTATAACAGAACGGAATCTCCTACAAAAATTGTTTACAGAGACCGCTATATACAGGTTACTTTATTACTTTGGGTAGTGGCATTTTTAATTCAAATTTATTTTAAGAAATGAAACCGAATTTCATACAAAAAGTTACAAACTGGGGAAATTTCCCAATAGTGGAGAAGGAGATGAGATCTGAGGACAGTTTCGGAAGAATAAAAGAATTTGTACTCAGTCACAACGAGGTTATTGCGAGAGGAAACGGGAGATGCTATGGCGATGCTTCGTTGGGAGAATCTATATTTTCAACTAAAAAATTAAATAAATTCATCAATTTTGACCGTTTGAACGGGATCATAGAATGTGAATCCGGAGTGTTGCTTTCAGATGTACTGGAAATAGCAGTTCCACAGGGATACTTTTTATACGTTACTCCAGGGACAAAATTTGTATCAGTAGGAGGAGCTATCGCTTCCGATGTTCATGGAAAAAACCATCATGCAGAAGGATGTTTTTCCGAATATGTGATCGAGTTTAAGCTAATGACTGAGAAAGGTGAAATTATTACCTGTTCCAGAGAAGAGAACTCAGAGAAGTTCTGGGCTACTATCGGTGGAATGGGACTTACAGGAATTATTCTTACCGCAAAATTTAAACTTAAAAATATAGAGTCCGCATACATCCGTCAGGAAAGTATAAAAGCAGACAATCTTGATGAGATATTTAAGCTGTTCGATGAAAGTGAAAACTGGACCTACACTGTTGCATGGATTGATTGTCTTCAGAAAGGAAAAAATATCGGAAGAAGTATTCTCATGAGAGGAGAGCATGCATTTCAGCATGAGCTTCCCCAAAGTTTTTCCAAAACGCCTTTACGGTTAAAGAAAAAACTGCAGCCTACAGTTCCTTTTTATTTTCCGGGATTTGTACTGAATGCCCTTACCGTAAAAATATTCAACTGGTTGTACTATAAAAAACAGTCTAAAAAAGAAGTGAAAAACTTTATCGACTATGAGACGTTTTTCTATCCTTTGGATGCGATCACAGATTGGAATAAGATTTATGGAAAGTCCGGTTTTATACAGTATCAGATGGTCATTCCTAAAGAGACTGGAAAAGAAGGAATGAAAAGAATCCTTGAAACGATTGCCAAAAGCGGAAACGGATCATTCCTGGCAGTTTTAAAACTTTTTGGAAAGAACAATCCGCAGGCTTACAACTCATTCCCTGTGGAAGGGTATACATTGGCTCTTGATTTTAAAGTTAATTCGAAACTGAAAAAACTGGTAGATCAGCTGGATGCGATTGTTCAGGAGTTCGGGGGAAGAATCTATCTTACCAAAGACAGCATGAGCAGATCATCACTTACCAGTTACCTGAAAAATATTCAAAATCCTAAATTTGTGTCTTTACAGCACAAAAGAATCATAAATAACAATTCATAATGATAGTTCTGGGAAGTACATCTGAAGTGGCACAGGCTTTTGTGGAAAAAGCACTTCAGGAAGGAGAAAAGTTTGAAAAAATCTATCTTTTCACTTCAAATAAAGAAACTACAGAGCGTTTTGCGAGACACATTGATGTAAAGTTTCTGCAGCAGGCGGAAGTCATTGAACTGGATCTTACAAAAGAAATTGATTACAATAGATTTGATTATATCAATTCAAATGTATTATTTTGTGCCGTAGGATATTTAGGGGAAGGAACCGAGGAAGGACTATATGATAACAGAAATACAGAACGTATCATTGATATCAATTATTCAAAACTGGTTCCTGTGATGAATTATTTTGCCCATAAGTTTGAAAGCAGAAGATCAGGAACGATTATCGGGCTTTCATCTGTGGCAGGAGACCGGGGAAGACAGAGCAATTTTATCTATGGAAGTGCAAAAGCAGCTTTTACTGCCTATCTGAGTGGTTTGAGAAACTATCTTTTTGATAAAAAAGTACACGTTCTTACTATAAAACCAGGGTTTATGGAAACTAAGATGACAGAAGGTCTGCCTTTAAATCCGAAACTGACAGCCACTCCCAAACAGGCTGCTTCCTGTATTTACAAAGCCTTCAAAAAGCAGAGGAATGTGGCATATGTTTTGCCGGTTTGGAGTATTATTATGATGATTATCAGGAATATCCCTGAGTTTATATTCAAGAAATTAAAGCTTTAAAAAATGAAAAAATTGTATTGTTTTGATTTTGACGGAACCCTTACGTATAAAGATACTATGTTTATGTATCTTAAATTTTACGATTCTACAAAATATCGTATACAATTTTTAAGACATGTACCTCTTTTTATCCTGCTGAAGCTGAAACTGGCTGAAACAGAAAAAGTGAAAAAAAGCTTTATCGGTTCTATTTTAAAAGGACAGACCCAGGATAAAATAGAGCAAAAGTCTAAACAATTTTTTGAACAGCATTATCCTAAAATAGTGAGGGAAAATGCATTAGACTTTATAAAAAATATCGATAGGAATAATACACAGAGTTTATTGGTAACCGCTTCATTAGATATCTGGGTGAAACCTTTCGCTGATGAACTGAAAATGGAGCTTGTTTCTACGCGGGCAGAGTTTAAGAACGGAGTTTTCACAGGAAATTTTGTCGGAAAAAACTGTAACGGGAAAGAAAAACTGGTAAGAATTAAAGAGGAAATCAACGATTCTAAATACGATAAAATTATTGCATTTGGTGATACTTCAGGAGATCGGCCAATGTTGAAATGGGCAAATGAGGGACATTACCAATTTTTTCACTAATTTTGGGAGATAAAATTGTAAAAAATGAAAAGCCTGTTAATCGCATGTACAGCAATTTTCATGAGCTGTGCAAGCACTTCATCTCAGAAGTCTTCTCCTGGACAGGGAAATGCTGAACTTATTGTCTCTGAATCCCAGGGAGGGGCAGACACTCCTGGCTTTAGAATTATTAAGGAAGAAAAGGATTTCCGCAATATTATCAGTGGAAGTTTTGGTATCTCAGAAATAGGAAAAGAATCTTATATCAAATATCCGCAGTTTCCAAAAAATAAAAAAGTCGTTTTATACAATTTGGGAACCTTCAGATCTGGTAGCCACAAAATTGAGGAGATTAAAAGTATATCTGTGAAAAATCAGATTCTGTATGTAGAAGTTCCGGCTGGCGAACCTTCCGGTGGAATGGAAATTCAGGTGATCTCAAGCCCTTGGTTTATATTTACTGTTCCCACAGATTACAAATTTACCTCTGTAGAATTAAAATATTCAAAATAATAATGGATAAAGTATATTTAGATAATGCCGCAACCACTCCGCTTGCAGAAGAAGTTATAGATGCAATGGTGGGCACAATGAAAATGAATTTCGGAAACCCGTCTTCCACACACAGTTTTGGTCAGGAAGCAAAAATCCTTATTGAAAATGTAAGACGACAGGTTGCAGACTATCTTCATGTAACTCCTGCTGAAATCATTTTCACTTCCTGTGGTACCGAATCAAACAATATGATCATTAAATCCTCGGTAGAACACCTTGGAGTAGAAAGAATCATCAGCTCTCCCCTGGAACATAAATGCGTTTCTGAAAGTATTCTGGATATGAAAAGCAGAAAAGGAGTAGAAGTAAACTATATCCGCCCGAATGAAAAAGGAGATATTGATCTTGCTAAATTGGAAGAACTTTTAAAAGCTTCAGATAAAAAAACATTGGTAAGCTTAATGCATGCCAACAACGAAATTGGGAATATCATCAACCTTAAACAGGTTGCCCAGCTGTGCAAAGAACATCATGCACTTTTCCACTCAGATACGGTCCAGACAATGGCTCATATGAACCTTGACTTCTCTGATATTCCTGTAGATTTTGCATCCTGCAGTGCCCATAAATTTCATGGGCCAAAAGGAGCTGGATTTGCGTTTATCAGAAAAGCAACAGGTTTAAAAGGAATTATTACCGGAGGACCTCAGGAAAGAAGCCTTAGGGCGGGAACTGAAAATGTTTGTGGTATCGTAGGATTAGGAAAAGCATTAGAACTTTCTCTGAATCATATGGAGGAATATACTAACCATATGCAGAGTATAAAGGATTATGCAATTGAAAGACTTTCTGCTGAAATAGAAGGAATTAAATTCAATGGAAGAAGTGCTGAAAAGGACAACAGTCTTTATACAGTTTTAAGTGCTTTATTACCTTACAAAAATCCACTCATAGGACTTCAATTAGATATGAAAGGGATTGCCATCTCTCAGGGAAGTGCATGCTCATCAGGAGCTTCAAAACCTTCAATGGTCATGATGATGGTGCTTTCTGAGGATGAAATGGATCACTGTACTCCATTACGTATCTCGTTCAGCCATATGACGACCAAAGCGGAGATTGATACATTGGTCAATGCATTAAAGGAAATTTCAAGCGATTACACTATAGAAAAAACTAATGTTGAGCATAGATAGGCTTGTGCTCTAAAAAGCGTAATTTTGAATATCCAATAAAGGATTAAAAGAAAATAATATTAATTAAAATAAAAGAAACAAAAATGGCTTTAGAAATTACAGACAGCTCATTTCAGGATACGGTTTTAAAATCAGAAAAACCGGTATTAGTAGACTTCTGGGCAGTATGGTGCGGACCTTGTAGAACTTTAGGACCGATCATCGAAGAAGTAGCATCAGATTTTGAAGGTAAAGCAGTAGTTGGAAAAGTAGATGTAGACAACAACCAGGAGATTTCTATGCAGTATGGTATCAGAAATATTCCTACTGTTCTTATTTTTAAGAATGGAGAAGTAGTAGACAAATTAGTAGGTGTAGCTCCAAAAGAGGTAATTGCTGAAAAATTAAGTGCTCACTTATAAAAAAAATAAGTTTGATAATGAACGCCTTCCAGTATTGGGAGGCATTTTTTTTAAAATAATTTGCAGGTAACAAAAAAAGTTGTAATTTTGCAACCACGAAAAAGAAACGACGTTCTTTAAAATAATGATCCGGTAGTTCAGCTGGTTAGAATGCCGCCCTGTCACGGCGGAGGTCGCGGGTTCGAGTCCCGTCCGGATCGCAGAAGTTTTCTCAATTTACTTTAAAAAAATTGATCCGGTAGTTCAGCTGGTTAGAATGCCGCCCTGTCACGGCGGAGGTCGCGGGTTCGAGTCCCGTCCGGATCGCAGAAGTTTTCTCAATTTCTTTTTAAAAAAATTGATCCGGTAGTTCAGCTGGTTAGAATGCCGCCCTGTCACGGCGGAGGTCGCGGGTTCGAGTCCCGTCCGGATCGCAGAAGTTTTCTCAATTTCTTTTTTAAAAAAATTGATCCGGTAGTTCAGCTGGTTAGAATGCCGCCCTGTCACGGCGGAGGTCGCGGGTTCGAGTCCCGTCCGGATCGCAACTATCAATCAAAGTAGTCAAAATACTGTAAAATACTTATTTTACAGTATTTTTTTTTGGAATATGCGTATTAATTTTAGGTTAAAATATTTTGTGGCACTAGTAATTTATATTTTGAATAAAAATTAACGTATGCTATTAAAAATATTAATAATAATTATTATCTTCGCCTGATAATAAAACCACCAATTGTTGAAATAATGAAAAAGATACTTTAGGTTTATTTGTGTATGGGGAATGTTTTTAAAATCAGGGAGTTAAGATATATACCCAGGTGGTCGGTTTTTCTTATTGATGTTTCAGTCATTTTTTTTTCAATTTTAGTTTCATATTTTCTTCTGAATAGTCTGGAGGTAAAACTTAACTTTACTAAGTATCAAAAGGAAAAGATATTTTCAGTGGTGCTTATTAATATTCTGTGTATAGTTCTGTTCAAAACTTATGCAGGAATTATCAGACACTCTACTTTTTTTGACTTTTTTAAAATTGTATGGTCTTCGGGCAGTGCTCTTATTGTCTTGCTTGGACTGAATTTTATGTCGGAACTGATATTGGGCAAACCCGTATTTTTATATCCTGTTCTTTTTTTATTTTTCTTTGTTTCCATTTTTCTGATGTTTTTTTTCAGAATGGCAATCAAAAAGCTTTTCGGTGTCTTAATAGATTCTAAGGATACTCTATCCAAAGCTAGAATTGCTATTGTAGGAGTAGAGGATACTTCAGTGTCATTAGCAAAGGCTATTATTCACAATCCCGATCATCCCTATCAGCTAGCAGGATTTCTCACTGCAAGATCAGATTCTAAAAAAGCAAGGTTGCTTGGCTATAAAATTTATAATAAAAAGCAATTTCTTAAGAGTGATACTCTGAAAGAACAATTTGATGCGGTTTTAATCAAAGATGTGATGACAAAGCAAGAGATAGAAGAATGGACTAGCTTTGCATTGGATAAAGGATTGAAAGTATTAAAAGTACCCGTAACCAATATCATAAAAGAGGATGATAAGGTGAGAAGTATCCGTCCTCTTCAGATTGAAGATTTACTGAATCGTCCGACAATTAAAATAGAAAACAATGAGGTAAAATGTTTTCATGTTAATAAAAATATTCTGGTAACCGGAGGTGCAGGGTCTATAGGAAGTGAGATTGTAAGGCAGGTTGCTCAGCTAAATTCGTCATTGATTGTTGTGGTAGATCAGGCTGAGTCTCCTTTATATGAGTTGCAGCTTGAATTATTAGAAAGATTCCCAAATCAAAGGTTCAAATTTATACTGGCTGATATTTCAAACTATTCCAGAATGGAGAAATTGTTTGATGATTATCAGTTTTCAATAGTTTATCATGCGGCAGCCTACAAGCATGTACCATTAATAGAAGATAATCCACATGAAGCTATTTTTGTCAATATTGGAGGAACTAAAAATGTGGCACTCTTATCGAAAAAATATAATGTAAATCGTTTTGTGATGGTGTCTACAGATAAAGCTGTAAATCCCACCAACGTAATGGGAGCTTCTAAAAGAGCTGCTGAACTTTTTGTACAGTCTCTACAAAATTCTTCGGAGAATACAACAAAATTTATAACAACGCGTTTTGGAAATGTATTAGGTTCCAATGGCTCTGTAATACCACATTTCAAAAAACAAATTGAAAAAGGAGGTCCGGTGACGATTACTCATCCCGATATCATTCGTTATTTTATGACGATTCCTGAAGCCTGCGAATTGGTACTTCAGGCAGGAACAATGGGACAGGGAGGAGAGATTTATGTTTTTGATATGGGTAAACCGGTTAAAATTTTGGATTTAGCGGAAAGAATGATCAAATTATCAGGATATACTCCAGGTATCGATATTAAAATTGATTTTATTGGCTTAAGACCTGGTGAAAAACTATATGAAGAACTTTTAACGAATAATTCTACAACTATTCCTACCCATCATGAGAAAATTATGATATCCAGAGATCCATTGATGAAGTTTGAAGATATAGATATTTTGTGCTCGCAAATTATTCTTTCAGCAATGAATAAAGATAGTTTACAGATTGTGAGAATATTAAAAATAATTGTGCCGGAATTTAAAAGCAATAACTCTGAATTTGAAATTCTTGACAAGATATCTGAACATGAAGCATATGAATGAAATTAAAGAATAAAATACATAAAAAACTGATATAAAATAATAATTTTGCTATTTTAATTCCAAACGGAATGAAAATTGCTAGAGAAAGAATTGATTTAAATATAAAGATTAAATACCTCTCACATTCGTAAACTTCTTATAAATATAGAATACTTATGTGGTTAGTTTTCTTCCTATTAGGTATCTTAAATTAAATTTAGTTCAGATAGATTTTAAATAATAACACAAGTAGACTTAGAATAAACAACATATGAATAAAAAGATTATTACATATATAACATTGTTATCGGTTATTTTGTTATCATGCAGACCGAAGCAGAATATGGTATATATGTCGAAACATAATATGGAAGAGGAAGTTGCGAAAGCAAAATTTCAGGGATTACATATTCAGGAAGGAGATGTTCTTCTTATTCTGGTATCCGCACTTGATGAAATTGCCGTAAAACCTTTTAATCTTAATACTGCAAACAAAGTAGGGAGCGACAGTGGAAGAGGCATCAACCAATACGTAGAACCAAGTCAATACCTTGTCAATGAAGAAGGTTATATTTCTTTTCCGGTTTTAGGAAATGTATATACTAAAGGGATGACACAGGTGCAGCTAAAACAGGAACTGGAATCACGCCTTAAGAGATATCTAACAGATCCATTGGTGACTATTACCCTTAAAAACTTCAATGTGAGTGTTTTAGGAGAGGTAAAACAACCAGGGCAGAAAGAAAGTCTCTCTCAGAAAATCAATATTTTTCAAGCACTTGGACTTGCAGGTGATATGACGGATTTCGGAGACCGTACCAATGTAAAACTTATACGCACAGGAGAAGATGGTGCTGACCAAGTGGTGAATGTTGACCTTACAAGATCCGATATTGTGAGTTCGCCGTACTATTATATGAAGCAAAATGACATATTATATGTACAGCCGGACAAAAATAAGCAGGTTCAGGCTAATTCAAATCCGAACAGAGCTCTTACATTCCAGATTATTGGTGCTTTACTTACAGCGGGTACACTTATTATTGCTTTAACTCGAAAATAAAATATGCAGCAGATAGAATTTCAGGAAAGTGAAGAATCTTTGAATTTAAGAAAGATCATTGGAAAATATTTAGTAAAATGGCCTTGGTTTATAGCATCTGTCTTATTATTTGTTACTATAGCCTTTATATATTTAAGATATGCTGTGCCTCAATATGAATCGACTACTACTTTAAAATTTGATAAGAAACAGTCTGATTTAACAGGAGCACTAATTGATCTTGATAACTTAGGACTTGGTTTAGGAAATGCAGATGAACTTAAAAGTGAAGTGGCTGTGGTAAACTCCAGACCAATCCTTATGAAAGTTGTTGAAAACCTAAATCTTAATATACAATATTATAATTCGGGTGAGATAAGGGATTCAGAATTATTTATCAAAGTACCGATTGTTGCAAAAATTATTTCTTATAAGAATACCAAAAAATTTGTTTCTTCCCAATACATGGTAAAAGAAGTCAACGGAAACGAATTTGTTTTGGAAGATAAGGAAAACAAAAAAGTAAAGGGAACTTTCGATAAAAATCTAGCTCTTGATTTTGGAACTGTAGTTCTTCAAAAAGTACCGGGTCTTACCTTTAAAGATAAATATAAAATTGTCTTCTGGAATCCTATAGAGAAGGTGAAATCTTTGGAAAAAAAGATCCAGGTTGATCTTCCGGATCAGAAGGCTATGCTTATGGACATTAAGATTGTAGGAACTGTTCCTGAAAAATCAGAGGCTATTCTTAATGAGGTAACCAAACAGTATAATCTGGATGGGCTAAGAGATAAAAACTTACAAGCTCAAAATACTCAGGAATTTATCGATAAACGATTAGAGGTTATTTCACGAGACCTTTCAGGAGTGGAGAATCAAAAAGAAGATTTCCAAAATCGTAACCGAATCGTAGACTTACAGGCGCAGGCTCAGTTGGCGCTTCAGAATACAAATGATAACACAAAACAAATTCTTATACAGCAGACCCAGCTGGATCTTCTTAACTCTCTTCAAAATGAAGCTTCAAAAGGAGATAATCAGCTTATGCCCTCTAATTTAGGACTTAATCCTTCTTTGGAACAGGCCATTTTACAATATAATAATCTTGTTATCACTAGAAATAAAACTTTGAAGCAAGCAACCAATGAGAACCCTGCAGTGATAGAAATGAATAAAGAAATTTCTTCACTAAAAGAAATTGTAAGAGATAACATTCGTCAGCAAAAAGCAACCGTTCAGGCATCTATCGCACAGATAAACAGCCAAATTTCTGCCAGTACAGATATGATTGAAAAGGTTCCCGGACAATCAAAAATCTACAGAGGTATCGAACGTCAGCAGAATCTTAAGGAGCAGCTTTTCCTTTTTCTTTTACAGAAAAGAGAAGAAAACGCAATCAATCTTTCTGTGAATGTTCCGAAAGCTAAAATTGTAAACCCTGCTTATACAGATGATATTCCGGTTTCACCTAAGAAAAATATTATTCTTTTGGCAGCGGCTTTATTGGGATTAATGTTACCGTTGGGAGTATTCTATCTTTTCTTTATGTGGGATGATAAAATCTACAGCCGTACAGATATTACTGAAAATTCGCCACTTGGAGTGTTAGCAGATATACCATCGCTGAAGGATGGTCACAACCATTTGGTACAGAGGAATGATTTCTCAGAGTTGGCGGAATCATTTAGAATATTGGTTTCCAACCTGAAATTTCTGCTTCCTAAAAAAGATTCAGCGAAAGTCATATTGGTAACTTCTTCAGTGAAAGGAGAAGGAAAAACACTGGTTTCAGTGAATCTTGCTCTGACACTGGGAAGCAAAAACGGAAGATCATTACTCATTGGTTCGGATGTTAGAAATCCGCAAATACAGAGGTATGATGATGAGCGTGTTAAGAATGCAGGTCTTACGGAATATTTATACGATGAAACGACAGATATAGAAGATCTTATACATATTTCCGATACCAATCCTGAATGTGATGTAATTTATGCGGGATCTATTCCTCCAAATCCTCAGGAGCTTCTTTCCAACGGTCGTTATCAGAAGCTTATCAGTGAGATGTCGTCCCGTTACGAATATATTGTGATCGATTCTGCTCCGCTGATGCTTGTTTCGGATACATTGAGTATTTCTGATACTGCTGACGCTTCTTTATACGTGGTAAGATCAGGAGTATCAAGAAAAATATTAATAGATTTTGCCAATAAACTGGTTAAAGAATCAAAGATATCAAACGTTTCTTTCGTGATCAATGATGTTTCTAAAAATGTTGGTGGTTACGGTTACGGATACAACTATGGCTATGGTTACGGATATACAGCTGATAAGAAGAAAAACTGGTGGCAAAAGCTTTTTAATAAATAAATCAAATTATCTTCAAAATAAACATTAAAATAAAGTAAGAACATCACATTTAATATGAATATACAGAATAAAATTGGGGTAATCGGATTGGGGTATGTAGGATTACCACTGGCCCGTTTATTTGCAACAAAATATGCCGTAGTAGGTTTTGATATCAACCAGGCCAGAATTGCAGAACTGAATAGCGGAAAAGATTCCACTTTGGAAGTAGAAGATGAAGTACTACAGCCGGTTTTAGTGAAAGATAACCCATTTTCAAACTCATCAAAAGGATTGCTTTGCTCATCTGATCTGGAAGATATTAAGGAGGCTAACATCTATATCGTAACTGTTCCTACACCGGTAGACAGACATAATCGTCCGGACCTGACACCTTTATATAAAGCATCTGAAACAGTAGGAAAAGTATTGAAAAAAGGGGATATTGTTATTTATGAATCTACTGTTTATCCTGGTGTTACAGAAGAAGAATGTATCCCTGTGCTGGAAAAAGTTTCGGGATTAAAGTTTAACGAGGATTTCTTTGCAGGATATTCTCCTGAAAGAATCAATCCGGGAGATAAAGAACGTACCGTAGAGAAGATTTTAAAGGTAACTTCAGGTTCTACACCAGAAATTGGTAAAAAAGTAGACGAATTATATAAATCTGTAATTGCAGCAGGTACCCATTTGGCACCTACTATTAAAGTAGCTGAAGCATCAAAAGTTATTGAAAACTCACAACGTGATATCAATATTGCTTTTGTGAATGAGCTTGCCAAAATATTTAATCTTCTGGATATTGATACACACGCAGTTCTGGAGGCAGCAGGAACGAAATGGAATTTCCTGAAATTCAAGCCCGGATTGGTAGGAGGACATTGTATCGGGGTAGATCCTTTCTATCTTGCCCAGAAAGCGCAGGACGTAGGATATTATTCTGAGCTTATCCTTACCGCAAGAAGACTGAATGATTCCATGGGGCAGTTTGTAGCTTCGGAGGTGGTAAAAACAATGATTAAGAAAAGGATCAACATTACGGATGCCAAAGTACTGAATCTTGGAATCACTTTTAAAGAAAACTGTCCGGATGTAAGAAATACGAAAGCTGCAGATGTTATCAATGCGCTGGAAGACTATTCTGTAGAAGTTACAACGTATGATCCGTGGGCAAATCCAGAAGAAGTAATGCATGAATATGGTATACAATCTACCAATTCTCTTGAAGATGTGAAGGAACAGTTTGATGCAATTGTTCTCACAGTTTCTCATGATGAATTCCTGAATATTGATCTTTCCCGCTATCTGAAGGAAGGAGGAGTTTTATATGATGTTAAAGGAATTTTAGAGAAATACGATAATCGTTTATAAAAAAATAGAGAATGAAAATAGCAGTCGTAGGAACAGGGTATGTAGGTTTGTCTAATGCCGTCTTATTGGCCCAACATAATGAAGTTGTAGCTTTAGATATTGTTCAGGAGAGAGTAGAATTGCTTAATTCTAAAAAATCTCCTATTGAAGATGAAGAAATCAGTACGTTTCTAAGTACTAAACCCCTTAATTTCAAAGCCACTTTAGATAAGAAGGAAGCTTACGATAAGGCTGAATATATAATTGTCGCCACTCCAACAGATTATGACCCCACTACCAATTATTTCGACACAAGCAGTGTTGAGAATGTAATTAAGGAAATTGCAGAGTATAATTCTAAGGCTGTAATCATTATTAAATCTACGGTTCCTGTAGGTTATACCGTAGACTTAAAAAGCAAAATGCATTTAGATAATGTGGTGTTTTCTCCTGAATTTTTGAGAGAAGGTAAAGCTTTATATGATAATTTATATCCTTCCAGAATTATTGTCGGGGAGCAAAGTGAGCGAGCAAGAATTTTTGCAGAATTACTGAAAGAAGGTGCCATAAAAAAGGACATTCCAGTATTATTTACAAATCCTACAGAAGCAGAGGCAATTAAATTGTTTTCAAATACCTACTTAGCATTGCGTGTGGCTTATTTCAACGAATTAGACAGCTATGCGCAGATTCACGAACTGGATACCCGCCAGATTGTAGAAGGTGTTGGTCTGGACCCAAGAATTGGTTCGCATTATAATAATCCGTCTTTTGGATACGGAGGGTACTGCCTGCCTAAAGATACCAAACAGCTTTTGGCAAATTATAATGCAGTTCCCAATAATATTATTCAGGCAATTGTAGATGCTAACAGAACCCGTAAAGATTTTATAGCAGATTCAGTACTGGCTAAAAAACCCAAAAAAGTAGGAGTTTACCGCCTGATCATGAAGGCAGGTTCCGACAATTTCAGAGCATCTGCCATACAGGGCGTAATGAAAAGAATTAAAGCTAAGGGAGTAGAAGTGGAAGTGTTTGAGCCGGCCCTTAATGAAGAGTCTTTTTTCGGTTCCAGAGTGGTAAAAGATTTAGAACTTTTCAAGAAAGAATGCGATGTCATTATTTCTAACCGCAATGCGCCTGAACTTGCTGATGTACAAGAAAAAGTGTACACAAGGGATCTATTTGGTAATGATTAAAAGTAAATAAATTGTCAAGTACAAAAAAGATCGCAAAAAATACAATATTACTCTACATAAGGATGATAATCAATATGGCTATCTCCTTATATACTTCAAGGATTATTTTACAGAAGTTAGGCGTAGAGGATTTTGGGATATATAATTTAGTAGCTGGAGTAGTTGTATTATTTTCGTTTTTAAATAATGCCATGACAAGTGCTACTCAACGATTCTTAAATATTGAGCTGGCTTCAAATATTAAAGAAAAAGTTAATAGAGTTTTTTGTATGAGTCTCAATATTCATATAATTATCTCAATCATTGTATTGATTTTGTCTGAGACTATTGGATTATGGTTTTTAAATTACAAGTTAAATATACCTGCTCACCGACTTAATGCTGCAAATTTTGTATTTCAGTTTTCTATTATTACAACAATAATCAATATCATTAGAATACCCTTCAATGCTACCATACTGGCGAATGAAAGAATGTCATTCTATGCCTATTTGGGTATAGTGGAGACTGTGCTAAAACTGGCTATTGTATTTTTATTATCGCTTTTTGTTGAATATGATCAGCTCATAGTGTATTCATTTTTATTATTATTGGTCAATCTTATAATTAATGTAATCTATAAAATTTATTGCTATAGGAACTTTAAGGAAGAAACTGCTTACCATTATTTTTCTGACAAAAAACTATTCAGAGAATTATTATCTTTTTCTGGTTGGAGCTTATTCGGACAAGTGGCTGTTTTAAGTTCAACGCAGGGATTGAATATGATTATGAATATATTCATCGGTGTAACTGTAAATGCGGCCTTAGGTATTGCGAATCAGGTAAATAGTGTTTTGTATAGTTTTGTTTCCAATATGCAGGTAGCATTTAATCCACAAATTACTCAGAGTTATGCTTCAAATGATTTGGAAACACATAAAAGATTAGTATTAAATACTTCGAAATATTCAGTATTTCTCTTTTTAGTTTTATCAATACCGATTTTATTACATACAGAATTTATTTTAAAATTATGGCTTGGTGTTAATTTACCTCAATACCTTGTAAGCTTCACTCAAATAGTTATAATAGGCTCTATTATTAATGCTATAGTTGGACCATTCTGGATGTCTGCCAATGCCATTGGAAATATCAGAAATTATCAATTAGGGGTTTCATTGATATTATTATTAAATCTTCCGCTGGCATATATATTCTTAAAATTAGGTTTTTCTCCTGTATATATTATGAGCTTAAATGTTATTTTAAATTTATGCACCTTCATATTTCGTTTTCTTTATGTTAATCATAAATTGAAATATGATTGGCCAGACGTAGTACTTTATTTAAAACAGACCTTTCTGGTTATTTTCTCTTGTTTTATTCTGGTATGGGTCATAAAAAAAATAGATTTTAGCAGTTACTTTTTTGCAATATCTTCAACCATTGCTGCTGAGATTATTTTGTTGGTATTAATTATTCTTATTGGTATTAAGCGGGAAGAGTATTTACAGTTTAAAAAAACAATCATAAAAAAAATAAAGAAATAAATATGGATTTATTTAACAAAATAAAAAATAAAGCAAATTCAATTATCAATAATATACAGAATAATGCCAGAGTAGATAAAATTGCTGATGAAATTACTAATTGCAGGTCAAAGCGGTTATTTTTATTTCAGACTCCTACTCATACTAATATTGGAGATCACGCTATTGCCGAGGGGCAGCTAAAATTTTTTCAGGAAAATTTACCCGGGCATCACATTTTTGAGATCAATCAGTCTCAGATGAAGTATTTTATAGAAAAGTACAGAAATAATATTAAGCCTGATGATTTGATATTTGTTCATGGAGGTGGCAATTTCGGGAATGAATATATGAGGGAAGAAAATTTAAGGAGAATGGTAATTCAGAACTTTCCTGAAAATAAAATTATACTGTTTCCACAAACGATCTATTATTCAAATGATCAGATTGGTGAATCTGAATTAAAAAGAACACAAGATATTTTTGGAAAACATAAAAATTTGATTTTAACAGCCAGGGAGGAAAAATCATTTGAATTAATGCAAAAATATTTTCCAAAAAACAAAATAATTCTGACTCCCGATATTGTTCTTTACACTGAATATAGTTTTGAAAATGAACGGGAATATGCATTGGAAGTAATCAGAAATGATCAGGAATCAATATTAACAGCAGATGATAAAGATAAAATTACTCAAATCTTAAAAGGAAGATTTGACAAAATAATTAATTCTGATATGCATTGTGACAAAATAACAGATTTAGATATAAAATCTGTTAGAAAGAAAATATTGACTAATAAGTTATTACAATTTTCTAAGGCAAAGATAGTGGTCACTGACAGATTACACGGAATGGTTCTTTGCATCATTACAGGAACTCCATGCGTGGTTTTTTCGAATTACAATCAGAAAGTTATAGGAACTTACAACTGGATTAAGTATTTAAAATATATCAAGTTTGTTAAAAATGTAGAGGAAGCAAACACAGCAATAGATGAGTTATTGAATAATGATAGCTATGAGAAATATAACCCTCAGGAGATAAGGAAGTTTTACCTACCATTAATAGAGAATGTAAATGAATGATGTTTTTTTATCAATTATCGTCCCAATATATAATGTTGAAAATTATATAGAAAAATGTATTGCCAGTATAATACAAAATACTTCTGCTAATTTTGAACTGATCCTGGTAATTGATGGATCTCCGGATAATAGTATCAGTATTTGTAAAAAATATAAAGAAGCGGATAAAAGAATTGTCATCCTGGAAAAAGAAAACGGGGGGCTTTCTGATGCCAGAAATGCCGGATATAAAATAGCCAAAGGGGAATATATCTGGTTTGTT
Source organism: Chryseobacterium sp. AG363 (assembly GCF_003610675.1). NCBI lineage: Bacteria > Pseudomonadati > Bacteroidota > Flavobacteriia > Flavobacteriales > Weeksellaceae > Chryseobacterium > Chryseobacterium sp. AG363. The sequence continues at coordinate 106,376 of NZ_RAQF01000005.1, forward strand.
GATGGAGATGATTATATTGAAAGTGATAGTATTGATATCTTTTTTGAAAAAATCAATAAAGAGACCGATATTTTCTTATTTAATTATCAGGAAATTTATGAAAATAAAATTGTCAAATTTGAAAAATTTGAAAATGAAGAAAAGATCAGTGGCCACGATTTGCTGTTAAAATACAATAACTATGGTGTTCAAGCATGGACACAGATCTATTCAAAAAAGTTCTTGGATCAACATAAGATCATATTTGAAAAAGGAGCCATCTATGAGGATGTGTTATTTAATACACAAGTCTATAGTAAAAATCCTGCTCTGCAAGTTATTGACAATATCTTCGTAAACTATGTACAGAGGGGAGAGTCAATCATGAAAAAAAAGCAGACTATAAAAAATGTAGAATCAGTTTTAAAAATTTTAGAATTATATAATAGGAAAGATATAATAAATTTTTTTCCAAAAAAGTTCATAATAAACAGGCACCACTATTATTTTAGTTTGCTGTTCATTTTTTTACATAAGAGTAATATGAAAAAAGATGAAATTATGGATCTTTTAAATAGCATCAGTAAAAAAAACTTTTTTGTTTTTACAAGAGAGTATGATTCTTTTATTGTGAAATATATTAAAAGAAAACTATTTCCTTCCAAATCGGTTTTTATTTATAAGAATTGGAATTTTATTTTCCTTCTGATAAGGTTGGATAATTTGATTAATAGATGAATTACTTAAAGAAAAATATAACCCTAATATTAATCATTTCACAGATATTTGGTTTATACGGTGGTATGCTACAAGCACCGAGACTTCTTGCTATTTTATTTTTACCTTTACTGATACAGGATTTAAATAAAAAGCTTATTAAAGGGAAAGAGTATTTATTGTTTTTCTTTTCTTTTATTATGTATTGTGTATTGTCAATGTTATTTTTAACATTTAATAATGACCAATCCTTAAAAGAGTTTGCATATGCGTTGATAAATTTTATTATTTTCGTTGAAATAGTAAATTTTAGCAAGTATATAAGTTTAAATAAACTGATAAATGGCTGGGTTATATTTGTATTACTAAGTATTCCAATTGCAATTATAGAAATTAATTTCAACTTACACTTTTCTAATTCAAAGTTTGGAGATGATACGGTATTAGGAGGTGTGGGAACTCTTAGAAAATATGCAGCTATTACTTTTGGAAATTATAATTTATATAATCACCTTTTGGCGATTTCATTTCCTTTTATTTTAGCTAAACTCAAATTTATTTCAAACAAATTATTTCAAACATTTTATATCCTTTTTATTTTTGCAATTGTTTGGGTTGTATTAACTAATGCAAGTCGTGGTACTATGCTGTGCTTATTAATATCTACTGTAATATATATTATTTTTTATTCCAGCAAGTCAATCAGCAAAACCATTATGTACACATTCATTTCAATAATAGCATCTGTTGCAGGGTATATATATGTAATGAATAATGCAGCATTTTCTTATTTAAAGACAAGAATAGAACAAAAAGGACTGGAAGACAATTCTAGAAAAGAAATGATCAATGTCGGTATAGACATGTTTATTGACTCAAAATTTTTGGGTGTGGGAGCTGGAAATTTTTCTGATACAGCGAATAAAATGACAAATAATCCTATCCTAGTACCCCATAATTTATTTATAGAATTACTCTCTCAATATGGGATTGTTGTTTTCTTTACATTTCTTTTATTGTTATTTAAAATTTTTAATCCCAAAAGGATTTTTAAAAAGCGTGAAATTCCAAACTATATCTTATTAGGATCATTACTGGTAATGCCATTAGCATTTACAATTAATAGTGTTTATTTAAATAATCCTTACATGTGGATTTGGCTGGCAAGTCTTTACTGTATATCATCATTTTATAAAACGACAACTAAAAATGTTAATTGATTATATAGATAGAACGTATTCATCGTTAAGAAAAATTTCTAAAGCTCAGTCTTTAGCAAGATTTTCTATAAGAAAGTTTTCAAATTTTGTCTTCCCGATATATCTTAAAAACACTAAAAAGGAAGTTGTACTACCCGAAAAATTGCCGGAAAATATTATCGTATCACTCACAACATTTCCGGGAAGAATATCCAAATTATGGATGGTTGTAGAATGTATGCTACGACAAAGTCTGCTGCCAAATAAAATTGTATTGTATCTGGCAAAAGATCAATTTCCGAATGAGTTGAAAGATATACCGGATAATCTTCTGGGTTACTACAATAAGAAGCAATTAGAAATAAGATTTGTAGATGAAGATTTAAGATCTCATAAAAAGTATTACTATGCCTTTAAGGAATATCAAAACGACGTTATTATAACCATAGATGATGATATTTTTTATCCGTCGAATATCATCAAAGACTTAATGGATTTACATAAGAAATATCCCGATACAATTTGTTGCCACAGAGCACATAAGGTTATTAGAAATGATGATAATACCATAAGCAAATATTCAAAATGGAAAAAAGTCTTCGGAAATTGTGGACCGACATTTGATCTATTTCACACAAGTGGGGGAGGAACTTTATATAAAAGTAATTTTTTTAGTGAAGAAGTTGTAAATAAAGATGCATTTGTCAGCTTATGTTTTATGGCAGATGATGTCTGGCTGAATATTATGGCTCAGTTGAATAGGACAAAGACAGTGAAATCCAATTATTTTTCAAACTTAATTCCCATTGAAAATAAAAATTCACTCTTCAAGTTAAGTCAGGAAAACGTTGCAGATGGAGGTAACGATAAGCAGTTACAGAATCTGATTCAAAATTATAATATTAATAATTATGAAATATTTAAGTGATTTTATAAAGCTTAGTGCGTTATTATTATTTAGCTTTTCTTTTGCTCAGCAAAACAGAGTAAGCAGGTATAATGCAGATATGCAGGCATCCAAAAGTTATGGTTTGCAGAAAATGGAACTGTCATCGAAGAGTAAAAATACTTATGATTTCATGGCATTAGGATATTTTATCAATGCAAATAACAATATGTATCTTAAAACAAAAGATAAAAAATATATTGATACTAATATTTCTGTCATAAAACCAATCCTGATTGATACGAATTCAAATACCTCGTACCAAAAGAATGGCTGGGTGATGAATGTCGCAAAAGGAAATCAGAATGCAGTAGCGAACGGACAGGAACATTTAATTTCGGAAGGATATTTTTTCAGATATATCGGTGAGTTTTTGGATATTCTAGCCAAGAATAAATTATATGCGAATTATCAACCGGCGATAGAAAGTGGTTTAAAATACTCCTTCGATAAATGGAAAGCCAGAAGCTTCAGCCAATATGGAGATTATTCATTATTGTTTCATCAGAGGCTTCATACAGGAGCAAACTGGGCTGTTGTTGCACTCTATCTGATGAAGTATGACGAATCTGATAAAAATTCATATGCTTTATTTGTAAATCAGTTTGATCAGCAGCTGAAAAAAGCGTTGGTTTTAAACAAGAGCGCAGGTAGCGTTTTGTATTATACGTGGAACAGTACATATCCTGATACTTTTTGTAAGGCGTTACAGAAAATTAAGAATTATAAACCGGTTGTACAGGATGTGTCACATGGAAATCATGTCGTATTATATTTAATAAAGGCAAGAGAATTGGGAAATGCCAATTGGTCTGACTTTAATTTCAGTTACCTATGCAATACCTTAAAACTTAAGATTCTGAAAGGAGACAGTATTGCTGATAATGTAGATGGTACTACAGATCCAAGTGTGCAGAATACAGGATGGAAAATATCGGATGGCTGGATGAAACTTATCTATTTTGATGCAAGTTTATACCCTTTAGTCGAAAAAAACCTTTCGAATTACAGTAATAAAATTAGCAACTCTTCTTTAGAGCTGCAGTTTAATTCAATTTATCCATAATGATACTTCACATTACAAACGATTACTCAGGATCTACAGTTTATAAAAATTTGGTGAGGGAGCTGGATAATAACGGGCTAGAGCAGATTGTATATAATCCATTTCGGGAATCTTCCAGAATAGGGAAAAATAAAATAGATTTTAAAAATACCCGCTCTCAAATTATCTATAGCCATATTTTATCAAAATATGCAGATCGGATTTTGTATAAAAGAAAAATTAAAAAAATAGTACAGGACATTGAAGCAAAAATAGACCTCAAGACCGTCAGATTTATTCATGCTCACACCTGGTACAGCGATGGTGGGGTGGCCTATGAGCTTCATAAAAAATATAATATTCCATACATATTAGCAGTACGAAATACAGATCTTAACGTGTTTTTGAAGTATTTTCTGCACGAAAGAGGCTACGGACAAAAAATACTTCAGAATGCAAATAAGATCATAACCATTTCGGCAGTCTATAAAAAAAGAATGCTTGAAGATCCCCGCTTGTCTCATATCATGAGCGATATACAGCAAAAACTAATGGTGATCCCAAATGGTGTAGACCCTTTCTGGATAGAATCAAAGGTTATAAACAGGAAAATTGTTGAGAATGAAAAAAACATTCAGCTGCTTTATATAGGGAAATTCAATAAGGGCAAAAATGTTTTTAACCTTATTAATGCTGTTAAGAATCATAATCACAAAATTCAGAATAAAATAAAATTAACTCTGATTGGAGGAGGAGGAAATGACGAGAAAAGAATCCTGGATTCTATTAAAAATGATCATTCCTTTGAGTTTGTAGGAAAAGTAGACAGTCTGCCTGTTCTAAAATCCTATTACGAACGAAGCGATTTCTTTACAATGCCTTCCAAAGCAGAAACCTTTGGCTTGGTCTATATAGAAGCACTTTTGCAAGGTTTACCGGTGATGTACACGCAAAATGAAGGGATCGACGGTTTTTATGATGATTCTATTGGAGAAAAAGTGGAGGACACTTCCGTTTCTGCAATCGAACGAGGGCTTGAACGGTTAATCCAAAAACGAGATCATTATAGTTTTGATATGGAACAATTGTTAAAAAATCATGACTGGAAGAGAATAGCTGAAGTATATCAACAATTATATATAGAAAAAAAATAATGAATATATTATACATCCACCAATATTTCGTAACTCCTCAGGAGCCAGGAGGAACAAGATCGTACTGGCTGGCACAAGAACTTATTAAAAACGGGCATAAAGTTACTATGCTCACCTCATCATCCAAATTTTCAGAGGATATTAAAATTGTAGAAATTGATGGTATTGAAGTCGTTTATATAAAAGAAGACTATGACCAGAATATGAGTGTTTCCAGAAGGTTGAAAGCCTTCTTGAAATTTATGTACAAATCATCTGTAGTAGGAATGAAACAGAAAGATATCGATTTGGTAATTGCTACATCTACTCCTCTTACAATAGGTATTCCGGCACTTATATTAAAGTGGTTTAAAAAGAAGCCTTTTGTTTTTGAAGTAAGAGACCTCTGGCCGGAGGTGCCAATACAGATGGGAGCCATAAAAAATAGTTGGACAATAAAAACGACTCGTCTGCTGGAAAAAGTGATTTATAAAAATGCTTCCCGTGTTATTGCTCTTTCTCCGGGTATGCAGGCTGGAGTTGTAAAGTATATTCCTAAAGAAAAAACATCCATGATTCCTAATATGGCTAAAATGGACGAATTCTGGCCTAGGGGAAAAAATGATCAACTGATGGAAAAGCTCGGCTTAAAAAAAGATTCCTTCAAAATAGTTCACTTTGGTTCTTTGGGATTGGCAAATGGGGCTCAGACAATTATTGAATCCGCCAAATTATTAAACAATAGAGAAGATATAGAATTTTTGTTTGTAGGAGGAGGTTCTACCGAAAAAGATTTAATAGAAGAAGTAGAAAAAAGTAATCTTAAAAATGTGAAATTTCTCGGAAAGTTCCCTATGACTGACGTATCTGAGATTGTCAATTTTTCGGATGTTTCGATGATTTCCTTTTTGGATATTCCTATTTTGTATACCAACTCTCCAAACAAGCTTTTCGATTCGTTGTCTGCAGGAAAACCAATTATTGTAAACTCTGCCGGCTGGACGAAAGATATAGCCGAAAAATATCATTGCGGATTTTATGTAAACCCCAACCGTCCGGAAGAACTTGCACAAAAAGTACTTTATCTGAAAGACAATCCTGAATTGGTAAAGGAAATGGGACAGAATGCAAGGAAATTGGCTGAAACAGTTTATGATAAATCCATTTTGTGTAAAAAATTTGTTGAAGTCATCGAACAAACAGAATAAATGATCAAGAGAAAGAATCTATTGTATGTACAAATTATAGATAAAGGGTTATCTTAGAATTTAAAGTAACAAGAATGTTGATTTTGTGTGTTTTTTATAATCGACTTTCTTAAATTTTCTAAGTAAAATAGGGCAGAAGAGTATTAAGTACAGCTCTATATTAATTTTTTTATCTTTGACAATCTGTATCTTAACAATAACTTTGAAAGAAAAGAAATACGTTTCTTTGGAAAAGTTAAAAAAATCTATATATTTGCACCAGTTAAAAAGCAAATGCTACCTTAAATAATTGATCCGGTAGTTCAGCTGGTTAGAATGCCGCCCTGTCACGGCGGAGGTCGCGGGTTCGAGTCCCGTCCGGATCGCAAAAGAGTCTTCTATTTTTAGAAGGCTCTTTTATTTATTACTCCTACTTTTGAGACTTATATTTTTGTGGAAAATTTCTTGATGAAGGTAAAGTTTTGGTTTAAAATTAAGTAAGTAATTATGTTTTTCTTTGGGCTTTTCAACTATAACTCCTCATTTACAGTAATAAAGCCTCCGTTTTTTTACGGTATTTTTAAGAATGTCTTTTAGGATTCAAATTTAGGTCTGATATTTGTACTGGGTAGCCAAACTAAATGGCCGATTTATTTATGAAAAACATATCTGTGAAAAAATCCTTTTTTTATATCTGTTTATGTGCTTTTTTTCTGGTTTCCTGTAAAAAGGAAATAGAAAAAATAAGTGATACTTTTAAAGATACAGTTTCTTCTTCGGAAGTTGCGGAGGTAGAAAAGGATTCTCTAAAGAAAGATTCTGTTCCTGTCGTTAAAAAAGAATCTGTTCCGCCTGTTATCCAGGAGAATGGCTTTTATAATGCCTTTGTTCTTCCCAAAGATAAAAAGATGCGTGATTCTGTTTACGCAGAATTCAGCAAGAAATATAGTGTGGAAGAAAGAACAGCTATTTTAGCCTTAAACAGATTGGATTCTAAAAGTAAATGGAATGCCGACACCTTGGTAGTTCCTGCAAAAATAGATACCACGCTGATGGCCTATTCACCGTTTCCAATGCAACTGGATGTGTTAAGCGGAGTGAAAAAGTTTGTCATTTTCTCATATCCTATACAGGCTTTTGCGGTATACTCTAATGGAAGTCTTGTAAAATGGGGACCAACAAGTATGGGTAAAAAAGCAGCCCAGACTACAAGAGGCCTTACTTTTGCCAACTGGAAAAAGAAACTGGCTATTTCCACTGTAAGCAGCGAATGGAAACTTCCTTACAATTTTAATATTCACAATATAGGCGGAATCGGGTGGCATGAATATACACTTCCCGGATATCCTGCTTCACACTCATGTTTACGATTGTTGAGAAAAGATGCCCAATGGTTGTATTCCTATGCAGATACCTGGATTTTGAATCCCGGTGGAGCTACTACTAAAGCCAGAGGTACAGCAGTAATGGTATTCGGAGATTATAAATGGGGAGGAAGAAAACCATGGAGAAATCTTTTGGATGATCCTAATGCCAACAATATTTCCGTTGAAGAATTGACGAAACTTTTAGAACCAGACGTTCCGAAGATGCTTAAAGAACAAAGCAACAGAGAAAAAGTTGCAGATTCTATCAAAGCAGCAAAAGCAGCAGCTCCTATTCAAAATGAAAAACCTGTAGAACCTCTGTCTAATTAATTTTCTTTTCAAATTGTAAAGTAGATTCTTCAGCAAACTTTCTAAGTTTAAGCATTTCCTCTTTACCTTTATGTTGCCCAAATCTGGCAGCGATATACGTAAGAAGAATAAAAAATAACATGATAAAAGAAGCGCTCAGTGCCCAAGGGTATTCTGCGCTTTTTATTTGCTTTTCTACGTAATACATTGTGAAAAAGGTCATCCAAAGAATAGAAAAAGAAAAATACAGGAACATAAAGAAGGTCCACACCGCAGAACTGGGACCGAACACCCCACGTATGGTCGTATGCTCATCTTCCATTTCTATCCGTAAGGCAAGGCTGGGTTTCCAGTAATTATCATATTCTGTTTTTACCCAGATGGTAGCCACTTCTTTATTGATATTGCCTGAAAACTCATCTTTATGCTCTTCCATATATTTTTTCAGATTTTCAGCATACTCTTCCTTAGTAAGATGAGTAAACATTTTAAATCTGGGTCTGGTTCTTATTCTGTCTAAGGTGGTTTCTTCAGTATTCATATTATTATTCTTGATAAGGAATAGGGTCTTGAAGGGTAAAACTTAGTGTGAGTTTTTCATTTTTCCTTTGAATGAGCATATTGATAGTTCTACCTTCATTAGATTTCATAAGCTCTACAATTTTTTCAAGGGTCATCTCGGAAGTAGGATCTCCATTAATACTTAGAATTCTGTCTTCCTTTTTCAGTCCTGCTTCATAGGCCGGCGAATCTTTTCTTACTCCGGCAATAGAAAATATAGGTTTTAGACTGAATTTATATTGAAAAGCATCCTTATAAACTTCATTTACTGCCGTAGCAGATTTTTGGGTTTCAATACTTATTCGGTCTTGCTGCCATTCCAGCCCGTCCTGTTTGAAATCCAATCCGCTCATATTAAAGTGAAAAGGATCATTAAAATATCTGTTTCTTTTCAAATATAACTTTTTGTTAGGATAATCAAAAATGACTGTAAATCTGCGCATAATTTCGCTGCCTATAGAGCCTTTCCTGTTTTCTACTAAGTTGACGTGTTGTATAGAGAATTCATCCGGCATAGAAGTGAGAGGCTTTTCAAACTTAAAATTTCCAAGGTAAAAATTATGAATACGACTTCTTTTACCATAAACATCTCCATTAAAACCACGGCCAAGAAAATCATCAATATTAGGCCTGTTATAAACAAAATTTTTAATCAGTGTAGGGAAGAGCCATATCGCATCACTGTTTCCAATATCAATCAGCAGTTTTGAGTCTTTCTTTTCATTTGTCATTTCTACACCTGCATACATATAGGGCTTATCTCTTTCAATGGTAATGGGGAATTCTTCAAATTTTCTGATTTTCTTTTCTAAAAGAGCAGCATTTTCAAATACAGTTATTTTCTTGGATGAATAATCGATATAAATAGGATGATTTTTGAAGAAATGATAGCCAATCACTCCATTTACAGGAATTCCTACGTGAGGCGAAATATTAAATTCTTCATCAATAATGATATAAAGAGACATGGAGGTATTGATAATCCCATTACCTATTTTGCCTATATTGCGCTCAGACTTCAGTCCATCAATACTTAAACTACCCCCAAGCCCGGAAAATTTGACTTTTTCAACATTGCTTAGCTTCACTTCTTTGTTTTCCAGGCTGAAAAGGATGGTTTCAGAAACTCCCGTATCCAGAAGAAAGGTGAGTTCAGCACCGTTGATATTAATAGGAATAAAGATAAGGTTGTTGATAAGCTGAAAAGGAATGACTGTTTTTTTAGTATTAATTAACTCAAAAGTATTTTGAGCATTTACAAAAATGCTTAGAAATAATCCCAGTAAAAGCAATTTAAATTTCATTTACTGAATTTACTGAATTTATCTATATGATAATAAAAAAACATTCCAAAAGCTGGAATGTTTATATAAGTTACAATGAAGTAATGTTTTTTATTAAATTTATTCCAAAATAGGTTTTGTTTATTTTGAAAAGAAGTCCATCAAATCCATATAATTCTTCTGGTTGACTCCATGTCCGCTCATATATTCCCTGAACGTGAAATAACAGCTAAGATCATAAAGAAGATCAGCTGCTTTTCTTCCCCATTCCAGAGGGATCACAGCATCATCCGTACCATGAGAAATGAAGAAACGCAGCCCCTCCAGTTTCTTTTTATCTTTTACAATACCCTCCAGAATTTTATCTTCAGGATAACTGCTCATACAGGCAACACGATTGAAAAGCTCAGGATGTTTTAAAGCCAAAGCATAACATAATATACCACCCTGGCTGAAGCCACAAAGATGAGCTTTGCTTTCCGTAAGCCCATAGTGGTTGACAATCTTTAGTATACTTTCCAGAACTGCATGTAAAGATTCGTTGGCCTGGGGAACATCAATGAAATTTTCAGGATCATTAAAATTGATATCATACCATGAATATCCTTCAAATTGAGTATCATGTGGAGCTCTGAAACTTACAATGATCCAGTCATTGGGAAGAGTTTCTCTAAAACTGAAAAGATCCTGCTCATTGCTGCCGTAGCCATGAAGCATAAAAAGAATGGGAGTTTGGGAAGTAATATTTTCCGGCTCTCTTACTAGATAATCTAAATTCATACAGCAAAGATAATTAAATTACCTGCAGAATCTTAACTTTTATTATTCATACAATGAACTTCTGTTGCATGGTGGTTTATGTGTAATGATTAATTATTTGGAGTATATTTTTGAATTTTTCCGGGTCTTTCTGTTTTTATTGATTTGATATTATTTGGAAATCTTTATTGGAAAATTTTCATAAAAGTTATTTTTATATTAATAAAAAACTTATATTTGAAACATTAAAAAATCTATTTGGAGAAATGAAGCAATTTTACAATTCAAAAAGTTTACTTAGACTTTCTTTTTTATTCGTTTTATTATTTTCTGTAATCACCGTTGTTAATTCTTGTAAAAAAGATGATGATGAAGAATTTCAGGATCATGTGGTTCAATTCGAAGTGAAGACCACTGCCGGAGGAAATATTATAAGTGTTGTAACACAGGTAGGTACAGCTCAGAATACCATATACAATACTCCGCAGTCTCCTGTAACTTCACCATGGACAAGTGGAGAATTCTTTGTGAATTCCAGCCAGGCACAGCTTAATCTTGATGCGAATGCATCAATGCCGGATGATAATTCTGAATTGACAATCAATCTTTATATTGATGGCGAGATAGCAAGAACAGTGAAGAAGAAAGGTAAAGGGGTATTGGTTGCTTCTATTGATTATAGCTTCTTAGAACCTTAATTACTTTAACAATATATAAAAAACCGCTTTTAAAGCGGTTTTTTTATTCTTCAATCATACGTTGCTGTACTGCGAGGTTAATCAATTCTGTTGAGTTCTTTGCCTGAAATTTCTGTAGCAGATTCTTACGGTGAGTGTCTACGGTAAGAGGACTTAAAAAAAGTTCTTCAGCAATTACATTACTTGTTTTTCCCTGTGCTACCATCTGTAGAATTTGTTTTTCCCTTTTAGTCAGTCTTGGAATAGGAAGGGTAGTCTGAGAAGGAAGACTGATAATCTGTTTGGTTTCATTGCAGAAAACAATATCTCCCGAAAGAGCTCCTCTGATACCTATCACAAGATCATCAATGGAAGTATTTTTGAGAAGGTAACCGCTTGCTCCGTTTTGTATAGACTGCATAATAATGCTTCGTTCTGAACGGTTACTGAACATTATGACAGAGGTGCTTGGCGATATTTTTTTGATTTCTCGGCAGAGTTCTGTTCCGTTGGAATCTGGGAGCGTAATGTCCAGAAGAACAATATCTACCATTTCAGACCGGATGAAACTCAGTGTTTCTGCACCGGATGCAAAACTTCCTGCGACATTGAAGAAAGGCTGGCTTCTCAGCATCATTCTTAATCCTTCAATGACAATGGGATGATCATCTACGATGACAATATTTATTTTTTCATTCTCCATGGATGTTAAGTTCTATATTAATTGCTGTTCCTTGATCATCAGAATTGATTTCCATTTTTCCTTTCAGGTAGTTGACTCTGTTTTTCAGATTACGAAGTCCCATACTTTTGGAGGTATTTTCTATATTTTTATCAAATCCTTTTCCGTTATCTTCAATCGTGATCAGAAAATTCTCGCCGGATTGGGAGCATTGAAGCAGAATACTGCTGGCTTCGGCGTGTTTTACAGCATTGGCCAGTAACTCCTGTACAATCCTGTAAATATTAAGCTGGATATTTAAAGGTAATGCTTTGTCAATATCAATAGCCTGAAAATCAATTTCCAGGTTTTTTCTCTTGTAAAATTCACACAGGTCGAGTATCGCGGTTTCCAAACCAAAATTAAGCAATGATTCTGGCATTAAATTTCTCGCTACATGACGGAGTTCACTTACAGAGCTGTCCAGCTGCCCCAGTATCTTATAAAACTCCTGATCTTTTTCAGGGTTTAAATGACTGGAAGACCACGTAGAAAAGTTGATCTTTACGCCGGCAAGCATTCCTCCCAGACCATCATGAAGGTCTCTTGCAATACGTTCTCTTTCCCTTTCTTCGCCATCAAGAATGGCTTTGGTTAACGACAATTCTTCCTTTTGTTTAATATCATTGATTCTCTGTTCATTTATTTTTTTGTTTTTTCTGAAAATAATAAACAGAAAAATCAGAAGACTTAACGCCAGCAGTAAAACAAGACCCATTCCCCACAAATAAGAATTCTTTTTGTTGACTTCCAGATCTTTTTGATTCTTTTCAGCATTTAAAGTTGCTATTTTCCTTTCTTTCTCAGCAGTATTGAATTTAGTTTCGAGTTTGTTGATTTCAAGCTTTACATTTTCTGTATTCAAACTATCGTTGAGTTTGGAATATCTTTGTTCCCACAGGAGCGCTTCTTTAGTATCTCCCAGTTCTTCATTAAGCAAGGAAAGCTGCTTATAAAAAGTTTTTCTGTTATTAAGATCAATAGCCAGAGATTTTTCCGTTAAAACATCTTCCAGGGTAGTCTTAGCTTCTTTATATCTTTTAAGTTTCTTTAAAATGTCAAACTTGTTGAAATAAAACATTTGAGCCAGAAGATTCTGATTGTACTTTCTGGTATACAATATTCCTTTTTCTATCACAGGAAGAGCTTCCTCATTTTTCTGCCGGGTAATATACAACAGGGTTTTGCTGTAATAATAAAAAGCATTGGATGAAGATTCAGGATATGTCCTGACAAGCTTTTCGGCTTTATTCAAATACTTTTCAGCCTGGTCTCCATTGGCCTGATAACAAAAATTGTTGGCAGAATTGAGATAGGTAAAAAATAGCTCCGCAGAATTCGGATATTGTTTTTCAAGAATTTCAAGGGCTTTGTTATTATAACCTTCAGCTTTTTTAAACTGGGCATTATAAGTAAGAATAACTGCAAGCTGAGTATACAGGAATCCCAGGTTTCTGCTGTTCTTATATTTTTCAACCAACGGAATACTCTTTTCAAGCATGATTTTAACCAACGGAATATACCCCTCTTTATCCTTTTGAGAAACTCCGTAGCTGTACCAGGCAAGAGCCTGAAGAAAATCGGATTCTTCATTTTTAAATTTTGATAAAGACTGAATAGCCTGCTGATAAGAAACAGCAGCCTTGTTTTTATTTCTGTCCAGATTATACTGTCCTTCGTAATAATAATATTTTGCCGAAATAAAAGGATTGTTTTGAGCCAGTATTTTCCCTTTTGCAAGATATTTTTTACTCAAAACCGAATCACTGTTCCTGTAATAATTTGATAAAAGAAAAGAGGCCGTTGCTTTTGAAGGATCGGAATGATTTCCTTTTGTAATGTTTTGTAAGCTGTCTATATAAGCTTTCTCATTAAGCGGAATGATTTGTTGGGATTGTAAAGTAAAAGATAAAAATAGACTTAACAGGACAAGTAATCTCTTCATTATGGATCAATTCTGTAAAATGTTTTTTTAAAACGTTCAATTTAATTAAAAATTTTAGCATAAAAAATACCTGAATTTAGGTAGAAAAAATTACTGGTTTTTCAGGATTGATAAACGTACGTGATGCTCATAGCTTTGCAAACATCAAATCATGAATCATAGAATATTCAATATAGTAACTAAAATTTAAACAAAAAGATTATGAAAAAAATGAGAATGAATCAGCTGTTAAGAGGAGCATTTGTTGCAGTAATAGCAGCAATGCTTATTGGATTTACGGCTTCATGCAGTAAAGATAACGATGACAATGAGAATGGAGCAGGAAAAAGTCATAAAGTGGTTTTTAAAGCAATCGCTTCTTCAGGTAGTAATATTGAGGTAGCGGTTTATGGAATTGACGGTAATCCTACCACTGCAACAAGTCTTAGCGGAACAACATGGAGCAGCCCTGAGGTAACATCAGAACCGGGAGCATACAATGCCACCGTTGGAGTAAACGCTGTCGGACCGGATGCTTCTGCAACTTTGAAAGTTCAGATCTGGGTAGACGGAGAACTGAAGAAAGAAGGGACTTCCAGCGGACAGTATCTGTCGGCTTCTACAAGCTATACATTTTAATATTAAATTATTTTAGGACATAAAACGGGCGCTGAGATTCATCTCAGCGCCCGTTTTTATATGTATCTTTTACTAATTTGCTCTTACAATAAAGTAGCTTTTTTTACCTTTTTGTAATAATAAGAACTTACCATCGATAAGATCCGTTTCATTAGCTGTAAAAGTATCATTTACTTTTTGCTTGTTGACAGAGATTGCATTTCCTTTAATCTCTCTTTGAGCTTCACTCTTAGATTTTAAGAACCCTGACTTTTCAGAAAGAAGATCAACAATATTCACTCCTAAAACATCAGCTTTTGCAATTTCTTTCTGAGGAACTCCATCAAAAACTTCAAGGAATATTTCCTCATCAAGACTTACAAGATCTTCAGCAGTAGAACGGCCGAAAAGGATTTCAGAAGCTTTCAGTGCTTTCTCATACTCTTCTCTTCCATGTACCCAAACTGTTACTTCTTCAGCCAGTTTCTTTTGTAGTTTTCTTTCGTGTGCCGCTGTTTTGTGCTCTTCAATTAAAGCTTCAATTTCCTCTTTTCCTAAGAAAGTGTAGAACTTAATGAATCTCTCAGCATCTTCATCAGTAGCATTCAGCCAGAACTGGTAGAATTTGTAAGGAGAAGTTTTCTTTTTATCCAGCCAGTAATTTTCTCCACTTTCAGACTTCCCGAATTTGGAGCCGTCTGCTTTGGTGATCAAAGGAACCGTTAATGCAAATGCTTCACCCTGAGCTTTTCTACGGATCAATTCTGTACCTGTAGTGATATTTCCCCACTGGTCTGAACCTCCCATCTGCAGCTTTACATTATTGTTTTGGTATAAGTGGAGGAAATCATATCCCTGGATGAGCTGGTACGTAAATTCTGTAAAACTCATTCCGTCTGCCCCTGACTCTCCAGAAAACCTTTTCTTTACAGAATCTTTAGCCATCATATAGTTGACTGTGATATTTTTTCCTACATTTTTAGCAAAATCAAGGAAAGAAATATTCTTCATCCAGTCGTAGTTATTTACCAGCTCAGCTTTGTTAGGCTCGTTTCCTTCGAAGTTTAAGAATTTCGAAAGCTGGTTTTTTAAACAGTCAACATAGTGTAAAAGAGTTTCTTCATCCAAAAGATTTCTTTCAGCAGATTTTCCGGACGGATCACCAATCATTCCCGTTGCACCTCCCACTAATGCAATCGGCTTGTGGCCATGAAGCTGGAAGTGCGCTAAAATTTTTATCTGGATAAGACTTCCGATATGTAAAGAATCGGCAGTAGGATCAAAACCAATATATGCAGTAGTTACCTCTTTATTCAGTTGTTCATCGGTTCCTGGCATCATATCGGCAAACAAACCACGCCACTTTAGTTCTTCTATAAAGGAATTCATTGATTTTTAACTTTAAAATTTTAAGATGCAAAGATAGTAAATTCATAAGTATTAAGGGTAAAAGCGAAACAGCAAAAATGTCGCGAAAAGAAAGTCACAAATCATGAAAATCTTTGTTAACTTTAAGAATTGAACAAGTTCACATTTTTGCCCTTTTACTCCTTTGTTTTTTACCCCAAATAATCTATATTTGTTATTAATGAACGACGAACAGCTATTCCTGCTCATCCAGAAGGCCAAAGATAAAGATCAGAAGGCTCAGACTAAACTCATCAATATTTTTTGGGTAGATGTTTTCTCTTTTGTCATGAAAAAGGTAAGAGATGAAAATGATGCGGATGAAATTACCGTCAATGTTTTTTCAAAAGTATTGTCAAAACTGGATATGTTTGATCCTCATTTTCAGTTCAAGACCTGGATATTGACCATTGCCCAAAATACTGTTATTGATTTCTGGAGAAAGAAGAATCGGGATAACGAAGACGCTGTTGAAAACCTTGATGAAGTCAAAAACCAATATGCAAAATCACCTGAAGAGCTTCTGATTTCTGAAGAAGAACAAAAGAAAATCATCAAAACCATAGAATCGCTGGATGCCAATTATCAGGACATTATCAAGCTGAGATTTTTTGAAGAAAAAAGCATCAAAGAAATTGCTGAAGAGCTGGGAATCTCCGTTGCCAATACTAAAGTAAGAGTAATGCGAGCCAAAAAAGTCTTAGCCGAACTGTTGAAGAATAATGAATTTGATGATCATTAAGCTCAATAATTCAATACATACTATTCAATAGAAACGTATTTTAACCCGTTTACTAAAAATACAAATTCAAAATTGGCTTTAGCCAAAGATTAAAAATAAACCTCTTCTTTTGTTTTCGGAAGAACTATTTTTTGCTGCTTTTCCTGATTTCTGTTCTGCAGATTGATCTTCAGCCCTTTTTTAATATAAGTTTCTTTTAAAGACTTACCATATTCCGCAGTATTTTCTACCTCTTTCGAATAATTAAGCTGTCCTGTTGAAAGGTTAAAATCTATCTCTTTCCAGTAATCACCAGGTCTTCCGGAAGTGGAGGAGGTTCCTATGAGCTCAAAATGCCCGTTCTGAAATCTATATTTATCTGTAACATCCCATTTCCAGCTGCTTCCGCCGTTTTGGGAAATAATCAGAATTCCTTTTTCTATTTTAGTTTCTCCATAAGGATCACCCATCATCCCTCCGCCATTGCTTTCCATAACAGCGTTTCTGGATTTTTCAAGAATAGTCCATGCTCCACCTGTTTTTTTCAGAATCTGAATTTCACGGATGTTTCCCATATCAGTCGTATCCTTTGTATTGTAAATAATTACTTTCTCAGGAATTTTATCACCATCAAGATCACCATCTACTGTTTCAATAACTGAAGAACCTGCAGGCTGAAATTGTTTTTGGGCCAGACAAAATGTTCCGCATACAGCGAATAAAAGAAAGAATATTTTTTTCATAAGAATATTTTGAGCAGATAAATATACAAATGAAATTTGAATGATCAATTTCATCAATATATCCGGTTGATGGTTTCCATTAAAAAATCCTTAACTTTGAGCTTCAATTTTAGAAATGGAAAATTCAGTTCAAGACACTACCGTTCAAAAACCAAAATGGATCCGCGTAAAACTTCCTACCGGAAAGAATTACAGAGAGCTGAGAACTTTGGTTGATAAATATAAATTAAATACCATTTGCCAAAGCGGAAGCTGCCCGAACATGGGAGAATGTTGGGGTGAAGGTACAGCTACTTTCATGATTTTAGGAAATATCTGTACAAGAAGCTGTGGATTCTGTGGCGTAAAAACAGGAAAACCGCTTGACGTAAATTGGGACGAACCTGAAAAAGTAGCAAGATCCATCAAGTTAATGAAGATCAAACATGCCGTGCTTACTTCTGTAGACCGCGATGATCTGAAAGATATGGGTTCTATTCTTTGGGGAGAAACAGTGAATGCTGTCAGAAGAATCTCTCCGGGAACCACAATGGAAACATTGATTCCTGACTTTCAGGGTATCACAAAACACCTTGACAGATTAGTAGAAGTTGCTCCTGAAGTAATCTCTCACAACATGGAAACCGTAAAACGTCTGACCAGAGAAGTAAGAATTCAGGCAAAATACGAAAGAAGCCTTGAAGTATTAAGATACCTGAAAGAAGCCGGACAAAGAAGAACCAAAACAGGGGTAATGCTTGGATTAGGTGAAACTAAAGATGAGGTTTTCCAGACGATCGAAGATATTAGAAATGCCAATGTAGATGTCATTACACTTGGACAATACCTACAGCCGACTAAAAAACATCTTCCGGTAAAGAAATTTATCACTCCTGAAGAATTTGATGAATTCGGGGATTTTGCAAGAAGCCTAGGTTTCAGACACGTTGAAAGTTCTCCACTCGTAAGAAGTTCTTACCACGCAGAAAAACATATTCACTAAAAATACAGACCGTTCAGCAATGAGCGGTTTTTTGTTTTTTAGGTAGCAGGGATCAGGTAGCAGATTATAGGTGATAGGTTGCAGATATTAGTGGTTACTAATGAAGGCGGCAATCGTTACAATAACGACTGTCATCATTCCCATCCTTTGGAGGGGGTGTCAAAAATTCAAAGAATTTTTGACGGGGTGGTTCCTACAACACTCAACAAAGCCTACTTAACAAGTCGTATCCTTCTTAATCACTCCAATCCTACCATTTATTTCAATCGGTCTGAAATGTTTTTTCTTAAACTCCGAAGGCGTTTCTCCCGTATGCTGTTTGAAAAGTTTATTAAAATAAGAAAGACTTTCAAAACCTACCTGAAAACAAACTTCTGTCACAGACTGATCTTTGAGCAGGAATATTTTAGCCTGATTGATCCTGTAATTGTTAACAAAATCAGTAAACGTCATATTCGTCTGCTTTTTAAAATACCGGCAGAAAGCAGGAGTACTCAAACTGACAACCTGGGCCACTTCATTGACATTGGGTTTCCGGTCATAATTTTCGTGGATATAATCGTAGATGGTTCCCATTCTGATTTTATCATTCAAAAACCATTTGATCCGGGTATCTTCCTTATTCAATTCTTTCACTTCTGTGGAATGGGCAAGAATTTGCAGAATTTCAATCAGCCCAACCAAGGATTCAAAAGAGTTTTTATCTTTAATAGCCTGTAGTTTTTCAACAACTGTAATTTTGGTTTCTCCGGAAAATGAAAGTCCGAGATAGGAACGTTCCAAAAGGTTCTTAATATTCTCAAATTCCGGAACAGGAAGGATAATATCCTGAAGGAAGCTTTCCCGCATCTGTAATACAAGCTGCCTGCATTCGGTCTGAATACCATAGTCAAAATTAAGATGAGGAACGTTGGAACCAATCAGTAAAAGATCGCTATCCGTAAAGCCGGAAATGTTTTTTCCAACGTGGCGGATTCCATTCACAGCTTCTACATACACCAGTTCAATTTCCGGGTGATAATGCCAGAAAAAACAGTTTTTCAGAGAAGGAGAAAATAGTTTGAAGGATTTCCCTTTTTCAAACTCAATAATTTCTTTCTGGATCTTCATTTTGTTCTTATTTGATTGTTTCTGAATTTAAAATTAAGTAAAAAGGTTAATATGGAGCAAATTTTTATCATTCAAGTAGGAGTGAAATTCAAACTTTCTTGCGATTTTTGCACTTTCAAAATAAAGATACTCAGGTGATCCTTTAACTTGAAGGAAATTAATTCAGAAAAAGATTTAGAGACAATGAAGATTGATAAAAGAATAATACCACTGGCAATTGGTGGTTTAGGGATAGGAACAACGGAATTTACCGTTATGGGACTGTTGCCGGATATTGCCAAAACATTACAGATTACGATTCCGCAAGCCGGACATTTGATTTCAGCATATGCCATGGGCGTGGTTATCGGAGCTCCAATCCTGATTGGATATTCTGTAAAATTCCCTCCGAAAAAAGTCCTGATGGCTTTTATGATCCTTTTTACATTATTTAATGCACTTTCTGCTATTGCTCCGGGATACAACAGTATGCTGGTTATCCGTTTTATGTCCGGACTTCCGCATGGAGCCTTCTTCGGTGTAGGAACAGTAGTGGCTTCAAGAATGGCAGGAAAAGGAAAAGAAGCATTTTATATATCGATGATGTTTACAGGGCTTACGGTTGCCAATCTCGCAATGGTGCCTCTGGTCACCTATATCGGGCATACCTTCCATTGGAGACTGTACTTTGCAATTGTAGCAGTGATTGGTCTTTTTGCCATTTTATTTTTAAAAATGTGGCTTCCCAATCTGGAATCCAACCAGAATACCCACTTTATGGAAGAACTGAAATTCCTTAAAAATAAACAGTCGTGGCTGGTATTGGCTATTACAGCCATTGGATTTGGAGGATTGTTCACATGGCTGAGCTATATTACTCCTTTAATGACTGTTGTTGCCGGGATTAAAAGCAGCCAGATGGCTTATGTAATGGTCCTTGCCGGGGCCGGAATGGTAGTTGGAAACCTGGTAGGAGGTATCGTTTCAGATAAGCTGGGACCTGAAAAAACCTGTGTATTGCTGATTTTCCTGATGATGGTTTCTCTCGGAGGTGTTTTCTTACTTGCTGAATATAAAAATATTGCTTTGGTATTGACGTTCATGTGCGGTGCGCTATCCATGTCTATCGCATCACCCATCAATATTATGATGATGAAAGCTGCCCCGAAAAGTGAAATGATGGCCGCAGCTTTTATGCAGGCAGGGTTCAATATTGCCAATGCAATGGGAGCGTTCCTTGGAGGAATTCCTTTGGAATATGGGTACTCCTTCAACTATCCATCGTTGGTGGGAGTAGGGATGACCTTTATCGGATTGGTTATAAGCGTAAGATATATGTACCTGTATGGTTCAAAAACTGAGAAAGAAGAAATAGCTGCAGAATGCGTATCATGTGATAAATAAAAATGAAGTCACAGTTAAAAATAACATCGCCTGTTTCAGTAAGAAACAGGCGATGTTTTATCAAATAAATGTTATGCCTCTACCTCATCTCCGTTTTTACACCAGTAGAGGGCATTGTATAAATTTTCTTTGGGGAAAGATTTAAACTCTCCCGGCATCAGAACACTGAAAACACTGGTGAAATCACGTATTCCTTCTTTATCCGTAACAATGGCTGACCGGTTCCAGTTGGTAAGATTTTTCAGTCCCAACAATAAATCTTCAAGCCACGCACCCATGGTAAAATTATCCAGATCGGTATCCAAATACAATAAATAATTCAGCTCACCGAACTGCTCTACCTTCTCTTTTACGCGCGGAATTACCAGTTTTTCAAAATCCTCTTTCGTTACTTCTCCCGTTGCATTGAATGCCGCAACATTCTCCGGGGCTTCTGGAATAATTGTTATCATAATCAATATTTTATGGTGGTTCAGTTTAAAAGAATAACAATAATTACACCATAATTTAGTAGAAAATTGTTAAAAAAGGTATAAATGTTGTTAGTTTCAGTGTAAAATATTAATATGAATCTCAAATCAAATGAACCTTTCTGGCTTTTAAAAAACGGATTGTTAGCATCTTATCCATCTTTAAAATCAAATGAAGAATGTGATGTTCTTGTTATAGGAGGCGGCATTACGGGAAGCCTGATCGCTCATCAGATGATAAAAGACGGGTATAAAACCATCCTGATTGATAAACGTGAACTTTGCAACGGAAGTACTTCCGCTACCACTTCAATGTTACAATACGAAATAGATGTTCCTCTCTATGAACTGATCGATCAGATTGGGAAAAAAGGAGCGGTCTTAAGTTATAAAGCCTGTAGCGATGCTATTGATACATTGGAGAAAATCACAAGAACCATCAGATCCAAAGCAGGTTTCAAACGCAAAAAATCATTATACTATGCCTCGAAAAAGAAAGACCTGGAATGGCTGAAAAAAGAATATGAAGCGAGAAAAGCCGCCGGATTTGAAGTAAAGTGGCTGTCTTCGGATCGTGTTATGGACCAGTTCGGGTTTGAAAATACGTATGGCGGAATCTTGTCAAAACAGGGCGCAAGCATTGATGCTTTCCAATTCGCTCATGAGCTTTTCATGCATAATGTAAAGAAGGGATTGAAGATATTTGATAAAACTGAAATGGTAAAAGTGGAGGAGCATAAAGGATTTAATCTGGTCACCACAGACAGCGGATTTCAGATCAAAGCAAAAAAAATGATTTACTGTATAGGATACGAAAGCAAAAATCTGATCAAAGAGAACTTTGTCAACCTTAAAAGTACCTACGCGGTCGTCTCTGAAATTGATAAAGACAAGTTCAAAAACATCAGCAGCACATTAGTATGGAATACTGATGATCCTTACCTCTACATGAGAACTACTGATGATGGAAGACTTCTCATTGGAGGAGGAGACGAAGACTTTTATGATGCCGAAAAACGTGATGCTATATTGTATAAAAAAGAAAAAGAAATTCTTAAAAATTTAAAGAAAATAAAACCCGATTATCATTTCTATACAGACTTTGTCTGGGCTGGAACTTTTGGGGAAACAAAAGACGGCTTACCCTATATCAGTGAGCATGAAAAATTTAAAAACTCTTATTTTGTGTTAGGCTTCGGAGGAAACGGAATTACTTTTTCAGTCGCGGGAATGGAAATGACTTCTTTGTTCATGAAAGGCAAAAAGCATTCGTTATCAAGATATTTTAAGTTTGGAAGGTAAATTTTCATGCTTTATCTTATATATGACAATACTCCAATTGTTGTGCCCAATTCCCCTCCTGTGGAGGGGTGTCAAAAATTCAAAGAATTTTTGACGGGGTGGTTTAAAAAAGCAGGCAGTCACAAAAAGACTGCCTGTTCAACTACAAACTATACCCGTTCTTTTTAGCAAGTTCAACAATAGAACTCTCAATGGCTTTTCCCAAATCATCAGAATCTTCTGTTCCTCTTTTTTTCATTTCGGAATCAATATAACCCTGGCGTTTTTTGGAAAGTTCTTCTATTTCCTTTTGAATTGTATCGCGTGCCGCAGATTTGGCAGCAATCGTTTTTTGAATTTCTTCCTTGCTTTTTCCTTTCAACTCGGCAGGAAGTTCACTTTCTTTAACATTGGCGATAAATCCGGCATCTTTTTCAGCTTTATCTACCAGATCCCAGTGATCATTTTTGTAAGCATTCTTTTTAGATTTGGCAACTGTTCTTTCTACCAGATTGGAAGCTGACTGCATTTCTGCGTTTTTATCCTGTGTGATCTGCTTAAGCCTGTACTCTGAACCATGATTTCCGTAGTAGATATAAGTATCATTTAACCTGGCATTGCATTCGGAAATTCTTTTGTCGTAAGGTGTTTCAATGTACATCACTTTTCTGTCGCTGTCGATATTGAAGTATTTTCCACCTCCCAGAGATGCCCCGTTTTGCCAGAACGTTTGGATTCCCTCTTCGCGGCTTCCGCAGAAAATGGTGTTGGTGTAAATATTTTTACCTTTCGCTTTTAAAACAACTTCCTTATAATTTATTTTTCCCTGATCAAATGCTTCATTACCTGCGATATAAATCAGTTTCATACTTTTCTCATTGCTGTCCCAGTTCAGGTTGGCAGCAGCATCACGGATCACAGCACCACAATATTCACTGCCGCCATTGGTTCTTAATGCGAACAGCTTTTCAGAAACAAGATCCAGATCCTGAGTGAGGGGAGTTACCTGACGGATGTAATTTTCATCACGAATTCCGTCGTTGCCGTATTCATACAGTGCAATTTCGATCTGGGGAGCTTTTCCGTTGTATTTAAGAGTGGTCAGCGTATTCACAATATTCCACAGTCTGGATTTTGCCTGATCAATCAGTCCGTCCATACTATTGGAAGTATCAAGGAGAAGAGCAACCTGAATTTTATTGTCTTTTACCGTTGAGGTTAGCGGAATTAATGTTGCTTTTTGTACCGGTAAATGATCGTCAGTATTACTTTTTGCAGCAAGGTTTTCCTGAATGTTTCCGGAGCTTAAGAAAGCTGTACCTGCTGCAAGTGCTAAGATTTTTAAAGTTGTCATATTGTTGTTTTTTATTGGTTATTTGTTGTAATCGGAAATCTTTAAATCCTTATTATTTTAAATTCCTGAAGTAAAATTATCCCTATTTGAGGCTTGAAATCACGAAACTTGGTGAACGGAAAGTTTCACTTGGTGGATGACAAAATAAGGAAGGCTCTAATTGTATGTTTAGTGTGATAGTAATAAATCTAATGTATCATTTCAATACTGTCAGGCTGAGTGGAGTCGAGGCCTTTACAATTCGAAAAACTTTAAAAGACCGACAGGTATTTTTCTTCAGCCATAACCCGATAACCCAATAGTACAAAAACAAAAAAGCCGCCCAAAAGGCAGCTTTCTCACATCTGTTATTTTAAAGGATTTCATATTTTGTTTTGATGCTGTATTTCAGCTTGATATTTTCAATATTATCAAAAGAATAATCTACAGGAGCGTCAGCCATTTCCACCTGCACACCGTAAGATCTTCCTTTATAAGCTGCAGGCATGATCACATCACTGGTGTAGTCTTCTATCTCTACAATTTCAAGAGCGTTTCCTGTTTTTTTACCCATGCTTTCCAGTAGGTAGTCTGCTTTTTCTTTAGCGGCTTTCAAAGCATTGATCTTCACTGTTTTTTTGAAATCCGCAATTTTAGTATTCTTTACCTCTGCAATATTCAGGCTGCTTACCCACTTTTGATTCAGGTCTTCAAAGATTTTGCTGAGGTTTGATTTTGTACCGGCTTTAAACTGATAGTTCTTAGAAAACTTAGCTGTCTTAGAATAGATATTCTGGTACATCGCTTTGAATTTGATATCCTCGTTCTTTACTCCTGCATTTTTTAAAATATCAAATAACTTCTTTTCATTATCTGCCAGATCGTTTTTATTATCAGCTTTTATCCCGATGCTAAAGATAATTTCATCCGGTTCCACTTCCATTTCGGCAACGCCTGTTACTTCAATGGCGTTTTTCTTTACTTCCTGAGCATTTACAAAGCTTCCAAGGGTTAAAATTCCGATTAATAAAAAATGTTTCAATTTCATAATTTCCTGTTTTTAAATTTTTAATTCTGATGTAAAATTACGCTGATCAGAAACCAGATTCCGGGAGACTTGGTGAAATAGAGTTTTCACTTGGTGAGTCTTGAAAAAAGTATTGTTTTGAAAAAAAATCTTTTAAACCATTAATAGAATCAAGAGACTTAATTTTGTTTAAATGCTTAAGTGGTGACCTTCTCTTTATTCAAAAAAAATCATCTTACCCCAGAGTATCAAACACTCAACTTGGTGAAGGGGAAACTTCACTTGGTGAATAGTTTTTGAGCAGACTATATATATGTATATCTTTGTTTTATGAAAATGCTTAAACTCTTTACTATCGTTTTACTTGTGCTTTTGGGAAATATAATCTATTCCCAAACCACTACTAACAGCAGTGCTGCTGTGGAAGAAGTACAGGTAGAAACGAAGAAGCTGAAAAAAGCAATGGACAAGAAAAATGAACCTGCCCAGGCAGATTCTTATTATAATATCGGAGAAACATTCTTCAATGGCGGAAACTTTGCGAAAAGTGAAGAATATTATACAAGAGCCAAAAAGCTGTATGAAAAACTCAACGATAAGCCCAATATTGAGAAAGCTACCCGAAGATTAGCCCAGTCACAGGAAAAGCAGAATAAAATAACACCAGCCATCAGCAATTACAGCATGGCTGCACAGGTAAGCTATAGTGAAAAAAGTAAAGCGGTCAATGCTAATGATGTAGCAAGACTTTCTTCTCCCACACCGGAGCTCAAAGCAGAAGCCATTCAGAATAATATCAATCTGACCAAAAAAGAAAATGAACAGGGCGATCTTGCAGAAAGTTACAGCCAGCTTGCAGATGTTAATCTGAGACAGAAAGACGTTTCCAGTGCCGAAGAAAATCTGAATACAGCCTATAAAATTTCTAAAAAAGAAGCTCCTCAGCAAGCGCTTGCCATCAATCAGAAACTGGCAGATCTTTATGTGGAAAACAAAAACTTTGAGAAAGCTATTGAAGCTAAAAAGAAAGTTCTGAAGGAGGATTTTGTGAAAGAGAACTCACAGGAAAAAGTGAATCAGATTCAGGAGCTGGCCGATATCTATATTAAAAAGAATGATCCTAAAGAAGCCGTAGACCTTTTGAAAAATGCCTACGGAATTGCTTTAGACAAAGGTCATACGCTGGAAGCACAAAGAAGTGTAAAGAAACTGGATAGCCTTTATGCGATTTCAGGAAATGTGGATGCCTCAGTTCAGCTTTACAGGGATTTTTTGGGAAAACTTCCGAATCTTGTTTCCAAAGACAGAAGCCTTGTTGATAATAAAATTCTCGAAGATACAGAGCAACGAATCTCACAGCTGGAAAAAGAAAAAGAGCTTAAAGACGAACTTATACGAAAGAAAAATGTCTTTAATTACAGTCTGATCGGTGCATTGGTTTTGCTGACAGGACTAATCATGTTTATTTTCAGCACCCTGAAAAAGGTTCAGACGAAAAATAAGAAAATTGCCCTTCAGTCGTTACGTCGTGAGATGAATCCTCATTTTATTTTCAACAGTTTAAATAGTGTCAATCACTTTATAGCCACCAATAATGAACTGGAAGCGAATCAGTATCTTACCAAATTTTCGAAGCTGATGCGCGGTGTAATGGAAAATTCCACTGAAGATTTTATTCCTTTTCAGCAGGAGCTAGATCTTCTTCAGAATTATCTTGCTCTGGAAAAAACGCGTTTCGCAGATAAATTTGATTATGAAATTGAAGTAGATGAAAGCCTGAATATGCAAAATCTGCAAGTTCCGGGAATGCTGATACAGCCGTTTCTGGAAAATGCTGTCTGGCACGGACTCCGCTACAGAACTGACAAAGGATTTTTAAAATTAAGCTTTAAAAAAAGTGAGTCTCATCTGAACATTCTTATTGAAGACAACGGAATAGGTATTGAAGAAAGTAAAAAGCAGAAAACCCAGCACCAAAAGACCCGAGAGGGAAGAGGGATGAAAAATACGCTGGAAAGAATTCAACTTCTGAATGATCTCTACAAAAAAGAGATCACCTGCTCTGTAAAGGATAAGGAAAATAGTAATGGTGTTTTGGTAACTATCCAGGTCAATTTGAAGTAATTGAATTCAAATCGATCTGTGGTTTCTATTTGATATATTTTTTCTTTAAAACAGAAAAATTCTTTTTGATATAGTCCAGTTCATAATGGGCAGGAATGATTTCAGTACCTGAACGGTTAATAAATCCATAGGTCCCCGTTATGTTTTTTACCAATGCCAGATCCTCAGAGTATTCACCGAATTTATTAATCCTGGAATACACAGGTTGAGTGATGATTTTTCCGCTTACATCTGAAATTCCATACGTTCCGGAATTGGTTTTTGTAAGTCTCCAGTTTTTATTGATCTTACTGATATCCTCTCTTTCTG
The DNA here is from genome assembly GCF_003610675.1 of Chryseobacterium sp. AG363. NCBI lineage: Bacteria > Pseudomonadati > Bacteroidota > Flavobacteriia > Flavobacteriales > Weeksellaceae > Chryseobacterium > Chryseobacterium sp. AG363. The sequence continues at coordinate 133,691 of NZ_RAQF01000005.1, forward strand.
AAATTTTCATCTGTGAAAAAGAAAAACTGAATACACTCATGCAGCAAAGAATAAGAAGTTTTGATTTCATATGATTTTGTCTGGTTTATTAATTTTAATCTCTAAAATAAATCTTTTGCACCTTTCCTGCAATAAAAGTTACCAAAAGTATGGCTAGAGAACTTGTGTCAGCAAATTGTAAGGTTGGTTAAATATTCCTAATTTGCACCTGCAATCTAATGATCTACTACCTAAAATCTGATCTGATGAAAATAAAAGCTGTAATTATAGATGATGAACTCATAGCAAGAGAAGTTTTACGAAACTATCTGACCAAATACTGTCCGCAAGTGGAAATTCTGGGTGAAGCTGAAAATATTAAAGAAGCCGTGCCATTAATCGCTGAAAAGCAGCCTCAGCTGGTCTTCCTGGATGTGGAAATGCCTTTTGGAAATGCCTTTGATGTACTGGAAGCTACCAAAGAATTCTCCTATGAAACTATTTTCATTACTGCATTTTCACAATATTCATTACAGGCTTTAAATAAATCAGCAAGTTATTATATTCTAAAACCTATTGATATTCAGGAACTGATTCTTGCAGTCAATAAAGTAACAGAAAGTCTTGAGAAAAAAGATGAACTCAACCGGAATAAAATCCTTCTTGAAAACCTGAAATTAAAACCTGAAAAACAGCAATTGATTTTGCCAACTTTACAAGGATTTGACGTCGTAAAAACCGAAGATATTGTAAGACTTCAGGCGGATGGAAATTTCACTCAGGTATATCTTACGGATGGTTCAAAGAAGATGGTATGCCGCTTTCTGAAACACTTTGATGATCTTCTGGAAAATCCGTTTGTGAGGGTTCACCGTTCCCATATTATCAATACAGGTTTTGTGAAATCCTACCATAAAAGCGGAACAGTGATGCTGTCTGATGATACAGAAATTGAGGTTTCAGGAAGCTTTAAAGATAATTTCCTGAAAGTATTTTCATAGAATTTATTGTACCTTAACAGACTTAAGGCATTATTTTTGACGTTTTTATAACAACCATACAAAATCTTTCTGTCATGAAAACTATTCATAAAATTATACTTCCCGTTTCGTTAGGAGCATTGGGGCTTATCGTTTTCAATTCCTATTCTGTAAGGATTCCCAGAGGTGCATCTGCTGTAAAGAATTTTGATCTTAAAAAATATCTGGGCAGATGGTATGAGATTGCCCGTTTTGATTACAGGTTCGAGAAAAATATGGACAATGTTACTGCAGAGTATACAGAGAATCCGGATGGAACAGTTCAGGTCAGAAATAAAGGTTATGATTACGTTAAAAAAGTATGGAATGAATCTATTGGAGAGGCAAAATTTGTAAAAGACCCGACAGAAGCACGCCTTAAAGTTTCATTTTTTAAACCAATATGGGCGGGTTATAACGTTATAGATATTGATGAAGACTATCAATATGCTCTTATAGCAGGAAGCAGTTTAAAATATTTATGGATTCTTTCCCGTACTACCAATATTCCTGAAAGCATCCGCCAGCGTTTCATTCAGAAAGCAAAAAAAATAGGCTATAATACTGATGAACTGACCTGGGTAAAGCATAACCAATAAAAAAACGAAGAAAACAGATGAGGTTCCTAAACTAATTTGCTCTCTGTTTTCTTTATTCTAAGCTTTTAGCTGTTTATATATTCCTTCCATTCTTCAAAACGGTGGTCAATAACCTGTTTCATCAGATCATAATTTTCGTAGGTGTCTTCGATGTGGTAGAATGTCTCGTATTCGTAGTCGCTTTCCTCTGCTTTGGCATCAAAAATATTCACATAATCATCAGCAAATGAACTATATCGGTTACCGAAATCAGTATCGTCTGCATAATAGTCTTTGGCAAAAAGATTTCCCAGTTCATTCAGATCATATTCGGAAAATTTTCCATCGCAGGAATCCATAACAAATTCTGCTCCAGTCATTTCTCTTCGTTTTAGTTTTTCTATTTCTTCTGCAGCATCTTCTTTCAGTTCATCGGAGATCAGATTGTTATGAATACACCAGTTCAGAAACATTCCTGTATGTGTTGCCCCGTTTTTCTGAGGAAGTCCTTCCGGAAAATCACCACCATAATGCCATGACGCATCATCATATTTAGACATAATTTGTATTGTAGTTTTTGATAATTCTGGCAAAAATAGAAAAAATCAATTTATATTGCCGCTGCCATAGAATTTTCCGTCATTTGCATAGAATTTTTTTCAACAAAAAAACATATGGAAAAAGCTGTTCTGATTACTATCGGGGATGAAATTCTTTCCGGAAATACGGTAGATACCAATTCTAATTTTATTGCAACTGAACTTAAAAATATTGGAATAAAAGTTATTCAGATTCTTACAATCTCAGACGAAATTGAAACCATTAAAAATGCTTTAAGTACTGCCTTTGAAACCGGAGACTTAGTCATTACAACCGGAGGACTTGGGCCAACCAGAGATGATAAAACCAAAAAGGCACTTGCTGAATATTTCAATGATGAAATTGCATTGGATGAGGTAACCTTCGATCATTTGAAAGGCTATATGGAAAGAAGAGGACGCGCAGATATTCTGGAGAGAAACAAAGAACAGGCTTTTGTACCTACAAAATCCATCGTTTTTCAGAATCATTACGGAACGGCACCATGTATGATGATGGAACAGGACGGGAAATTGTGCTACAGTCTTCCTGGAGTTCCTTATGAAGTAAAACCACTGATTAAGGATCAGATTATTCCTTATTTACAGCAAAGATTCAGCCTTCATTATATCCATACCAGAATTGTTTCTGTAGTAGGAATTCCTGAGAGTATCCTTGCAGACAAAATTGAAGAATGGGAACTGGCGCTTCCTGAAAATATTGCACTGTCTTATCTTCCGGTAGGAACACGTGTAAAACTCCGTCTGACAGCTTCCGGTGAGAATGAAGAACAGTTGAAACAAAGAACAGAAGAAGAAATTCAAAAATTACTTCCTCTTGTACAAGGTCATGTAATTGCCGTAACTGAAGATAAAATAGAAAATATTCTGGCAGAAATGCTCACTGAAAGAAATTTGACGATTTCTACTGCAGAAAGCTGCACGGGAGGTGAACTGGCCAAAATGATTACTTCAGTTTCCGGAAGCTCAAAATATTTTCTAGGGGGAATGGTAGCTTATGCCACAGAGAAAAAGATTAAAATTCTAAATGTTTCCAGAGAAACCGTTGATGAGTTCACTGTAGTGAGTGAACAGGTGGCACAGGAAATGGCCAAAGGCTGTCAGGAATTGTTTGAAACTCATATTTCCCTTTCTACAACAGGCGTTGCCGGGCCAGGAAAAGGAGAAGACGGTAAAGATGTAGGAACGGTTTACTATACAATCAGGATCAATGATCAGGAAGTCACCTCCAAATTATATATGCCACATCTGGAAAGAGTAGACTTTATGGATTTTGTTTCCCAAAAGGTGATTCAGGATCTGGTAAGTCTTCTCGTAAACAGTTAAATACGATATATCTTTTTAATTTTTTTTTAATTAATTTTTATATAGTTTTTCACGCTTTTTGAAAGCCCTACAATAAATTTCAAAAAGCGTGGAAAATTCCAAACAGATTTTTCAGACCAGCAGCAAAAAACGCTGGAAAAGTGTCCAATGGGGAAGCCGTATTTTTATTTTCATAGGAATACTGCTTCTGCTTGCTTTAGGTCTGATGATGACTCTGGACAGAAGTCCTAAAATACCTTTTAAAGAAGATTATAAAGCGGTAATTACAGCTAATAGACCTTATCTTCAGGAGAATAAAATTTCAAAAGAATATAAAGGTTTCAGAAGCTTTATTTCTGAAAAAACAATCCATACCAGCCTCGACAAAATTGAGAAGGCGAGAGCAGAAAGATACAAGAATCAGAACCGAAACTGGGCCCAGTTTCCGGCAGGAATTCGTTCTGCATTTTATGTAGCGTGGGATCCTCAATCGCTGATGTCACTGAAAAGAAATATCAGACACGTCAATCTTGTTTTCCCTGAATGGTTTTTCCTTGATCCCAAAACAGGAGATCTGAAAACCAATGTAGATCCGGAAGGATATAAAGTGATCAAAAGAACAGGTGTGGCTGCCATGCCGATGCTTAGTAATAACTTCGACAGAGAATTCCGTTCAGAAGGACTGGTAAAAGTTCTTAATGATCCCCAGAAAAGAACTCATCTAATCCAAAAAATCACTCAGCAATGTAAAAAATACCACTTCAAAGGAATTAATATTGACTTTGAAGATATGAATCTGAATTCTGATGAGAATCTGATCGCCTTTATGAAAGAACTTTCAGAGACTTTCAAAAAAAATCAGTTACTGGTTACGATGGATATCATGACGGATAATGATGATTACAATATTCCAAGGCTGAATCCTTATGTAGATTATTTTGTGCTGATGGCTTATGATGAATATTCAGCAGGAAGTGATGCAGGTCCGGTTTCTTCTCAAAAATGGATTGAAGAGCAGACTGGAAAAATTGTAAAACAAACCTCTCCTCAAAAGATTATTTTAGGGTTGGGAGCATACGGTTACGACTGGAGTTCCAATAAGGATGATAATACTTCTGTTACTTATATGCAGGCAATTACCAAAGCCAGTGCCAGTAAAGCAGTTATTGATTTTAATGACAATACTTTTAATTTAAATTATTCTTATACTGATTCTAAAAATTTAACCCATACCGTATTTTTTAATGACGCCGCTTCTATCTTCAACACAATGCGTTTCTCTTCAGAATATCCTCTGGCCGGAACAGCGCTCTGGAGATTGGGAAGTGAAGACAGCAGAGTCTGGAATTTCTATGATAAAGATCTTACTTTCGCCGGACTTTCAAAAGTGAATTTGAAATCACTTGAAAATGTAAAAGGGCAGACCATGGTGGATTATATCGGAGACGGAGAAGTTCTGGATGTTCTGAATACCCCTCATGACGGAAAAATTGCACTGGAGATTGATCCGAAAGAGAAAATTATCACAGACGAAAATTATGTCACTTACCCAAGTTCATATGAAGTAAAAAAATACGGAAGCGCTCCTCAGAAAGAGCTTGTCCTCACTTTTGATGACGGTCCGGATGAAACGTATACGCCGCAGGTATTGGATATTCTTTCCAAATACCACGTTCCGGCAGCCTTCTTTCTGGTAGGATTAAATGCAGAAAAAAATCTTCCGCTTGTTAAAAGAATTTACAGAGAAGGACATGAAATAGGAAATCACACCTTTACCCACGAAAATGTAGCAAAAGTAAGCCCGGAAAGAGCTTTGCTGGAAATGAAACTGACAAGATTGCTGATCGAATGTATTACTGGTCACAGTACCATTCTGTTCAGAGCTCCTTATAACGCTGACTCTGAGCCTACCACTTCAGAAGAGATTATTCCGGTAGCATTGGCCAGACAGCAAAACTATCTTGATATTGGGGAAAATATAGACCCTGAAGACTGGCAGCCGGGGATAAAAGCAGATGAAATTGTAAAACGTGTAATGGCTGGAATCAAGCAGCAGAGAGGAAATATCATTCTTCTTCATGATGCAGGCGGAGATACCAGAGAAGAAACGGTAAAAGCTTTAAAAATTCTGATCCCGACACTTCAGAAACAGGGCTATCATTTTACCAATCTAACGAATATTCTGCACAAAAGCAGAAACGAGTTGATGCCTGAAGTTCCTAAAACGAGATCATATTACATCATGCAGCTGAACCTTGTATTGGCTACTGTTATCTACGGAATAAGCCATTTCCTGGTTGCATTGTTTACCATTTTCATTGTGTTAGGAATGATCAGATTACTGCTGATGGCATACTGGGCTTTTAAAGAAAGAAGCAAAGAAAAAAAACTGGGTGAGTTTCCGGTTCTGAAATCTTATCCGAAGGTTTCCATCATAGTTCCTGCTTATAATGAAGAAGTGAATATTGTGTCTTCCCTGCAGAATTTGTTGAAACAGACTTACCCCAATTTTAATATTATTATGGTAGATGACGGAAGTAAAGATTCTACTTATGAAAAAGCATTGGAAGCATTTCCGGATCATCCGAAACTGAAAATCCTTACCAAAGGAAACGGTGGAAAAGCCACTGCCTTGAATTTCGGAATATCACAGACCAATGCCGAATATGTAGTATGTATTGATGCTGATACGAAACTGCAACAGGATGCTGTGAAATATCTTATTGCAAGATTTTTAAATTCAAGTGCGGAAGAAAAAATAGCCGCTGTAGCAGGAAATGTGAAAGTAGGAAACAGAGTCAACTGGCTTACCAGATGGCAGGCTATAGAATATACAACAAGTCAGAATTTTGACAGGCTGGCGTATGCACATATCAATGCCATTACCGTTATTCCGGGAGCTATCGGAGCATTTAAAAGATCCGTGATCATTGAAGCAGGAGGCTATTCATCCGATACTCTGGCAGAAGATTGTGATATTACGGTGAAAATATTAAAAGCCGGATATACTGTAGCGAACGAAAACAGAGCAATAGCAGTAACGGAAGCTCCCGAAACCACAAAACAGTTTTTAAAACAACGTTTCCGCTGGACTTATGGAATTATGCAGATGTTCTGGAAACAGAGACAGACTTTCCTTAACCCCAAATATAAAGGATTGGGACTTTGGGCAATGCCGAATATTTTATTATTCCAATACATCATCCCATTTTTCTCGCCATTGGCAGATGTGATTATGTTCTTTGGAATCCTGTCCGGAAACGGAGACAAAATATTCACCTATTATCTGATTTTCCTTTTGGTAGATGCTTCATTAGCATTAGTAGCATTCATCATGCAGCGGGAAAAACTGATCAATCTCCTGTATATTATTCCACAGAGATTTGGGTATAGATGGCTGATGTATATTGTATTATTTAAAAGTTTAAGAAAAGCATTGAAAGGCGAAATGCAGTCCTGGGGATTCCTGAAAAGAACCGGGAATGTAAAAGAGATAGCAACTTCTTAATGAGGTTGGTGGCTGAAGAATGAGGCTGGAGGTTGTTTTCATGACTTTCATAACTTCCAGCTTTCTGTGCGCAACTTCCCACTTAGGATACTTTCATGTTATTTATTTAAATTTGTTTTCATATTCAAGTAACAAATCTGAAATAAATCATACATATTCTAAAAATTGTTATCATAATGAAAAAAATAACGCTTTCTTTGTTTTTAATAGCAGGGATCTGCACTCAGACTACAATGAGCGCACAAGCTAAAGCTGCTAAAGTAGCAGTGAATAACACAGATAAAGGTTTAGACCTTAGCTTGATGGACACTTCAGTACGTCCGCAGGATGATTTTTACAACTATGTAAGTGGAACCTGGATGAAAACTGCCAAAATTCCATCTGACAAACCAACTTGGGGAAGCTTCAACAAACTGGCTGAGGATACGGATAACAATTCCATGACCATCCTGAACTCTCTGCTGAAAGATAAATTTGCTGACGGAAGTGAAGGAAAAAAAATTCAGGATCTGTATGCTACTTATATGAACATGCAGAAAAGAAATGCCGATGGAATTAAACCAATTCAGGAAAACCTGAACAAGATTGACGCTATTAAAAACATGACTGATCTTCAGAACTACCTTACTTCTGTAACGAAAGAAGGTGAAAATGTTTTCTACGGATGGGGAGTGGATGCAGACCTTAAAGATTCTAAAATGAATGCAGTTTACTTAGGTAATGCTTCTCTAGGTTTAGGAAGAGATTACTATCAGAAGGTAAACGAAAAAAATACTGAAGCTATCGCTGAATATCAGAAATATGTAGCTTCCATGCTAAAAGAATTAGGATACAAAAATGCTGATGAAGCAGCAAAAGGTATCGTTAATTATGAAAAGAGCATCGCACAAACTTACCTGACCAATGAGCAGAGCCGTGATAACACGCTTCAGTACAATCCTAAGACGATGGCTGAACTTTCTGCTTTGGTAAAAAATGTTGACCTTCCAGGTTATCTTAAAAAAGTTGGGGTAAATTCTGACAAAGTAATTATCAGTGAATTAGGATTCTATAAGAACTTCGATAAATTGGTAAATGCTCAGAATCTTCCTGTAATCAAAGATTATCTGAAATTCCACATGATCCACGGAAGCGCTTCTTACTTAAGCGAAAACTTAGGAAATATGAAGTTTGCTTTCTATGGTAAATACCTTAGAGGACAACAAGAGCAAAGAGCTCTTAACAAAAGAGGATTTGAGTTGATCAACGGTTCTTTAGGAGAAGCTTTCGGAAAATTATATGTTGAGAAATATTTCCCTGCTGAAGCAAAAGCTCAAATGGTGGAGTTGATCGACTATTTAAAGAAAAGTTTCGCTGTTCACATCAATAACTTATCTTGGATGTCTTCAACAACTAAGGAAAAAGCAATGCAAAAGCTGAATAAGTTTACTGTAAAAGTAGCTTATCCGGACAAATGGAAAGACTATTCAAAATTAAATATCGTTTCTGAAGCTAAAGGAGGAAATCTATATCAGAACCTTCAGAACATCGGTGAATGGCAGTATAACAAAGATTTGGCTAAAATTGGTAAGCCAGTAGATAAAACAGAATGGGGAATGACTCCTCAGACTGTAAATGCATATTACAACCCGGTAAACAACGAGATTGTATTCCCTGCAGCGATCCTTCAGCCGCCATTTTTTAACCCTAAAGCAGATGCAGCTGTAAACTTCGGAGGTATCGGAGCGGTTATTGGTCATGAAATGAGCCACGGATTTGATGATTCAGGTGCACAGTTCGATGCAGATGGTAACTTAGTAGACTGGTGGACTCCGGAGGATAAAGCAAACTTCGAAAAAGCAACAAAAGCTCTTGCTTCTCAATATGACAAATACGAGCCTGTAAAAGGAACTTTTGTAAACGGTACTTTCACAAATGGTGAAAATATTGCTGATTTAGGTGGTGTAAATATCGCTTATGATGCTCTTCAAATGTACTTAAAAGATAAAGGAAACCCAGGAAAAATCAGCGGATTCACTCAGGATCAGAGATTCTTCCTAAGCTGGGCAACCGTTTGGAGAACATTATCAAGTGAGAAATATATGGTGAATCAGGTGAAAACCGATCCACACTCTCCAGGATACTTCAGAAGTTTTGGTCCGCTTATCAACGTTGACGCTTTCTACAAAGCATTCGACGTTAAAAAAGGAGATAAACTATACAAAGCTCCGGAAGACAGAATCAAAATCTGGTAACAATAACAGCCGCTCAGCAATGAGCGGTTTTGTTTTTTTAGGTAGCAGGTGATGGGTTGCAGATTATAGGTAATAAATAATAAGTAATCATGATTAGGAATCTAAGTGATAATTTTATATTAACGGTTTCCATCATTCCCCTCTTTCGGAGGGGTGGCAAAAATTCTTTGAATTTTTGACGGGGTGGTCTAATAACATTAAACTTTAAATCCCGAATTATCAATTATCATTCATTACATATCATTAAAGTTTGTATATTTGATAAGTTTGTGTAAAATCAAAAATTATCTTTAATGAAAAAGCTAAATATTGGAATACTTGTCCTTTCAGGTATTGTATTTCTTAACTCATGTGGTGCAGCAAAGACTGTAGGGACAGACAATAAAACAGAAGCTACAGCAAAAGTAGTTGAACCGGTAAAAGAAGAAGCAAAAGAAGAGGGAATCAATTTATCGTATATGGATACCAGTGTCCGTCCACAAGATGATTTTTTTAGCTATGTGAATGGAAACTGGGTGAAAACGACTCAGATTCCTTCAGATAAAGCAAACTGGGGATCTTTCAATGCATTGAGAGAAAATGTAGATGATGCTTCATTAGATATATTAAACAAAATTCTTACAGAATCATATCCTTCCGGGTCAGAAGGACAGAAAATCCAGAATCTGTATGCCTCTTTTATGGATACCAATAAGAGAAATGCAGAAGGTCTGGCTCCTATCAAAGCTGATCTTGCCAAAGTAGATGCTATTAAAAGTCTTGGTGATCTTCAGAAATATCTTTTAGAAGCTACAAGATTAGGCGATAACTCTTTCTATGGATGGAGAGTAGGTGCTGATATGAAGAATTCCAATATGAATGCGGTGTATCTTGGCGGTCCGGATCTTGGTTTGGGGAGAGACTATTACCAGAAAGTAAATGATGCCAATACTAAAACACTGGCGGAATATCAAACCTACGTTGGAAAGTTATTCGGAGTTTTAGGATATAAAAATACTACTCAGGCGGCACAGAATGTGGTAGACTTTGAAAAACAGCTTGCTAATTATTTATTGACTCTTGAGCAGAACAGAGATGCCAATTTAAGATATAACCCTAAAAAAGTATCAGAATTATCTGGGCTTGTGAAAAACGTTGACCTGGCAAAATATCTGAAAGATGCAGGAGTAAACACAGACCGGGTGATCATCGGAGAACTGAAATATTACCAGAATATGGATCAGTTCATTACCCAGAAAAACCTTCCTTTACTGAAAGACTATCTGAAATACCATATTATCAATGGAAACGCAAGTAATCTGGATGACAATTTGGAGCAGATCAGATTCGATTTCTATGCTAAATATTTACAGGGACAAAAAGAACAGCGTCCGATGAACAAAAGAGGGCTTACCCTTGTCAATGGTGTTCTTGGTGAAGCTTTCGGAAAATTGTATGTAGACAAATACTTCACTCCAGAAGCTAAAAAGCAGATGGAAACGTATATTGATTACCTTTTAAAATCATTTAAAACACACATCGCAAATATAGACTGGATGTCTCCTGAAACCAAAGTAAAAGCTCAGGAAAAACTATCCAAGTTTACAGTGAAAATCGCTTATCCTGACAAATGGAAAGATTATACTCAGTTGAAAGTAGAATCACCAAAAGAAGGGGCTACATTATATTCTAATCTTCAGAATGTAGCAGCATGGCAATATCAGAGAAGCTTAGATAAAGTAGGAAAACCTGTTGACAAGACAGAATGGGGAATGTCTCCACAAACTGTAAATGCTTACTACAGCGGATCAAACAACGAAATTGTATTCCCGGCAGCCATTCTTCAGCCTCCTTTCTACAATCCTAAAGCGGATGCTGCAGTGAACTTCGGAGGAATCGGAGCCGTTATTGGTCACGAAATTTCTCACGGATTTGACGACAGCGGTTCACGTTTCGATGGAGACGGTAACCTGAATAATTGGTGGACGGATGCAGACCGTAAAAACTTTGATGCAAAAGTAGGCCAGTTAGCTGCTCAGTACAGTGCTTACGAACCTGTAAAAGGAAGCTTCGTGAACGGTAAATTTACAAGTGGTGAAAACATTGGTGACTTAGGTGGAGTAGCAGTGGCTTACGATGCCCTTCAGATGTACTTAAAAGATAAAGGAAACCCTGGAAAGATCAGCGGATTCACTCAGGATCAGAGATTCTTCATGAGCTGGGCAACGGTTTGGAGAACGAAAGCTACCGATCAGTATATGATCAACCAGGTGAAAACCGATCCCCACTCTCCGGGAATGTTCAGAGCATTTGGTCCGTTGGTTAATCAGGACTCATTCATCAAAGCATTTGATATCAAACCGGGAGACAAAATGTATAAAGCTCCTCAGGACAGAATAAAAATCTGGTAATTTTACCATAAATTGTTAGAAAAGAAAGAATCCGATTCAATACGAAGCGGATTCTCTTTTTTAATATTCTTTCTTATAGTTTCGGAGCACAAACTTTATTCCGGTTTCTATAATATCTCCCATGGTTTTACAATATTTGAAATTAACATCATAGGTGAGTTTTTGTAAAGCTGTTCTTAGTTCTATGACATTGGCTTCCGGTGCAAGATTGTCTTTTTTCATAATAGAAATAAGTTCATCAAATCTGTTTTGACTGCTCGTTACTCTTTTTACAATTTGTGAACGTACTTCTTTGCGGTATTGTTCTATGGAACTTGGCTTCAGCTTTTCCAATACCATATTCACCATTTGATTATTTTCTTTGAAATACTGTGGAAGATAAACTTTCAGATTTCCCTCATACGTTTGCTGATCAAAATCGATAGGACGGATTCTGTAAATAACCTGATCAAAATCGTGTATCGGAATCACCACATAATTATAAGAACGCATATCACCAAGGAGTCCAATAAGGCAACGCTCATTGAATTTCACAAATTCTTTGGAAATCTGTGCTTTTTCAAGTTCGGAGCAGTTGGATAAATGTTTCTGAATAAAAACGTCTCCGGGAATTCCTAAAATATGTTCCTCGATCAAAGTGTTTTTGTAAACCAGAAAGTTTATTCGGTTGGGGGAAAGCAGATCTTCAAGTTCCAGCCCGAATATTCGGGAAGCATCTGCCTGTTTAATATAAAAATAGGTGTAATTATCGTTAAGTATATTTCTCACCCGAATACGAAAAGGTTTAGAATTTCCGAACGTACAAAAGTCGATCGTATCAACTTTCAGATATGGTAAAGTAGCAATATCTCCATCAGAATGAAGGAGGGTATAGATTTTATTTAAATTGGCCTCTATTTCTTTAAACTCATATTCAGAATACAGTACCCCAAGCCACAAAGTATCTTTGCCATCTTTATCCAGAATTCTTACACTGTCGCTGAACCTTAAAAGATCTTCATACAGAAACTTAATCTTGGTCGTTCTGTTATATTTTTCCAAATATTGCTGTAATGCTTCTGAAACAGGAAATATCGGTTTTCTGAATGCTATTTTTACATCTTTCATGACACTGTTCACTTTGTTTAAATATAAAGAATAATTTTTTGTAAAATCTTAGCAATTCTTATTTTAACATTTATCAGACATGTTTTTAAAAGAGTAAAGCGGACAAAAATTTTATTTTATTTTTCTTGGAAGACTTTATTTATTTTTTCATAGCTTAGTGATATCGTAATACGGTGATTTTATGTTGAATAAATGCAGAAGAATTTAGATGATCCAAGAAAAATCTTAGTAAAATTTTGTATGTTACAGTTTTTTTTTAAATTTAAACATTGGATTGGTAATTTATTTGATTCATCGGTAAATTACTCAAGAACAGATCCAAACCAAAATAGTAAATCTCAAAATAACAATAATATGGCAATGTTTAATTATGGTGTTGGCGGAAACGAGGTAAAAGTAGACGCTAATGAAGCTATTCAGGAAATACAGGAAAATAAATCACTGATAGTAAGCCAGCTTACAACAGAAGAGTCTTATACCCCTGAAATCGTAACAGGATTAAAAACAGTGGAAGACGTTTTCAGACATTTCCAGCCTTCAGTATCGGTACAGCACGAAACAGAAGATGGTGGAGTGGTAGAAGAAGAATTCCGTTTTCAAAACCTTGGAGACTTTACCCCTAAAAGCCTTACTCAGAAGTCAGATTATCTGCAGCAATTGAGCATGGAACAGGAGCAGTACAATAAAATAGTACGTCAGCTGAAAACAAACAAAATTCTACGCAATATGCTGGAGAACGATCAGACAAGAGCGGCGTTCATAGAGGTATTGAAAGAAGTGGCACAAGAACTTGAAAAATAATTAAAGACTTACATTAAATCATGGATAGCAAATTACAGGCACAAGAAAGCCAGCAGCAGGGTCAGCAGCAACACGCAGGGCAGCCGAAGGGTAACCCGCTTGCAGAGCTCAATAAAATGGGAGGATTTGGCTTTGTTGAATCCGTTGTAGACGGTATTGCCAATATGAACCCCACAAGAAAGGCAAGAAAAGAAATCTTCCTGAACGATAGCAATAAAGCAGAAGAAAGAAAAGAACTTCTTCAGAAGATCAACCTTTGGGTAAACCTTTTAGAAGGTAGCGAATCTGCTGATAAAATGGCTGATACGTGCAAAAGTAAAGCACAACAGGCCGACGAGAATTTAAAGAAAAACTTAAAAAATACACTGGATGCTGTTCGTATGTTGGAAACCAACTACAGAACAGTAGCCCAATTCTACAAAAATACAGAATTGGATAAAGTGGATAACGTAAGTATCGTGAATGCAAGCCTTGAGCAGGTTTCCGATCTGGATAATCCTCTGTTCATTGATGCTATTTCAGAAGAATTCAAAAATTATTATGACCGTCTTGATCTTAGAGATAACTACTCAATCCTTGCCATACCTGGATATTTAGGATCAAACAAGGTCATCGAGAAGTGGGCAAAAATCTGTAACGAAAACAAAGTAATGATGGTTACAGACTTCGCTAACCTTGATAAGCCAGATGACGTGGTAGATTTATTCCACTCTGCCAATCTTACAGGAGGTGAGCTTCACAGAAGTAACGTTATTATGACGTGTAACTGGCTGGTAGGACGTGGTAAAGCTGAAGAAGTAGGGGAAGAAGAAAACGTAGAGCTTCCGCCTTCCACTTCATTAGCCGGAAAAATCCATAAAACACTGATGTCTCAGGTGGCAGCAGGTAAAAAACATGGTAACATCAACGAAGTAGACGCCGTAAAATTCGAGCTTAAGAAAAGTGAAATTTCTCAGCTGGAAAAAATGGGTCTTGTACCAATGGTTAACGAGTACGGAAAAATTATGGCTTTCTCAGCGAAGACCTTATTTACAGGAGACAATATCGGTCTTCAGACGTATTCCGTAGTTCGTGTATTCGACTATGTAACCAAAGTATTATTAGACTTCCTTAACAGAAGAGCTTTCGAAAACTGGAACGCTAAGAACGAGGATGATTTGAGAAGACAGATTGTAACATTCCTGGATAACATCAAAGGACCGGACAAGCTGATCGAGAAATTCAAAATTGTTCGTTTCGAGCAGGATAGAGTAAACAAAGACAGAGTATGGCTGGATATCCGTATGACCCCTTATTTCCCTACAAAAAGTTTCGTTATTAAATTGGACGGACACAAAGGAGATGATGGTAACGAATGGGATGCAGAATATACTCAGGAGTAATATAAACATACTTTACATAACAAAAACCGATGCAATATTACATCGGTTTTTTTTCAACCAACACCTATGAAATTGAATATGAATAAGAAACTTATCATTGGTTTACCAATGTTATCAATGGTTCTTTTGATAAGTTGTGAAAAAAAATACCAAAGTCCGGGCACTTACGAAAATGATCTTTTCGCACAGGAACGTCAGGAAGGAAAAGCATACATCATGAATGAAGATGAATGTTTTGATGGAAGTGAACTCGTACTTGCAAGTTCAGAGGTAAAACTTTCAGACAGTTCAAAAGGCCGTGGAAAATCATTCTATCTCTATAAAGTAAAATCCGGAAAAGTATTGAAAACAGTAAGAGATTCTACGGTAGATATGCCAATGCTGTTTTTATCTCAATACAAATTAAAGATTAAAAATACAGATTCTATGTATGTGTATCTGAAGAAGCTTGAAGGGTACCGTTTTATAGCCAAAGACAGAAACCTTAAGTATCAGTGGTTAAAAGCAGCTCCGGTATATTCTGTTGAGAAGAATTAACTTTAAATTCAAGTTTTTTATATCACTATGTCATGATTTTTTTTACTTTTGTTTTTGAACAAACACAAACACAAAAACAAAATGAAAAAGAATGTAACCCATATGAGGATATCTCCCTCTATCGTCTCCAACCATTTAATCTGAAAAGTAGTACCTGTCTAAATTGCTTCCGACTGGGAGTTCGTTAAATTCTATCAGCCATGACAGGGAATATTGCCGGGGATCAGAATCCTCGGGTTGGAACAACATGTTCCTACGAAATAAAACCTTCAGTACTTTCATTTGTACTGAATGGAGACTTTGAATGGTATCTTTATAAGAAACAGAAAAACGGAAGCTGGAAAGACATCACCGGAAAACCAAAAACCGGTGAAAAAGTGACATACAACTTTGGAGAAATAGCGCTGGGAGTAGAATTTCAAATGAAGGTGTATGAAATTAAAAAAGGGATTTTACCCGGCCTTCCCGTTACCAGGGAACTGGCTGACAGCCTTATAATTGTTCCTATCAGTAACAAGGTTCCAAAGATTGATAAAGTAGTCCTCTTCAACAGAGGAGTAAAAGATTTCAATAAAGCAAGTTATCATGATATTCTTATCGCACAAGCTCATTGTATTGCGATGTTTAATAAAGAGATTGAATTTCACCTTTGGGAAGATGACGCTCCTGGAAAAGGGCACGATGCCAGTATTAACAAAAACAACCGTCACACACGCAGCTACAAGGCTCGCGTCAATGAAAAAGGAATTGCGGAAGTATCTATTCATTTAATGTCTGATGAAAAAATCCTTCGTCAGATGGCCGATCAGTTTCTGATGAAAGGTGACAGAAATGAAGGCGCCAATCATGAATATTATATTACGGCTACCTACTCCGGGAAAATTCTGGGAGCCAGCCAGGTGAATGTAGAGGTAGCCAACCCTGATTATAAGAGCCAACTTCAAAATCACCCCAAACCTAAGCCGCAGCCTGAGAAACACACACCAAAATTCCCTGTCGGACCAGAAGGTGGTCCTAAACAGCCGGATCCTAAAGGTAATATTATAGAAGCTGTTTTCATTGATGATACAGGAAAAGAGCTTTCCAAAGTAGCGGTAGGAGATAAAGTTAGGGTCAGAATTCACTCCAAGAATATGGTGGAAAAACACATTCAGTATGTCATCTGGAAATATGATTCCACATCCACTCATGAAGTTTATAGAAGTGCAATGATTAAAATTCCTGCCGATGTATACGATACCTCAGGATTTATCATTACAAAAGTGAGTTCTGAAAAAGGAATAGGCTTTCCTATCGGCAATTCGAATTTCTATACACAAAACTATTTTATAGAAATTATCTCTAAAGATCTTTCTGCAGAATCTCAGAAATTTGAGGTAAATTCGGATGGCCTGATGCAGGTGGAGAAGGTGAAGAGTGCGGTGGGAGTACAGAATACGCAAAACCCAGATAAACCAGGAAGTTGTATATGTCAGGAACAGTATAAAGATTTAGTATGGGGAGGAAAAGTAAGTTGTGAGTTTAGAAATAAAGTAGTGCAAATTGCTAAAAATTTAGAACTACCACAAGAAAATTATGAAGGGGCAAATTGGCTAATGACAATTATAGCTCTAGAATCAGCATATTCATTTAGCCCTAAATGTGGTACTTTTAGGAAAAATCCTGATGAAAATAGTAAATACAAATATATTGGATTAATACAATTTGGAAAAGCTGCAGCAGAGGAAATTGGAACAACAAGAACTCATTTGATGTCATTAACTGCAGAACAACAATTAGACTACGTTGAAAAACATTTTAAGAAAAAAATGTATAAAAATCTATTAAAAAATAGAACTGCTCTTTACTTAGCTGTAAACTATCCAAATTCAACAGCCCATGCTTCTGAAAAAAATTATGTTGTTTATGATAGTACGAAAGATGCATATGATGACAACTCAATGTTCAAAAGAGAGACACACGAATTTTGGATTGATAAAAATGGCAAAAAGCAATTTTATAAAGGTAAAGAGGGAAAATCCTATGTTTGGGAATTCGAAGAAGCTTTGAAAGAAGTAGAAGAATTAGGACGATCTAATAAAACAAAGACTTTTACATGCGGCAATAATAGTACAAAAAGTGATAATATTAATGCAAAAGATATTGTAACTTATCATATATATCATGATAATAAAATCGAAAAACATATTCCTAAAAAAATAAAGGAAGGAAATGAAACTAGATATAAATATGTTTATCATGATTCAATAGGAAATGAGCATGAAATAACTACTGTAGATTGGCATACGACTAAAGAAAAGGGTGTTGGACAAGTTTATAACACTAAACCTACTCATTCAAAAGTTCTTTCTGATCAATATGTTTCTGAAGGAAATACATCTAGACGTGTAAAATATGAAAATGGAGATATTGCAGAATACGGAACTCATCCTAAAAAAGGAATCATTTGGCTATTATATAAAGCGGGAAAAAATAATGTTGAATTAATTAAAATGCCAGATAGTTTAAATTATAAAAAAGATGGTGTTTCTATTGCTTATAGCTTTTCAAAAACTCAAAGAAGATATACTGGAGCAGATTCTTTTGCTGGATTTATTGGGTATTTAGCTAAATCTGGATACAAACTAACTACAACAGGTAGTTGTTTTTCTGAAGGCTCAAGCTTTCCAAGTCAGGAACATTGTAATGGAAGAAGTGTAGATACACTTTATTTAGGTATTGTTGAGCAAGATCAAAAGGTAATAGATAGTGCAATATTTTTCCATTTTACAGAAGTTTTAAAGGGTATAAATGAGTACTGTCAGAAGCTAAAAAGAGCTGGTAATGGGGGAAGCCTTCACAATAGTCATTTGCATTCTGGAAATTTTAATAGTAGTGTTATAAAAACAATTAAAGAAAAATGAAAAACCTAATTATTTTATTATCTTTTTTAAGTATTTTTTCTTGCAAAAAAGCGCAAGAGAATGTTTCAAAACCATCTTTCTCCCAAGAAATATCCATTGATAAAAATTGGAATGGTGATAAGTTAATTTCTGATTTGAATTTTGTCAGCTCTATCAATCCTACTTGTAAATTAAAAACTACTTTTTTTAATAGATCAGAAAAACAAATTGAAGAAGATGATGCAAAATGTACCCTATCTAAAATCAAATTCAATTATGAAAAATTAAACTCAATAAATAAAAAAAACATTATTGGAAAACTGGCTTCTAATATAGAACTATTTATTAAAAATAATATTCCTAAAAGCAATAATGCAGATTTAAGTTACCAAACGACATTGTATATTGAAAAAAATAAAACAATAACTGACTCGATTGTTATTTACCAATCTTTTAATTTTTCAGAAGCATTAACTGTAAAAACAAAATATTATTATCTTGATAAAAATGAAATTTATTTATTAGATATCGTAGAAGATGAATCTGGAGTAAATGTTGAAAAATGGGAACATTATAAAATAAATTCTTCAGGCAAAATATCTTCAGTACAACAAAAATCTTTCTCAAAAGATAATAATATTACGAAAACAAATATTGATTTTTGGAAAGGAAAATATCATTTTGAAGCTTCAAATAGAGACGAAGTAAAAACTATTTTTAACATCATAATAAATTCCCTTGAAGATATTTCTATGGATATTACTGAAGAAGGAACAACAAATAAATATTCTAAATTAAAGGCTGAAGAAATTAATTATCAAAAAATTAAAATAAAATATAATGATTCTTCTGATGAGATGGGAGTTATTTACATTGAAAAATCAGACGACAATTACTTTATTTCAGGAAATCCCATATATTTTATCAACCCCGGAAATAATGAAATGCCATTACAAAAAATTAAATAAATAATCCTTACTGTTTCCAAATGTTTGAAAATTAATATAAATGGACAATGATGAAACCCGTTTTAACTTTAGTACCTCTCATTTTCTTTTTTAGTTGTAAAGAAAATAATACGAAAGCCATTAATAGTGATAAAATAAATTTAAAAGAAAATATTGATGAAGAAGATCTACCTTCTTCTTTTAATTCAAATTCAACACAAACTAAAAATTATAGAGTTAACTTTAATAAAAGTGATAAAAATGATCTCATTATTATAGAAAAAAACACAAATGATTATACTTTAAAAGCGCAAACTGATAATAAAGTATTTTTTACAAAAAACATTGATTGTGATTTTATAGAAATAGATACTAATACAAAAAACAAACAAGTTTTCAATTTAATTTTAGGTTACACAGATCAGTATCAAAATACGTCTCGAAAAATTGTTATGCCCGTTTTTTTCAAGAATAATGATTTATTTATTGAAAAATTATTCATCGCAACTTTAGGAATAAGTGCGAAAACAGGTGATGAAAAATGGATGCAAAAAGAGATCTCTGAAAAAATATCGCTCAAACAGCTTGATTTGGATAAAATCCTATCAGAATAAATAATTTAGCATAGGATGAAAACTTTTTTGATTCCATTATCATTACTATTTTTCTCATGTTCATTTGAACAGAAGAAACAGCAGAAAGATATTTTTATAAAAGATAATACAAAATCAAAAAAAACAAATTTTTTAATTTCTCAAAGTAGAAATGTAGAAAATAGTAAATCTTTTGTTATTAGTTGTGGCTGCGGTTGTGCAATGACTTATATTGCTGAAAATATTCTAAATAATGATGCTGCTTCAATAAAAGTTAAATTCAAAGTTGAAATGCATAGGAAGAGATCAGGGTAAAAAATAAATTTATACAATAACAGATTCACAAAAAAACTCCTTCAACATCAAAAACAGGAAAAATAAAATAAACCTATCTTTGCAGCATAGAAACAATGTTCAGGATGAAGAGAAGATCATCTCTTCAATGATTAAAATAAGATTGGTTTTTGGAAAAAAATAGAACAGGTTCAGAGTTCCTTCATATAGGAAACAAGCTTTTGGAGTGGTACAAAAATAATGCAAGAGATCTGCCTTTCAGACAGACAAAAGATCCGTACAAAATCTGGATCTGTGAAATCGTATTTCAACAGACGAGAATTAATCAGGGATTGAATCATTATAATAATTTCATTAAACGATTTCCCGATGTAAAAACATTGGCGGAAGCTGAAGAAAATGAAGTTTTACTCTATTGGAAAGGATTGGGATATTATTCAAGAGCCATCAATATTCATAAAGCGGCCCAGCAGATCATGAACGATTATCAGGGTGTCTTTCCTCACGAATATGAAGAAATTTTAAAACTGAAAGGAGTAGGGAAATATACTGCAGCAGCGGTTTCAAGCATCTGCTTCGGTGCAAGAATGCCTGCGGTTGACGGGAATTTTTACCGCGTTTTGAGCCGTCTTTTTGCCGATGACTTCGATATTTCAAATTCAAGAGCGTTTACCTATTTTTCTGAACTGGCCGCCCTGGTGATGCCGGAAAATGTAGGAGACTTTAATCAGGCCATGATGGATATCGGCTCGGAAATCTGTAAACCGAAAAATCCATTGTGCGGAGAATGCCCTGTAAATGAAGATTGTCTGGCATTTTCCTTGCAAAAAATTTCAGATTATCCTGTAAAAACGAAAAAAGTAAAAGCAGAAGATCTTGCTTTGACCTATTATTTTGTTCATAGAAAAGGACAATTTCTGATCCGTCAGAGAGCAGATGACTTCATATGGAAGAAATTATTTGAGTTTCCCACAGCTATTCCTTCCGATATGGAACCCTTTATTACAGGTTCAAAAACAATTACCCATAAACTGACTCATAAGAATTTAAGCATTGAAATTTGGAATGTCGAGGTTACTTCAGAAAGACAATGGAATGATTTTATCGCTGAAAATCAATACCTGATTACAGACCTTGAAGGCTCTCATGAAAAATCCTTTCCGAAACCTTTGGAAATTTACATTCAAAACGCACTGAAAGACTGAAATTTGTCTTCCGAAATCTGAAATCTAATTTGTACTTTTGCAAAATGATTAAAAAAGTCATTTTTATTTTTGTATCGCTGCTTTTAATTTCATGTGGAAAAGACCCTTCACCAAAACCTTATGGAGAACTGCGTCTTGAATATCCCGCACCGAAATATCAGAAGTTTGAAAACGATTGCGCCTACACCTTTGAGTATTCGGACTTTGCTTCGATTGCTCCAGCGAAGAAACCTTGTTGGTTCTATCTGAACTATCCAAAAATGAAAGCTAAGCTTTTCATTACCTATTACCCTATACAAAACGACTTTGCTGACCATATTAAGGAAGCTGAAAAAATGGTATATGAACATACCATCAAAGCCAGTTCCATAGATACAAAATCCTTTGAATACCCTGAAAAGAAAGTATATGGGAACTTCTATGAATTGAAAGGGCAGAGTGCTTCCAATCTTCAGTTTTACATTACAGACAGTACGAAACACTTCGTGACTGCTTACTTATACTTTAATACGAGACCGAAACCGGACTCTCTTGCGCCTGCAGTGAACTATATCAAAAATGATATGAAACATCTGCTGGACACTTTTGAATGGAAAAAATAATTACTTTTAATATACATTGAAAAATATATGAAACTTTTAGTTGTAGGAAGTGTTGCATTTGATGCAATTGAAACACCATTTGGTAAAACGGACAAAATTTTAGGAGGTGCAGCCACTTATATCGGGATCACTTCATCAATTTTAGGCGTTAAATCCGGAATTGTTTCTGTAGTAGGAGGAGACTTTCCACAGGAACATCTTGATATGTTCACAAACAGAGAGGTAAACATCGAAGGAATTGAAATTGTGAAAGAAGGAAAAACATTCTTCTGGTCCGGAAAATACCACAACGATCTGAATACAAGAGATACTTTGGCTACAGAAGTAAACGTGTTGGAGAACTTTGATCCGAAAATCCCGGATTCAATGCAGGATGCCGAAATTTTACTACTTGGAAACCTACACCCTGGAGTTCAGTTATCTGTACTTGAAAAAATGAACAACCGTCCTAAGCTGGTTATCCTTGATACCATGAACTTCTGGATGGATTCTGCATGGGATATCTTAATGGATATGATTGCTAAAACAGATGTTATTACCATCAATGATGAAGAGGCAAGACAGCTTTCGGGAGAATATTCTTTAGTGAAAGCAGCTAAAAAGATCCACACAATGGGTCCTGAATATGTGATCATTAAAAAAGGAGAGCACGGAGCTTTACTTTTCCATGATAATAAAGTATTTGCTATCCCGGCACTTCCACTGGAAGATGTTTTCGATCCGACAGGAGCTGGAGATACTTTTGCAGGAGGTTTCGCGGCATATCTTGCCAAAAAAGGAAAAATTGATTTCGAAACGATGAAATCTGCTCTTATCGTAGGATCTGCAATGGCTTCATTCACTGTAGAGAAATTCGGAACAGAAAGAATAGAAGAAGTAAACGAAGCAGATATGTTCAGCAGATTGAGACAATTCAAAGAATTAACGACATTTGATGTTGAACTGCAGTAAATAAGTCTTTTTAAGAAATATTTATAATAAAAAATTGAGTGAAATTCGTTAAGAATTCTAAATTTGCAACTTGTTAAAATAGTAAAATGACAAATAAACTAAAAATCACTTTTCTTCTTGGGATTTTCATCATGATATTCTCTTCAAATATGATGAATGCCCAGCTAAAACAAGGAGATCTGGTGGATGGTATTGCAGCTGTTATCGGGGATGAGATTGTATTGGAATCTGATGTAATCGAGCAGATGAATTATGGTAAACAACAGGGAGCTGCCAACACAGACAAATGTGAGTTCCTGGAAAACCTTATCAGCAATAAGCTTCTTGTATACGAAGCAAAAAAAGATACCTTAATTGAAAATCGTTCTGCAGCAATCAAAGAACAGGCTAATGCAAAATACCGTCAGATGCTTTCTCAATTTCCGGATGAGAAAACAATGCTTGCAGCTTATAAGTTCAGAAATGCTTATGAACTGAAAAATGCTATTGAAAAAATTGATACAGACCAGTATTACGGACAGGCAAAGTACCAGAGAATAACTGATAAAGCGGACGTAACTCCTAATGAGGTAACTGATTTTTACAATATGTATAAAACACAGTTGCCACAGGTAAAAGATGAAGTTACTTTAGCTCAGATTATGATCTACCCGTCACTTACAGAAGCTCACAAACAAGAGCTTATCAACAGGTTGAAAAAAATCAAGCAGGATATTATCGGAGGGGAAACTTTTGAAAGCCAGGCAAGAATCTATTCTGAAGATGAAGGATCTGCCGCTAATGGAGGATTATATAAAAATATCAATAAAGGACAGATGGTAAAGCCATTTGAAGCTGCAGCATTGAACCTTCAGGAAAATGAAATTTCAGATCCTATTGAATCTGAATTCGGATTCCATATTATTCAGTTAGTGAAAAGATCTGGTAAAGTATATGATGCGAGACATATCTTGTTAAAAGCAGTACCTACTGATGATGAGATCAAAACAGCAAAAGCAAAATTAGACAGTATAAGAGGTCTTATCGTTGATGGTAAAATGACGTTTAAAGATGCTGCTTTTAAATTCTCTGACGATAAAAGAACAAAATTCAATGCTGGGATCATTCCTGGAGCTGATGGCTCTGATAAAATTGAAAGAGAAAGTATCCCTGGAACAATCAGTTACGAATTGGCAGGATTAAACAAAGGTGATATCACTACTGCTTTTGAAGACGAAGAGAATAAGAGAAAACAAATCAAGATCATCAAAGTTGAAGATGTGATTCCTTCTCACCAGATTACTCTGGAAACAGATTTCAGCAGAATCAAGCAGATGGCGCTGAATAAAAAGAAAAGTGAAATGGTTGAAAAGTTTGTCAACTCAAAGTTACCGACAACCTTTATTTCAATTGACGGACGTTACGACACCTGTAACTTTAAGTCTAACTGGAAGAAACAATCCTTAACAAAATAAAATCAAAACCTTCAGAATTTCTGAAGGTTTTTTTTATAATAAGCTTTAAAGAATAATAAGCTATGATAGAAAATATTGACATATTTTTCCCGGAAAACAGTTGTTTTTATTATTTTTACACATGAGCAATTTTATAGATTTTAACGCTGCAAAAAAACTTCATGACATGGAGGCTACACACAATAGAATTTCACACCTTTTTAATATTAAATATCCAATTATCCAGGCAGGCATGATCTGGCATTCAGGATGGAGACTTGCTTCTGCAGTTTCTAACTGTGGAGGATTAGGAATAATAGGAGCAGGAAGTATGTATCCTGATATCCTGAGAGAAAATATCCGGAAATGTAAACTGGCGACAGATAAGCCATTCGGGGTAAATGTACCGATGTTATATCCTAATATTGATGAAATCATTCAGATCATCCTTGAAGAAGGAGTGAAAATTGTATTTACATCAGCCGGTAACCCGAAAACCTATACGGAAACCCTTCAGAAAGAAGGAATCAAAGTAGCTCACGTTGTTTCTTCCACCAAATTCGCTGTAAAATGCGAAGACGCAGGAGTAGATGCTGTTGTTGCAGAAGGTTTCGAAGCAGGAGGCCACAACGGAAGAGATGAAACCACCACATTCTGTCTTATTCCGAATGTAAAGAAACATATTTCTAAACCGTTAATCGCTGCCGGAGGAATTGCTTTAGGTTCACAAATTAAGGCTGCAATGATTCTTGGTGCGGACGGTGTACAAATCGGTTCCCGTTTTGCTGCTACCCACGAAGCTAGCGCCCATGAAAACTGGAAAAAGAAAATTACAGAACTCCAGGAAGGAGATACACACCTTACGTTGAAAGAACTGGCTCCTGTAAGAATGGTTAAAAATAAATTCTTCAATGAGCTGGAAGATATTTATGTGAACGGAAGAAACAAAGATGCTTTAATCGCATCGCTGGGAAGAGCCAGAGCAAAAAAAGGGATGTTTGAAGGAGATATGGAAGAGGGAGAACTAGAAATAGGCCAGGTTTCTGCTTTAATTGATGAAATTCTTCCGGTGGAAACTGTTTTCAGCCATCTTTTAAAAGAATTTGAAGAAACGAAAATGCCGGTTTTTTAATATGATTTTATTCGATGGAAGGAAGAATAATTGATGTAAAGGGACAAAAATTATATATCGAACACAATAATCAACTTCGAGACAGGCCTACCATTGTTTTTCTGCATGATTCATTAGGATCTGTGCAGCTCTGGAGAGATTTTCCGGCTAAGCTGGCTGAGATCACACAATGCAATACTCTTGCTTATGACCGTTTAGGCTATGGGAAATCGTTTCCTATGCTTACTCATGAGAGGCCGATACATTATATGGAACTGGAAGCAGATCTGTTGAATGATGTATTGACTGAAATGAATATTGATAACGTTGTCCTGTTCGGGCACAGTGATGGGGGAACAATTGCTTTGATCACCGCTGCAAAATATCCCGAAAGAATAAAAGCCGTTATCTGTGAAGCTGGTCATATTTTTGTAGAAGAAACAACTTTAAAAGGAGTTTACGACGCATGGGAAGCTTACAAAACGACCAATCTTCCGGAACGTTTGCAGAAATATCATGGTGATAAAGTAGAAATGCTTTTCAGAGCCTGGACAGAAACCTGGACAAGGGATGATTACAGAACCTGGAATATAGAGTATTTCCTGAAAGATATTACAGCTCCATTGTTATTTATTCAGGGAGAAGCCGATGAATATGGCACATTGGATCAGGTAGAAAAAACAGTTACTCAGGTCGGTGGAAGTGCGGAAAAATATATCATTCCCGGTATAGGCCATACACCGCATAAAGAAGTGCCTGAGCTTGTATTGGAGAAAGCGGCCGGATTTATCAGCAATTATTTCTAATATACAATATCAACAAGACACCTGTTAACGGGTGTCTTTGTTAAATCAACAGATTGATCTATTTTTATTTCAATAACTGTAGCTCGGCAGCAATATTTTCCCTTGCCTGAGCCTCATATTTATCCTTAAAATATTCTGTTTTAAAGGTACTTTCAAGTTCAAGGAAATGTTTGAGCACTTTTTTTCGTCCCGGTTTATAAAGGAAGTCAGGATAAATAGAATACTCTTTTCTGATATTCTGAGTATATTCTGAATAAGTTTTAAAATCTTTACCCAATACAGAAAGATCGGCATCAAGCAGATAATTGGTGTCTTCATTATCGGATTGATGATGTGATTTTGTTGCTAGAATCTGCGCAGAAATGAGTGAAATTCTGTCTTTGTTCAAATGAAGTTCTCCAAGCCTTTTTTCTGCTTTGGCCGCACTTTTTTCCTCATTAGACTTAGAAGAAGCATCGTAGATAACGTCATGGTAAAACACGGAGAAAGAAATGGCTGTAAAATCTGAAATATGGCTTTTCACAGCTTCGAGTTCACTGAACATATTTTCAAGATGAAGAAGATTGTGGTAGTGTCTGCCTTTTTCAGAATATCTGGTTTCAACTTCGTTCCACAGACTGTTGATCAGCTGTTTGTTTTCGGTGAAAGAAGAACAAAGCGTTTCAAAATAGTTTTTCAGATTCATAGAAATAAGATATAAAAAAAGGAACTTTTAAAAAGTTCCCTGATTTGCTTCCAGAACAGCCTTCAGCTCAGCCCAGCCTCCGCCGTTATAACCGTCCTTTAATCCTTGAGCGTTAAGATAATCCAATGCTTTTCCGCTTCTGTTTCCGCTTCTGCAGAATAAGATAACAGGCTTTTCAATAGATAGGATCTCATCCTGTCTGTCTTCTACTTCACCTAAAGGAATATTCTTAGCACCATCTATATTACCGTCCATTTCAAGCTCCATTGGCTCACGAACGTCGATTAATTCATAGTTTCCTGATTGTATTACTTCTATTAAAGACATAGTTGTTGGTTTAAACATTAAATTAGAAACGAAATTACGTAATTTTTTTTAAACTTTCTACTGGAGTAATTTTTAGAAAAGTGTATATCCTAATATAACAGATACAGTATTATAGTTTGATTCTAAATAAAAATTATTACGGAATAAATTTCTGGATGTTCCTACTCTGAATTCTGCACTGAACTTATCATTATATTTATATCCAGTCCCAAACACTAAATTATTTCCGGAGATAATTTCTGGTTCTACAGTTCTGTATTTGAATGAAGAGTTGATGTCGAAACTTAAAGTATAAGCAGCATTCACAAATATTTTTGATTTGTCATTTAAAAAGAAATAATGTCTTATACCAATTGGTATTTCTATAAATTTATAGTCAATAGAGGTGTTATAGCTGCTTTGATAATAACTGACGTCATTCTGGACGTTTTCTAAATTACTTTTATAGTAGCTATATGTTGGTTCAACAAATAAAGACCATTTATTTTTATTGAAAGGAAGAACATATTCAAACTCCACTCCGATTCTCAATGAAGTATTTTTTCCAAAATCACTTTTTACATTGCCATTAGTAGAATTAATCTCAAGATTGGAAAAATTAACTCCCGGTCTGATATTGATATGGAAATAGCTTTTCTGTTCATGATTTTTTTTATATTCTATGATCGGGCTTCCTGAGCATTCATTGTATTGAGTGAATAATTTTGTAAGATCTTTGATATTATAAGCAGTATTCTGAATTTGCTCTGTTTTAATATCGCATTTCAGATGTTCAGTAATTTGTTTTTTATAATCTTCATTATATCCTATACTTCCGGTATTGATACGATAAGCTTTGTAAATGAGCTGCTCTGGGTTAGATTTTTCTGAATTATAAAAGAATCTCGCAATATTACCATCTTCATAATAAAGAAGAGCTGCTTTTCCCTCGATGATGTACTTGAGGAATACTGTTTCCTTCTCAAAATCAGGTTCTTTATTATCAGACATTTCATCCAGGTTGGCAGAAGAACGATCAAGCATTACAGTTGCTCTTATAAATTTTTGATCACCATCAATACTGAATTCTTTAACATTATTAATACTTTCCGTCTTAACTTTTGAAGTTTCATCTGTCTTATATTCAAAATTGACAGGATTGTTTTTCCAATCTAAATTTCTGATTAAAACTTCAATTTTTTCACCGGAATTATTGATGAAATATCCTTTTTCAAATTTAATTTGTGCATGATAAGTGCTAACAGCGAGAATTGCTCCTAAAAGACCAATTTTTTTCATGGTTGTTGATGAGTAGTTTAAATATTCGTTTCCTTTAAGGCGGTTATTTTTAAAAACTACAAATTTATAAAATAATCTTAATTTTGCAGGGTGAAATTAATGAATGCTGGTGCCGAAAAATATTCCCAACTCATAAAGTCCAAGGCAAAAAGTTTTGGATTCCAGAGTTGTGGCATTTCCAAAGCTGATTTTCTCGAGGAAGAAGCTCCTCATCTTGAAAAATGGCTGAAGAATAATTACAACGGCGAAATGAAGTATATGGAAAATCATTTCGACAAAAGACTTGATCCGAGACTATTGGTAGAAGGTTCAAAATCTGTGATTTCACTTTCTTACAATTACTTTCCTGAAGAAAAAATTTCAGCGCTGGAGAATTTTAAAATCTCAAAATATGCTTATGCAGAAGACTATCATGAAGTAATCAAAGAAATACTCCGTGAAATGGTTGCAGAGCTGCAGGAAGAAATAGGGGAATTTGGATTTCGTGTCTTTGTAGATTCTGCGCCGGTTTTGGAAAGAGCGTGGGCTAAAAAATCAGGAATAGGCTGGGTAGGGAAAAATGCCAACCTCATTACCAAACAAAGCGGTTCTTTTTATTTTCTGGCCGAAATCATCTGCGATCTGGAGCTGATTCCTGACCACGCCACTACAGATCATTGTGGAAGCTGCAGAAAATGTATCGATGCCTGTCCTACAGATGCCATTGTTTCTGAAAAAATTATAGATGGAAGCCGCTGCATTTCCTATGCAACCATAGAACTCAAAAGCGAAATTCCGGATTATTTTAAAGATAAAATGGAAGACTGGATGTTTGGCTGCGATATCTGTCAGGATGTTTGTCCCTGGAACAGGTTCTCAGCGCCTAACAAACAAAGCCGCTTCCAACCCAATGAAGCGTTGAAAAACTTCAAAAAAGGAGAATGGAAGGAACTTACTCAGGAAATTTTCTCAGAAATCTTTAGAAAGTCTCCCGTAAAACGTACTAAATTTACAGGACTCAAAAGAAATATTGAGTTTTTACAGAAATCTTCTGACTGATTTTTCTCTGAACTTTTGGTGACAATCCCTCTTTTGGAATTTTTTGAAGTTCCAAACCAGAGCTGATGGTCGACCATTCCTTAAATTTTTCGCTTTAAGGAGGTGAAGATTTACATTAATAAGTTTCTTAAAAAGCCTTTCCTATAAAGAAAAATTGATTTTCAGGAGATCAGAATCTCACCGAAAATCAACGTCTTTTTTGTATTCTTTTAGGAGCAGTTTTTACTCTTACTTTAAACCTTTTTTGGGATTTAGTATTTTTACGCATATTTGTGAATATTTCGTAACTAAATATAGCTAATTTTTCGATTAAAACAAATACTTTTACTAAAAATTAAAGATTAAATTTTATTAAAAACATGAATGTGAAAACAATATTTATGTATCTCCTGAAAGTGGTAGGAATTATTTTAGGGATTGTGATTATTTATGTCATCCTTGGGTTGTTGATTCCCTATATTCCTGTTTCCGCAAAAGATGACGGACAAAAGAAAGAGATTCCAATCTACATTTATACCAACGGAGTGCATACCGATATTGTAATGCCTGTGAAAAACGATTTGCAGGACTGGAGCCGGAAAATTCCTTTTGCCAATACAAAATCAAAAAGAACAGACTATCAGTATATAGGGATAGGATGGGGAGATAAAGGTTTTTATCTTGATACACCTACGTGGGCAGACCTGAAATTTTCAACAGCTATAAAAGCTGCATTCTGGCTAAGTGATTCAGCTATGCACTGTACTTATTATAATACGATGAAAGAAGGCGATGACTGTAAAATGATTATGATCAGCAGAAGTCAGTATGAAAATCTGGTGAAATATGTGGAAGATAAATTTGACAGAGATCAGAACGGAAATTTTATGTTGATCCCTACCAATGCTGTTTACGGTGATAACGATGCTTTTTATGATGCAAAAGGGACTTATAGCTTTCTGTATACCTGCAACACCTGGTCAAATAACGCTTTGAAGGCAGCAGGGCAAAAAGCCGCACTTTGGACTCCTTCTGATTTCGGAATCTTTCAGCATTATAAATAAAATATGAAAAAGGTTTTTTGGTTTTTCACCATCTTTTGGATCTGTTCATGTTCTCAGGAAAGGAGAAATAATACAATAAGAACGGTAGAAACATCAGTAGTTGCAGAAAAGAAACCTGAAGCTGATTTTTCTAAATTAAAAATAAAAGCAGAAGAAGCCCTGAAATTCTGTGCTTCAAAGAACCTCAGCAAAGATTTCTGTATTCTCATTGATATGAGCCTTCACTCCGGCGTTAACCGTTTTTTTGTCTGGGATTTTAAGAATAATAAGATTACGAAAAAATATCTGGTAGGGCATGGTTGCGGTTCCAATTCCTGGAGTAAAGATAATTCTAAAGCCAATCCGGGTTTCAGCAATGAAGATGGAAGCCACCTTTCATCTTTAGGAAAGTATAAATTGGAAGGAAGAGGCTACAGCGATTGGGGAATCAATATAAAATACCTTATGCACGGCCTTGAAGAAACCAACAGCAATGCTTTAAAAAGATATATTGTCTTTCATTCCTGGGATCTTATGAGCGATGAGGAAGTGTTTCCTGACGGATCTCCCGAAGGATGGGGCTGCCCGACTGTTTCCAACAATGCCATGAAAGAAATTGATCCGATGATTCAGAAATCGGGAAAACCAGTACTGATGTGGATCTATAATTAAATCTTTGTCATACATTTGTTTCACAACAATCAGATAAACTGATCCGGTCTTATGAAGCATACTCTTTTCCGTGAACAACAGCTCAATTGTGATATAGAAACCGCCTGGAAGTTCTTTTCCTCCGCAAACAATCTTTCAGAAATTACTCCGAAGGATATGGGCTTCGTCGTATTAACGGAAATGGAAGATGATGAAATCTTTGAAGGAATGCTCATCGATTATTATGTTTCTCCACTATTCGGTATCAAAATGAAGTGGCAGACGGAGATCACCCACGTAGATTTTCAGAAAAGTTTCATTGATTTTCAGAAAAAAGGTCCGTACAAACTATGGAACCACTATCATGAATTTATTTCCAATGAAGAAGGCGTATTAATGAAGGATACTATAGACTATGAACTTCCCATGGGATTTTTAGGAGAAATTGTCCACAATCTTTTCGTGAAAAAGAAACTGGAACATATCTTTGATTATCGTTTCAGAATATTGAGTAAACTGTTCTAGATATTCAATAGAAACGGTTTATTATCCTGAGCTTAGATGAAGGGAGCCCGTTTCAAAACGATAACTCAAATTCCACTGGCTTTAGCCGAAACTTTAACGATTCCAATTAGATTCCTACGGAATTACAGACTGCATGAATAGACTTTGCATTCTATTTGTCATTCCGTAGGAATCCCAATACAAATAAATAAGATTATTCATCCATTGTTTAAGTTTTTTTAACAGTTCAATGGCCGGATTTTCCGGTAAAAATTCCTAATTTTGCCAAACTATCGTTTTTTACTTAAAAACTAATGTGTTCTGGTTGACATGGCAAGTCTGAGGTCATTTTTCTTATTCTATATCATACTGGTTTTTTCCCTTTTCAATTCGAATTGGGCGGAAAAATCATTGAGAAATATCCCTCATGTTCCTCCTGTAACCAACATTCATGTTCTGGATGTTTACGAAGAGGCAGATATGAATACGCATGCATTGCCTGCGGCTGTCAAAATTGTAAAACATTCTGTCAAAAAAAACGATACTGCCATTGCAGATTTTTCAGGAATTTTAAAAGCTATTCCCAAAGTTACGCTTCCTGAGATCGCAATTTCTATTATTTGTGGCGTTAAATCTTTTCTCCATCTCCTCCAGCTGTACTAGGTTTAAGTTTCTGAATACCAAATCATTTTTACGGAAATCTTATAACTTAAACATTTAAAAATGTATTTTAAAAACGTAATAATTTGCATTCTTGCAACATTATTCGCTGTGTCATGCAGTAAAGACAAGCAAAAAGACAATCAGAAAGACAAAGAAGTTCCCGTGCTGGAAATCAAGGAAAAAGACACCTTGGTGAGCAACCAGTTTGTTACTGATATCCAGGCTAAAAAAAATGTTGAAATGCGCTCCAGAATCGGAGGTATTATACAGCATATTTATGTAAATGAGGGACAATTTGTCCATCAGGGACAGGCTTTATTTAAAATTAATGATGCCGAACTTCAGATGGAACTCCTGAAAGCAAATGCAGCTTTAAAACAGACTGAAGCAGATGTTCGTATTGCAGAAGTAGAATTGAAGCAGATTCAGAGTCTTCATGCTAAAAAATTTGTTGCAAACAACGAACTGGAAATGGTAAAGGCTAAACTATCTTCTGCAAAAGCAAAACATGCCTTTGCCGATGCAGAAAAGAGAACGGTTCTTCAGAAAATAAGCTTTACAAGAATTACGGCGCCTTTTGATGGAGTAATTGATGTAATTCCCCATAAAGACGGAAGTTTGGTGGAAAATGGAACATTGCTAACCACACTTTCCCAACTGAACGAAGTGTATGCCTATTTCTCCATTCCTGAAAACTTATATTTTGAGCTTTTAGCTAACGATAAAATCGGAAATCATCAAAAAATTGAATTAACGTTACCTAATGGAGTTAATTACCAGTTCAACGGAGCTTTGAAAACAGCAGAAGGGGAAATAGACAGAACCACAGGTTCTATTCGTTATAAAGTGCTTTTCCCGAATCCGGACCGTTTGATCAAACACGGTACTTCCGGGAAGCTTATCATTTCTGAGCAACAGAATAATGCGATCCTTATTCCACAAAAATCTACCTTTTCCATTCAGGATAAAACCTATGTTTTTGTGGTAGATAAACAGAATAAAGTGAAAATGACCAACATTAAGATCGGAACTACTTTAAGAGATTCTTATATGGTAGAAAGCGGGCTTAAAAAAGGAGATTTAATCATTTATGAAGGGACTCAGTCTTTGAAAGATGGTGATATTATCAAAATCAAAAAGAAGTATTAACCTTTCATAATCTTTAAATCAACTAACTATGGTAGAAATGTTTATAAGACGAAAGGTTCTTTCGTTGGTTATTTCCATATTATTTGTATTGCTGGGAATTATGGCGTTGCTGAAAATGCCAATCACCCAGTTTCCCGATATTGTACCGCCTTCAGTAACCGTTACAGCAAAATATACAGGAGCGAATGCCGAAGTGTCTGCCAATGCGGTAGCGCTGCCTTTGGAACGTGCGATCAATGGAGTGCCGGGGATGACGTACATGTCCACGGTAACCTCCAATGACGGTCTTACCCTTATTCAGGTGTTCTTTGAAGTAGGAACAGATCCTGATGTGGCTGCAGTAAACGTTCAGAACAGAGTAACGACTATTCTTGATGAACTTCCCGAAGAGGTAATCAGAGCCGGAGTAACTACTGAAAAAGAGGTGAACAGTATGCTGATGTACCTTAACATCACCAGTGCAGATCCGAGCCAGGATGAACAGTTCATTTATAACTTTACGGATATCAACGTCCTTCAGGAGCTGAAACGTATTGATGGAGTAGGGCGTGCTGAAATTATGGGGCAGAAAGAGTACTCCATGAGAGTATGGCTGGATCCTCAGAAAATGGCAGCTTATAATATTTCAGCAGATGAGGTAATCACTTCCCTGCAAAAACAGAATATTTCCGCTGCTCCTGGAAAAGTAGGTGAAACCTCTGGTAAAACCTCCAGCCAGCTTCAGTATGTAATCAAATATAAGGGAAAGTTTTTTGAGCCTAAGCAATATGAAGAAGTTCCCATCAGATCTGATGTGGATGGAACTATTTTAAAGCTTAAAGACATTGCTAAAGTGGAATTCGGAGCCATGAACTACGGAATGGTTTCCAAAACAGACGGAAGACCTTCTGCGTCGATTATGATGAAACAACGTCCCGGTTCCAATGCTTCCGAAGTGATCGAAAGCGTAAAAGCAAAAATGGAAGAATTAAAAGTTACCTCTTTCCCTCCCGGAATGGAGTATAACATGGCTTATGATGTTTCCCGATTCCTGGATGCTTCCATCAGTGCAGTACTGACAACCCTTATTGAAGCCTTTATTCTGGTAGGAATTGTAGTATTTATCTTCCTTCAGGACTGGCGTTCCACATTAATTCCTGTACTGGCTGTACCGGTAGCATTGGTAGGAACTTTTGCGTTCATGAATATGCTGGATTTCTCTGTGAACCTTTTAACATTGTTTGCATTGGTTCTGGCCATCGGAATTGTGGTTGATAATGCCATTGTCGTCGTTGAAGCCGTTCACGTGAAAATGGAAGAAGGAATGAATGCGATGGATGCCACCATCAGTGCCACTAAAGAAATTGCAGGAGCTGTAGTAGCGATTACGATCGTAATGTCTGCTGTATTTATTCCTGTAGCTTTCCTGGATGGCCCGGTGGGTGTATTTTACCGTCAGTTTTCATTAACGCTGGCCATCAGTATCGTGATTTCTGGGGTGAATGCATTGACACTTACTCCGGCACTTTGTGCTATTATTTTAAAACCTCATGACCACAATAAGAAGAAAACGATCATCGACAGGGCTTTCCAGAGTTTCAATACTGGTTTTGAAAGACTGACAAATGGCTATGTAGGTATTTTATCAAAATTTGCTACAAGAACTACGGTAACTTTCGGACTGCTGTTTTTATTTGTCGGACTTACTTTCGTGACCAGCAAATTCCTGCCGACCGGATTTATTCCAATGGAAGACCAAGGAATGGTGTATGTAAGTGTAACGACTCCACAGGGAGCAACAGTAGAAAGAACAGAAAAAGTACTGGATGAAGTTACCGTTATTGCCAAGAAGATCAAAGGAGTGGAAAACGTGACCACCCTTGCAGGGTACAGCATCGTAACAGAAATTGCAGGTTCTTCTTACGGAATGGCGATGATTAACCTTAAAGACTGGAAAGAAAGGAGTATTTCAGTGAATGATCTGATCTCAGAACTTTCAGACAAAACAAAAAGCATTGCAGATGCGCAGATTGAGATTTTTGCACCACCAACGGTTCCGGGGTTCGGTAATACCAGCGGTTTTGAATTGCGTCTTCTGGACAGAACCGGAGGAACGATTGAAAATACAGATAAGATCACGAAGGATTTTGTTAAGAAATTAAACGAAGCTCCTGAACTGCAGAACAACTTTACCAGCTTTGATGCTACTTTCCCGCAATACATGATCAATGTAGATTATGATATGGCAGCAAAGAAAGGAGTATCGGTAGACAACGCCATGTCTACCCTACAGACCATGTTAGGATCTTATTATGCCACGAATTTTATCCGTTTCAGTCAGATGTATAAAGTAATGGTCCAGGCGAGTCCGGAACACAGAGATACCCCGGAAAGCATTCTGAATTTATATCTAAAAAATGATAAAGGTGAAATGGTTCCTTTCTCAACTTTCATCACTATCGAGAAGGTATACGGCCCTGAAGTACTGACAAGGTACAATATGTATATGTCTGCGATGATCAACGGAGAGCCCGCGGACGGTTACAGTTCCGGAGATGCCATTGAAGCGGTAGAACGTGTAGCCAAAGAAACCCTGCCAAGAGGATTCGATATTGAATGGTCGGGGATGACAAGAGAAGAAATCTTATCAGGCAACCAAACCGTTTATATCTTCGCGATCTGTCTTTTATTTGTGTATCTTTTATTAGCAGCACAATATGAAAGCTTCCTTCTTCCGATGCCTGTATTATTAAGTCTTCCGACAGGAATTTTCGGATCTTACATTGCATTGGTGGCTGCAGGGCTGGATAATAATATTTATGCACAGGTAGCATTAGTCATGCTGATCGGTCTTCTGGCAAAAAATGCCATCCTGATCGTAGAATTTGCGGTAGCAAGAAACAAACAGGGATTTGATATTGTTCCGGCAGCTATTGAAGGTGCAAGGCAACGTCTGAGGCCGATTCTGATGACTTCTTTTGCATTTGTAGCAGGGCTTATTCCTCTATGTATTGCATCAGGAGCCGGAGCCATCGGTAACCGTTCTATCGGTACGGCAGCAGCAGGAGGAATGCTGATAGGAACGATCTTCGGACTGGTCGTGATTCCGGGACTGTATATATTCTTTGCAAAACTTGAAAATAAGAAGAAAGATGAAAAGATTAAATCATAGAAATATATTGTATGGAATAGCGTCACTGAGCCTGGTTTCGTGTGCTGTTCCCAAAGTAACTGAGTTGAAAAAAGCTCAGGAATTACCTAAAGAGATTCTTAAAGCTGATAAAAATAAATCTCCGGATGAATTCCAGCAGATCAACCTGAAAGCATATTTTACAGATCCAAACCTGCTTGAACTTTTCGATAAAGTAGTTCAGGCTAATCCTGATTTTCAGATTGCCCAGCAAAGAGTGGAGATTGCCAACAGTTTCCTTCAAAGGTCAAAGATGGATCTATTGCCATCTCTTGAAGTGGGAGTACAGGCTTCCGGTGACCACTACGGAAAATATACAATGGAAGGCGTTGGAAACTATGATACCAATCTTTCCCCTAATATTACGGAAAATCAGAAAATTAACCGGGATTTTACTCCAAATTACTGGCTGGGAGCAAGAAGCAGCTGGGAAATTGACGCCTGGGGAAAGCTGAAAAATAAAAAGATTGCTGCTCAGAAGAAATATCTTGCTTCAACGGAAGGATTGAGGTTGCTGCAAGTAGAGCTTTTCACGGATATTGCGAATCTCTATTATCAGCTGGTTGCTTTAGATAACCGTCTTGCGATTTATCAGAAAAACTATAAACTTCAGCAAAGAGCCTTTGAAATTGTTCTGGCTCAGCGTGAAGTGGGAAAAGCCACGGAATTGGCAGTTCAGCAGTTCAAAGCTCAGAATAACAACTGGCTGGCAGAGATTGAACATATCAGAGTAGAAATTGTTACGGTAGAACAGGCAATCACTACTTTAACAGGAAGCTACGGTGGAGAGGTAAAACGCGGAAAAATACTGATGCCTACCAATATGGAAGTCTTGAATAAAACCATTAATGTAGAAAATGTGATTCATTCCAGACCGGATGTTGCTGCCAATTATTATGTTCTGGAAGCTTCTCAGGCTGATGCGAAGGCAGCAAGAGCTGCTTTTTATCCTAAAATTGATCTGGGAGCAGGTTTCGGACTGAATTCTTTTTCTGTGGAAACGTTTTTCAAACCAAGTTCCCTTGCCGGGCAGCTGTTGGGAGGATTAATGGTTCCTGTTTTCAATAAAGGGCAGCTGAAATATGAATTTAAGGTAGCCAGCAAAGAGCAGGAAATCGCTTTTTTAAACTATCAGAAAAGTATCACAACAGCTTTTAATGAACTTCAGTCGATTCTGAAACAGACCAAGATCTATGAACGTGTTCTGAAACTGAAATCGGAAGAAGTAGGTTTCCTTGATCGTGGTGTTGAGGTTTCCAACGATCTGTATCTCACAGGATATGCTAATTATTTTGAACTGATCAATTCTCAGAAGAGCAAATTAACTGCTGAACTGGACCTGCTGCAGTTTCAGCATCAGAATACCAGAAATAACGTCCTGCTGTTTAAAGCACTGGGAGGGAAACTGGATTAATTTTTACTTTTTTTACGATGAAGGAAGCTGTCTCTTTAGGCAGCTTCTTTTATATTTTATAGGATCCTACGGATTCCCGTAATGATAATTGAAATAATTCCAGGATCTTGCATACAATCTAACTTTTATAAGTTGAGTTAACTTTTTTTATATGTCCCTAAAAAAAGAGACTGTCCCAGCGGGCAGTCTCTTTGTGTATGGTTTAAAATGAATCTGCTTTCAGGGCAGAAACACTTTATAAGTACATATTATTTAACAAGCTGAATTTCAACAGCAG
Source organism: Chryseobacterium sp. AG363 (assembly GCF_003610675.1). NCBI lineage: Bacteria > Pseudomonadati > Bacteroidota > Flavobacteriia > Flavobacteriales > Weeksellaceae > Chryseobacterium > Chryseobacterium sp. AG363. The sequence goes on from NZ_RAQF01000005.1 coordinate 172,131, forward strand.
AAAATCCTTTAGGAGATTTCTCTTTTTCAAAAGATACCTTATTTCCTTTTTTCACCGGCTCTGCACAGTTGTTATTGTGGAAGAAAATGTTTTCTTTGGAATTATCTTCCGTAATGAAGCCATATCCTTTTTCGCTCAGGAAAGTAACAATTCCTGTTTTTCTTGGATCTTCCTCAATGATAGGTGCAGCACCCAATTGAATGTCATCAAGATTTACTTCCTGTCTTTGTTCAGGTGGAGTAGATGTTAATCTTCCGAATTCGTCTACATACATGAAGACATCTTCTGCTCCTTTGTTGTTGTTCGTTTTACGTTCTTCGCGTCTTAGCGCCTTTTCTTTTTGCTTTTGAATTTTTTTCTTGAAATTTTCCTTTTTAGAAAAAGAATCTGCCATAAATTATTTTTAGTATTTAGTTTCTATAAATTAATGAGTTCAAACTGGTCTGTTAGACCCCTATAAAGCCTGGCTATGTTTTCTGTCCTGGATAATCCCAATCATACAGAGCTTTAAAATTCCGACAAGTATTGTTCTTTAATAGAAGAATAAAAGTTAAAAAGATGGCTGCTCAAAAGGCAAAGACTGAATAAAAAATATTCGGGTCGTTACAGAAAACAAAGTAAAGACTTGGTTTATAATATGCAAATATACAACAATAAAATGAATAATCAGGATTTAAATGATTGATTATCAGAAATGGTTTTAAGTGACACTTTATATCTGTAGGAAGAGTATAAAGTAAGTTGTGATAATTGTATAAAAAAATCCTCAGAAACCTGAGGATTATAAAAAAATATATTAAAAATGAAGTGGTGGTGCGTGATACGGGAGGAAGGTATCAAATGTTATGCCTAAAATTGATGCGTGTTTGTGAATTATACAAAAGTGTTTAACAGAAATGACATGTGCCAAAGCGTATCTGGTTGGTAAATAACATTCTATTAAAAACTATTGTTTACATAAAATAATAAACATTTTTCTTTTGGTTTAAAAATAATAAATAGAAATTCCCGAAAATTTCACCATGTTGAGGCGGTTTTTATTATTGATCTTTGTCTCATTAACATTTAAATATAAAAACATGTCAACACAAAATGTACAAGGAAAAGTTGTTTTAATTGCCGGAGGAGGTAAAAATTTAGGAGGACTCTTAAGCAGAGATTTTGCATCCAAGGGGGCAAAGCTGGCCATCCATTACAACAGCGAAAGTTCAAAAGCCGAAAGCGAAAAAACACTGGCTGAAGTGCAGGCTTTAGGAGCTGAAGCATTTTTATTTCAGGGAGATCTTACCAAAGTAGATCATATCACGAAGTTTTTTGACGAAACTATTTCCCGCTTCGGAGGAATTGATATTGCAATCAATACTGTAGGGATGGTACTTAAAAAGCCATTTTCAGAAACTACAGAAGCTGAATATGATACCATGTTCAATGTCAATTCAAAGTCTGCGTATTTCTTTATGCAGGAAGCGGGTAAAAAGCTAAACGATCACGGAAAAATCTGTACCATTGTTACTTCATTGCTGGCAGCTTATACCGGATTATATTCTACATATGCAGGAGCAAAAGCACCGGTAGAACATTTTACAAGAGCGGCCTCAAAAGAATTCGGGGCAAGAGGTATCTCTGTAACGGCAGTAGCGCCAGGTCCTATGGATACTCCTTTTTTCTACGGACAGGAAACCGACGATGCGGTAGCGTATCATAAATCAGCATCCGCATTGGGAGGTCTTACCGATATTAAAGACATCGCTCCGCTGGTAGAATTCCTGGTAACAGAAGGCTGGTGGATTACCGGGCAGACCATATTTGCTAACGGTGGATACACAACAAGATAGCATATTGTAAAATCTATTCAAAAAAAAACTCACTGAAAAACAGCTTTCAGTGAGTTTTTTATGGTAAAAGAAATAAGAAAATTAAGTGGTTTCAATCTTTCTTTTCTCCAATATACTTTTGATGATAAAGAATAATCCAAGAAGAACAAACGGAATACTCAGTAGCTGTCCCATATTCAAAATCATTCCGTGCTCAAATTCTACCTGATCCACCTTGATAAACTCAATCAGGATTCTCATAATGAAGATCAGCAGAATACTGATTCCAAAATAAAATCCTTTTCCGATCTTAAAAATATTCTTCTTATAAGTAAAATACACCGCAAGGAAAATAATAAAATAAGAGATGGCCTCATAAAGCTGGGCCGGATGTCTCGGAAGATCATCCACCTGACGGAAGATAAAAGCCCATGGAACATCAGTAGGAACTCCTATAATTTCAGAATTCATAAGATTGGCCAGCCTGATGAAGGTACCACCCAGCGGAAGTACAATCGCTATGGCATCCAGAACCGTCATGAACGGGATAGAATATTTTCTTGCATAGATGAGAAGCATAATTACCAGACCAATGCCGCCGCCATGACTGGCAAGACCTGCAAATCCCGTAAAATGATAGACACCATCCGGCCCTTTCTGAATCGGTAAAAATATTTCAAGCGGATGCTGTGAATAATAATCAAAATCGTAAAAAAGGCAGTGTCCCAGTCTTGCACCTACCAGAATTCCGATCAGGGCATAGGAGAATAAAGCCTCATGTGCCTGAGTGCTGAGACCTTCTTTTTTATAAATTATTTTTAAAATATTGAGTGATAAAACAAGTCCCGCAAGGAATAATAATCCGTAATATTTTATGGGAAGTCCTAAGATATTGACGATTTCGGGATTAATATCCCAGTTGATGTATAATAAATTCATTGCCGCAAAGATAAGAAAATAGGATTTTCTGAACAGAATGGTGATGCTTTATAACGGTATATTTTGATTTATAGCGTATTACATACTGTCACGGAAGAAAACCATCCCTATAAGAATGAATATAATTTAAAATGATTCTTGATGAAATATTGGGTAACTTTAACCTACCACCAAAATAAAAGTTATGCATCATCCACTGGAGAAACATTATGTAAACAGAGTAGGCTGGCTTCGTGCAGCGGTATTGGGCGCGAATGACGGTTTGTTATCTACTACAAGTATCGTTATAGGAGTTGCGGCTGCAGAGCCGGAGCGTCATATCATTATTCTTGCTGCATTAGCAGGGATGATTGCCGGGGCAATGTCTATGGCAGCGGGTGAATATGTTTCTGTAAGTTCTCAGGAGGATACAGAAAAAGCAGATTTACTCCGTGAAAAACGCGAGCTTGAAGAAATGCCCGAAATAGAACTCAGAGAATTGGCCAAAGTATATGAAAAAAGAGGTTGTACTAAAGAAACAGCCATGCAGGTAGCTATTGAACTTACAGAGCACGATGCTTTGGGAGCACATGCCCGTGATGAACTCGGAATTAATGAAATAACGCAGGCTAAACCTTTGGTAGCAGCAATGGCTTCATTCGGCTCATTTGCGGTGGGAGCCTTATTGCCATTTTTGGTGTCTCTTTTGGCTCCTCTTAAAGAAATGGTGTATTTCCAATATGGCTTTTCAATTATATTTTTAATGCTTTTAGGGGCAATCTCTGCCAGAGCAGGAGGTTCCAGTATTAAAATAGCTGTATTGAGGATTTGTTTCTGGGGAACCGTGGCGATGGGAATTACAGCATTTGTGGGGCATATTTTTGGAGTCAATGTAACGTAAAGACTAAAAACAGATTATTTAAATAAAAGTATGACCACCTGTGTTTTGCAAGTGGTCTTTTTCTATTTGTGTTGATAGAATTTTGCCTGAAAAGGTAAATGGGAACTTTTACCTTTTTTCAATGGATTAATCAATACGAACGACGTTGATTGTAAACGGAGCTATAATATTGGTTGAATTGGGTGTTGATCCGAAAGTAAGTGCCTGAAATGAAAGAACCTGACCTGCATTCATTTTTAGTAATGTAGTATTTGTGCACGTAACAAATGAGGGTGCTCCGGATGCTTCAGGCAGGGAAACTTTAGTATTGGTAAATGACTGCTGAATCCCGTTCAGACTAATCTGGGCATATCCTAAATACCCGTCTCCACCATCTTCTGTTGCTCCTCTTTGAGGATAATTAATTACAAAATCAACCTTATATAATCCTGTTGCAGAAGCAGTAAAAGTATTACCCGTCATTTCACTGAGATTATCAAAAGTTTTTGCTGATGTTGCTGTATTTACAAAAGTATTGTTTGTTGTAATGACTACTATTCCGGTACCTCTTGCAGCGCTGATGCTTGATGAGTTTTGTAATTGTACAACACCTGTACTGTTCACGGTTAAGCTTCCCGCAGTTCCTGAAGAAGTCTGTAACCCTTCCAGTCTTATTGGGTTCGTAGCATTAATGTGGAGTTTATTGGTTGCTGAAGATGCTCCGATTCCTACATTTCCTGATATGGGATTGATTCTCATTCTTTCAATCAAACCGCCTCCGGTAGAATTTCCAATGTAAAAATCTTCTTCCGAACCATTGGTGAGTGTTGAACCCGTTCTTACAGATCCTAATGCCCAGTTTCCGCCTCCTGAAGAAGGTCCGTTATTGGTAAAACCAAGCAATGAAAAATTTCCTGTGGCCAAAGCAGAAGTGTTTCTTAAAGTAACAATTCCGTATTGGTTGGCTCCTGCAGTAGCATCAATCAGATTGTATCGGTTTGAAACTGGAGTGGTGGACACTACATGGAATCTTGTTTCAGGAGAGCTTGTTCCCAATCCGACTCTGTGATTGGCTCCATCTACAGAGAATGTAGTCCCGTCAATAGAGAAGCCATTGTTGGCGGTGGTTGTAAATGTCAGAGTATTGGAATTTTGAGTCACAACTCTGTTACCTGAAAGACTTCCGTCTGTATTGTAAAGATTCATGGCAAAAGGAACCCATTGAAATCCGGTAAAATAATAATATCCGATGCTGTCAATGCTGCCAACTTCTGCTATACTCGGCGTCGTACCGGTGGGTGAAGTAACGTCTGTGATATAAACAATAGCCCCTTTCTGATCAATACCATAAGTTCCGAAGTCTTTTGATGCTAATTGTTGCTTGGAAACTCTGGGAGGAAGAATACCATCCCTCATATTGGTGTTTGTACTTCCTACAACATCTAAAGTTGCCTGTGGATTAGCGGTATTAATCCCTACCTGTGCATGTGTAATTACGATTGTACTGCATAACGTGATCAGAGAATAAAAACGTTTAATTTTCATATTTAAGTTTATTTTAGTTTTTATTTTTTCGGTGTTTGTATTTTAAAATAAATGATTTTAATAAAAAATGATGAACTAAGCCACAAATTTATTTTTATTTTAGGTCTTATGATTACGTATAAATACTGCATTGTATGAAAAAATGCCAGCTGAAGTAGTTTTTTTTGTAAGGATGGCGTGTATTCGTGTTGGAATATGAGCTTTCAGTTCCCGAACATCCTTCGTTAATATTCACACTCCGGGAACTGTTAATGAAGTATCAGTATATTATATTTGTAACCCACCTTCAAGCTTTCCGTGAAAATACAGAAGTAATGGTGAGCGGCAAGGTTAGAAAATCAAAAATACAACCTGATATAGCAGGATATACTTATTATGAATTAGAAATAGGAGAATTTAAATTTTAACCAGCTTTATGTTAATAACTTGTTTTTATAAAAGTCTTATTGCTGTTTACTGTTTCTTTTTGGGCTTCTCTTAAAAAATGGTGTATTTAAAGTATGGATTTTCAATTATATTTTTAATGTTTTTAGGGATAGTTTCTGGCAGAGTCGGTGGTTCCGGTATTACAATAGCCGTATTGAGGATTTGTTTCTGGGGAATTGTGCGATGGGAATTACAGCTTTAGGAGGAAAGCTTTTTGGAGTAAATGTAACATAAATTTTTACTAGGATATGGTTAATTGTTAGTAAATCATTAATTGTTGAAATATTTAAATATGAAGGTTTTTGTCTTTTGATTTACAGGTGTTTATGTGTAGTGATGTATGTTTGATGTACTATTGTTGTATATATGATGTATTGGTAATTTTAATTTAAACATTGATTTGTGCTTAATTTTGTTTATGAATCGTTTAAAACCAATTTTATGAGAAAAAAATTATTACCCTTGGCTTTATTATTTACTTTTTGTAAAATGTACTCACAAGTAGGTGTTAACACCACCACTCCTGCTGCTACATTAGATATTACTGCCAAGAATGCTACAGGTGCTTCTACCAATGTGGATGGTGTTTTGATTACCCGGGTAGATCGGCAGAGAGTTCAGAGTATGACTGGAGTTCCTGTTTCAACCTTAGTGTATGTAAACAGCGTAGCCACAGGAACACAAACGGGAACGGCGGTTAATATTAATACCGTTGGTTATTACTATTATGATGGGACAGCATGGGTGAAACTTCATAATCCTACCAATTCAATAGCTGCTAATATTTACAATTCGGATGGTGCCCTTACCGGAAACCGTATCGTTTCGCAGGCAGGTAATACATTGGCATTTACAGGAACGGCTACCAATGCTTTTTCAGTAGATAACAGTACGCTTTCAGTAGATGCTGCCAATGACCGCGTTGGAGTAGGAACAACCACTCCTGATACAAAACTTACCGTGAGTACTCCTGACAATAGTTTTGGTTTGAACCATACCAATGGTACGATCAATCTGAAAACGTATATAGGAGGTGGGGCTGCTTATATAGGAACCACTACGGCTCATAACCTGAATGTGATGACTAATAATGCAATCAAAATGACTGTTACTCCTATAGGTACTGTGGGGGTTAATACATCTTCTCCAAGCGCAGTGCTTGATATCATGAGTAAAGGGACTACTAATGCGACTAAGGCCCTGGAGATTAATGACAGTACGAATAAAGAATTAGTGGGGGTGCAAGATGACGGATCTGTTCGTCTTGAAAATTACAAAAATATCGAGGTATTAGGAACTGATGCTAACGGTTTTCTGGTAGATGGAAGTAATCTGAATATTCCTTCTATTTTTACGATAGGTTTAGCTAATTTATCTGCTAATCAGGCAGCAAATAATTTTTATACAGTAGCATTTACGATTAGTAAAAATAATGCCGCCAATATAACCTATAGTAGTGGCAATTTTACCATAAATAAAGCAGGATATTATAATTTTTCAGTTTTTGTAAAATATGATATCTCCATGAACTCCCCAACAGGAGGATCTGCTAGAACAGACCTCGTTAGAAACGGTGCTACGTTTTCATATAATCTTTCGGGGCATGGGGATGGGACAGCAGATATAGGACATAATCTGGCAGGAACACAGTTTTTTAATGTTGGTGATGTTGTTAGAGTTACAGCATATTATACCAGAACTTTTAGAATACTTCAGGGATCAATGACTATTGTGTATTATGGTACTTAATGCATTTAGGGGCGGAAAATCCCAATGATGATAAAGCTTAAGTGATAAACCTCTGAAAATCAAATAATTTCAGGGGTTTGTGTTTTCTTGATACAGGGCTTTTTGTGATTCTAAGAAACCAATACTTCTTTACAGTTTGTTTTTAGAGGAATCTGAAATGCCTTCAGTATATTTATTTTACATGTTTTTTACAAGGTTGTAAAATTTAATAGATGGTAGAATAAAATAAAACCTCTGAAAAATTTTCAGAGGTTTCTTGTACCCATAACCGAAGAAATATCGAAACATTTAATCGAAGATTTAGAAAGAATTTCTCAAATTTCAGAAATTTTATGATCCTGTCTTGTGACCAAGACAAGCGTATCTTCAAACACTTTTACCGATGATCTGGTTGGATTGAGCCAAATTAAACAAGAACTGAAAAAACTCATTTTATAAAGTAATTTTCTTTAAAATAAAAACTTCTTGCAATTTAATTTTAAGAATTTAAATCGGACAAACTAGACAAAGCTAGTATTCAATTGACTTTTGTAAATGCTATTCATAGCTTAATTAAATGTCCAAAAAATATTCTTTAATAAATCCCAGATAGATAGCAAATTAATAAGGAGGCAGATTATTTAATTATCTGTTCATTATATTAGTACAATTGCATTAGCTCTTAGTTTCCGATTCATTCAGTCTATTAACAACAATTTTTTTACTTTTAAAAATTTTTATAGTGAAATATACTGATATTGAAATTACAAAAAAGATGATGATGAAAAATATTAACATTCGTTTCTTTTGCTCATTTTCATTTTCGTAATCTACTGTCTCTACTATAAGTTTTGAGGCTTCCTCTATACTTTTTTGTTTAATAATTTTTTCGTTCTCTTCTGCTTTTATATATTTTTGCAAATATTCGCTTTGTTTTATTAGATTACTAAATGAATAATACAATTTAGAAACCCTACTATATCCTTGGTTTAGTTCAGGCCCCCTAATTTTAAATTTTTCCATTATTTCAATAGATTGTAAAAAATGATCTAATGATCTTTTTTTATCTTTATTATAATAGTATTCACCTAGTCCAAAATGACAAATATAAAGTGTTTTTTTGTTGTGTTTTTCACAAAGTTTACAGGACTCTTCTAGCGAGATCTTTGCTTCTTTGTCATTTTTGTTTTCGATAGCAATCATTGCGTAGTTAAAATAATAATCAATATAAGCCTCATTTAGACTATCCTTTGGAATGCTGAAAAGAGTTTGTTTTTCTTTATTGGTGTAATATGAAATTGAATCTTTATTACTCATCAAGGAGTGTACTGCTAGTAATTTCTGGTAAGCAGAAAGAATATTAGTTTTTTTTTGGATTGTATTTCGAGATTCTTTTTTTGCTAAATTTAACGATTTATGATAGTTTTTAACAGCTTTTTGATATAAATTCAATTCTAAAAATATGTATCCTTGTGTAATATAAAATCCTGCAAGTAAATTATAATTACCTTTAGGGCATATTTTTATACCTTCCTGAGAAAATTGAAGAGCCCTTTCATAAAAACCTAAACTTACACAAACTGGTGCTAAAGTAAAATAAGCTTCTGCAACTAAAGTTTTGTTTTTTGTGTTTTTTGCTAAGCTTAGTGCTTCTAACCCTTTTTTAAAAGCTTGGATATCTTCATAATTATTGAAATACTCTTTAGATTTTTCTATTGTATATTTCGCTAATTTTTCTTTTTTAATTTGAGCAGATGAAAGAGTGGATAACATCAGCAAAAAACAAAAAAATAAAACTTTACATATTTTCATTACACCTTGTTTAGTTATTATTCAATTTTAATTTTGCCCCTAAATTAGTATCTTTTTTGACTGGATTAACCTCTCAATAAACCCTCTTTTTTGTAAAATATCTATGTTTTATAATTAAAATCGTTTTGAAATTGTTGTGTCAGGATATGTTTATTTTCCCACTCTATCCTTATAGACTGTTTTAAATTAATTTTGTAAAATACATTCATCTTATCTATTGACGTAAGATGTCAGCCTCAAAATTCAATAAAAGTTTCTCATAATTGGTACTTTGTCCAATGGGCGAATATTTGGAGCACTTAATATCATTGATGAATATAATAGATAGTTATTGACCAACCTAGCTTTCTATTCAATCCGAAGTATAGTTAAAAGAATTAATCACATACAGACCTAAACTCAAACACATATGAACTAATATTGTCCTGAGTTTCTATCCAAGATTTTGTGGAATTCTGTAGGGATAATGATATTGAACTGCAGTATATAAAGTCGGGAAAGGCTCTCCAATATATATATTGATCAGTTAAACCATACACATACGTATCTGTTTGCTTATTGAATAGAAGTAAATGCGACTGCTTACAAGTTATAATAGTAATATTAAAGAGGATAAAGTTTTTGAGGCTAATTTGAGGGGTGGGCTAAGGTGGGTGATTGCAGGGTTTTCTTTTACTTTGCAAACTGAAAATTACAGGATTTCTATCAGGATAAACAATTAAGAATTAGATGATTCTAAAAACACTACAAATGATTACAAATGATAATTGCTACTTAACTTATAGTTATTTTATATTATAATTTTTTAATCTGATTAATTTCCTGTAATTATCTTCTAATCATAAATATTGAGTTTTTTTTAATATCGGGAAGATTTTTAGTAAAGTATAGTTAAGATTAATATTTTGATTTTAAACCTATGGACACTTTACTTTGAGACACTTGGCATCTTAAAAATACGAAGTATTAAAATTAATTGGACTAAATGTGAAATTTTTTACATTCATTTGACTTTTTTATATATGTCTTCTATATTATATTGAGATTAATATAGAAGGCTTTTCTGTAATTGCAGGATAAGTTAATGAAATTAAAATTATCTATTAATTTGTGGTGATAATTAGATATTATTACTTGTAAAATAAATAATCAATATAATTTACGATGACAATATTTAATAAATGTAATGTAAAAACTAGTAACTGTAATTAATAAAAGCAAATTAAATAAAAAACATTAACTACGAATGAAAAAATTAAAAAAAGTTTTTATACTTGCTTGTATAATAACATTTGTAATGGGAAATGCTCAAAATGCAGGTTCCGTTGGCATTAACACTGAAGCTCCTGACGGTTCTGCGGCTTTGGATATTGTGTCTCCAAATTCAGATAGAGGAATATTAATTCCTAGACTTACTTCCGGTCAGAAAGATTCTATTAGAAATCCTGCAAATGGGCTTATGATATACAATATTTCTGTTCCTTGTTTACAAATAAATAATGGAACACCTAACTCTCCTAGATGGGATTGTATGCAATCCTCTGCTGTTAATAATTTAGACTGTGGAGGAGTTATTAATGAAGGAGATATTATTGAGCAAATGCCTGTGGTTGACGCAAATTCTGTTTTGCCATACAAAAGAGGAGATGGAAGTGCTTATTTGGGGCAAAGTGTTAGCTCTATAGGTGTATTAGGTTTAACAGCCACCTTAGCTCCGGATAATTTTCTAAATGGAGACGGTCAGTTAATCTTTAATATTACCGGTACAGCACTTACTAGTGGAGTTGCTATTTTCCCAATCAATATAGCGGGGCAATCTTGTCTAATTGTTAGAGAAGTTCGAGCAAACATAGGAACGCTTACGGGGTTAAACTGTAGTAGCATTATTAATAATGGAACTTTGATACAAGGTGCAACATATAGTTCCACTTCCGGGGTGAGTTTCGTTATTCCTTATACTGGCGGGAATGGAATGGCATTCAATAAATATTCTGTAACATCTAATGGAGTTGCCGGTTTAACAGCAACATTAGAGGCTGGAAATTTTGCCACAGGTTCTGGCAATTTAACGTTTAAAATTACTGGAACACCTATCAGCTCTGGTACGGCAAGTTTTGTCATTAATATTGGTGGGTATTCTTGTACAATTAACCGTACAATAGGCCCTGCAGCTGGTGCAATAACAGGAACATTAAATTGTGGTACTGCAACAAATAATGGTACTCTTACCCAAAATGTATCAGCTTCGGGGGTAAGCTCTTACATTACCTATACTGGTGGAAATGGAGGCAGCCACAGCGGCCAGCAAGTAAACTCTACAGGTGTTACCGGTTTAAAGGCAACATTGGTTGCGGGTAATTTTGCCAATGGCTCTGGTAGTTTAACTTATACCATTTCAGGTACACCTTCTGCTTCTGGTACTGCAAGTTTTGCCATTAATATTGGTGGAAAGTCTTGTACCTTTTCCCGTACAGTAAATACTCCGGCAGGTACTATATCTTCCTTAAACTGTAGTAATATAACACAAAATGGTAAAATAACCCGAGGATTAAGTGCAACGGGTATTAGTTTTACCATCCCATATTCTGGCGGAAACGGATATAGCTACAGTAGCCAGACAGTAAACTCTACAGGTGTTACCGGTTTAAAGGCAACATTAGCTGCAGGTAATTTTGTGAATGGTTCTGGTAGTTTAACTTATACCATTTCAGGTACACCTTCTGCTTCTGGTACTGCAAGTTTTGCCATTAATATTGGTGGAAAGTCTTGTACCATTAATTATCTGGTATATGAACCTGGTACGAATATAATTTATTTATATTGCAGTGGACAAGAAACTGATGGAAAAATATCTTATTCAAGTGCAGGTTATGTTTGTAAGACAACTATTCCATATTCTGGTGGGGATGGAACTACTTATCCTGATCAGTATGTTCAATCCACAGGAGTAACAGGAGTAACGGGCAGACTTTTATCGGGTACATATCAAGGAGCTGGTTTAATCAATATAGTCTATTATGGAAAACCAAACACTAATTCCCCAGGAACAGCAACGTTCACCTTTAATATAGGAGGAAAACCATGTACAATAAATGTTCCAGTGATTTTATATAATTAGTTTAGAATAAAAGTAATATAATTGTAAGTCTTACCTTCAGATGTATTTTTTTTTAGAATGATATATCTGAAGGTTTTTGTATTTTTAAAGTTAATATCTCAATTTTGTATAGTTTTGGAGCAAGCACATAAGTTGGAGATTATGTAAAAAGTTTAGCTAACATTAACTGAAAGAATTCTTTGTTTTTCACGCCTCTGACTTGCATCCTGAGATTTTTGATTTTAGTATTTAATGATTCTGCTGTTATATTAGTACTTCTTGTAATAAAGATGTTTAAAATATTTTTATAATGGTTCATTATTATTTTGTTAAATGTAGTCATTTTATCTATCGGAGTAATATATCAGCTCCAAAATTCAAGAAAATTTTCTCTAAAACTCAGAAAATTTTTAATGAGGCTGTTTTATCTCTACACTTTTGTCACGGTTATAAATGAAATTTTTTTCTGATTAATGATTAAGTGTCCCAGTGTTTCAGACAAATTAAAACTATTGACTTATCCTTTTAAGCAATAATTGTTTTGTAAAAATGTGGATTTGTATTAACCATTCTCTTTATTAGATTATCAAAAATATTTCCTTTCATAAAACTTCTGTTGAATCGAAAAGTGTATTCATTGATGTAGTTCTGCAAATCTCCAACATGATAATGTAGTCCTCTGAGCCAAGATTTGAAGTTCATAATCACCCGATGAAGTTCTGGGAAGTTTTCGCCTTTTTTGCCAGATTTTAGGTGTTTCATATTTTGAAATTATTTATCCAGCAGTTTGTAGTCCGTCCATTCATCGGTTGTTATTTTAGCTTCTTTTGTAATGGTGGAACGCATACTCCTAAATTTTCCGCATTCGCTCTATCTATAACCTTTGCATAAAAACGACTTCCCCCTTTCTTTTTCTTTTCTATAGCCACTACTACAAGTTTTTTGTTTCCCTTTTTCCTGCCTTTGTAGTTTTCATCTGAGCCACCAATAAATGTTTCATCTACTTCCACAACGCCTTCCAGAAGAAAACTGCCACTTTCCATCGCCTTCATTACTTTGCGCTTAAATAGCCAACATACTTTTTGCTTCAAGCCTAGTTTTCTTGATAATTCGCTACTGCTAATCCCTTTTTTATTCGTACTGATGAAATAAACAGCATAGAATGCCTTTAGCAAAGTAAATTTCACCCTATGAAAGAGTGTTCCTGCGGTGGGAGATTCTAAATAATTACATCGGGTACATTGCCTGTCAAACTCTTTAATTCCTTTGCAGTAATGAGTGTGTCTACGTTTTTACATAAAACCCGAATCCCATTTTAAAGCAGAAAGGTACTCTAAACAATCCTTATCGCTAGAGAATTGGGTTTGAAATTCAAACAAACTAAGCTCAATGTCTTTATTGCCTATCATTTTGTTACTAATTATATCCTAAAGATAGATTTTTTTTATATTTATTAAAGGGATAAGTCAATAAAACTATTACATTTAAGTTTGTTAAACATTATGAAAATAGCAAATTTTCATAAAACCAAATTAAAAATATTCTTGTAAAGAATATGATTCAGAGAAGATGTTTTGGATGTATATCTGTTCACCTTTTGAATAATATTTAATGCAATTACTTACAAGTGTTAGGTTACTTGCAAGATTAATTATTAAAGAGATGGGATTTAGGGCTAATTTGAGGGGTGATCTGAGGCGGATGATTGTAGAGTTTTCTTTTCCTTTGCAAAGTTAAAATTGCAGGAAATATATATCAGATAAGTAATAAGAATTAAATGATTCTAAAAAACTATAAATGATACAGCTGATAATTGTGATTTAACCTAAGATTATTTTATAAAAATTCCACTCTGGTTAATTTCCTGTAATTATTTATACTTGGAATAATAAACTTACTGAAAAATGTTGAATGTTTTTAAGCCATAAAAAATAGGAAATGAACTACAGTTAAGATTAATCATTTTTATTTTTGAACGTAAGACGAACTTACCTCAATACTCTTAATGTCTCAAAAATAAAATTTTAAATAAGTCAAAATTACTTGGATTAAAATCGAATTTTTCATATTCATTTGACTTTTTTTATGTGTCTTCAATATTCTGCTAAGCAGAATATTGAAGTTTTTTTGATATAGATAGAAGGAAAAATTGATATTTAGTTTAATTTGATGATTTTTAATACTCTATGTTTTTTTTTGGGGTGTATTTTGAGGGGTGCTTTTTTGAAGTAAAATTCAAATTAGTTGTTCCTTTGTATTATTCTTCGTCATTAAAAGTAACAGATTTATTACAATTTGGCTTTTTGATTGAAAATTTATGTCTAAAACAATATAGTCAATTTACAGACGGCTAAACAATTTATATTTAACCTTTCAGAAAGATAGTATTTTCTTAGTGATTGAAAAATATAAATAATAGATTTTTAGGTACTTGAATTTTTTTGACCATAGAGTTTCCATGCTTAATGTATTGATTTAGAAGTCTGACAGCATGAGGTTTTGCTGTAAGTTATTTAACTAGGTAAAGCATACAAGTGAGATAGTAAAATGCTCACCGCGAACCACTGATTATTTTAATATTTTACAGATAGTTGCATAAAAAATGAAAAATTTAAATATACAAACATTGGTAGGCAAATCCAAAACGGATATTATGGCTGAATTGGGTTTTGAGTTTAATCATTTTCCAGCAAAGGAATGGACTTATCATATATCTACTAATAAATTAGGTTTTAAAACAATTTTAAAAATTGTTTTTGAAAATGACAAAGTAAAAACGGCAACTAAGTATTTGAAATATAAAAAATAATTTATTTGAATAGAGTCCTTCTAAAGAAGTAAATGAAAATATAAAAACTGATAGCTTTTCCACAAAACTAAGAATTAGTTCTACTCAATTAGTCTGCCCTAGGATGATTGTTTATTTTAAACATTATCAAGTTTTATATTAAAGACATTTTAGAAACAATAAGAGGTTGTTTAAAAATGTAAATGAAAAAGAATAAGGGGTAAATATAGGTTTGATAGACCCAGTTTAGAGTTTCAAAAAACATGAATATTCTATAGGTATACTCCAAATTATAAGATAATTTTTTTAAACATATATTGATAAAAAAAACACTCATTACATTTGTGCTGATACATATATAGGAGTTTATTATTATGATTCACCTCTTGGAATTTGGGTTAAGTTGTAAACTATATTTTGATGCTCCCATAAATAAATGCCCTTGAAAAGGGTCTAGCTTTTTTTGGGGGGGTAGTGTAGGATTAATTTGAGGACTTATTTTTTTATTTATGAAAGGAATACAGCTTAATTTGTTACACTAAAATTGAAGGAACTATTTTAAAGCTCAGGACTCCGAATCACATGATTCGATTTATAAAATGAAATTGAGGTTACTTAAATCATTTTTAACCTAACCTTATTTATTCAAAGAAAATATAAGCAAAATAGGAAAAACTTCAAAAGTGGATGAGTTTCATAAATCAAAAAAAAACTTTCATTGAATCTCGGTGTTCTGCCTCGAGATATCTTTTAAATTATCTGATACAAAAACTTTCAATATCCATTTTAACTTTTTTATTAATGTCTTCTATATTCAAAAAGTTGAATATAGGAGATTTTATCCGTGTTGTTTATTGGAATGGGTATTGGTTTAACTTTTAACTTAAGTCGCTGTTTTATAATTACTTATTTTTTTTTGGGGGTAATTTGAGGGGTGATAATTTTGAAAAAAAAATAAATTGTTAATTACTTTGCACCTTAATTGAGAGAGGCTAAAATATTGGCTGTAGTTATAATATTATCTGAATTTTGATTTTGAATGGAAAATTTTAAGCATATACATATTGGCCAACTTTTAAAACAAAAAGTTGATGAAAGTGATATAGATATATATAGAATCTGTAATTTCTTTCACTGTGAATCAACAAAGATTCAGCAAATGTATGATTCAGAGGGTATTGATGTTTTAGATCTTTTGAGATGGTCAAAGTTATTAGAGTATGATTTTTTCAGACTATACTCGCAGCATATTATTTTATATGCTCCTCCTAAAGGTAATTTGCTATCGATTAAATCGTCAAAATCTAAAATGCCAACTTTCAGAAAAAACATATATACAATAGAACTAATAGATTTTATTATAGAGCTTGTTAATACTGGTAAAAAAACAAAACAAGAAATAATTGATCAATATAATATTCCTAAAACAACATTGTATAAATGGCTAGAAAAATATAATGAAAAAAAGTACTAAACCCAACTATAAACTTATTTATTCTGACTTATTAGATGCTAAGTTCTCGTGGAAAAAAGAGGAATGCAAACTATTATTGGGTAAGAAAGAACTTACAATATTAGATGTTATTAAAATAAATGAAATAATTTTTGGAAAGACAAGTGAAAATCTTAATCAAAAGCATCGGAGTTATGATATTAATACTGTTTTTAAAATATTAGAATATCAAAAAAAGAATAGTTTGACAAATTCTGCAATAGCTAAAATGTACAGCATTAGCAGAAATACAATCACTAAATGGAAAAAAATGAAAACCTTCTAGAAGTAAAAATAAAATTAGGAAAAATTTATATGTAATTCATTTTTAGCGAATAATTCTATCAATCCGTGCTCTGTGATTGTTAGAGTAATGAGCTATTGTACCGCATTATGCAAAGATTTCTTGTTCACAAAAATTAGATGTTATTAGAATTAATAAAATAATTTTTGGGAATTCAAGTAAAACTAATTCAAAATACAATCAAAAATTTAAGAACTATAACCAAGATACTATTTTTAAGATATTAAAGTATCAGAAAGAAAATCGGCTTACAAATATACAGGGAGTAGTAGAATTTAAAATGAGTAGAAATACTTTAGGGAAGTGAAAAAAAAGTATTTTATAAAATAACCTTTATCAAGGATTTCCGAACATTACCATTGTTCTTTTATCATTTTAACTTTCTATCAAAAGTTAAAAACTTTAATTATCACTAATAAAATATAAAACAGAATGGAAAAAAAAAATGAAATGTAAAGGTGTTAATTTTTAGGAATTTATTACACACAAATAATTATTAGCAAAAGATATATTCAATTAACGTAAATTATGAAAAAACTATTATTACTTGCTATTTTTACATCATTTGTAAATATAGCGAAGGCACAAAGTAATGGAGGCGTTGGGATAAACACCACATCTCCTGATCCTTCAGCCGTTCTGGATATTGTTTCTAATCCGCAAGGAACAGCAACTCATAAAGGAGTTCTGATTCCCAGAATGACCACGGCAGATAGGAATAGTATTGTAAGTCCGGCTAGTGGACTTATGATATTTAATACCTCAGTTCCCTGTTTTCAGATAAATAATGGAACGCCCGCTACTCCAAAATGGGAATGTGTTGGAGGAGATCCTTCCTCCAATGGATCGGCTATAGTAAGCAGTTATAACTGTTCGGGGGGAACATCAGGAACATTAAGTACAGGTATTCCTGCTAATGGAGTTACTCATTCGGTGATAGCTACTGTAGAGAAACCAGGAAACTATTTTATTACAGCTACGGCTAATGGTGTTACATTTTTTGCTAGTGGTGTATTCACTACCACAGGATTGCAGGAAATTACTCTTACCGCGGTAGGAACTCCTTCTGTTACAGGTACTTTTACGTATGATTTAAATACCTCACCAAGCTGTAGCTTCACAATGAATGTGAAAGACGGTACAAGCAATGGAACTGCACATGTCAACAGTTGGAATTGCGGTACAGCTTCTGCTGGAGAAATGGTAGTAGGGCAAACTGTAAGTGGAGTAACGCAAACTATTACCGCAGATGTTGCAACAATAGGATCGTATGATATTAGTGTAAGCAATAATGGAGTTGTTTTTGCAGCTTCAGGGACATTTACCGGTACTGGCTCTCAAAATATTGTTTTAACCGCTGTAGGTACACCCGTAGCTGCTGGTCTTTATTCTTATAATCTCAATGTATCTAATGGATGCAGCTTTTCCAGAACGGCTATCTCGAAACCTGTGGTAGTAGATTTACAATGTTTAAACGCTGTTGTTACCGGTACCTTACTTTCTGGGACATCATCTAACGGAGTTTTTGTTAAAGTTCCATATACAGCAGGAAACGGAGCTGCATACAATACGATGATTATCAACAGTACTGGAGTAACAGGACTTGTAGCTGTTCTTAATGCTGGTTCTATAAATAATGGTGATGGAGAATTGTTTTTTACAATTTCCGGAACTCCTCAAGGTATTGGAGAAGCCGTTTTTCCTTTGTCATTTGGTGATAAAACTTGTGATTTTAAAATAAATGTATCCATACAAGGAGCGATATCAAGTCTTGCATGCGGAAATACATCAGGAAGCCTTACAGCAGGGCAGGCTGCTTCAGGTGTTACCTATAGCTTTGGATATGATGGAGGAAACGCAGGACCTTATTCTGCTGTTTCTGTATCATCATCCGGAGTAGCAGGTCTTGTAGCCAGTTTGCCAGCGGGAGATCTTGCCAATGGCAGTGCTAATTTAACGTTAACCATATCAGGGACTCCTGCACAAAGCGGTATGGCGAATTTTAATTTTACTTTCGTTGATAAGGTTTGTAGCTTTTCTATTCCTGTGAATGCGCCATCTGCAGATGTATCATCATTAGATTGTGCGGCAGCAGCAATCAGTCCTGGTATGGCATACTTTAATCAGGCATTTAACGGTACTGTAACTGTTCCATATACTAATGGAAATGGGGGTGCTTATAGTACTGGAGTGGGAGTAAATTCTACCGGAGTTACGGGACTTTCATTAAAATTAAGAGCAGGAACTCTTGCTAATGGAGGTAATGGGAATCTTATATTCGATGTAACAGGTACTCCTTCAGGATCTGGATCTACCGCGAATTTTAATGTGATATTTGGTTCTAAAAACTGTACGATATCTATCCCGGTTAGTGTTTCTCCCGGATCATATCCTACAGGTACAGGAACTTTAAGTGGTAAGGTTTGTTTTGATGTTGTTGATGTAAATGACTCTGCGGAAGGATGTGGAACCAAGGCATCCCGAGGGGCAGATAAAACCAATTTCGCAACCGGAAATACTTTCTCCTATACATTTACACCAAGTGGATCTGTAAATAATGTAAGATTTGCATTTGTCAATAAAAATGGAAATGTTATTGAGAGCATCAGTGGCGGAAATTCTGGTAATAATATTACAACACCTGTTCTTGCTACAGTAAATTATTATCCAAACTTGAATACTACAGCTTCCGGTCTGAAGTCAGAAGATGCTTTAATTGCGGAAATTTACGTAATTTATAATAATGGTGCTACCGGAGGTACCACAGTACAACAGAAGGTGGTTGTTTCAGTAAAAGACTGCGCTTGCTGTATAGCCAATATGGGTAATGGGGTATACAGAGATTTTCTTTGTCATAATTTAGGGGCGGATATTACAAAAGATCCGAATGTTCCTTCTATAGATATAATGGGATCTTATCTGATGTGGGGAGAACGTGGTCCAAATCTTACAGGGAATTCTGTTATAGATTGGCAAACTGCTGATAATAATGCATTGTTGGGTTATGCAGCGCCACTAAAAGTTAAGCCCGGTAATGCTTCCACTCAAATACCAAATTGGGGGACTCTGGCTTACGTAAATCCTATTTCTTTCTACGGAAGTTATAGGCCTGCAGATTCATGGTTAAATGCTAATGGTAAAACAGGAAACGATCCTTGTCCTATTGGTTATCGTATACCAAGTAATTCTGAATGGCAGAAAGTGGTGGCCAATAATACAATGACTAAAACAGGTACCTGGCAGACTGTAGCACAACCTACAAATCCATATAGTCAGGCTATACATTTCGGACCTAATGCAAGTACTAAATGGCTGACTTTTCCTGCGGCAGGTGTTGTTGATAATGGAACTTCCGGAGTAGCGGGTAAGGGTAAGGTAGTTAATGTCGGTAACAGTGTTCAAGTCTGGTCGAGTACTCAAGGTACAGAGTATAATTTTGCCAATTCTTTGAGTCTTTTTGGGACTAGTACTTCCGTTTCTGCAGGTGGAAATAATAATAAAAATATTGCACGTCAGATTAGATGTATTAGAGAATAAAATGGCTAACTATGTCTAAAATACAACAGCTATTAAAATTGAATGTTTGTTGAAAAAACACGGCAGCCTAAGCTGTCGTGTTTTATTCAGTATTAGTTTTTTATAGAATATTTTTATTCTGATGATCTATTACGGTTTCACCTTTACTTATCTTAATTATGTAAATGTATATAGGCAGACTTATAAAATCTATACTCGCATATATAGCAGACATATTGATGTGTAACGAAAATATTTTATATACATCTTACATATTTGTAAGAGTTATTTGGTAATTTAAAAAGATATTGAATATCAATTAATTATGAATGCTTTTTAATTGTTCTTAAAATGATATAATAAAATACAACAAGTTGGTTTTCAATTATCTTTAATTAAAACGTAAACTATAACCATGCATCAGGTCATTAAACGGACCATCAGATATTTTTATTAAAACTTTATGATTATCCGTGATTCATCATAATTATAAAATCTTTGTTCTCTTTGCTAAGTGTAACGCCCCTTGTCAAACTTAAAAACGAGGAGCAGGCACGCAAATCTTTGCACACCTTAGCCTTAAATAGATTTATGACGAATAACAGATATTCAATAAAACCTTTAACAACAAGTAATTATATAGATATGACAAAAAAAATACTAGCCTTTATCCTACTGTTTTCTATTTTTAGTCCAAAAGCGCAAACTATAAATATGGATTTTCCCAAGTTCGCAGGAAAAACATATGATTTCGTTATTTTTCAGGGTGATAAAGAAATAAAAATCATCCAGGATACTATCCCTCATAATGGGAAATTTGAACTAAGGATACCTTCAGAATACGCACCATACACTGGAATGTCTAGGTGGCTTATTACCAATAGTGAAGAGGGGGGCGGACTGGATCTTGCAATTCCCGGATTGGGATACGCCGTAAGCTGTGCTGCAGAACAGCCTACTAAAGATAATCTTTTATTCAAAGGCTATAACCCTGTTAATCAGATTTTAGAGATAAGTGATAAGCAGCAAAAGATCGTTAATAAATTCAAGATAATGAGTATGGCGATGAAGCTTTACGGCGATAATGATAAATTATATCCTGTATTTGAGAAGGAACTTAAAGCTCAGCAATTAGTCTTTCAGGAGTTTAAAAAAGAGCTGGAGAAAAGTAAAGATTATTTTTCTTATTTTATTCCTATCTTTAATATTACTAATGGAGTTCCGGTTTCTCTAACTGATGATCCTGAAAGAATAAATAAAGAAGAGTCTGAATATATTACCAATGGGGTAGACATAGACTATTTATATACTTCTGGATTTTGGCGTTCAATTTTGGAGACATGGGTCAGTCTTAATATGATTGATGAAAAAAGCGAGTTAAGTTTCGTAGAAAATTTCAAAAAATTATCAAACAGGATAACAAATCCGGAAAAGTATGCAGACTTTTTGTCTGTAGTTACCACTTCTCTTTCTAAATTCGGTAAGGACAAGGAGATAGAACTCATAAGGCCAATTGTATTAAGAGATAATAAAATAAAAGATTATTCGGGGAAACTGTCTGTCTACAAAAATGCATTCGTGGGTAGTCTGGCTCCAGATTTGGTTATTACGGAGCATGTGGGAAAGGTTGAAGATCACAATCACCAAACAAGAGTGTTACAAAGTAAAGATTTTGCCAAGGGAAAATATAAAAAGACGGCTATTATTTTTTACCAATCCGGGTGTGGTCCTTGCGAAAATTTAATGGGGCAATTACCAGGCAACTATAAACTTCTTAAGGATAAAGGGGTGAGAGTGATCTCCATTTCTGCAGACAGCAATCCCGATGTATTTAAGAATTCTTCCAGCTCATACCCTTGGACGGATAAATATTGTGATTATGAAGGAATTAAGGGTGTTAATTTTACCAATTATGCAGTTTCAGGCACTCCCACTATTTATTTGATTAACAAAAAGGGAAACATAGAAAGCAGAATGTTTGCCTTAGAGGAGTTATTAGATAAAATAAAGTAATGAAAGTTTTATTTTTAAAGCTGTTTAAACTTTATTTCTTGAACTAAGAAAACCATAAAAGTTTAAAGTAAAGCTTGTTAGCTCTTAATACTTTAAAAGACTTTTGTAAACCACCTGTGCGAAATCTTTGATTTATCCCCCTTCCTGTGAAAGGTAATTCTTAATCCTTCAGCTGTTAGGAATATTTTAGATTTCAAAACTTAAGTGGACTTATTTATTTTGAATTAATGTACTGAAAAATAGTTGACGATTTTTGATAAAAATTTTTATAAATTATTGGTATTAATCTAAGGAAGATAAAAAGCAATGATGAAGGCCAACTTTTCAGTAATAAAGATTAATGTTCAAAAGGATAGTTTTAAGGTGAGATTTTCTCACCTTTTTTATTAATTATCGGATGAACTTTACAGCTAAAAGAACCCTATTTTTCGTTAGAAAAATAAATTTATCATTTAATGAAATTGATCCTGTTTTCCAAAGTAAACCCTATGTAGGGTCTAAATGATTTTTTAAATGACTGAAATAACCTTCAATGCCATTTGTAGTACTGGGAATGTTTGGATTTTCCAAATAATGAAACTGAAGACTTCCCTGTTTTCAACAGTTAATAAATATAAAATACCTTCTAATTGACTAAAGATTCTTTAGCATATAGCCAAGGACTAAGTCCATTTAAAGATGTGTGCGGATGATTACTTTTGTAATTGATTTGCCACTCATAAGCAATTGCATTTACCTCCATTATAGATCCGAATAGATATGCATCCAAAACATCTTCTCTGAATGTACGGTTTAAGCGTTCAATATATGCATTTTGGGAAGGTTTTCCAGGTTGGATATATTGAAGTTCAATATCATTAACTTTACAGAAATCTACAAAAACTTTGGAAAGAAATTCTGGACCGTTATCAGTCCTTATATTCTTTGGCTTAGGTCTGTATACAATTAATTCCTTTAGCTTTTGCACTAACCTGACTCCAGGAATTGAATAAAAAGCTTCGTTGATCAATGATTCCCTATTATAATCATCAATGACATTCAGTACTCTAAACCTCCGCCCATTAGACAAAGCATCACTCATAAAATCAATTGACCATGTCTCATTGACTCTATCTGGAACCATCAGTTTCTCTTTAATTCGTTTTGGAATACGACGTTTACGCTTAACCCTTAGTTTCAAGTTCATATTCCGATAAACACGAAGTACTCTTTTTCTGTTCCAAAGCAAACCTTCCAAACGTATCTTACCATAATAGGTTTCAAATCCCCTTGTTGATTATCTTTCTGCCAAATCCAGTAATTTTGAAATAACTGCCTGATCGTCTTTTTTATGCCCATAATAATACATGCTACGGCTCATACACACGATCTTACAGGCTCTATGAACACTGATTCCTGTTTCACTAATAGCTCTTTTCGTTCACAGAGTTTTAAAGCTTTTTTTCTATGATATCTTTTAAGATACGATGATCCAGGCTCAGATCAGCAAACATCCGCTTTAGACGGGCATTTTCTTCCTGTAACGCTTTAAGCTCCTTAAGGTGTTGCGCATCCATTCCTCCATACTTCTGCTTCCATTGGTAGAAAGTAGGGGCAGAAATACCCTGTTCCCGACAGATGTCTTTTGTCCCTTTCCCAGATTCATATTCTTTCAGAATATTGATAATCTGATGTTCTGAAAATTTGCTCTTTTTCATAATGTTTAACAAACTAATTTTAATTGGTCTGAAAAACAGGGAAGTTTACCAAACATATTATGTATTACTCTTTTTAGGGTAAAATAATACTGCCTCAAAAGCTTGTGAGTATACCATTATCGCTCACTTTCAGAGTTTAAAAGTTTTTTCATTAATATAATTAAGATGTTTGGAATACCATTCATTCAGTTGGTTTTCCACCAGATTTTATTGTTCTACGTTTTGATTTTCAGCAGCAGATAGATGTTTTTTCGAAGTTCTTGTCCTGCAGTCCTTCTTTTTATTTGGTAGGATAAAGATTACAAACTGCTGGGGATGTATTATTTTACCGTCGATGTAGAAGAAGCCATCACAAAAGGAAAATAGATAAGGGCTACTATTGTCAAAGTTATCTTAACTTTTTAATATCTGATTGTCCGTTTAATGATCTACTAGATAATTATATTTTAATTTCAAAGATAAATAAAAATAAGCTTTGTGGATTTGACAATTGTTATTTTAAAATTGATTTTAAATGATTGATAATCAGTTTTTTAAAATTTATTAGGTGTTTTTTGAGGGGTTCTTTTTTTTTTCTTTATGAGCTCATTTATATAAATTTGAATTTTATATTTTATTTTAACTTTAATTATATAAAAGATATAATGAAGTATATGTCATATATTCTACTTCAATCGATTCATAAGATTTCCCAAACAAATTAATTTAACAAATCTAATTTACAATTATGAAAACAACAATTTATCTAATATTTATCTTTATTTCTATAAAGTGTATTTCTCAGGTAGGGATAAATACTTCAAACCCGCAGGGTATTTTCCATATTGATGCTGGAAAAGACAATTCTGCTACAGGTGTACCAACTTCTATGCAGTCATTAAATGACATTCTAGTAGACAGCTCAGGTAATCTGGGAGTTGGCACTGTTTCACCAGTTAGAAAATTGCATGTAAATGCAAATAATCAATCAATAAAATTTGAAGCGCTTCCATTTTTACCTGTTAATACGGGATCAAATAGCTTGGTTGTTGATAACAATGGGGATGTATATAAAAATAATACAATTTCGGTAGAAGGTCAGATTCTTAGAATTGGTTTAAACAGTTCAACGTATGTAGCTGGTGTAGAGGGCGCTTTGAGATTTAATTCTAATGACAGTGCTGCGGAAATGGGTAACGCTCCAAATGGAGCTCCTAATTTTATTAATACTATTGTAGGAGCTACAATAACAGATAATGTTTCAGCACCCGCAGGTCTTGGTTCTCCTGCGAGAACAACAGATAGAATTACTTTATCACCAGGTATATATAAGATCCAGGTTAGGCTGGTAGCAACTGTGGCTAGTGGATCACCTGCAACATTTATAAAGTGTATTGTTAACAATAATGAATATTCACTGGTAAACTCATCTTCAGGCTCTTCTTCACCTTCTGTTCATTATTATGATGATTATATTAATATTACAGGAGGTGCACAGACAATTGATTTTTCAATCTTACCTCTTGCTTCTAACCTGACAATTTCTTCCAGTGGATCACCAGGATCGGGAAACTCATATCGAAGTTTAGTTTTGATTCAAAGATTAAGATAACTTAATAATAATGCTTTGGGATACTTTAGTGTTATTGTCGAGTATTTTATTTAAATTGCTTAGTGATTTTATAACTTTGAACTTGTTTGTTTTTTAGAGGTTTTAATCTGATAAAATATGCGAAATATTAATCAAGAATATTAAAGGTATTCTGTTCAGTTTTTTAATGAAGATTTTATTAGAGACTTATTATATATTAAATATTTTTGAAGTTTAATGATTTTTAGATTTTGTGGTTTGGTCTTTATTAGCATTGAACCAAAAAATAAGATATTAAAGTTATTTTTAAAATATTTTACTAATCTGTTATATAATTTACTATGTATACTAAACAGTATATAGATATGTTTTTCACAAACTCAATTTGTATTTTGATGAAAAATATTTTTTATATGTTTTGGGTGTTGATGCCTTGTCTTATTTTTGGTCAATATTCTATTTCTCAAATCGATTCTCTTTACAATACCACGCACGAATTGAGAAAGAAAGGAAAATACCAGGAGGCAGTAGACCTTAATCTATCTCTAATAGAAAATGCAAGATTGAAAGGGTATACAAAAGGGGCAGCTTATTCAAGTTTTGAAGTTGGAAATCTATATCATAATATGGGTAATTATAAGGAAAGTTTGAATTATCTCGATCAGGCTTTACTCTATAATAAGGATATTAAGATTCCGGAGCTTTATTCAAAGGTGTATGCTGAATTGGGAAAAAATTATTCTATGCTGAATTTACTGCAGAATGCTGTAGATAATTATAAAACTGCGGAATACTGGGCATTGAAAATCACTGATAAAAGCAAGAAAGAAAAAGCATTATTCTATATTTATAGTTGTGAAGCTGTAAGTTATGAAGCTTTAGAAGATTTGAATGCATCAGTATTAGCAGCAGAAAAGGCGTTCAATATAAAGCAGGATATTATTTCTGCAACAAGAATAGCCAAAAACTATATGGTTTACAAAAAAGATCTTGTAAATGCTAAGAAATTTCTGGATATTTCAAACAATTTATTAAAGTCAGACTCTTCTGTAACACCCTATCAAAAGGTCATAGCCTTGAGTGCAATAGGTTTGTATTACAATAAAAATAAGGAATATGAAAAGTCTGCAGCAATTTATTTGGAAGCAATAGATATTGCCAAAAAACTAAAAAGGCCTAATGAAGAAAAAGAACTTTATAGACTCTTATATCAAACTTATAAAGAGGGAGAAAAAGAAAGGGATCGTTTAGAGGCGTTGGAAAAATACGCTGTCATAAATGATAGTATAGAAAGTGTAAATAAGACACTTATAGAGATTCCGATGCGTAAAATAGTTAAGGAAAAGCAAGAGAAATATAATCAAAATTATAGGAATCTTTTATTTATAGGGCTATTAGTGGTTTTAATAATTGCTTCGTCAGCTTTCATGTTTATAAGACAGACTAAAAACCACAAAAAGAAACTTATTATAGAAAAGGAAAAGGTTATTTTGGAGAAAGAGGTAGAAACTCAGGAGCTCAAACAGAAAGTCAATGAATCCTTTAATGATTTATTACAGCTTGCTAAAGAAAACAGTCCTCAGTTTTGGGTTAGATTTCAGGAAGTTTATCCGCAATTTCTTAATAAAATGTTAGCCGTAAATTCTAAATTTACTAATGCTGAATTAGTTCTCAGTGCTTATATTTATATTGGAATTTCCACTAAAGATATCGCATCATATACATTTAGAAGTTTGAAAACGATTGAAAATACAAGGTATTCTTTAAGAAAAAAATTACATTTACCACCTGATGAAAATCTTAGTTTTTGGTTAAGAAGTTATGTTACTAAAGACTGATTGGCAGGTACGTTTATTTTATTAGCAATATATAGTTGTTGAAAAAAATCAGCCTAGATTGGAGTGTTAAAAAAACAGTTACTCTCCCACGAAGTGTAAGTTAAAAATTTAGAGGCTTTCCGAAAAGTTTGGACAGCCTCATTTTTTGCTGATTTTAGTCGTACCCCTATACAGGAAGAGTATATAAATATCCAGATCTCAGAAGGTGCTACCGACTTTTAGGACACTCCCCTTGTTCAAAAATAAGCATAAATTAGTTGAGAAAAACAGGGAAGTTTACCGCTTATTTTGTAGATTTTTTTGGTACTATATACAAATTGTGATATATCAACATACGATGTACTTTTATTACTAAAAACAATACTGAATTTGAAACTTAAAATTAACATTTATAAAAAGAAGTTATTTTGACTTTTGCAAAAATTATATTTTTTTATTTTAAAGTGAAGTCATTTCGAATTTCTTTTTTAAAATTTCTAAAAGCAAACACTATAAAAGATAAATCACTAAAAATTAACCCGTTTTTATTATAGTATCAGACTTATTTAGTATTGATGTGAATCTATCAAGCTATTCATTCGTTATATGGTGTATTGTCGTTTGTTTTATTGGTCATCTAAAATGTTCATTATCTATCAACAGAAAAATATTTTATAGATGCAAAAATAGATATGTCTTTAGCTTTATATGCTCATAAATAATTATACTTTTCCGGTGTATTGAGTTGACCTCTATTTAATAATGAACATATTTATTATTAATTTAATTGCCGATGTTTTAGGTGTTTTTTTAAAAAAAACACTAATGAGGTTTTTTTGAGGGGGGTGTTATTTGCATTTCTGGATATACTCTATTAAATATGTTTATAGTTAATTCATTTTATTATTAATCCATTAAAAATATATTAGCCATGAAATATTTAAAGATTTTCAGTTTTCTTTGTTTTAGCTCCTCATTGTGTTTGTCTCAAGTTGGAATAAATACCCAAACACCAGATCCTGATTCGGACCTTACATTAGGATCTGCGAATAAAGGGATTTTACTAAACAGAGTTTCTTTAACTTCTACGAATATGGGAGTTTTTAAAGAAGGTATGTTAGTTTATAATATGACAACAATTAATGATGTTAGCAAAGGTCCTTACATTAGTAATGGAGTTTTGTGGAATAAAATTGTTGATTGGCCAACTTTAACAACATCCCTGAATACTGTATGGAAAACAACAGGAAATAATATTGCTTCTACAGATTTCATTGGAACTGTAAATTTACAGCCATTAATTTTTAAGACTAATAATATTGAAAAATTAAGGTTAGAGACGGATGGTAAAATAGGAGTTGGAACAACATCTCCACAGGGTGTTGTGGATATCTTCTCTACAAACTCCACACTTGTTTTGCCTAGGAATATAAACCCTATTGCTAACATAATGGGAGCTATACCAGGTATGATTGTATATGATTCTACTAATAAAACATTAAGATATTATGACGGCACGAAATGGAGTACTGTCATTTCTTCTCAGGAGTTCACAACAGCTAATGAAGGAGTGGTAAAACTCAATAGTAGTGGATCAGCAAAGCCAACATTTCTATTTAGAAACACTGGTGGTGGTGGGAATGTAGCGATTAATTCCTATCAAGATATTATTTACTCTAACTCCATAAACATTACTACAGATTTTTCTTCTGCGCCTACCACTAGCTGGCCAGAGAATATTATAAATCCTACATCAGGAGATTTTTACAATCCTATAACCAATAGGTTTTTAGAAAACCCTATTTCTGGGCAAGTACATATTTGGCGAATAATTGTAGGCTACTCAAATAAAAATAATGGTGCTGTGGCTTCAGTTACTTCCAACCTTTCTAATCCAGTATCTCCGTCAACCTTTTCGATAGATCAAACAGCAATTGCTCCCAATGGAGTTTCCTCTGGAAATTTAGTATTTTATCTAATTACTATCGCAGATAACTTATCTATTGGCAGCGGATATAGTTTAAAAATAAAATCAGATACTCCTATGGATGTAACAATTGATAGTATAACACGGATTTCCCAAGCTAAAGATTAGCTTTAATTATTGATATTAATTTTTTTTCTGCAGAATCTGAAATGATTACGGCAACGAGATTAAAAACTTTTTTTGAGAAAGAGTATATCCAACAATTTCTATAATTGTTGGAATATCTCCTTTAAATAATCGACCCTTAATTGTTTTATAATCTTTTAATTTTCAACAAATGGTGTAAATTCTAGTGATATTGACCACCAAGAATGAAATCAAAAAAGGTGTCTAAAAGATGGTTTAAAAATATAAAATAAATCTTTACTCTTTAAAGTATCAATAGATCCGCTACAAAAATGGCTTAAATTTATGGTGTAAAGTTTAAAACCTTTATCCATGAATAAACGGTAACAACAAGTCAAGGCTCTCAAAGATTGGCTTAAAATCTATATAGATTCAGTGTCTGTAACAAAAACGGCTTTACGCTGTGGAATTGCAAGATCAACACTTCACCAATTATGGTTATTAGGATCTACTCTAATAAAAAAGGCAGAAAGTACAATACATTTTTAGGTGAAATTTTGGATACATTCTATTTTTCTATACAGCATATTGAAACTGAATGGGGAAAGTAGTTTTTTCATTATTCCTTTCAATACGAATTGCATGAACATTTTATCAAATATAGACCCATCAAGCCCAGATCCACTGATTTAAATGGTAAAGTAGAAATAACCAACCCAACAGACTGACAAATCCGAATTCTGGTTGCTGTGGATTTATCTGATCCAGATCTTGATTTCAATACTTTAGCTATTTAATGGCAAGAATTTTACAATAAGAAAAGACCACACTCTTCTTTGAATGGAAAAACGCCTTGGGTAAAACTACAGTCGCTGGAACATCTTATCGCTATTCAGCCTGATATCACTGCAAAATTTGGGGACTCGAATGAAGTAATATTGCCCAGAAATTATACTTACTTAAGCTATATAAAACAAAAAAATATTAATCCAGTTTCAAAGCCCAAGAGGAAGTATGCTCTGCTGGAGAGCCACCTACCAGCAATAGGCTTTTTATTTAAGACTTTGTTATTACATGAAGATACAGAGTTTTTTTGTTTATCATATTATTTGGATCTTTATCCAGGAATTATTGATGAAGCTGTTGCCATGAGAGGAGCGCATGAGAATAACAGAATAACGAAGGTTGACCACCATGAGATTAATCCGGCGGTATCAAGATAACTATTAGGGAAGGAAGTAGATTGTTGGCTGCAAAATGAAGATAATGTTTCAGAAGATATAAAAATTCACGTTAAAAGAATGTTCCGTAGTTATGAAATTGCAAAGGCTACAGTTTAAAAAAATGGGGGTGATAATTAGATAATTTTTTACGGATTATAAAAGTATATAATCTGGTCTTTATAATGTCAATTTCAGACGTTATCTATTTCCACCACCAAAATTTCGAGCTGTTTTAAAGAATAGGAAAGAGTAAAGCATATTTCTTTTTTAAGGCGGTTACATAATCACATTTTTCTGTTAAGGCATATTGATATCTTATAGCTTCTTTTGTCTTGGCAATGCTATTTCATGTTCCTGGGGATAAGGCTTCCGCCATGTCATACTGATATCTTCCTGTAGGTTTCGTTGGATTTCCAATGATTTTTCTTTATCCATGGAATATCTTGGATCCGGAATAAAAGGCATTTTGGCCATTTTATGAATGGTAATAGTCGGAAAATGGAAATCGACCTCTACGATTCCCAATAGAAGATAACACCCACCACCCTGAAAAGGATATTCTTCAAGGCAGTTTGGAAAATGAGCGGTATCAAAATATTCTCCTTCAGCATCAATCCAGGTTCCGAAATACATTGTACCTTTCTTGGTGGGAACATGCTTTCTTGAAATCAGATAGGCCAGCATTTTAACCTGATGTTTATGAAACTTTAATAAATCTTTTACCAAAACAGAACCTCTATACCGAGTTTGTAGCAAATCAAAAGGGCTGAAAGAAACGGGAAATCCCAATATTTCTATCTCGTCAAAAGCATCTTCGAACTTGTTTCTTTCTATAGTAGGTAGTTTATAATCCTTTTGAGGTTCTTCCAATAAAGTTAAACGCCTGAAAGGAACCTTATTATTTCTCAGAAGAAATCTTGATTCAATGAGCAGTTCATGCTTCTGTTTCCCGGTAAAACGGAATGCCCCGATAAAGATTAGAATCTGCAATGTTTCG
The DNA here is from genome assembly GCF_003610675.1 of Chryseobacterium sp. AG363. Lineage (NCBI taxonomy): Bacteria > Pseudomonadati > Bacteroidota > Flavobacteriia > Flavobacteriales > Weeksellaceae > Chryseobacterium > Chryseobacterium sp. AG363. The sequence goes on from NZ_RAQF01000005.1 coordinate 203,821, forward strand.
ATACCAATGGGAATTCTCTTAACAAAATTTTCAAGAGAGGTATACTCTCCATTCTGGGTTCTTTCTTCAGGGATCAGTTGTGCTAACCTTGTTTCCAGTCTTTCAATATGCATCAATCCCAAATAAACGTCCGAACCATAGACCGTTGTCTGATATTCACTTAGATTAACACAAGGATTATGAATAGCAGCTCCTGACATTCTGGTTTCATGAATATAGACTTCAGTTCTGTAAAACCCTCCGCCGTTATTAATAGCAGAGACCATAAATTCGATAGGATAATAGACTTTTAGATATAAGCTCTGATAACTTTCCACAGCATAGGAAGCAGAATGAGCTTTACAGAATGAGTATCCTGCAAAAGATTCTATCTGGCGATATACTTCCATGGATAATTGTTCAGGGTGTCCCAGCTTTTTACAGGATTCAAAGAAGTTGTCTTTTACTTTCTGTAATGCAGATAAAGAACGGCCTTTACCACTCATGGCTCTTCTTAGTACGTCACCATCAGGGGCGGATAATCCTCCGAAATGCAGCGCAATTTTAATAACATCCTCCTGGTAAACCATAATACCATAGGTTTCTCCCAACTCTTTTTCAAATACTTCGTGGAAGTATTCAAATTTTGTGGGATTGTTATGCCTGAAAATATACTCCCTCATCATTCCGCTTTGGGCAACACCTGGACGTATAATAGAGGAGGCTGCAACCAGTACCTTGTAGTTGTTGCACTTCAGCCTGCGGAGTAATCCCCGCATGGCAGGTGATTCAATATAAAAACAGCCGATGGTTTTTCCGGAACTTAAGAATTCATTGCATCGGGCTTCGTCTTTTGAGAGGGAAGTGTCCCGGATATCAATATCAATTCCTCTTTTTTCCTTAATCAGCTTTACAGTGTCATCTATAGTTCCTAATCCTCTTTGTGAGAGGATATCAAATTTTTCAAGGCCAATCTCTTCAGCAGTGTACATGTCTAACTGTACAATCGGAAAACCTTTGGGTGGCATTTCGAGTGCGGAATAGTTGGTGATTGGCTCTTCTGAGATCAAAATTCCGCAGGAATGCATACTTCTCTGGTTAGGAAATTTCTCTAAAAGTTTTCCGTAGTAATGAACCTGTCTGGATACAGAATTATTATCATGCTCCTGGATGGGTTTTGTTGCAAGTGTATCCAATTCATCTTTCGGAAGACCAAAAACTTTTCCTACTTCCCTGAAAATAGAACGGTACTTAAATTCGACATTGGTTCCACAGAAGGCAACATGGTCTTTACCATATTTATCAAAAATATATTCAAGGATGATATCCCTGGTCTGCCAGCTCCAGTCAATGTCAAAATCGGGAGGTGTTTTCCTGTTGAGGTTTAAAAACCGTTCAAAGTACAGATCCAGCTCCAGAGGACATATGTCAGTAATTCCGATGCAGTAACTGACTATTGAATTGGCACCGCTGCCTCTTCCTACATGCATAAACCCCATTCGGTTACTGTATTGGATAATATCCCAGGTGATGAGAAAATAAGCACAGAAATTAAGCTGGTCAATAACCATTAACTCTTTATCCACTCTTGCTTTTGCCTGCAGGTTATCCTCGGAGTATCTTTTTGAAAGTCCCTGATATGCTAACTTCTTTAAAAGCTCAACATCATTTTCCCTGCTGTCCGTAAATTTTTTTTTGTTTTTAGGGATTGAAAAATCAAAATCAAAATGGCAGTTATTAATAATATACTTTGTGTTCTCAATAATTTGTGACTGATGGTAAAATTGAGTCAGAAGCTCTTTTTTATCCGTAAAAATTTCGTTGTCTTTACAGTAATCAGTTTCTGTAAGCTTACTGATCAATGTATTGTGATCGATAGCCCTTAGTATTTTATGAAGCTCATATTCTTCAGGGGTTGTAAAGGTAACAGGATGCAGGATGACCATTTTATGGATGAACGGTTTGATTTCCGGTTTAATCAAAAGGTTTAACTGGTTCTGTCTGATACCTATAAATTCATGATCTGATAATTGTTCCGGAATATTCTCCAGAGGGTAAATAACAAAAGTATCTTTAAAATCAGGATTGGCTTTAGAAATTTCAATGCCATCACAGTTATATGCGGTTAAAAGCCTGTTGACTTCTGCAATGCTTTTCTGATTTCGGGCCAGGCAGATATAATACAGTTCATTCTGAACCCGTATTTCCACTCCGACGATCGGTCTGATATTATACTCCTGGCAAAGTTTGTAGAAATCATAGATCCCAGTAATGGTATTGATGTCTGTAAGAGCCAGAGTTTTAATATTAAAATGTACAGCCTGATCAACCAGTTCTTTAATAGAAATGGTTCCATACCGAAGACTGTGATAAGAATGACAATTCAGAAACATCTTGTACTTATTTTAATAAACCTGAGGCTCTTCCTACACTTGAAGTTCCAAACCTGTTCTTGATTTTATCCATTGTCTGATACAGTGATATCAACTCTTCCGTATCTTCAAAGAGATCCATTTGATGGCACCCGTGAACCAGTCCGGTAAACTTTACTCCCACTAACCTGATTCTAATACGTCTGGTATATACTTTTTTAAAGAGTTCTAAAACATACCTGAGCAGGGTATGGTCAGCTGAGGTGTAAGGAATCCTGCATTGCTTGGTTTCCGTATCAAAATTGGAATACCGGAGTTTTACCACCACTACCGATACCAGCCACTTCTCTGCCCGGAGCTGATAACAGAGTTTTTCAACCATTCCGGAAAGAATACTTTGGATACCCTGAATATCGATGCTGTCCTGAGCAAAGGTATCTTCTGTAGAAATGGATTTTCGTTCCGAATAAGGAACCACAGGATTTTCGTCAATTCCGTGTGCTTTTTTCCAAAGTTCATTTCCATTTTTACCAATCAGCTGCTGAAGCACATCAACAGGCATTTCTGAAAGCGTTTGTATGGTTCTGATCCCCAGTCTTGACAGCAGCTGAAAGGTTACATCGCCGACCATAGGAATCTTCTTTACCGAAAGTGGGTTTAAAAACGGCTGAATATCAGATTGTTTGACTTCTAATCTTCCGGTTGGCTTTGATTCTCCGGTTCCGATTTTGGATACGGTCTTATTGGTGGATAAGGCAAAACTTATCGGTAATCCTGTATTTTTCTGTACGCTTTCTGCTATTTCATGGGTCCATTTATAGCATCCAAAAAATTGATCCATCCCGGATAAATCCAGATAAAATTCATCAATGCTTGCTTTTTCGAGAACAGGTACTTTTTCCTGAATAATCTCCGTTACCATATGAGACATATTAGAATACATTTCCATATCTCCTTTAATGACTTTTGCTTCGGGACACAGCCGTAAAGCCATTTTAATCGGCATCGCGCTTCTGACTCCGAAAAAACGGGTCTCATAAGAGCAGGACGCTACTACACCACGGTCTCCACCTCCTATGATCACAGGCTTATTCTCCAGTTCAGAGTTTTTCAGCCTTTCACAGGAAACAAAGAACGTATCCAGATCCATATGTACAATTGCTCTTTCCATGTGACAAAATTAGTTACGTTTTGAAACAAATTTTGTATTTTTGTTGTCTAAAATTGTAACAATGTCAAAATTCTCTGATAACATCGTGTTTTTGAGAGGAAAGAAAAATATGACTCAGCAAGAACTGGCAGATCTATTAATTCTTACCCGATCCAGATATGTCGCCTATGAATATGGCAGAACAGAACCTCCTATTGAAATATTGCTTAGAATTTCAAAATTCTATAATATCAGCATCGATCTATTGTTGACTGTAGATGTCAGAAAATTTTCTATAGAGGAACTCATGGAGCTTCCTGAGAATAGGATTGTTCTGCCTATAAAGGTTGATCAGGATGGAAACAATCAGATTGAGATTATTCCCCAAAAAGCCTCTATGGGTTACCTGAATGGCTATGGAGATCCGGAATACATAGAAAGTTTGGAGACCATATCATTACCTTTTTTAAAAGGGGGTAAGTTCAGGGCATTTCCAGCTGACGGAGATTCAATGCCCCCCTATAAGAACGGAACCTATATCGTGGGAAAATATGTAGAAAATCTTTCGGACCTGAAAACGGACAGAACGTATGTTTTCATTACCACCAATGATGGTATCAGTTACAAAAGGTTTCAGTTTCATGAAGCAGATGGTATCTGGGTTAAGTCTGACAATCAATTTTATGAGCCTTATAAAATTCCATTACCTGAAATTAAAGAAATCTGGGAATTTGCCTGTAGTATTACTACCAAAGAATATGAGCCTGATGAATTTGCAGAGCACCATATTCAAAACTTTATCACAGAAATTAAAACCGATATCAAACAGATCAAAGAAAAAATGGGAGATAAGAATTGAATTTATTTTGAGTACATAGCATAATCAAAAAACTTCCCCGAAGGGAAGCCAAAAACACAATTGATGAAAAAAAATTATTCCTGTAGAAACGGAATAAGACAAAGTTAAATGATTTAAAGAAAAATTACAATGAGTCAGCTTAGTTTATTTGACGCAGAAGATTTGTATGAGTTTCCCAAAGATCTTTTGGAATACAGAGAGAAGTTCCTGAGTAGGGAAGAAGCTGATCTGCTTAAAAATAAATTGTTAGAAACGGCTCCCTGGGAACAGCGTACCCAGAAAATGTACGATAAGATGGTGCTTACTCCACGGTTGACTGCTTGGTATGGCGATGCAAAATCCTACGATTCTGCCGATAATAATACCACTAAAAGAAATGAATGGACTCCCGAACTGTATGCTTTAAAAGAAAGAATAGAAAAAGAATTTGGCTGCCAATTCAATGGCGTTCTGTTAAACCTATACCGTGATCATAATGACTCCGTTGCCTGGCATCGGGATAAGGACAGTCGATATGGAAAGCGACCTGTCATCGCATCCATAAGCCTTGGACAAACCAGAAACTTTGATTTCAGAAAAAAAGACCATCATCAAAGCAAATACAGTTTACCATTGCCTCATGGTTCCTTACTTATTATGAAAGGTGATCTTCAGGAAAGTTGGGAGCATCGGATCGCTAAGTCTACTGTTCCAATGAAAGAAAGAATTAATCTCACATTTCGTTTAATATTAACCAATCTTTAAGCTTTTGAAGACGGATTGATAATCGTTTTTAAGAGTTTCTTCATTTAAATGATATTTTCCAAAATTCAAATAAGAAAAGAAATCTTCATTTTGGAAATCTTTCAGGGCTTTGGGATAAAAATCATCAGTATTTAATATTTCAACATTATCAGCATATGTATTGAAATCGATAGTTTTATTAAAATGATTTTGATTACCATAAAACCATTCTATACGAAGGGAGCCATTTATAATACTTCCTGCAAAACCGGTATCATTGCCTTGTCCAACATAGATAGTTGATCCGAACGCAATATTGCTTCTATACTTATTCTTTTGATCAAGCTTAAGATAATCAGTATAATCTTTAGTGGTCTTATTAAAGTATATCTTAATATAAAAATTACTTATATGTTCCTGTCCTAAGATGAAAAGTCTCAGTGGAGTAATATCTACATAACCTAATAAATCACTTGTCATAATTTTGCATCCTGCATGCTTCGCAAAATATCGATAGAGGTTCATTTTAGATACTCTCCAATCATTGCTAAAGATTTCTTGATAGTTAATTTGGTTTGAGGTTTCTATCATATTATTGATAAGATCAATATTTTCAAAGAATTCGGTATAAGCAATATCTGCATTTCTTGTCTGGTTATTGTTACAGTCAATGCAAATTACTTTTGGGAATTTGATCAGTTTATCTTTTGGTGAATTGAATGGATGCGAATTTTCACCATCGTAATAGATGGCATCAAATGACTTACCGAATTGACGCCTGATATCTGAGGCCTTAAATTTATGTTCCTCGGAATTTGCTTCATTATTTTGACATATCCAACATTTCATAATTTTTCAAGGATTTTTAAGAGGTTTGATTCTTTCGTTTTAAGTCTAAAATTTCTTTTATATTAGGAGGATATTCTCCATTAAAATATTCATAGATCAAGGGATTTCTAGAAAAAAAATGACCTGTCAGATCTACCCAAGTTTCGACAGGTATTTTCCCATTTATTTTAAACAATTTTTTTGACTTTGACTTAATTTGGGAATCATCTTTTCTGTTATAGTTAAGGTCAGAATCCCGTCTTCGGAAATATTCTTCTTCAGTATAGAAATGAAAAGCTCCATCAAAATGTCTAAAATTAAGGGTGTTCATATCAAATTCTGCATGGACATATCTGACAGGAAAATAAATAATATCATCAATTTTTACTTTGATATGTTCACTTTTAAATTCTTCTGCCTGAAACGTTTTAATATTTTTTGATAAAGCCCATTTGATATCTAAGGAGTATGTATCTGCAAAGAAAAAGTTAATTTCAGAATCGTTAAAATCAGGAGAAGGCCTTAGTTTTACCAATTGATCAGAAATGTTCTCTACATTTTGATTAAAAACAGAACCATACCAGGTATCTAACTCTAAGATGGCAGCATTATTTACATCAATTTTTAAATTGTGTTGATCCAAGCTTATTTTTATTTCATCATAAGTAGTTGGCTCCATAGCCCAAAATTTATTAATGAATCTAGGCTGGAAGCCATTTAACGAGGAATAGCTTCGTCGGAATAATGGACTAGCCATTGTTATATAATTGTCTGCAAAAAAATAGCCGTCAGAGAATATTTGTTTTTTAAATTTAGAACTGAGCAATTTATAATCTAAAAGACCGTCTTTATCAGGAATTAAATCTTCATTTAACTTCAAAAGTATGTCAGGTGATTCAACAACAACACCCGATATTTGGGTATACTTGAAGTCCTGAGTAGTTAATTCTACATTTTTATTAGCAGCAAAGTGTATAAAGTCAAGAATTATTTTTTCATTGTCTTTTAATGCTTTTTCCGCTTCTTTTTCAAGTTGTTTAATATAATTTTCTTTAAAATCAGACATTTCACTCATAATCGGTAATCCTTGCTATCAAATGCTTTGTAAGTTACAATCCTTTTGTCAAAGATTCCATCATTCTATATTCTTTTTTCGTTACTACGAAAAACTAGTGATTTTATATGATTTCTCTTGTTCAATTTTACATCACCAACAATCATAAAAATCATCATTATGAATATTGAAAAAACAGAATTTATAGCTTGGATGGAACGAATCATGGAAAGGTTTGATATTTTAAAAGAACAGATGCTTAAGAACCAATCCAGATTTATAGAAGTAGACGGAGAGCAGCTTCTGGATAACCAGGATGTTTTACAGCTTTTAAAAATAAGTTCCCGATCATTACAGCGATACCGGACTGATAAAAAGCTGCCTTACTATACCATTAGCGGAAAGCTGTACTATAAGCTTTCTGATGTCCATCAATTAATTAGAGAGTGTTTAAACTCTTGATAGTAACAAGACATCTACAGCCAAATCATTCATCACTATTCCAATCTTCATAATTTTCTTAATTGAGCCAATATCTTGGTTCCATTAAATGAAATACAATGGAAAATGAATTGATAACCCCTCAGGAACCCAAAGAACTAAAACCAGCAACAGACATACTCCTTGTCCTGAACATTCATACCAACCAGGTTGAAATGGTCAAAGGAATTGATCAAGATGGGAATCTTCAAAAAGTTTCTCCACAAGAAAAAAAAGATAATGAGCAGCTGATCAGAGTTGATAAGCACGGCGATCTATTCTCCAACTTCTTTTCCAATTTTTACCGGCAGCTTAAAAATCCCACGCATTTCAACTTTTTCAAAGTATCAGAATACGATGCTGTCAATACCGCTAAGGATCTTCAAAAATATGTAGATCAGGCATCCCCCGAAGAAAAAGAAAAGCTGAAAAACTATGAAGTTTTACCTCAACACAACAATAATCCAAAAAATCAAAATACAATGGACAACAACACAGACAATCAGGAATATCGTTTTCAGCCAGAACAGATCGACTGGAAAACGATGGAGAAGTTCGGACTTAATCAGGAGAAGCTTGAAAAAATGAATGCAATGGATTCATTACTCCGAGGTTTTAAAACCAACACACTAATTCCTATCACCATTAATCTGGGAACGGCAGTGAGCAAAATGGATGTTCGATTATCTCTTCAAACAGGAGATACAGGACAGGTCGCCGTTCACCTGCATGGAATCCGAAAGGAACCCAATCTCAATAATAAATTCCTCGGACATGAGTTCACTGATGAAGATAAAAAGAACCTTAGAGAAACCGGGAATATGGGCAGGGTAGTAGATCTTGTCAATCCTAAAACAGATGAAATCATTCCATCAGTGATCAGCCGTGACCGTTTAACCAATGAATTGGTTGCCTATAGAGCGGAGTACATGAAGATCCCTGATGAAATCAAAGGAATAAAGCTCGATGAACATCAGAAACAAACCCTACTGGAAGGAGGACCATTGTATCTTGAAGGCATGACCTCTAAAAAAGGTGAACTTTTCGATGCCACCGTACAGTTCAATGCGGATAAGCGGTATGTGGAATTTTTATTCAACAATAATCAGGCACCGAAGCAAAGTCAACAACAGCATCATAACCAACAACAAACTCAACCTACGGATAAAGAAGCATCCAAAATATTCAGAGGAAAAGAACTGGACGATTCACAATATGAAAAGTTCAAAGCCGGGCAAACCGTGTATGTTGATGGCCTTACCGATGCTAAAGGTAAAGCCTATCAAGGTTATATTACCTTCAACAAAGAAACCTCCAAAACCGACTTTTCATTCACCAATCCTAATAAGCTCAAAGAGGAGACAAAACCTACGGAAGATCATAAAACCCAAACTGCGGTTAACACCCAGGGTAAAACCAACGAAGCTACTAAAAATGTGAAGGAGCCTTTAGAATCAAAACAGCAGCAACCTGCCAATAAACAGCAGGAAGACCAGCAAAAAAAGATTAGAAAACCAAGAGGACAAAAACTATAATAATCATCTAAATCCATCATATGAAAGCAATCATCGCAGAAAAACCGAGTGTCGCAAGAGAAATCGCACAATTATTAGGAGCGCATGAAAAGAAAGATGGGTATTTATCCGGGAACGGCTATTGTGTCACCTGGGCATTAGGGCATCTGATCGCATTAGGAATGCCGGAGGATTATGGTATAAGAGGCTTTAATAAAGCCTCTTTGCCTATCTTTCCGAATCCTTTTATTCTAACTCCTAAAAAACTAAAGAAAGCAAAAGGCGATGAGCCTGATCCTTCGGCTTTAAAACAACTCAACACCATAAAGCAAGTCATTAGTCAATGCAGCAGTATTATTGTCGCCACAGATGCTGGAAGGGAAGGAGAGCTGATCTTCCGCTATATCTATCACTACATACAATGCAATAAACCTTTTGAAAGATTATGGATCAGTTCCCTTACCGAGAAGGCAATACAGGACGGTTTTAAAAACCTTCAGCCAGGCTATACCTTTGACGGTTTGTATGAAGCTGCTAAAGCCAGAAGCGAAGCGGACTGGTTGGTGGGAATCAATGCCACCCAGGCATTAACCATCGCAAGAAACCAAGATGTTTATTCATTAGGCAGAGTACAAACACCAACTCTTGCTTTAATCTGTCAAAGATTCCTACAAAATCAAAACTTCACTAAGCAAAAATACTTTCAGATTCAGCTGAGCCATAGAAAAGAATATACAGACTTTACCAGCCTCTCATTATTACAATGGGAAGAAAAAAAGCAGGCAGAACAAATCCAAAAATCCATAGAGCGGGAGGGAAGAGCCGTTGTAGAAGATGTATCCATTACAACAGTACAGGAGCAATCTCCGTTACTTTTCGATCTCACAGAATTACAGAAAGAAGCCAACAGAAAGTTGGGGCTTTCTGCTGATGAGGTTTTACAGATTACCCAAAGCTTATATGAAAAGAAATTCATTACCTATCCCAGAACCGGCAGCAAGTATATTCCTGAAGATGTATGGTCTGAAATTCCTGAACTGGTCAGAATCCTCAATGCAACCGATCATTTCAAGCCACCCATATCTACTTTAAAGTTCGGAAATTTCAACAAGCGGATTGTGAATGATCTAAAAGTGACAGATCATCACGGTTTACTCATCACTACGAAAGTTCCATCCGCACTTAGTGCTACGGAAAAAGCCATTTACGAGATGATTGCTTACCGTTTATTAGAATCCCTATCCCATACCTGTATAAAACAAGTCACCCAAATCCAGATAAAAGTACATCATTATGAATTCCAGATCAAAGGCTCTACAATCCTAGAGAAAGGCTGGAGAGCCATCAAAGGAATTCTATCTGACAATGAAAATTCCGATAATAAAAATGAAGTCCTTACTGAACTTCCGGAATTCAAAATCGGAGATGAATTGAAGATCTCAAAAACCGACTTACTTGAAAAAACAACCCAACCTCCCAAACTTTATACAGAAGCCGACCTTTTATCAGCGATGGAAAATGCAGGTCGATCTATTGAAAACAAAGAAGAACAAAAAGCACTCTCCAATATCGGCATCGGAACTCCAGCCACCAGAGCTTCCATTATTGAAACCCTGCTCAGCAGAAACTATATCATCAGGAAAAGCAAAACGCTGCATCCTACAGATAAAGGCTTGCAGGTTTACAACCTTGTCAAAGACAAAAAAATAGCCAATGTCCAAATGACCGCAGAGTGGGAAATAGCACTGGATAGAATTGAAAAAGGTGAACTCAATAAACCCCAATTCATAAGCGACATTCAACACTATACAACTGAAATCACCAACGAACTCTTATCACTTCATATTCCCCAAGAAAATGTTCCCCAACTAAAATGTCCCAAATGCCAACAAAATCATCTTATCATCAAAGACAAAATTGTAAAATGTCCAGATGAACAATGCGGTTGGATTCTCTTTAGAACCATATGCGGAATACAGCTCAGTAGTAAAGATCTTACTTTACTATTAACTCAAAACAAAACATCATTAATCAAAAACATGAAAAGCAAGAACGGTAAAAAGTTTGATGCTTTCATCATTCTTAAAAATGATTTCAGTACATCATTTGAATTTGGAAACAAGAATTAATTTCAAAAAAATAATACTGTAAAGAAGCAGCCGATGAGCTGCTTCTACATTTTACATTTTATCCAAGTCTAATCCCCCTTTTTCGTGCTCTTGAGGTTTTAGTTTTGGTCGCTTTGGTTGATTGGGTTACCCTTCTTCTTCTTCTGTCAGGTTCTCCATCTGGTTTTTTAGGCTTTGGCCCTGGTGTGATTGCTTCGATTGTATTCATAGTACAAATAAAGATTAATTAATAATTATTTTGATATCAAAACAGATTAAAACCAGATCAAAAGTAAATTTTTTTGGTCATTATTTTCATTACGGAAAGCCGTAACCGTTGGTTTCTGAAAGGGTCAACAGGTAGACAGCTTTAATTCAGTATAAAACTAACAAAAGAACGGAGGGATTGGTTTTTTGCTACACCCTAATCAGGAAGCTTTTAAAAATTTCATTTTATCAATTTTTCCATTAAATATTTCTTATATTAATTTTGCTAATCAATTTACCTATTTATTTATATAGAAATGATTCAAAATTGTAAGTCAATTATAGCTACGACAGAGAATAAATGTTTAAAGTTTTATTTATTATAAGGCATTGACGTTTCCTATTTCGGCTGCTAGTTGTATATTTGAAAGTTAAAACGTTTACTCAGATTAAATAAACATGACCAAAGAACAACATATTGAAGATGATTTAATTAAACAATTAATTGAGCAGAAATATAGCTATCGTCTAGATATTAGAAACCGCGAAAGTCTAGAAAAAAACTTCAAAGAAAAATTTGAAACACTTAATCGTGTCAAATTAAGCGAAAGTGAATTCAGTCGTCTAAAAGAAGAAATTATACAGCCTGATGAATTTAAGGCTGCTAAATTGTTACGTAATCGTAATACCTTTTATAGAGAAGATGGTACACCATTACAATATACTTTAGTTAATATCAAGGATTGGTGTAAAAATGATTTTGAAGTGATTAATCAATTACGGATCAATACGGAAGATAGTAGCCATCGTTATGATGTTATTCTGCTGTTGAACGGTTTGCCTTTGGTACAAATTGAATTAAAGACTTTTGAGATTAGTCCGCGAAGAGCTATGCAACAAATCGTGGATTATAAAAATGATGTTGGTAACGGATATAAAAACTCGTTGCTGTGTTTTATGCAATTATTTATCGTAAGTAATCGCAGTAATACGTATTACTTTGCTAATAATCGCAACCAGCATTTTATCTTTAATGCTGACGAGCAATTCTTACCTATTTATCAATATGCTGATGATAAGAATAAAAAAATAACGGCTTTAGATAAATTCACATCTAAGTTCTTAGCGAAGTGTACACTTGGTGAAATGATTAGTCGCTATATGGTATTGGTTGAAACGGAGCAAAAGATATTGGTGATGCGCCCTTATCAGATTTATGCTGTTGAAGCCATTGTAAATTGTATTGATGAAAACCGTGGTAATGGATACATCTGGCATACGACTGGATCGGGTAAAACATTAACATCGTTCAAAACATCTACTTTATTAAAGAGTAATCCAAACATAGAAAAATGTTTATTTGTGGTAGATCGTAAAGATTTAGACAGACAAACAAGATTGGAGTTTAACAAATTCCAAGAAGGAAGTGTTGAGGAGAATACCAATACAGAAAGTTTAGTCCGTCGTTTATTATCTACCGATTATGCCGATAAAGTTATTGTAACTACTATCCAAAAATTAGGTATTGCACTCGATCCTAAAAATAAAAATAATTATGCTGAACGTTTAGCTCCGCTTAAAGATAAACGTGTCGTATTTATTTTTGATGAATGTCATCGTTCACAGTTCGGAGATAACCATAAAGCTATAAAAGAATTTTTCCCAAATGCTCAATTATTTGGGTTTACCGGTACACCAATTTTTGAAGAAAATGCAAGTTATAAAAAGATTGATGGTGGGGAAGGTCGTTATCAAATTACCGAAGATATTTTTGAGAAGCAATTACACGCATATACCATTACCCATGCTATTGATGATAAAAATGTTTTACGTTTTCATATTGATTATTTTAAAGCAGATGGTGTGCCAAAAGAATTGATTACCGAAGCGGGGGCTCGTAAAGCAGTTGTGGAAGCTATTCTTGAAAAACATGATGGGGCGACCAATCAACGTAAATTTAATGCAGTATTGGCAACGGCTTCTATTAATATTGCTATTGCTTACTATCAGTTGTTTAAAGAACTACAAGCAGAACGTAAAGCATTAGACGAAGATTACCGTCTTTTAAATATTACTTGTGTTTTTTCGCCTCCTGCACAGGCGATTGCTCAGAGTGGTGAAGCTAATTCACAGAAAAATGCAGCCGATATTAAACAGTTGCAAGAAGACTTAATACAAGAAGCAGCAGACAACAAAGTCAATCCTGATGAAAAAAAAGAGGCTTTAAAATCGATTATAGCAGATTACAATCATCAATACGGAACTAATCATACTATTAACGAGTTCGATTTGTATTACCAAGATGTACAAGCACGAATTAAAAACCAAAAATACAGTAACCAAGATGTACCACATAAAGATAAGATTGATATTGTTATCGTGGTAGATATGTTATTGACAGGCTTTGACTCACAGTATTTAAATACATTATATGTAGATAAAAATTTAAAATACCATGGCTTAATACAAGCATTTTCTAGAACCAATCGCGTACTAAATGATACCAAGCCATATGGTAATATCATGGATTTTCGAAATCAAAAGGATTCGGTTGATACCGCAATTGTAAGGTTCTCAGACGGTGATTTAAAACAAGCACGTGAAATATGGTTGGTGGATGAAGCTCCTGTAGTAATTGAAAAATATCAAAGTGCAGTAACTAAACTAAGCAATTTTATGGCTGTGCATGGATTAGATTTTATGCCAGATGAAGTGAGTAATTTACGAGGTGAAGCCGCACGTGTGGAATTCTTGCAGAAGTTTAAGGAAGTACAGCGATTAAAGACACAGTTGGAACAGTACACGGACTTGGACCAAGTACAAACACAACAAATAGAAACGGTATTGCCCGAAGATACTTTGCGTGGTTTTAGAGGAATGTACTTGGAAACTGCGCAGCAATTACGTCAAGGCGAAAAAGGTAAAGACAAGCCAGCAGATTCTCCAGCAGAGCAATTGGATTTTGAATTGGTATTATTTTCCTCTTCTTTGATTGATTATGATTATATCATGGGATTGATTGCCGAATACACGCAACGCGATCCTAAGAAGCAAAAAATGTCTAAAGACAAGCTAATAAGTTTATTGAGTTCTAGTGCAAATTTATTAGAAGAGCGTGATTTGATGATTGCTTATATTAATCAATTGCCATTGGATGAAGCCCTCGATGAGAAAGAGATTCGAGAAGGGTACCAAGCGTTTAAGCAACAACAGCAAGATGCTCAATTAATTGCTGTGGCAAAAAAACACGAAATTCCTTTAGACCTTTTAAAACCTTTTGTAGAATTAATTATGCTAAGAAAGGTATTTGATGGTGAAAAATTAAACGGCCTTACCGAACACTTGGATTTAGGATGGAAAGCCCGTGCACAAAAAGAATTAGCATTAATGGAAGATTTAGTGCCTTATTTAAAACAACTAGCCGAAGGGCAAGAAATAGCTGGATTAAAAGCATATGAATAACGATACAATAAATATAAAATATAGATTTCCAATTTTTAAACAAGAAAAATGGAAGTTACATAAATTGTCTGAGATTGCTAAGTATACAAACGGAAGAGCTCACGAACAAGATATTGATGCTAATGGAAAATATGTAGTTATTAATTCTAAATATATTTCTACTGATGGAGCTGTCGTAAAGTATAGTAATACTGCACATTGTTTAGCTGAGAAGAACGATATATTAATGGTTCTTAGTGACGTTCCAAATGGAAGAGCAATTGCTAAATGTTATTTAGTAAAGGAGAATAGTAAATATACTGTTAACCAGCGTATTTGCAGAATAACACCAAACCAAGGAATTGAAAGTAGTTTGTTATATTATTTAATGAATAGAAATCCCTATTTCTTATCATTTGATGATGGTGTGAAACAAACAAATCTTAAAAATGATGATGTTCTAAATTTTGAAATTTTACTACCATCAAACCAAGCTGAACAACAAAAAATAGCGGCTTGTTTAAGTAGTTCAGATGATGTTATTGCTGGTCATGAAGAAAAGGTAACTGCTTTAGAGGAACATAAAAAAGGCTTAATGCAAAACCTTTTCCCACAAGAAGGTGAAACCCAACCGAAATACCGCTTCCCTGAATTTGAAAATGATGGGGATTGGGTGGAGAAATCAATTATAGATACGGCAGATAAAAATATTAAGTGGAGTTTTACAGGTGGTCCATTTGGTTCTAATCTGAAATCTAGTGATTATACTTCTAACGGCATAAGAATTATTCAACTACAAAATATTGGTGATGGAATTTTTAATGATGATTATAAGATTTATACATCATTAAAAAAGACTAATGAACTTTTAAGTTGTAATATTTATTCAGGAGATATCATTTTATCTAAAATGGGGGATCCAGTTGGAAGAGCATGTATAATGCCAGGAGAAAATCAAAGATTTCTAATGGCTTCGGATGGTATACGTTTGGTCGTTAATGAAAAGGAATTTTCAAAATATTTTATATACTCACATTTAAATTCGGTTCTTACTAGAAGTAAAATTGAAGCTAAATCTACAGGTTCAACAAGAAAAAGAATTGGTTTAGATGCTCTAAAACAAATACCAATATTAGTTCCAAAATCCATTCAAGAACAAAAAAAAATAGCCGAAGTTTTATCATTAGTTGATGAGTTGATTATAGCACAACGCGAAAAGATAGAAATTTTAAAAGAACATAAAAAAGGCTTAATGCAAGGCTTGTTTCCTAAAATAGAGATTTAAATGAGTGCAACGAAATATTACCATTATAAAACCTTTAGAGAAATGGTTGTCCGTCTGAGAGATGACTTAAACAATCATGATTTTGTTTTGTTGTACGCTTACAATGGTACAGGAAAAACACGTCTTTCTATGGAATTTAAAGATTACGCAAAAACAAGGAAGAAAAACCCCGGTGCAGATACGCTATATTTCAATGCCTACACTGAAGATTTATTTTCATGGGACAATGATTTAGATAATGACACAGAGCGAGTACTTAAAATAAATGCTGAATCTAAATTTTTCTCTGGATTAAAAGATTTAGCCTTAGAGGAAAGAATTTTCGCTTATTTAGAACGTTATGCAAGTTTTGACTTCAAAATAGATTATGACAAATGGAATGTTATTTTTAGCAAAGAAGTTAAAAATCCTAATTACAAAAATCCTGATTCTGGCGAACCTGAATTAATAAAAATAGATCACATCAAAGTTTCTCGTGGAGAGGAAAATATTTTTATTTGGTGTCTTTTTTTGGCAATTTGTGAATTGGTAATTGAAGGGCATGAATCTTATAATTGGGTGAAAAATATTTATATAGATGATCCTATTTCTTCATTAGACGACAACAATGCTATTGCTGTTGCTAGTGACTTGGCTCATTTAATAAAAAAAGCAAAAGATAAGGTAAATGTTGTTATTTCATCGCATCACGCATTGTTTTTTAATGTGATGAGCAATGAATTAAGACAACATAAAACAGCTAAACATTTTTTACATAAAAATGGTGAAGAAGGTCATACTATTAGAGCTACAGATGATACACCTTTCTTTCATCATGTTGCCATATTATCAGAATTAAAGCAAGTGGTCGATTCAGGCAAAATTAATACCTATCATTTCAATATGCTAAGAAGTGTTTTAGAGAAAACAGCTACATTTTTTGGATATGATGACTTTTCAAAATGTATCTATGGTGTTGATGATGACGTTTTGTTTGCTCGTGCTTTAAATTTATTGAGCCATGGTAAATATTCAATTTATGAACCCAAGGAAATGGGGGATGATAATAAGGATTTATTTAGAAGAATATTTAACGCGTTTTACGACAAATATCAATTTGAACTTCCAGAATTATTAATTGAGCAGTCTGTTGCAGAAGTAGCAACTGAAAAATAAAAGAGATGACACAAAAAGAACAACAAGAACTAGGTAAAACCCTTTGGAATATAGCAGACGATTTACGCGGTGCGATGAATGCAGATGACTTTAGAGATTACATGCTTTCGTTTTTATTTTTACGCTATTTATCGGCTAATTACGAGCAAGCTGCTGCTAAAGAATTACGTGGAGATTATCCACAATTAGCAAAAGGAGATAATCGTACCCCTTTAGCCGTGTGGTACGAAGAAAATGCAGAAGATATAGCTTTCTTTGAGAAAACAATGCGTAAAAAAATGCATTATGTGATTCAGCCTAATTATTTATGGAATAGTGTTTATGAGTTGGCACGTACACAAAGTAATGATTTACTAAATGAACTTGAAGACGGTTTTAAACATATCGAGAACGAAAGTTTTAGTGGTGAATTTCAAGGTTTATTCTCAGAAATTAATCTTAATTCAGATAAATTAGGAAAAACTTACGAAGCTCGTAACGAACAACTATGTAAAATCATTACTAAAATTGCTGAAGGAATTGCCGGCTTTAGCACTGATAGCGACGCCTTAGGTGATGCCTATGAGTATTTGATTGGGCAGTTTGCCGCAGGCTCTGGTAAAAAAGCGGGAGAATTCTATACGCCACAACGTTTGTCAGATATCTTATCAGAGATTGTTACTTTAGATAGTCAAGAGCCAAGGCTCGGGCGTAAAAAGAATTTGGATAGAGTGATTGATTTTGCATGTGGCTCTGGTTCTTTGTTGTTGAACGTGCGTAAAAACATTGTAAATGAAGGCGGTACGATTGGACAAATTTACGGACAAGAGAAAAATATCACTACCTATAACTTAGCTCGAATGAATATGCTTCTGCATGGTGTTAAGACAAATGAGTTTGAGATTTTTCACGGTGATACGTTAAAGAATGATTGGAATATTTTAAGTGAACCCAATCCAGCAAAAAAAATAGAGTTTGATGCCGTTGTGGCTAACCCTCCTTTTAGTTTAAAATGGGATGCTTCAGAAGCTATGGCTGAAGATTTTCGTTTTAGGGGTTATGGTTTAGCTCCAAAATCAGCCGCAGATTTTGCTTTCTTGTTACATGGTTTTCATTATTTAAGCAGACAAGGCACAATGGCTATCATCTTGCCTCATGGTGTTTTATTCCGTGGTGGTGCTGAGGAACGCATTCGTAAAAAGCTTGTGAAAGATAATAACATTGATGCGATTATTGGTTTGCCAAGTAATTTGTTTTATTCTACAGGAATACCAGTTTGTATTATTGTGTTGAAGAAATGTAAAAAGCAAGATGATATCTTAATAATAAATGCTAGTGAACATTATGGAAAAGGTAAACGTCAAAATTTCTTAAGAGATATAAAGAATCATGGAGTTGATGATGTTCAAAAGATTATTGACACTTTTAGAGATCGATTGGAAGAAGACCGCTATTCAAAACGAGTATCTTTAGAAGAAATCGCTAAAAATGATTACAATCTAAATATTACGCGATATGTGAGTACATCGGAAGCTGAAAAGCAAATTGATTTGAAAGAGGTTAATAAAAAGCTAAACGGACCAAATGGAATCAATTCAAGAATAAAAGCAGCAACTAATTTGCATAATTCTTTTCTCAGAGAACTGGGTCTAGATGAAATATGATGAAATAGTTCCAACCATGTCTTTCTTTTGTAAACAATAAATCTTTATTTCGATTGTTTTGAATGTAATACAAAACTATATAGTTAAAGATAAATAAAAAATCCTAACCTTTGAGTTAGGATTTTTCGATTATTTTAAAATTAAATAATTCTTGTGGTATTACGTCTAATCCTTTAGATAGCTCTAAAATTGTAGACATTTGAATATTTCTTAAACCTTTTTCAATTTTACCAATATCGCTATAGTCAATTTCACAATTTTGAGCCAATTGTCTAAGACTAAGTTGTTTTTCTTCTCGTAATTCCTGAACCCTTTTTCCAAAACCTTTTAGAAATGCAATTTTTTCAGTGTTTGTTGCCATATCAATATCAAATTGACAGCAATTTCCATAGAAAGATAAAATAATTTGTGGGTACAATTTCCCACAATATATTTTTTTTATTATATTTGGAGTAAATTACTTAATAAAGTAATTTTGCGATACTTCAATTTAATGATAGAAGCTATTGCTTAGAATCTCGTACTAGAAAATCGCCAATTTTCAAACAAACGCAACGAGACCATAAGTAAAGTAGCTCACGACCTAGGCGTGGGCTTACTTACGGAGTTTGTTGCAAGGTGTTTGGCGATGCCTCTAGTACAAGCGATGATGTAGTAAGTTCCACGCTTTATTTTTCCTATGTTGCCTATATTCGCTAAAATCTAAGCCCGCTTTCAAAATAGTATCAGACTACACGATACAATAGGAGGGTACAACCTATTGCGGCTTTAAAAAGCTTACACGGGAACACAGATTTCATTCATTAAATTCTTTCCGGTGCCTTGCGGTCACTGCTTTTAGAACCTCACCAGTCCTTTTTCATACTGAAGGGCATCAGGAAAGTCTTTATCTAAAAAATGAATCAAAAAACTACTCAACTTAAAATCAGAAGAAAGAAAAAAGCCCCTTCCCATGCAGTTTGGACACTTACGGGAAAGAGCGCAGTTCAGTAATTAATCTTTAGAAATTAAAAACCTTTACAAATCTATGAAAAATTCCTATTACCATATAGGAGGCATTTTCTTTGGGCTCATGTTTACCGCTGTAAGCATTACTGTAAAAGCCCAGACACGCACCATTTCCGGTACCGTAACCTCATCCGGCAAACCTTTACAGGGAGTTATAATCTCCCAAGAGGGTAGTGATCAGGTAACGATGACCGGCAACAACGGAACCTATACTTTACAGGTTTCAGCAGAAAATACCATCCTATTGTTCAGACACCCTGATTATTCAGAGGAAAAATTCACACTCACTAATCAGAAAGTCGTTAATATCAGCTTAGAACAAAAAGTAAAGGGAATCGAAGAAGTTATTCTCAACGCAGGCTACTACAAGGTTAAAGACAAAGAAAGAACCGGCAGTATCGCCAAAGTTTCAGCAAAAGATATCGAAAATCAACCTGTCACGAATTTTTTATCAACTATACAGGGAAGAATGGCAGGAGTTAATATCACCCAGAATTCAGGAGTTCCGGGAGGTGGCTACAGTATCCAGATCCGGGGGCGTAATAGCCTGAGAACCTATGCCAACAGTGAAATTGATGGCAGCCAGCCCTTATATATAGTAGATGGTGTCCCCGTGGGAAGCGGAATGACTGCTGTTTACGGTGCCAATATTTTGTCAGATGCCAACCTGAATCCTCTAAGTAATATCAGCCCCAATGATATTGAAAGCATTGAAGTTTTAAAAGATGCAGATGCTACTGCGATCTACGGTTCAAGAGGGGCCAACGGAGTGGTACTCGTGACCACTAAACGGGCAAAGAAAGGTTCTTTAGAACTTTCCGTTAATACTTCGTATGCACTAAGCAACAGCCTTTCCAATCTTACCATGATGAACACGGAGCAATATCTGGGAATGCGCAGGCAGGCATATGCGAATGATGGAATTTCAGTATATCCGGCCACTGCGTATGATATTAATGGTACATGGGATCAGAACCGTTATACCGATTGGTTCAGGACACTTCTCGGCAATACCTCGGTAACTTCCAATGTCCAGCTGTCTTTATCGGGAGGCGGGGAGAGGACCTCTTTTCTGGTAAGTTACGGACACAATGAGCAGACTACGGTCTTTGCCAAAGATTTCCGGTATAAAACCAATACCTTACTAGGCAACCTGTCACACCGCTCCGCAGACAACCGTCTAAACTTTACCATGTCAACCCTCTTTTCAAAGCTGGAACATAATGTAATCAGTCTGGACAATACCGGCAGTGCTTTGTTTCTGGCTCCTAATGCTCCGGCTCTGTACGATTCACAAGGGAATATCAACTGGCAGAACAATACTTTTGATAATCCTTTGGCTGCTTATAACAGTACCTATTCCAACAACAATGTACAGTTCATGAATAATTTCACGGCGGGTTACGAATTTTTGAAAAATGTACAGATCAGACTCAATGGAGGGATCAGTTATCAGACCTTTGATGAACTTTCCTTACAGCCCAGTACGATCTATAATCCGTCATTGGGTATAGGTCCTGCCAATTCCAGAGCACTCCAGAGTAATAAAAGCAGGCTATCCTACACGTTAGAACCGCAATTGAACTGGACCTTCAAAAAAGGACGCCATCAGGTAGATGTCCTGGCAGGGGGCACCTATCAGGCTGATCTGAATACTCAGGGTGCAATACAGGGGTATGGTTTTACAAGCAATGCGTTTATTGAAAATATTGCGGCGGCTACTACCAAACTGATCTCGGACCAGGTCAAAACGGAATATAAATATACAGCCGTCTTCGGAAGACTTAATTATCAGTTTGACCGCCGGTATATCATTAATATTACAGGGAGAAGAGACGGAAGCAGCCGTTTTGGAATCAACCGTAAGTTTGCGAATTTCGGTGCGGTGGGAGCGGCCTGGCTGTTTTCCAATGAAAGCTTTATGAAAGAACTATCCTGGCTTTCCTTTGGAAAGCTGCGGGGAAGCTATGGTTCTTCGGGAACTGATAATATAGGGAACTATCAGTATAACGATACGTTTATCACTTCTACTTTAGGGTATAATAATGTAACGGGACTGGTCCCTTCCAAACTGTTCAACCCAAATTTCAGCTGGGAAAAAACCGTCAAATTAGAAGCTGCACTGGAAATAGGACTCTTCAAAGACAGATTAAATGTCACGGCATCCCATTACCGCAACCGCTCCTCGAACCAGCTGGTAGGATATCAGCTTCCTTCAGTAACCGGATTTACCTCGGTGTTGGCCAACCTGGATGCTACCATCCGAAACACGGGCTGGGAGTTTGAGATCACGGGACGTCCGTTGACGGGAACTTTTAAATGGGAAGCATCAGCCAATCTCAGTATCCCAAGGAATAAACTTCTGTCGTTCCCGGGGCTGGAAGGATCTACCTATTCCAACTCTTATGCTATTGGGCAGCCGGTTAATATTTTAAAACTGTACCATCTTGAAGGCATCAACCCTCAGAACGGTCAGTATATATTTACGGATTACAATGGTGATGGTAAGATCAGTTCCCCTGATGACAGGCAGGTGATTAAAAATATAGGCGTAGAGTTTTTCGGTGGCTGGAGCAATAATTTCAGCTATAAAAACTGGTCGCTGTCACTGCTTGTCCAGTTTGTCAAACAGCAGAGCCGCAATTTTAATTATCAAATGTCTTCCCCCGGACTGATGCGGAATCTTCCGGTAGAAGTCCTGAATGTATGGTCACCCAACAATCCGAATGGATTGTATATGCCGTATCACGCTACAGCATCACCCCAGCACAGTTTATTTCAGATGAGTGATGCAACGGTGTCCGATGGGTCGTTTATCCGCTTGAAAAATATTCAGCTCAGCTACCGGATTCCTTTGCAGGGCAAACTCATCAAAGAAGCCAAGATTTATTTTCAAGGGCAGAACCTCTATACCTGGACCCGCTATTTCGGGCTGGACCCCGAGTTTTCATCTTTAGGATTTCTGCCGCCTCTTAAAACCTATTCCTTTGGCATGCAGATTAACTTTTAAAACTATGACAATGAAACTTTATCAACAATTCTATATCATAACAGGATTTGTAGTATTATCGAGTATGAGTTCCTGTGAAAAACTAATCGAGGTAGAACTGCCTTCCAATCAGATTGCTTCCGATCAGGTATTTGTGGATGTGCAGACGGCGGATGCTGTTTTGGCAGGACTATATTCAGGACTACGTGATAGCTCTCCGTTTGCGGGAGATCAGTCCGGCAGATTATTAGGGCTTTACACTGATGATCTGGACTTTTATTCCACTATAGCTACCAATGGACTTCCTGAGATTGCCCACAACCTTCAGAACGATTCCAACGCGAGTATTTATACGGATTGGTCAACTTCTTATAAGCAGTTGTATGTCGCCAATGCCATACTGGAAGGTATTGAAAAGTCAAATTCCATTTCCCAGGCAGACCGCAACCGAATCAAAGGAGAGGCATTAATGGTCAGATCCATGCTGCTGTTATACCTTCAGCAGGTATATGGAGATATTCCATATCCGATAACTACCGATTATCAGGTTAATCAGTCGATTTCAAAAACTGATAAGGCACAGGTGCTTATACAGCTCAGTGAAGATCTTAAAGAATCCATCAGCCTGCTTCAGGACAACTACAGAAATACGGAGAGGATTTATCCTAACCGTAAAATGGCGGAACTGCTATTGGCTAAAGTCTGTCTGCTAGAGGGAAAATGGTCAGAGGCAGAGCTTTTATGCAAAGGTATCATTCAAAGTCCGCTGTACCAGTTTCAGAATGACATTACCAAGGTTTTTATTAAATCGGGAAGCCATATCCTCTGGCAGCTGAAGCCTAAAAATTCGGGGGATGGAACCAAAGAGTCCGGAATTTATTATTTTACCAATTCAGCACCTTCGATGACTGCGCTCAGTTCAGGGCTTGTCAATACCTTTTCTTCTGCAGATCTAAGAAAGCAGTATTGGATGGCTCCGGTAACTTTTAACGGAACAACCTGGTACAGGGCTGAGAAATACAAAAACAGGACTGCCAATACAACGGAATATTCAATCATTGCCCGCCTGGAAGAGGTGTATATTCTTTTAGCGGAGACTTTGGTACGGCAAAATAAAATAGATGAAGCCCTTTCGTACCTCAATAAAACCAGACAGAGGGCAGGAATCCTGCCGTTAGCCATGCCTTTATCAAAGGAAGTTGCACTCAACGAGATTGTCATGGAAAACCGCAGGGAGTTTTTTACAGAAATGGGACATCGTTTTTTCGATCTTAAAAGAATAGGGAAGCTCGATACAGCTTTACAGACGAAGCCCAACTGGAAGCCTTATCATAAGCTTTGGCCGATCCCCCAGCAGGACATTTTATTGAACTCTAATTTAAAACCTCAGAATGAAGGCTATTAAGATTAAACCGTTTCTATGCGCCGTAATCACATTTATCTGGAGTAGCGGTTTGTTGGCGCAGTATAATATGGATTCCATCAAGGAGAGGTATGCTAAATTCTACACCATTGCCAACCTTAAAGTTGATAATGAAAACCAGTGGATTTCCTTTACTAAGATTTATAAAAAAAATACGGATACGACGGTCATTGTTAAAGTCGGTCAACAGCAGGATTTTACGGATGCTTTTGTAGGGGTTTCCGAAAGCTGGTTTTTAAAAGGTAACCGTTTTTTATGGTTAGGAAAAGATAAAGCGGAGCTTGTTGACCTTCGGTCCGGGAATAAGAAAGATTTTAAGGAAGCCGGTACCATCGAGGTTCTTCCTTCTCTTGGTTACTATGCTGTTTTATATAAAAACCGTCTTCTGGAAGTATTTGACAGCAAAGACAAACTTGTTGCTTCCGTCGGCGATGTGGCACAGCTGGTAGGCAATGAAAAGAATCAGCTGTACATCCTTGTGAAGCAGAACAATGTCTTATCTGTTTGGTCACTACAGTCCAAAACATTTAAAAAGGTGTATACTTCTGAGCAGGGTATTAAAAAAGTCATGCTGACGCCCTCACAAAGGTATCTGGCGGTTACAGAGCAGGAGAAGTCTTCTGGTGGATTGCAGCTTGTATTACTCGACACCAAATCACTGAAAGTTTCAAGAGTTGGCAATGGCTTTATGAAAGCAGACTATATCGAGGTTCGTGAGATCAATAACGGAGGTGCTTTTTTTCTGGATTGTACTACCCGTCCAAAACCTGCTCCTGCAACCCAGCCGGAAATAAAATACGGTACCGATCAGGATCTTTGGCTCTATAGAATGGGAGAGCAGTACCGCGAGTACTGGGTGTATAATGTAGAGTCAGAACAGTTGGAAAAGATCAATCGCAACGGGATGTTTATGGCCGCTATGGACCATGACAGGTATTTTCTAAGCTTTGACCGGAAGGAGAGGAATGCGTATGTCAGTTCGGTTTCCTGGTTTGACATTTATTTATATGACCGTGTTGGTAAAACATCAAAAAAGATACTCACACAAACTTCAAACCTCGTAGTCAGCCGGGAAGGAGAGTTTATCATAGGCTTCAATGAAGAGAAAAAACGATGGATACTGTACCATACGTTATCATCGAAAGAAAAAACGATTGCAAATGAAGAAATCCAAAGGCCTGTATTCAGTCAAGATAACCGGTATGTTTTTTTTGAAAGCCAAAGCGGTCTTTACCGGTTTGATCTGCGTGCGGAAAACCTGGCACCAATAGCTGTCACAGAAAATAAAAAAGTAAGCATTGTCAATGTCAAAGAAGAGGCTATCTATGGAACATTAGGTGCGGATTTTCGAATCCGTAGTGTTGACACAAATAATCCCATCATCTTTGAGCAGTATGATCCAAACAGCAATGAAACATCATATGCTCAGTGGTTCCACAGTACAATAAAGGTGCTGCTTCCGGCTACTAAAAACAGGGTTAGCGATTTCAAAATTAATCCCGGGAGTCATACGGTTATCAGTCTGGAAGAGAATTTCAACAGTCCTCAGGCAATTTATCAATATCACGGCGGTCAAAAGAAAAAAGTGTATCAAAGCAACAGGCATGATCAGGAGATCATTATGGCTAGGCAGGAAGTACTTTCATATAAGAATAGTTTAGGTGTTCCCATCAAAGGTGTATTGTACTATCCGCTTAACTTTGATGTCCGCGAGAAGTATCCATTGGTTCTGTCGATCTATGAAGTCCAGAATAAAAGTGCATCGGTGTATCCTTATCCTTTTTTTTCAGGTATAGGGATTAACATCCGGTCATTAATTGATAATGGCTATTTTGTTTTTCTTCCCGATGTGGTTTTGGACAGTCGCGGACCTGGATTTTCCGCGTTGGATTGTGTGCATTCAGGACTGGATGCCCTGAAAGGAAATAACAATATTGACAGCAATAGGGTAGGACTTATGGGGCATTCATTTGGCGGGTTCGGCACCAGTTTCATAGCAACCCGTTCCCATCGTTTTGCGGCCTATATATCAGGAGCAGCGGTTACCGATCTGGTGAAATTTTATTTTTCCTTCAGTCAGGAAAGAAAGCTTCCCAATTATCCCCGCTTTGAAAACGGACAGTTTGATATGAAGGTGCCGTTTTCTAAGAACAAAATGCTTTACTATGATAACAGTCCTATTGCCAATGTAGAGAAAATTAATAAGCCAACCCTACTCTGGACAGGGCTGAAGGATGGAAATGTCCCTTATACTCATACAGAAGAATTGTATACCGGTTTACTGCGGAATCAAAAAAAGGCGGTAGTACTGTATTACAAAGATCAGGATCATGATCTGGCAAAAAATAGTTCTGAGAGCATGGACCTGCATTTAAGAATCCTGGAGTGGTGGGATTACTTTCTGAAAGATAAAAAAGATATTCCCTGGATTGATAAAGAAATGAAAAAGGATGCCCTGTAAGGCATCCTCTTTTTTTACTGTGGAATTTCTCTGAGAACATTGTCACAGAAGGTTTCTGAGACCTGTTCTTTCAGCTGAGTGCCGTCTGACAGCTCACAGATAGGTCCTGTAGGAATGTCACTACAATTTTTACCTGCTTGTTCACACGTGAAATTTCCATTACCATCCGGAACCATAACATATCCCGGTACAATTGCTTTGTTGGTCTGATTTGCCATCTTTGTGGCAAATGCTGTTCCTGTTCCTAGTACCACTAGTAAAGCAGGGAAAAGGATCTTTTTCATAACATGAAATATTTAGTGTTGCCTACTCTGTTGATCGGTTTTCGGCTTCCCCGATTTGATATATTGAGATAATACTTTTGTTATTTTGTATTGGGCGAGCTGATTATTATGGAGAGTGTACAGGTATTTGTCCGTGAAAATGATGTCATTGAGTGTATGATCGTCTTTTTTAAAAATATAGATGCTTCCTACATAACTTTTGGAATCCATGTCATATACATCCAGTACATCTGATTTTTTCCATGCTTTTCTCGATTCGTGCCTGCCCATCAGATTGGATTGAACAAAAAGCAGATTTCTGTACACAACAGATCTTATATTGACCTTCAGGGCAGGTGCTGTCATCTTGTAAGTGCCGTCAGAGAGCTTCGTTGTTTTGATTTGGGCAGTTTTTACAGTATCTATCGTCTTAAGTAATTGCTGCACCTGCATACTGCTGTTCATGACAATCACCTGATTTCTGTAAGTATAGGTATATAGCAGTTTTTTTGTATGCTGTTCATAAGCCATGCTTCCGTCAACGTCGAACAGGCCGTCGGTCTGTTTCTGTAAAACGGTTGTTTTTAGTTGTAATTTCTCAGGACTGTCAATATCAAGAAGCCCTAGAACTAAATGGTTGCTCGGACGTATCTGTGTCCTGATGGCAAAACGGGAAGAGTCGATAACCCTGAGATCATTAAAATAAGCGTCTTTATAACTTATTCTTGTAGTAGATTCAGTCCCAAGCCTGCCTTTAAACAGGATGGGTACCGATCCGTCATAGATATAGAAATGTCCGTTCAATACTATTTGCCTGATGTTTTTATAAGGATGATCGGTTTCTATTCGGGCAGAGGTAGAGGCTGTCCGACGCATCGACGAGTCAACTGTGAGAAGCTGTTGCGGATATTTCTGGTTAGACAGATAAATGTTATGATCATCAAACCCTGCAAAATAATAAAAATTATTGTCCAGCTGTAGTGATTGATGCTCGATGACAGGGTGCTTGATAAATCGCCTTGTAAAATTATTTTCCTTTTTAATGACATGCTCAGAGGAAAGAAACAAACCTATCATTACTATAATGCTTACTACGATTGATGTTACTACCGTTAAAGCGGTTTTTGATGTCCGAACATAAATTTTCTTTTCTATTAAGAATAAGGCAATAATTGCAAGTAAAACACACACTGCATTAAAAATTAAATGTTCAGTCCAGCCGAGTTTTTCCAGAATGCCACCACAGGAACAGGGAACAAAGTCACTATAGTTGAGAATGATGAAAATATAGGTTGTAAATGCTGACATCAAAATCAGTGAGAGATATAGGCCTGCACGTCTGCAAAAGGGTACCAACAGTAAAATAGAAGCAACCCATTCTATAATAATGACGCTGTATGAGACAAAACCTGCATAAGCACTTAAAAGTGGCGACTGTGCCAGTTGAATCTGAAATCTTTCAAAGTCAATAAGCTTACTGACACTGGCGTATACAAATAATAATATAAAGAAGTAGCTTACAAAAGGGGGGATTATATTGAGAAAATTTTTCATATCATGTTATTATGAGGTTAACAGACTTGAACCAATCTCCATTTAATTTTACAACCACAGTATTCGGGCATCGGTTCACCTTTGAAAAGGGGTACGGTAGTCTTGAAATTCCCCATACTTTCCCAGATGCCACTCTTTGGACATGGTAAGCCTGTAACAACTGATATGGAGGTATGAGGAATCATGATTTTATTATAGTTTTTAATTTTGGGTAAGCCGCCAATTATCACCATCCCTCACAGGAGGATCTTTTGTTTCAGGATCTTTAATAGTCTCTATGGATTTAGCAGAATCCTGTTTCATTGCCATACTATTTATTGTAGGTTCTGATTTTTCAATCTTTGCATTATTTGATATTATATCATCATCTCGATGGGTGCAGTTTTGCAAAGAAACTACTCCGATCACTATACTAAAAAATGGGATAAGCTTTTTCATTGTAATAATTTTAATCTGGTTATCCCGGCCGGTTTATATTAGAATTCTGATATCAAAATTATCAGGCTTAAGAGGTAAAAAAAACTGATCTGCGGCTCTATTTTAAAATTGATACGTATCAATTTTAAAATTAACACATCTTTAATTTTAGTGTAATATATTGGTTATTAATGCTTTGTGATTGATTTATTCTTGTGGGTATCTAATTCCTCTAATTTTGATTTATTTAAAACATAAATGATTATTTTTGAGATGGTGAGGTTCTAAATATCAGTTTATGAAAAAGTTTTATTACTTTCTCGTCTTATTTTCTGCATTTTCACATTTTTTATTCTCACAAAAGAAAGATGAAAGAACGTACAGTGAAATCAGAAAACCTTATGAAAAAATGACCATAGATGACATTAATGCAATGCCCTATGTAAAACTCTATATTCAAAAAGCAAAAAATGAAAAGAACTTTTCAAAGCTGATTCAAGGGTATAGGGACGGAAGACAATTCGACTACAAAAACAAAATGAAGTTTGCTGACAGTGCGCTAGTCGTTAGTTTGCAGCATGGAACTCAAGATGATATAAGTAAAGAGTATCTAAGCAAGGGGATTATCTACTATTTTTATCAGAAAAAGTATAAGCTGGCCTTAAATGAATATCTTAAAGCTTATTCATATTTGAAGGGTTCGAAAGATCAATACCACTACTACAAAGTTCTTTATCATTTAGGAATTGTAAAAGGCCATTTAGGCTATTACGATGAAGCCATGAATCATTTTCTTGAATGTACTTCATTTTACAGGTCAAAGTTGGATGAAAGCCATCATGAAAATGAAAAGTTTAATTATGAAAAAGCATACCTCAACTGCTTACATCAATTAACCGTACTCAACAGATATCTGAATAACTTTGATAAAAGCGACAGTTTAAGTATGTTGGGTTACCGGTTAACCGTAGATAATAGCGATTTTGCATTGGAAAAAAGCTATTTTCTCAAATGCATCGGAATTTCCAGATTTCATCATAAAGATTATGTTGGTGCTCGGGATCACTTGCAAAAATCTTTACCCAATATTCTAAAGAGAAATGATTTCGCCTGGGCATCTGTAGTATATTATTACCTGGGTAAAACATATGAAGCACAGGATAATGTAAATAGGGCTGTAGGATGTTATAACAAAATAGATTCTATTTTCAATAAACATGATTTTATACTTCCAGAGGTCTATAAGAGCTATCACTATCTTATCGATCATTATAAAGATAAAGAGGTCGAAAAGCAACTGTACTATACCAATCAGCTTTTAAAAGCTGACAGTTTAATCAGTAAAGATTTTCCCTATTTATCTTTGAAACTTCATAAAGATTTTGACCGACGTACACTGATGGATGCAAAAGAAGAAATCGAGAGATCCAGTACTAAAAAAATAGTATTGGCTCAGATACTGATTGCTTCAGGAAGTGTAGTTCTTGGTTTTTTTGTTGTCCGGTATCGAAGAGATCAAAAGATAAAAAAACAATATCAGCTTCTTCAAAAGAGAATTGCTGAAGGAAAATATAATATGAATGATATTTTAAGAGAAGAAATGATAGAGCTGCCTGTAAGAAAGACTTCTCTTACCCCGGAAATGGCTTTAGAAATAAAAGAAAAACTTCAGAAGTTTGAGCAGGAGCAACATTTCAAAAAGAAAGGGATTACGCAGAAAAGTATTGCTTTAAAGCTGGGAACCAATTCCCACTATCTTTCGGTTTATATTAATGAACAAAAAGGGATTAATTTTAATAAATACATGGCTGAACTGAGAATTAATTATATCACTAACCTGCTTAATACCAACAGTAAATATTTAAATTATACTATCGAGGCTCTGGCTGATGAATGTGGTATAGCGGCACGCCAGAACTTTTCAAATCTGTTCTTTGATATCAATGGGATCAGACCTACCGATTATATAAAGAATCGGAAAAAGGAACTGGGTATTAGTTGATTAAGTAGTGCTTTAGGTAATTTTTGTAAATTCCTTAAAAAAGGACATGGTAACAAAAACAATTTTTAAAAGAGTTTCGAAGTTATTGGAGGATCTGGACCTAAAGATTAACGAAGTCAATGCTGACGGAAATGATATGATCAAAATTTCTGAAAAGGCTTTACTCATTATTGACGAGTCTATAAGGAAATTGAAACTTCTGGTTTCCAACCATCATTTTAATCATATTGCCGAAGAAGTATTGTTTTTTAAAAAGCTAAAACCGCAGTTTATCTCAAAATTTATTTATTATTCTGCAGTACTGGATATTGAATCTCATAAACCGGCTGCTGGAAAGAAGACCTTAAAAAAATATTATGAAGCAGAACAGGAAAAATTGAAAGACTTTTATTTGGAGCATTCTGAATTTTACAGTTACTATAAACGGGAAGCAACCTATCTTGATCATAAAATATTTGTTCGCAATTCCTACGACCTAAAAATGAAGCTTTCATCCGGATTTTATAATTATGATCCGAGTTTTACAACTTCTCACGATCATATAATCGCCAGATTTATTTCCAATGAGCAATTCGATCAGTATTTAAAAAAGCAAATTGAAAATTCGAATGATACCTTTACCACAAAAGTATTTTCTCCTTTGAGCTGGTCGGGGTCAAAGGTCGGACTTATAGAGCTTATCTATGCGCTTTACCAGATGCGTTGTTTTAACGGTGGTAATATAGAGTTAAGCGAAGTGATAAAATTTACAGAAAAGTCATTGGATTGCGATTTAGGTAACTTTCATAAAACCATCTTTGAAATCCGTAACCGAAAACAGGGACCAACCAAATTCCTTCAATTGGTGAGTGACAATTTGAATCAATATTTTATGAACAGTGATGCTGAGTAACATACATACAAATGAAAACCTCAAATCGTATGGTATTTGAGGTTTCATTCTTTAATCCAGTTTCAATAAATGCTGCAAATCAGGATCATTTTTTATTCGATCCATTTCATCTGTGATGATATTTAGAATATCTGACTTAATTTCTCTGTAATTATCTTGAATCTGCCTGGTCATAGAATCATTCCCGTCTTCATCAATAAAGGATCGGATTGGTGGTATCTGCTGAAAGCTTTTCATTTCTTGAGAAAGCTTAACATTGTCTACGACAATCTCGGAATGAAAAATCTTCTGCTGAATCCTTTCATTAAAGTTATCAGATACAGCACCGACAAAAAATCCCTGGGTCAGGGTAGAAATTTTCGAAGCTGGAATCAAACTATCCAATTGGGTAGAGATTGAGGTAGAGGTATCATTCCTATTGATGGATATACTTTGTCTTTTTTGCAGTACTTTTCCAAAGCGTTCGGATAAGGTTTTTGCTGTTTCCCCGACCACCTGACCGCTGAAAATATTGCCGACCGTATTCTGAATGACTTTACTTTCCTTGTCTCCATAATCTCTTGTCAGCTGAGAAAAATCTTGGAATCCGAGACATACGGAAACTTTATTACTTCTGGCAGTGGCAATTAAATTATCCAAGCCTCTGAAATAAATAGTGGGAAGCTCGTCAATAATGACAGAACTTTTTAACTGTCCTTTTTTATTAATTAACTTAACAATTCTCGAATTGTATAGCCCAAGAGCTGCAGAATAAATATTCTGACGATCAGGATTATTTCCAACACAAAGAATTTTAGGCTCATTGGGGTTATTGATATCCAAAGAAAAATCGTCTCCGGT
Source organism: Chryseobacterium sp. AG363 (assembly GCF_003610675.1). Taxonomy (NCBI): domain Bacteria; kingdom Pseudomonadati; phylum Bacteroidota; class Flavobacteriia; order Flavobacteriales; family Weeksellaceae; genus Chryseobacterium; species Chryseobacterium sp. AG363. The sequence continues at coordinate 236,468 of NZ_RAQF01000005.1, forward strand.
CATTACCCAGTATAATTGTGGTGAGATCATTCTTGACAAAGGAATCTTTGCGGAAGCGATTTGCCCCTGCAATTGATCCTGGGCACCCCCTTGCCATGCATCCATAAAAGGAGATAGGTAGTTTTCTAATTCAGAATAAGAAGTTAATATCGTAAAGACCTCTTCATATTTTTTGTTAAGCAGTTCAATAGCATGTGGAAAAGTGCAGTATTTACCGTTCTTATATATCTTAAGAAACCATATGATGGCAGCTAGCAGTATGATAGGACTCTCAACAAAGAAATCGCCCTGTTTTTGTATCCAGCTTCTGTTAAGGTTTAACATAATGGTGTAGGCAGCTTCATATGCATCAGATATATCCGTCATAAAATCGGGATTTAAAGGATTACATCGATGACTTTTTCTTGGGTCGTCAAAGTTGATGATATAGAATTTCGGCTTTACGGTATAAGCATCAGAATGATTGAGAAGATGGTTGTACGCAATAGTAGACAAATCATCGAATTTAAAATCATAGATATACATGGAAAATCCTTTTTCAATATGTTGTCTTATATAGTTGTTGACAACAGCATAGGATTTTCCTGAGCCTGGAGTTCCTAAGACAATGGTAGCACGAAAAGGATTTACCACATTAATCCATCCCTGATGCCACTTCCCTTGATAATAGAATTGTGTAGGAAGGTTAACAGAGTATTCATTATAGAGTAATTGGGTTTCCTGCTGAAAGCTTTCATTCTCATTGTTAAAAACATCGGTCATTAAGTCTGTTTTGAGTAAACGGCTTATCCAGACTCCTGCCTGCATTAGAAGAATGTATCCGGATCCAGTAGATAGCATGTAAAGTACAGGAGTAAAACTGCTGGCAGATTGTAAGAGGATTGTGTTTAAAAAGAATAAGACGAAACCGATAGAAAAAACAATACTAATTTTTTTCCAAGTGATCTTTTCATTCTTGACTCCCTTTGTCCCGAGGCAACTTAAAGCCAGTAAAACTATTGCAAACAGCTTAGAATAAATAGGTTGCGAAAAAAGGCCTGCTGTCTTATTAAAATTATGAAGTATTTTATTGATGAGTTCCAATGTCCATTGTTGCTTTGCAAAAAATCCGTAACAAAACCAATAGAGATGCATTAGTACTAGAATAATGCTTACCGATCGCATAAACGCCATGATTTTGGCAAGTCCTCTCAAATCGTCTTCACCCTGCATATTACATTTTAGAAGCATAAGTACAGGATTACGTATTCTCAACTACAAATGCGTCATTGCAAGCATAAGTTGTCTGTCTTTGGCTCTTTGAGCATCGTTATAAGACCGTTTTTACAAAAGAAGATTATTTTTTTCTTCTTTTTCTTTGGCGCTTTTTCATTTGAGATGCAAAAATTTGTTCCTCCTGATCCGTATTTATATCTGAAGATAATAAACTGCTAAAAAATCCGTCAAAAACTCCACTGATGCTATCCGTAAGAAATTGTTCTGTCCATACTTCCTCAGATAAATTAAAGTGATCATTATGATCGTATTTTGTTTCACGCTTTATTTCTACCTCATTCCACAGTGTATTGAATGAGTTGGCTGAAAGTTCTTTACTCAGCTGTGAACCATTCCAAACAGATTTGGAGTTATGGTCTATGAATGTAATTCCGTATATTTTTCCATGATTATTTTTTCTAATAACTGTAGCAATTCCCTGTTCCAAAAGTTGAGACTTAAAAGAAGCTTCCGATTTACTCGTGCTGAGGGCAGTTTCTACCGTTCTTTTAAGAATATGTTTTGAAGGATCATTTTTCATTTTCAATTTAGATTTCTCAATGAGCACCTGAATATTTTCTACTCCTGCATGCATACCAAAAAGGGATGATTTAAAAGGATTACTTACTTTTTTCCCATTTTTATCCGTAGCAAAATAGACGATTCCCTTTCTCATCTTTCCATGCAGTTCTCCGCTAACCTCTTCAGTTGAAATATTAAATTGAGAGAGTAAAGCGTTATAAGCACCCATACTTTGAAAGCCATAGGTTTTAGGGATATGTCTTATGACGGATGATAATTGTGTTTTGATATTTCCCTTAGTATAATCTACAAGTTTAAAAACAGAGCTTTGATTTAAATTTCTGTTCTCACCAGCGACTTTCAGGTTATATTGTTTTTCCAGTTTTCTGCAAGCTTCCATTGATCGCGGGTGATCATAGCGATCTGATATTTTTGTCCCATCGATCTGTACACAGGTGGTGACGATATGAATGTGAGTTCTATCAATATCCGTATGTTTAAAAACGACATAGGGTTGGTCGCCATAACCCATTTCCTGCATATATTGCTGAGCCATTTCTCTATAATCTTTGTCATCAACCTTATCATTAGGATCAGGATTAAGAGAAATATGTCTTACCGGTTTTTCAGTTTTGTTATTGGCAATCAAGTAGGGTTCAAAATACTGATGAAAAAATTTAACCGAATAAGGTCGATCCCACAAATCGGGAATCTTATTAGTGAATAAAACCGTTCCATTTTCGTTGTCTACTTTTTGCTGATTGTAGGTGAGGGCACCCCAAAGATTTTCACCTTTTCCAATTTTTGCGATCATTTATCAGTAGTTTTTTGAATATGGTTTTGCTCAAATTCTTTCGTGAGTTCTATCACCTGTTTACAGATTACAGCTAGGTTTTTAGTATGATTTTCCAGTTTAAAGAGATACAGAGAAGCTTTTTTCTCCGTAAAATTTCGATATAAAATTTTTACAATCTGATTGTAATTGTTTCCAATCGACTGAAACTGGTAAAAGAATTTAGTGAGTTGAGTATGATAATCCATCGTTGAAACATCAACTTTTATAATTTTTAATTCTCTCCGAAGCAAAATTGTTGTAATAAATTTTGCTTTGCTGCTCATGCCTGAAGCTTCAAATAATTTTAGAAAACCAACATTTTCTTCATCTGTCAATCGAAATACATACCTGTTTTTACTTGGGTTCAGCTTAGGCTTACGCCCTCCTTTATTGTTTCTATTTGTTTCCATATTCTCTAATTTAATGTTAAGAAAATCACGACTTCGGAGTGGTTTTTAAAGCCCCAGCCAGGGCAAGTTGTTTTGAGGCACGAAAAAAGTTATGAGGCACTCAAAACATAACTTGCCCCTTTCGGGTGAAAGGAAATATCTTGAATAGAATAGATTTATAACATTATACTATTCAGACACTACCATTTCGAAAAACTCTTCAATCGTCTGAAACAAATTAAACCACAATCAATTAGAGAAACGGTATAGTAAACAAAGCCAAAGATGGAAGTGAACTGCCAAAAACTACCATTATAAAAGCACTGAAATAGAAATATTTTTCATTTGCATCAGATTGAGGGCGGGACTAACTGCAAATCCGATAGAATTCTTTAATTCTGGAAATCCTGCATTCTTGACTTCAGGAATGCCAGCTTTCGTGATATCATTTTTGACAGATAGAAGTCAGAAATTTCATCTGTCAGGATTGAAAGACGGATGAGATTCATTAACCAATGCCGGAAGCCAATACAGCTTTCAATGGTCATAGCTAACATTCTTGATGACGAAATATCATGCTTGAGTTTATGATGGTTTGAAGGCTTGCTGTCCATCAGTCTTTCAACTTTGGATTAACTAAAATTCAATATAATGAAAACAAAAAAACAACCCACAATTATTGCTTTTTCCACTCAAAAGGGAGGTGTAGGAAAAAGCACGTTTACAACATTAATGGCAAGCATCCTTCATTATCGAGTGGGATATCAGGTTGCTGTCTTTGATTGTGACTTTCCGCAGTACAGTTTACTCCAGATGAGAGAGCGGGATTTAAAAATGGTGATGCAGAATGAGATTTTAAAAAAGATGGCTCACAAACAATTTACGAGTATTAATAAAAAAGCTTATCCTATTTTTCAGAGTAAAACTGATCAGGTTTTACAAGAAATAGATATGTATGTTGATGGCTTGGAAATAACTCCTGACATTATATTTTTAGATCTGCCGGGAACTGTGAATACTGCTGGTATTTTAAAAACATTGACCAATGTACATTATATTTTTTCTCCTATTACTGCAGATCGTCTCGTATTGGAAAGTACACTAAGTTTCACCGATGTTCTAACCAATGTATTGATGAAAGAAACTCAAACAGGAATCCGGGCTATCCATCTTTTCTGGAATCAGGTGGATGGAAGAGAACGGACGTTACTTTACAAAAATTACAGCAAAGTGATTTCAGATTTAGGGCTGCCGCTTATGGAAACAACCATTACAGACAGTAAAAGATTTCGAAAAGAAGGGGAGACCATTACAAAGGCTGTTTTCCGATCAACTTTACTGCCTGCAGATCCTAAGATGCTAGCACAATGCAGGTTGGATCAATTTATAAAAGAATTTTTAAGAATTGTAAAACTATAAAAGTATGGATCACGACAATAATAACAATCAAGATCACAGTATCGATGAACAATATCTGATGTCCATTATGGCTGGTAGCCCCAAGAAAGAAATTCCTGTAAAAAATGCAGATTCCAAAAAGGAGAAAGCTGTAACAAAAAATAAGTTGAAGAGTCAGAAAAGTAATGATACAAGTTATATGGAGCAGTTTCTTACGTATCATACAATGACTAAGCGTGGTGATAAAAGTATTTATATCCGTCCTGAATATCACGAACGCCTCTCACGCATTATTCAAATCATCGCCGATGACCAGATTCCCCTGTATGCTTATCTGGATAATATACTGGCTTATCATTTTGAAATGTTTGAAAAGGAAATTACTGATGATTTCAATAACAAATACCGTCCAATCTTTTAATCTATCATCTTATGGAACAAATTATCATCATCGGTTTATTAATCATTCTTGTTTTAGTTCTTGTAGACAAAAAATTTTCAATCAATATCCTTGGAAATGATAATGTTACTAAAACTAAGAATCTACCATCTATTATGGGAGATACGAAACAAAGAGAAAGACAAGCATCGCCAATCGATACGAATGAGAGACAAAATGAATCTACTTTACAAACAGAAAATAATTTTGAATCAGAAACCAGAGATGCTGAATTTGATACTATGGGTCAGACTAAAAATCTGGATGATATCCTAGTTACAAATGATGAATGGGAGCAGGAGAATGAAGATTGGAAATATGAGAACTCTACCGTTGAAAGCGGGTTTGCTACGGGGGTTACCTTCCAGGAATTGAGTACTGCGGGTCAGTTGCTTCAACAGAACGTGCTGAAGCCTGACTTAGAACGACAAGCAGTGGATATAATTCAAAAAATCCAAGGGACCGAGCTTTTTGATCTGTTAGAAAACTCTTTAGAAGATGCTTCAAAAAGAATTGCCAGTTTGTTAAACGAGAGTATTTCAAATAATGACAAGGCCGTTACTTCTAAGCATAATAATCCTGCAGATGGTTTCGATATAGGGGAGTTTGTATAGAACTCCCTTTTGTCTATATTAATGTTCGTGTTAAGTATAAACCTTTTTCTTTAGCCATAAACTTATTCTAACAAGCAATATTAAAACTGGTACTTCTACCAAAGGTCCTATAACACCTACAAATGCCTGTTGAGAGTGGATTCCAAAAACTGCAATCGATACTGCAATTGCCAATTCAAAGTTGTTTCCTGTTGCTGTAAAAGCTATCGAAGCATTTTTATCATAGGAGACTCCAAGCGATTTGTTGATAAAGAAACTCACAACGAACATTAGCACGAAGTATACCATTAATGGTATAGCTATTTTTACAACATCTGATGGTAATTCTAAAATCTTATCTCCTTTAAGACTAAACATAAGTACAATCGTAAATAAAAGCGCATATAAAGTCAGTGGAGATATAGTAGGAATAAATTTTCTATTGTACCATTCCAAACCTTTCGATTTGATTAATAAGTAACGGCTCAAAAAGCCTGCTAGAAAAGGAATCCCTAGATATATCAAAACACTTTCAGTAACGTCTCTCATTGATACAGTCACATTTAAATTAGCCAAACCAAGCTTTGCCGGTAAAACATTGATAAAAAGCCAAACCAGAAAACTATAACTCAATACCTGAAATATACTGTTCAAGGCTACCAACAATGCTCCATACTCACGATTACCTTTTGCTAAATCATTCCACACAAGTACCATTGCAATACATCTGGCTAAACCAATAAGAATTAAACCAATCATATAATTAGGTTCATCTCTAAGGAAAATAATTGCTAATAAGAACATTAAAACCGGACCGATAATCCAATTTAGTAACAAAGAAATTCCAATTGCCTTTTTGTCTTGAAAAACTTTAGGCAACAATGAATAATCAACCTTTGCTAACGGTGGGTACATCATAATGATTAAGCCAATTGCCAATGGAATATTTGTTGTTCCGATGGACAAGGAATTTGTAATATTAGAAATACTGGGAAAGAAGTATCCTAGACCTATCCCTAAAAACATAGCCAAGAATATCCATAAAGTAAGGAATCTATCAAGAAATTTTAATTTTGGTTGCATTTACATTTGTTTAATCACTTCTTATTTTTTTATCTGAGAAAAGACATAGAACATTTCTGCACCAATCTGCAAACTTCTTTCATTGTAAACCGCCGTTTGTTCGGGCGTATTATCTGAAATTTTAGGGTCTTCAAACGTTATTGGAATGCGTTTATCTGCCCCTGCAATAAAAGGACATCCTCCATCTGCCTGAGAGCAGGTCATAATCGCAACAAAGCCATTAGTAGGATTAAATGAACTGTCATATCTCTTAGAAAAACCAATAATTGGGTGTTTATCTTCATCATACTTGATAGTGTATACAGGATTTTCTGTATCAGAAATTTTATTGATAAAAAGCCCCTGTTCTTGCAAAGTCTCTACAACTTTGGGAAACATAGCTGTTTCTTCCGTACCTCCTGAATAACAAATTACATTCGACAAATTATAATAAACACTTGCAACCTGTGCCCAAACTTGTGACAAATGGCTTCTTCTTGAATTATGGGTACAAATAAAGTTAATGGTTACTTCTTTTTGTTCTTCAACTCTTTTTTGAATAAAATCAACTAATGGTGCTAAAGTAGCTTTTCTAGCTTCGCTGATTTCCTGATTTTTCAATAACTCTATTGTTTTTAGTAGTTTTGAATACATAATTTTATTTGAATTTAGCAACACCCAGAATTTGGAGTGCAACAAGAGGTTTGATTATTAGAAAGTTCAGATAAGTTTACTTTTTGTTTTTCAGCTGGAATTCCGCAAGCATCCTGAGCTAAGCACGCTGTTGTTTTATTTCTAAGAACAAAATTTTTCCCATTAAACTCCAAATCAAATTTGCCTATTGTAGTATTTTGATACTCAACTTCAATTTCATCATCTTCAATACCAAGTTTTTCTTCTGATAGCTTAATAATATTTAAAAGTTTTGCGGGTTTTAGACGATGTTCAAAATCATCAGCATTCCACAATTGAAAGTTTACTACTTTTTCATTTCTGATTGTTCCGCCACAATCGATAAAATGTTTTGTTACAGTTCCTACTTCTGTTACATGAAAATGCTCAGGAACAAATGTTCCATTTTCTAATTGAAATTCAACATTATCCAATGTTGGTAAGATTTCTTTAATTTCAGATAGTTTCATAAATTTTTATTTATTGGTTAAATGCAATATTACGATATATGTATTTAAAAAAAATGCCTTAACAGCATTTCTGATTTGCAGTTGTCAGAATAATATTTGAAAAATAATCTTTTAGTATTGCAAAAGTATTTTCATCAATACAGTAGCAAATCGCAGTTCCTTCAATATTCCCTTTTATAAGACCTGCATTCTTCAATTCTTTTAAATGTTGAGAAACCGTTGCCTGCGCTAATGGCAATTCGTTAACAATATCACCACAGATACAAGTATTTACTTTCAAAAGATATTCAATAATCGCAATTCTTGCGGGATGCCCTAATGCTTTTGCTATTATAGCAATTTTATTTTGTTCATCTGTAAAATGGTCGGTTTTGGTTGCTCCCATAATTTTGTAAAATAATCTATCGCAATATTACGATTAATTTTTTGAAGTTCAAAAATTAATTTTAGTAGAAGTGGTCATCTTACTATTTAGGTGCCACTAAAAGCCATTCACTTCCCACTGCTGACATTTCCCGATAAGTCTGTTTTTCCAAAGCACATTTGCTGTGAGTCCTGCAGAGTGCAGTTCTCAGTAACAAAAAAATGTTTACAAAATGGAAAAACAAAGAAAAAAACTGATGTATGCATTACTGGCGATCTTGATTGCTCCATATGCTTTTTCACAAGGTAATGGCAGTGCCGGGATCAATGAGGCTACTCAGATGGTCACTTCTTATTTTGAACCCGCTACCCAATTAATTTACGCCATAGGTGCAGTCGTAGGATTGATTGGAGGAGTAAAAGTTTACAACAAGTTCAGCAGTGGTGATCCTGACACCAGTAAGACGGCTGCCAGCTGGTTCGGAGCATGTATTTTTTTAATTGTTGCTGCAACAATCCTTCGTTCATTTTTCCTTTAAAATGATGATTATGAATAGTTATCACATAAATAAAGGAATAGGAAGGACGGTAGAATTTAAGGGACTTAAAGCACAATATCTTTTTATTTTTTCAGGCGGATTATTAGGAATACTCGTATCCTTAATGATCATGTATATGGCTGGAGTTAATACGTATCTGTGTTTAATTCTCGGAGGTGTCAGCAGTGGACTTCTTATATGGCAAACCTTCACACTGAATGGAAAATACGGTGAGCATGGTCTGATGAAATTAGGCGCCCGCAAGAAGCATCCAAAATACATCATCAGTCGAAAGGGTATTTACAGGTATTTAAAAACTAACCGTAAAAGAGCAAACATATGAGAAATTCTTCCAAAGCAGCAACGTTGGAAAGTAAATTTCCATTGCTGGCGATTGAAAATCATTGTATTATTTCAAAGGACGCTGATGTTACGGTTTGCTTTAGGGTAAAACTTCCGGAATTATTTACCGTTGCTTCAGCTGACTATGAAGCGATGCACTCCTCATGGTTCAAAGCAATTAAAACGCTTCCCGACTATACGGTAATACATAAACAGGATTGGTTTATCAAAGAGAATTACAATCCTGATCTATCAAGAGAAGATCAGAGTTTTCTTTCAAAATCATTTGAAAGGCATTTCAATGAGAGACCTTTTTTAAATCATTACTGCTATCTGTTCATCACGAAAACCAGCAAGGAGAGAATACGGATGCAGAGCAATTTTTCTTCTCTCTGCAAAGGTAAACTGATTCCAAAGGAGATTAAGGACAAAGAAGTTATCAGTCGATTTCTTGAAGCTGTCGATCAGCTGGAAAGAATAATGAATGACTGTGGCTATATTTATCTCGAAAGAATGACTGAAGATGAGATATCAGGAACTGAAGATAGTTCAGGACTATTGGAGCAATATCTCACCTTGTCCCGTGAAGTCAATCCGTCATTACAGGACATCAAATTAGGATCGGAAGAAATGCGAATCGGTAATAACCGAATCAGTATGCATACGTTATCGGATACTGAGGATTTACCGGGTACTGTATCATCGCATAGCCGTTATGAAAAGTTAAGTACAGATCGGAGTGACTGTCTTTTGTCTTTTGCTTCTCCTGTAGGACTTCTGCTAAACTGTAATCACATTTACAACCAGTATCTGTTCATTGACAACAGCGATGAAAACCTTCGCCAGTTCGAAAAGTCAGCAAGAAATATGCATTCACTGGCAAGATACAGCAGAGCGAATCAGATTAATAAAGAGTGGATTGAAAAGTATCTGAATGAGGCACATTCCTTCGGATTACAATCTATCCGGGCTCATTTTAATGTAATGTCATGGTCTGACAGCCCTCATGAGCTAAAGCAGTTAAAGAATGATACAGGAAGTGCGTTAGCGCTAATGGAATGTAAACCCCGCCACAACACAACAGATACGGCGACATTATATTGGGCAGGAATTCCAGGCAATGCTGGTGATTTTCCAAGCGAAGAAAGCTTTTATACATTTATTGAGCCTGCTCTATGTTTTTTCACTGAAGAAACCAACTATCAGGATTCGCCTTCACCATTTGGCATTAAGATGGCTGACCGCCTAACGGGAAAGCCCATTCATCTGGATATTTCAGATCTACCCATGAAGCAGGGGATTATTACCAATAGAAATAAGTTTATCCTCGGACCTTCAGGAAGTGGAAAGTCTTTCTTCACCAACCATATGGTACGGCAGTACTATGAGCAAGGCGCCCATGTCCTTTTGGTGGATACCGGAAATTCCTACCAGGGATTATGTGAACTGATTAGAGGAAAAACGAAAGGAGAGGATGGGGTTTATTTTACTTATACCGAGGATAATCCGATTGCTTTCAACCCATTCTATACCGATGACGGTGTCTTTGATATTGAAAAAAGAGAGAGTATCAAAACACTGATTTTGACTTTATGGAAAAGAGATGACGAGCCACCGACACGCTCAGAAGAGGTAGCATTGTCCAATGCAGTAAGTGGATATATTGAAAAAATAAAATCCAATGACCAACATCCGTCTTTCAATGGATTCTATGATTATGTTAAAGATGATTACCAGAAAGTATTGGAACAAAAGAAAGTCAGGGAAAAAGATTTTGATATTGCCAACTTTCTTAATGTTCTGGAGCCTTACTACAAAGGAGGCGAGTATGATTATCTCCTGAATTCAGAAAAGCAGCTGGACTTATTATCCAAACGTTTCATTGTCTTTGAAATCGATGCCATTAAAGATCACAAGATTCTCTTTCCAATAGTTACCATTATCATTATGGAAGTCTTCATCAATAAGATGCGAAGGCTCAAGGGAATCAGAAAACTGATCCTTATTGAAGAAGCATGGAAAGCGATTGCCAAAGAGGGTATGGCCGAATATATCAAGTATTTATTCAAAACGGTCAGAAAATTCTTTGGGGAAGCGATAGTAGTGACTCAGGAAGTTGATGATATTATCCAGTCGCCGATTGTAAAGGAAAGTATTATTAACAACTCAGATTGTAAGATTCTTCTCGACCAGCGAAAGTACATGAACAAATTCGATGATATTCAGGCTATGCTGGGATTAACTGATAAAGAAAAATCTCAAGTACTGTCAATCAACATGAACAATGATCCCAAAAGATTGTATAAGGAAGTCTGGATTGGATTAGGAGGAACACACTCTGCGGTCTATGCGACTGAAGTTTCTACAGAGGAATATCTCGCTTATACTACCGAAGAAACAGAAAAGATGGAAGTGATGAATCTTGCATCTGAACTTGATGGGAATGTGGAACACGCCATCAAGCGGATCTCTCTCAAGAGAATCAAATCGAATACGAAAGACAACTAAATCAATTAAAATTTCACAACAATGAAAAATTTAATCATTAAAACAGTAGTGATAGCATTCTTTGCTACCTTGACCTATGCAAAAGCACAATTTGTAGTAACTGACCCTGCTAATCTGGCATCAGGTATTTTGAACTCTGCCAACGAAATTGTACAGACTTCATCGACGGTATCCAACGTTGTTAAAAACTTCAATGAGGTTAAAAAGGTGTACGAGCAGGGTAAAGAGTATTACGATAAGCTCAAAGCCGTCAACAATTTGGTAAAAGATGCCCGAAAGGTTCAGCAAACCGTTCTTTTAGTGGGTGACGTTTCTGAAATGTATGTCAATAATTTCGGTAAAATGCTAAATGACCCCCGTTTTAATGCGCAGGAATTAGCATCTATTGCCAATGGCTATTCTGCTCTTCTTACTGAAAGTACGGAGCTGCTGAAAGAACTCAAAGAGATTATTACTTCAAATGGCCTCTCGCTTAATGATAAGGAAAGAATGGATGTTATTGACCGGGTGTATAAAGAAGTTAAAGCTTATCATAATCTGGTACGGTACTACACCAATAAGAATATTTCGGTAAGTTATCTCAGAGCAAAAAAACAGAACAACACGCAAAGGGTGTTAGATCTTTACGGAACCTCCAATCAAAAATACTGGTAAAATGGAACCGAACAACTTACACGAAGTACTGCGTTCCGTTTACGAAGAAATGATGCCCATGTGTGCTGATATGGCTGCAGTGGCAAAAGGAGTTGCTGGTCTGGGCGCGTTGTTTTACGTGGCTTTAAAAGTGTGGCAGTCATTGAGTCGTGCAGAATCTATTGATTTATTTCCCATGTTGAGACCTTTTGCCATTGGCATCTGCATTATGTTTTTCTCAACATTGGTTCTAGGAGGATTAAATGGCGTTATGAGCCCAATTGTTCAGGGAAGTCATTCAATGCTGGAAAATCAGGTATTGGATATGAATGACCTGCAGCAGAAAAAGGATCTTTTAGAGAGGGAAGCTATGCTCAGAAATCCAGAGATGGCTTATCTGATTTCCAACGAAGAGTTTGACAAAAAATTGGAGGAGCTGGGTTGGTCGCCTTCGGATCTGGTTACCATGTCGGGAATGTATATTGAAAGAGAGATGTTTGCCATTAAGAAAGATATCAGAGATGGTTTTCGTGAATTTTTAGAAATACTATTCCAGGCTGCTGCACTGGTTATTGATACCATCAGAACCTTTTTTCTGATTGTCCTTTCAATCTTGGGACCCATTGCCTTTGCCATTTCCGTCTGGGATGGATTTCAGACCACTTTAACTCAATGGTTGACAAGATACGTTAGTGTTTATTTATGGCTTCCGGTTGCTGATATATTCAGTGCTATACTTGCCAAGATACAGACTTTGATTTTAGAAAGGGACATCGAAATGCTTGCAGATCCTACGTTCATTCCTGATACTTCCAATACCGTGTACATTATTTATATGGTAATCGGTATCATCGGCTACTTTACAGTGCCAACTGTTACAGGCTGGATCATTCAGGCAGGAGGTGCCGGCAATTTTATGCGCAATGTGAACCAAACTGCTGCGAAATCAGGTAATGTTGCTGGAGCGGCAGTAGGTTCGGCAACAGGAAATATTTCGGGAAGATTATTAAAATAAAAATACAGTTCTATGGAATTTAAAACTTTAAGAAATATTGAGAGCAGTTTCAAACAGATCCGATTATTTACGTTTGTTTTTGTGGTGCTGTGTTTTGGTGTTGTAGGCGTAGTCGTCTTCAAATCTTACCAGTTTGCCGAAGAGCAGCGTCAGAAGATTTATGTGCTGGATAACGGCAAATCCCTGATGGTAGCACTATCACAGGATATATCGATCAACAGACCGGTGGAGGCAAGAGAGCATGTGAGAAGATTTCACGAATTGTTCTTCACGATAGCACCTGATAAAAATGCCATCGAGAGTAATGTGAAAAGGGCCTTCAATTTGGCTGACCAATCCGCATTCAACTACTACAAGGACCTCCAGGAGAAAGGATACTATAACAGAATCATTTCTGGCAATATCCAGCAGAGGATTGAAGTGGACAGTGTTGTAGCGAACTTCGACAGTTATCCTTATGATGTAAAAACTTATGCCAGGCAGTTCATTATCAGATCCAGTAATCTTACTATTCGAAATCTAATTACGAACTGTTCATTGGTTAATTCTGTCAGGTCTGACAGTAATCCCCAGGGATTTACTATTGAAAAATTCAATGTGATTGAAAACAAAGATGTAGAAACTGTCGAACGCTAATATGACCACAATGAAAAAATTAAGAGATAAAATCGAACATTATGTGTTAGAGGTGGAGAATCATTGGAAGGTTCTTCCCGTAGCGAAGCAAAGATTGCTAACCAAAATTTTCTTTGGTGGTTATGCTCTGCTAACAGTCATTGTTATTATCAACGTCTTTATTTCTACAAGCCAAAGAAGTAATACCATGTCGATCCATCACATTGACGGAATTTCTAAGAAAACTCTCGAAAAAGATTCAGGACAGAATGATACAGTAAACTCAAAAGTAAAAGAATAGAGCATGAAAGATTCAGAGAAAATTAAAATCACAGAAAATGATCTTACTCAAAATTCTAATGAGTTGAGTGATCATCCGAAAGGACAATGGGAGAGAGTGAAGAAGCCCGTTATTTATTTTTTGATGGCTGCTGTTTGTGCAACTTGCTTTTACCTCATTTTTAAACCAAAATCCAATAATACCCTAGTTGAAGAGGCTGGATTTAATGCTGCTATTCCGCAGGCAAAGGACGGACAGCTGCAGTCAGACAAGCAAAAAGCTTATGAACAACAACTATTGGAGCAAAAAAAAGAAGAGAAAAGAAATTCAATAACCACCTTATCGGACTATTGGAATGACCAAAACACTTTAAATTCGAACAGTAACCCTTCTGCTTCGATGTCTAATACCAGTACTCTTAAGCAATCCGATCAGAATGCAGTGAACAGTTATCGCAATGCGCAGCAGACTTTGAGCTCGTTCTACGGTCGTGATGATCAGGAAGTCAATCAATTGAGGAAAGAAATTTCAAGGTTAAAGAATGAAGCCCTGCAAAATAGTACTGTTCCTGCAGGTCTTGGAATGAACGATCAGTTAGAGCTGATGGAGAAATCATATCAGATGGCAGCCAAATATCTTCCGACAAATTCAAGGCAGGAAGAACCTTCACCAAAAACAGAGGCTAACAAATCTACTGAAAAGAAGATTAATAACACTTCAGCAAGACCTGCATATTCCGATATTGTTTCCTCATTGTACAGAGAGCCGTCAGACAGTGCTTTTGTTGCAGGTCTGAGTCAAAATAGGTTTTATAATGCTCAGAATGAAACAAAAATTTCGGGCCAATCTAAAAATGCAATAAGAGGTATTGTTTACAAGACGAAGAGCTTAGTCAATGAAGGTACATTATCCATAAGACTTACAGAAGCGATGCAGCTTGGGCATACAGAAATCCCTGCGGGAAATTTGCTTATTGCTGCAGGTAAATTTCAGGGTGGGCGACTTCAGCTAACAATATCCTCCATTCAATATAAGGGCAGTGTCTATCCTGTAGAAATCAATATCTATGATAATGATGGACAATTGGGTTTATATGTTCCGTATTCGCCGGAGCAGAATGCGGTCAGTGATATTGTTGCCAATATGAGTCAGACTTCAGGTACTAACATTATGATGACCCAATCGGCAGGACAGCAGGTTGCAGCTGACTTGAGCAAGGGAGTCATACAGGGATTGTCGGGTTATTTTCAAAAAAGAGTTCGGCAATCAAAAGTTACTGTAAAAGCAGGGCAGCAGGTCTTACTTGTGCCTAAAAATAATTAATCAAAAAATTAAAAAATGAATACACAAAAGAGCCATTATATTCTCATTATATTATTTCTGCTGGTTGTAAGCAGGGTGTCTGGTCAGGATTCCGTGATGAGCTATGTTTCATTAGAACAAGCTAAACTGGAACCTTATAGGTTGCAGATTACTTACAGTAAAACCACTCATGTGATTTTTCCTTCATCAATAAGATACGTTGATCTGGGAAGTGAACTTTTGGTTGCTAGTAAAGCAGAACCTATCGGAAATGTTCTACGGGTTAAGTCAGCTGTCAGGAATTTTGAAGAGGAAACCAACTTTTCGGTTATTACGGAAGATGGAAAATTTTATAGTTTCGATGTTTTTTACAGTGCCTATCCTGATGTCCAGAGTTACGATCTTGTAAAGATGCAGAGAAGCGTTGAAAGGGAATATTCAACTGATGTACTTTTTGAAGATCTCAAAGGAAGCTCTTCATCACTTACAGGATTGATTATGGAAAACCTGTATCAAAAGAGCCGGAAAACCATTAAACATATTGCTTCAAAGAGCTTCGGTATTCAGTTTTCTGTCCGTGCATTACAAGTGAATGACAACAAATTCTACTTTACCTTACAGGTTGATAACAGCAGCAATGTCGCTTACGAAATTGAAATCGTGAATTTTAAGATTGTTGATAAGAAGAGTTTAAAGCGAACTGTTATTCAGGATAAGTTGCTGGAACCGATCAGGGTATATTCGCCGATGATGACTGCAAGACATAATTCTAATGTAACGGTTGTTTATTTACTGGATCAGTTTACATTGTTAAAGGATCAAGTGTTAGAAATTGAAGTTCTGGAGAGAAATGGAGGGCGGCATCAAAAAGTTCAGCTTGAGAACAGAGAGCTGATTAATGCTAAGCTGATCAATAGTTTAAATTTCAAAACCAATTAAGATGAAGAGATTACTTATAGCCGTCCTGTTCATAATTACAATGAATGTAGAATCATTTGCACAACAGATGATTCCGAAGCAAAAAGGGTTTGAAATATCTTATTCTTTATTTCCTAGCTCTCCCGAAAAACAAAATTATGTCTTAGCAGCAGGGCTTATTTCTTATGGAAAGAATGGGAATTATTTGTTTGGGCTGGCAGAATATAGCAGAAAGTATTATGAGTATACCAACTACAATATCCCGATAGAAATGTTTCTGTTTAACGGAGGCTACAGTTTTTACTTAGGGGGCGACTTCATGCGAAATGTTAATCTTAATATGGGAATTGGCGGTCTGGCAGGCTATGAGCAGGTTAACAAAGGCAATGAATTGCTATATGACGGTTCAATGCTTACCGAAACAGATCACTTTATTTATGGGGTAAATGGTAAGTTGTCTATCGAAAGCTATCTGACACCACATTTGGTTTTCATGGTCAACGGACAACTTCGCTATTTGAAAAATAGTCAGAAGGCGCAGTTACAAGCCCTATTTGGTGTTGGAATAAGATGTAATTTTTAAAAATAATATAAAATGCAAAATATACTTAATCATAAATTATTGTTAGGGTGTTTCATCATTCCAGTGATGATCTTATTACTTATACTATCATGTGAGAATGATACTTTGGAAATTCAGCAGAATTTTCCTTTTGATGTAGAGGTGATGCCTGTTCAGAAATACATTTCTAAAGGTGAAACTGTAGAGATCAGATGTCGTATTATACCGAGTGGAAATTATGCGGGTACTACTTACTCGCTGCGGTATTTTCAGTCTGAAGGAGCCGGAAGTTTGCGGTTATTTGACAATCCATCCTTTGTTCCTAATGATTTCTATCCGCTAAGTAAAAAGGAATTCAGGTTATACTATACTTCTGAATCTTCAGTCTCTCAAAGTTTTGATATTTGGATTTCGGATAATATGGGTAATAAGCAGGAAGTGAATTTCCAGTTTAATCCTCAAAGTGTAGAAACTTTATAGGAAATCATCATTTAAAATTTCAGGCTATTTCATCAGAAATAGCCTTTTTTTACATCTATGGTTATCTGATATAACCCTACTATGTCCCTGTAACCTTTTTGAGAAAATTGATGTAAGCTAATTTTTTCAATAGGGTTACTCCTTACAATATGCGAAAAGGCTTTTCCGACCACAGGAAGGGATTGTCTTTTCGCCGAATTTTAAATAAGCGACAATGAATGATTGTCGCTTACTCTAGTAATTTTAAAAGTTATTCAAATATGTCCTTCATCGGCAAACGACATATAATCTGTAGAAGTTAGAATACAATGATCTAATAATTTAATATTTAAAAATTCTGATGCACTTTTTATGCTCAGAGTAATTTTTAAGTCTTCCGCTGAAGGTCTTAAATTTCCTGATGGGTGATTATGTGCTACTATAATGGCAGTTGCATTGCACAATAGGGCTGCTTGCATAATAATTCTTACATCAACTATTGTTGAGGTAATTCCTGATTCGGATATTTTCTTTATCCCTAAAACTTTGTTTGCCTGATTTAAATACAGTGTAAAAAATGATTCTCTGTAATCTATTTCTTCAAGGTCAAAGTATTGACGGAATACATCAATGGCATCACGTGAACAGCTTATTAATCTCTCAGAGTTGCCTTTTCTTGAATAACTTAGTTTTATTTCATTGACAATATTAAAATCCATGTGATTGCTCTTATACGGCAGAGACTTGAATTTCCCGTACTTGTTATATTTTTGACTTGTTTTCAGCCTCTTTTCCAATTCATTCCTTAAAAGACTTTTCAAGCTTCGCTGAATATTTTTCAAAAGAAAAACCGGAAAAAAGAAAGCAGATATGAAGTGTTGCCAAAGAATAAAAACCAAAAGGAAACGGAATAATTGGAAGGTACCTTTAGGGAGGAAACCGTTTATGCCGTAGTCTTTTGGTGGGAAAAGCGTTAGCTGGCAACAATACCTTAGCTGCCTTTTTACCGGTTTATTATGGAAAATAGTTTACAGATTTAAGAAATATAAATTTAGTTTCAGACGGTGAAAATCTTAATTATTAATGAAGTTGTAGGTTGTTTTTTACTTTATGTTACAAAGCCAAGTACTGCCACATAAAGCCAAATGCAGTTAATATCCTTAAAATGCCATATTTAACACTATATAATAGCGATATTAATAAAGAAATAATTTTAAATTTGTAAGTATGAGTCAATTGTCATCACATCTTTTCATTTCAATAAAGCAGTTAATCGAAAATGCTAAAAGCAGTATTGTTCGAAATATTAATACAGCTATGTTATTGACTTATTTTGAAATAGGTAAGGCAATCATTGAGAATGAGCAGGATGGAAAGGACAGAGCAGAGTATGCAAAAGAAACCTTGAAAAATCTAAGTCAACAATTGACAAAAGAATTCGGCAGAGGCTATTCAGTGGACAATTTGCAGTGGATGAGAAAGTTTTATTTAATGTATCAAAATAGAATTTCTGAAAAATACGAAACAGCGCCTCGTAATTCTGCTGAGGATGTAATTTATGAATCAGTGTCTCGTAATTCTTTTTTCTCATTATCGTGGTCTCATTACATTCAATTAATGAAGATCGAAAACTCAGATGAGAGAAATTTTTATGAAATAGAGGCGAGCCAGAATAACTGGAGTGTTAGAGAGCTTACAAGACAATTTAATTCAGCCATATATGAAAGGTTGGCATTGAGCAGGAACGAGAAAGAAGTGAAGAAGTTAGCCCAGAAAGGACAGATCATAGAAAAGCCGACCGATGTTTTAAAAAGTCACTATGTTTTGGAATTCTTAGATCTAAAAGAAGATAACCGCTACTCCGAAAGTGATTTGGAAACTGAGATCATCAATAAATTAGAGCATTTTATGCTGGAATTAGGAAAGGGCTTTCTCTTTGAAGGGCGGCAACGCAGATTTACATTCGAAGGCGATAGTTTCTTTGTGGATTTAGTGTTTTACAATCGTTTATTGAAGTGCTTCGTGCTTTTTGATCTAAAAATTGGAAAGCTGACCCATCAGGATATTGGGCAAATGCAGATGTATGTCAATTATTATGACAGAAAAGTAAAGTTGGAAGAAGAGAACCCTACCATTGGAATTATTCTTTGCAAAGAAGAGAACAAAACAGTGATTGAGTTTACACTTCCAGAAAACAACAATACTATTTTTGCAAAAGAGTATAAGGCTATCCTTCCAAGTAAGGAGGAGCTTAAAAAGCAAATTGGATAATTGAGTTCATAAGCCCTTGAATTCAAATTAAGGCTAAAAAGTGTTTTATACGACTGTACAGAAAAACGATTGTACTTTTTTTAATCTTCTTTGCTACTTGACAATTAAGTATAATTAGATTTATATTGTATAATTTTAACATTCAACTGATTATTTGTATTTTAGTTGCATCTAAGAAAGATGAATTTCTTCGCAACCATTCTTGTTGCCACTTTAAAAATAATAAACAAAATTGTAAATTCTGTTGCTGATGCTGACTTACGGGAGGGAACCTGTGCTACTGCATTTGTGTAGAACAATGCTTTGAGAGGCTGTATCTTTTGAGTAAACGTTAAAAGTGCGAGATAAACTATAACAATTTGCACTTCTAAGCCAAGTGTTGCAAGTAAATGCCTCAATTCATTATGATTGATTATGCCGGATATTTTTATTCAAAAGATATCGGTCATGGAAAGGAAACTTGAAGTTAAAAATATAAGCATTGATGAGATTATCAAAATTTTTAAAGAAGAGGAAAAAATTGAGCTAACTATGGCGGAAGCAGAACTGATTGTCGAATTTTTAAAAATGCTGTCAACAATTACTATAAAGCGTTTTTTAGAACAATAACATTTTCTAAGATTTATATATGAAAAAAGCCGATTTATATATCCGTGTGTCAACTGATGAGCAAGCAGATAAGGGATACTCGCAAAGGGATCAGGAAGAGCGATTAAAGCGCTATTGTGAAAACAATAACATTCAGGTAGGTCAAATCATTTATGAAGATTACTCAGCCAAGACTTTTAACAGGCCAGAGTGGATTAAATTACTGGATACGCTAAAGAAAAAAAGCTCGAAAACGAATCTATTGCTTTTTACAAAATGGGATCGCTTCAGCAGGAACGCTGGCGATGCTTATCAAATGATTAATATACTTAGGAAAATTAAAGTAGAACCGCAGGCCATTGAGCAACCTTTAGATCTTTCCATTCCAGAAAATAAAATGATGTTGGCTATATATCTTGCTGCACCAGAAGTTGAAAACGACAGGCGCGCTTTGAATACTTATTATGGAATGCGCCGTGCTAAAAAAGAAGGCAGATTAATGGGAAGGGCGCCTTACGGCTATGCTAACAAAATAACGGAGAATGGAAAAAAGTATGTAACTCTGAAGGAACCAGAAGCTTCTAACATGAGATGGGCATTTAACGAAATGTCAAAAGGCGTATATTCAGCGAGCCAGATAATGGATATGATGAACAGAAAGGAAGGAAAATCAGTTAAGATAAGTGCCTTTCTTGCAAGTTTACGCAATACGGCATATTGTGGGAAAATTTTCGTGGAGCAATTCAATGAAGAGGAGGCTCATTTTGTTAAAAGTATTCATGAACCTCTGATCAGTGAAGAACTATTCGAAAAAGTTCAATGTATAATGGATGGAAATGTGAATCCAGCCAGACCCAATGTAAAAGTATTGTCTGACGATAATTTACCATTAAGAGGTTTCCTAGTTTGTCCGGATTGTGGTCATTTGATCACCGGCAGTGCATCTACGGGACGTTCTGGAAATAAATATTATTACTACCATTGCAAATCTCCGTGTCCATACCGGTACAAATCTGAGATTATTAATTCTAAATTTTTAGAGATATTGCAGTCACTAGAAATGCGCGCATCTATAAAAAATTATTTAAAAAAAGTATTGAAACAAAATTTTGAAAAATTAATTAATAATCCCCAAAAGGAAAGGAAAGCAATTCTATTAGAGATAGATCGTTTAAACAGCAGGTTGAAACAGGCAAGAAATAAACTTATGGAAGGGGTAATTGATGATGAAGATTATTTTGAAATTAAGACCGAATGTAAAGGGCAAATTGAAAAGCTTGAAGTTAAATTAACTAAAGGAAAAGATAATAAAAAAATAGATTTTTTAAAACTACTAGACCAAGCATTATCGAACCTGGTAGATCTCGCGAAAGTCTATACTGACGGGGATATTGACGTTAAACGCAAAATAATTGGTTCGATATTTCCCCAAAAATTGCAATTTTCAAAAAATAATTATCGAACCACCCGACCTAATGTTTTACTCTCTTATATATACCAGATAAACAATGAGTTAGGGACTAAAAAAAACCGGAAGGAAAGTGAATTATCACCTCTTTCCGGTCTTGTACCCAGGACCGGGATCGAACCGGTACTCCTAAGAACTGGTGTTTGAGACCAGCGCGTCTACCAATTCCGCCACCTGGGCTTGATGTTCAATTCAAACATGATGTTTGTTTCAAATTGGTGTGCAAATATAGGAACTTTTTTCAATGTTCAAAAGCTTTTTTAAAGATTTTTTTTAAAAATTAAGTTCCAAACCATCGTAGGCAAGGTGTATTCCGGATGGAAGCTCCTTATCTTCAATATCATGCAGTCCTAAATGGTGACTGATGTGCGTTAAGAATAATTTTTTCGGTTTTAGCTCTTCAAATACTTTAATAACATCCGGAAGGATAAAATGAGCCGGATGAGGATCAAATTTCCTGATACAGTTTAAGATCAGAATATCCAGATCCTTTAATTTTTCCTTTTCCGTTTCAGAAATAAACCCGGCATCCGTAATGTAAGCCAGTTTTTTAAACTTATATCCGAAAACAGTAATTTTATAGTGAATCACCTCCACAGGAGTGATTTCTGTGTCCAATACCTCAAAGGGCTTATTTTCTATTTCGTGTAGTTCAAAAGCGGGTGCACCGGGATACCTTACGTCAGCAAAAGCGTAAGGAAATCTGTTTTTTATCTCATGAGCCACTCTTGAATAGCAGTAGAGCGGTACATCTTTTCCACTTTTAAAAATCAGGGGCCGCATATCATCCAGCCCGATCACGTGGTCATTATGTTCATGGGTAATTAGTGCAATGTCTACGGTATGTTCATGGTTGGTAAGCATTTGCTGCCTGAAATCCGGGCCGCAGTCGATCAGTATTTTTTTATTTTCTTCCGTAGTAATCATTACGGAAGAACGCAAACGTTTGTCTTTGGGATTTTCTGAAGTACACACTTCACATGTACAGCCTATAACGGGTACACCTTGAGAAGTACCGGTTCCTAAAAATTTCAACTTCATTTTGTTTTGAGGTTGGTTTAATTTTGGTAAATTTACAAAAAATTTCACGTCCTAATGTATCAGAAACTAACTCCTAAACAAAAAGCATTAACAATTAATCTAGATCCTACTATTTATGGTACTTTCGCAGAAATTGGAGCCGGGCAGGAGACTGTTCGCCACTTTTTTAGAGCAGGGGGAGCTTCCGGTACGATTGCTAAGGCAATGTCTGCTTATGACAAAGATTTTAGTGATGCCATCTACGGAAAAGAAGTAAAAAACAGGTACGTAACCCAAAACAGGCTTCGCAAAATGCTTCGATATGAAGTCGCTTTGATTGAAGAGAGAATTTCAAGAGATAATAATCCTGACAGGAAATTCTTTTCTTACGCCAATACGGTAACGACCATCAATTTTGATAAAACGGTAAAAGGCCACGGCTGGGTAGGAATCCGTTTTCAGACCAAAGAAAATGAAGATTATAATGAGATCGTTATCCACGTAAAATTCAAAGAAAATGATGCTACACTTCAGCAGGAAACCTTAGGAAACCTCGGAGTAAATCTTATTTTCGGAGCCTTTCATTATTTTGACAATCCAAGAACTTTAGTAGAATCTCTTTATGATGATATTGCAAAAGATAATCTGGAAATTGATATGATCGACTTCAGCGGACCTGCTTTTGCCTATGTTGATAACAGACTGATGTCTCTTCAATTGGTAAAGAATGGAATGACGGATGCGGTAATTTTCAATTCTCAAGGAAACAATATGCTTCCTGCAGATGTTTTGTACAAGAAAAATATTTTCGCGGTAAGAGGAAGTTTCAGACCAGTAACGAAAGTGAACATTGACATGCTTAAAAATGGTATGGATATGTTCTTCAAAGATGCTACCTGTACCCACGAAGAAACGGAGGTCCTTATTGAAATCACCATTTCCAATCTGAGAGCAGACGGAGATATTGATGAAAGGGATTTCCTGGATAGAGTAGACATTCTTGGAAAACTGGGGTACACCGTTATTATTTCAAACTTCTCTGAATATTACAGACTGATTGATTACTTCGCATCTTACACAAGTGGAGACATCGGAGTCGCCATGGGAGTAAATAATATGCTGATGGTATTCGATGAGAAATATTATAAAAATCTCTCAGGAGGAATTCTTGAAGCATTCGGTAAGTTTTTCAGAAACGGAATGAGAGTGTATCTGTATCCTTACAAAGATCCGGAAACTCATCAGCTGTTGGATTCTTCCAACCTGAAGGTAGAAGAAAATCTGAAAGAATTATACAAATACTTCAAACACAACAACCGTATCGTAGATATTACCAACTATAATCCTGAGTTTTTGGAAATTTATTCCAGAGAGATATTGAGAAAAATTGCATGTTGTGTGAAAGGCTGGGAAACTCAGGTTCCGGAAGGCGTAGCAGAAATGATCAAAGAGCGTGGAATGTTCGGATATAAAGAAGAGCTTTCCCTAAAACAATTCTCTTAAAATATAAATACAATGTCAGAATTAAAGAAAAGACTTTCCTCAATTCTTGAAAGTCCCAAACATAATACAGAAGAAAAACTTGAAAAAGTCTGCCACCTGTTGGATCAGGAGATTCCTTACTTCAACTGGACAGGTTTCTATTTCAAAAACGGAGATAAGGATGAATTGATTTTAGGCCCTTATGTAGGAGCGCCAACAGATCATACTATTATTCCTTACGGTAAAGGAATTTGTGGCCAGGTTGCTGTTTCCAATGAAACATTTGTAGTTCCTGATGTACACGAAGAAAGCAATTATTTAAGCTGTTCAATTGATACAAAAGCAGAAATTGTAGTTCCGATTTTTAAGGATGGAAAAAATATCGGTCAGATTGATATTGATTCTCACACCATTGATCCTTTCACGCAGGAAGACCGTGAATTATTAGAATGGCTTTGTAATGAAGTTTCTAAGATTTTATAATCAAAACTTACTATAAAAAAATAAAAACTCCGGCTATATCAGCCGGAGTTTTTTATGGATTGTTGGTGGTAATCACAAACATAATTAAAGGCTCATCTCCCGTATTTTCAATAGAATGATATCCTACAGAACTGATCGCTGTAATATCGCCTTTCTGCAGCACTTTCCTGCGTATTGCTCCTTCTGTTCCTGTTCTTTCACGATATTCTCCGGTTCCATGCACTACAACGTACAATTCCTGTTCATTTCTTAGATTGTGCGTGTGGAATCCAGATTCATCTCCTTTATTCAGTAAAACCATGTAGGCCGCCAGGCGGTTATTGGCCAGTTCTTCCTGATCAAACATCTGTATCATATAAACCGTTCCCTTTCCTCCATACATATTTTCACGTTTTTCTAAACGGGTGATGGTTCTTTCTTCCTTTCCAAATGCCATTACATAAAGATTGATGTATTTTAAAACCTCCTGCATAACATGATTGAATTCTGTTCCTTCAGATAGTATAGCTGTACCAGACATGTGAATTGAATATTTAAAGTTTAATATTTAAAGTGTAAAGATGAGGTGAAAAACTAACCTTGCTGCATTGAATGAATTTCTGTGAGAAGTTTTTTAAAATAATTCTCACATTTGGCAATATGGGTTCCATACCAGGAAAAGGCTTCACCATCTACAATCATTATCTTTTTATCAGGATAGAAAATTTGTAGCTCTTCAATATGTTTTTCTTTAAACGGAAAAGGTTCGGATGAAAGCATAATGACGTCTGCCTCTACCAGATCTTCAGTGGTAATTTGTGGATAACGGGTTTTGTCTTTAAAAATATTTTCAAAACCAATTTCAGATAAAATCCTGTGGATGAAAGTATCTGATCCAATGGTCATATAAGGATTTTTCCAGATAAGATAAGCTGCTTTTACAGGAGATTCCAGTTTTGCCTGATTCAGAACATCATAAATTTTAAGATTGAAAAGCTGCGCTCTGTCTTCCTTTCCAAAAAGTTTTCCGAGGTTTTTAAGCAGGTAGTAATTATCCTCAATGGTATCAATATTGGTGACCATTACCTTGTGATCATCCATCAGAGCTTCCACCTGATCTTTTACATTCTCTTCCTTATTGGCAAGAATAAGATCCGGCTGTAATGCTTTAATTTTTTCAATATTAATATTCTTAGTTCCGCCGATTATGGGTACATTTTTTATTTTATCCTGAGGATGAATGCAGAATTTGGTTCTTCCTACCACTTCATTTTCGGTCAGTCCAAGGTCGAATAAAGCCTCAGTAATAGAAGGTACAAGCGAAACGATTTTCATATTGGCATGTTAGATGATGCCTAAAATTACAAAAGTTTTCCGGTTAAGAAAAGTCCGGCTACGGTAAAATAGATAATAAGTCCCGTTACATCCACTAATGTTGCTACAAACGGTGCAGAAGAAGTAGCAGGGTCAAGATTTAATTTCTTTAAAACAAACGGAATCATAGAACCTGATAATGTTCCCCATAATACAATAGCAATCAGGGAAACAGAAACACTCAATCCTACGTATACCCAATACTGGCCGTAATCAAACAAGCCAATTTGCTGCCAAAGCATAATTCTGATAAATCCGATAACCCCTAAAATTGCTCCGAGACATAATCCGGAGATAATTTCTTTTTTCATGACGTACCACCAATCTTTCAGACTGATTTCCTGCAGCGCCATTGCTCTGATAATCAACGTTGCAGCCTGTGATCCGGAATTTCCTCCACTGGAAATAATCAATGGAACAAATAGAGCGAGAACAACTGCTTTTTCAATTTCTTTATCAAAATATCCCATAGCAGAAGCCGTCAGCATTTCCGAAACAAATAAAATGATCAGCCAGGTAGCTCTTTTTTTGATCATTTCTGTCCATGAAGTCTGGATGTAAGGAAGATCCAATGCTTCCAATCCCCCGAACTTCTGGATGTCCTCCGTGTTCTGCTGCTCAATCTGATCGAGAATGTCATCAATAGTAACAATTCCTACCAGAACACCGGCTTCCGTAATAATAGGAAGAGCACCACGGTCATACTTTTCGAAATAGGTTACCGCATCTTCTTTGGAAGTCGTTGTAGTAATCGCCACAAAATGATTGTCTGTGATGTCGGAAACCAAAGTATCTTCCTCTTCCAGCAGTAAAGTTCCGATGGCAAGGTCATCAATCAGACGGTTTCTTTCGTCTACCACGTACAGGTAGTTCATGGTTTCCACTCTTTTTCCTACTTTTTTGATCTGCTGAAGACATCTTTTTACCGTCCATTCCTTACGGATCTGGATATAGTAAGGTGTCATCAGACGGGCAATCGAATCCGAGTTGTATCCAAGAAGCTTTAAAGCAATCCTTCTTTCCTGGGGGTTAAGATGGTTGATGGAATACTTGATCAGCTCATCCGGGAAATCCTCGAAAAGAGCAGTTCTGTCATCCGGAGTCATGGCATTCAGAATTTCGGAAACTTCATCGCTTCCGATACTTCTGATGGTTTCTTCCTGAAAATCAGGGTCAAGATGTGAAAAAACTTCTGCTTTGTATTCTTTCGGAACCTTCAGGAATGCGAGCAGCCTCTCATCAGCAGGAAGTTCGCTGAGAGTTTCGGCAATATCGGCAGGGTTGAAGATAAGTTCGTCTCTAGAATTCAAAACGTGAAATTTTTTGGATATGCAAAAATAATTCAAATTTTTAAGACTGAGTAATAAACTGGCAAAATTAAGGATTAATTAAAGTTTATTGTTTCAGTATAAGGGTAAAAAAAACACCCGCCGAAGCGGATGTGCAAAAATTAAATTTTAAATTCCAATATTCTTTATATTGGTTCGCATTCTGAAGTGGGAATGTATGTACAAACAGCGTTTGTACAGCATTGGTAAGGGCCACAATCTGAATTGTCACCGCACTTTTTTATCCCGCTTCCTTTAATGTTTTTTTGTTCAAGCCTGTTGAGCTTCTTAAGATTTAAATTCTTCATACTATATGATTGTATTTAAATTAAGGCTCTATCATGCAGTCATGGTCAAGGCATTCTCCATTACAGCAATATCCAACAGAGCAAGGTCTTGTGATGCTGCATCTGAAAGGTCCGATACCGCCGTTAATTTGCTTGGCAGATTCTCTACTGAGTTTTTTTAGATTTTTCATACTGTTATAGTTTAGATTTAATGTCAGACTAAAATAGTAAATATTTCTATATTATTCATTTTGGAGTGAAAATATTTTACTAGTAATCAGTGTTTTATTTATGTTTTAAATAAAAAAACACCTACTAAGGCAGGTGTCTGTAATGATCATATATTATTCCAGGGGACATGGATTAACAACACAGGTGTTGTGACAACACGATCCTCCCGGACATTCGTAATGTTCTGTACATCTTTTGAAAGGTCCGCTGCCTTTAATTTCCTTTTGTACTTGTCTGCTGAGTTTTTTTAGATTTTTCATAAATTTTGATTTTATATGGTTTAGTTTTATCTTTTATTCAAGGCAGATGAAAGGAGAGCAGATTCCAAAGCAACACCATCCAACGGTACATGGATTAGTTTCGCTGCATCTTTCCATAGTTCCTCCATTAATTTGTTTTGCTTTTTCTCTGCTGAGTTTCTTTAGATTTTTCATGAGATTTTGGTTTTAATGTTGGTCTAAATTAGTGAAAAATATTTAATAAATCATTATTTAGTGAAAATATTTAATTGTGTATCAGTTGTTTATGGTGGTTTTTTTAATAAAAAGCACCTGTTCGTAAGGATGAACAAGTACTTTATTTAACATGAAATATTTATAATTCTGGGCATGCATACGCAACACATAGTCTGTGGCAGCATGAACCGCCAGGACATTCGAAATGATATTGACATTTCTGAAGACGTATGATACTCCCCAGGATTTCTTTCTGGCTTTCTCTGCTTAGTTTTTTTAGATTTGAATTTTTCATAATAATTTAGATTTAAGATAAAACTAAACTAATGAAAGCTTTCAACTTATTGATAAGGATAGAGATACACTACAGAATAGTGTCTATAAAAGAATTATGATTATGAATCAGTCTGATATGTGGATTGACCTGCATGAAAAAAATTCACCATTGACTTGCAAAGCAAAATTGACCATTGACGATAAATGACTGTCAATTCCAACCTTAAACCTCAAATCTTAAAGCTCTGCTTCTGTAGG
Organism: Chryseobacterium sp. AG363; assembly: GCF_003610675.1. NCBI lineage: Bacteria > Pseudomonadati > Bacteroidota > Flavobacteriia > Flavobacteriales > Weeksellaceae > Chryseobacterium > Chryseobacterium sp. AG363. Next base: position 265,138 of record NZ_RAQF01000005.1, read on the forward strand.
TTTCAGTTTTCTCAGCTTCTTAATGATTCCTTTTATCGCTCCTTCGGTTCCTATTTTAACAGAGTTGACTGTAGAACCCAGCAGACGCATATTTTTACGATAAGTATCATGATCGGTTTCTGTGACAAGAGTTCCGTCAGCACCAAAGAGTTTCATACTCACAACCACCTGATTGGAGAAAACATACTTTCCAAATCCCACTTTAAAATATCTCACTTTGGAAACAATGGCAAAATCTGCATCATTGTTGAGACAGTAATCTGCAATAGTCTGTTTGTCTATACTGTCGAAGGGAACCTGAACCTCCGCCCGGAGCATTTTATTTCTTCTGTTACTGAAATTATCGGTAACAGCATCAAAGAAAGCGTTGTTGGTGGGGTCTTTTATTTCGTCGATATCAGGCTCTACCTCAGGATTGAAGTAAAGAACTTTTTTTATTTTATCATCAGCATTCTTCTGGGCTTTTACCGAAGTAAATCCGATGAATAAAAAAGTAGTAACCGCTGTAAAGAATATAATTTTTTTCATTTGTAATTCGTATGCAAAATTACTGCCTTTTCGTTGGATGGCATACAAATTATTAAGAAATTTTTAACATTTTTTTCTATCAAATTTGATATATGAAATCAATAATGTTTGCAGAATCAAAAAATAGTCGTAATTTTGCACCCGTTACATAATAATCATTAAACAATATTGGAATGTACTTAACAACAGACAAAAAGCAGGAAATTTTCGCAAAACACGGGAAATCTGCACAAGACACAGGAAGTGCTGAAGGACAAATTGCTCTTTTCACTTTCAGAATCAACCACTTATCTCAGCACCTAAAGGCTAACCGTCACGATTTCAACACAGAGAGATCTCTAGTGAAATTGGTAGGTAAGAGAAAAAGTTTATTAGATTACCTTAAAAACAAAGATATCGCAAGATATAGAGCAATTATTGCTGAACTAGGTTTAAGAAAATAATCTATAAAGATTTTCAAAATAAAAAGCAACTTCGAAAGAGGTTGCTTTTTTGTTTTACGCAACAGGGGATTTTTTACCACAAATGCCACAAAAAGTTTCTTACGGAGTGACAAACTGTATGGATAGACCAATGCGCCAATTGTGTCATTCCGTAGGAATCCAGCCGTATTAAAACAACAAGAAAAGCCTCAACAAAAACTCCAATCCTGACCAACGTCACAACTAAAGACGTTATAATTCCCCTCCCTCGGAGAGGTGGCGAAAATTCAAAGAATTTTTGACGGGGTGGTTTACAACCTCACTACTCAGCCTTCTTTCCAATCTTTCCCAAATGTGTATTCTGAAAACTATCGGGATATTTCAATCCATAACCCAGAATTCTGTCAAATGCAGAGTGAGAAAACAAAATAGCTCCGATCATTTGTAAATAGGGCAGAGACAAGGCTGTTCCGGCAAAATAAACGATAATGGCTACTCCTAAATGATGGAAGAGATTGTAGAAGAAAGCGCCCGCTTTATTATTAACCGTATATCCCAGCATAGAAATATCCGGTGCAAGGAAAAGTCCGGCAAACCACCACCACGAATATTCCGTTTGTGCAAAAGCATATATACCTAAGAGTAGAAATGCGGCATATTCAAGCTTTAACTGTATTTTCATAATGATTGTGTTAGTTTATACGATAAGTTCTTTTTTCTCATGAAAAGTTACATTTTAAAATCTGAATAAAGAAAGCGGAATACCTTTGAGATATTCCGCCTTATACATTTTGATTTGAATTTGATTTTAATGCCCGGACTTTGCTTCGGTACTTTCTACATGACCCAGATATTTGGTACAGTACGCTCCGAATATCAGAATTACCAGATAACAGAATACAGGAATAATAAATGAATGCTGTACTCCAAACTGATCGGCAAGATATCCCTGGAAAATAGGAACAATAGCTCCTCCCAGAATAGCCATTACCACTAATGAAGATCCCTGGCTGGTATATTTACCCAGTCCTGAAATAGCCAGTGTGTAAATATTTGAGAACATAATAGAATTGAAAATTCCGATTCCTAAAATACTGTACATCGCCAGCTCACCATGATTCACCATTGCAGAAATCAACAAGGCAACATTGATTGCTGCAAAAATGGATAATGTTCTTGCCGGAGCTGCTTTACCCACGAAAAAAGCAATGAAATTAAGGATGATAAACACAAGGAAAAAGCTGATCTGACTGAAAGTAAGATTGACAATGCTGAAAATCACAAGGAAAACTGCTGCCGCTGCTCCCAGCATATACAGAGCCTTTTTGCTTTGGCTTATGGATTGATTTAAAGAAATGGCTCCCAAAAAACGGCCAATCATCGCTCCTCCCCAATATAAGGAAAGATAATTTTTACTGATGATCTCATTAAAACCCATAATCTGTGGCTGCTCAAGGAAACTGATGATAAAACTTCCTACGGCAACTTCTCCGCCTACATAGCAGAACATAGCGAATACACCGAATTTCAGGTGGCTGAATTCAAGGGCTCCCCAGCCTTTTACGATTTCTTCTTCACCCATCTGGAAGGAAGGAAGCTTCACTCTGGAAATCAATAAAGCAACCAGTAAAAGGATACCTGCAAAAATAAGGTAAGGAATTCTCGTCGCTACCGCGCTGAATGATCCGTCCGGAGATGAGAAAAATTCAAAAATCAGGTGACCTCCAAGTACCGGTGCAATGGTGGTTCCGAAGGCATTGAATGCCTGAGTCATGTTCAGTCGGCTAGATGCAGATTCTTCACTTCCCAGCAATGAAACATAAGCGTTGGCTGTAATCTGCAGTACTGTAAAGCCAAGTCCTAAAATAAACAAAGCTCCCAGAAACAGCGGATAATAAGAGAACGTAGCTGCCGGATAAAACAGAACGCAGCCGAATGCTGCCAGAAAAATTCCGAACAGGATTCCCTTCTTATAGCCTAATTTATTGATAGGATCTCCTTTCGTAATGGAAATCATAAAATAAATCAGTGACCCAATAAAGTAAGCTCCGAAGAAACAGAACTGTACCAGCATGGATTCGAAAAAGGTAAGATTGAAAAGTTGTTTCAGATATGGGATCAGGATATCATTCATACAGGTGATGAATCCCCACATAAAAAACAGCAGGGTGATGGTAATCAACGGAACGGTATAATTCCTGCTTTGAGATTGTACTTCTTTATTAATCATAAACATTTATTTATCTGGATAAGGATAGTTCCTTAACTTTTTTAGCCTACAGCATTGTAATTGGTGAAGTAGGGCAAATATAGGGATCAGCCTATTGGTTTGCAATAATTTTAATCATTTTTAAAATGAAATAAATACTTTTTTTCAGATCAATATGTTATTTTCATTTTTTGAGACAATAATACAAAAACGACGGGATTTTTCAATACATTATCCTCAAAAAAACACTTTTTTATTTTCGTAAATGGTGTATAAGTTCACATTACTAATGCAAATTTTCAAACTTTCATCAATTGATAGCCAATTTTTTGTATTTTAAACGCCTATTAAAGCAATCGAAAAATTTAATATATCATTATTATATAGTACCTTTGCAAACGAAAATTTAAAGAGTTTAAATATTAATCATACTCAATACGGAGTATAAAGAAGCAAATTTATGAGTATACCTCAAGCGTTTACAGAAACGATTATCCTTGCAGACGGCAGGGAAATCACTATCGAAACGGGAAAGCTGGCTAAGCAGGCTGACGGATCTGTAGTGGTGAAATGTGGCGGAACTATGCTTTTAGCAACAGTTGTAGCCAACAAAGAAGCCAATCCTGGTGTAGACTTTTTACCATTAACGGTAGATTACAGAGAAAAATTTTATGCAGGTGGAAGAATTCCTGGGAATTTCTTCCGTAGAGAAGCAAAACCATCTGATGATGAAGTGCTTACAATGAGATTGGTGGACAGAGTATTACGTCCTCTTTTCCCTGAAGATTTCCATGCGGAAGTACAGGTGATGATTTCATTAATTTCTTACGATAAAGAAGTAATGCCTGAAGCATTGGCAGGTTTGGCAGCTTCTGCAGCTATTGCAATTACAGATATCCCTTTCAACGGACCAATGTCTGAAGCAAGAGTAGTAAGAATTGACGGGCAATTGGCTGTTAACCCAAGTTATGAAAACTTATTAAAATCAGATATTGACATTATGGTGGGAGCTACTAAAGACTCCATCGTAATGGTAGAAGGAGAAATGAAGGAGATCTCTGAGCAGGAAATGCTTGAAGCCATCAACTTCGCTCACGCTGAGATCAAAAAACAGATTGAAGCTCAGGAGAGATTAGCTGAAAAAGTAGGAAAATCTTTCCCTAAAAGAGAATACAGCCACGAAGATCACGATGAAGAAATTCGCGAAAAAGTATGGAAAGAGTGCTATGATAAAGTATATGAAGTAGCAAAAACTCCATCAAATAAAGAAGAAAGAGGAGAAAAATTCAAAGCGGTTCTTGAAGAGTTTTTAGCACAATATGCTGAAGACGAAGAGGAATTGGCAAGAGTAACTCCATTCGTTAAAGTATATTACCATGACGTAGAGAAAGAAGCAATGCGTCAGATGATCCTTGAAGACAATATCCGTCTTGATGGTCGTGATCCTCAGACGATCCGTCCAATCTGGTCAGAAATTGATTACCTTCCGGGAGCTCACGGTTCTGCGATCTTTACAAGAGGAGAAACTCAGTCTCTGACTGCGGTAACTCTGGGTTCTGTAAAAGATGCGAACATGATCGACAGCGTAATCACGCAGCACGACGAAAGATTCTTCTTACACTATAACTTCCCTCCATTCTCTACAGGTGAAGCAAGACCTTTAAGAGGTACTTCAAGAAGAGAAGTAGGACACGGAAACTTAGCTCAAAGAGCTTTAACAGCAGTAATTCCGCAAGAAAATCCATATACAATCAGAATTGTTTCCGATATCTTAGAATCTAACGGTTCTTCTTCAATGGCAACAGTTTGTGCAGGTACATTAGCATTGATGGATGCAGGGGTTCAGATTACAAAACCTGTTTCAGGGATTGCAATGGGTCTGATCACCGATACAAAATCAGGTAAATTTACCGTACTTTCTGATATCTTAGGAGATGAAGATCACCTTGGAGATATGGACTTCAAAGTAACAGGTACTGCAGACGGTATCACAGCTTGTCAGATGGATATCAAAATCCAGGGACTTTCTATGGATATCATGGAGAAAGCTTTGATGCAGGCTAAAGACGGAAGATTACACATCCTTAATAAAATCACGGAAACGATTTCCCAGCCAAGAGCAGATGTGAAGCCTCACGCTCCGAAAATGGTGGTTATGGAGATTCCAAAAGATTTCATTGGAGCTGTAATCGGGCCTGGTGGAAAAATTATTCAACAGTTACAGAAAGATACAGATACGGTTATTGCTATCGAAGAGATGGGAGAAATCGGACGTATCGAAATTGCAGGAACAGACAGAGAAAAAATCAATGCAGCTATTGCTAAGATCAATGAAATTACTTTCGTACCGGTTGTAGGCGAAGTTTACAAAGGTAAAGTAGTGAAAGTAATGGACTTTGGTGCATTCGTAGCGATCGCTAAAGGAACAGAAGGACTTCTTCACATTTCTGAAATTGAGTGGGCTCGTCTGGACAAAGTTCCTTATTCAGAAGGTGATGAGGTAGAAGTGAAGTTCATGGGTTATGATGACCGTAAGAAAATGAAACTTTCCCGTAAAGTTCTTTTACCAAGACCTCCAAGACCGGAAGGACAAGGTAGACCTGAAGGGCAGAGAAGACCAGAAGGACAAGGAAGACCGGAAGGACAAAGAAGACCGGAAGGACAGAAACCACAAGGTGAAAAGCCACAAAGCGAAAAACCCGTGGAAAACCAAACTCCATCTAACGAAGCTTAATAAGATTCATTCTTAAACATAAAAAATCCCTCAATTTGAGGGATTTTTGCTTTTTGCGTCATTGCGAAATGCAGAACTTTGAAGTAATCTCATTATTACGTTCCCACTCTCTGCTTCAGGTCCTCAGCACCGCCTGTTTTTCTGGGCTGTCCGTTTTTGGAAGAACCAAAATTGTAAGTATAGGAGAGGGTTGCCACACGGGTATCTCTTTTCACCGCGAAGTTTTCTAAATAATCATTATACACCGTTTGCCCTTTGATATTGCTGGTAAAGAAGACATCAGTGAAGGAAAGCTTCAGAACACTGTTGTTTTTAAACTTCTTCTGCGCTCCAACGTTGAGGTACCAGTTCGGGCTCACATTCAGATAAGCATAAATTTCTCTGGCTTTGTAATTTCCTGTAAGTTCAGCAGTGAAACCATTTCCCAGCTTAAAGGAATTAATACTGTTGATACTGAATGTAAAATTCCCTTTATTATTGATCTGGGTTCCGGAGACATTTCCTGTGTAGGAGCCATAATAGAAATTAGCACTGTTATTCATATCCCACCATTGGGTCACTTTTACCGGAGCGATCAGGTTTAATCCGAAATAAGAAGCAGAATTCAGGTTTTCAATGGTCTGTACGGTTACTATTTGCCCGTTTTCTATGACAGGTTTTAGGATGTCTGTGATATTATCAGAATTCCTGCTGTAGCTTAAAGTGGCAAAGTATTTATTACTCAGGCTGTAGGTTAATTCATAATTCATTGTGATTTGAGGGTTCAGATCAGGATTCCCGGCTTTCAGTGTGGTAGGGTCAAGATAGAATTTAAAAGGATTCAGCTGGTTGTAGCTTGGTCTTGTAATTCTTCTGCTGAGATTGATTTCAAGGTTGCTTTTATCCGTCAGATCATAACTCAGAACAGCGCTTGGAAACAGTTGGGTATAATTTCTTTTATTGATTTGATGGGTGGTAATCTGAGTTCCTTTTACATTGGTGTTTTCAACTCTTAAACCTGCTGTAGCTTTAAATTTTTCCCATTTTTTGGACACATTTCCGTACACTGCATTGATGTTTTCCTCATAAATAAAATGATTGGTTTTTCCAAGATCCGGAACAGGAATACCTGAACTGGCGTTGAAGAATTTCAGGTCATTATCTGTCTTTACAAAACTCGTTTTCACTCCGCTTTCCAGTTTCCAGTCGTTGCTGAAATTTTTTGTAAGATCAGATTTTAAAGAATAGATATTCAGTTTTCCGTCCATATCACCTTTAATAATGTCAAGATTATCCGTATTGCTGGAAATATCATGTGTTCTTGTATCAAAGCTCTGCAAAGAAGAGTTAGCGTAATTAATGTAGTCAAAATCGGTAGAAATATCAGAACCCAGCGAATCAATCGTATATTTATGATTAAGGTTGAATGAAACATTGGTCCAGCGGTCATTCGATCTGTTGACTGTTGTAAAAGTACTTTCAGGAAGGTAGCTGCTGCCCAGTGTGACGTTGGAATTGTCTCCGTTGATGTTGAATTTGTTGGAAACAAGTCCTACAGAGAATCCAAGCACATTCTTGTCGTTCAGATAATAATCCATTCCCGCTTTGGCCACATGGCTGTTGAATTTGAATTTCAGATAATTATCCTGTACATACGCTTTTTTAAAGGTATTGGCTTCATAGAAATTTCTGTCGAGAACCAATCCGTTGTAAGCTTCCCTGTACGCAAAGCTGTAATTTCCGAAAATATTAATGTTTTTATTCCTGTGGTTGATGCTGAAACTGTTGTTGTTTTTTACATATTTACCCGATCCCAGAGAGCTTGAAATAGTTCCGTTAGTTCCTTTTCTCTGTTCCTTTTTAAGTTTAATATTGATAATGGCGGATCCGGCAGCGTCATATTTTGAAGAAGGATTGGTGATGAACTCTATCTTTTCAATGGTGGAAGAGGGGATTCCCTTCAGGTAATTGGCAAGATCAGTTCCCGTCATGGGAGTATTTTTACCATCGATCTGGATCAGAAGGTTTCCTTTTCCGCGAAGACTGATATTGTCGTTATTGTCAATATTCACTCCCGGAGCCTTTTCCAGGACTTCAAAAGCAGAATTTCCGGTGCTGGCAATACTGTTTTCAACGTTCATGATCATCTTTCCATCCTGTCTTTCAATGAGAGGCTTGGTTTTGGTGATCGTTACTCCTTCAATTGATTTTACATTCAGGTCAATGGAACTGAGGGTCTTATTTTCGGTTAATGAAATATTTTCCGAGTGATAAACCTCAGTACCGTTTTTATTAATTTTTACCTGATAAGTTCCTTCTTTTAAATCATTAAAATTGAACTTACCGCTGTTATCAGCAATTTCTGTTTTGATCAATTTCTGATCAGCATCAAAGAGATTGATCTCCATCTGCTCTGCTTTGTCGGATTTTATGTTTCCTGACAAAGTCAAACTCTGCATTGCCTGCTGGGCAGAGATCCTGCTGTTGAACAGCATCAGCATACAGACAATAATAAGTGAGAATATTCTGGTCATAGCGTTTTACTTTTAGGGTTGAGACAGTTTTCTGAAATTTTCAGTAAAGCTGAATACATCACTTCCAGTTCTTCATTGCTGATGCCCTTTAAAGCAGTTTTACGGTTCTTTTCTACGATATTCTGAACCTCTTTAATTACTTTTACCCCGGAATCTGTCACTTCCAGCTGGGTTTTTCTTCGGTCTTCAGGATGAACTTTTCTGATAATGTATTCGGATTTTACCATTAAATCAATCATTCTCGTGACAGAAGCATTGTCCTTAAAAACCAGATCACCAATTTCATTCTGGATAATTCCCGGGTTTTCCAGAATTGCTTTGATGATAAGCCATTGATCAATAGTGATCGTATAACCATGCGCTTTTAGCTGGCGTTGAGCATAGTTTCTGTAAGATCTGATCGCTTTGTCTATGTTGTAGAAGATGATTGAATTTAACTTTTCCATATTTTCAGATTTAAAATGATATATCAATTATTGATATGTCAATTAATTAGTAAATCATCATTTTATTTTGTTACAATTCCTGAAAAATATTTTCAAAAAAAATTAAAAGCTGTTACCGGTTTCTTTGGACTTTGCCTTTACAGAAGCAGTTTTAGACTCTGAAGTAAAAGTTATATTTTCTGTGGTTTTGAATAATCTGTCGATTTGCTTCCTGGTGGAAATATCCGGAGCAATGTTGTAAAACTCATTGATCAGATTCAATGAACCAGGTTTTTGGGGATATTGATTGTTGTTGAGAAAATTTTTCAAAGCCAGGTTCACTTTATCTTCACCGATTACGTTACTCAGCTGTACCATTGCGGCAGCTCCTTTGGAATACGAAATATGGGGAACATCTCCGGTTGCTTTATAAATAGGAACATTTTCAGACAGTCCTTTTTCATTGTCATAGATCTGCTGATGTACGTTGATTCTTTCCATCATTTTTTCTTTGCCATGCATTTTTTTGTAGAGCATCATTTCGGTATACATGGCGAGGGTTTCAGTAAGCATCACAGAACCTTCTCTGTCATCAGGGTCGATCTGGCTGCTGCCCCACCAGAGATGGGAAAGTTCATGGCCTGCCAGCTCATTGATGACATCCTGTTTCTTATCCGCCAGAATATTGGCGTGAAAAATCATGTCTTCCGGCATAAAGATGGCAGAAGGATAGGCTGTAGCGGCAAAACCTCTGGTAAAAGAAGAAATCTCCGCAAAATTGATGCTTTTAAAAGGGTACTGCCCGAAATTCTGCAGACAGTAATCTAAAGTAAGCTTTGTATTTTCAAGAAGGTGATTCACATTCTCAAAGTGTTTCTGATGATAAAAGATATTGATGGAAATTCCTTTATAGTTCTCGCTTTTGATCTTATATTCAGCAGATGAAACGGCAAACCGGAAAGGAATCTGATCTGCTTTAAACTTGAAATAGTTGCGCCCGGCCTGTGACCATTTTCTGACAAGATCTCCTGTTCCTATGGCTGTTTGTTTCTTTTCGGTGGAAATCATCATCGTAAGATTGATAAAATCCCTTTTTGAAACTTCAGGAGCTTCAGGCTTTTTCAGTTCACCAAGTTTTCCAAGCTTGAATTGGCTTCTTTGTTTCTTATCCTGAATTTCATTATCCTTCTGATATCCAATTGTTGGATAATATCTGCTTATCCTCATAAAAGACCCGTTTTCAATAATGGCATTGAAAGACCGGTGTCCGTTGACCGCAGACCATTGATAGGAGATTTTAAAATCAAGAGAAGCTGTTTTACCAGGCAGGAGAGGTTTTTGTAATGAGACTTCTGTAATATGGTTATTAATTTTCGAGATTTCAGTACCACACTTTATCACAGCAGATTCCAGTTTTAAATCCTCATTAAAATTGATCAGAATCTTATTGATAGGTTGATTGGTTTGATTTTTAAGGATATATTTTCCAATGATCTGATAAGCATTTTTCGAAGGATACAGTTTAATTTCTGTAGCAATATCGGTGATATCCGGCTGTAGAAGTTTTTCATACTTTCGATAGTTTTTTTCATATGCTTCCGAGCTTAGAATAGTCTGATCTTCATTTTTTGGGATATAACCTTTCATAAACAATGTTCCGGCAAAGATTCCTGAGATGAGCAGAATGATACTGAAGCCACATACAAGTACAGGAACTTTTTTAATTTTTATAATGCTGTTGAGCATCCATAAAATACTGATAATCCCTGTTCCGAATAAAAGTCTTTGTAGAAAAGCTTCTTCATAGGTTCCATAGCCGTTAAACTCACTGTAAGTCCCTTTAAAATCTGAGAATATTCTGAAAAGAGGGTAGGGTATCAATTTCCCTGAAACCGGACCTGATACTATAAAAACGGCAAGAATGGAAACTCCAAGGGCTATGAATTTGTTGGGAATTCTGTCATTTATCAAAAGAATCAATCCGGAAAACAGCATCAATGGGAAAGTATTGAAAAGAAAAACACCGAGATAAGCATTCCAATCAATATGAAAATACTGATAATCCGCCTGAAAAATAATGCCCTGAATAATTACAATTCCGGTGAAGAAAAACAGCAGAAAACTGATGGAAATGAAATGGCCGGTTAATCTGTTTTTTGATAAATAGGTACTGTTTTCAATCAGAGAAAATCCTGAAGAAGAACTTCTCCAGTAGACATCGTTTAAAAAATAAGCGGAAATAAGAAGTCCAAGCAAATGGAAGTTTTCTGAAATGGTGGCCGCCATAAGACCTGAACTCGCATACTTCTGCGGAAGACGGATGCCTTTTTCAATTTCGGCATACATTTCCATTCCCATACAAAATAACAACAGTATGGAAACGGCAGGAACAGCAGCACTTTTAAACAGATAAGTGAGGTCTGTTTTTGCAAAAGACAAGACAGATCGAAATGAATTCTTCCAACCAAAGTCTGGCTTCACTGTGGAATAATCTGCTTTATTGGTTTCAGAAAATGTAAGAGTATTTCCTAATGTTTTTACTTTCTTTCCTGAGGTATTGGAGAAAGAAAATAATCTGTGCGAAAGCAGAAGAATTCCAACAGATATAAAAGAGAATAAAATTCTGTTAAACAAAAGATAACCAGAGAAAGGTACCAGTTGAATATTTTTCTGATGAGCTGTGAGATCACGGGCTTCCATAAAATAAGCGGATAATCCAAAAGGATCTATTAAAGCCGAAAACTGTTGCGTTTCCAGTGACTGGGGAAGACTTCCCGCCATAAAGGGTGAATTGGAAAACAGCAGGATAATCATGTAAGAAACATACAGAAGCAGTCCGCCTACTACAATCAGCAGTTTTTTCCTGACAATAAATGCAATGAGAAAAAGGAAACTGCAGACAAATAAACTGTTGATAAAACCGAATATGAATAAAGGGTATAAATAATGGACAATGTTAAAACCTTCCTGCATTTCACTTCCCGTCCGCATCATCTGACCTATGATAAATCCTGTCATTAGGAAAGAAAAACTTAAAAACGTCTGTAAAAAATAAGCATAGAATTTCCCTTTCAGATAAGTGAGTTTTGACAATGGGAATGAAAACAGAATACTGTCAAATTTTGAATCCTGGTCTTTAAAAAGCAGCTGCAATGCATAAACCGTAGCGAAAAAAATCACGGTAAGGCTCAGCATTCCGGTCATAAAACCAATGGTGTAGGGAGAGTTTAAATAAATCTCTTCTCCTACTGAAAGATTGAACTGATTACCAGAAAAGATGCCCATTCCTATTAAAAGTAAGGCCACAAGATAGGTGAGCCAGTGCTTGGAAGAGCGTCCGGCTTCAAATAAGAATATCGCGTTCATGATTAAGGTTTTTGGGTGAGTGTATGGAAGTAAACGTGCTCCAGCAAAGGGGTTACAGGGCTGAAATCTTTCGGAGATTCTTCAGAAAATACAGTGATGTGGAGTTCTCTTTCCAGAAGCTGCCTGCTGATGATTTCATAATTGGAATGATAACTTTCCAGTTCGTTTTTGTCGATAGATTTGGACCAGATTCTGTTGTCAAGCTCTGCAATGAGTGTTCCGGGGTTTCCTTTTCGGAGGATTTGCCCATGATTCATCACTACCATTTCTGAGCAAAGGTTTCTGACATCTTCAACGAGATGGGTAGACAGAATGACGATAACCTCCTGGCTGATATCATTGAGCAGCGTATTGAAACGGTTACGTTCCTCAGGATCTAATCCTGCAGTAGGTTCATCTACAATGATGATCTTCGGATCTCCTAATAAGGCCTGAGCAACACCGAATCGCTGTTTCATTCCCCCAGAAAAGGTATGAACTTCTTTTCTAGCAAAATCAGAAAGGTTGACTTTTTCCAGCAGACCCAGAATCTGGTTTTTACGTTGGTTTTTATCATTAATGCCTTTCAGAATGGCAATGTGTTCTAGCAGATCATAGGCTGAAACTTTGGGATATACTCCGAAATCCTGTGGGAGAAATCCGAGATTCTGTTTAATATAATCAGGGTTTTTGGCGATGTCCACTCCGTTGAAAAGTATTGTTCCGGAGGTCGGTTTCTGAAGTCCGACAATGGTTTTCATCAAAGAAGATTTTCCGGCTCCGTTGGGACCAAGAAGCCCGAACATACCTTTTTTGATGTCGAGTGAAATGTCTTTAATAGCCTGAAATCCATTTTTGTAGGTAAGGCTAAGGTTGTTGATGGATAATGTATTCATAACGTTGTGTTTGGGGAATAGAAGGACAGGCGGCCTTTCGGCAGCTGGTTTAGAAGTTAATGGCTGGAAGCTAGAGGCTGGAGGCTAGAAGCTAGAGGTTAGAGGTTAGAAGTTAGAAGAGAATTTTTTACACTTCCACTCTAAAACACTTCAAATCAAACCCCGCAGCTCACAACCCGAATCCCGTCTACTCTTTAAATTCAAGAATATCTCCCGGCTGGCATTCCAGGATTTTACAGATGGCTTCCAAAGTATCGAAGCGGACACCTTTGGCTTTGCCGGTTTTCAGGATAGAGAGGTTCACGGGTGTGATACCCAGTTTTTCTGCCAATTCTTTACTCTGCATTTTTCGTTTGGCAAGCATCACATCTAAGTTGACTATAATTGGCATTTTAAATAAATAGGTCTTGTTCGTTTTGCAAATGTAGTCCTTGCTTAAAGATATTCGCAAGAAACAGGCAGAAAATTCCAAGCATAAAGTGAATAAACACCAGCCCCCATATGATACTTTCTACTTCCACAAAGAAACTCGCGATAATAACCAGAGGAAGCGGAATAAAAATATTGTACAGGTAAAATCTCTTAAGCTGAATGATATTTTCCTGAGTAAACAGTTTCTGTTGGAAAAACACTTTGAAAACCCTGGCAGATAACCAGAAAAAGATTCCATAAGTGATAAGCACCAACATAAAGGAAAAGATCATATAAGGATAATTGTTTTCGATATTCAGAAACGGTTGTTCTGTAAACGGATAATTGATGTGAAGGAACTGGCCTTCTTTATAAGGCGTGACCGCAAATCCGCTCATCAGACAGAATAAGGAATACCCAAAAGTGACTAAATATCCGGCCGAAAGTAAGGCGCAGATATATAATAAAATTCTTGCAATAATTTTGGTCTGGTTCATGGTATGAATTGTAATTACTATTGCAAATGTATAATTAATTATCGTAAAACAATAATTTATTTAAATGAAATTTTAATTTTTGAATTTTGAATTCATCAATAATACTAAAAAATAAAGCGTTAATCACAGTTTTTTATTAATTTTAATAAGAGTAAAGTTGATCAACTTATCCCTTTTAATACCCGAGCTTAATGATTAACAAAGGTTTTCTTATTGATACCCTTCGACAGGCTCAGGGTGGCAACTGGAATACCAGCCGAAATTTTGAAGCGTTTTCAGGCTGAGCTTGTCGAAGCCATTATTATTAAAAGGGATAAATCAAAAAATTGAAATCATGGCTTACAGTACAGAACTTGCCGACCGCGTACGTGAACGGCTTTCGATGGAAAATAATATAGAGGTCGAAGAAAAGAAAATGTTCAGCGGACTGTCTTTTCTGGTGAACGGAAAGATGTGCATCAACATCAGTCATGATAATCTGATGTGCCGCTACCATCCCGAACTGCAAGATGAGGTTTCCGAAAAGAAAGGCTTTCTCCCAATGATCATGAAAGGGAAACAGTTAAATGGCTATTGCTACGTAGAACCCATCGGTTTTCAAAAAGCAGATGATTTTGAATACTGGATTAAAATATGTCTTAATTATAATCCATTGGCGAAGGCGGCGAAGAAGTGAGTTTTGGGTTGGAAGGTTGGAGAGTGGGAGCGTTTGAGGGTATGAGAGTGTGGTGGAGAGTTTCGGGATTCGGGATTCGGTTTTGGAGAGTGTTTTAGGGTAGGTGAGTGAGAGAGTGGGAGCGTTGGATTTCAACAGTCCCACCATTCATAACTCATCATTTATAATTCATCATTCATTATTATTGTACAGTTTTTCTCTGATCTGAATCAATATTTTTGTTGTTTTCTCAAAATCCGGTTGGTTGGGTAGAGTGGAAGTGGAATAATGATTTTCTATAGATTCTATCAGACTTTCGGCCTTTTCCATAGCACTTTCATATGACTGGTTGCCACTTTTGATATCTAACAGTTCATCACGGTCTTCCACACGGATCGTTAGTGAACCGGTTTTAAAAATCTGTTCGCAGGACTGCAGCAGCCGGATGGTGTGCATCATGTTTTTGCTGTCGTAATTCTGCCCGTGAGTCTGATTGACATTATAACGGTCTTCATTACGTTCAGCAACCCATTTCCAATATTCCCTGTAATCTTTGCAGTACACAGAATACGCATCCAGATTGCAAAACAGGTATGCAACCGGTTTTTCATCTTTAGGAACAGAGGATACGGAAACCTGATTAGCTTCTCCATTCTGAATAATTCCTTTATATCCCAATGTTCCCGATTCATCATAAAATAAAGCGAACATTCCCTTGGTATGATCAATGTTTATCAATCCGCATTTTTCCTGTGAGAGACCATCCTCATCCAGCCATTTTTTCAATGGGACAGAACCTTGTCCATCCAGAATAAAGCAAAAATCCAGGATTGATTTTCTTTCTTTATCAATAGGATTGACAATCTTTTTATTGAGACCTTTTGCCTTTTTAATCTGTGAAACCGCATAGCCTGCAAAAGTGTCTTTGCATAGTTTGCATAGGAAATCCTCCGTTTTCAGCAGATCCATCAGCGGATGTTTGTACAGAATACAATCCTCAGGACTTGCCAGAATTTCCAGAATATTAGGATTGTTTTTCTGAAGCAGTTCTACAAATCTTCCGATTTCATAATACGTAAGATCATTCGTCTCATTGGAAACCTGCGGAATATAGTTCAGTCCAAAGAAATCTTCCTTCGGCAGATAATATACCCCGCGGATATCCGTATCAGAATTCTCCGTTGCCAGCCCGAAAGCTCTACTTCCGGAAATGGCTTCGAAGAGGAGGAGGTTTTTGTTTTTTAGGTCTTGGATGGTCATATTAGCTAATTACAGTTTTTTAGATTAATTTGTTTGATTCTAGCTTTTTAATTAAAAAACTACGTTCTTTTTCTGAAATACTATCAAAAATGATCGTGTAACCTCCAGGGTATAATCTGGCGTGGACAAGATTCGAAATATTTTTCCAAAGAGAATGATAACGGTCCGAACATTCAGTAATGAAATCATAATCTGCAAGACCTTTTGAAATTAAACTGATATTCTTAGTATAATATCCTATGGCTGGAAGGTGTTTGTAATCTTGATACTCCTCAAAAAAAGCTTGTTGCTCTATAAAAGTTTCAAAAAATTCAAAATAAAAGATATAATCATTGCTGATATTATCTTTTATGGCAATTCTTCCATCTTCCGAAATACAAAGTCCATTGCAAATAGGGAACAGAACTTGCTCTTCACATAGAAAAGTCTTGATTGTCTTATGTTCTTTTACATTAGCAGGATTGAAAATGTGTATGATATTATCATTTATGATAAGACCAGAATACATTTCTTGAAACCTAAGGATCTCAGAGTAATTTTTGATGGAATACAAGGATAAGTAATTTTCTATCTCCTTTTTATCAATATAAAACTCCTCTTTTCGTTTTTTTCTTTTTAAAAAACTAAGAGCTCTTTCAGATAGTTGTTTCATAAGTTATTATAATTGTAATATCTCCCTAAAAACCCTCTCCATCTCCCCTTTATCCGCCTTTCCTCCTGATAAACTTTTCGATTTCTCTTCATTTTCAGCGATTGTTTTCTCCAGAAAATCAAACAGTTCCCAATCATTCGAATGGTAGTAAGATTCTCCTTTGGTTGCTTTTAAGGTGATAAGATCTTCTATTTTTCTTTTGGTGGCTTCATCCGTTAAAACAAGCAGGTCATTGAACAGTACAGGAGGAACCGTTCCTTTTTCTATGATCCATTTTCCTGTTAATGTGGTTCGTAAACAATAAAAGTAACTTTTTAATTTTACTTCATCATATCTGCAGGCTTCCAGATATTTCTTGCTCATACTCAGATAATGGTAAGAAACTGCAACCGGAGAAAAGCAGGCATCTGCCAAAGGTTTAAAGAGTTCTACAAACCTTTCATCCGCTTTATATACGATAGTAGAATAGAACCAGCTCAGTAAAGCCGCATTCGACTTCAGTAAGAGATGAAACGTCTTTCGCAGATCCCAGCCGGAACCATCCAGATCATCTTCTGTCATAAATTCTATCGTTTCATCCTTATCCCAGGGAGAAAGATACCAATCTTTGTCGTGACGGTATATAAAACGTATATCATAATCACTGTCAGGAGACGCAAAACCCCAGGCTCTGCTCCCTGATTCTACAGCAAGAAGGACTTCTACGCCCCGTGTTGCTTCTATTTCTTTTATTTTTTCAAGTATTTTCGGTGTCATTGGTATTGATTGATGGCGCAAAGTAAAGGGGGAAGTGCGCAATGTACTCGCGTAGCTTTTTTAAGTTTCGAGGTGCGGGTTTCGTGGGGATGGAGTTTAGGGTTTGAGTGTGTGAGAGTTTGAGAGTTTGAGAGTTTGAGAGTTGCGGGGTTCGGTTTGTGAGTAAGTGAATATTGCAGGCTAAAATTTTTCTGACTTTTGAAAATTGGGCGTTAAAAAAATAAATTGTGTGAACGTTAAGAAAATTCTCCTGTCTGAGTGCGACGAATATATTGATACAAAAAAGTAATAATGAATTCGCACGAGTTTAGAATTTTTAGAGAACACATTTTATTTTAGCTCAATTTTCAAGGTCTTGACCTTTTGTTTCTTTTGTGTCAAGACAAAAGAAAAAGACTCATTGAATTTTACTAATATTGCACTTTTCCATTTAACGTAACTATAAACATCCATGTTATCATCAGAATTACAGCATAAAATTGATTTTAAAACAAAACCGTTAGGCGCATTAGGACATCTTGAACATATTGCCCACAAAATCGGAATGGTTCAGAAAACCACTTCTCCGCAGTTGCTCAACCCTCATATGGTAGTTTTTGCGGCCGATCATGGGATTGCTGCTGCAGGCGTAAGTGCCTATCCACAGGAGGTCACCTATCAGATGGTGATGAACTTCCTTGGCGGAGGTGCTGCCATTAATGTTTTTTGCAGACAGAATGGTATCAACATTAAAATTGTAGATGCAGGAGTGAATTTTGATTTCCCGGAAGGGCTGAATCTCATTGATAAAAAAGTCAGAAAATCCAGCCGTAATATTCTGGAAGAACCTGCCATGACTTTCGAAGAATATCAGCAGGCACTTAAAAATGGAAAGTCTGTGGTGAATGATATTGCTAAAAAAGGCTGCAATATCATTGGCTTTGGAGAAATGGGAATCGGGAATACTTCCGCCTCTTCTTTGATGATGAGCAAGCTCTTTGATATTCCTATTATCCATTGTATCGGACGTGGAACGGGACTGAATGATCATCAGCTTGACAATAAGATCAGTATTTTAAAAGAAGCTGTTGAAAAATACCCGGCTGAAATGACTGAGGATGAGATTGCCCAGACTTTTGGCGGATTGGAAATTGCCCAGATGATTGGAGCCATAGAAGAAGCTTATCACCACAATATTCTGATTATGGTAGATGGTTTTATCGCAACAGTTGCGGTAGCCACGGTCTGGAAAAAGAATCCTGAAGTATTGAATAACTGTATCTTCTGCCATGTAAGCAATGAAAATGCCCATCCTCAGCTGTTGGGATTAATGAGAGAACAGGCCATTCTCAATCTGAATCTGCGCCTTGGTGAAGGAACAGGCTGTGCATTGGCTTATCCGATTATTCAAAGTGCCGTTAATTTTCTGAATGAAATGTCAAGTTTCGAAGATGCAGATGTATCAAATAAAAACTAAATGAAAGCTATAAAAAATGAACTGATTTACTTTGCAACGGCACTCATGTTTTTCACGAGAATTCCAGTTCCGTTTACCATTCCGTACTCCAGCGAGATTATGAATAAATCTCAGAAATATTTTGCCTGGGTAGGCTTGATTGTAGGGCTCATCAACGCTTTGGTTCTTTATCTTTCTACACTGCTTTTTAATCTTGAAATCGGGATTGTTTTAATGATGATTTCCAATGTTTTGCTGACCGGAGCTTTTCATGAAGATGGCTTCACAGACATGTGCGACAGTTTCGGAGGCGGATATGGAAAGGAAAAAATCCTGACGATTATGAAAGACAGCCGGGTAGGAGCATATGGTACAATAGGGATCATTTTGCTTTTTGCTTTAAAATTTTATAGTATTCAAACCTTAGGAATGAGTAATCCGGTGGGAGTTTTACTCATTGTTATTTTAGGGCATACAGTAAGCCGTTTTATTGCAGGAACGATGATCTATACTCACCAGTATGTTACGGATATCGATGTCAGTAAGTCAAAGCCTCTGGCCAATAAACCATTGGATGGAATGGCTTTGCTGGTAAGTTTCATCAGTGTTTTAGCCACTTTTGCCCTGTTTCCGGACTGGCGTTTGATTTTTGCTTTTGCGCTCGCTTATTTAGGAAAAATATATATGGGCTGGTATTTTAAAAAACATATCGGAGGGTATACAGGTGATTGTCTGGGATCGGTACAGCAGGTTTGTGAAGTTTTATTTTATTTAGGAACAATCATCGTATGGAAATTCATCTGATCCGTCATACTGCTGTGGACAATCCTGAAAACCTGTGTTATGGTTTTGCTGAAATGCCTTTACGGAAAGAGCGTATCGAAGATTTTAAATTGTTGGATATTGACAGTCATTATGATGTAATTGTTTCAAGTCCTTCTGAGCGATGCCGTATTTTGGCTGATTATTTTAAATTTGAATACCAAACAGATGAAAGACTTCGCGAAATGAATTTCGGGAACTGGGAATTAAAAAAATGGACGGATATTCCAGAAGAAGAAATCAATCCGTGGTACAAAGATTTTGTCAGTGTAAAAGCCTCGGGTGGTGAAAATCTTCTCGAAATGCAAACCCGCGTTCTCAGCTTCTGGAATGAATTCATTCAGAGAAAAGATCTGAAAAAAGCACTTATAGTTACGCATGCCGGAGCTATTCGTCTGATCCTTCAGGCGGTACTTCAGTTCCCATTGGAGAATATGTTTACTATTCAGATTGATTATGGAAGGAAAGTGATCATTCATGTGAATGAAGGAGTTTTTTCTGTGAAAAAGGTGAATGTATAATTACCATAAAGGCTTTTATTCAATAGGAACGGACTTTAGTCCGTTTGGTAAAGATTAGTTTGTAGGCCGAATTCCTGTAAAAAACATACACAGAAATAGTACAATCCCGACCATTCTCCCAACTGAAGACGTGAAAATTCCCCTCCCTCGGAGGGGTGGCGAAAATTCAAAGAATTTTTGACGGGGTGGTTCTCAACGTTTACCCAACCAAACCGCCATAAAAAAACGCCACCCGATACCATCAGATGACGTCATAGAATTTATTTAAAAATTCTGATAAAACTATCTTTTTCCAGGCTTTCCAGTGAGAAATCAAAATCAGCTTCCGCTTTTTCTGTCGTAATCTCACCACCAAGCTCTTTGATAAGCTCATTGAAAGACATCGCTTCATACCATTGCTGGTATAATGCATTTGTTGCCATTGCAGAAATCTGGCTATTTCCTGAAACATGCGAATGTCCGGCTCCGAAATTCAACAGTACGAAACATTGCTTTTCATTCTTCGCTACAAGCATTCCTAGAATCATTTGCTTCTGAACAGAATTACATCTGGCTTCAGCAAAGAGGTGATTAGGATTCATCATATAATCGTAGGAAATATTATCCCCTTTTCCGATCACAATTTTATATCCGCAGTTCGCATCTCCACTGAAAACGTTGTTCATAACAAGGGTTGGTTCACAAAGGCCTTTATTGGCATAAAGATATTCAACAGCGCCATTAGGAGCAGAAGTCATATCTCCGGAGTACATCAACTGTCCGTTACCATGGTTATAAGCGGCATTCCAACCAATTTTTCCTGCGATGTTCAATCCGGAAAGATCAAGGTCATTGGCACCCCACTGATCTTCCCAATAAATACCTACAGCCAGTCTATCCGCATAAAAACGGGTTCCGGTAGGAATATTTCCAACAAACATCTTTTCAGAAGTTGGCAACCCGAATTCTACATTCTCAGGGAAATAGAATTTCTTTCCGGATAGGTTTTCATACTTCAGTTTCAAAAAGTCCAGAATGAAATCATAATTGAACTGATTCACGTAAGTTTCCTTACCTTTTTTAGTCCATGATTTTCCGTTTCGGATTCTGTAGACAAAGGTATCCTGACCATACATTCTGGAGTAACATGCTGATAATGCTTTGAATAATGCAAACGGTGTCGCATTTTCCAGCCAGTGCCAATCGCTGTTTTCCAATAGAGTATTTGTAGCGTCATTCAATGGGTTTGAAATCAATGGTTTATGATGAACCTTAGATAACTTTGATATTTTGTTGATCGCTTTGGGCGCTCTGTTTTTATAAGCCAGAAATAACGGCTTGAATCTGTTGAAAATTTCCGCCATTTTTTCCAATCCAAAACTTTCAAACAAATATGTTGGATTAAAATTACTCTGCTTGATTAAATTAATCAAATCATCATTTTTGATTAAAAGCGTAGTGTTCGTCGTTTTATAAATAACATAACGGAAAAACTCAACGGGATTTTCAGGATAGATATCATATAGATCAGCAATTTTTATAACCGCTTCTTTATTTCTGATGTTTTCTTTTCCGGTAAAATCATATTCCAGCTCCGTATGTAAAATAGAAAGCAAATCATCAATGGTTTCTTCTTTTAAAGCAATTCCTGATCTTAAAAGAGCAAGACATTTTTCCTGCATTTCTTCTACAGAGTAGGCTTTGATTACTTTAAAAACCAGCTTCATATCAGGAATATTCAAAATTTCATTGGGAATATAGATTTCACTTTGAAAATCGCTTCCATAGGTTGAAATATAATGAGTGATCTGTTCAAAAAATAAATCAATTCTGGAAGTGTTCTTTATTTTCTCCCAGGATTTATGAAAGGTTTTATTCAATTCATTACCATTCAGCTTTTCCTTTGCATAATAAGAAATGATCTCATTTTTTGCCCATAGAGCATCCGGTTCAATGATGAAACCATCATTAGAAATAAATGGCTTTTCATCAGATTTTCTGGCCAGTACAGCATTGAATAATTGTAGTGTTTTCATTGTTTTAAGTTTAAAAAATAAGTGAGGAGTAGATTCATTAAAAGTGAAAGGTATAGGAACTCCTTTTACCTATAGTTTATAAAAAGCGGGGAGTATTTTTCCAAAAAATATAGGAACTCCGTTTGCCTTGTAATTTGTAAAAAGGCGGAAAGTAAATCTGGAAATATAGGAACTTTCTTTGCCTTGAATTTTTTAGTGCTTTGAAATTTGGTTTATTGTTTTTATTCAACCTAACGGGTTTAGAAACCCGTTAGGTTTGAACATACTATTAAAATTATGCTTTTCTGAATTTCTTTTTTTTCTTCCATGGAGCATTCTTCTGAACATCTCCGGCCATAATACATCCGTAAGGCATCACTTCATCCAGAACTTCACAAAGTCCGTATTCTTCTATCTGTGCTCTTACATTCTTCGCACTTTTATAAGCGCTTGGAAGTTCAGAAATATCAATCTCATTAGAGTAGAAACGGATATCCAATCCTGCTGTTTCCTCATTGAAGATTTCCTCGGTCGTTTTATGAGCTAAAGATTTTTTATGCTGGCTTCTGCTGAAATTTCTTCCTGCTCCGTGCGGTGCAAAACCTAAGTTTCTTTCATTCGTTTTTCCCTGAACAATCAATACCGGTTCGGCCATATTCAACGGAATCAGTCTAGGTCCGGTGATATCAGGCATGAATTTATCATCCAGCGGAGTAGCTCCTTTCGCGTGATAGAACAGGTCTCCATCTTTGAAAACGAAGTTATGTTCGTTCCAATATCTGTTTTCCTTCTCCGTTTCCAGCTTATTCAGCACGGCATCATGAAGGGAAGTATGGTTTTCTTTTGTCCATTGTCTTATTAATTGAAGTGCTTTCCAATACGATTTACCTTCATCTGTATCATAAGGAATCCATGCATTTTCTCTTAAAGTTTCAGGAGAGATTTCCTGTCTGAAACGGTTGGCAACCTTCATTCCTTTATCATATAAAGCAGCACCCGGAGCTCTTGATCCGTGATGGGTTACCATCATGGTATTTCCAGTATTTTTGGAAATTCCGACAAAAAGGAAGTGGTTTCCGTCTCCCTGAGTTCCCATATGAGAACGGGCAATGCTGATCAGTTTTTCATCCTGTAAGAATTCATTTTCTCTGAAAGCATCCATCAGTTCCTGAGACATCGGTATCTGTTCCCCTCTTGCTCTTCCTCCGTATCCGAAATGAGTGACAGAATGTGCTGCATCCAAAACCTCTTTAGGATTTGTTTTTCCAAAATCCGTCAACATCACAGAACAACAGATATCCGCACTATGGAATCCCGGGTGAATAGCATTTTTTGCCACGACCACACCTCCGACGGGAATCTGACCTTCAGGACCTGTAGGGCAGGCGTCCGGCATTAAAGCTCCGCCAATCAGAGTGGGAGTTTTCATCAGAACTTTCATGGTTTTGATTACTTTTTCCACATTATCATTCTCACTTTCGTGCTCTGCACGTATATTGATTATAAAATCTTTAGCTGTTTCATGAAGCGGAATAAGATCTGGCTGTTTGAACTGTACCAGATATTCTGCGATCTGATGTTCATCCAACTTATTCTCGTTGATATAGGTAATGGCATCTTTAAACCATTTTGCCGGTCTATATCCTAATTCGATTAAATGATTTCCATTAAATTCCATTTTGTTTCATTTTGATGATGCAAAGTAATATCATTATTGCGCAATAGTTTTGCGTAGATAAAGAAATTTTAATTATTTTTACAAAAATTAATTAAAAAGACGAAAAAGCCCAGTGGCAGACTCGTAAAAATAGTATAAAATTAAAAAAACAAGGCTCATGGTATTATTAGAACAATTAAAACATTTCCCGGAAACGATTCAGTTTAATGATGTGATCGCTCATATTGATGAACATTATGAATTTACTCCTACTGCCTTTCAAAACGGAGATACAACCAATCAGGCCGGACAGAACAATGGTTCGTGCAAGGTTTTCAGCTTTGCAAGTATTCAGGATCTGACGAAAGAACAAACCCTTTGGCTTTTTGGTGAGTTCTACAGAGAAGATGTTTTGAAAAATCCTGAAGGAACTGACCACCAAAATATCCGAAACTTTATGAAATTCGGCTGGGAAGGGATTACTTTTGACGAAAATGCTTTGAGAGAGAAATAATTTTCAGGAAAAGAGCAGAAATAAAAGCAGATTGCTATTAAAAAAAACACCAATCATTAAACACTAAGGTATGTCATCCAATAAAAATGCTCTGATCCGGTATAAAACATTAGATAAATGTCTTAAAAACAAATACAGAAAGTATACGCTGGAGGATCTTATTGATGAATGTTCAGAAGCATTGTTTGAATTTGAGGGAAAAGAATCTTATGTAAGTAAGAGGACTGTTCAGCTTGATCTTCAGAATATGCGGAGTGAAAAATTCGGATATGAAGCCCCTATTGAAGTTTACGAAAGAAAATACTATCGTTACAGTGATCCGGAATACAGTATTCATAATATTTCTGTGAATGAAAGTGATCTGAAGGCGATGAATAATGCGGTTCAGATTTTAAAACAGTTCAAGGATTTTTCCATGTTCAAGGAGATGAATGGGGTTATTCAGAAACTTGAAGATTCTATTCATGCCACCAGCCAGAAATCCATTATCCATCTGGATAAAAATGAACAGTTGAAAGGATTGGAACATATTGATATTCTGTACGAAAGTATTGCTAATAAAAAAGTGTTGAAGATCCTTTACAAAAGTTTTACGGCAAGGGAATCCAATATCTTTACAGTACATCCGCAGCTGTTGAAAGAGTTCAACAACCGTTGGTTTTTGATCTGTCTTTACAAACAAAAAATGTACAATCTGGCACTGGACAGAATGGAAAGTATCGAAACAGATGATAGTCTTCTCTATATTGACAAGGATCTGGATGGAGATGAATATTTTAAAGATATTGTAGGAGTAACTGTTGCAGAGTCAATGGACCCCAGAAATGTGGTCTTTTGGGTAGATTCGGGAAATGCTCCCTATGTGAAAACAAAACCACTGCATAAAAGTCAGGAGATCCTAAAGGAAGACCGTGACGGCACGCTGTTTAAAATATGTGTGCAGATCAATTTTGAGCTGGAAAGACTCTTGCTTGGGTTCGGAGACTCTCTGATTGTACATAAGCCCAAAAAACTACGGTTGAAAATGGAGGAAAAGTTCAGGGCAGGCAGTAAAAATTATCAGAATCTGATTGTTCCTGAGGAAAACTAAATTAATTTAAATGTACCATTCACAGGGCTTTGTTGAAGATAATTTATTTTCATAATTTATCTTGGCTTGGAAATTGTAGTATTAACTTAACAATACCAAATTAATTATGAAATCAAGAATATTTAAAGCATTAATTGCAATTATAGCACCGCTGGCGATAGAGTATATCGTAAAAAAAATATCTGAGAAGATAGATAAAAAACAAGAAGAGAAAGAGAACGAAAAAAAGCAGATTACGGCTTAAACGTAAAAGTAGTTTAAATTTGAAATTATTGAAAAGAGACTGTCATAACAAGGTACAGTCTCTTTTTTTGTTGTTAATGGATCTTTTTAATGAGTGCTGAAAACCACTCCGTCAAAAATTCTTTGAATTTTCGCCACCCGTCCGATGGAGTGGAATTCTCGCGTTTTCAGCTGAGGTATGGGGCAGGATTGTGATTTTGGAAAAAGAAGGCTGGATTCCCACGGAATGACAACCTGTGTGGATAGATCACCATTCACTTGTGTCATTCCGCAGAATCTCGGTTTCCTTACACAAAGTCATAGATCCCGTCTTTCCATCCCAATAATTTGGAAGAGTCCGCTTTAAGCCAGTTTTTCAGGATTGTTGCATATACTTTTCTGAAATCCTCTTTATAAATAAGATCACCATCATTCAGATTCTGCAGATCAGGAAGTGTATTTAACAGTCCTTTTTTCTTAAGGTTTCCGCTGATAAAGAACATTTGATTGGCAGTTCCGTGATCGGTTCCGTTGCTGGCATTCTGTGCCACACGACGGCCAAACTCTGAGAATGTCATCAACAGTATATTTTTGAAGAGCCCATTACTTTTCATATCTGCAACAAATGATTTTACCGACTCGTTGATATCATCAAATAACTTTTTTTGTCTGTCATTCTGATTGACATGCGTATCAAAACTTCCTACAGAAAGATAGTACACCTGAGTATTGATGTCTGATTTTATCAAAGAAGCAACCGTTTTAAAATCTTTTCCTAACTGGGAATTGGGGTAAACCTGCTCTGTTTTTTTAGCTTTGCTTTTTTCAAAAATATAATCAGCATTGTTGATGGTAGAGCCTAAAGTCTGATAGAGATAAGACACCGTTTCATCATCATGATGATGGTCGTAGAGAGATTTAAAATACTTTTCCTGACTGGTTTGATACAGTCTTTTAGGATCTTTAAAGGCAAAAGCTTTGTTATTTTCACCTTTTAGGGCTAGACTAAGCATATCATCTACTTCCAGTGCCTGCGTAGGATGATCACAGCGATAACATTCTTCATCCAGAAAACGTCCCAGCCAGCCAGTCTCCAGAAACTGATCGCTTCTGCTTGCCGATTGCCAGATATCCATGCTTCGGAAATGGGATTTATCCGGGTTGGGATATCCTACGTTATTCATCACAGACAGCTCTCCGTTATCAAAAAGTTCTTTAAAATAGGAGAGTGACGGATTAATTCCAGCCTCATCTGTAAGCGGTATAGAGTCATGAATAGCCAATGTCTTCCTTTCCCTGAAATAAATATCGTTTTTGGCCGGAATAATGGTATTCAAACCATCATTTCCTCCCGTAAACTGAAGGACTACCAGAATGTTCTGACCAGGATTCAGCGCTTCATCCTGCGTCATCGCTTTTAAGAAATTAGGCATCAGCATAGAAGCAGTAGCCAGTGAGCTTATTTTGAGGAATTCTCTTCTTTTGATTAGCATAATTTTGTTTTTAGGAGTTAAGATGGCAGGTGGCAGATGACAGGTTGCAGGTTGTAAATTATAGGGCTGGACCACATTTTATTTTTATAGCAGTGAAAACTAAATCAGGGAGGAGCCAAGTTCTACTGCGACAGCTATTACCTGCTGCCTGCAACCTAAAACCTCCTACCTAACATAACTGATATTCCGGAGTAGACATCAGGTTGATGACAGTCATTTTTATACTCTTGTCTGAAAAATTACTTACAGAGTTCATATCGAGGCTTTGGGTATTCTGCAGAAGATAATCTTCACAGTTTTTATAGGCGAAAAGCTTTTCAATACGATCCCAGTCGATGGTGATATTCGGGTTTTTAAAGCTTTTATTTAATGCTGTTTCACGGGATTTCATTCCCATATCAATATCATCATCCTGCCGTGGGCTGTATTCCAAAGGGCGGAGTCCGGACCAGATCTGCGGAACCTGAAGTCTGAGCATTAAAGTAGAGCTGTCAATCCATGATTTTCCATTTGGCCATCCCGCTACATTGGGCGGATAAAGGAGCATTTGTCCCAATAATTTCTGATAAACGATGAGGTTTTCAGGGTTCTGAATATGCATTGGAAGGATTCGCATGATTCCTGCCATCAGTTCTACAGGCGATTTTATACGGTTACCTATATTCTTCTGATCATAAAACCATGTGCTTGAAAATATCTCAGTCATCAGCTTTTTGATGTCATATCCTGAATGGTAGAAGTTTGTACTGAGTGTATTGACGATATCCTGATCCACTTTTTCACTCACAAAAAACTTATAGATCTTTGTGGTAATAAACTGAGCCGTTGTCTTTTGTTCCAGAATCATATGGAGCACATCGCTCCCGTCAAAGTTGCCTGTTTTTCCTAAAAAAGTTTTGCTGCCTTCATCATGGAGATTTTTTCTTTCTTTAAAATTCCCTTCTTTATCATAACTCCATCCTGTAAAAGCTCTGGCACCTTCTCTTACATCTTTTTCAGTGTAATTTCCTCTCCCCATGGTAAACAGTTCCATCACTTCACGGGCAAAATTCTCATTAGGATGGTCTTTTTTATTCTGTTGATTATTCAGAAAATTCAACATGGCAGGCGACTGGCTTACTTCAAAAAGCAGATCTTTGAAATTGCCCAGTGCATTTTTTCTTATCGTATTTAAAAGCTGTTTGTTGAACCTTGGATTTTGTACTCTTGATGCAAAATGCCCATGCCAGAAAAACGCCATTTTTTCCCTCATCTGTTCCTTACTGTTAACGATGGAGTTTAGAAAATTCAGGTTCAGTTCGTTATTTTGTTCCCTGTTGATCCGCTGCATTTCTTTTTTCTTTTCTGCAGGAGCTGTACTGTTCATATAGTCTGCCACAGAAACAGGATCTGGAGTGTCATAAGTGATTTCGCTGAAGCTTTCTTCTTTAAATAATTCATTCATCAGCGTTTTAATGTTTTTATTTTTCAAACCATCAATTTGATTAATGCTAACACCAAAACCTGCCCGCCAAAGAAGATGCTTGTTTTTTAATAATGAATCAGCCATCATGGAGAATTTATTTTTTGATGTATTTTGAACAAAAAGGTTAAAATAACAACGGGTTAAGCATTGTTAATATTGTTGTATTAGACTGGAAGCTGGTAGTAGAAGGCAATAGGCAGGAAGCTTTAGATCGTAGAAATAGAGTTGATTTTATGAATTATATTTCTTCCAGTATCCGGCTTCCTTTCTTCCATCCTTTAATTCACTTTTTAACTATCATTTTTTGATAAATTTTGTTAAACAATTATTTAAATTTTGTTAAAATTAATATATTGATAGTCATTGTTTTATGTTTTTTTTGAATGTTAAAATACAATAAAAACCCTTGCTTGGCATGATTTTTACATCCTCTTGTTTAGTAAAATTTAAAAATTAGAGTTATGAAAATGTTTAAACAAGCAATAGTACTGGCTGGTATTTTAACAGCGGGTATCGCAAGCGCCCAAAGTGCTCAAATGAACAATATGATCAAGGTAGGTGCAAATGTTGGTTTAGCAGTTCCCGCAGATAATCTTTCCGCTGCAGTAGGAGTGGATGTAGCGTACCAGAATCTGATTACCCCAGGGTTTGGATTAGGTATTGCATCAGGATATACTCACTATTTTGGAAAAGAGAACAACGGATATAAAAACAATGATGTAGGAGTAGTTCCTGTAGCAGCTTTAATCAGAATTTATCCAAAACAAACCGGTTTCTATTTCGGAACTGACTTAGGATACGGATTCCTTGTGGGTGATAAAGCAGTGGCGTCAAACACCAATGTTGAAAGAGCTAACGGAGGGTTCTACCTTAAACCGGAGATCGGATACCACAACAGAGACTGGAATTTCTTCGTACAATACCAAAAGGTTTTTGTAGGAACCAAGGGAGATTTGCCAGGTCAGGACTATAATGTGGGGAATATCGGAGTAGGATTCGGTTACAATATTCCATTAGGAAAGTAGTTAGATTTAATATATAAACAATTATTAACCAAAACCTTTTCACGAAAGTGGAAAGGTTTTTTTGTTCTGTGCAGGATTTACAAAAACAATTATTATATTTGGTAAAATTTGAGGTTATGATTCTGAATCCAAAATTTCCACTTTATTTACCAGGAGTAGAGAACAGTAATAATGATAGTGTTTCTATCATTGGAGCAAGTCTCCGTGAAGATATAACAATCTTAGGCTATTTTGTTTCCGGGAACGGAGGTCTTGAGATAAAAGTAGAAAATAAATATGCAACCAAAGAATATTCTTCCTTTTCAGATATTTTAAAGAAGTTTATTCAGGATAATCAGCTTGAAAATGTAAAACGTCTGGGAATGGCTGTGCCGGGTCCTGTATTGGACGGGAAAAGCAGTCCGGCAAGATTAGGTTGGCATTTAGATATTGCCGAGTATACACGCGATTTCGGGTTTGAAAAAGTAGAAATGCTGAATGACCTGGAAGCTTCCGCCTATGGAATGGCTCTTCTTGAAGATAACCATCTTGAAGCCATTTATACCAGCGGACATCTTGAAAAAGGAAATGTGGCGGTTCTTGCTCCCGGAAACGGATTAGGAGAAGCCGGCTATTTCTTTGACGGAAAATACCTGAGACCTTTCGCAACAGAGGGAGGGCACTCAGAATTTTCACCAAGAACCAACGTAGAAGTTGAATTTTACCAGTTTTTAAATAATATCTATGGTATTGTAAGCTGGGAAAATGTATTATCCAAGTCAGGACTATTCAATATTTACAGATTCCTGAGAGATGTGAAAAGACACCCGGAACCTGAATGGTTAGGAGAACGTCTTGCGAAGGGGAATTTTGTGGAAGAGCTTTATAAAGCTGCTGTAGAGGAAAATGTTTTGATCTGCAAAATTGCTTTAGATACTTTCCTTGAGTTCCTGGCAAGAGAGGCCAATAACTTAACATTAAAATTAAAAGCTACCGGAGGATTACTGATTGCCGGAGATATTCCACAGATGATCGCAGAATATATTGATAAGGCGAAATTCTATGAGAAATTCAAGATCAGTGATAAAATGGAGGAAATGCTTAAAAATATTCCCATCTATCTGGTCAAGCAAAATCACACAGCATTAAATGGTATAGCACTTTACACCGCTTACTATCAGCTATAAAATAAAACTCCGAAGAAATTCGGAGTTTTTTTATGGAATGATATTATTCATGAAAATAATAAATTTTATTGATATACATCAATGAAATCTATTGAATAAGATACTTACATTTGCATCATTAAATAAGTAAATAACTCTATTCAATGAAAAAAATATTTTTATTAGCAGTTTTAGCTGGTGGTTTAGCTTTCGGACAGTCAAAAAAAGTAGTAGCATCTGATGTACACTGGTGGGGATACAAAGTAGCAAAATCTGAGGCCAGTTCTCACGACGGTACTGTAAAAGTGAAGTCAGGAGATATGGTAATGAAAGGAAACCAATTGGTAGGCGGAAGCTTCGTATTGGATATGACTTCTATTACTTCTACTGACCTTACAGGAGAATATCAGCAGAAATTAAACGGGCACCTTAAGAACGGGGACTTTTTTGAAGTTGAAAAATATCCTACAGCAAGCTTCAAAATTACAGGAGTAAAGAAAAACAATGATAAAGTTTACAACTCTCTTGTAACAGGAAACCTTACTGTAAAAGGAAAAACAAGCCCAATCTCTTTCCCTGCTAAGATTTCTTACAGCAAAGGAGTAGTAAGTTTAGTATCTAACAAATTCTCTTTCGACAGACAAAAATTTGACGTAGCTTACAAGTCTACGATGCAGGATGTTTTTGTGAAAGATGATATTGATATGCTTGTAAAGGTAACTGCTCAATAAATTAATCAAAAAAAGATTATTAAAAGTGTAGAAGTTCTACACTTTTTTTTATTTTTGTTGAATTGTAAATAAAAAAGAATGAAAAGATTACTATTGTTTGCTATGGTGTGCGCAAGCATGTCATTTGTTTCTGCCCAGAAGAAATTTGATAAAGTTTCAAAAGTGACTTCATCAGAGATCAGATGGTGGGGGTATAAGGTGGTAAAAACCGAAGAAACTTCCCATTCAGGAACAGTAAAGCTGAAAAGTGGAAAATTTAACTTTGACCATACGGTCCTGGTGGATGGAGAGTTTATTATCGATATGAGAAGTATGATGGCGGGAGATGTTTCTGATGAGGATCAGATCAAGCTTACCAACGATCTGAAGAGCTCAAACTTCTTTGAAGTGAAAAAATTCCCTATTGCGAAATTCCATTTGACTAAAATTATTCCTTTAGCAAACAGTGAATACAATTCTACAGTGTACGGTGACCTTACTCTTAAAGGGGTGAGAAAAACAATCTCTTTCCCTGCGAATGTATACGTTACCCAGTTCACAACATCTATTGAATCTGCTAAGTTCTCCCTGAATAGAAGAGACTTTAAAGTATTCTATCAGTCTTCATTGAAAGATTATTTCATTAAGAACGAAATGGATATTCAGTTTAAAGTTTCCACAGAAATGCTGGATAATGAGAATAGAGTACCGAAAAAGAAAAAGTAAAATATATTCTATTAATACAGAAGAGCAGTTCGTGAGAATTGCTCTTTTTTAATGCTGTTAAATCAGGAGGCTCATCCTTTATTTCCTTATTTTTTATAAATTAGTGGTATGAAAATTTATATCGTAAGCGGTCTGGGAGCAGACTTTAAAGTCCTTGAAAGAATAGAGTTTCCCAAACACTGTGAATTGATTTTTATAGACTGGCTTATTCCCGAAAAAAATGAGCCTTTCGATGCCTATGTCAAAAGAATGGCAGATAAAGTGGATGATTCAGAACCATTCTGCCTGTTGGGGTATTCTTTCGGAGGAATCATTGTTCAGGAGATTAATCAATTGAAACCTGCAGAAAAGGTGGTGATCCTTGGAAGTATAAAATCCGATAAGGAAAAATCCAGATTCATAAAGACAGGTGAGCTTACCAAAATCCCAAGAATACTTCCGGTAGGTTTATTCAATGACAAAGCGGCCAATGTATATGCTGTTGTCCGAAAGCTTTTTGACCCTAAAAATCCTAAACTTCTTCAATATTTTAAAGTAAGAGATCCTTATTACCTCAAATGGTCCGTAGAAAAAGTTTCCGAATGGAAATTTGAAGAGAATCCCAATGTCATTCAGATATTAGGTGATAAAGACATTGTTTTTCCCATCCGCTATTCAAATCCGAATTATGTGGTAAAAGGAGGAACACATCTTTTTCCGGCCACTAAATCCAAAGAAGTTTCCAAAATACTGTCAGAGATTTTTTCTGAAAAAATTGAAAGAGTTCCAGATTGAATATTTTTTTAGGGGTGTTTGATTTAAAAATGTAGTTTTTATGGAATTTATATTTAAATTTGATAGGGTTAAATATAAATTTTATGAAAGTAGGATTAAAATGGATCGTTTCATTCTCTGTTATCGCAATCGTTGCCATTGGTGGTTTATTCTGGAATCCGGCTGCCGATATTCCTGATACAAGGGAATTCTTAAGTGAAGATAAAATTGTCGGCGCTGATGTTGCCTGGATTCTGGCCGCGGCAGGACTTGTTTTGCTCATGACGCCAGGACTTTCCTTTTTTTACGGAGGAATGGTCGGAAGGAAAAATGTAATTTCTACCATGCTGCAGAGTTTTATTGCCTTAGGCGTTATCTCCATGGTGTGGGTAGTCGTAGGCTTTTCTTTATCTTTCGGTGAATCTATCGGGATTACAATAGCCGGAAAGCATTACGGTATCGTTGGAAATCCGCTCAGTTATCCCTTTTTTAGCGGGGTAGGAAATCTACCTCATAAACTGATGGCTCCCACGATTCCTTTCATTCTTTTTGCCTTGTTTCAGATGAAATTTGCCGTTATTACTCCGGCAATTATTACCGGATCTTTTGCAGAAAGGGTTCGTTTTATATCTTATTTATTGTTCATTGTTCTTTTCAGTATATTTATTTATACGCCGCTTTGTCATATGGTGTGGCATCCTGAGGGGCTTTTAAACAAATATTTCGGGGTAAAAGACTTTGCAGGAGGAACTGTTGTGCATATGAGTGCCGGTTTTGCTGCACTTGCCGGAGCTTTGGTGGTAGGAAACAGGAAGAATCCTCATCATGAGCCGTCCAATATTCCGTATGTGCTTCTGGGAACAGGAATGCTGTGGTTCGGATGGTTCGGATTTAATGCCGGATCTGCTTTGAGTGCTTCTGCATCTGCGGCTACCGCTTTTGGAACAACTACCATAGCATCTGCTTCGGCGATGATGACCTGGATCTTTTTTGACAGAATCAATGGGAGAAGTGTTTCTGCTTTGGGAGCGTGCATAGGAGCAGTGGTAGGTTTGGTGGCCATTACTCCCGGATGTGGTTTTGTAAGTATTCAGGAGAGCCTTTTTATAGGATTTATCACAGCAATCGTGTCCAATCTGATGGTGAACTGGAAGGTTTTAAAGAAAGTAGATGATACCCTCGATGTTTTTGCCTGCCATGGAGTAGGAGGGATTATGGGAATGATTCTTACCGCCATTTTTGCTCATGGTGAAAAAGCAAGTCTGCTTCATGGTGGAATTGATGTTTTTCTTCATCATATGGCAGCCCTTGTTTTGGTTTCTGTTTTTACTTTTTTAGGTTCATTAATTTTATATAAACTTACAGATTCCATGATCACATTAAGAGTTTCTGAAGAGTCTGAAAATAAAGGGCTTGATCTTTCGCAGCATGAAGAATGCCTGCAATAGCTTTTATATTGTTATGATATGTTGATATCATTAAAAATTTGAAGGTATATTTCAGGATTTATCATGTATCTTTGTTTCTGAGGAAAATGACGAATCATTTATGGAATCAATATCGGTTTTTGAAATTATTAAAGTAGGAATAGGCCCATCAAGTTCACACACGATGGGACCCTGGAACGCAGCAGCAGCATTTATCAGGATTATAAAAAGAGAAAGATCAATAGAAGAAGTTAAAGAGGTTTTTCTTGAATTCTTTGGCTCACTCGCAAAAACGGGAATCGGGCACGGAACTGATATTGCGGGAATGCTTGGGTTGAATGGAGAGGATTTTAAAACGATCAATACTTCAAAAATTGATGAAAAGATAGATTACATCAAGAGTACTCAAACCATTAACCTTGGTGGTGAAAAGGTAATTCCGTTCATCTACGGACATCATTTGATTTTAAACATGAAAAAGAGCCTTGATTTTCATCCGAACGGAATGATCTTCAGAGCTGTTTTCGAAGACGGAACTGAACTTGTGCAGGATTTTTATTCTGTAGGAGGCGGTTTCATTGCCAGCCAGGAAAAAAACTCTATTCAGAAGCAGTGTGTACGTACGCTGTATCCTTGTCATAAAGCTTCAGATATTGCAAAATACTGTGAAAAGCTGGGATTTGATAAAATGTCAGATTTGATTTTCATGAATGAAGAAAGCTGGAGAACCCAGGATGAAACTAGGCAGGAAGCACTTTATATCTGGCAGCAGATCAAAGAATGTATCTACAAAGGTGTCAATAAGGAGGGAGTTCTTCCTGGCGGATTGAACGTTTCCAGAAGAGCCGCAGGAATCAACAGAAAGCTACTCGGAGATAAAATCTATAAAAACAAAGACGAATGGTTCCAGCAGGTAGTAGACGCTGAAGAGAATTTTACGAATATCAACAAATGGATTGCCTGTTTTGCACTGGCAGTGAATGAAGAGAATGCAAGCTTCGGAAGAATTATTACCGCACCTACCAATGGGGCAAGTGGAGTTATTCCGGCGGTATTGATGTACTCTCAGGCATTTACACCATTTACGAGTGAGGAGGATATTATAAGATTCTTGCTTGTAGCGGGAGAAATCGGGACCTTATTCAAGAAAAATGCAACCATTTCTGCAGCAATGGGAGGATGTCAGGCGGAAATCGGAGTATCTTCTGCAATGGCAGCAGCCGGACTTACAGAAATCTTAGGAGGAAGTGTAGGACAGGTATTGATGGCGGCAGAAATTGCGATGGAACATCACCTTGGATTAACCTGCGATCCAATTAAGGGACTGGTACAGATTCCATGTATTGAAAGGAATACGATGGGCGCGATGAAAGCCATTACAGCAGCCAATATTGCACTGGAAAGTGATCCCAACAAAGCAAAAGTAACATTGGATGAAGTGATTCTGACCATGTGGGAAACCGCTCAGTCGATGAGTGACCGTTTTAAAGAAACTTCGGAAGGCGGACTGGCCATTGCAGTCAATGTTCCGGAATGTTAATAGAAATCATTTTATTTCAAAATATAAAACCCTTAGCCACTATGACTAAGGGTTTCTTAATAAAATAAAAGTAAAAACCGTCGGGCTTTTAGTATCGTATAAGGATTTTTATCTTAAAATTCCTCTGATTCTGTTGGCGTTGGAAATCAATTCTTCCAGATATTCATAGTTTTCTTTTTCAAGCGCAGATTTGAATTTTCTGAGCTGAGTGATATGTTCGTTCAGAACGTCCAATACATTTTCTTTGTTTTGCTTAAAGATAGGAACCCACATTTCCGGATGCGACTTGGCAAGACGAACGGTACTTGAAAAACCGGAACTGGCAAGCTGGAAAATCGTTTCTTCTTCACGTTCTTTTTCCAATACGGTATTGGCAAGGGCGTAAGATGTAATATGGGAGATATGGGAAATATAAGCGGTATGAACATCATGATCTTCTGCATTCATATAAATCATATGCATATCGAGAGCATTGACTACTTTTTCAACGGTAGCCAGAGCATCGTCTGCCGATTCTTCTTTGTTGCAGATGACACCAGCTTTTCCCGAGAAACTTTCAGCAATAGCGGATTTTGGACCGTTGTTTTCCGTTCCCCACATCGGGTGGAACGCTACAAATCTTGAACGTTTCGGATGGTTTTTTACCGCATGTACAATGCCTGCTTTGGTGGAACCTGCATCCATTACCGTCTGCTGGTCAGAAACAAGATCCAGAACAGAAGGCAATAGTTTTCGTGCAGCATCTACAGGAATAGCAAGAATAATCAGATCCGAATTTTTAATTCCATGTTCAAGATCTACTCCCGCATCAATGATTTTAAGTTGCAATGCGTCACTGATATGCTGTGTATTGTTATCGATTCCGTAGATGAAGCTGGCCAGGTTTTTCTCTCTTAATTTCAAAGCCATCGAACCTCCGATTAATCCCACTCCAATAATACTTATTTTCATCTTTTTTACATTTTTTAAAATAAAAAAACCTCGTCCCTAGGACGAGGTTCTAAATTATATTCATAAGAATCCCTATCCCAGAGCTGAGGTAAAAATTCTATAATAATATGTTCCGTTGTTAAAAATCACAGAGCAAAGGTATAAATATTTTTTTTAATGAGACGAAATTTTCTTTTCTAAATTATCTGGAGCTGGGATGAATTGTTTTTTTGAAGGTAGGAGTAGGCCAACTACTTATTTTTTATTAATTGAGTTTTGAAATTTTTTGACAAGGTCAGTTTCAAATGTTAAAATATCTTCTGGAATTTTCACAGTTTCTATTTCTCCTATTTGTTCCCATTTATTCTTTTCATATAAATAAAATGTTGTTTTTGCATTTTGTTTTGGTTCAAATTCTCCATCTTCCCTTCCTGTATAAGTGATGAATTTAACAGGTAAATACGAGGCAAGTACATAATAATCATTTTCTTTAATAAGATTTTTTATCGCTTTTGAATTTTGGGCATCATTTTCAAGGTTCGCGGATTTTGAAAAATAACCTCTCGAATTATTAGGATTCCAAAAATATTGAGTTTCATCTGTTTTTCCAATAAAGTCTACGCTGAAAACACCTATTTTTTTATCTGAATAGGTGTATGTTGGGTAAGGATTGGAGATGTCTGGAATGAAAAAACCATTTGTTTGGTATTTTACATTCAGAAAGTTTATATCATTATCTCTCTTTTTTTGACTTTTGCAGAAGCAAAGGAAAAATATAATAGCGAATAAAGTTGAAAAAGGTTTCATCATTTGATTAAGTTATTTATTCAAATTTTATCCTGCTTTTATGAACATATCCCTTTTTACCTTCTTTAGAAACCACTAACCACCAATCTCCGTTTTGGTCTAAAACTTCTACTTGTTCACCTGTGTTGATCTTTTGTAGGATTTGGGAAGAAGAGTTTTTCTCCTTTCTTAAGTTGGTAAAACCATCACTATCCTGAATGTAAAAGGCTGTTTTATTTTGACTTTTCTCTACTCTACATTTTTTTGCTCGTACATTTTCTTCAGGAATGGGTATTATTTTATCAGTCCATCCGGATTTCTGGATATCAATATTTTGGGGAACATCGCAAATATATTTTACTGCATCCTGTGAAATATCTGACATTGTTTTATAGATAATATTTTTAAGAAGCCAAGTGTTATTATTTAGAATAATATGATATTCTTTTTCATAATATCCGCGGTCAGGGAAAGATGTTTTTATAGTGAACCCTTTATTTCCGGATATTGGAAGGATATCATTGATAACATTACCTCCATCCTCAGAGAAGTTTCTTGTTTCCAGTGCTAATATATATTTACCTTGCTTATCCCCCAAAAAGATAAATAAATTTTCTCCTTGATAAGGTTTGTTACTTACAATTTTGTCAGAGATGCCATCCTTGTTGACATCAAAGGTTTTTATGAAATAATATTCATTATTGATGTAGGTTTCGAATGAGTTTCTTTTAGTTTCGCTTGAAGTATTCGTGGATAATATCTCTTTTGCTAAGTTTTGTTTTTCGGTTGTTAAATTGGCTAATAATGTATCATCTGGCTTTTGATGAGGAGAATCAAACAAAAATGTCAAAACTGATTTTGCATCATTCTTTGATAAAGAGTTGATGAGATCATATTTTTTATTTTTGTTAATGTATTCTATTGACTTTATTATAAAATAATTAACAGCATCGGCTTCCCATTTTCCTTTTTTTGAAATTTCTATTATTGAATTTTCATATTTTTTGTATTGAGGTTTTTGAATTAATGAAAACCAGTAATCAATATAAGAATTGGCATGCTGATAAAGAATTTCAGCTGAGTCTTTTTCATCGTTCCAGCCAAATGTATTTTTAAAGGATTGAAAATCCTTTGGAAAATTTTCTAAGAACTCCTTTTCATTTTTATTTGAAAATGACTGCTCAAGATTTGTAACATTAATGTTTTTATTTCCCTCTTGTGAAGGGCTTTTACATGATATTAATATAGCTAGTATTAATAAGAGTAATTTATTCATATGCCTGAGATTAATTACTTAAAATTTAATATCTGTAAATAAAGAAGAATTGCTAACCTCCTTGGGGAGAAAGTGAGGCTTCATCTTCTAACTGTCCATTTTCAACAACATTCTTTAAAGGAGTTAATCCATAATAATTATTTTGTTCAATAATCTTTAATATTTCTGGATGTGCACCTGTTATATTGTAGAACGAAGTTCCTGCCTTTTGCCAAGCACGACTACTGTTTAAAGGTTTATATTTATAAAATGCAGGACTTTCTATATTTGCTACATAAGCTATTATTTTTGCTTTTTCTTCAACACTGAATTTTTTAGACGGTGCTTCAGTAAAAATACCATCTTTGTCATCTTTGAATAAATAATTTAGGTAATTGCTCAATGCATATATCAATCTGTCATCGTTCTCATTGGTGTTGTTAAAAACATAGCTTAATAAACCCTCCTGAATCTTTAATTTTCCTTGGCAATCTTTAGTGAAAAATATTTCACCTAGTTTTACTGCCTGCCAAAGTTGTCCTGATTCTGTATATGATTTGTATAAATCCTCTATAACCTGTTTATTTATTTTTTCTTCTTTATCATATCCAAAAGTAGTAACCAATTGTTTTAAGAAGTTTTTATCATGTGCTAGTAACCAGGCTAAATCAGACTTACTATCATTAAATAGATATTTATTGCGAGCTGCTATTTTATTAATATTTTCGAAACGTTTTTGTGTTAAATTTTTATCTTCATTCCATTTTGTAATGCTTACCTCATTTTGGATTTTTTTAACATTGTCTTCAAAATTTTTAGATTCAGGAAATACTTTTGAATAATCTGTAATTTCAGGAATAGCAAATAATTCAGTGATAAATTTATTATTTTTAACTATATAATAAGATTTAGGAGTCATTTCATCATCTGAGTTTCTATTATAGATAATTGACTTGTTACAAAGATTATTGCCATCTAAATAAACATATTTAGTAGCCATATCATAATCAATCTTTCGGTTGAAAATATCAAATACTTTTTTAATAAACTCTTCTGTAGATGGAGACTTATAGCCTTTTTTGGATAATTCAGATTCTAATATAGGTATAGAGCAATCGAGATCAGTTTCGTTATAATTATAATTAGGATAGTCTGTCTCACTTTTTTCTGCTGAGAAACCCGCCTGAAGTTGAGATTGGAGGCATTGAGGTGTTTCCATAGTTATATTTTTTGAATTATCAATTATTGTCTGTTCTTTCTTTTGACAAGAAAATAATTGGAATATTATTAATGTTATTATTACTTTTTTCATAATCGTTAGCTTCTAGTTGATGAAGATGAGTCTATATCTGCTTCAGATGTCATTATTTTTAGTTTGTACTCTTCTGCTTCAGGGGAATAATCCGGGGGAATAACGAACCAATCTATGTCATTTTTTGAATATTTTGAAATTTTAACTGTTCTAGCACCTTTTGTTCCACCTTGATTTCCACCAACACAATAATAGTGATTTCCATCTTTACTTATGCCAATTACAAAAGTAATATGGCCTGATCCTCCTACGGCACCTCCTTTCCCATTAGGACTTGCTGCTTCATTACTGTCCCAGTCAATAACTGCTGCAGAACCATAAATTGGCTTATCTTGTTTCCAAAACTGCCACATTGCAGCTCTGCAAGATAAAGGTGGAGGAGTGTAGCCTGCTTGTACCATACACCAGCTTGTAAATGCACCACACCAATTTGTAGATTCATTAAGCCCCTTTCCATTAGTTGAGGCGTTAAAGTATTCATTAATTCTAGGGTTGTTTTTGTCTCCTAAGATTGCTTTTTGTCCAATTTCTCCTAAAGCATAAGGCATCCATGGGGCTTTTCCTTTTTTCGCTGGTACCGTTTTACTTTGTTTTTTACCATATGTACAATTATTTACTTTGAAAACTTTAGAAGTTATTTCATCAAAAGCTTTCTGTTTAGGTACATGATTAATAGATTCTCCTTTTTTGTTGAATACATCATTTCCGACAAGAGCACTTATTAAATCTTCATTTGTACATCCATTTGCAATGGTAGGCATTCCACCTCTGTGCAAATATCCCATTGATGTAAGAACAGCGAGTTCCAAACTTGTACCTACTTTTTCAAATTCTTTTAAAATATCTATTTTTAAATACTTAAGAGAATAAGTATTAATATTAGTATAGTTTACCCTTCCGGTTAATTGAACCATACCACGACCTCTATAATTCCACCCATCATCTCCTCCAGTATTGCCTAATTCTTTCCTATTGCTATATGCAGTATTAGCAATCATTTTTTGATCTGCAGTTTGGAATTTTAATGATGGTTTATTATATTTTGTCTTTAATAATTCAATATTTTTTCCATCAATTCTACCATATTTAAAAGCTAAGTCATTAGGAATAATATGTCCATTTTTATCTTTTGCCTGAAAAGCTTTAAAAGGAACAGCAGGTAACGCTTCTACAGCATAATTAAAACCTTCTCCTGTTTTTAAAGATAGCGCATCTCCTGATTCTATTTTTGCCTGTGCGAAAAAATGAGCCTTGTTCCAACATGTATTCATTCCCAAATCCTTCATATATTTGGTATACGTGTCTGCAACAATTTTCCTGTTGGCTTCCGAGGCATTAGGGAAGATGGTTTTTAAGTCATCTGCTGTCACGGGTTTATCACAATTCGGACATTTTCCATTTTCTGGTTTTGGGTTTTGTGTATTCTGCACCCCCGCCGCACTCTTCACCTTCTCCACCTGCATCAGGCCTTCCGAATTTACCCCAAATTTCTGAGATTCTGCAGAAAGATCTTTGGAGATAATTTCGATGAAAAAATTTTGTGTATCGGAATCCGGATCGCCAATAGGGGAGTCTATTCCTTTTTCAAAAATATCTTTGGAAATGACAAATCCTGAAGTATCACATACATCGGCAGGAATTTTAATATTTCCGCTTCTGTAAACTTCATCATTGGAAGTGGTATCATATTCCCAGACTACATATTGGATGTGTTTTCCCACCATATTTTTGGAGTGGATTCTTACCCTTACTTTATCTCCTACAGCAACTTTGGAAAGTTCATTTCCTTTATCATCTATGAAAACCGCTTCTATAATATTGCCTTTAGGATCCGGCTGTTTGGGACCACCTCCTTGTCCGGCCGGGAATTTTGGCGTGTGTTTCTCAGGTTGCGGCTTGGGTTTTGGCTGGTTTTGAGGCTGGCCTTTATAATCCGGATTGGCTACAGCTACATTCACCTGGCTGGCTCCCTGAATTTGCCCTGAATAAGTGGCTGTAACATAATATTCATGATTCGCGCCTTCATTCCTGTCACCTTTCATCAGAAACTGATTGGCCATCTGACGAAGGATTTTTTCATCAGACATCAGAGGTATTGACACTTCTGCAATCCCTTTTTCATTGACGCGAGCCTTATAGCTGCGGGTGTGACGGTTGTTTTTGTTAATACTGGCATCGTGCCCTTTTCCCGGAGCGTCATCTTCCCAAAGATGAAACTCAATTTCTTTATTAAACATTGCAATACAATGAGCCTGCGCAATAAGAGTATCACGGTAGCTGGCTCTATTGACGTCTTTTGCTCCTCTGTTGAAGAGTACTACTTTATCAATCTTCGGAACTTTGTTGCTTGTTGGTATTAATACACAGCTGCCAGCCAGTTCTCTGGTAGAGGGAAGACCAGGTAAAATACCTTTTTTAGTTTCATAGACTTTCATTTGAAACTCTATTCCCAGTGCTATTTCCCCAAAATTGTACGTTACCTTTTCACCAGTCTTGGGCTTTCCGGTGATGTCTTTCCAGCTTCCGTTCTTTTGTTTCTTAAAAAGATACCATTCATAATCACCTTTAAGACCAAATGAAAGGCCTGAAGGTTTTATCTCGTAGGTATAGGTTGTTCCTACCAGAGGATTCTGATTCCCGATAATAGTTCCTGTCATGGCTTAGCTATAATAAAGTTGGTCTGTATCTCTTGTATCTTCCTTGAATTCATCAAAATCCACAACGGGATTATAAACCTGCTGTTCCTGCGTAGTTGCTTTGGCAACCTGGCTTTTACCGACTTCGCTTTGCTGTCCGTGTTTAAGGATGGTAATTTTCCCTCCCGTACTGCACATGAGTTCTGAGATTTCCGTAAGACAGCTTTTTCCCATCACTTTTACTTTTTCATACGTCTTTTGCCACTTTCCGGCTGGAGCATAAGCACACGGAAGATATCCTCCCGAACTTGGCTTGAGCTTGCATTGTCCAAACGGCTGTGCCGCAGGATCGAGCTGAAGATCATCCTCTGTTACGGCCAGATAATCAGCGTTTCCTTCTTCATCATTCCAGTAGTGTTTCTGATGGCTGGTCACTTTAAATTTTGGAAATTTAAATCCCTGATTACATTGCACGGTTCCTTTCTGCACAATGAAATATTTTCCTTCATGAGGACTGGAACCACTGTCTTCTTTTTGATCTTCCTTTGCTTCTTTATCAGTTTGTTGTTCCGTTTTTCCCGATGACTGCTCTTCATTTTGTGGAGTTTCTTCCGTTGAATCTCCTTCATCAGAACCTACATTTTCTGTAGATTCCTCCTGAGAAGATGCAGCCATATTTTGAGGTTCTATTTTTTCAGCCATGAGTTGTGGATCTTC
This sequence comes from Chryseobacterium sp. AG363, assembly GCF_003610675.1. Taxonomy (NCBI): domain Bacteria; kingdom Pseudomonadati; phylum Bacteroidota; class Flavobacteriia; order Flavobacteriales; family Weeksellaceae; genus Chryseobacterium; species Chryseobacterium sp. AG363. The sequence goes on from NZ_RAQF01000005.1 coordinate 308,616, forward strand.
CGGAATCAAGATCGTTTTTCCCGGAACAGGTTCCTGCATGACATCTTCCGGCGGACAGTGGAGATTATGGTAAGTTTTTAAAATACCTTCATTTTTCAGCTTAAACTGCCGGGCCAGAGAACTGAAAGTATCGCCTTTTTGTGTGACATAATTTTTCATATTATCCTTGTGTTATATTGATGTGATGTTGGTGTATCAATACCTCTTCATGGCTGAGTAGAACCGAGGCTTTAGCCTGAAGAAGATTCTTATTTTTAGTGTGAGTGGTGTATTCTAATACAATATTTCCTGAAGCCGGTCTTGCAGCCGGTTTTTTGAGTCTGATCCCGCGCATGATCTCCTGTGAGGTACATAATTCAGTGATTTTTCCGCTTAAAATAGTCAAAACAGAGTCCTCTTCTTTATTTTTATGTTCAGGTTTAATTTCACAGGCTACCGGAAATGAATTCTGTACAAAATAAAAAGATTCTGTCCACTTTATTTTTCTCCTGAACCAGTCTGTTTTGGGGAAAAGAGTCTGAAACAGCAGTGTACTCTGAAATTGTTGTAATAAAAACACTTCATTGCTGATGTTCCTTTCAAAAGAATCCATATAATTTCGAGCGACTTCACCTACATAAAACTCTTCAAGATCTTTACGCTGTCTGGTAAAAGTGTCCGTGATTTTTTTATGATCTGCCAATCCTTTTATCCTGCCTTGTTCATTAAGAATAAATTCAAGCGGCATAATACTTTTCATGCAGGCTATCGAAAGGCCGCTTACCTTATCATCAGGTTCATTTCCTCCTGATTTAAAGTCTCTCTGATTGTAGCTAAGGATATACAAACCTGTGTTTTGGTCTTTTCGGAGATTTACATCAATGGTATAATCGATGTTAACTGAAGATTCAAAAGTCGTTTCAAAAGTCTCATTAATACTATAAGTCTGGGCCCAAAAGGAATCGGAGAACTGGCCGGGAAGAATGTTATTCCTTTCATTTTCCTTCTGTGATTCTGTTTTAAAATGAGTAGGGACAAAAATATTTTTAACGTCATTAAGGTTTTCAAACCAGACTTTATCCATTTTCGGGCAATGGGAATTATGAAACAGCTTAAGCTCCTCACCGGTCATACCCAGCCGGGAAGCGATGGAGGTGAGCGTGTCTCCGTTTCGTACCTGATATTGTAAGAAATCAATTTCCATCCAATGTGAATTATCAGATAAAGCTATTAAAAAACACTGTTGGAAATAAATTTTTTGGGTTAAATTTTAAAAATTGTAGTAGAATTACGACATGAAACTGATGGTGTGAAGAAACCACCCCGAAAACGACCCCGTCAAAAATTCTTTGAATTTTCGCCACCTCTCCGGAGGATGGGAATTGTACGTCTTCAATTGTGGTGCTGGTCAGGATTGGAGTTTTTGTTGATGCTTTTCTTGTTGGTTTAAAGTGGCTGGATTTCTACGGAATGGCAAACTGATGGTAAGACAAGTATTCCAATTGTATCATTCTGTAGGAATCTTAGCTGGTATAAGGATTTTCAAAGCTAAAACAGTTATTTGTAACTTTTGTGGTTTCATTATATGCAGTACAACCAAAAGTTATTATTAATTTTAAAGCTACAAAAAGAAAATATGAAGAATAGATTCTTGCATGGAGTTTTCATAATATTGATCAGTTTGAGTTTTGCATGTGCTCAGAAGTCCGGAGATCAGTCGCCTGTTTTTTTCACTATCCAAGCACAGGATACTGTAAAGAAGGGAGAAGAATACAATGAGAAAGATACAACAGGAAACAAGAGTTTAAAAAATAGGATAAAACCTATTCAGGCAAATTTTAAAAGAATCAATTCCGTGACAAAATGGACTGCTGTCAAAAAGAAAGATATTGAAGGAGAATCTGCAGAAGGCGGGGAGGCCACATTTTATTACACAGATGAAGGTCTGCAAAAGGTAATTGCGAAACATTATGGAGAAATCGGGCAGAAGCTGACAGAATATTATCTTCTTAACGGACAGCTTTCTTTTGTTTTCGAGAAAGAGTATAGGTATAACCGACCGCTTTTCTATGATGCTAAAGCAATGAAAGAGAATAAGGATACGGAAGCTTTTGATTTCAATAAGTCCGAGGTTATCACAACAAGGAATTATTTTGAAAACGGAAATATCATTATGATCACCAATACTACAGGACGCGGATTTAGTATCGGTGCGGATTATCCCGCTGAGCAGGAGGAAAAAATCAAAGAGGATTTTAAAAGGCTTCTGAAGCTTGTAAACTATAGCAGCGTTATGATTTATCAGCCTTGATGATATTGAGTCTTTCCTCAACTTCATTGATTCTTTTAAGCCAATAGTTAATACCTTCCTGATTGGTCACTGTTTCTTTGAAAGCATTACGGTTGACGGCCCATAGGTGTGAGCTGTTTTTCTGATAGTCCAGTTCGCGTTCTTTTTTATTTTCAGGCTCTATGCGGTATCTCCAGAATACCAGAGATTTCATGTATTCTGAACGAACTTTTTCCAGATGATCAATAATGGCCTTCCGATCCTGGGGAATATATCCGGGACCAGAGCATCCACATGAATGAAAAGTGATTCCAACCGTATACAAATCCCGGATATGAGCCCATTGCTTATCATCATTTTTGGGCGGGGATTTAAAGTCAAGTCCCATATTGGCCATCAGATTCCCACATTCCGGACACTTGGCTTCCACAGAGGTCTGAGCATCCCGGTGCACATCTTTCAGGTGGCGGCGTTTGAATGTTTTCTGGCAGTTGAAACAGGCATAATGACCTTTGTAAACCATCATGGCATATCGGCACATAGTGTTCTCTTATTCTTTGGTTATAAGTTATTTTTATTTGTTTTCCTCCTCATTAAAATTGATTCCCATAAAGCTGGCGGCGCTTCTCGGGTCGTAAACCGACCACACATCTCCCCAGGGAAATCTGAAGGTACAGCCGGGATAAGGTTTTTTCTTTTTTTGGGTGGGTGATATTCCAAGGACTTTGGTCAGGAAAGTAGTATTCCGGCGGAAAACCTTCATTTCTTTTTCCTCTGTCCATTCATTCCAGTCTTTGGCATCACTGTTTTCCCATGTATTCATATGGATGATGTCCAGCTGATCTTTAAAAAAGCACAGACTGAAAGATACCTGATATCCCTTTATTTCTACAGGCTTAAAATAATACCAAAAATATCCGGTTTTTACATCCCACAGATCATGATACTTTTCTTTATAAAAATCAGACTGTTTCAGCTGATCAAGACTCATTCCTTTATAAAGTCTGGTAGCAAAGGTTTCCAGCTCTATAACTCCATTTTCACTGTTAATCAGCATGTCCCAAAAAATTAAAGCCATAAATATACCCGTTTTTTCTTTACAGACAACGAATAATATTTACAGCTTCAATAGAAATAGAAATATCGGTGTGTGTTATTGTGTTATGGATTTGATATTATTAATGTTGATGGGATGTCAGACAGCCATAGACTTTTTGTATCGATCAGGTTTTTCCAGCTTTTACTGCTGATGAGCATCAGATCCTGAGAACCCAGAAAATCTTTTTCAATCTTTTTCTCATTGTACAGAGTAATGTGGTTTGGAGCTACCTGTTCAATGCTTCTGATCAGTTCTTTTACTTCAATATTATTTCGGATCTGTCCTGCCGCATCCAGAATGATAATCTGAGAATTATTGTTATTGATCAGCCTTTTAGCATATTCAAGAAGGTAAAAATCACTCAGATTAAAGATCGGAACAAATACTTTATCTGCCGCTTTAAAGTCCTTTTCCACCAAAATTCCTACAGGAATATTGGTTTTGTCGAGAATCTGAAGGGTAAAATCGTCAAAAGGAGAATTGTTGAATATATTTCCTTTGCCTTTTACCGTGTTCAATAGTTTTTCAGGATTAATAATCTTGGTGGTAAAGCCTAATAACCTTCCTAATAAACTTCCCTCATACATAGATTTCCCAAGCATGATCAGGAGAAGATCATAATGTCCTTTGTTGGTAATGCTGGTAAGATCACTTTCGATATCAGTAGATGCTTTGAAGAGGGTAGTAACTTCCAGATTCAGATCTTGAGAGGTTTCAATGACATTCTGAAACTGTGACTCTTCATACTCATTGATGTCATAGGCATGCATTTCATCTACCGGAGCAATATTCATCGCAGTGATGCTTTTATTGCCGTTCATTTTATGGGTGAAATTGTGTGCTAGCTTCAACAAAGTACTTCCGGATTCCGGCTTATCAAATGAGAGAAGAACGCGGTATTTGGAATCATTATCCTGAATGGATTCGTCCTGATTTTTTTTAGATTTAAAAATAAAATTAATAAAATCCAGTGCAGGCCCAGTCATGAAAGTGGTGAATAGAGCCATGATCACAAGCATTGCAAAAATTTCAGGGCTTAAAACGCCAAGGTCATATCCAATGTTGAGTACAATAAGTTCCATAAGGCCTCGTGTGTTCATCAGAGCTCCTATCGTCAGACTTTCTTTCCAGTTAATACCTACAAATCGTGCCGTCAACGCACTTCCTGCAAACTTTCCGAGAACCGCGGTCAGAATAATAAATCCGGCGGTCATCCACAGATGACTGTCGTTAAGAAGGCCGATTTGGGTACGGAGTCCTGTGAATACAAAGAATAATGGGAGCAGAAGTACTAATGCCACATCCTCTACCTTATCAATAAAAAGGGTACGGAACTTTGTATTTTCAGGCATAATAGCTCCGGCCATAAAAGCTCCAAATAAAGCGTGAATACCGATTACTTCAGTAGCATATGCAGATAAGATCAATGTCAGAAAGAAAATAGCCACCATGGGTTTGCTGATCGTATTTTTTCCGGCCTGAAGGTCTCCGACTCTTTTCAGGAAGGGTCTTACAATTTTAATCATTAAAAATACATAAGCAACAGCCATGATAATCACATAGATAGAGCTTGCAAAAGAACCTGCTTTTACAATAGCAATTACGGCAGCAAGAATACACCATGCGGTAATATCATCGGCAGCAGCACAGGTAATAACAATCGTTCCCAGTTTGGTTTTCTGGAGGTTTCTTTCCTGTACGATTCTCGCCAGTACCGGAAATGCGGTAATACTCATAGAAATGGCTATGAATAAAGCAAAAGAGGTAAACTGGATACCATCCGGAGCAAATTCCTGATACACAAAATAAGAAAGGCCTATTCCCAGAGCAAAAGGAATAATAATACTTGCATGGCTGATGACAACCGCATCATGAGCTTTTTTCCTTAATACACTCAGATCCAGCTCCATTCCAACAATATACATGAACAGGATAAGACCTATCTGGCTCAGAAACTGAAGGTTGCCTAATGATTCTTTTGGGAAAAGAAAGGCGGAAAACTCAGGGAAGTACATTCCCACAAGTGAAGGACCGAGTACAATCCCTGCAATCATTTCTCCGATAACCGTAGGCTGTTTTATTTTCATACAAATCCATCCGAAAAGCCTTGCTGTCATAATAATAGTGACAATTTGCGCCAATAATAGCGCAAGCGGATGGTGAAGATTGGTTTTGAATGATTCCAGGAAATTATCCCAGGTAGAGCCGCTGTTGGTATTGGCAACGATATTTTCTTTTACTTCCAGCGTCTGCCCTTCAATGATGAAATAATACATCAGAGCGGAAAAGACTGCGATGGTGGTAATGTAGAAAATTAAATTTTTGTATTTCCCCAAATTCATGATTCCAATATTTTATGCAAAGTTGAAAAGAATATAGTTATGTTAAATACTCTTTTTTTTTAAATGTAATGAATGTTCTAAAAAATGTAATAAAATCTATTTGAACGAATAACCCATTCCAAATCCTATTTTCCAGTTCCCATTCAGATCTGCTGTCTTAGCGTTATAGTAGGCAGGAATCTGGAAGGCTATTTTTTTATAGACCACAGTAAGACCTGCTCCCAGCGTAGGCATAATAGGACTGTTTTTGGTTCCGGAAGAATGGTCTTCTTTAATTCTCAGAGAAGGAAGCATTCCAACAATGAATTTTACGCTTTTATGGGTAAGACTTACATTTGGACCTGTAAAGTTGAGATAAGCACCATGATCTACATATCCGCCTATTGCTATTCCGTCAAAAAAAGAGATCTTCAGTTTTGAAGAGGCTTCCTGGGAAAAACACAAGCCGGATAGGAGAAGTCCTGCAGCATAGAAAAAGTTTTTCATTATAAAATCAATTAATTCCATACAAAATTAAAGGGATTCAATACTGAAAAAGGGGAGTTGTAATAAAGGACTTATATTCTGTAATGAAACCGGAAAGATTTGAAAAGATCTATTTTCCGAAGAGCTCCATCAATGAATTTTTATAAGCATCTCCGATCTGAAGTTTCAGAAAAGAGTGATCTTCCGCATGAATGGAGGTAATAATTTCGTTGGTTGAAAATACCTTAATGGAAGACAATGCGATAATTTCTTTTTTGTTGACCTGAGCAAAATCTTTTGATGGCAGCATTTCCAGAAGGTTTTTGAAATTCAGGTTTTTTAAGACGATGGTAGTGCCGTCACTGAGGATGATATCTTTGTCTCTGCTGTCTATTTCAGAGGTTTTGATGTAGGAAATCTGTTCTGTGAATATAACGGTTTTTCCAATATTGGTATTCCACTCGATAAAAGTTTTTTTAGGAGCATTTTCTACCAGTTCTTTAGCTTTTTCGAAAGCTTGAATCAGTCTTTCTTTTTTGATGGGTTTTCTTACATAATCCACCACATTTAAATCGAAAGCTTCAGCAGCATATTCTTTGTAAGCTGTTGTAAAGATGATTTTTTTAGAACCTGAAATAATCTCAGCCACCTGAAGACCTGTCATTCCGGGCATTTCAATATCCAGAATGCACAGATTACAGTCGAGGCTGTCTATTTCATTCAGAAAAATTTTAGGATCATTGAATGCTTTTACCACCTCTACATTCTCAATCTGCTCGCATAGAAGTTTTAAATAACTGATGGCCAGTAATTCATCATCCAGAATAACGCATTTTATCATAGAATTCTCCTAAATTGATTTTTAATTCCGCCGTAAATATTCCGTTTTTTGAGCTTCTTTCCAGCTGATAATAGGTACTGTAGATCATTTTAAGCCTTTGATCAAAAGACTGGCTTCCAAAGCCGCTTTTTTCTTTTTCCAGAATATTTTTAAGAGACGCTTTATTACTGACTTTCATAGTGAAAATGCCGTCTTCAAGCTCCATATAAATAGAAATAAAAGAGTCCTGAGCCAGAAAATCCGTATGTTTGAAGGCATTTTCAATAAGATCCACAGAGATCAGCGGAGCAAATACCTTTTCTTCATACAAAGCATCAGATTTATTGATTCTGGATTTAATTCTGAAGTCAAAAAGTGGATTGATCTTGATTTTATTAATCTCAATAAGGCTTAAAGCAAAATTAAGCTCTTCTTTCGGGCTTACATACTTATTGTTGCTTTCGTATAAAATATAATCCAGCACATTGGCCAGCTTATCCAGCGACATATACGTCTGATAGGCATGAGACTGCACGGAATTCAGAATATTTTTAAACAAATGCGGATTCAGCTTTGTGCCGATATGTTCCAGACGGACTTCATTCAGGCGCTGCTCAATAAGTTTATTGGTTTCTGATAATTTGGTATTCCTCTGTTTCAGCTTCTGATTCTGGCTGAAGAGATAAATACTGATAGTCAGAAACAGGAAAATGGCAAAAACTCCGATGAATATCAGATAATCATGAATCATGTAGTAATTGCCGTCCATAGCTTGTACTTGAAACTATTTCAGTTTTTTAAGATTGTTTACCGTCACCGTTTCTTCACATTTTTCATACGTGATCTCATAAGACGGATTTTTTTCAGGATAGGTTAAAAGATAGTCCGGACATGGTTTCTTTTGTGCATGGCTGCGGTCAAAATCTACCTTTCCGTTGGTAATGATGCTGTCTTTTATAAATTTCTCATCAATCTTGTAGGTTGCCATTGCATTTTTAGCTTCTTCAGAATATTTGAATTCTTTGGAAAGACTTTCAGCAATCACACGGCTGTTCGGTAAATATCCGCTGCAGCTTGCTCCTTTTTTGTTTAAAATAAAAAATACGATCAAAAGCCCCGGAACGAAGCCTATTGCATAAAATTTCAGTTTCTTCATTAGAAAATTAAAAGATTGATATCGTGGTACGTAAGTCCGAAACGATCGCAGATGATCTTCTTGGTATGTCTTCCTTTGTACATATATAAGCTCTGCTTCATTTCGTTTTTGCGGATCAGCATGTTTTCAAAGCCGCCCTCTTCGTCATAATTTAAAATATAGGAAAGGAAGAAATTCGAGATGGCCTTAGTGGTAGTTCTCGGCATTCTTGAGGTAAGATTCGGAAGTCCGCAGTGGATGACACCGTGTTTGATGACATAAGGATCCTCCATGGTAGTAAGCTCTGAAGTTTCGATCACTTTACCGTTATCTATGGTAATATCGATGATGACACTGCCTTTTTTCATTTTCATCACCATATCTTCAGTAACGATAGGGGTCATGTTCAATCTTGGAAGAGCTCCGATCACTACATCAGCACGTCTTAGACTTTTGCTGAGTTCTTTAGGATCAATAATAGAAGTCGGTACACGGCTGTCAACAATCGTGTGAAGCCTTCTAAGCTTGGATAAAGAATTATCGAAAACTTTTACACTTGCTCCTAAACCAATGGCTGCCTTTGTAGCAAACTCACCTACAATTCCGGCTCCAAGGATAACAACTTCTGCAGGTCTTACTCCTGTAATTCCTCCCAGCATTAACCCGTTTGATAAGGCTAATAATTCGGAGGCATATAAGATTGAAACGGTTCCTGCAATTTCCCCAACCAGTCTTACCAAGGCCAGCTGCTTGTATTCATCAACGATAAATTCAAAAGCGATGGCGTTTATTTTTTTCTCTGCAAGCTTTAAGAAATACTCCTTGTCTCTAAGATTGATCTGAAGAGCTGAAACCAGATACGTATTAGGCTTCATGTACTCAATTTCATCTTCTGTAGGAGGGTTCACCTTCAGGATAAGATCCTGCCCGAAAGCTTCTTTTGGATCATTGGTGATCTTCGCTCCAGATTCGGAATATTGTAAATCTGTAAAAAATGAACCTTGTCCGGCCCCTGATTCAATAATGATCTCATGGCCGTGCTCTACCAACACCTGTACGGCGTCAGGAGTAATGCAGGTTCTCCTTTCGTTGAGACAGGTTTCTTTAGGAATTCCAATACTGAACTGTTTCCCTTTCTTTATAACCTCCAATTTTTCCTCTTTCGGCATTAATTCTTCTTCTGTGAAAGGAGTAAAAATATTTGTACTCATCCTTAAATTAAATTATGTCTTACAGATTGTTTTTTACACTCAATTAATGAGCAAAGATACATAATATTTAATCGAATGAAATCTCTCTGTTTTCACCCGTATTTACAATGCTCATTGTATGGTAGTTAAGACCATAAAGGTCATCTTCATAGACTTCCGGCCATTCGATGATGCATAAAAAAGAGTTGTCCAGATATTCTTCAATTCCGATATCATAGACTTCTTCAATGTTTTTTAAGCGGTAAAGATCAAAATGAAATACTTTCCCTTTTTCGGTATTGTATTCATTGACAATAGAGTAAGTGGGAGAGTTTACTTCGTCATTACTGCCCATGTTTTTAAGCAGAAATTGAGTGAATGTGGTTTTACCTGCTCCCAGGTTTCCCTTTAATAAAAGAATATTATGTTGTAATTGAGGAATGATGCTGTCAACAACTTCCTGCCAGTCTTCGATTGTATTGATAGTGAACTGCATATATTAGCAAATTTATTTTGCAAAAATAATGATAAAACTTACTAAATATAATGCACTTGTATTATATAATTGTAAGGTTTTTTTTTATGTGTATTTTTGTACTATGATTTCCAAACAGACCATTGATAAGATATTCTCCACGATCCGCGTTGAAGAGATTGTGGGCGAATATGTGCAGTTGAAAAGAGCAGGGTCTAATTACAAGGGGCTCAGTCCTTTTCATGATGAAAAAACACCCAGTTTTGTAGTTTCTGCCAGTAAGCAGATCTGGAAGGACTTCTCCACAGGAAAAGGAGGAACGGCGATCTCTTTCCTTATGGAAATTGAAAATTTTACGTATCCTGAGGCACTCCGCCACGCTGCAAAAAAATACGGAATTGAAATTGAGGAAGACCAGCGTGAAATTTCTGAAGAAGCAAAAAATGCCCAGACAGAAAAAGATCTGCTGTATAAAATCCATGAGGTTGCCAATACTTATTTTCAAGAGATCCTTTGGGATGATCAGGAGGGCAGAAGCATAGGTCTTTCTTATTTCAAAGAAAGGGAGTTGAGGGATGATATCATTAAGAAATTCCAGCTGGGATATTCTCCCGAGAAGAAGAATGCTTTTACAGCTTATGCCCTGGAAAAAGGATATAATAAAGAAATTCTTGAAAAATCAGGACTTTCTATTTTTCCTGAAAATACTCCTGCAGGCGTAGACCGTTTTAGGGAAAGGGTTATTTTCCCTATTCACAGTTTTTCTGGCAGGGTTTTAGGCTTCGGAGCAAGGATTCTGAAGAATAATGTCAAAACTGCAAAATACCTCAATTCCCCGGAAACCGAGATTTATCATAAATCCAATGTTCTTTACGGATTAAACCAGAGTAAGCAGGCTATTTCCAGGAAGAATGCCTGTCTTTTGGTGGAAGGATATATGGACGTGATTTCGCTTCATATGTCCGGAATTGAAAATGTAGTGGCAAGTTCAGGAACTTCTTTGACGACAGAGCAGATCAAACTGATTAAGAGGCTTACAGAAAACGTAACGATCCTTTTTGATGGTGATAATGCCGGTATCAAAGCCAGTTTCCGAAGTATTGATATGTTACTGACTGAGGGAATGAATATCCGTGTTCTGCTTTTCCCTGATGGAGATGACCCGGATTCCTTTGCCAGAAAACACCCGCAGGAATACGTTGAAAAGTATATCGAAAATGAAGCGATGGATTTTATCGACTTCAAGGCGGAAATTCTCCTGAGAGATATCGGAAATGATCCGATTAAAAAGGCTGAAGCAATCAGAGATATTGTGAAATCTGTCTCTTTCGTACAAAATGCCCTGAAAAGAGAGGTTTATCTGAAAGAGGTTTCCAATAAATTCGGGCTTTCTGAGCAGAGTCTTTTCAATGAACTGGATGTTCAGAAGCAGATCACACAGAATCAGACCCATCATGTTCAACAGCAGCAGAAAGAGAAAACATCCGCTCCAAAGATGGAGGTTGTGCCTTTGGATCAGGAAAAAGAAGATCCTTTTCTGTATGATGTATTGTTCATGGAGAACAAACTTGTTGAACACATGCTGGCATTTGGAGATATTATTCTGAAACGTAGAAATGAACAAGGAGAAGAATATCAGATTACAGTAATTGAGGAAATTCTTCATCATTTTGAAGAAGAGCAGTATGAATTTTTAGTTAAAGGGAATGAAATCATTATTACTCAGGTGAGGGAAGGAATTCAAAAAGATGAGTTGAGAAGTGGAAACTTTTTTGTATCTTTTATGGACGAAGAAATTACCACAAAGGTTGTAGACGCTCTGATCCCGTTGGATGAGCTTGAAAACTGGGCTTCCAGAAATATTTATCCTCCCAATTACGGTGATAAAGTGGCAGATCAGATCAAGGGAGATGTTTTGCTGCACAAATTCAGATATATTGATTATTTAATCACAGAAACAGATAAAGAGCTGGATGTGTACAGGGATACTGATGAAGGAAAGTACTATGAGCTTATCAAGAAAATTACGCTATTGAAACAAGCTTCCATGCGATTGAGTAATATCATTGAATATTCACCTATCAAAGGAATCTATGGTAGAAAACGGTAATTTTTAAGTCAGTTATTTTAATATTCTGTGACAAAAAGTCCTATAAAATTTTAGGAATAAATATTGTAATTTAAACTTCGAGAATATTTAAAAAATAATACATAATAGAAATATGGACATTAAAAAAGAATTCAGAGATTTCTCTGTAAAACATTTAGGAAACAACGGTTTGGTTACCGATCAGTATATGGGAATGTATGGGCCTACGAATCTTACTCCGTACATCATGGAAGAGAGAAGATTAAACGTTGCTCAGATGGACGTTTTCTCCCGTCTGATGATGGACAGAATTATTTTCCTTGGAACAGGTATTGATGATCAGGTAGCAAACATCGTTACGGCTCAGCTTTTATTCCTGGAAAGTGCTGACCCTTCAAAAGATATTCAGATCTACATCAACTCTCCTGGTGGTAGTGTATATGCAGGTCTAGGTATTTATGACACCATGCAGATCATCAAGCCGGATGTAGCGACAATCTGTACAGGTATGGCTGCTTCAATGGGAGCTGTATTACTGGTTGCCGGAGAAAAAGGAAAACGTTCTGCGCTTAAGCATTCAAGAGTAATGATCCACCAGCCTTCAGGAGGTGCTCAGGGGGTTGCTTCTGATATGGAAATCAACTTGAGAGAGATGTTGAAACTGAAGCAGGAGCTTTATGAAATCATCGGTCATCACTCAGGACAAACGTATGAGTGGGTAGAAAAATCTTCTGACAGAGATTACTGGATGACTTCTGAAGAAGCTAAAGGTTACGGAATGGTAGATGAGGTTTTACAAAGATCCACAGAGAAAAAATAATTGATGATAACATCATCAGAAAACCGCACCAATCTGGTGCGGTTTTTTTGTTGGATTATATTTTAATCACTCATTTTACATTCGCTGGAGGGGTGGCAATAATTCAAAGAATTTTTGACGGGCGGTTGTAACAGTATATTTTATCCATATCCTCACAAAAAAAGCGCCTTGAGGCGCTTTCTCTATTTCTTAACAATCTTATGTACCGTAGAACTTTCAGCTGTTTTAATCTCCACAAAGTAAACTCCTGAGTTTAAAGAATGAATATCAATCTTAGTAACCTGAGAAGTCATTATTTTTTGTCCTGTCACAGAGTAAATATTCACTTCTTTCAGTTTCTCAGCCGTTTCAATCTGAATGAAATCACTTGCCGGATTTGGATAAATATTGAATTTTTTCTTGGTCACAGAAGAAATTCCTAAAGTCAGCTGTGCCTCGGTGGGGGTAAATGGTCTTCTTTGCCCGAAACTTAATCCAAACCAGTCATTGTTACTCAGTTGAATCTGAGAAAGATTGGCTTTTGTTTGCCAGCTTGATAGATCTTTTCCTTTATATAACTTCCAGCTGTCTGATCCGGAAGTATTTCCAGTAAATGAATTCAATGTTAAATTAGTAATCTGATTATTCGCTGATGCAAAATTGAAATAGGAAGCTTGAGACTGGATCAGTTGTAACGCCTGTTCAGCAGTTATGCTTCCGTTATATTTAATTCCAAAAACAAAAGAATTGGCATTTCCGTTGGCATTATCAGTTCCGAAATCAATAACGACAAGACTTTTATTAGTTCCGCTTCCTACCCAGTTTGTAACCTGCGAGGGAACAAACCAAGCAGAACTGTAGGCTGGAACTGGTGGGGAAGGCATTGTAGGAGGGGAAAAACTATAAGAAGCTCCATACCATCTTCCGTCCACTAAAAGATCATTGTTCACACCATTATTGAATGCCATAGTTGATGGAGTGTTTCCTGACCAGGTTGACCAATAGTCGTCAAGGCTGGGAGTATGATGATTGTAATTTAAACTGTACAGAAATCCGGATGGTATTTCAATTTCCATTTTAGGTTCTGCAGCGGCAATAGCAGTAATCATGTCTTCCATGGTTAAGCCATTTCCGTCAAAACGGTATCCCCAAGCATAAGAATTTGGGGTGCTGTCATCATTAAAGTCTGCAATGAAATATGCTTTTTTAGAACCGGTTCCTACCCAAAATTTAATGTCGTTTTCTGTGAATTGGGCCGACAATACCTGCATGCAAAGCAGTAAGAAAAAAAGATAGATTTTTCTCATGATATAATTAATTTAAAGTTTTATTCCCGAAACTTATCTTCAGAGCAGAACTAATTCTTTCTCTGAATCTGGTGTTTTAAGGCAGGTCTCCTGGCTCACATCTTACAACTTCCTTCCCGGATTTTCAGATCCAGTGGTTTTTGTGCAGTAAGTTTAAACAGTTTACAGTTGCGGGTACAGCTCAAGATTTGAATATTATTCTCACTTGATTCCCTATTAATGAACATTGTTCAGCCTTAAAACGCTGCAAATATATCATATAAATTGATAAGTCCGTTTTGTGAATTATTTTCCTTTAAAAAAAATGATTTTCAAATTGATTAATAATTTGGTTGGATTGTCGGTTTTTCATTTTTAAATAGATTCTTTTCTTATTTATCTTCAATGCATTCTGTCTGTTCAATTGTTAAAAAACAATTATCATTGTATTTAAGATCAGTTTACAATCAAGTCCTATTTTCGCAGCCATAAAATAGCATATGAAAAAATTACTATGTTCTGTGGGTATACTGGCTGTATTGGCTTCATGTAAAAGTGATGACGATATCGCAATGGTTAATCAGGATATTAATTATTCCAAACTCCCTCAGGAGTTTCCATTTTCAAAACTGACTACGATAAACGGAGTGGATGTTATCAACGGAGGTTTTGGATCCGGAGCTGCGGCTCATCCTACCAGAAAAGGCGAATTCTATGTCATTACCGATAGAGGACCTAACACCGACTTGCAGAATGGGAAAAAGTTTCTTACTCCTAATTTTACTCCAACCATTATGCATTTTAAAATCAATGCTGACGGAAATGTAAAGGTCATCAAATATATTAAACTTAAAAATCCATCCGGACAGCCTATTACCGGACTTCCAAATCCTGTTGGAATGGGGAGCACAGGGGAAGTAGCATATGATGCTTCCGGAAATGTCTTAGGTACTGATCAGTATGGTCTTGACAGCGAAAGTATTGTTGCTGCCGCTGACGGTACATTCTGGGTTTCTGATGAATATGGACCGCATATTGTACACTACAGTGCTGATGGAATGGAGATGGAAAGAATAAGCCCGATCGGAGTAAATACAGGACCAAGAAAATTACCTGCTGTTTTAGCGAAAAGAAGAGCCAACAGAGGAATGGAAGGACTTTGTATGAGCCCGGACGGAAGAACGCTGGTAGGAACCATGCAGTCGATGATGTATGTTCCCAGTAAGGCATTGGCTGCCAATAAAACTTTAACGAGAATTGTCACATTTGATACGGTTACAGGGCAGACTAAACAGTTTCTATATAAGCAGGAAGGAGGAGCTTCTGATTCAGTGTGCGATATTACCGCATTAAGCAATAATGAATTCCTGGTGATTGAAAGAGATGGAAATTTCGGTTCTCAGGGAGGAATAAAAAAAGTATACAGAATCAATCTTAGCAATGCAACAGATGTAAACGGAGCCGATATCACCGATGTGGACGGAATGAAAGTTAACGGAAAAGCTTTAGAGCAATGTTCATGGGATGAAATTACCAATGCCGGAATAAAAGCTGTTACCAAAACATTAGCCGTAGATCTGGTAGCAAAACTGGGTTATGAACATGATAAATTCGAGGGAATTGTTTATTTAGGAAATAATAAACTGGCTGTTTTCAATGATGATGACTTTGGAGTAGTGGATGATGGAAACGGAAATCCAAAAGCTAAAATTTTGCCTAAAACGGGTAAAGTAGACAAAGGAACAATGTATGTAGTCGATATTCAATAATTAGATTTTTTTAACGGAAAAGCGGCGGAATCGAAGATTCCGCCGCTTTTTATTGGATAATATATCAATCCTCTATTAATTAAAAGCTTCAATAATCTTAGAGAAATCCTCTAATTTTAAAGCTGCTCCTCCGATAAGACCACCGTCGATATCCGGCTGAGAGAAAATTTCTTTTGCATTGTCTGGTTTTACAGAACCTCCGTAAAGGATAGAAACCTCGTCAGCAACTTCCTGTCCGTATTTTGAAGCAATAATATTTCTGATGTGAGCGTGGATTTCCTGAGCCTGCTCAGGACTAGCCGTTTCTCCGGTTCCTATAGCCCAAACCGGTTCATAAGCAATCACTACTTTTTTGATTTCTTCAGCAGAAAGCGTGAAAAGAGCTACTTCAGTCTGGTTTTTTACTACCTCAAGGTGCTGTCCTGCTTTTCTCTGCTCAAGAGTTTCTCCGTTACAGTAAACAGGAATAAGACCTTTGTCAAGAGCTAATTTGATCTTTCTGTTACAGTGAGAATCTGTTTCTCCGTGATATTGTCTTCTTTCAGAGTGCCCGATTAGTGAACCGGTTGCATCAATGGATTCCAGCATATCTGCAGAAATTTCACCAGTATAAGCGCCACTTTCATACTCGCTCATATCCTGAGAAAATACTCCGATTTCATCCTTTTCAAAAACGTCTTTTGCCATCATCAAATACAATGCTGGGGGAGCAATCCAAACCTCACAGTTCGTTGCATTGTTGTTTTTATAGCTTAGTAACTGAATCATTAATTGTTGTGCATCAATTACATTTTTGTTCATTTTCCAGTTTCCTGCAACTATTTTTCTTCTCATAAGATTTAAATATAGATTTATTTATTTTTTAATTTTCTTTTTGCAAAACTTATTACTTAGTAATCCCTTCCAGTTTAAACATGAAAGCATATACCAAAGCTACATCCTTCAGATAATCAAACCTTCCGGAAGCGCCACCATGGCCATATTCCATATCTGTTTTCAATAACAGTACATTTTTGTCCGTTTTCATATCTCTTAGCTTGGCAACCCATTTCGCTGGTTCAAAATATTGTACCTGAGAATCGTGTAATCCTGTTGTTACCAAAAGATTCGGATAGTTTTTCTTCTCTACATTTTCATATGGAGAATAAGATTTCATATAAAAATAAGCTTCCTTATTATTGGGATTTCCCCATTCGTCATACTCATTGGTCGTAAGTGGAATACTAGTGTCTAACATCGTATTCACTACATCTACAAATGGAACCTGTGAAATAACACCATTCCATAAATTAGGACTCATATTGGCTATAGCACCCATCAGTAAACCACCTGCACTTCCTCCCTGAGCGTAAAGATGCTTAGGTGAAGTATATTTTTCTTTAACCAGATACTCTCCGGAATCGATGAAATCGGTAAATGTGTTTTTCTTTTTCATCATTTTTCCATCTTCATACCACTGTCTTCCCATTTCCTGACCTCCGCGGATATGAGCAATTGCATATGCAAAACCCCGGTCCAAAAGGCTCAGTCTGGTGCTGCTGAAACTGGCATCCATAGAACTTCCATAGGAACCGTAAGCGTAGAGTAGAAGAGGGTTGTTCCCATCTTTTTTGAACCCTTTTTTATAAACAATGGAGATTGGAATTTTCGTTCCGTCTTTTGCTGTGGCAAAAAGTCTTTCCGTTGTATAATTGTCTTTATTGTAACCTCCCAGAACTTCCTGTTGTTTTAAAAGAACTCGTTTTCCGGTTTTTAAATCCTGTTCATACTGAGAACTTGGTGTAATCATAGAAGTATACCCAAAACGGAAATTATCCGTGTTATATTCAGGGTTATCCAGCGAATAAACAGTATAAGCAGGTTCATCAAACTTTAAAAACTCCTTTTTTCCTGTTTTTCTGTCATAAATTACCAGTTGGGAAAGTCCGTTTTGTCTTTCACTGAATATCAGATAATTTTTAAATGCAGTAACATCCTCCATGAGAACATCTTTTCTGTGCGGAATAAAATCCTTCCAGTTTTCAACTCCCGTTTTATCTAAAGGAGTTTCTACAACCTTAAAGTTAAGAGCATCTTTATTGGTTGTTACCAAAAATTTATCTTCAAGTGAAGTTACATCATAAAGTACATTATTGATCCTTGGCTGAAAAATTTTGAAATTTCCGTTAGGATCATTGGCATCCAGATACCTGGTTTCAGAAGAAGTGGTAGCACGGGAATCAATCAGGATAAACTTATTGTTTTTTGTTTTTCCTACACTGATATAGTTGGTTTTATCTTTTTCTTCATATACCAGAATATCTTTACCGGAATCTGTTCCCAGCGTGTGTCTGAAAATTTTTTCTGTTAAAAGAGTCTCAGGATTTTTAGAAGTATAGAAAATTGTTTTGTTATCATTGGCCCATGTTGCAGAACCTGTTGTATTTTTAATACCAAGATCCGTGATTTCTCCTGTAGAAAGATCTTTTAAAAATAATTTGTACTGCCTTCTGGAAACATCATCCACTCCGTAGATCATTTTTGTATTATCCGGACTTATGCTGAAGCCTGCAGCAGAATAATATGGATGACCTTCTGCCATTTTATCTACATCCAGAAGAACTTCTTCCGGAGCAGTAAGGCTGCCTTTCTTCCTGCAGTATTTAAAATACTGTTTTCCGGTCTCTGTGCGGCTGTAATAGTAATATCCGTTTCTAAAAACAGGTACAGATTCATCCTTCTCCTTGATTCTGGCCTTCATTTCCTGGAAAAGCTTTTCTCTGAAGGGTTCAGTATCCTTCATCATGTCTTTCCAATACGTGTTTTCAGCCTTTAAATAATCAACAACTTTGGTAGAATCTTTTCCTTTTTTAAAATAATCAATCATCCAGTAATAAGGATCATTAACCTTATCACCGTGGATTTCTCTGATATGTTCCTGCTTTTCTGCAACAGGAGTCTTCATATTGGGAAATGTCTGAGATTGAAATGTAGATGCACTCATTACTAATAGTCCTAGATAAATTTTTTTCATGGTATTTTTTGGCTTGGATCTGTTCTTAGATTATAGTCCCCAAAGATTTTTCAACAGTACGTAGAACGTATGTTCCTCTTCCGTTACTTTATTGTCTGCTTTGATCAGTGATTTTGCAAACTGAACAAATTTCACACGCTCGTCCTCTGTAGAATCTTCGTGGAAACATCTTGCATGGAATTCAAAATGATCTTTCCATTCCTCAGGCTGTAAAAGAGCCAGGGTTTCAAGTTCATTATCAAGATTCATTCTGAAAGGAAATTCATCTGCCATGTATTGCTGTACCAGCATTCCTTCCTCAGGAGCAAATTCTCCATCTACAGAAGAAAGGATCATAAGTAAATGATAACCGGCGATTGATTTATTTGATTTTTGCATGAGTTGTTGTATGTTTAAGTTTAGTGTTTAAATTTGATAATTGATAATTGATAATTGATAATTGATAATTGATAATTGATAATTGATAATTGCATACAAATATCTGTCGTAACATATCATTTATAATTCATCATTTATAATTAATCAACGTAGTCCTTTGCAGGTTGTTTGTCTACAATTTTTCCGTTTTCAAGAATCAGTACAAATGGGTTGCTTCTTGCTATTGTTTTGATGGCAGTTCCGTCCATTAGTACATTCTTGATAGTTTTAAAAGTATTCGGTTCTGTAGAAATTCCGTAGATAAGAGCACCTTTCTGTGTATTTACTTTCGTTTCCACTTTCTGAAGCATGTCTGCAGGAACATCTTTTGGATGATAGGAGAAAACAAGAACGGCTTTTGGTGCGTTGATGATTTCATGGGTAACTTCCATTCCTGTAGGATCTTCAATCTTGAATTTTACAATTTCAGATTTATATCCTTCTTTGATCAGGACAGATTCGTTTTTCCCATCTTCAATTTTCCATGGAGAGCCTTCTGCCCAGTATTCTGTTTTTTTGATATAATCATCCTGATTTACTTTTACAACAGCTCCTGTTTTCTGATTTTTCAATGTGTAGAAAGTTTTATATTCGGAAGGATTTTTATCAATTTTTGCTTTTTCAGCTTTAATGTCTGTTCCTATTTTATAATCACGGAAATCTATGATCGGTTCATGCATAATTCCTTGAGCCATAACATAAATCATTCCTAAAGAAAATACTGTTAAAAGGATATATTTAAATGTGTTGGAAGACTCTTTCGGAGTAACTCCATATTCATCTTTTTTACGGAAATCTTTTCTGTAAAGGATGAATAAAATAATCAATCCTACCAGCAGCACAACGTCTTTTAAGAAGCTCTGCCAAGGAGTGAATTTGATAGCATCTCCAAAACATCCACAATCTGTTACAACATTGAAATACGCTGAGTAAAAAGTAAGAAATCCGAAGAAAATACAAAGTGCAATTAATATGGATAAGGTAAATTTAAGCTTTAATTTAAGCAGCAGCATAAATCCTAAGAAAAGCTCCAGTACCACTACAATAATGGAAAATAACAGGGCAAACTTTTCTAAAAATGGCATGTTGAAAACCGGAGGTGCGAAATATTCTTCCATTTTGAAAGAAAAACCTACCAGATCCACGGCTTTTACAAAGCCTGAAAGGATAAAAATAACAGCAATAATAAAGCGTAATAAACCTTTGAGCATATTAAATATTTTTGGGTTCGAATTGATTTTCTTTTTCTGAGAATTTGATCAGGCAGAAGACTGCATAATTCAGCATATCGAAATAGTTGGCATCAAGCCCTTCCGAAACAATGGTTTTTCCCTGATTGTCCTCAATCTGTTTAGTTCTTAATACTTTCTGATAAATAAGATCTGTGATTGAAGAAATTCTCATATCCCTCCATGCCTCACCATAATCATGATTTTTTCTTTCCATCAAAGCTTTTGCTTCATTGGCATACTTATCATAAAGGCCTAAAATTTCTTCTTTATTTTCATTGAAATCATTGGAAAGGCCTTTCTCCAGCTGAATAAGTCCAATGATAGAATAGTTCACAATGGCGATAAATTCATCTTCTTCACTCTCATCCACCATTTTTTTATCAGTCATCTGCAGTGTACGGATCCTGTTGACTTTGATATAAATCTGATCCGTAATAGAGCTTGGTCTTAAAACCCTCCATGCTGCACCATAATCCTGTAATTTTTTACCGAAAAGATCACGGCACTGACTGATAACTTTCTCGAACTGTACTGATGTTTTTAGCATAAATTTTCTTAATCTTCCAAATATACGAATTCGGTTTTAGATTTTTGAATTTGATGAGCTGAGTTTGTGAGTGAGAGGGTGGGAGAGTTTTAGAGTTTCGGGTTTCGGGATTCGTGTTACCGTGGTTTAGAGTAAGAGGGTTTTAGTGTTTGAGAGGGCTTACTTAGCTTCCTGCCTCCAGCTTCCAACTTCCATCCTCAATTTAATCTCTTTTTAAAACTCATAAATCACTAATTTTGCAGCACAGAAATCATTCATCAATTATCAATTATCATTTATCATTTATAATCATCATCTCTCAATACTAAACTCATGCTTTCCAACCTTCCAGCCCTCCAACCCTCCAACTCTCCAACATACTCAATCAACTGCAACGGTCGTTTAGTACAACTGGACACCCCAAAAATCATGGGAATACTTAATATGACACCGGATTCTTTCTCCGATGGCGGAAAGTTCAATAATGAAAAATCAGCATTAAAGCATGCTGAAAAACTGTTGAAGGATGGAGCAGAAATACTGGATATTGGCCCTCAGTCTACACGTCCCAATGCCGAATTTTTAAGTGCTTCCGAAGAAAAAAACAGAATTGGAAATCTGATTTCTCTGATCAAAAAAGAATTTCCGGAAGCCCTGATTTCCCTGGATACTTTTTATGCAGAAACAGTGAGATTTGGATTTAATGAAGGAATTGATCTGATTAATGATATTTCTGGAGGTCAGTATGATACAGAAATGTTTGATACAGCTGCTGAAAAGAGGTTGCCTTACATTCTGATGCATGTAAATCCTTCTTATGAAACCATGCATGATAAAATAAAATTTGAAGATATTACGCTGGAAGTGAACCAGTATTTTGCTAAAAAAACAAAAGAACTTTTAGAAAAAGGAGTGAATGATATCATTCTTGATCCCGGTTTTGGTTTCGGAAAAACAGTAGAAGATCAGATGAAAATGATCCATGAAGTTGAATATCTGGGATTCGGACAATTTCCTCTTTTAATAGGTATTTCCAGAAAGTCATTTATCTACAAACCTCTTGGAAAATCACCGCTGGACATCAATGAGGAAACACAGAAACTGCACATGAAAGTATTGGAACAGGGAGCTAAAATTTTGAGGGTTCATGATGTGGCTGAAGCGAAGGAAACACTGAACCAGTTTTTACGAAAAAAATAAAAAGTGCAAAAAAACTTGTGAGTAATTAAAAAGTTTATACATTTGCAATATGAATTTTACGAATCAGAAAAATATTATTGTCATTTCTATTATTGCTGTTGTCATTAACAACAGTAAGGAAACGGCATTTTAAATAGATTTTAATTTAAATTATATATAAAACCGTTTCAAACTATGAAACGGTTTTTTTGTTTTTAATTTTTTATAGTATAAAAGTATGTATCAGTTATTATCAGTAATTATTATCGTCATTATTATTCCCTTACGGCTGTGAGAAGGAACATGTATGACTGTACATATATTGAGCCCTCTCACACTGTGAGAGGGCTTTTTTTATTCCCATTACTAATTTTTTAAACCTCTATAACATGTATTACAACGACGACACGACCATCTACTTTGACGGAAAATTTATGAAAGCGAAAGATGCCGGAACAGATCTCTACAGCCAGTCACTTCACTATGGGTACTCTGTTTTTGAAGGCATCAAATCCTACAGCACAGATCATGGAACTCAAATTTTCAAAGCAAAAGAACACTACGAAAGACTTAAGAGATCGGCAGAACTCATGCATATTCCTTTTGATTATTCCGTAAATCAGCTTACAGAACTTACCTATGAACTTCTGGATCGTAATGGATTTACAGATGCTTATATCCGTCCGTTGGTTACGTGTTCGCCCAATATGTCACTCTCAAAAGGACAAAAATCTTATCTGTCACTTCTTGCCTGGGAATGGAATAACGGCTATCTGGCAGATAAAATGAAAATCATGACTTCCCCTTTTCAACGTCCTAATCCTAAGGCTTTCAAGGTGGAAGCCAAAGTAGGCGGACATTATGTAAACTCCATATTGGCCTGTCAGGATGCCAAAGACAAAGGATATGATGAAGCACTGGTTCTGGATGAAAACGGAAATGTTGCCGAAAGCTCAGGTGCCAATGTTTTCTATGAGAAAGACGGGGTTTTATATACTCCGGCTAAAGGAAGTATCCTTCCGGGAATCACAAGACAAACCGTTATGGAGATCTGTAAAGAGCTTGACATTCCTGTAAAAGAAACCTTTTTTAAACCACAGGAAATGCGTGGTGCAGATGCAGGATTTTTCTGTGGTACGGCAGCAGAAATTGTTGCCCTTGATTCACTTGATGATGTTCCTTTTACCAAAGATTGGGAAAACACAGCAAGTGGGAGAGTACAACAGGCATATTTAAAATTAGTAAGAGTTCTGTCATTGTAAATATTATGAATTTAAATATTTGATTATCAGTTAAATGGTTCTATTTTCTTAATAATTGAATATTGTAGTTTTTAGAAAAAATGAAAATGAAAAGAATATTACAAAATGTAGTTTTGGATCAAAATTTAGTAAAGAACTCTGTTTGAAGAAAAGGAAAAGAATAGAAAATGTAGGAAAAGTATGTTAAATAAATATTCAAAAACATTCACGCAAAATAGCGAACAACCCGCAGCCAAAGCCATGTTGTACGGGATAGGATTTACAGAAGAAGATATGCATAAGGCTCAGGTCGGAATTGCCAGTATGGGCTATGACGGGAACACTTGTAATATGCATCTGAATGATCTTGCCCAGGTCGTAAAAAAAGGAACATGGAACCACGGATTAGCCGGATTGATTTTTAACACCATCGGAGTAAGTGACGGAATGAGCAATGGAACAGATGGAATGCGCTATTCTCTGGTAAGCCGTGATGTAATTGCAGACAGCATAGAAGCCATCTGTGGAGCACAATATTACGACGGATTAATCGCATTGCCGGGCTGCGACAAAAATATGCCGGGAACCATCATTGCGATGGGAAGGTTGAACAGACCATCCATCATGGTGTACGGAGGAACGATTGCTCCCGGTTGCTATAAAGGTGAACAGCTTAATATCGTTTCAGCTTTTGAAGCATTGGGGAAAAAGATTGCAGGAGAAATTACGGAAGAAGATTTTGATGGGGTTGTGAAAAATTCCTGCCCCGGAGCCGGTGCATGTGGTGGAATGTATACAGCCAATACAATGGCTTCCGCGATAGAGGCTTTAGGAATGAGTCTTCCGTATTCCTCTTCCAATCCAGCTTTAAGCAAAGAAAAACAGGAAGAATGTCTTGAAGCAGGAAAATACCTGAAAGTACTATTGGAAAAAGATATTAAACCTTCGGATATCATGACCCGCAAAGCTTTTGAAAATGCGCTGCGCATGATTGTTATTCTTGGAGGAAGTACCAATGCCGTTCTGCATTTTATAGCTATGGCAAAAAGTGTGGGAGTACCACTTACTCAGGATGATTTCCAGAAGATGAGTGATAAAACTCCGGTACTGGCAGATTTAAAACCAAGCGGGAAATACCTGATGCAGGATCTGTATGAACACGGAGGAATACCATCCGTCATGAAATACCTTTTAAATCAGGGATTATTACATGGGGATTGTTTAACGGTAACCGGAAAAACAGTTGCAGAGAATTTAGAAAATGTTCCCGATCTGGATTTTACGACTCAAAAAATTATTAAACCATTATCAGAACCTGTAAAAGAAACAGGGCACCTGAGAATATTATACGGAAATCTTGCTGAAAAAGGAAGTGTAGCCAAAATTACAGGAAAAGAAGGGGAGCGCTTCGTAGGAAAAGCCCGCGTATTTGATGGCGAAAAAAATCTAATCAGAGGAATTCAGGATGGAACCGTACAGCATGGCGATGTCATTGTCATCCGTCATGAAGGTCCGAAGGGAGCTCCCGGAATGCCGGAAATGCTGAAACCCACCAGTGCTCTGATTGGAGCAGGACTGGGAAGCAGTGTCGCTTTGATTACTGATGGAAGATTCAGCGGAGGAACTCATGGTTTTGTAGTAGGACACATTACTCCCGAAGCGCACGAAGGAGGTTTGATAGCCTTTGTAAACGATAATGACCTGATTGAAATTGATGCTGTCAACAACACCATACAGCTCAAAGTTTCAGAAGAAGAAATAGAAAGAAGAAAAAAAGGGTGGCAAAAACCAGCTCTTAAAGTACAGAAAGGATTGCTTTATAAATATGCATTAACCGTATCATCAGCTGCAGAAGGCTGTGTAACAGATGAAATCACTCAATAAAAAAATATGGAAAATCTGAATCTATCAACAGAAATACAATTGAGCGGAAGCCGGATTATTCTTGAAGCATTTCTTCAGGAAGGGGTGAAAACCGTTTTCGGATATCCGGGAGGTGCCATTATCCCTATTTATGATGCCCTTTATGATTATAAAGAAAATCTGAAACATATATTGGTACGCCATGAGCAGGCAGCAGTACATGCAGCACAGGGCTTAGCAAGAGTCTCAGGAGAAGTTGGTGTTGTATTGGCTACCAGCGGCCCGGGAGCTACCAATCTTGTAACAGGATTGGCAGATGCGTTATTGGATAATACCCCTTTGGTCTGTATTACAGGACAGGTTTTTGAACATCTTCTCGGTACCGATGCCTTTCAGGAAATAGATGTGATGAACGTTACAAGTCCGGTTACCAAATGGAATTATCAGGTAACCGATGCTAATGAACTTCTCGAAGTATTGGCAAAAGCATTCTACATCGCAAAGTCAGGCCGCCCTGGTCCTGTTCTGATTGATGTTACCAAAAATGCCCAGCTGCAGTCTGTTGATTATAAAGGATATTCTCCATGTTCTTCACTGAGAAGCTATAAACCCGATCCTGATCCGTGTTTTGATAGTATTGAAAAAGCAGTACAGCTGATCAATAATGCTGTAAAACCATTTATCATCGCAGGACAGGGGGTTATGTTGGGGAAAGCTGAAAAGGAGTTCTTACAGTTTGCAGAAAAATCAGGAATTCCGGTAGCATGGACGGTTCTGGGAATGAGTGCTATTCCAACTTATCATCCACAAGCGGTGGGAATGGTAGGAATGCACGGAAACTATGGCCCGAATATATTAACCAATGAATGTGATGTTTTAATTGCTGTCGGAATGAGGTTCGATGATCGCGTGACCGGAAGACTGGATCAATATGCAAAGCAGGCAAAGATTATTCACCTGGATATTGATAACGCAGAGATTAATAAAAATGTAAAAGTAGATGTTCCCGTTCTGGGAAACTGCAAACATACGCTTCCTCTTCTTACAGAAAAGATCGTAAAAAGAGAACATCATCACTGGCATAAAAGATTTAAAAAATGTCATGAAATTGAAAGCATCAATCTGATTCATAGGGAGCTCTACCCTGAAGAAGGTGAGATTACAATGGGAGAGGTTATCCGCGAGTTGAATGAGATCACAGATGGAGAAGCAATTATTGTAACAGATGTAGGACAGCATCAGATGGCGACATGCCGATACTCTCAGTTCAAACATTCCCGAACCAATGTCACAAGTGGTGGGCTGGGAACCATGGGATTCTGTCTTCCCGCTGCGATAGGAGCTTCTTATGCAGAAACAAACCGTCCTGTTATTGCTGTGATGGGAGACGGAGGAGCTCAGATGAATATTCAGGAACTGGGAACCATTATGCAGTATCATCCGGAAGTGAAGATCTTAATTCTGAATAATTGCTATCTGGGAATGGTAAGGCAGTGGCAGGAATTGTTTCACGAAGAAAGATATTCCTCCGTAGATATTCAGAGTCCCGATTTTGTTCAGGTGGCAAAGGGATATAATATTCCCGGAAAAAAAGTATCCGAGAGGGAAGACTTAAAATGGGCGCTCCGTGAAATGTTGGATCACAAAGGATCTTTCCTTCTTGAAGTAATGACAGGAAAAGAACACAATGTATTTCCGATGATCCCTCAGGGAAAAAGTGTTTCGGAAATTGTATTAAATAATAAAGTTTAAAAATAAAAAAGATGAAAACAGATCATAAAGAATATACCATTACAGCGTATACAGAAGATTATTTAGGATTGATCAGCCGCATCAATGCTATTTTTTCAAGAAGAAGAATTTCTATGGTGACCTTCAATGTAGGACCCTCAGAAATAGAAAAAGTAAAAAAGTTTGTCATCGTAATCAGAGAAACAGAAGATTCTGTTCAGAAGATCAGCAGACAAATGGAAAAACAGGTAGACGTTCTGGAAGTACATTACCACAGAAATCCATACCTGACGGCAGTAGAATATGCCAGCTAAGTGTAAAAATTAAACATCACAATCAATAATAAATAAAAATCAAAAAAAATGGCAAAATTGAATTTTGGAGGAGTAGAGGAGAATGTAGTAACAAGAGAAGAATTTCCGTTGGAAAAAGCTCAGGAAGTATTAAAAAATGAAGTCGTAGCAGTGATTGGTTATGGAGTACAGGGACCTGGACAGGCTTTAAACCAAAAAGATAACGGAATTAATGTGATTGTAGGACAGAGAAAAAACTCCAAATCTTGGGATAAAGCAGTCGCAGACGGATTTGTACCGGGAGAAACTTTATTTGAAATCGAAGAAGCACTGGAAAAAGGAACTGTTATCTGCTATCTTTTGAGTGATGCCGCACAGATAGAATACTGGCCGAAAGTAAAACAGCATCTTACCCCAGGAAAAGCATTGTATTTCTCTCATGGTTTCGGAATCACATTCAGCGAGCGTACTGGAATTGTTCCTCCAGCCGATGTAGATGTATTTCTGGTAGCTCCTAAAGGTTCAGGAACTTCATTGAGAAGAATGTTTCTGCAGGACAGAGGTTTAAACAGCAGTTTTGCCGTTTATCAGGATGCTACAGGAAAAGCCAGAGAAAGAGTAACAGCATTGGGAATTGCGATAGGAAGCGGATATCTTTTTGAAACCGACTTTAAAAAAGAAGTTTACAGTGATCTAGCTGGAGAACGTGGAACTTTGATGGGTGCTGTACAGGGAATATTTGCCGCTCAGTATGATGTATTGCGAAAAAATGGACACAGCCCTTCTGAAGCCTTTAATGAAACCGTAGAAGAACTGACTCAGTCATTAATGCCTTTGGTAGCAGAAAACGGAATGGACTGGATGTATGCCAACTGCAGTACAACCGCTCAGAGAGGAGCTTTGGACTGGTGGAAACGTTTCAGAGATGCTACTTCACCTTTGTTTGAAGAGCTGTATGATAATGTAGCCAAAGGAAATGAAGCTCAACGTTCCATAGACAGCAACAGCAAACCGGATTATCGTGAAAAATTGGAAGCCGAACTTACAGAACTGAGAGAAAGCGAAATGTGGAAAGCAGGTAAGACGGTACGAAGCCTGAGACCCGAAAACAATTAATTACTAAACAGATGATGAAAGAGGAAGTAAGTTCCTCCGTTCTAGAAAATGTCTATAAAGCGGAGGAACGATTAAAAAATGTAGTGGTAAAAACACCTTTAGCTGTGAATAATAATCTGTCAGCTATTTATGAGTCTAATATTTGTTTTAAAAGAGAAGACCTTCAAAGGGTCAGATCCTATAAAATAAGAGGAGCCTATAATAAGATGGCCACCATGTCTGAGGAAGAACTTTCAAAAGGTGTTGTTTGTGCCAGCGCCGGAAATCATGCCCAGGGCGTAGCTTTTGCATGCCAGACCATGAAGGTTAAAGGAACGATTTTCATGCCTTTGCCAACTCCCGGACAAAAGCTTGAACAAGTGAAGATGTTCGGTGGAGAATACATTGATGTTGTTTTATTTGGAGACACATTCGATGAATCTAAAGATGCTGCGATGAGGTTTTGTAAAGACCATAACAGCGTATTTATCCATCCTTTTGATGATCCGGCAATTATTGAAGGACAGGCAACAACAGCACTGGAGATTCTGGAACAGACAGAAGGTGTGGTTGATTATCTTTTTGTTCCGATAGGCGGCGGGGGACTGGCAGCAGGAGTCTGTACTGTATTTCAGCAGTTGTCTCCGCAAACAAAGATTATAGGTGTAGAACCATCCGCAGCAGCAAGCATGAAAAAAGCCCTTGAAAAAGGGAAACCCGTTCTTCTCGAAAAAATAAGCCGTTTTGTAGACGGTGCAGCCGTACAGCAAGTGGGAGATCTCACTTTTGAACGTTGTAAAGATGTACTATATGATATGGCTACAGTAGATGAGGGACTTGTCTGTGAAACCATATTGTCACTGTACAACAAAGATGCTATCGTGGTAGAACCGGCGGGAGCACTTTCAGTAGCAGTATTGGAAAAATATAGAGAAGAAATAAAAGGTAAAAACGTAGTGTGTATTATCAGCGGCAGCAATAATGATATTACCCGTATGGAAGAAATCAAGGAAAAAGCATTGCTTCATGCAGGACTTAAGCATTATTTTCTGGTCAGATTTCCACAGCGTCCCGGAGCATTGAAAACCTTTGTAATGGATGTACTGGGACCTGATGATGACATCACTTATTTTGAATACACCCAGAAAAATTCAAAAGAAAAGGGAATAGCAGTCGTAGGAATTGCTCTGAAGCAAAACAAAGATTTCATTCCTTTAATTGATAAAATGAAACAATATGATTTCTTTGTCAACTATCTGAACAATGATCCTTCTCTGATGAATTTGCTTATTTAAAAGGATTTAGATGTAAAAAGAGACCTATTTTTTTGATGACATTGAAAAACGACATAAGAAACTGAAGCGTTAAGAAAATGAATTCTGTGAACGTTAAAAAAACTCTATTGTTTGAGTGCGGGACAACATATGATTCTCAACATAGAGTGTTTCCGCACGAGTTTAGAGTTTTTAGAGAACAGATTTCATTTTTAGTTGAAGTTTCTAAGTCTTGAATTTTTGTTTCTTTTGTTTCAAGACAAAAGAAATATGATGAATTAAAAAAATTAACGGTTTCCAATCATAATCAATATTAAATTATTTCGTATTTCAGATTCTAAAAACACAATGATGAAAAAAGCTTCACACTCTGTGAAGCTTTTATGTTTCTGGCAATATCAAATGACATAAGAAAGTGAAGCGTTAAGAAAATGAATTCTGTGAACGTTAAAAAACTCTACTGTCTGAGTGCGGGACAAAATATGATTCTCAACATAGATTGTTTCCGCATGAGTTTAGAGTTTTTAGAGAACAGATTTGATTTTTAGCTGAAGTTTCTAAGTCTTGAATTTTTGATTCTTTTGTTTCAAGACAAAAGAAATATAATTCTTTTTATAAATTATCTTTCAAGCGAAAAATTCGAAATTACTTTCGGACGTTCTATTTCATTAGCTACTTTCCAGGATGTTCTGTACATCCATTCAGTCATTTTATAAAGCTTTTTGTAATTGATATTTTCTGATTCATCCTGTGGAGTATGATACTGATCGTGCAATACACTTGTGAAGAATATTGCAGGAATTCCAATCTTAGCATACGGAAGATGATCACTTCTGAAATAGAAATACTCAGCATGGTTTGGAGAATCCCAATCTTTAAGGTATTTGAACTTTGTACTTTCATTGTTGGAATCTTCGGCCATTTTTACCAGCTCTTCAGAATTTTTGTGAGGAGTATTTCCTCCTAATAGAGCAGCTTCATTATTGTCATTTCTTCCGATCATATCACCATTCAGAACGGCTACAATTTTCTCTTTCGGAACAACAGGATGTGCTGCATGCCATCTTGAACCCAGCAATCCTCTTTCTTCAGCGCCATGGAAAACAAACAGGATACTTCTTTTTCCCGGCTGTTTTTTATAAGCTCTTGCCATTGCTAACATGGCAACACAAGTACTGGCATTATCATCAGCACCGTTGTAGATCGTGTCATTCTTTACAGGATGTCTGATCCCGTCATGATCCTGGTGTCCGCTTAACAGAACATATTCATTTTTAAGAACAGGATCTGTACCATCAATTTTTCCGATAATATTAACGGATGGATATTTATAAGTTTCAGTGATCAGGTTCAGAGAGGCTTTAGGATTGTTTTTTACCCAGCCAGCATTTTCTCTTTTGATCCACAAAACAGGAATATTATTGGTGATTTTTTCTCTTAATCCTTCCACGCCGTAGCTTCCTCTTGTCATTTGAGGCAGAACTTCCACCCAGCTTTGTTCAGAAATATCATCAGTGATGAAAATAATAGCTTTCGCTCCCAATTCAGAAGCTTTATTGTAGTATTTATTTCTTACAAATCCAGGATATCTTCTTACAAAAAGTGTCATATCTTTTGAAATATTCTTGTCAGAAGCGTTTACAGCAAGAACTTTTCCTTTGATATTCAATTTCGCAAGCTCTTCAGGCTCTGCGTTTCCGGCATACACTATGTCAGCATCTAATGAAGCGTTTACAGGTTCAGCGACAAGGAAATCTTTCCATAATTTCAAACTGGTATCTCCGATTTTCAGACTGCTTTGTGGAATTACCTGATGCCTGTACATATCAAAAAACTGGAAAAAAGTTCCGTTATCTCCGGCTGGTTTCATTCCTGCTTCCTTAGCTTTGTCAGCCAACCACATAGAAACTTTCAATTCATCCAGAGTTCCGGCTTCACGGCCCCAGAACTGGTCTGCAGCAAGCTGATACATATCGGTGCGGAGATCAGATTCTTTGATAGCAGAAACTAATGGTTTTTTATAATTCTGAGCATTTCCGAGGGTAAACAGGAAAAGGCTTAACAGAGAAAAAATATAATTTTTATTCATAACATTGCTTAATTAAATTCAGCTAGTTTCTCTGAAAACTGTTTTGAAAACTCCTTTCTGTCTTCTTCCAGTTTTTCCTGTGTAGAAGGTAAAATATAATTAAAAAGGATTTTGTCTTCATTGTCTAAAAAGATAATTTCCTTTTCATTTCCATCAATCATCTGTGAGAAAATCTCCCACATTGGAGTGTCTTTTAACTTTAATAATTCAAAAAACTGTTCTGCTTTGATTTCGATTTTCTGCATGTTCTTTTTTATATATTGTCGTTGAATATTTCTGAATTCTGATTCAAAAATAAAGATTTTGTATTGGAAAGAGTATTAAAACTCAAGAAACTTCAGCTTAAACTGGATGGCGAAGTTTTCCTTGAAATGTGGTGTTGCATAATAACCCACTCTGTAAAATACCCCAAGATTGAAATAGCTGGAAAGGAAATTGTTCCATTCTACACCGACTTCCTGATACAGGTGATCCAGTTTTCTGAATTTAAACTGGTGGTATTCCGGATGTTTCATATCTCCTATAGTTCCTCTTAAAACAAAATCAAAGCTGGAAATATTGTGTCCGAAACTTTTCAGATACCATGGAAGTTTGTGTGTAAAGTAGTATGCAACAAATCTGTCATTATAGTATTTCCCACCTTCCAGCGTTGCAAACCCAAGATAAGAAGTAAGGTTAAAATTAAAATCTTTGCCCGGAGACGCAAGCCCGTTCATCGTAAAGTTTTTCCAGATAGGCGCCCCCCCAAGAACAAGACCTCCATATAATCGGAACCCTGTAGTCCCGATCGGTGTTTTAAAATTATGAACAAACAATGCGTCAAAACGGGAATAATTAAAATCCCCCTGCAGTATTTTGTAACTCTGCTCATAATTAAAATACAGTTCAGGATATTTCTGATCAATCAGAGATTTTCCCTGCGGAGTCATAATATTGGTAGAATTCGGAGAATATTTCAGGGTGAAAAGGGTATTGAAGTTTCTGTAAGATGTTCCCCGGTCTCTGAACTGATAATCGAATTCAGCTTCTTCTGTGTTTCTTCTTACGGCAAGAGCAACGGTAAGTCCATTGGTGACATCGTTCAGGTAAGATAATGACATCCCTTTAAAGTGGAAATACCGGTCATTATTCAAATTATTCCCGAAGTTCATCATTCTCATCTTGAAATTCCACATCTTTCGGTTGAATTCTCCGGATGCTGTTACATCATCATACACTTCAAATCTGAAAAAGGAATTCTTTTCCAGTGTGGTTTTCATATCAAGCCCCATTCCGTACTTCCATTTTCGGTCTTTCACACCATATGCAAAATAGTAGTCGGGTGAAAAATAAGGGTTGAAATTTTCATTCAGCTTGGCTTTTAAACCTAATCTGAAACCTTCATAGGAGTTATAATTGACAATTTCATCCACAGCAAAGTCTACAGAACCGACTCTGATCTGCCCGTTCAGTAAACCTGATAAAATCTGTGCTTTGCTGTCGATTTTATATTTTTTACCTAAACTGTCGATGGTTTTATAGGTATTTTGTTCCCTTTCGGTAAGGGGATCTGTCCTGTAGCGGTCCAGAGATTGACCGTCAATATTTTTTACCGAGAAAGTATAGCCTTTAAAATCCTTTGGATCTTCTTCAATAGGAGATTCGAAATCAAAATATTTTGAGGTAAGGAAAGCATAGGTCCCAAAGCTTTTTTTGTCTTTCTTATCATCGGCATGCACTTTGTCATCCATGGCCATTTTACCCATTTTAAGCTTGGCTTTTTCATGGGCAAGGAACCATTTGTTATTGTAGAATACCCAGGTACTGGTAATAATTCCTTCGTTTTTATTTTTACTGAAATTCTCAATTTTTTTGATTCCGTACGTTTCAGTATCTACATAAATAGCACCGTTATACTTTCGTTTTCTGTCCGGCTTTTTGTAATTTACCTCACGGAAGCGGATTACAAAGTTTTTCCTTCCGTCAAGGGTAACCGTATCTGAAAGAAAGAATCTGTAAAGTCCTCTGTTTTCGGGTTTTATCTGTTCGGGAACAACATCCCTGTTACTTTGCTGGAGTGCGATCATTTCGTAAATAGGCTGCTTCAGACCGGAGATTCTGTTGTCCAGAATATTGATCTTTTCACCATACTTTTTGGAGTACAAAAACTCCTGAGCCCTTTCCCAAAGGAAGAGTTTACTTTTTGAAAATATTTTTCTTGCATTGATATTATTCAGCGAGTCTTTTTCCCTTTTTTTCTTGAAAATATTTAAATCATTAAAATACTGATTAAACTGCGAAAGACTGTCCTCATCAATATCAAGAGAGATTTTTTCGTAGGATTTGTAAGAATAGGAACCTAAACTTTTGGGTGAGTTTTCTTTGAATAATTTATTGACTTTTTTAAGAATTTCCAGAGCTCTGGGGTCACTTTTATCCTCAATAACTACAGCTTCAATATTGGTTGTCTTTGATGTTTTTTTAAGCAGGGAAACTTCCATGCTGCTTTCTACGGTAAGGGTTTCTTTCTGATAAGATTCAGCATCTATATCAATGTTTTTGCATCCGGTTTTAAACTCCAGAATACCCTGTTCATTGGTGTATCCGATAACTGTATTGTCACAGGATACCTTTGCTTTATAGACAGGCTTTTGACTGGCGTCATCCACAACCTTAATTTTTGATTGTGAATACCCCAAAAAGCAGATCAGGAAAAATAATAACAGTAAACCCCTTTTCATGTAAAAAAACTACGTCAAAAATAATGATATTTATTCTTGTAGAAAAGTTTTTAACAGAGTATAACATTGATTTAATCTAATGTTTTCATGGACTTTGTAAAGACAAAGACAAATGAAAAAATGATCAGATAGTCTTTCTGTATTTTAAAGGAATTTTCAAATAAAAAAACTCCTTAGCAATTAAGATTCAGGAGTTTTGTGGTTTTTCGTTGTTTTGTGTTTTAGAATCGTCTTTTATTGATCATTGAGCGCTTTCATGAATTCAATGATATCATCTGTTTCTTTATCAGTAAGTTGTAACGGATCATCAGAAAGAGTCTGATTTTCCACTTTAAATCCAAAAGCTTTTCCACCACCTTTGTTGTAAAAATTCATCACTTCTTTCAATGTTTTGTACCCTCCGTTGTGCATATAAGGAGCTGTTTTTTGAATGTTTCGGAGAGTTGGTGTTTTGAAAGAATGCTGCAAAGAAGGAACTGTTTCATGAAATTTTCCTCTTCCCGGATCGGCATCAAGTGTTTTATTCTCTGCATTTACTGCCAAACCCAATATTTCCTGCTCAGTTTTTTTGAAATTCGGAGGCACTGTTCCATTGAATAAAGGAAGGAAATGACAGATGGCACACTGGGCTTTTCCCACAAAAAGATTGAAACCACGCTTTTGATTGTCTGTCATCGCTGATTTATTTCCTCTCATATATTCATCAAAATCTGAATTGAATTTTGCGAGCGAACGAATATAGCTCGCCAATACATTCTGAAGCTGCCATACTTCAGTTTTTTGGGAGTGATAAATTTTTTTGAATGCGGCCTGATAATTTTTATCCTGATTGATTTTGGCAAGAATGATATTCAGGTCACCGTGCATTTCTTCTTTATTGGAGATCACATCTGAGCTTTGTCCTTCCAGATCATCCTTTCTCATATCCCAAAACTGGCCATGCTGATATCCTGCATAGTTGAGTGAAGGTGTATTTCTCGCCAGTTCTGAATTTTCAAGGGACATTGCTCTGGCTAGACCGTCTGTAAATGCTTTCTCTGGAATATGGCATGTTGCACAGCTTCGGTTATTGCTGTTGGATAATATTTTATCATTAAAAAGCTGATGTCCAAGAGCTGCCTTTTCTTCAGAGTAGGCGTATTCTTTTCCGGGAGTGAAAGCATTAGGATTAAAAGCATTTTTACTAAAGAATGTAGCTGCATTTTTGTTTAAAGCGATCGTTACGTCAACATCAGGAATGTTCTCCTGCTTTTTAAAATCAAGCATCAGAGCTGTGATCCTGTTCAAATGATCCGGAATGAAATTGACGTAATCAAATGTGTTTTTGTCGGGGTTTTTCTTCAGTACATTAATGGCTGAACTGATCTCTGCCACAAGACTTTTTAAGGCTTTATTTTTCGAACGATCAGTGGAGATCTGTTCCAAAGTTTCTTTTATTCCTTGCAGAGAAGATGGCATTTCCTCTAAAAATACTCCTGAAACGGGTGTGTCAAAACCTGAAATTCCCAGGCTGGAAATTCTGAAAGCTTCCTGTCTTAAGGCATCAAAAACCTGATCTTTACTGATAGTAATAACCTGAAAGTTGGTTTCTATGGTATTGCTTTTATTGATGAGCTTATTGAGCATCCGGATTACTTCTTCTTTATTTCCTTTATCATATGGATACAACATTTCTTCCAAAACCTGAAGCCCTTCGGGTTCTATTTCCGTATGTTCGTCCATCTCTATTTCAGGAAGGGCAGGACCGTTGATAAACCTTGCGGAGTGGGGTAGGAAGTATTCTACCGCCCATTCCATTGTTTTGTAGGTTTTTCGGATATCCTGAAATTTTTTCTGAAGAAGCTTTTCATCAGCGTTTTTAGTAACCAGAGTTTTCAGTTCGTTAATTTGCTTTTCGAAATCAACATTGGTTTTGATAATCCTGTTTTTGACAGAACCAAGATCTTCGTATATCGGCTGCTGCTTATCGTTTTTACAGTAATAAAGGGTAAAAAGCGCTGCTGCACAGTAAAGAAAAAGGAGTATCGGGTATTTTGAATGCTTATTCATAGGTATGAAAAAGTATCAACAGAGATTTTCTATTGATACTTTAATTGGATATGAAGGAATTAAAACTATTTTTCTACGTTTCTGATGATAACAATTTGTCCGCCTTCTTTGTTGGCGTTGATTCCGGAACCGTCAGGATTTTTGAATTTATCCAGTTGCCATGTATGAGAATGGACATTCACAGAGAAGGTATTAGGGATTCCGATGATGTCTGAAATATCAACCATTGCCCCGAACTCCCATGATCCGTACTTCTGCAGATCTCCGGATTGGTTGTATGCTGTCTGCCATGCAGAGTCACCTCTGTTGTGCCTCATATTCAGCCACGGTTTGTATTGTTTGGTGGCAATATTTAGCTGCCAGATATAAGAATCGTGATTGGCATTTTTGTAATAAGAATCTCCGTCTTCCTGGATGTATACAAAGTTTTCAGTTACACATAAGTTGTCAGGATTGATCAGATTATTTCCCGGATTAGAATCACCTTCAGCCACCACTTCCAGTTTTCCTGTCAGCATATTATTGGCGTTCAGAACAAGCTTGTAGACTCTTCCCCACATGGTTAATCCGGCTTTTGGATTAACACCGTCAGAAGATTCTCCGGTTGCAGTAAAGTAGATTTCTCTTCCTTTTCCAGCTCCTTTTCTGTAATCTACATCTTCCACTCTTGAAAAACGGATCGCATTATTGTCAATATTTTTCTGGTTGATCTGAGCTCCGGTAAGGTTTTTAGCGTTAGGAATTTCTACGAACTCTACGTCGTAGCTGCTTCCTTTCGTCATATCTGTTTCCGTATAGTTGCTGTTGGTTCTTTTTAAAGAATACAACTTACCGTTATCAAGATCTCCCTGTGTATCTGCTACATACATAATCAACTGTCCTGCAGATTGGTGAGAAGAAGAATAAGACTGGTCTTCACCAATGATGATATAGGTTTTTCCGTTAGAAACATCTTTAGGAAGCGGAACTGCATTTTCCATAGAAGCCTTTCCTAATGCCGGTTTTACCCTTGATTTATCAGTTGCCTGAGACACTGGTGCCAAAGGGTTTAAAGCATGTACCATACTTTCTTCACCTGATTCTCCGGCGGTAAGGAATGCACTGAAACCATGAATTTCCGGGGTTGCCAATGTAGCGGAGCATAATCTTGTCATTCCTCCGGTTCCATTTAAGATATATTCTCCTTTTACAGGCTTAAAAGTTTTGTCTAAATAGACTCTTGATACCGATTGTTTGATCTCGTGGTTGGTGATCATCAGGTAACCGTCTGAGTTTGGATCTTTCATAAGACCCATTCCGTCCGGCTGGCCTCCGAAAACGAAATCGGGAGAACCTGGAAGAACGTCAGAACTGGAAATAAGGGTGGTTATATTTAAATTTTCAAAATCTTTCATTCCATAAACGAAAGCGGGTTCTTTAGAAAAATTTTCAAGTTTGATTTTATCATTGACAGGAGTGTCCGAGTTACCGTTGTCATCATTGCAGCCTTGAAATATAAGAGAAGCAAAGACCAGCGCTCCAATAGTTTTGTTTATTTTCATAATTATATTTTTTGAATTTCGATTATGGCAAAACTAAAGGTCTTGTATTAACTGAGTTTTAAAAAGATAAAACAAATAGTTTAAGATTAAGTAATGGTTTGTTAAGATAAGATCAATAATTAGAACGGGTATAAATAAAAAAGACTGTGATGAAATCTTAGGAATAAAGAATAGTATGGTATAGCGCAGAGTACGCAAAAGTTTTATTTCCTGCTTTTTTCGATCGAAAAGGCATTTGCGGACGAAAATATTGATGATAGCATGAGCGTTATATCCGGCTTATGTAATTTTTCAAAATTTTTT
Organism: Chryseobacterium sp. AG363; assembly: GCF_003610675.1. Classification (NCBI taxonomy): domain Bacteria; kingdom Pseudomonadati; phylum Bacteroidota; class Flavobacteriia; order Flavobacteriales; family Weeksellaceae; genus Chryseobacterium; species Chryseobacterium sp. AG363. The sequence continues at coordinate 346,920 of NZ_RAQF01000005.1, forward strand.
TCATCTGCGAGAAGTAAGAATAGTACACACGCTTAGTCAGAATCAATGAAGTTGATTCCATTCTTTGCCACTTGAAATATAAAGTAATATAGAAAAAACTTTGTGTTAAAATAATATGATATGCACTAAAAACAACTCCGGCTGTCTCAAAATTGAGACAGCCGGAGTTAAAATTTATAATAGAGGTTTCTATTTTAGATATTCAAAGCTTTTTGGTATGCGTTTTCTAACCCTTCGAGGTTTTTACCACCAGCTGTTGCAAAGCCAGGGTTTCCACCACCGCCACCTTGGATTTCTTTAGCAAGGTCTTTTACGATAGCTCCAGCCTGGTAATCAGCAGCAAGATCATCAGAAACTCCAACGGTAATCATTGGTTTTCCATCTGCATCAGAAAGAATAATCGTTACTGAAGTTGGAATTTCTCTCTTTAACTGGAATACGATGTCTTTTACAGAACCTGCATCCAGAGAAGTTTTCTTTACTAAAAGCTGTTTGTTGCCTTTCTGCTCATAAGCATTCTTCCATTCTCCGATTTCTCCTTTTGCTTTTTCCTTTTTAAGAGCATCTACTTCAGCCTTCAATGAAGTATTTTCTTCGATCAGTTTTTCGATCGATCTTACCACATCTTTAGACTTTAATAACTGAGAAAGTTCAGTGATCTGTTTTTCAAGATTGTTGAAATACTCCTCAGATTTGTCTCCCGAAATAGCCTCAATTCTTCTGATTCCTGCAGCAGCAGAACCTTCGGAAGTGATTTTAAAATGGCCGATTTCGCTGGTGTTTTTTACGTGAGTTCCCCCGCAAAGTTCTTTTGAACTTCCAAACTGGATCATTCTCACACTGTCACCATATTTTTCACCAAATAAAGCCATTGCTCCTTTATCCAGAGCTTCCTGAATCGGAATATTTCTGAACTCCTGTAAAGCAATACTTTCTTTGATCTTTTTATTTACTTTTTCTTCAATAAGTGCTAATTCTTCTTCCGTCATTTTGTTGAAATGAGAGAAGTCAAAACGAAGATAATCAGGACCTACATAAGAACCTTTCTGTTCTACGTGAGTTCCTAACACCTCTCTTAAAGCCTCGTGCAGAAGGTGAGTTACAGAGTGGTTGGCCTGAGAATTTTTTCTTTCGGAAGCGTTTACTTTAGCATAGAAAACAGCACCGGCATCTTTAGGAAGCCCGTTGATCAATGAAATGATTAGTCCGTTTTCTTTTTTGGTTTCCAATACTTCAAAGCTTTCAACCGCATTTTCAAGAACACCTTTGTCTCCAACCTGTCCACCTCCTTCAGGATAGAAAGGAGAGCTGCTTAATACCACCTGGTAAAATTCTCCGTCTTTATTTTCTACCTTTCTGTATCTTGTGATATAGGTTTCGGATTCAATCTGATCGTATCCTACAAAGTTTTCATCTCTTTCTTCTAAGGTAACCCAATCGTAAACTTTCTGAGCAGAATCAGCTTTTGAACGAAGCTTCTGTTTCTCCATTTCAGCTTTGAAACCTGCTTCATCAATTGTTAATCCTTTTTCCTCAGCAATAATTCTTGTTAAGTCATCAGGGAAACCATAAGTATCATACAGTTCAAAAACTTCTTCACTTGGTAATACCTTCTGATTATTGGCAATAGTCTGCTGGATCAGTTTTTCTACTCTGATCAGACCGTTTTCAATAGTTTTTAAGAAAGAATCTTCTTCACTTTTGATCACTTCAGCAACAAGTTTTCCCTGTTTTTCGATTTCCGGGAAGAAGGTTCCCATCTGTTCCTGCAGTACAGCTACCAGTTTGTAAAGGAAAGGCTCTTTCATATCCAGGAATCGGTAAGAATAAGAAATTCCTCTTCTTAAAATTCTTCTGATAACATATCCCGCACCTCCGTTGGAAGGCAATTGTCCGTCTGCAATAGCAAAAGAAACTGCTCTGATGTGGTCTACCACAACACGGATGGCAATATCTTTTTCGTCTTGTAAAATTCCGGTATATTTTTTACCTGAAAGTTCCTCAACTTTAGCAATAAGCGGAGTGAAAACATCCGTATCATAGTTGGAAGACTTCCCTTGAAGTGCCATACAAAGACGCTCAAAGCCCATTCCCGTATCTACGTGCTGAGCAGGAAGCTTCTCTAAAGATTTATCTGCCTTTCTGTTGAATTCCATGAAAACCAGGTTCCATACTTCAACTACTTGAGGGTGGTCATTATTTACCAATTCAAGTCCGGAAACTTTCGCTTTCTCTTCAGGTGTTCTCAAGTCAACATGGATTTCTGAACACGGTCCGCATGGTCCGCTTTCACCCATTTCCCAGAAGTTATCTTTTTTATTTCCGTTGATGATTCTGTCTTCTGAAATATGAGATTTCCAGAAATCGTAAGCGTCCTGGTCTCTGTCCAGATTTTCTGAAGCATCACCTTCAAAAATGGTAACGTATAAATTTTCTTTTGGAATTCCGTATACTTCAGTCAGTAATTCCCAGGCAAAAGCAATAGCCTCTTTTTTGAAGTAATCCCCGAAAGACCAGTTTCCCAACATTTCAAACATAGTGTGGTGGTAAGTATCTCTCCCTACATCATCCAGGTCATTGTGCTTCCCTGAAACTCTCAGACACTTCTGTGTATCCGCAATTCTAGGGGCGGTAGGGGTTTTGTAGCCAAGGAAAAAATCCTTGAACTGCGTCATTCCGGAGTTGGAAAACATAAGGGTAGGGTCGTCTTTCAGCACAATAGGAGCTGAAGGAACGATTAAATGCTCCTTACTTTTAAAATAATCTAAAAATTTTTGACGTATCTCTTGTGATGTCATAGTATTGCTTTTGCTTTTTTTAGTATCAAATTTTGATAAGATGCAAATTTACTATTTTTAAGCGATTTGTAATAATTTTATGCTATGTTTTGAATGGTGCCCGGCTTTGGATATGGATGTGTCCTAAACCTCACGGGTTTTCAAAACCTGCGAGGTTTGAGACGGCTATAATTTGTAATAATCTATCTTGTTTTGCATTTTTCGGCTTAACTTACTACCTTCGCTATGATCTTAGATAAGGCAAAACACTTTCAATGACAAAAGATGAAGAGCTGAAAAGCTGGATAGAACAGTATTCAGGGGCGCTTTTGAAACGGGCACTGTATGTACTTTCGAATAAAGAAGATGCACAGGATGTGGTTCAGGAAGTTTTTCTTGCAGCTTATTCTGCTTATGATTCTTTTGAAGGGAAAAGTAATGCGCTTACGTGGCTGATGGCTATTCTGAATAGAAAAGTTGCAGATTTTTACCGGAAAAAATACAAATCGGAACCCAATATCCGACTTGATCATTTTTTTGATGAAACCGGATCATGGAAAAATAATGATGTTTTAAATGACTGGAATGTATCAGGAGAGGAAGATGAGCTTTTAGACAACAAGGATTTTAATAAAACACTTGAAGAGTGCATTGAGGAATTGCCCTCCAAATGGAAGATTCTGTTGAAAATGTATTATATCGAAGAAAAAAAAGCACCGGAAGTCAGTCAGGAATTGAATGTTTCCACGACTAATCTATGGAAGATTTTGCAGAGAAGCCGCATGCAGCTCAGAGAATGTCTGGAGTTTAACTGGTTTTCAAAATCATAAGAAATCATGATACGAAGAATACTACATATATTATTTTTACCGTGCAGTGAAGCTACTTTACTGATGGAAAAAAGGAATGCCCAATCTATTTCTGCCAGAGAAAACAGGATGCTCAGTATGCACCTGATGATCTGTAAATGGTGCAGGATGTACAATGAAAAGCTGGCTCTTCTGGATAAAGCTTTTAAAAAGACTTTTTCTGAAAAAGAAACTGAAATTAATGATTCTGAAATTCAGGACTTTAAAAATAAAATGATCGATAAATTAAATTTTTAGGATAATTTCTGTCAGGATTTTAAAATAGCACCGACTATACTTTTGAAAACAATAAAGTATTCATTTAAAATCTTAAAAATATGGTCGGAACAGTACAGGAATCTAAAAATCAATTAACCCGAATCGGGTATTATATTTCGCTTTTCGGAGCAGCACTTATTTTACTGTGGATTGGTATCTTCAAATTCACTCCCACAGAAGCAGCTGCAATAAAACCTTTGGTAGAAAACCATTTCTTAACTTTTTTCGTATATAAAATTATAAGCGTCCAGACAGTGTCAAATCTTATCGGAGCGATAGAAATTATCATTGCCTTACTCCTGATATTTAGTGCGAAATTTGCTGTATTGAAAAAGTATGCAGGGATAGGAATGATCGTAACCTTTCTGGTGACATTAAGCTATTTGTTTACAACACCGGGAATATGGAAAATAGTGGACGGAGTTCCTGTGACGGATTTCTTTATTTTAAAAGACCTTATGCTTTTAGGATTTGGATTCATGATCGTTCAAAATAATAAGTAATGAATAAAAAGGTAAAAATGAAAAATATATTAATTGTACTCGGAATCATTCTGGGTATAGCAGTCTTTGCTGCGGGATCCGGGCTCTTCAAAAAGAACAGGCCTGATGTAGTGGAAGTAAAAAAAGAAAATGAGAAAATTATGGATAACAAAAACGTTAGAGAGATTTATTTTGCAGGTGGATGTTTCTGGGGAACAGAACATTTTTTTCAACAAATTCGTGGTGTTGTAGGAACAGAAGTTGGTTATGCCAACGGTAATACCAAAAATCCTACTTATGAAGAAGTCGTAAGCCATACAACAGGTTTCGCAGAAACCGTAAAAGTAAAATATGATCCTGAACAGGTAGATCTGAAACTATTGATTGATCTGTATTTTAAAACCATTGATCCTACAAGCAAGGATCAGCAGGGAAATGACAGAGGAAACCAGTACAGAACAGGAATTTATTTCACTGATAAAACGGATGAAGCGGTGGTAAAAGATGAAGTTCAGAAGCTGGCAAAGAATTATAATAAACCCGTAGTCGTAGAAACTATTCCATTGAAAAATTTCTACAGAGCGGAAGACTATCATCAGGATTATCTGGATAAAAATCCAGGCGGTTACTGCCATATTGAACCGGGACTTTTTGAAATGGCCAAAAAAGCCAACCCGCTTCCAAAACCGGCTTATCAAAAGCAGGATAAAAAAGTTTTAAAAGAAAAACTGACAGCAGAACAATATAATGTTACCCAGGAAAACGGCACCGAAAGACCTTTCCAGAACGAATACTGGAACGAAACCCGTGAAGGAATTTATGTAGATATTACCACAGGAGAACCTTTGTTTGTTTCTACCGATAAATTTGAATCCGGATGCGGATGGCCAAGTTTCTCCAAACCGATTACCAAAGGTTTGATTGATGAAAAGCTGGACCGTTCCCATGGTATGGATAGAGTAGAAGTAAGAAGTAAAACGGGAGATGCCCACTTGGGACACGTTTTCACAGACGGGCCGCAGGATAAAGGAGGACTTCGTTACTGTATCAACAGTGCTTCTCTGAAGTTTATTCCGAAAGCTGAAATGGAAACAAAAGGATACGGAAAATATCTTCCGTTGTTAGATAAAAAGTAATGTGAAAGGAAGGCTGCCATTTGGCAGCCTTTTTATTTTGAATTAATAGTGCAATTGAAATCTTTCCTTAATGCTGAACATGGATATATTCAGAAATATAAGAAACCCGAAAATAATGTAGGAAGTTTCTTTGGAAGCGGTTGTAAACAGGTTAAAGATTTGCCCATAGCAGGTAGATTCAAAAGCATTCATAGTTTCTGCTGGCCCCCAATCTATAGTATCATTACAAAGTAAACATTCATATTCAGGATATTGCACCTTAGGATCAATATAGCTATAACCCGCAAAAATATGTCCTGTTTTCTCCAGGTCAACGGCATATTGTTCCTGTTTGGCAATTGCCAGATCATTCAAAACAGAGACAAAATCACCATAGCTATTATTTTGATCTAAAATAAACTCAATACCAGACTCTTTCTCATTTCTTTCCTGAAGCTTTTTCAGTTCAGAAACATATGATTTTGAATTTTCTTTGGCAGTACCGGGGACTATTTTTATTTTTTTGTAATCCCAGTTTCTGTAAGTTTCAAAACTTTCAAATGTATTTTTACTCCCTTCTCTTTCTTTGGCAGGAAGTCCAATATCTATCACAGAAACGTTAATATCTTCAGACTTTTGGCTTCCATAATACCAAAACAAAACAGGAATCAGCAAGGCGCTGATCAATCCTGGAAAGTAGTATATTTTTTTCATGGCTGGTTTTTGATAGTACCGAATGAAAATTTTAAGCCAAAAAAAAGTGATCCGAAAACGAACCACTTAAAAAATAATCTTTAAATATTGTAATTTTTAAATCTTTAAATTCCAGATATTACCATCTACCAATCTCTTTTTCTCAGAATCCAGTACGAACCGAATATAAAAACACCACACCACACCAGACAGGCGATAAGGCTTTCCGTAGGGTAGTGGAATTCATATTTTAATCCCATCATTTTTGCCATATCCAATCTGATCATCGGATTGGGAATAAGGTTAGACATACTTTCCAGTGGTAAAAGATGCGAGATGAAAAAATCATTTTGAAGAACCTCATTTCTTTGGGGCCCCTGCATTCCTTTTACTTTTGAATAGACTTCAAGAGCCTTTAAAATTCCCTCACCAATCCAGAAAATAAAGAGAGCAAGAAATACAAACACAGATTTCCTCAGTAAAATAGAAAGGAACATTAAGAAACAGAAGAACGTAAATAGTTTTACCAGGTAATTTCCAATAAAGAACATCTCAGCAAAAACCTTTGTAGATTCTGTTGTCTTCGAATATTGATATCCTAGAAACAAAGTAATTCCCAATACAATGGCTGTTGAAACAATAGTGAAAATACTTATTGTCAGTAATTTTGAAGTGATGAATTCCTTTCTGCTCAATCCATCAATGGTGTTCTGCTTGAACATCCGGTTACTGAATTCCTGTGAAATAGAGAAAACAATGATCAGTCCCAGGAAAATTTTCAGTAAGGCAACAATCCATGTGGTGAAGTTCCAGATTTCCGGGAAATTGTAAATCCCCTGTTCTTTTAAGTTAATGGTTCCTCCAAAAATATCAAAGTCAACCAATCCTATGAAAAGCAGCGCAGTAAGAATGGCGAAATAGAGTATAGTGAAAACCTTAAACGGTTGATAGTTCAGGTTTTTGTAGTATTCCAGTTTTAATAATTTGATCATGATTAATTAGTGTTTTTTACAAGTTCAAGGAATTGAGATTCAAGAGACAGTTTTTTCTTGGTCAAGTGGGAAAGATAGATTCCTTTCTCTGCCAGTTTCTGATTCATTGCCGAAGCTGAAACAGAAGCATCATCGCGGATCTGGGCTTTGATAAGATCACCTTCCTGATGGATGGAAGAGAACCATTGAAGTTCATTCAAAGCATTTAACAGCAATGTGTTATTATCAGCTTTCAGTTCAAAATATCCATTATTGGAAGTCATTTCATCCACTCTTCCACAGTAGATGGAATTTCCTTCTTTTAATACAATCACGTGGCTGCAGATTTTCTCAATTTCATCCAGAAGATGGCTTGCAATGATAATGGTGATTCCCTGTTTGGCAATATTGCTGATGATTTCTCTGATCTGAATGATTCCTTCAGGATCCAGTCCATTGGTAGGTTCATCCAATATCATCACTTCAGGATTGTTGAGCATCGCTGAAGCTATGGCAAGACGCTGTTTCATTCCCAAAGAAAAAGTTTTGAAAGTATCTTTTCTCCTTTCATACAGATTAACGGTCTTCAGCACTTCGTCAATCCTTGAATAGGGTGCGTGCTTAATTTCAGCGACAATCTTAAGGTTGGTTTCTGCGCTTAAATAAGGATAAAAGTTAGGCTGTTCGATAATTGCTCCGATCTTTTTTAAGGTGTCAGGATCAGTTCCTTTTTTTCCAAACCAGAACCAGTCTCCGCTGGTGGGATTGATGGTTGAAAGCAGCATCCCGAAAGTAGTGGACTTTCCGCTTCCGTTCGGACCCAAAAGGCCATAAACATTTCCTCTTTCGACATCAAAAGAAATATTGTTCACCACAACTCTTTTGAATTTTTTCGTCAAATTTTTTACTGATAAAATCTTTTCCATGTAATTTGTTTTACATAGTAGTAGTCTATATAAATTAGAGAATGTTACAGAATTATCATAAATCAATATTAATTTATGGACAAATACATTAAATTTGATAGAATTAATCAACAGTTATGAAGCTAATTGAACTGGCAGAAGAATTAAATGTATCTGCAGAAGCCATAAAACAGTTTATCCAGGATTTTGATCTTGAACTGGTAGACTGTGTCAGTACAAATTTTGACGTAAAAGAAGATTTTGAAAAATTTGCCCGTGAGAATGTAGATTTTTTGAGGTTATATGAAAAAGATCTTGATAAAAATAAAACGTTGGAGCAGATTGCCGAAGTCATTAAGCAGCCAAAAGATAAGGTTGAAAAGGTGATTAAAGACAATAATCTCAATATTTTCGATAATGGTTTTTTCAAATCCTCCATATCAAGCTATGGAATTGATAACAAACTTGGAGGGAATTATCAGTTTGTCTACGATTATTTTGGGCATAAAACCAGCCTTCAGCAAAGAGATTTTATAGGGTACAGAGACCTTTTCTTTTATACATCCACTGTTCTGGAACCCTTCCTGAATCCACAGCAGATCAAAGACTGGGGCATCAACAAACCTGCAGGGATTATTCTGTACGGACCTCCGGGAAGCGGAAAGATATTCTGGGCCAATAAAATTGCTGAAATTATCGGTTATCAGTTTAAAGAAGTCAAAAAACATTATTTGGGAACTTCGCTGATTGATGGAAATGAGATCAATTTCAGTGATTTCCTGGTGAGTATGATGAAGGAAAACAAAATGCTTCTTTTTATGGATGATTTCGATGAAATTATGATGCAAAGAAGGGCGGAAACAGACATTGCTTCCTGCAATCTTGAGGCTCAGGAGCTGATTCTTCACTACATTGGAAAATTTGAAAAAGAAGGTGTTTTAATGGTAGGTTCAGCTAATTCTGTGGCTGAAATTGATGAGGAAATTCTGGCGCCCGGAAGATTTGATGTGTTGATTCCTATTTTTCCTCCCAATGCTTCTGAGCGCTCGGAAATCATTCTTTATGCCATGACCAGAGGATTGGAAGAAGATTCTTTACTCTACAAAATACTTAAAAATAACAAAGCTGATAAGGTTCCTTTCTGGCATGAAATCTCTTCAAAGATGAAAGCCTTCAGTAACACTATGCTGATAGACTTTACCCAAAGTTTAAAGAAAAGAATTAAAAATCTTTATCAGAGAACCAGAAACGAAAAGCTAAAAATTGATCAGAAACTTTTGGAGAGTGCGCTGAGGGATGCCGGGTCAAAACTTACCGAAGAATATCTTGATCAGGTAGCTAGATTTCTTGCGGATGCCATTATCAATAATTTTGATGACTTCAGGTTTAGGATTCAGGCTCTGAAAAATGAACTGGAAACCTACAGAGTTGTCGAAGAGCCGCAAAGAGCCATCGGATTCCAGCATAATGAAGAAGGAGATAAAGGATAAACTGTTTAAGGTTTTATAAAAATTACTCATTACCTAATTACTCATTATTTATGAACAGTATCTGGGAATTGGATACATTCTACAGAAAAAGAGACATCATCATTATTGGTGCGGGGTTTTCCGGGCTTTGGACAGCCATATCCATAAAGGAGAAGTATCCTGAAAAATCTGTTCTTATTATTGAACGGAATACCATTCCATTGGGTGCTTCCACAAGAAATGCCGGGTTTGCCTGCTTTGGAAGTCTTACCGAAGTGATTGCCGATTCTGAGAAAATGGGCTGGGAAAAAACACTGGAGCTTGTTACAATGAGATTTAACGGACTTCAGAAAATCCAGCATTATTTTAAACATGATGAAATTGATTTTGAACTGAATGGAGGCTATGAAATTGTAAACACTGAAGAGCCTTTAACCCAGATTGATGCTGTAAATAAAAAACTGAAAACAATAACCGGACTGGATCAGACTTATACTTTAAAACAGAATAAAATAAAGGAATTCGGACTTGGAAAATCTGAATTCCTGATTGAAAATCCTTGTGAAGGAGGTCTTCACTCCGGAAAGTTAGTACAGAAACTACTGGAGAAATGCCACGAACTGAAAATTGAGTTTTTATTTGGAACGGAAGTTCAAAATATTGAAGAAATGGACAAAGTTGAGGTGCAGCTTTCAACAGATCTTTCTGTAATCGCCGACCAGCTTATTTATTGTACCAATGCATTCACTTCAAAATTTCTGGAAAAAGAGAATATCATTCCTGCCCGCGGACAGGTTCTCCTGACAGAACCAGTAGACGGTTTAAAACTTAAAGGTACTTTTCATTATGATGAAGGCTATTATTATTTCAGAAATATAGGAAACCGGATATTGCTGGGTGGCGGAAGAAATCAGGATTTTAAGACAGAAGAAACAACGGCTTTTGAAACGACAGAATTTCTGCAGAATCATTTAGAAAATTTTTTAAAAGAAGTCATACTTCCTCATAAAGATTTTAAAATTGCCCTCCGCTGGTCAGGAATCATGGCTATGGGTGAAGAAAAATCGCCCATTGTAAAACAGCTTTCAGAAAGACAGTTTTGCGCGGTAAGACTTTCCGGAATGGGAGTGGCCCTGGCCCCGAAGATAGGTGAAATGGTGGCAGAAATGATATAATTACAACGTTGGGAAACATGAAATACTTACCCTTTGAACGTATTATTTACAAAACAAATTTGTCTGAAAAGGAAGTTTTAACAAGACTTTCTGGTTTTGTAGAACCTAAAAAATTTGGTTTGGGGAAAAATTATATCAAAGAATATGAAGGATCTATCTATAATAATAGCTTTGAAATAAGCAGAGTGATACAATACAGAAACTCTTTTCTTCCTCAGATCAACGGTAAAATTCAAAATGAAAATAATGGAACCCAAATACAGGTGACCATGTCATTACATGCTTTTGTCTTCTTTTTCTTAATAGTCTGGTGCTCATTTGCCCTGATTTTCTTCATAGGTGTCTCTATAAAAACTATAAGGGAAAAAGAAATATCAGTAGAACTTTTTCTTCCTCTGGGTATGCTCTTGTTTGTCTACGCTTTAACTATGGCAGGGTTCAAATCGGAAAGTAAACAAGCAAAAGAATATCTTAGAAGAAGCTTTGACGCTGAAATTATCAAGGAATAGTTCTCCTAAATCAGATCCTGAACCTCTATTAAATTTCCAAAAAAATCAAGTATTCGAAAAACTCGAATCCCGAACCCCGAAAACTAAAACCCCGAACCTCTCCACTCTAAAAGAATTCCTTATTTTTGCAAAAAAGAAACATTCGTGATTAACAACGACCAGATAAAAGAAGTTCAATCCAGAATTGAAGACTTACACAGATACCTTCAGATTGAAAAAAAGAAGATTGAAATAGCCAATGATGATGAAAAAACTGCGGCACCCGAATTTTGGGATAATCCAAAAACTGCTGAAGCATTTCTAAAACAGCTTCGTTCCAAGAAAAAATGGGTAGAAAGCTATGACGAAATTCAGACACAGTTTGAAGATTTACAGGTTTTGGCTGATTTTGCTAAAGAAGATCCGGATTCTGAAAAAGAACTGGATGAGACTTTCCCGCAATTGGTGGAAAAAATTGAGGACCTGGAATTCAAAAATATGCTTTCCAATGAAGGGGACGAACTTTCTGCAGTACTTCAGATTACAGCAGGAGCAGGAGGAACAGAAAGTTGTGACTGGGCAGCTATGCTGATGAGAATGTATACCATGTGGGCAGAAAAACAAGGCTATAAAATCCGTGAACTTAACTTCCAGGAAGGAGATGTAGCAGGTGTGAAGACTGTTACCCTTGAAATTGAAGGCGAATTTGCTTTTGGATATTTAAGAGGTGAAAACGGAGTACACCGTTTGGTAAGGATTTCTCCTTTTGACAGTAATGCGAAACGCCATACCAGTTTTGTTTCGGTATATGTTTATCCTTTGGTGGATGATACCATTGAAATCAACATCAATCCTGCCGATATCAGCTTTGAAACCATGAGAGCTTCCGGAGCCGGAGGACAGAACGTAAACAAGGTGGAAACGGCTGTACGTCTTCGCCACGCTCCTACAGGAATTATCATTGAAAACTCAGAATCCCGTTCTCAGCTTCAGAATAAAGAAAAGGCCATGCAGCTCCTTCGTTCAAGACTTTACGAAATGGAACTGGAAGAGCGTATGAAAGCCAGAAATGAGATTGAAGCCAATAAAATGAAGATTGAGTGGGGAAGCCAGATCAGAAACTACGTCATGCATCCATACAAACTGGTAAAAGATGTACGTTCCGGTCATGAAACTTCAGATGTGGATGCCGTAATGAACGGAAATATTACCCCATTCCTGAAAGCATTCTTAATGGCCGATGGAACGGCAGTTTCCGATGATGATCTGGACTTATAAAAATCATGTTTGAATTTTAGTTAAAATCTTATAATTAATTTTTGTTTCAGACATTTTAGACTTACTTTTGTTGTTCATCGATATTTATGGAAGATTTCAATAGCTGGAAGGATTTATTAAACCCGGAGTTTTATATAAAAATGGGAGGGTTTTGGCTGATTTTGTTTATTGTTTTTGCTGAAACAGGTCTTTTTGTAGGATTTTTTCTACCTGGAGATTCACTACTGTTCGTTTCGGGAATTTATGCTGTTGAAATCATCAAAGAGACTTTTGGCTCTACAGGGAGCGATTTCCTAGATACTACAATATTAGCTTCTGGTGTAGCTCTTGCTGCTGTTATTGGAAATGAAGTTGGATATTATTTCGGGAGAAAAGCAGGTCCTGCTTTATATAAAAGACCGGATTCAATGCTTTTTAAGAAGAAATACCTTTATCAGGCCCACGATTTCTTTGAAAAACATGGTGCATTAGCTGTTATTATGGCAAGATTCTTACCGGTTGTAAGAACTTTTACACCCATTGTGGCAGGTATTGTCAAAATGGATAAAAAAGAGTTTTTAAGAGATAATATTATTGGAGCTGTATTATGGTCATTCATTTTGATCTTTGCAGGGCATTATCTGGATAAACTTTTCATGGACCAGTTTGGAATCAATCTAAAACAGAAACTGGAATATATCATTATCGTCATTGTATTGGTAACGACACTTCCGGTCATCTTCAAGTTTGTTTTCGGAAAAAAAGAAGACCTTTCAAAAAAATATGAAGATCAGGACTTTGAATAGATAAAGAATTCAATCAAAAATATAGAGCCGTCTCAATTATGAGATGGCTTTTTTATTGCTTATCAATAAATTTTTTAAACGCAAAGATTAATTTGTATTGAGTATTATTTTGAGAGAGCAAAGGTAGGAATCAATGAAATTGATTCTTTCTAAGCGTATGGATATATATTCGTGAGCTTCATCAGTGACAAAGTCACGACTTCTTTGCTTTTTTACAATGATGTGTTGTAATTATTATCCTTTGCGTTTAATAATCAAAAAAATTCTGTTAGACACCTTTACTTTTTAATCCATTCCAGAATATTAGGATAGATAATGCTGTCTCTTTTTCTTTTACTGAAAAATCTGGGTGCATGCCCGGCTCCTTTCATAAAAATAAATTTGTGTGGAACGTTCATCTTGGTAAGCGCAGAGTCCATCGCAATTCCCTGGTGTTGATTTACCAGTACATCATTATTTCCCTGAAATAACATGGTAGGAACATCTGTAATATTAGCAATAGGGCTGGCTTCCTTAAAAGCTTCAGAAACGTTTTTCCGGTCAAACTTAGTCCCTACTACCTTTTGAAAAGTAGGAGAGGTATATTTTGAATAAAAAGATTTGAGATATTCAGAGCTGTAAAAATCTGTTGGTCCGCTTAAGGAGATTATTTTTTTTATTTGTTCAGGATGCTGGTAACCATAAAGTAAGGCTAGATGGCCACCGGCACTTTCTCCCAGAAGAATGTAATTGTTGGGTTGAAGCTCTGCTTTTTCTGCTAAAGAGTTGAATTTTTCAATGGCAAGCCCAATATCTTCAAGCTGTTGTTTATAAGTGATCTTTTCTTTGGTAGAAACAAACCTGTAATTCATATTGATACTCGGAATGTTGTTTTGAAAAAGCATTTTCTGAACCTGGATCATATGCTCTTTTTTACCCAAAGTCCAGGCGCCACCATGAACGATAAGTACAACAGGAGAATTTTCAGAATAATCTTTGGGAAGAAAAACATCCATTTGCTGTCTTTTATGTTCCCCATATTTCAGATTGTAAATCTTCTGTTGTCCGCCAGGACCTACCCAAACTCTGAATTTAGTATTACATGATTGCAGAAGGAAACCAACGCATCCCATGACGAAAAAATGATACCGGAGAATGAGTTTTTTCATTACTTAAATTTACGAAAAATTCTATTAATTATGAAGCAAACAAGGTCTAATTAAAGCTTTTCTGCTGTTTTTGATGACAATCCTTTTTTGATGGTAATAACTCCTTTTTCACCTTCTTTGAAAATGAAAGAAATCTCAGTGTCATCATCCTGAAGGAAAAATGCATCTTCTTTTTCAGCTGAAATTCTGACCTTAGGATCTTTATTGTTCTGCATAAAAAGCTGCCCGTTTTCGTAGAGAATATGGATAATGCTATCATCTGAAAGCTGGTAATCTCCAACATATTTTTTAAGAATATCAGCACTTAGTGTTACTTCTTTATTTGGTTGTGGAAGAGTGTAAGGCTGATGTAAAAGAGCCGCTAAAATAGTACTACCTGCTTTCTCCAGTTTTTTACTTGTGATATTGTTCAGAAGGATAATGCAGAGATCATCCTCCGGAAGCATCGCAAAATAACTTGTGGAACCCTCTATATTTCCGCCGTGATTAATGAGTTTTTTTCCGTAAAGATCATCAATAAACCAACCATAACCGTAGCCGCTCAAAAAAGGAGTGGTTGCTTTTTTAAATGCCTCTTTGGAAACAATTTTATAATCTCTCAATCCAATATAGTAATTGTACAGATCTTCAACGGTACTGTAGATTTGTCCTGCAGGACCGGTTAGTGTAGAATTCCAGACTTGTGTTTTTTCCTGTTTTGTGTTTGAAATATAAGAATAAGGAACGGTTTTGTACGGGCTTTTCAGTGCAAGGTAGTTAAAACCGGTGTGAGCCATCTTCAGAGGATTTAGGATGAATTTTCTTACAGCATCTTCATAAGAAAGTCCTGTTATCTTTTCAATGATAAGTCCCAATATGATATACCCTGAATTGGTATAAGAAAACTGAGTTCCGGGTTTAAAATCCAATGGTTCATTTTTAAAAAAAGAAAGTTCTTTATCTTTTGATATAGATTTTCCGGTGTGAAGAAGATTGAAATACTCTTTATTTCGCAATACTTCATAAATTCCGGAAGTGTGGGTAAGGAGATGTTCGATCGTAATTTCATTTCCTCTTGGATAATCGGGAATAAACTTTGAGACAGGATCTTTAAAAGAAAGTTTTCCTTCCTCGCTTAGCTTTACAATGACCAGAGCTGTGAAAGATTTGGTTAAAGAAGCAATCTGATACACACTTTTGTCCTGATTGGGGATCTTTTTTTCTGCATCCTGCCAGCCGTATGATCTTTCAATAATGTTTTTATTCTGATAATGGATCAAAGCAGTTCCATTAAATTTATTAATTGCTGCAAATGCTTTTATAATGTGGTCTATTTCTTCTTTCTTGCTTTCGTGATTAATAGTGTTGAGATGATTTTCCGTCTGAGCTTTCAGAGCAGAGTAGAATGCACTGAACAAACAACACATACATCCTAAAGCTAAAATATGAAATTGACGTTGCATAGGGATCAGATTTAAAAAACGGTTAAAATTACAGGTTTTCAGCGTAGCGGCTCAAAGAATTATTGTACCTGGGCAAATGTTTGGAAAGAGCTTTCAATATTAAAGACAGTGCTTCTTTGTATTCTTCTGCTGAAGAAAGGGACAGTGCTAAAAAAGAATCTACCGCATCATCCAGTTCATCAGAATAGTGGGCTTTTTCCTCCCTTAAAATATGGATACTTTCTTCTATTTTTCCATTATTTCTTAAGGTGCTTGCGAGCTGAATTCTTGCTCTTCTTCTTCGTAAGCCAGTTAATCCTTTTTCTAATGCTGATCTGTACAAAGGTTCTGCTTCCTTTTCATGCCCGGTGGAATCAAAAGCACAGGCTCTTTCAAAATCAGCAATAGCCTGGGAATCCTTTTCTGTAAGTAATTCTACATGATCTTTAATTTGCTCAATAAACTCTTCACTGTTTATGGTTCCAAGTTTTAGCCATATACTTTGTAATTGATTTTCCCAGTTTTTATTCATCCAATAGATTTTAAACAAAGATATAAAATATTGAAAGTGAAGGATTGTTGAAAGGTTCATATAATTTTCAAAATAATTGTTAGATTATGAATCCAAAAACGGAATTAAATAATTATTTTTGCTGAACTTAACAAAGATTAAAAAATTATTAAAATATGGCATCAGGCTTTTTTGCAATTTTGGATGATATTGCAGCATTGATGGATGATGTAGCGGTTACCAGTAAGGTTGCTACCCAAAAGACAGCAGGAATTTTAGGAGACGATCTGGCTGTAAATGCAGAAAAAGCCACTGGCTTTCTTTCCTCAAGGGAAATTCCCGTTTTATGGGCAATTACCAAAGGATCATTTATCAATAAACTGATTATTCTTCCTATCGTTTTTTTACTTAATTGGTTATATGCTCCGGCTATTAATTATGTATTGATCCTTGGAGGATTCTATCTGGCCTTTGAAGGCGTTGAAAAAGTAATAGAATTTCTTTTTCACCGTGACAAAAAGGGGCATGAAGTTATAGAGGAAATTGAAGAAGACGAAAAAAGTTCTGAAGAAATTGAAAAAGAGAAAGTAAAATCGGCAATTACAACTGATTTTATTTTATCCATCGAGATTGTTATTATTGCTTTAGGAACCGTATTGGAAGAAAGTCATCCTTTCATTACGCAGATTTTAGTAACAAGTCTGGTTGCATTTATTGCTACTGTTGGAGTGTATGGAATTGTAGCTTTGATCGTAAGAATGGATGATGCTGGGTTTAAATTAATAAAGAAAAGTAAGGATAAAGGCTTTTTCGGAGGGCTTGGACATCTATTAGTGAAGGCTTTACCTATTGTTATTAAAATATTAGGAGTCGTAGGAACAATTGCTTTAATAATGGTTGCTGGTGGAATTTTTCTGCATAGGATCGAATTTTTCCATGGCATATTACCAACCTGGCCGGATGTTTTGAAAGAGCTTACACTTGGAGTTGCTGGCGGATTGGCAGCGGTTGCTGTCTTCACTTTAGGAAAAGGAATCTATTCCCTGGCAACAAAAAAATAAAACAGAATTAGAATTAAATAACCAAAAAATCCTGTACTCGAGAGAGTGCAGGATTTTTTATGATTAGATTTAAACTTTGAATATAAAACTTTGAACGTTAAACAAAAAAGAGACCTGTAAAAAGTCTCTTTTTCTATATTAATTGAATAAATCTTTTACTTTATCAAAAAAAGTTTTTTCTTTTCCGGATGGTTCTGCAACCATTTCTCCGCTGGACATCTGCTTTTCAAAGAATTCTTTCTGGTCCTTGGTAAGCTTCTGTGGAGTCCAGACATTGATGTGGATGAACATGTCTCCTTTACCATAGCTGTCGATACTTGGAAGCCCTTTTCCGGCTAATCTCAAGATTTTTCCGGATTGAGTTCCCGGATCAACGGTAATTTTTACTTTTCCGCCTACGGTAGGAATTTCTTTCTTCGTTCCTAAAGCAGCTTCAGCAAATGAAACATATAATTCCTGGTGAAGATTATCACCTTCTCTCTTGATAGTTTGATCTACTTCCTCTTCAATGATCACCAATAGATCTCCCGGAACACCTCCAAATGGAGCATCATTACCTTTTCCTCTTACATTAAGCTGGATACCGTCTCTTGCTCCTGCCGGAATGTTGATTGCGATTTCCTCTTCATCTTTGATAAGTCCCTGTGCATTGGCTCCTGCAGGAATTTTGTCAGCAACTTTTCCAATTCCCTGACAAGTACTACATGTAGTTTGAGTCTGCATTTGACCAAACATGGTATTCATTACTTTTAACTGAACACCGGAACCGTTACAGGTAGGACATGTTTTTGAAGTGGCACCTTCCGCCATCTTCATTTTCTTTACTTTGATGGTTTTCTGAGTACCATTTACCATTTCCTCAAGGTTCAGCTTGATTCTGATTCTTAAATTAGAACCCTTCACCTGCTGACGGCCTCCACCGCCACCACCGAATCCTCCGAAACCACCACCGAAAATATCTCCAAACTGGCTGAAAATATCTTCCATGTTCATTCCGCCTCCGAAGCCTCCGCCTCCGAAACCACCATTTCCACCCATTCCGGCATGTCCGAACTGGTCGTATCTTGCACGTTTCTGATCGTCGCTCAGAACTTCGTAAGCTTCAGCAGCTTCTTTAAATTTTTCTTCAGCCTCTTTATCTCCCGGATTTTTATCCGGGTGAAATTTGATGGCCATTTTACGGTATGCTTTCTTTATTTCGTCGGCCGATGCAGATTTGCTGATCTCAAGAACCTCGTAATAATCTCTTTTTGACATGACAACTTTATAATTGATTGTTGATAAATGATAAAAGATATTGTAAAGCTAATAAGTGAAACATTTATCAATTATCACTCACCATTTATCATTTATGAATTTTAATTTCCTGTTACTACTTTTGCAAAACGGATCACTTTATCATTTAAAGTATATCCTGTTTCAATAACGTCTACGATTTTTCCTTTCAAATCTTCCGATGGAGCAGGGATTTGAGTAATCGCTTCATGGAAATCAACATTAAAGCTGTCACCAGCCTTTACTTCCATTGTTTTTAGTCCTTTTTCGGTAAGTTTGTTCTTGAATTTCTGATAGATAAGTTCCACACCTTGCAGGTCAGCCGGATTTCCATTTTTAGCGATTTCTTTTAAAGCTCTTTCAAAATCATCCAAAACTCCTAACATTGAAACCATCATTTCCTGGTTGGCATACTGGAAGAATTCGATCTTCTCTTTGCTTGTTCTTTTTTTATAGTTTTCGAATTCAGCATACAATCTGATGTAACGGTCTTTCTCTTCTGCCAAAAGTTCCTCTGGAGAAGGAGTAACTGTCACATTGTCCTGAGACGTTGCGTCATTCTGAACATTGTTTTCTTCCTGATTATTGATGCTTTCTTCGTTAATATCCTGGTTTTCCATAATTCAATATTTATTTACTGATTGTTTGACAAAGAGCCTGCCAAATCTAAAATCTGGACATTAAGGCAGAAAAAGGGAGTAATGGCGAATCGTGAAGATGTCAATGCGCTTCGCTTGTGAATTTTGAGTAGTATAGGTTTAATAATTGACTTTGCAAAGCAAAAATTGACCATTAACCATTCACTAATCAATGGTGAAGATGTCAATGCGCTTCGCTTGTGAATTTTGAGTAGTATAGGTTTAATAATTGACTTTGCAAAGCAAAAATTGACCATTAACCATTCACTAATCAATGGTGAAGATGTCAATCCGCTTCGCTTGTGAATTTGTTGTAGGGTAGGATTAATAATTGACTTTGCGAAGCAAAAATTGACCATTGACTATTCACCAAAGAATGTCCAATAGTCAATTTTAAAACTATAGTTATATTTTCTATTCTCCCGTAAACGTCTGGTACAAAAGGTACAGATTTAGAACAATGATAATGATGGAAATTATCCATACACAGACTTTCAGGAATGGTTTATTGACAAATTCTCCCATTTTAGCTTTGTCATTGGTAAACATCACCAATGGAACAACTGCAAAACTAAGCTGCATGGAAAGAATTACCTGGCTTAAAACCAATAATTCAGTTGTTCCCTGTTCTCCGTAAAGAATGGCAACAATAAGTGCCGGAATTACAGCAATAAGTCTGGTGATCAATCGTCTCAGCCATGGTTTTAATCTGATATTCAGGAAGCCTTCCATGACGATCTGTCCGGCAAGAGTTCCAGTTAATGTTGAATTTTGCCCGGATGCTAATAAAGCAATGGCAAATGCAATACTGGCCATAGAAGCTCCCAGAATAGGAGTTAACATTTTATAGGCATCATGAATATCCGCCACATGTTCATTACCTGTAGTATGGAATGTAGCAGCAGCCAGAATAAGAATTGCTGCATTGATGAAAAATGCCAGCATTAATGAAACGGTACTGTCTATGGTGGCAAACTTTATGGCTTCTTTTTTTCCTTCGGTATCACGGGTATAATCTCTGGTCTGTACAATACTGCTGTGCAGATACAGATTGTGTGGCATTACGGTAGCTCCTAAAATCCCGATTGCTATATAAAGCATGGCAGGGTTCTGAATAATTTCCTTTTGCGGAACCAAACCTCCCAGAATCTCATTAAAAGCAGGCTGCGAAATGATGATTTCATATACAAAACAGGCTAGAATAATGAAGATAAGCCCTCCTACAATACTCTCTATCCATCGGAAACCTTTGGACTGAAGTAAAAGAATGATTAAAACGTCCACTGTTGTAATGACAATCCCCCAAGTCAGCGGGATATGGAATAACAGGTTTAATGCAATGGCTGAACCGATGACCTCAGCGAGATCACAGGCGGCAATGGCTATTTCACAGAATACCCAGAGAATAAAATTAGTGGTAGGATTGAAGTGGTCTCTACAGGCCTGAGCAAGATCTCTTTCTGCAACAACACCAAGTTTTACGGATAAGTGCTGTAAAACCATTGCAAAGATATTGGAAATAAGGATGACCGAAAGGAGTGTATAACCGAATTGAGCTCCCCCGGCAATATCTGTGGCCCAGTTTCCTGGATCCATGTAACCTACGGCAATCATCAGACCTGGTCCTGCAAATGCAAGATATTTCCTCCAGAAAGTTGCATTTTTAGGGACTTTGATTGATGAATAAACCTCTGATAAGGAATGGTTTGTTTTATCTTTTCGCCAAGCGTTTTTTATATTGAAATTCATAAATGTTAGAAATGGCTAACAAATTTAATTAAATAAATGTAAACAGAAAAATCATGGCATAAAAAAATCCCGGAAATTGCTTCCCGGGACCTAATTTTTATTGACTCTAAAGATTATTTTGCAAATCTTACAGCCATTTTTCTATCGGCAGCTCTTTCAGCATCAGAAGCTTTTGCATCTACTTTAGCAAATTTACTTCCATAGCCTTCAGCTTCTAAAACCTGAGTACCAACTCCTGCTTTTACTAAAGCAGCCTTGATGTATTCAGCTCTGGCTTTTGATAGTTTTACATTGTTGGCTTCGTTTCCGGTTTTGTCTGTATAACCTCCAATTTTGATTTTTGCATCAGGGAAAGCTTTAAGGATAGCCACTAAGTTATCCAATTGCCCTTGTGAACCTGCTTCAAGTTCAGTAGCACTTCCCATTTTGAAATTGACGTGATCGAAGTCATACCACTTATCTTTCAATGCTGCATCATCAGCTGCATTTTTGTAGTTTCCGGATTTCAGGAATGTAATCATCTGATCTTCCATTCCTCCTTTGTAACCTTTTAACATCACTCCATTAAGATCAATATCTTCATCTGTTTTAGCTGTTGCAGGAGCAGGTGTTGCTGTTGTAGCAGCAGTATCCGTAGTTGTGCTGGTTGCAGTAGAATCAGATGTTGTAGTAGTGGTTGTAGTGGTTTGTTTTTTCTCACACTGCTTCCATAAGAAATAAGCAGCAGCGATCAATAATAAAAGCGGAAGCAACCATTTCCAGATTGAACCTCCGCCTTGATTATTATTGTTATTATTTTCAAATCTTTCTCTTACTTCTCTTGCTCCTTCTGAAACATTTTCTCTTGCTGTAGCTACACCTTCAGCGATGTTATCTTTAGCAGTAGATGTTACTGAAGAAACCGTTTCTTTTGCCTGGCCAAACCAATTTTCAGCTCCTAATCCAAAGGAAGCCAAAGAAAGACCTGCAGGCAATAAAGAAGAAATAATGCCTTTCTGATCATGCAGTAAGCTGGAAATACCTGAAGCACCCAGATTATTGTCTGCTGCATATTTTCCAATAGTGCCTACTGTAGCTCCAGTCACCAGGTTTAACAAAGAACCTGCAGAGGTATTGCTGACACCTGAAAAACTGGCAATAGAATTAACTAATGCACCTACTTTATCTCCAAAAATAGAAGATAATAAGTTTGAAATAACAGGACTGCTCGACGAACCGCCTAATAAATTTCCTAAAATTCCACTTGAAGAGGCTTGTGTAATAGCATCCACAACGCCAGGTTTATCTGCATTATTGGCTAATCCACCTACTACAGCAGGTAATAATCCGCCAATTGCTTTAGAAATACCAGATTCACTTTCTCCAAACTGCGATGCAGCCTGTGAAACCAATGCGGGACCTAATTGTCCTTTAATTAAATCAATGACATTTAAAGACATAATAATAAATTTTTTTGATTAATGTTGAGATAAATTTAAACAAAAATCCGTCCAAATGTCACTTTTTTTTGAATATTTCTTTAAAAATTAATGATTTTTTTCTAAATCATTAAAATTTTTAATAAGCTTTTGCAAATAATACACGTCTCTTAGATGGTTTTCCTGAAATCAAAGAAATTCCTTCTTCTACGTCATTATCCAAAGGAATACATCTTATTGTAGCCTTCGTTTCATCCTTGATTTGTTCCTCTTCTTCAGCCGTTCCATCCCAGTGTGCATAAATAAATCCTCCCTTCTCTTCCAGAACTTTTTTGAATTCTTCATAAGTATCCACTTTCGTGATATTATTTTTTCTGAATTCAAATGCTTTATTATAAATATCCTGTTGAATCGTTTTCAATAAATCTTCGATATAAGAATCAATTCCTTCAATAGAACGAACTTCTTTAGTCAGATTATCTCTTCTCGCAATTTCTACAGACTTATTTTCAAGGTCTCTTGGTCCCATAGCGATTCTTACAGGAACTCCTTTCAATTCATATTCTGCAAATTTCCATCCTGGTTTGTTCTGAGTATCATTGTCAAACTTCACAGAAATTCCTTTTGCTCTCAGTTTAGCCTGAATATCTAAAGCCACTTTACTGATTTGTTCCAGTTGCTCTTCTCCTTTAAAGATAGGAACAATCACCACCTGAATCGGCGCAAGGGTAGGAGGCAATACCAATCCGAAATCATCAGAGTGCGTCATAATTAAAGCTCCCATCAGACGGGTAGATGTTCCCCATGATGTTGCCCATGCATGTTCGATTTTCCCTTCTTTGTTGGTGAATTTTACGTCAAATGCTTTTGCAAAATTCTGACCTAAGAAGTGAGATGTTCCAGCCTGTAAAGCTTTTCCATCCTGCATTAATGCTTCAATACAATAAGTCTCATCAGCTCCTGCAAATCTTTCAGAAGGCGTTTTTAACCCTTGAATTACAGGAATAGCCATAAAGTTTTCTGCAAAATCTGCATATACTTTATTCATCTTTTCTGCTTCTTCAATAGCTTCATCTTTTGTAGCGTGAGCGGTGTGCCCTTCCTGCCATAAGAATTCTGCTGTTCTCAGGAAAAGACGTGTTCTCATTTCCCAACGAACAACATTTGCCCATTGGTTGATTAGTATCGGTAAGTCTCTGTAAGACTGAATCCAGTTTTTATAGGTATTCCAGATAATTGCTTCTGAAGTAGGACGAACAATAAGTTCTTCTTCAAGTTTTGCATCCGGATCTACAATCAGTTTGGAAGGGTTGTCCGGATCGGTTTTTAACCTGTAGTGGGTAACAACAGCACATTCTTTTGCAAAACCTTCTGCATTTTTTTCCTCAGCCTCAAACAAGCTCTTGGGCACAAAAAGCGGGAAGTATGCGTTAACGTGACCTGTTTCTTTGAATTTTTTATCCATTTCATCACGCATTTTTTCCCAGATCGCATAGCCATACGGTTTGATCACCATACATCCACGCACGCCTGAGTTTTCAGCTAAATCAGCTTTTACAACCAGCTCATTATACCATTTGCTGTAATCTTCGCTTCTTGAGGTTAATTTTGCCATTATTTTTTTAAATTTTTTTAACTTTTGTACATTATTGTTATCTAAAAATAAAAATCTATTTTTGATAGATTTTTTTACCAGTATTTTGGTACATTTTTGGTACAGATTGCAAATATAATTTAAATTAAAAATTTTTACGTTATCATGAAAAGAAATATACATAAAAATTTGCTTGGTCTGCTAAGATCCAAAGTGATATTGGCTATATCGGGCGGATTATTACTTGTGTCTTGTGGTGCTCAGATGGGAGGGTATAGCGAGACAGACGGGGTGTATTACGACCCCAATAAGGATACGCTACCTGAAGGAGTTATCATCAATGATAGCGGAAACAGAGTAGGAGAATACTATGATTACTATCAGGATTCCAATGTAATTCAAAATGCACAGGCGAATTCCAGAGAGCAACAAAACAGATATAATGACTGGAGTGGTACCAACACCAATTGGAATTCCAACGCTACAGACTCGGATTGGGGACTTTATGCAGGTTCTCAGACCAACTATTATGACAACTCATGGGGATGGGGATCTCCTTGGGGATGGTATGGTGGTTACAGCCCGTATTGGGGTTGGGGTATGAACCGTGGCTGGGGGTGGGGTGCTAGTATGTCCTGGGGTTGGGGCGGATCATTCGGATGGGGCTGGGGAGGCTCTTACGGATGGGGAAGTCCATACTGGGGATACGGATATGGCGGATATTATGATCCATTCTGGGGCGGATACTACGGAAATCCCTACTGGGGTTACGGAGGTGGTTACTGGGGTGGTGGCTACTACAACAGACCTGTTTACAGAAGAAGTGGTATCAGTGGAGGTGGATTCCAGAATACAGGGGTAGCCAACGCAGTTTACAGAACGAATACAAATAATTCAGGTTTCAGAAACACTAATAATAATGGTGGTTTCAGAGATACCAACTCAAACGGAGGCTTCAGAAACAGTAATGGCGGTTTCAGAGATGGCAATTCCGGAGGTTTTAGAAACGGTAATTCCGGAGGTTTCAGAAATACACAGTCTAATGGTGGATTCCGTAACTCTGCGCCACAAACAAGACCTAATTACAATTATCAGCAACCACAACCAAGATATAACAATAATAACGGAGGCTTCAGATCTAATGATTCAGGAGGTTTCAGATCGAGTGGTGGCTTCAACTCCGGAGGAGGAGGCTTTAGAGGCGGTTCTTCAGGAGGTGGCGGAATGAGATCCGGCGGCGGAGGCAGAGGTGGCTTCAGATAATTTTTCAAATTAATAAACTATTAAAAAATAATGTTAAAAAAATCTTTAGTATTAATGAGTATTTCTGCTGCATTTTATGCACAGGCTCAGGATGTTTCTGTCATAAGAAATACGGTAGAGGTTTATTCAAGTACTCCTATGGTGGGATCAGCTAAGTTTAATGCGATGGCTGGAGCTAATGGTGCGCTAGGTGGTGATGCAAACTCTTTGCTTACGAACCCGGCAGGTTTAGGAGTAGCTATTTCAGGTGAGGTTTCAGGAACTTTATCTATTTTAGGAAATAAAAATAAAAGTACTTTAGGAGGATCTACAATAGATTATAGCAAAACCAGAGGAGACCTTGGGAATGCAGGAGGTGTAATTGCTTTTCCTTTGATGACAGAAACCGGATGGAAGTTTATCAACATTGGTATTAATTTTTCTAATCAGACTTTGGACAATGTAATCCAGTCACCAGGAAATAATAAGATCGTTTATGCTTTTGATAAGGATGATATTAGCAAGGATGCTGCATTAGCGGGGCATATGTATGAAAGATACGGTAACTTGTCAAAGATGAGTTTTGGAGTGGGTGCCAACTATAATCATAATTTATATTTAGGAGCAGGTTTCAACTTTTTCAATGCTTCATTGGATCAGTATGATACTTTGTTGTACCGAAACATTGCCAATGGTTCTACAGAAGCATTCAGTAAGCAGGATACTCCGTACTCAGAAAGATCTTCAGGTTTTTCTGCTTCATTAGGGGTGATTGGAAAGTTGAGTCCTAACTTCAGAGTCGGAGCCTCTCTTGAAACTCCTACATTCTGGACAATAGACAGAAATTATTATTTCTATAATGATCCTGTTTATGGAGACGATATTGGAGCTGAAAACAGAAAGTTCACTTCACCTCTTAAAGCAACGGTGAGTGCTGCGTTTGTAGCAAGTAAAAACTTCTCATTGAACGTAGACTATACTCTTGGACTTACAAAACCTGATTATAAAGTATATGGAGGTGCAGAAAGAGAATTAAATGATTTCTTCAAAGAAAACTACAAGAATCTTTCAGAAGTAAGAGTGGGAGCTGAGTACAGAGTACAGCAGTTCAGATTGAGAGGAGGTTACGCCTACCAGTCAACTCCTTTTGATGCCCTTACGATCAGCAGATTTAATGATGCAGGTACTGTAGGAGATCAATCGTACAGCAATATGATGCTAAGTGACAGAAATACCCTTTCTTTTGGTATCGGGTATGATTTCAAATCATTCTATGTAGATGCGTCTTATCAGAATATCTCATCTAAGTATACTAATCCTTTTATGAGAGGATATATGGATGGTAATTCTGATTCATCTTATTATTCTGCTAAAAATATCTTCGCAAGTGAAGCATATGCGGCAAGTGAGGTGAAAAACAACAGAAATAATTTCTTCCTTACGGTTGGATGGAAATTCTAAGTTAAGATATCAAAATATATAAAGAGAGGCTGCCCATATTTAGGACAGCCTCTTTTTTGTTGATTTGAAATTTTTGAATGCTGTTGATTTCCGTATCATTCTTAATCCGGATTCTGCACCAGATTTGGCTGGATCTGGATCTGCTGCTCGGGAATATATTCTACCACTCTATTATGGGTATAAGGTACTGTATAAAAAGCATTGCTTCCACTTAAATGAGTTCCGGGATATTGTCTGTCGAGATCCAGTTTGTTTCTGAAGACATCGTATCTTCTATGTCCTTCAAAAGCCATTTCCAACCTTCTTTCCTGTAGAACAACGTCCAGAATAGTCTGCCCTGCAGGGACTGAATTATATACAGGTATTCCTGCTCTTGTTCTGATAATGTTTATGTCTGCGAGTGCTGAAGCAGTATTTCCTTTTTTCGCATAGGCTTCGGCTCTGTTCATGTATATTTCTGCCAGTCTTATAACAACCGGAGACCACAGTTGCGGAACTCCCTCTTGTAAGGAACATTTTAAAACATAAAATTTAGGATATCCGTTTCTTTTATCCATATCATTATCTAAGTAAACATAAGTTTTTCCACCGTTTGCGTTAACAAAATAATAGTTTGTTTTATTGGGTGCTGCCTCAGATTGTACCTTATAATTGATATTATTCATGGTGAAGTAAGTATTTCCATTCTGCTGGAAAGTCTTTTGAAATTGATAACTGTAGGTGGTGGCACCGGATGAGTTGGTTCCTTTTTGTACCCAATATGCAACCGGAACCGCCGGACTGCTGTATTTGGGAGAAATAAACTTCAGCCTTGCATCCTGAGGATTCTGATTGATCAGATCAAGATAAGAGGAAGAAGCATACATTTCACCCCAGCCCACATTCTGTATGGTAGCATACATTGAGCCTATAGTATACCAGCCATCACTATAGTCTCCATCTTTATTGTATTTAAATGCAAAAATAGTTTCGGTATTGGATTCAGGAGTTTTGGTAGCATAAGCAGGCAATTCTGCTTTAGACAGAAGGGTATACTTCCCGGAATTGATGACTTTATCTGCATATTCAATCGCTTTATCATTATTTTCCATGTATAAGTAGACTCTGGAAAGTAAAGCCTGTGCTGCTTCTTTGGATGCATATATATTGTTTTTGTCCAGGGTCATCAGTTTTTCTGCTTTCAGAAGGTCGTTTACCACTTGATTGTATATCTCTCCTACAGTGGCTCTGGCAGGCAAATCGTTGACATCGTCAGATAGTTTTAAGGGTACTCCGGGATTACCTGTCCCCTGATTATAGGGTCTTCCAAATACATTGACCATAGAAAAGTATACATAAGCTCTTAAAAAATAATTTTCGCCTATGAGCTGATCTGTTTCTGTGTCTTTTCCTTCCGTAACCTTTGATATCACTCTGTTACATCCGATAATAGCTTTGTATCCCGAGTTCCAGATCGTATTGGTGCGGGCATTGTTTTTAATGCTTTTATAATTATAATAATAAAAAAATGAATCGGTGGTAGTTCCGCTGATATCAATATTATCACCACCATATTCACTGATCCTGTACAGGTTGTTGTAAAAACCACCGCCATCCGCATCTCCTTTAAGCAATGCATAATTTCCCAGCGTTATGGTTTTGAGTCCGGTTGCATCTGCAAGGATAACATCAGACTCCTTTGAATCATACGGTGAACGGTCTATGTTACATGCCGTTAATGATACTATGAGAATGGGAATAAGTATTTTTTTCATAATTATTTTTTTAAAAAGAAAAGTTTAAGCCTAAGGAAAATCTTCTCGGAATAGGGTAGATAGCTCCTGCATTGCCAGAATAAACGCTTTGATTATCTGCATTACCAACTTCAGGATCCACTCCGGAGAATTTGGTGATGGTAAATAAATTTTCACCCATAATATAAATATTCGCTGATTTTATTTTCATCTTTTCTGTTAGAGATGCAGGCAAATTATATCCTATTCTCAAGGATCTTAACTTGACAAAGCTGGCATCCTCAAGATACCGTGATGAAGGCTTATTTGTTAATGAATTATTGTTGTATACAGCAGCCGGATGGGTTGCGATATCTCCCGGCTTTTCCCATCTTGTCCATCCATCTTTTAAAACCATCTGGTTGTAATACGGATAGGCACCGTCTGAATCAAATAATTCTCTGTACGAGTTATATACTTGCCCACCCTGAGAGAAATAAAGATTTGCGGCAAGATAGAAATTTTTGATGTTCAGATTAGTACTTACAGAGCCGTAATAATCTGGTGTGGCAGCTCCTACCACTTGTACGGTAGCCAGGTTGTATTTTGAGGTCGCACTTCTGCTTCCATCCGGATTAATGATCTCCCATTGTGCTTCACCATTTTCCGGATTTACACCCAGCCACTTTCTCATATAGAAAGAGTTAACGTCATATCCTTGTATAGCTACATGATAATTGTCCAAGACCTGTGTGCCGTTATTACGGGTTGAAAGGACATTGTTTTTATAGGTGCTGATATTGAACCCCAGATCCCAGTTGATATCTTCTGAGCGGATAATGGAATAATTTACATTGAACTCCCAGCCTTTGTTTCTGACGTCACCGATATTCACATATTGTCTGTCAACTCCAGTCAATGATGGCAGAGGGACAAGCATCAGCAGGTTTTTTGTTTTATTATTAAAATAATCAATATTTAAAGTAAGTCTGTTATTAAATACCTTGATATCGGTACCGATATTATTCTGATAGATTGATTCCCAGGTTAACGCAGGGTTTCCGAGCTGATACCATGTTGCTCCTATTTGTCCATCATATTTTTCTGTAAGTCTATATAGGTCTTGCCATCCGTAATCCGGACTGGGTGTATTTCCCACAAGTCCTCTGCTTGCCCGTAATTTCCATTCGTTAACAGGTTTTATTTTGAAGAAATTTTCTTTATGGATATTCCATCCCACACTATACGCATAAAATAAGCCGTTTCTGTTGTTGGCACCGAATGCAGAAGACGATTCGCTTCTTAAAGACCCTTGGATAAAATATTTTTTATCATATACATATTCTGTGTTAAACAGGAATGCATTATAAGCGCGGTCAAACTTTCTTCCTGTTGGCTTTTGTCCTGTAGAAGCACCGGTATTAAAAATATCTGTACCGGGTACTACTCCATAAACACCAGCTCTTGATGACTTATAGAATCTGTCGGTATATTCATATGCAGCTAATGCGTTGATGTTATGATTTCCAAAATCTTTGTCAAATCTCAGCATCTGGTTGAAAAATTTGCTGATGTCTTTTTGATAGTTTTCTGTTAATTCCCCTTTATTACTTGTTCCACTGATCGATCTGGGATCGGTATAGTACATGTCATCATAGTTTTTGTAGGTAACATTGTTAGTGGTAATGAATTTAAGATAATCAGTAAATCTGACTTCAGCATCCAGATTTCCTATGAGATCCAGCTGATTACTTTTGCCATAGTTCCATTGAAGGTCATAAAGGTAACTGCTTTTATCCCTTCCGTACCAATCTGCGTAATCCTCATCCACCCGGATCAGATTTCCATTGGCATCTCTGGGATTGTCCCATGGCATATTAAGGTACATCTGATAAAGGGAAGCCTGAGTATCTTTTCCCGTGGTGTATGATAAGCTGACTTTGGGTTTCACTATCAACCAAGGCTTTATAGTCTGTTCATGATTGATTCTGAATGATAGCCTGTTGTATTCATCTCCTTTTATTGTTCCGGTTTCATTATAATAATTTCCTGAAATATAGGTTTTGGAATGGTCTGAGCCACCTCTGAAATCAATAGTGTAATTTTGTACAACTCCTGTTTGTGTACCGCCTTTCAGCCAGTTGTAGCCATCGTTTCTAAGGGTTTTAGGGATTTCAGGTGCTCCTTTTAATGAGGTGAAATAATCATACAACTGCGTTCCGTTCATAAGCTTGAAGCGCCCGTTGTTAAACACATTAAAAGAATTATTAAGAGATGCACTTAATATTCCTTTCCCTGAATTTCCTGATTTGGTAAACACCTGTACAATACCATTTGCTGCTTTAGAGCCATATAAGGCTGTTGAAGCGGCATCTTTTAAGATGTTGATGCTTTCTATCTGATTGGGATCCAGATTGGGAGCATAGGGCATTACTACGCCATCCACCACCCAAAGGGCAGAACTGGGACCATTGATAGTAGAAGTACCCCTGATTTTTACAGTGGCTACAGAACCTGCAGAACCTCCACCGGGTAAGATTTGAACTCCGGCGGCTTTTCCCTGCAGAAGACCGGATACGCTTGGGGTATTGGAGTCCTGAAGTTTTTTGTCAGAAATAACAGAAACGGCAGCTGTAAGGCTGGATCTTTTCTGTGCCTTGTAGCCGATAATTACAA
Organism: Chryseobacterium sp. AG363; assembly: GCF_003610675.1. NCBI lineage: Bacteria > Pseudomonadati > Bacteroidota > Flavobacteriia > Flavobacteriales > Weeksellaceae > Chryseobacterium > Chryseobacterium sp. AG363. The sequence goes on from NZ_RAQF01000005.1 coordinate 378,091, forward strand.
TGTCATCAATTTTTTTTTCTTCTAAAGAATCTGTTTTCTTTGTGGTCTGGGCTGCTATAAAACCTGTCATTAAAAAAAAACAGACTGATGTCGTTAATTTCTTTTGTTTTTTCATACAATTTTTAGATGATGGTAATGTCGCTAATGTACAAAAAACAATGTATAGGTGTTATATGTATGTTAAAAAATGTTAAAAATTGTGTTTTATTTTGTTTTAAAGTGTAAATATTTAATTTTTATTAATTCTTTCGTGTAAAATATTTTTAAAAAAACAAATTTTAACTGATGAGTCTAAAGAGGAATGAGTATAGATTAAGGATAATGATCATGAAAAACGTGGATCATTACTAGAAATATAATAAAAAAAGCTCTGGATTTCAGAGCTTTTTTATTTTTAATGAGAATGAGCAGTGGGATGTTGATGGAAAACATGCATCATCAATGCAAGTGAAACTCCTAAAACAACCAGCCCGATTTTTACCCAATCAATATTGTGATTTTTATTACTTTCAAAAATAATTACGGATGAAATATGGAGGAAAATTCCGCCTACGATCGCCAGAAAATAAGGCTGAAGATTTGGATTGAAATAATTACCCAATAACATTCCCATTGGAGAAGCCAATGCAAATAAGGCTACAATGAGAATAGAAGGATAAGATGAAGAACTTTTAGATTCTCCCTTTCTGTTAAATAAAAATGCTCCCAGAATAAATGAAATAGGGAGATTATGAAATACAATTCCCCAAAGATAAGGCGACATTTCGTGTTGCTCGTTAGCCAAAGGAATCCCCTCAATAAAAGCATGGATAAATAATCCTACCATTAAAGCAACAGGAAGAATATTGTGTTCGCTATGATGATGGAAGTGCCCGTGTTCAAAACCTTTGGTAAGAGCTTCCAGGATCATCTGCAGCAGAACTCCCGCGATTACGAATATCCCAAGACTACTGCTTCCGGAAGAGGTATAAACCTGCGGAAACACTTCATTAAGACAGATTGTAATCAAAAAACCGGCACTTAATATCAGTAGATTTTTAGCCAGTTTCTCTTTTTTACCAAAGTGTTTTCCCAGAAATACTCCTGTTACGACACTTAAAATCAGTAAAAGTACTGTTGTCATTATTTTTTCTTAAATAAATTGATGCATCGCGGGGAATTTTCTTTCTTAAATTCATTCAGCTGATAATCTCCCCAGATTTTTATTCTTTCAAACCCACATTCAGAAGCATAGGCATGAATGGCTTCCAGAGTATGAAGTTTTACTTTCTCAAAGAAATGAAACGGTTTACCATCGGCTTCAAAACGGATGTCTTTGATGACGTGTCTGCCTTCGATTTTCTTTAGGATTCTGAACTCAATATTCCCTTTCGTGATCGTTGTTTCAGGAACCAAGGTATTTCTTACAAATTCCTCATTCAGATAGTCCAGAACAAAATATCCTCCTGGTTTTAAAGCATTGTAAACTGATTGGAATACTTTTTTATCATCGCTCTCATTGTCAAAATACCCAAAACTTGTAAATAAATTGAATACAGCATCCATTGGATCTGCATCAATAGGATTTCTCATATCATGAACTTCAAAAAGTAAAGTTTGATTTTCGTACTGTTTGTCAGATTCAATACTTTGTCTTGAAAGATCAAGTCCCAAAACATCATATCCTAATTTATTAAGGAAAACAGAGTGTCTTCCCTTTCCACAGGCAAGATCTATGATTTTCGACTGAGGCGGCAACTGAAGGTCCGCTGTGAGCTTTGTAATGAAGTTTTCTGCTTCAGTATAGTCTCTGTTGCTATAAAGCAAATGATAATAAGGGGTATCAAACCAAGATTCAAACCATTCCATAATGCAAAAATAACTAAATTTGTGCGGTTAAAAGCAAAGTATTTTACAACATTAAGAGATTGAAAAATTCAATTGGACAAGAAGTTGAATAGTTAATCTTTTAATTTTTAAAGCTTTAAATCTTTTAATTCAAACTTATGGATACAGAAAATATTAAAATACAGATAAAAACATTCTTCGGATTGGAGCAGATTCTGGCAGAAGAAATCAAAAAATTGGGTGGAAGAAATGTTGAAATTAAAAACAGAGCGGTAAACTGTGAAGGAGATCTTGGTTTTCTTTATAAAATCAATTACTCTGCGAGAACAGCATTGAAAATTCTGGTGCCGATTCATGAATTCAAAGCTTTTAATCAGCATCAGTTTTATGATAGATTGTTTAAATTTGAATGGGAGAACTTTATGGATGTTGACCAGTCTTTCTCTATTGATGCCACTGTAAACTCTGAAACCTTCAAGCATTCTCAGTTTGTGACTTTGAAAATGAAGGATGCTATTGTGGATTATTTCCAGGAAAAATTTAAAAGACGTCCTAATGTAGAAACGAGAAATCCGGATATCAAATTCCATCTTCACATAGACAGAGAATTGGTAATGATTTCAATGGATTCTTCAGGAGATCCTTTGTTTAAAAGAGGATACAGAAGAGAACAGGGAGAGGCTCCTATCAACGAAGTCTTGGCAAGCGGAATGCTTCAGCTGGCAGGCTGGGATGGAAAAGGAAATTTCCTTGATCCTATGTGTGGTTCCGGAACATTATTAATTGAAGCAGCAATGATTGCGATGGACCTTCCGGCTCAGATTTTCAGAAAGAGATTCGGATTCCAGAACTGGAATAACTATGATGCAGACTTATTTGCAAAAATTAAAGAATTCAGAATTAACAGAGTAAGGCAATTTGATGGAAAAATTGTTGGATATGATATTGATGCAAGAATGCTGAATGCTGCAAGAATGAATGTAGAGGCTGCAGAAATGGATGATGTTATTGAGATTAAAAAACAGAACTTCTTTGATTCTAAAAAAGAACTTTTCCCATTATTAATGGTATTCAACCCTCCATACGATGAGAGAATTTCTATTAATGATGATGATTTTTACAAGAAAATCGGAGATACTTTTAAAACGCATTACCCGAATACACTAGCCTGGTTAATCTCTTCCGATCTTGAAGCAGTGAAGAAAATCGGTTTACGTCCTTCAAGAAAGATCAAACTTTTCAACGGAAAACTGGAAACGAGATTTTTACAATATGAAATGTATGAAGGAACGAAGAAAGTACATAAACTGGAGGAGAATAAGTAGGATTTAAAATAATAAACTGATGTTATTAGATCTATTGGGAATAATTGTAGACGCGTTGGGATTGTTTAGCTCGGGCTCAGGCTCGTTAAGTTCAACCTCTGACAGAAAGAGTCTTAATTATGATGAAAAACCTAGAAAAAAGGAATCAAAAAGATCTAAATATTTTACTGAGAAAGTAAGTGCTGTAGCTTTGGTATTAGCGGCATTTGGTTTTTTTATGGTTTTTAAAGATCCTTTACCGGTACAAAATTATACACAAACCTTAATAGTAGCTTCTTTAATAGGAATTGGTATTTCGCTGTTAGTGTTTTTTGTGCTCTATATTTTGGAACTTTATTACTTTAAAACCCCGTTCAAATTGCTTCTTTTCAGTTGTTCAGTGATTACTTTTTTTATTTCTGCAGTATTGTGTGCTTACTTTAAGTCAGGATGGTTTATATAACAGAACGAATCAGGTTTAGTAAAATATATAGACCATATAGCCGGCTGATGTTCCAAGACTTTGAAACAGTGAAGAAAATCGATTGACGTCCTTCAAGAAAGATCAGACTTTTCAACGGAAAGGTGGAAACGAGATTTTTACAATATGAAATGTATGAAGGAACGAAGAAAGTATATAAGTTGGAGGAGAATAAGTAGGATTTAAAATAATAAACTAATGTCCTGGAATTTTTTTGACATATTTGATGTAGTTTTTGATTTATTTGGTCTCTTGGGTTCTGGATCAAAATCGTCACGTTCAAAATCATCTTCACAACCTGAAAGAAAAGCTTTAAATCATAATGTAATATCTCAGAAGAAGGATTCAAAAGATCCGGATAGCTTACCAAAATAATAATTCCAGTGGTAATTAAAATAAAAAACAGGTTGTACGAATGTGTACAACCTGTTTTGTTTATCGAGCCAGTGAAGGCGCAAAGCCATACTGTTTTTTAAAGGCATGTGAAAAATGGGAAAGGTCTTCAAAACCTACTTCCAGAAAAACATCGGAAGGTTTTTTATTCTTTTCTGATAAATGATAATAGGCAAGTTCAAGACGTTTTTGAGTAAGCCATCGCTGCGGAGTTGTTTGAAAAATCTTTCTGAAATCACGGTTAAAAGTTGATAAACTCCTTCCTGTCAGATATCCGAATCGTTCCAATGGCATATTAAACATATAATTCTTCTCCATAAAGTTAATCAGATCTACTTTTCCCGGTTCCTCAAAATCTGCAAGTAAAGTATCGATATCCGGATCAATTTCTCTTAAAATACTGATGGCTTCAGTGATTTTTAGATGAGCGATATTTTCAGGAAGTGTGCCTTCAATCTCAAAGTAAGGAATCAGGGACGCAAGACAGCTGTTCAGAAGCGGATGGCTGCTGAAACTGTGAATGCTGGATTCCCGATGTCCGTTTTTCCTTTCATAATCAACAGAGCTATAAAAATTCTTCAGCCGTTCTGTGGTAAGATGCATTACTACAGCTTTATGTGGAAGCCCATCCTTGGGATAATTGATAATCGTGGCAAGATGATTTCTAGGAATCAGAAAAATATCTCCTGCTTTGAACAGATAGGTTTTGTCTGCCTGAATAATTTTCGTTTCTCCTGATATGAACCATACCAGCATATGATATTCAAAAACCGTTTCCGTTTTGAACAGCTTGTCGTCATAACTGGAAATTTTGATATCCGGAGTGAGGTATTGTATCTGGAAATCCATTGTCAAAAGTTTTTCATTACAAATGTATTTAAAAAACAGTTATTTGGTATCAAATTTAAACCCCAGCATTTCTTCGCTTAATTTCCATAAACGCTCAGCATTGTTTTTATCAACAGAGTAGGGCTGTACTCCTCGAATGGTTGCCGGTTCATCAAATCTATGCTCAATTTGTCCTTTGTCTATTTCAGCAATATCACAGTTTTCGCAATAAACTCCACCTATTTCATTAAGTTGAGGGCTTACAGCACACCAGACTGTTGTTGCAGCACCTTGTGGGATAGTTTTTAATCGTGCTTCCACCTCGGGTTTGATATTTCCATTTTCATCATGCGTTCCAAGCTGTTTAAAAAGTTCAACAGGTTGTTCTCTGCCCAGATCAGTTCCATATACAGAACCAGGATGAAGTGAATACGCTCTGATATTGAATTCTTTTCCTCTTTCATCGAGTTCTACAGCAAACAGATTGCAAGCTGTTTTAGATTGCCCATATCCGGAAAGGGTATCGTAATCTCTTTTTTCAAAATTAGGATCTTCAAAATTAAAAGGAGCCATCTGGTGCCCATAAGAAGAAACGCTGATAACCCTTGCACCATTTGCTTTTTTCAGAGCGGGCCATAATTTTGAGGTAAGATGAAACTGTCCAAAATAGTTGGTTGCCAGTTGGGATTCAAAACCTCTGCTGTCTCTTCGGAGTGGTACCCACATGATTCCTGCATTATTAATGAGAAGATCCAGGCTTCTGTCTGACGCTATAAATCTTTCTGCAAAGGCATCAATAGAGGCAGGATCCATTAAATCCATTTTTTCAAGTTCAAAATTTTCTAGTCCTGTAAGGTTTTTTCCTGCTTTTTCGATATCTCTTGCGGGAATAATAACATGCGCTCCGGCTGAAGTAAGAACTTTGGTAGTTTCAAGTCCAATTCCTGCATAACCACCGGTAATGATGACTGTTTTTCCTGTAAGATCTATTCCTTTGATAACTTCCTGAGCTGTAGAAGATGCATCAAAACCTGATTGAATAGGTTGTTGTAATGTGCTGATCATTGTTTCCATTTTTTATTGGTTTAAATTTCTATAGCAAAATTAGGAGGGATTTTTCGTGTTTATTTTGTTTAAAATGTCAAATGACTTGGCTTAGAATTTCATTTGTAATCTCCATGTAGTAAGGCAGATAAAATTCTCTATCGTTAATTTATCTGAATAAGCTGTTAAACTGTTTGTAGGTTGTTCTGCGAATAAGTAATTTTGAAAAATTTTCAATTTGAAGCCTACTATTTCTATTGTCGTTGCCATTTACAACCGAAAAGATGAACTTTTCGAGTTGCTGACCTCTCTTACTCAGCAGACAGATAAGGAGTTTGAGATCATTATTGTGGATGATGGTTCTTTAATCGATCTGAAACCTACCATTGAAAATTTTGATGGAATCCTGGATATTAAATATTTCAGAAAAGATAACTCAGGACCCGGACTGACAAGAAATTATGGGGCAGCAAGAGCCGCTAACGAATGGCTGGTATTTGTAGACAGTGATGTCATCGTTGAAAAAGATTATATCGAACATATTAAAAAGGATATTCAGGCTATTCCTTGTGATGCGTTTGGAGGAGCTGACAAAGCACATAAAGGATTTAATCTGATGCAGAAGGCTATTTCGTATTCTATGACTTCTGTTTTTACAACCGGAGGAATCAGAGGAAGTAAGAAAGCTGTTTCAAAATTTCAACCAAGGAGTTTTAATATGGGCGTGAAAAAGACTGTTTTTGAAAAAGTAGGTGGATTTTCAGAAATGAGGATAGGTGAGGATCCGGATCTTTCCATGACTCTTTGGGAAAATGGCTTTAACACTGTTTTTTTTGATGATATCGCAGTATATCACAAGCGTAGGGTTGATTTTGGGAAATTCTCCAAGCAGGTTTACCAATTTGGCTGTGCAAGGCCGATTCTTAATCAGAGGCATCCGAACTATGTAAAGATTTCCTTTGCATTTCCTACCTTATTTATGCTGGGATATATAATGGGCTTTCTGGAGTATTTTGTGATGGGCAGAGGAATTATCCTTGCTTTCTACGGATTGTATACCTTTTTGGTGCTGTTTCATGCCTTATTGTTGACTAAAAATATCAGCATTGCCGGAATGGCAGTTATTTCTACCTATATTCAGATGTTTTCTTACGGGTATGGTTTCCTGAAATCATGGATTTTATTGAATGTTTTCCGAATGAAGCCTGAGGAGGCTTTTCCGCATCACTATTATAAGAAATAGCAGGGATAATTATTATAAACGAATTTTAATAGGAATGGGCTTTAGCCCATTCATCAAATAAATAAAATCTTTCAATGGCTTTAGCCTAAACCTATAAAAGATTACACACAACATTTGTTAATCAATATCAAAACAGGTAAGTAGATAAATAAAAAAGGCTGTTTCTCGCAAATGAAACAGCCTTTTACAATAAATTTAGGAAATGGAAATGTTTTCATGGTGGTTAAGAACTCCTACTTTCAACATACATTCCTTCATTTTTTGGTAAGTTCTTTTGATATCGTGGTCAAGACCGATGGAGAATCTGATCAGTCCGTCTGAAATCCCTATGGAAGCTCTTTCTTCTTCAGGGATTTCAGATGAGGTAGATTTTCCTGAGCAAGAGAATAGGGTTTTATAGAATCCTAAACTCACGGCAAGATACCCCAGATTTTCTGTCTGCATCAGTTCCATCAGTTCGTTTGCTTTTTCTGTTGTTCCGGCGTCCAGAGTCAGTAATCCTCCGTATCCGTATTCTTCATGAATCATACTTTTCATTAATTCATGGTTTTTGTGGGATGGTAAGCCCGGATAAGATACTTTTAAGCCATCTTTTTCAAACCTCTCAGCCAGATACATGGCATTGTGGCTGTGCTGTTTGATTCTGATGTGTAATGTTCTCAGGTTTTTTAATATGCTTGAAGATCTTAAACTGTCCATCGTTGGACCAAGAAGCATACACGCACCGGAATTTACATTTTTGGTGTCATCAATAAATGACTGAGTTGCACAATATACTCCTCCTACCGTATCACTGCTTCCGTTGATGAACTTTGTCAAACTGTGAATTACTACATCAGCCCCGAATAATGTCGGAGAGATAGAAAGAGGAGAGAAGGTATTATCTACAATCAGCTTCAGATTGTGTTTTTTACAGATTTCGGAAAGTTTTCTAAGGTCTGCTACTTCAAGCAGCGGATTGCTTACACTTTCGCAATAAATGACTTTAGTATCTGGAGTGATAGCTTTTTCTATAGATTCAAAATTATTGATATCTACAAAAGTGGTCGCTACATTGAATTGAGGGAAGAAATTTTTAAGAAAAGCATAAGTTCCTCCGTAGATCGTTCGGCTTGAAATAATATGATCTCCACTTTTGCACACCTGCATCAAAACAGAAGTAATCGCTCCCATTCCGGATGCTGTAACGTTGGCGGATTCTGTGTTTTCCATCTTGGCAAGAGCCTGCGCCAGATAAAGATTCATTGGCGATGAATGTCTGGAATACAGATAGCATCCTTCCGCATTTCCTTCGAAAGTATCAAACATTGTCTTTGCAGAAAGGAAGGTATAGGTAGAGCTGTCAGAGATAGAAGGATTCACTCCCCCGAATTCACCAAAATACTGAAGATCCTGGATCTCATTGGCTGCGTTAAAGTTTTCCATAAATATTGTTTTTATTTTATCGTTCCAATTTGCATTAATTTCCTAATAATTACAATATAAAATTGAATTTGTAGAATATAAAACTGTAAAATATTGTTTATTTAGAAAAAATATTTAGTATCTTCGATATTATTAAATTTTTACCAAAAAAATATCTATGGAACTTGACGAAACAGATAAGAAACTGTTACTTTTTTTACAGGAAGATTGTAAGCAAACCACCAAAGAGCTGTCCGGTAAGCTTGGATTATCTGTAACAGCAATTTATGAGCGTGTAAAAAAGCTTGAAAATGCAGGTGTTATTTCAAAATATGTAGCCTTGCTGGACAAGAGTAAAGTTAAGAAAAATTTTATCGTGTTGTGTCATGTAAAACTAAGTCAGCACAAAAAAGAATTTGTACTGCAGTTTGAAAAGGAAGTGATGGATCTCCAGGAAGTAACAGAATGCTTTCATGTAAGCGGAGATTATGACTATATTCTTAAAATAGGAGTGAAAGATATTGAAGATTACCGCAGTTTTATGTTAACAAAACTTACAACGCTCCAACACATTGCAAGTACGCACAGTTCTTTTATGATTTCCGAAGTGAAAAATACGACGGCAATCATATTATAGATAAATTTCCCACTCAGTTATTGGTCTGCTTTGGTTATTTTATCAATGAAATAATGGAGTCTTTTAATCTCTGTTCTGCCTTTATTTTTATCATTCAGAAAGCAAGTGGTTACAATGACCATTTTTAAATCAGGAATGACACAGATAAGCTGTCCGCCATATCCGGTTGCTACGAAAGCCTGGTGCCCATTGGTTTTTCTTCGCCACCAGTAATAGCCGTAACCGTTGGCATTCGGCATGACATCCCAGGCATCCAGTTGTACCTGTTCAGAAGTAGATTCCTGAATCCATTTTGAAGAGACGATTTGTTTGCCGCTAAATTTTCCGTTGTTCAGGATCATTGTACCAAACCTCAGCATGTCTTCAGGTTTCATAAACATTTCCGAACCTGCAATATTCCTGTTCATGGAGTCTGTATCCCATCGTGGAGTATTCATTTTTAACGGCCTGAAAAGATTTTCTGTAGCGAACTGTTTCAGATTAGTCTTTACGATTTTAGCTAATGCCGCACCGAAAAGATGGGTTTCACCACTATTATAATTGAAGACTGTCCCCGGATATTCTTCAAAAGGAAGATCCAGTACAAACTTTACAGGATCACCGGAAAATGACATGGCTGTTGAAATTTTTGAATTTTCAACCCAGTCAAAACCACCCTGCATGGTCAATAGATTTTTTAACGTTAATGTATTTCTGATGGAATCATGAGCTACTTTTCCTTCAATATTTGAAATGTTTTTGAAGCTGCTTCTCGATATATTGTATTCCGGAAGAATTTTTAAAACCGGAGTATTGAGGTTGGGAAGTATGTTTTTATCCTGTGCGATACCTGCCAGCACAGAAACGATACTTTTGGTAACAGATTTTATACTGAAAATAGTCTCTTTATTGGCACCATGGAAATACTGCTCATAAATTACCTTATTATTTTGTGAAACAATGAAAGATCCCAAAGAAGAAATGCTGTCATTAATTTCTTTGGTAAATCCGTCCGTAAACTCTTTGGGTAACTCTTTGTTGAAAGCTGCCTGTGATTTCACTTTAGGGGAGAATAAGGCAAGACATACCATTGTGATAGCCTGCAGAAGTTGGTTGGATTTCATTGTTTACAAAAGGAAGGATAAAATTATTAGTTGATGGAAAAAGTAAAAGCTAAATCAATTCGGATGAATCAATATAGCTTATGCTTTCAATGCTTCTAAATTATGAAAAACAATGAACTTTTTGAATACTTTTTAGAGAATATTTTAAAGTTTTACAATGATTTTGATATAAAGTTTAGGTCTTCAAGATAACTAAGAAATTATACCAACACTCCATTTTTAGAAGAAATAGGATCCGGAAGGTCTGTTTCTCCGCTCATCTGAAGAAGGTCTATTTCAATCGTTCTGCAGATTGAAAGCATCGGAACATCAAACATTAATCCTGCAAAAGGATTTTCAGAATAATCTCCTACCAGTTCCATAATGATATAAATCCATCCGATAATGATACAGAAAGGAATAGAAGTCCAGATTCCCCAGTCGCCAAGCTTTGCAAACTCATTCACTAATCCTAGTGGAAGAAGCATGATAAAGAGAATATTGAAAACAAAGGCTGTGCTGGCAAACTGTCTTGGAGAAGGAAATTTCTTGATTCTTTCTGCCTGTCCCTGAAAATTGTAGAATTCATTCAGTGCGTTCTGAAGCTGTGTCTGATTGAAATCTGTGATAGCATTCATGTTTTTCAGCTCATTGATATCTTTTGCCTGTTGGGCAACCAGATAGGTGGCGAAGTTTTTATAATCGTTTTTGAGTTCGTATTCTTCTTCCGAAAGGTATTTGTGCAGGAAAATAGGAGCTCTTCCGTAGTCAGGAAAACCGGCTTTTATTAACCTGTTTCTTCTCAGGTTGATATTCCCGAATTTATTATTTTCTGTGCTGATATGCTCCCATTCTGTAGGAATCAAAAGTTGTTCCCGGAAAGTATATAACCATGCTATGTGACGGTAGACGATTCTTTTTTTACGGTCTTCAAGATCAAAAACTCCAATTTCTTCATTTTTAGTATCGAAGGCATATACCATAGAGGCAAATGAACGGCTGGAATTCACAATTCCACCCCAGATTTTTCTGGCTTCCCAAAGTCTGTCATACGCCTGATTGTTTTTAAAACCTACAAGGAATGCTTCTGCCGTACCAATTAAAGCTACAGGAACCCATGGAATCGTCATCCACTGCCAGTTGAAAAAATAGAACAGGACAGCGATCAGAGTACACCAGATTGAAATCAGTATAAGATGAAAACCCGATAAATTGAGAACCTGTTTATAATTGACGTATTTTGTAGTGATCATAAAAATGGATGTGTTTTGCGTGTATAGACAAAATAAATACCAAACTGGGATTAATTGTATTTTGTAGTAACTCTCAGATAATGGATAATTGTGTTTTCTTGGTTGATAATAGATTAGAATTGAGATTGATAATCTTAAATAAAAGTAGTGAAAAAAATGCATAAAAAAACCTCTAAATATTTTTAGAGGTTTTAAGTTTATATAAAATTAATATTTCAGCATTTCTTCGATCTTACTGCTGAGCTTTTCAGCATTTGGGAGCATCTCTTTTTCCAGCACAAGATTGATCGGAACAGCAGGTACATCCAGTGATCCCATCGTCTCTACCGGAGCATCAAGATACTTGAAGCAGTTTTTAGAAATACGATGCGCAAAAGCTTCTGCAAAAGAGTTGTTGAGTTGCTCTTCTGTAAGAACGATACATTTCCCGTGCGCTTTTACTCTTTCAAAAACAAGTTCTTCATCCAGAGGAATTAATGTTCTTAAATCAATTACTTCAACTCTTCCATTGAAGTTTTTGGCTGCTTCTTTAGCCCAGTAAACTCCCATACCGTAAGTAACCACTAATAAAGTTCTGCCTTTTTCAGTTTCATCTTTATCAGCTTCAATGATCACTTTACCTTTTCCGAATGGAAGAACATAATCTTCAGCAGGTTCTATCGTTTTAGCATCTTCAGTTCCCGGAACTTTACTCCAGTATAATCCTTTATGTTCCAGCATTACTACAGGGTTCGGATCATAATATGCTGCTTTTAATAATCCTTTAAAATCGGCAGCGTTACTTGGGTATGCTATTTTGATTCCTTTGATATTGGCTAAGATACTTTCAACACTTCCACTGTGGTAAGGACCACCACCTCCATAAGCTCCGATAGGAACACGGATGATATTGCTTACAGGGAATTTTCCACCACTTAAATAATTTGATTTTGAAATTTCCGTAATCAACTGGTTGATTCCCGGATAAATATAATCTGCAAACTGGACCTCAACAATTGGCTTAAGCCCAACAGCACTCATTCCTGCTGTAGATCCAATGATATAAGCTTCCTGGATGGCTGTATTGAATACTCTCTTGCTACCGAATTTTTTTCCTAAAGTAACTGTTTCACGAAAAACTCCACCAATTCTTTCCCCTACATCCTGTCCGTAAAGAAGTGCTTCCGGATGTTTCCACATCAATTCCTGTATTGCGTGGATGGCAGCATCTACCATTACAATCTTTTCTCCATTGGCAGGTTCACGAGTTCCTGTTTCCTCTGTAATTGGAGTAGGAGCGAAAACGTGCTGCATTACGCTTTCAGGCTTTGGATCCTCTGCATTTTTAGCTTTTTCAAAAGCTTCTTCTGCTTCAAGACGTGCTTTTTTAGTGATTTGCTTTAAAAGATCTTCATCAACACCTGTTTCCAGTAAATGTTTTCTAAGGATCTCTCCCGGATCTTTGGCCCTGTGTTTTGTTAAATCTTCTTCGTCTCTATAGAATTCTCTTCTTACTCCTGAAGTGTGATGGCCGATCAATACCGTTTTGGCACAGACAACAAGAGGCTTTCTTTCTGTTCTAACAAAATCTACGGCTTTTTTCATGGCTTCAAAACTTTCCACAAAATCAGTTCCATCTACTCTCATTCTGCTTAATCCGGTAAATCCAGCTACGAAATCATAAGCGTCACAGGTTCTTGCCTCGTCTTTTGTTACGGAAATTCCCCATTCGTTATCCTGAACCAGGAAGATGATAGGAAGCTGGTGTAAAGCTGCAAATTGTAAAGCTTCACTTACTTCACCTTCTGTAACGGAATTGTCTCCAAGGCTGCAAACCACAACAGGATTATTTTCAAATTGCTGAAGGTTGAAATCCTGAATGTATTTGATACCCTGTGCTACTCCTGTCGTAGGAATGGTCTGCATTCCTGTAGCAGAACTCTGATGAACAATTTTTGGTTTGTTTTCATCCCTACTTGAAGGGTGTGAGTAATATGATCTTCCTCCCGAAAAAGGATCATCAGCTTTGGCTAGTAATTGAAGCATTAATTGATAAGGTTCAAAACCAATTCCTAAAAGAATACTTTCGTCTCTGTAATAAGGAGAAACCCAATCTTCTTTCTTTAGTTGATAAGCTGTTGCAAGCTGAATAGCTTCGTGACCTCTGGAAGTACTGTGAACGTATTTGCATACATTTCTGTTTTCTTCGTAGATGTCTGCCATGGCTTTTGCCAGCATCATATGATTATACGCTTTGAGTAATATATCCTGAGAAACTTTTTCGTGAAGTGCATTTTCCATAGGAAGCAAATATACATAAAAAAACAAAATACTAACAACTGTTAGTATTTTGTGTAAAATCTTTGTTGATATAGGTTATTCCTTGATCACTTTTTTAGAAATAACATCTTTGTCTGTTTTTATTTCAATGATGTAAATTCCTTTTGTGTAAGCGGATAAATCTACTGTTTCTTTATCATTATTAATGATGCCTGTCTGTAGTTTTTTACCTGAAAGATCATAAACATTAAAAGTAGACTTTTTAGGCGCTTTTAATATATTGGTAAAGTCTTTTACAACAGTTGGAGCTACTGTTACAGCATCCATTGCGAATCCGGTTTCTTTAGTTCCCAATACTTCAGTAAATCCTGTTACGATAACAGAGTAGTTTTGAGGAGAAGTAACACTTGGAGAAGCGTTATTCTTTAATGTTCCTTTATGAGAAATTTCAATTCTGTAAACAGCTCCTGGTGTCGGAGTATCAATAACTACCTGCTCAACATTGTCCACTGTATTGTCTCCTTTTGTTGCTGGCAACATTGGGTTATTGGCATCCAGTTTCCACGGAAGGTAAGTTGTGTTGTTTGTTGTATTGATAATTTTTACATCTAAATCATTAATTAATCTTGAGGTTCTGTTGTTGTATAGATTATCCCATTGATTCGTAATGTTGGTATACTCTGGATCAATCCAGGATATAGTTACTTTTAAAGGTTCAGTTCCGGATGCTTTAACTGTTTTGGTATTAACTGCACCATTATTTAATGTTTCATCATTAAATATGATGGTGTTGTTGGATTTTCCTACAAGAAGTTCAGCACCTTTTTTGGCATTAATGTATCCCCATCCGTACCATGGATCTGGACCTATCTGACCAGCTTCAAGAGCTGAATGCACCATTAAAGTTTTTGAAGCAGAAGCAATAAGCTGAGCATTGTTGAACAGGGATTTATAAATCTGCATCCAAAGTCCAATAATTCCGGCTACCTGAGGAGCTGCCATTGAGGTTCCACTATTCACCTGCCAGGTTGTACTTCCTGTTGTATTTTCTGCAGTAGATGCCATCCAGACATCGGTGCCCGGAGCGGAAATATCTGGTTTAATACCACCATCATCTCTAGGTCCTGCACTACTATAATCAGACTTTAAAACATCTGTAACGGCACTGTATCTACTGTTATTTGTAGTAATAGGATCTGTTGCTCCAACTACAATAATATTTTTAGCCAATGAGCCATAACCTATACAGTCATAACCTTGTGCACAGTTAGCAGGTGGTTCTGTACCTGTTGCATAGGTAGAATACCCCGATCCATTATAATAATAAGCTGTTGTAGTACTGCCTGAATATCCTGGTCCGAATCCGAAATAATTTCCGGCAGATTTCACGATAGTATAAGTTGGGTTATTATAAACGATAGCGTCATAAGATCTGTCGTTTGTATAATAGGTTCCCATTAGATCGTAATTAGTTCCGGAAATATAATTTCCTCCCCAATACCATCCGTTAGCAGGATATCCGTTTGCCGTAGTTTTATAATCCCAGGCAGCATTTATACCATAAGAGTGATTGGATATTTTAGGTTGGGCCAGCAAGATTTTATCAAATACAGTACTTGTAGTTGAGTTACCAGGTAATGTTGTTGTTGCAAATCTGTAAGAATCCATTGTTGAATTTAATGCAATTCCCATTGCATTTCCTGTGACTACAACTCCATTACTTGTGGCTGATAAAGGGGAAGATTTAGCACCAATAATACTTGCTACACCTGTTGAATGGGCACTATAAGCATTAGTGGCTGCTTCTTTGTTGGAAATTCTACCTGCCGCGTTATTAAAAGCGGTATGAGCTTCATAAATTCTTCCTCCATCAAAAATTGCATATACAATTCCTTCACCTTTAAATGATCCGGCTAGACCATTGACACCTCCGGCAGTTGTTAGGGCATCAACATTGTTATTTAAAATTTGAGTTTGATCTTCTGACTGGTAAAAGTTGGGAACATTTCCACTAAACCCGGCCAGATTTTCTCTCATTTCCTGAATTATTTTTTGAGTTTCAGGATTTCTATCACTACCAAATCTTCTAGAAACATAAGAGTCAAACTTTTCATTATTCTCTTTGTTTTGTCTTTCAAATTCTCTCTTTAAACCATCGTTGTTTTGAGCACTTACTAAAGCTATTGCTAATGTGCTGATGAGAAGTAGATGTTTCTTCATTTTAGTTGTTGAAATATTAAAATTGTAATTTGTCAAATATATGGTAAATATTTAGTAATTAATAGTTTTAAATGAATAATTCTAATTTTTTTAATTGCATTTTAATATTTTATTTCAACATTGTTTGAGTTGGTTGTTTTTTTTACAAAACGAAATTGTTTAGCTATTCTGAATATTGTGAGTTTTTGTCATAAACTAATAATTAGAAAAAATGAAGTAACTTTACATTCTCTTTTTATAAAAAAGTTAGAACATTATATGTATTTAATTTTTGACACAGAAACAACCGGTTTACCAAAAAATTTCAACGCTCCGCTTTCAGACTCGGATAACTGGCCAAGAATGGTTCAGATTGCATGGCAGGTACACGATGATGATGGAAACTTGATTGAAAACCAGGATTATATCATAAAACCTGAAGGGTACGATATTCCCTTCAATGCAGCACGTATTCACGGGATTACAACCAAAATTGCCAATGAAGAAGGACGGGATCTGCAGGAAATTCTTGAAGAGTTTTCTAAAGTCCTTGAAAGGGTAAGGGTGGTTTCCGGACATAATGTAGAATTCGACTATAATATTGTAGGAGCAGAATTTTATAGAAAAAATCTGAAAGATAATCTTCAGGAAAAACCCAAAGCAGATACCATGATTTTGGGGACTGACTTCTGCCAGCTGGGCGGAGGCCGGGGAGGCCGTTTTAAACCTCCAAAACTTGAAGAACTGTATGAAAAACTTTATGGGAGCAAATTTGATGAAGCCCATAATGCTGCTGCCGACGTAAATGCTACTGCCAGAGCTTTCTTTGAAATGGTAAGAATTGGAGTAGTACCGGCTGAGACATTAAAGATTTCAGAAGATCAGCTTGCTTATTTCAGAAGCCTTTATCCGGATCCTATTAAGCCTTTCAATATTGTGATCAGAAGGCAGGTCGCTGATTTTCATAATAAGAAAAAACAACAGGATTTCGGAAGTATTGATGAAATTGATTTAGGAAAATATTTCAATTTTGATAATCACAGTGTTTTCTCTACACTTACCGCTACTTCGAGTATCAATGATTTGATTAAAAAAGCTACTGATGAAAACTTCCCTGCTGTCGGTATGGTAGATCTGGGAAATATGATGGGAGCTTTCAAGTTTGTGTCAGCAGTTGAGAGTGCTAATGGTGAAAGGGCAAAGAAACATAAAGAATACCTGGCGAAAAAGCAGGAAGCAGAAGAAAACGGAACGGAATTTAATGAAGCTGAACCTGTTTCCGAACCGCTTATCCCGGTTGTAGGTTGCGAATTTTATATTTCAGAACGTTATGAACAAAAGCAATTTACCAAGGATGATCCGGACAGGAGAACCCAGGTAGTGCTTTTGGCAAAAGATTTCAATGGTTATAAAAATCTGGCAAAGCTTTCCAGTATCGGATTTCTGAAAGGTTTCTATTTTGGGGTTCCAAGGGTAAGCAGAGAATTGATTGCGCAGTATAAAGAAGGAGTCATTGCTTTGACTTCCGGAATTATGGGAGATATTCCTGATGCGATTTTAAATACCGGTGAACAGAAAGGGGAAGAGCTTTTCAAATGGTGGAAAGATACCTTTGAGGATGATTTTTATGTTCAGATTCAGAATCACAAACTGCCTGAAGAAGAGCATTTGAATGAAGTTCTTTTGTATCTGGCTGATAAATATGATGTTAAAATTCTTGCTCAGAACGAGACTTTTTATACCAATAAAGATGATTCTAATATCCAGGACATTGTAAGCTGCATCAAAGATGGTGAAAAGCTGACAACGCCTATTGGAAAGGGATTCGGTAAAAGAAGAGGGTTGGCAACAGGTGAATATTTTATTAAAAATTCTGATGAAATAAAAGAAGCCTTTCTAGCGTATCCTGATGCTTTTGATGCCTATGAAGAATTTACGGCAAAGTTTAAACCATATACTTTAAAAAGGGACGTTCTCCTTCCAAAATTTGATATTCCTGAAGAATTTATCCATCCGGAAGATGAGGTAGACGGAGGAAAAAGAGGGGAGATGGCTTATCTTACCTATCTTACTTATGAAGGAGCGAAAAGAAGATATGAAGATACAGGCATTACTGATGAAATTAAAGAACGACTGGACTTTGAGCTTGAAGTAATTGCCAATACCGGTTATCCGGGATACTTCCTTATTGTACAGGATTTTTGTAATGAAGCTCGTAAGATGGGGGTTTGGGTTGGTCCTGGAAGGGGGTCAGCTGCGGGATCTGCGGTGGCTTACTGTATCGGAATTACCAACGTAGACCCTATTAAATATGATCTCCTTTTTGAGAGATTCCTGAATCCTGAAAGGGTTTCCATGCCCGATATTGATATCGACTTTGATGATGAAGGACGAGATAAAATTATCAAATGGGTAGTTGAAAAATACGGAAAAACTCAGGTAGCACAGATTATCACATACTCAGTGTTGGGAGGAAAATCTGCCATTAAAGATGCCGGAAGAGTTTTGGATGTCCCAATTCCCGACACGAACAATATTGCTAAATTGATTCCTCCGAGTCCGGGGATGAACATTGCGAAAGCTTTAGCAAAATATGATAAATTAAAGCCGGAAGAACAGATGCTCGTTGATGAAATGAGATATGTTCTTGATACTCCTGATGATGCGAGACATGGAGTTTTGGCAAGCGCCAAAAAGATGGAAGGTTGTATCAGGAATACCGGGATTCACGCCTGTGGTGTAATCATTACGCCGGAAGATGTGAGTAACCTGGTTCCGGTGACTATTGCAGCGAAAGATGCAGATATCCTGGTGTCACAGTTTGATAACTCAGTGGCGGAAAGTGCGGGGCTTCTGAAGATGGATTTCCTGGGGTTGAGAACTCTGACTATTATTAAGGATGCATTGAAGCTGGTAAAAGCAAGATATGATATTGATATTGATCCGGATCTTATTCCCCTTGATGATGCTAAAACATATCAGCTATTTAAAGAAGGAAGAACAGTAGGGATTTTCCAGTATGAAAGTCCAGGGATGCAAAAATACATGAGGGAGCTTAAACCAACGGTTTTTGCCGATCTCATTGCCATGAACGCATTGTACCGTCCGGGTCCTATTAAATACATTCCAAACTTCATCAACAGAAAGCATGGAATTGAAGAAATTGTCTACGATTTACCAGAAACAGAAGAATATTTAAAGGAAACATACGGGATTACCGTTTATCAGGAGCAGGTAATGCTTTTGTCTCAAAAACTGGCCAACTTTACCAAAGGTGAAGCCGATACTTTGAGAAAAGCGATGGGTAAAAAGCAGATCGATGTTCTTAATAAAATGTACCCGAAATTCATTGAAGGAGGGAGAAAAAATAACCTGAATGAGGAGAGATTAGAGAAAATCTGGAACGACTGGAAGGCCTTTGCAGAATACGCCTTTAACAAGTCTCACTCAACCTGTTATGCGTTTATTGCTTATCAGACTGCTTATTTAAAAGCGAATTATCCGGCGGAATATATGGCGAGTGTAATGAGTAATAACATTAACAATACGGATGCAATTACCATGTTCATGGAAGATTGTAAAAGTATGGGAGTTGATGTATTAGGACCGGATGTAAATGAATCTCAATACAAGTTCTCCGTAAACGAAAAGGGGCAGATCCGTTTTGGATTGGGAGCAATCAAAGGAATTGGTGAAGGACCGAGTGAATGTATTACAAGAGAAAGAGAGAACGGAAGATTTAAAAATATTTACGATTTTTTCGAAAGAATAATGCCTTCCCAGATGAACAAAAGAGTAGCGGAAAGTTTGGTGCTTGCCGGAGCTTTTGATGAACTGGATTCTTTCCACAGAGGACAGTATTTTGACATTGATATGGCTGGAAAGACCAATCTTGAAAGGCTTATCAGATATGGGCAGAGCTTCCAGGAAAGTAAAAATGAGATGGAACATTCTTTATTTGCAGATTTTGCGGAAGAAGTTCAGATTGAGCAGCCGAAATTGGCACCTTGTCCGGAATGGCCAAATATGCATAAACTTAATAAAGAAAAGGAGATTATCGGTTTCTATCTTTCTGCCCATCCGCTGGATGAATTTAAATATCAGTTCCAGTTTATGCAGGGGCGGCTTTCTAAAAAATCTGTTCTTGAGAAAAATGAGGAAGATAAAGTAGTTACGGATGAAGCACCCGTATTGGAGAAGGATGCTCAGGATGATGCTGTAGATCTTATAGAAATTGTCTCAGATGATGTAGTGGCTGGCGAAGAGGAAGTAGTGGAGGAAGTGACTAAAAAAGCAGAACCAAAAGGAAATTTCTTATTCCTGAATCTGGATGAGGTAGATGCTTATAAAGAACAGGCTTTTTCTAATAAACAGGAAGAGTTGTTTGAAGAGAAAAAGAAAGACTGGAAAACGCTTCAGAAAGAAAGAGAAAATGGCGGCGGAGGAAAAGAATATACTGTAGCTGGTCTTATTACTGAATACAGAGTTCAGGATGGTTTCAGGAGTGGTGAGAAAGTAGCTTTTGTTACGCTCGAAGATTATTCAGGATCATATTCATTCAGACTGGGAGACAGAGATTATATGAGGCTGAAGGAGAAACTGGAAGTTCAGAGATTTGTTATTTTTAAAATAAAATTTGCTCAGGTAAAAGATGGAAGAGTCTTCGTGAATGTAAATGATGTGATAGAACTTCAGGAAGCATTTGAACGGTTTGCAAAAAGTATATCTTTAGTAATGGATGTAATGGATGTAAGACCTGAGGATCTTGACTTTTTCAGAACAGTTCTCGACAGAAACAAAGGAAATCAAAAACTGAAATTCTTTATTAAAAATCTCGAAGATGACTCCCATATTGAAGTGCAGTCTATGAAGCATTCGGTGGATCTTAATGGAGATTTGATTAAAGAAATTCAACTTCTTAATAAATATGAGTTTTATTTAAACTAAAAAAATACTTAATAATATAAAAGAGTGGCTTAGGTCGCTCTTTTTTTGTTTGCTATTTGATGATATTGATGAAAAATTTTAAATATTTATTTATGTTAAATAGAAAAATTTTCTGAAGTCTATTTTGGTTGTATAGTATTTAAGTATTTGATAATTAGATGTTTAATATTTTTCAATATATTGCGAAATAATTGTTAAATTTAAATAAATGTTTAATTTTATTATGTTTTAATGGTGGTTTTAGTTGTTTTTGCGTAAAAAATTATGATAATTTTTAATATTTCGTTTAAAAATTAAATTAATATTTATACATTTACCGCCCAAACTATTATTATTACTATTTTATGAAGAAATTACTACTTTCGTGTTTAGTCTCCCTGAGTATGGGAGTCTATGCACAAACCAATGTTGCCAACTATACTTTTTCAAAAAGTACTGGGGTAGCTTACACCTCGATTACAGGAGGTACAAAATTATTTCCTACCGGAACCAATACTACTTATGACAATGAAGTATCCGCGGCAATTCCTCTGTCTTCTCCTTTTAATTTCGGCGGCGTTTCTATGACTACGTGTTATATAAGTGCCAATGGATTTATAACTTTTGGAGCTGCTCCTTCAGGGACAAATTATACTCCAATGTCATCTTTAGGAACAACTACAGGAGCAATTTCCGCTTTTGGACAGGATGGAGGTTTCTCATCATCGGATGCAACACAGCCGCCTGGAAATCATGAAGTAAGATATGAGGATCTGGGGACTGAATTTGTTGTGCAGTGGCAGGATCATGCTAATTATAGTAACCGGTCTACCGAAAGATTGAACTTTCAGATCCGTCTGGTGTATGCTACAGGTGAAATCAAAATTATTTATGGAAACTGTACAGACCCAGGAACCAGTACCTCAAATAGTACTCCTCAGGTAGGAATAAGAGGAAACAGTACTACTTACGCATCCAATGTAAATTCTCTGATGATTGGAAATGTACCGAACGGAACTACCTGTGATTGGTCTAAAGCAGTTACTGGTAGTGCTAATAACAGTACTATGCTTTTCTCCAGTACAACCAATGCAAACGTTAAAATTCCCGCAGGTTTACAATATAAATGGACTCCTGGTACGCAGGCGCCTGTAAGAACTTTTGCTGCTGCAACCGGAATCACCAATAGTGCTGCAACTGTAAACTGGACCGCTCCAACCGGGGCAACCGGCTATAATGTTCAGTATAGAGCAGTTGGAAGCTGCGATTGGACAGATCTTGTGGGTAATCCCGTTTCTGCTGCTTCTGCTACAATTACAGGTCTTACTCAGAATACGGCCTACCAGGTTCAGGTACAGGCTTTAAATGGTGCAGTACAATCCGTGTATTCTCATATTCCAAATGCAGCCGGATCCGGAAGCGGATATGTGTCTGCAGGATCTTTTTCAACTACACCGAACTGCGCAAGTACAGTAACCGGCCTTTCTTCTGCTGCTCTGACTCCTGAATCTGCAACGATAAGCTGGACGGCGTCAACAACGCCTCCGGGTAATGGATATGAATATTATTATTCTACCAATTCAACTGCTCCGATTTCAACAGTTACTCCTTCGGGTTCTGTAGGTGCAGGGGTAACAACAGCTAACTTATCAGGTTTGACTCCTTCAACTCAGTATTACTATTGGGTGAGAGGAAACTGTAACGGAACAGATAAAGGGGTATGGTCAAGCTCGGCTAACTTTACAACATTAGGTCTTTGTCCTACAGTAACAGCTCCGGCTTCCAGCGCTACAGGAGTAAGTGTAACTCCTACCATTACATGGACTGCCATAAATGGTGCTGCAGGATACAAACTAAAAGTCGGAACCACTTCAGGAGGAAATGATGTTTTAGATATGGATATCGCGGGTGGAGCTAGTAATTCTTATACGATCACTACACCTCTCAACTTTGCTACTACATATTATTACTCTGTTACTGGCTACACTGCCAATATTACAGGTCCTGCAACAGCATGTACAGTAAGGTCATTCCAGACAGTGTGTAGCTCAACTGGCTTACCATATACTTTAGATTTTGAAAGTGTTACTACTCCGGCTTTACCGACTTGTACAACAGTTATTAATAGCGGTTCCGGGAATTTATGGAAAACAGCAACTGCTCCAACCGGATTTACAGGGAAAGTACTTAATTATTCATACAACAGTAGTAATGCTGCCAATACATGGTTCTTTACCCAAGGTTTAAACCTTACAGCGGGCGTTAGCTATAGAATTAAATATAAATATGCAAACGCAACCGGTACAACACAATATCCTGAAAAAGTAAAAGTAGCGTACGGATCTTCTCCTGCAAGTTCGGCGATGACGAATACCATAGCAGATCATGGTAATATTACCGGTGGAACTGTTACAAATACTTTTACAGACTTTACGCCAAGCGCAACAGGAGTTTATTATATCGGATTCCAGGCATATTCTCTTGCAGATATGAATCAAATCTATGTTGATGATATCAATATAGATGTTACTCCTACTTGTTCAGAGCCATCTGCTGTTACAGTTTCAGCGATTACAACTACTGGAGCAAGTGTTTCATGGACAGCTCCTGCCACAGCACCTGGAAGTGGATATGAGTATTACTATTCTACAAGCAGTACAGCTCCTACCGCTTCTACAACAGCTTTGGGAACCAGTACTACAACTTCAGCTCCTCTATCCGGACTTTCTCCTTCTACTACCTATTATTTATGGGTGAGATCGGTTTGCAGTTCTTCTGATAAGAGTGCATGGAGTTCTACTGTTGCTGTTTTCAATACACTTTGTGGAACAGTTATGGCACCTTTTGTTCAAAACTTTGATAGTGGAGCAGCACCAAACTGCTGGAACAATGTAAACCCTACAGCAACAGGTACGGATGCAACTCTTTTCTGGAAATTTGCAGGAAGTGCAGATTATGGTGCAAGTCCGGCTAATAACCAAAAAGCAGCTGGTACCTATGCATGGGTGGATGCGAGTTCGCCATATGCAGGAGCTGGTGTAAATACTGTACAATTAGTTACTCCTTCTGTAAATTTAACGGGATTAACTGCGCCAATTGTTTCTTTTGACTGGTTTAAAAACCATTCTATGTCAAGTGGTACTACAGTTTCCCCTTCTACTTATGATAATAATAAACTTACGGTAGAGGTAAATGATGGAAACGGTTGGGTAGTGATCTTTAGTGATAATACCAACTTAAATCAATGGAGAACAGTTGCTGTTCCTTTAGCAGCTTCTTATATCGGAGCAACTATTCAGGTGAGGTTTACTGTAGATAAAAACGTGAGTGGTAACGGATACTTCTATGATGATGTTCTTTTAGATAATGTGGAAGTAAAGCAGAATCCTAATTTGGCAACTTCTGAAACTGCAATAAAAGAGAATAAACTTACTGTATACCCTAATCCGTTTACAGATAGATTAACGATCTCTGATGTATCCAAAGTACAATCTGTTTCAATTGTTGATGTTTCCGGAAGATTGATTAAAACAATAGAAAAACCTTCTTCTGAACTTCAGTTGAGAGATCTTAAAGAAGGATTGTATTTAGTAATCCTGAATATGAAAGACGGATCTAAACAAACCGTTAAAGCAATTAAAAGATAAAATAATTTCTTACTAATAAAGAGAGAGACTGTTCAATTTGAGCAGTCTCTTTGTTTATAAGGGGGATTATCTTTTGTTGAAAGAAAATTTATATTTGTTGTCATATGATGAAAAAAATATTTTTTTTATTGCTGATTTTCACTAGATTTGATTAACTAATACTGATTTATATGAAAAATTTTTTACTCGTTGGTTTCTTAATAACTGGCTTTTTATCCTCCGCGCAAACCTATTGTACGCCTGCTTTCGCTAGTGGCTGTAGTGGCGGGGATATGATAGATACTTTTGCAATTCCGGGTGCCGGATTTGATCATTCTAATACAGGTTGCTCTACTAATGCTTATGGAGATTATACCTCGATGACGATTAATCTCAGTGCAGGTTTAAGTTATGATTTTAGCGTTAAACATGATTACAGTGATCAGAATGTTCGTATCTGGATTGACTTCAATAACGATGGAACTTTTGATGATGCTGCTCCGGAGCTTGTGGCTTCTGCAAGCAGTACGCTTATAGGAGGGAATGATATTACGGCAGGGCTTATCACAATTCCTTCAACTGTAACTCCAGGTACTTACAGAATGAGAGTAGGGGATAGATTCTCCGGAGATCCTATTCCTTGTAATACAGACGGATATGGAGAGGCTCATGATTATACAGTAGTAATTGGGGCGGTTCCGACTTGTTTTGCTCCGTCTGCTTTAACAGTATCTGCTGTTACTGCCAATTCAGCTCAGTTAGGATGGACAGCTCCGTCTTCTGCTCCAGGAAGTGGTTATGAATATTATTACTCAACTTCCAGTACATATCCTACTGC
Organism: Chryseobacterium sp. AG363; assembly: GCF_003610675.1. NCBI lineage: Bacteria > Pseudomonadati > Bacteroidota > Flavobacteriia > Flavobacteriales > Weeksellaceae > Chryseobacterium > Chryseobacterium sp. AG363. The sequence continues at coordinate 403,435 of NZ_RAQF01000005.1, forward strand.
TGCGACAGTAGTTTCCGGGTCTATCAATGGATTGACTGCAAATCTACCTTCTCTTACACCAGCCACTACTTACCATGTCTGGGTACGTTCTGTATGCAGTGCTTCTAATAAGAGTGCATGGTCTCAAATGGCCACATTTATGACCTCGTGTGTTGCTGTGGGAGTGCCTTATGCATTGGATTTTGAAAGTATAACTCCACCAGATATGCCAACTTGTACCTCTGTAGTGAATGATGGGGCAGGAAATATATGGGAAACAGGTGATCTGGATGCTCAGGGATTTACAGGAAATGTTCTTCAGTATTCATATGACTATGCAGAGAATGCGAATACCTGGTTTTTTACCAACGGAATTAATCTTACTGCAGGAGTGACTTACAGAATTAAATATAAATATGCCAATGCGGAAGGAACTGTATATGCTGAAAAACTGAAAGTAGCCTATGGGACTTCAGCTACCAGTGCAGGAATGACTAATACATTAGCAGACCACTCGGATATTGTGATCAGCACTGCAACAAGTTCTTTTACGAACTTCACACCAACAACTACCGGAGTATATTATTTTGGATTCCAGGCCTATTCTGATGCTAATATGAATAAATTATACGTTGATGATATTAATATAGATGTTGCACCGGCTTGTAGCGAACCTAATGCATTAGCTGTTTCAAATATTACCGCTGCAGGAGCTACAGTTTCCTGGGCAGCAGCCACTCCGGTTCCGGCTAACGGCTATGATATTTATTACAGTACAACGAATACAGCACCTACGGCAACAAGTACACCTAACTTTACAGGAGTTACAGCAACCACTTATAATATTCCAGGCTTAGCTGCTTCCACTCCTTATTACGTATGGGTAAGATCTGCCTGTAGCGCAACAAGTAAAAGTATATGGAGTGATTCTGCTACCTTTACAACATTATGTTCAAGTACGAATCTTCCTTACACGATAGATTTTGAAAACGTTACTGTTCCAGATCTACCTGGTTGTACAAATAATGTTAATGCGGGAACAGGAAATGATTGGGTAACAATGGATCCTCCTTCTGATAGCCAGGGATTCACCACCAATGTGTTGAAATACCAGTATAACTCTTCCAATTCCGGTAATGCATGGTTCTTTACACAAGGATTGAATTTGACAGCAGGAGTGCAGTATACTATTAGTTATAAATATGGTAATAACTCATCAACCTATGTCGAAAAATTGAAGGTAGCCTACGGAACTTCACCAGCTGCAGCTGCTATGACAGGTTCTATTGCAGATTATCCTTCAATCAATGATGAAATGGCACATACAGAATCTATAACGTTTACTGTACCTACAACAGGAGTATATTTCTTTGGATTTAATGCTTATTCAGATCCAGACCAGTATAATCTATATATTGACGATATCAGTATTAATAACGCGAATCTGGCAACAGCTGAAGTTGGTAAAGCGAAAAATAATATCCAGCTTTATCCTAATCCATTTACGGATGTATTGAATATCTCTGATGTGAAAAATGTAAAAAATGTAATAGTGACAGATGCGACAGGAAGACTGGTGAAAACTATTACCAACCCTGAATCTACAATCCATTTAAGAGATCTGATGCAAGGAGTTTATGTAATAACACTTGAAATGAAAGACGGATCTAAGCAGACTATTAAAGCTATAAAAAAATAATTCATCATTTAAATAAAAAAAGGGAGGCGGGTCATTGATGATCCGTCTTTTTTATGGAGATTGAATAGAATCTTATTAATCGTATGAATGAAAAAAGATGAGTAAAATATTTCACTCATCTTTTTTATTTTATCCTGTGGCCGTTATCGATTATCGAATATTTTCCATCACATATTGCCCAGCATACATCACTCATCATTTATTGGGTACAGGCTGTATTTCTCCTTTATTCATAAGGTCAAATACGGTAGGGAAGAACATTGCTAATATAAAATAGATGATGATCATAAGCACAATCAGTGCAAAAAGAATAATCACTAAGCTATTGGGTCTGTTTTTCTTTTTTGGTTCCATGATTTTGTGGTATTTAGTGAATAAATTTTACTTATACCAGATGTTAAGCTAATTTCTTGCCACATTTCTTGCAGTATCTTGCATCATCATCAATATCTTCATTGCCACAACGTTCACATACCATTTCCAGGTTCTGTCTTTTGTTTCTCATTTCAGCTGTTACAATACCGGTAGGAACTGCAATAATGGAATAACCTGCCAGCATGAGAATAACTGCAAAGAACTTCCCTAAAGGGGTTATGGGTGATACATCACCGTAGCCTACAGTAGTTACCGTAACAACTGCCCAGTAGATGGATTGAGGTATTGTTTCAAAGCCCTGTCTTCCGCCTTCTACCATGAACATAAGTGATCCTACAATCACAGAGAATATAATCAGGAATAAAAGGAAAATATAAATCTTTCTCGAACTGTTTTTCAGAGCCCGCACAATAAAATACCCGTCATTCATAAAATCAAGCAAATTGAAAATTCTGAACACTCTCAGCATTCTCAGCATTCTGAAAATCAGAAAATATTTAGTAACAGGGAAAATAAAGCTTAGATAAAAAGGAACAAGAGCAAGGAAATCTATAATTCCGAAAAAGCTGAATATATAATTACGTTTATTTTTTACCACCGCAATCCGCATAGAATATTCTGCTGTAAAAAAAATAGAGATGACCCATTCGAGGATCAGAAAGGTATAATGGAATTTTTTATCAAGCTTTGGTACACTTTCCATCATAATAATAGCAGTACTGGCAAGAATCAATGACAATAATATGATGTCGAACAGTTTTCCAAGCTTCGTATCGGAGCGATAAATTATCCGGTAAAGGAATCTTTTCCATAAAGTGTCCTCAGGAATCAGATTATGTTCTCTTTCCATTTATATAAGGTTATTTCACAGCGAAGTTAATAATTTCTGTAATGTATACGGTAAATATATGATTGTTAAAAGAATCTTGCAAATGTTAATAAAAAATCTGTCATTAAAAAGTGAATTATTGTATATTAATTGTATGGTTTTCAATATGTTATAATTAGTAAAATACGAATAAAATATGACATATAAAAATTAAATTTTTAACATTTTTTTCATTCAAGTTTGTAATTTTATTCTACAAAAGCTTTATATCATGAGAAAAATTTTAACCTTGTTTATTCTGTTTTTTATAAGCAGTTTTGCTAAAGCCCAGGTTGGGATTAATACTTCAGCACCAAATGGAGCTTCAGTACTGGATATAGTTTCCAACCAAAAAGGAATTCTTATTCCTCGTCTTACAGATACTGACCGGGATACTAACCTGGCAGATAACGACGTTTCCACGGTACCTCCTGCAGGTGTGGTAAACCCTAACCTTACTGCAGGAACCCTTATTTTTAATACGACAACGAATAATTTCCAGTATTGGGACGGTACCCTCTGGAGACAGCTTTTTGTTCCCACATCTTCTCAGGCTGGTAACGACGGTGTCGTTAAAGTAAATTCTGGAAACGCAAATGTAAAACCCTCATTCAGTTTAAGTGCTGCAGGAAGTGGCTATGGCCCAAGACAGCAGGTACTTTATAACACTCCATTGGTCTTTGCCGCAAGCCCTACGACAAGCTGGCCGGAAACCACAGTTCCTTTTCCGGGAGTTACCAGTAATATCTATATTGCAGCTACCGGCAAATGGAGAGAAAATGAAATTAACGGGCAGGTTCACGTTTGGAGAGCAATTGCTACCATCACTCCGGGGTCCAACTCTTCAGGATCAATAAAGGCTACCTTAAAAAATCCCGATTCCGGTTTTGAAATTAACTCTATCCAGTTGGTACCGAGTGGTTCCAGTGGAACAGGGAATATTCTTACCTTTTATTTCTATACCATTGCAGACCCGGCGAGTCTTGATCCGGGAAGAGGATATCAACTTTTTATGGAGTCTGATATCAACTGTAGTGTTGTCATGGAATCCTTTACAAGAGTATCTCTTTTCAAAGATTAACAGTGTTACTTTATTCTTTTTTAATATCAAAATAAAACCGGTTTATGAAAGCCGGTTTTTTTGGGGGTTGGAAATTTTTCCCGTAAAATTAATATCTTCGCTGTAACTGTAAAATATAAAATTAATGAAGCTAAAAACTGTAATTGCAAAGATTGAAGAGGAAATAAGTATCAGACAGGCAGAAGATTTTGATAACGTAGGATTGCTTTGCGGGGTTTACGACCGTGATGTATCAGGAATTCTGGTTTGCCATGATGCATTGGAAAATGTGGTTGATGAAGCTATTGAAAGAAACTGCAATCTGATCGTATGCTTTCATCCCATTATATTTTCCGGATTAAAATCTTTAACAGGGAAGAACTACGTAGAGAGAGCTGTTTTAAAAGCTATTGAAAATAAAGTAGCTATTTATGCCATCCACACTGCATTTGATAATGATTTCTTTGGAGTGAACCATGGGATATGCAGTCAGTTGGGATTAAAGAATATGAAAATTCTGCAGCCTAAAGAAAATAATTTAAAACAGTTAACGGTTTTTGTTCCCAAAGACTATTCAGAAAAAGTAAAAGAAGCTATGTTCTCTGCCGGAGCTGGAAATATCGGATTTTATGACGAATGCAGTTTTACAGTGAATGGTAACGGAACATTCAGGCCTGCAGAAGGTTCAAATCCGTTTTCAGGACAACAGGGAATTCGCGAAAATGCAGATGAAGATATGATTTCTGTGATTTTTGAAGGTTTTAAACAAGGGCAGATTGTGGGCGCAATGAAGACAGCGCATCCTTATGAAGAAGTAGCTTATCAGATTTATAATCTGGATAATAAAAATCATCATGCCGGCTTGGGAATGTATGGAGATCTTGAAGAAGAAATGGATGAAAAAGATTTTCTTGGATTGGTAAAAGAAAAATTTGGTTTGGAAGTGATTAAACATTCCTCTTTTAACAATAAAAAAATCAAAAGAGTAGGGGTTCTGGGAGGATCTGGGGCAAGTGGAATACGATCTGCAGCTGCCAGGAAATGTGATGCTTACCTTACCGGAGATCTCAAATATCACGACTATTTTCTGGCTGAGTCTAAAATGCTGATCTGTGATATTGGACATTATGAATCAGAACAATTTGTTAGTCAACAATTATTTGAAATTTTATCACAAAAATTTAGTACATTTGCAATTTCAAAATCTATTGAAAAAACAAACCCAGTAAATTATTTCATTTAAATATGGCAAAAACCAACGATATTTCAGTTGAAGAAAAATTAAGAGCTTTATACGATTTACAGATCATTGATTCAAGATTGGATGAAATCCGAAATACTAGAGGAGAATTGCCAATTGAAGTTGAAGATCTTGAGATTGAGATTGAAGGTCTTGAAAAAAGAGCTGAAAAATTTCATGCTGATATCAAAGATCAGGAGGATCAGATCAAAACAAAGCATGAAGTGATTAACCATGCTAAAACTTTAATTGAGAAATACAAATCTCAGCAGGATAATGTAAGAAACAATAAAGAGTTTGAAGCATTAGGGAAGGAAATGGAATTCCAGGATCTGGAAATTCAGCTTGCTGAAAAAAGAATTAAAGAGTTCGGAGCTAAAATTGCTCACAAAAACGAAACTTTAAGCGAACTGAACTCTAAGATCGATGATTTGAAAAGCCATTTGAAATTCAAGAAAGAAGAATTGGATGGTCTGATCTCTGAAACGCAGAAAGAAGAAGAATATCTTTTAGAGCAGTCTAAAGAATTCGCAGGTAAAATTGATGAGAGATTATTGGCTTCTTACAACAGAATCAGAACCAACTCTATCAACGGTCTTGCTGTTGTAGGATTAGAAAGAGGTGCTCCAAAAGGATCATTCTTTACTATCCCTCCTCAAAAGCAAATGGAAATTGCTCAGAGAAAGAAAATCATCATTGATGAGCACTCTGGAAAAATCCTTGTTGATGATGAATTGGTAATGGAAGAAAACGAAAAAATGAAATCTGTAATTAAATTCTAATTATTGATTTTATAACATACAAAAGCTGTTTCAAAAATGAAGCAGCTTTTTTTTATCTGAACTGATCTAAACATAGCAGTACAATTTAATCAGAGTCTTTGTCATTCCGAAGAATCTCGGCTCTTTTTTCGACATAGCATGGATTCATACGGAATGACGGTGATAGTGTTGTAATTGATTAAAAAACTAAATGATGGGGATCAGTAGGAACGGGCTTTAGCTTGTTTAATCAAAATAAAATTTTAGCCAAAACTATAGAAATATCCGAAATAAAATACTTTGTTATAAATAAAAAGTTATTCTTCAATCTATTTTATTAATATATTACTCTTTCTTGTTTCCATAATGAAAGTTAATCTCCTTACACAGTTTGATGATTGCTGTTTTTCCAGACGGTTTGAAACCAGTAAAGGAATACTCATTATCTGTTCCCTTATTAAATATTTTATGTGTTCTGGCGGGAATTTCAATTTCTGTAATCGAAGTGTTACAGCTTAAACAAATACTGATCTGATTGATTTTTTTATTGCCTTTAAAAAATACTAATCCCAGATGAGGTTGAAAACATGCCGCAGAGCTTTCACCATAGCTTGAATTTTTTGCTAAAGCAGATAAGATCTGATCAGCTTGTTTTTGAGTCAGAAACTGTTGTTTCAAGATCACAGGTGTAAATTTTCCTTTTCTATCAATAGGATTAGGATAGGTCTCTTCGTCACCAGCAAAATCATAAGCAATAATTTTATCATAATCAAGCTTGTTAAAAGGAACCCCGTTTTTTACATTGGGTTTTATGGTTTCAGCAGTTTGAATATAATCATTCAATGTTTTCTCTTTTAAAGTGGAATCTGACAAAAGTTGTGGAATTTCAATTTTTTTCTCAGATATTGATTTTGTGTTTTCTATCTGTTGTTTACATGAAAACATAAAAAATACCAATCCTACAAAAGTGGATTGGTAGATGAATCTATGCTTACATAATTTCATTGAATAATTAATCATGATGATCATACATCTTATTATACAAAGCAATAAATTTCTCTTTTACGGCCTTTCTCTTCAGTTTTAATGTTGGAGTAAGCAGTCCGCTTTCAATGCTCCATACCTCAGGAGTAAGTTCAATTTTTTTGATTTTTTCCCAATTTCCAAGGTGTTCATTGATACCTTCTATTTCTTTTTCAATTCTTTGTTTCAGTTCAGGGCTTTTTGCAATCTCTTCAGGTGTGGAACCGATGTTGAGATTGTTTCTCAGAGCCCAGTTTTTAGCAAATTCAAAATCAGGCTGTACCAAAGCACACGGCATTTTCTCACCGTCACCTACCACCATGATCTGCTCTATGAATTTTGAAGCTTTCGCTAAGTTCTCAATAGTCTGAGGGGCAATATATTTTCCTCCGGAAGTTTTGAACATTTCTTTCTTACGGTCAGTGATCTGTAAAAATCCGTCGCTGTCTATATGTCCGATATCTCCGGTTTTAAAGAATCCATCGTCTGTAAAGGCTTCTTTTGTCATTTCCTCATTCTGGAAATAGCCTTTAAATACGGACGGTCCTTTTACTGTAATCTCCCCGTCTTCCTGAATTTTAACTTTTAAATTATCCAATGGAACTCCTACGGTTCCCACTCTCATTTTATCAAAGCTATTAACTGAAATTACAGGGGAAGTTTCTGTTAAGCCATAGCCTTCCAGAATTGGAATACCAGCATTCTGGAACATCAGGTTGAGCCTTGTAGATAATGCTGCAGATCCTGAAACCAAAGTCACGATTTCACCACCTAAACCTTCTCTCCATTTAGAAAATACAAGCTTGTCAGCAATAATTTCCTGAAGTCCGGACGGTTTTGAAATGGTTTTCTTTTTGCTAATCAGATTCAGGGCCCAGAAGAATATTTTTGATTTTAAACCTCCGGCTGAAGATCCGGTATTATAGATTTTGTCATATACTTTTTCTACCAGTCTTGGTACTACAGTCATATAATGAGGTTTCACTTCTTTTACGTTTTCACCCATTTTTTCGATGCTTTCAGCAAAATAAAGAGAAAAACCATTGTACTGATAAAGATAGAACAACATTCTTTCAAAAATATGACAGATAGGAAGGAAGCTTAATGCTCTGGCATCTTTGTAATCAAAGCCTCTCTTTTTTGGAATTCTTGGAATAGATCCCAATATGTTTGAAACAATATTATTGTGCGTCAGCATTACTCCTTTCGGTCTTCCTGTAGTTCCGGAAGTATAAATAATAGTTGCAAGATCTTCTGTGTTGATTGCGTTAGAAAGGTCTTCTACTTCAATTTGGGTAGATTCATCCTTACCCAGATCCAGAATTTCTCTCCAGTTGGCTGCTCCACTGATAGTATCAAAAGTAAAAATTCCCTGTAAGCTCGGAATATTGTGTTTTACTTTCATTACTTTATTCAAGAGCTCTTTATCAGAAACAAAACAATACTGAATTTCAGCATTATTGAAGATAAATTCATAATCTTCAGGAGAAATACTTGGATAAACCGGTACTGAAACAACGCCAATCTGAGAAAGTCCAAAATCCATGATAGCCCATTCTGTACGGGAATTGGTTGTAATCAAAGCAATTTTATCACCTGGTTTTATACCAAGTTTCAATAATCCTCTGGATATCTTATTTCCCTCATTAATAAACTCCTGTGTAGAAGTTTTTTTCCACTCCCCATGATATTTGGTTACAAACATATCCGTTTTAGGATATTTTTCTAAAGCATAGTGTGGAATATCGAATAATCTCTTGATCGTCATGATTTTTTACGTAATTTATAAAGAAATTTAAATATAAGCATTTTTTTTAATTGAAACCATCCGAAGGTAAGATTTAGAAATTAGTTAAATGCTTGCCATAATAGTTTGAATCAAAAAGGAGGCCGGAAGCCCTGAAGTAGGGATTTTATATTTTCAATGATTCTTTTATAATGGTTTATTTTTCTCCAGGCTTTTTATATTGCCTTCTTAACTCATTATCCGGAATCCCGAAACGGGTATCCGCCATCAATAAATCTCCCCAAACCTGCCTTTTTCCCGTTTTTAATTTATTTTTTCAGATTTGCTTAAAAAGTGTAAATTTACGGCTATCTAATTATTTTTTTTATGGACTTTAATTTATCGGAAGAACAGCTGATGATTCAGCAGGCAGCAAGAGACTTTGCACAGAACGAACTTTTACCTGGAGTGATTGAAAGAGACCGTGACCAGAAATTCCCTGCAGAACAGGTGAAGAAAATGGGAGAAATGGGACTTTTAGGAATGATGGTAGATCCAAAATACGGCGGTGCAGGTATGGATAGCGTTTCTTACGTACTTGCAATGGAAGAAATTGCAAAAGTGGATGCTTCTGCGGCTGTTGTGATGTCTGTAAACAACTCATTGGTTTGTGCCGGTCTTGAAAAATTCGCTTCTGAAGAGCAAAAAATAAAATATCTTACTCCACTGGCAAGCGGGCAGGTTATCGGAGCATTTGCATTATCTGAGCCGGAAGCAGGTTCTGATGCTACTTCTCAGAAAACTACTGCGGAAGACAAAGGAGATTACTATCTTTTAAATGGTATCAAAAACTGGATCACTAATGGTGGAACAGCTACTTATTATATCGTAATTGCACAGACAGATCCTGAGAAAAAACACAAAGGGATCAATGCTTTTATCGTTGAAAGAGGATGGGAAGGATTTGAAATCGGACCAAAAGAAGACAAATTAGGAATCAGAGGAAGTGATACTCACTCTTTGATCTTTAATAACGTAAAAGTTCCAAAAGAGAACAGAATTGGTGCTGACGGATTCGGGTTCAACTTTGCTATGGCAGTGTTGAATGGGGGAAGAATCGGTATTGCTTCTCAGGCTTTAGGAATTGCTTCAGGAGCTTACGAACTGGCATTGAAATATGCTAAAACGAGAAAAGCTTTCAAAACTGAAATCATCAACCACCAGGCGATTGCATTCAAATTGGCTGATATGGCGACTCAGATCACTGCTGCAAGAATGCTGTGCTTCAAAGCTGCGTGTGAAAAAGATGCAGGAAAAGATATCTCTGAAAGCGGAGCTATGGCCAAATTATACTCTTCTCAGGTGGCAATGGATACTACTATTGAAGCAGTACAGATCCACGGTGGATACGGATATGTAAAAGAATATCACGTAGAAAGATTAATGAGAGATGCGAAAATCACTCAGATCTATGAAGGAACTTCTGAAATTCAGAAAATAGTGATCTCCAGAAGCATCGCAAAATAACATTTATAAAACACACTACCTATGAAAAAATCTTTGTGGATCACCCTTGGGGTTGTATTGCTGCTACTGGGCGTATTTGTCTGGTATAAGTATTATTTTGTTTTCGGAGAAGGAGTAAAGTCCGGATACCTGAACTATGCGATGAAAAAAGGTTATGTTTTCAAAACTTATGAAGGCAAGCTGATTCAGGAAGGTTTTGGGAGGGGAAAAACAGGAACTATTACAAGCTATGAGTTTGAATTTTCCGTAGATGATCCCGAAGTTTTCAAACAACTGGAAACCAACAGCGGTAAAACTTTTGACCTGCATTACAAAGAGTATAATGGCGCGCTTCCCTGGAGAGGAAACACAAAGTTCATTGTAGATAAAGTAGTGAATATGAAATAAAAACAAATAAGGCTCTCAATATGAGGGCCTTATTTTACACCAAATCACAAAATATTAATATATGAAATAAAATTTCCAAATTTATTTTTGAACCTTGTTTCACAACAAAGATTCTTTACATTTTGCTTATACTTAAAGTTAAGAGTTATTTTTCTAATAAGCAAGCACTTTCTTTTAACGTTTGATAAAATTAAACATTAGTATCGAACTTCTATTCTAAACCTCATTAAAAAATTATTAAAATCTATCCTGAGTAAAGATTGAAACTTAGTGAGAATCGTTATTAGGAATGTTTCTGTTCTTCTTTTTATAGAAATAATACCCAATGCCGGCAATCAGGAATAAAGGCCATAATGGAAGGATAAACAGGAATATGGAAGTAATAACATCCCAGCCGGATTCAATGGCAGCCAGTGATTTTCCACCAAAGGTTTTAGGCTCTGTTTCTGTTTTGGCTTTCTCACTGATATTTACACTGATTGTGCAGATGGTATTGTCTGCGTAGTTTCGTCCTGAAACCTGAATATCTTTTGTATCAATATCTCCAACATTGCTATTGATATCCTCCATTAACCCATCAAAATGCTGTATGGGAACTTTGATATCCAGACTGTATACTTTTTGATCCTCTCTGTTAGGACTGGCTGATTCCACATAAGATAGATTTTCACTTTTGATATAACCGTTATTTCTGTTCGCTTCTTCCCGGATAATTTCCTTTACCGTTTCCACATTCTCTGCGGTTATAGAAAGATATCCTGATTTTACCATTTTATCTTTAGGCATATTCAGTTCGTAACTGTCATTCTTAGGCTTTTCTTTATAAATGATTTTGGTTTCTTTAATAACCTTTGGAGCCGGAGCTTTTACTGCAATCTTTTCAGTCTTCTTTGTTATAGAATCTTTTTTCTCAATTTTTGATTCCAGTTTTGTATTGGCAATTTTATCCGATAAAGAATCTACCATTTTGGAAGTGTTCTCTATATTTTGCCGGATATCATTTTTTGTGTTCTCAAAGTCTTTTATTTTAATACTTGCAGAATCCATAGCCTGGTCTACTGTTTTACTGGCATTTTCAACGGTTTCTGTAGCCACTGTAACCGCGCTGTCGGCTGAATGGATGGCTTCATGTATTTTATCCTGTGTAGCTTCCGCTTTTTTACACATAATGAAAGTGCTTGCTGCAGCAGTGAGTAAGATGAACTTTTTCATAAGATTAATTTTTTTGATGAAGTAAAATTAGAAGGGAAGTTCTTGTAAAGATTGTAAATGAAATGTATTGTGCTGGTAAAATTATAAGTGTTGTATTTTCAATCTTTTGTATTCGTTTTACAAAAGATTTACAAAGTGTTTTTCTGATTTTGGGGTATTGAAATGATTCGAAAGCTTTGTCTTTTCACTAAATATTAGCTCGGAAATCTAAAAATTCTCATCCTCCGGAGTGGTGGCAAAAATTCGAAGAATTTTGGACGAGGTGGTTTCATACGATATATATTATAAAAAAATCCGCAGAAATATTCTGCGGATCTGTATTGTAAACAATTTCGCCTTTTTGCGATTTGTCTTTTATTTAATTTTCTCTGAACTCACTGATGAAGTGTAATTTCACATTCGGGAATTTCTCCTGCGTCATGTGAATCGTGAAAGAAGAATCTGCAAGGAATACCAATTGATTGTACTTATCTCTTGCCAGGAATCTCTGCTTTAATCTTGCAAATTCCTTAAATTCTTCAGACTTCTCATCAGCTTCTACCCAACATGCTTTGTGCATCGATAACGGTTCATAAGTACATTTTGCACCATATTCATGCTCTAAACGGTATTGGATAACTTCGTACTGAAGAGCTCCAACCGTTCCAATGATCTTTCTTCCGTTCATTTCAAGCGTAAATAACTGCGCAACCCCTTCATCCATCAGCTGATCAATACCTTTCGCCAATTGCTTGGCTTTTAACGGATCGTTATTATTGATATAACGGAAATGTTCAGGAGAGAAGCTAGGAATTCCTTTGAAGCTTAATTTTTCGCCACCAGTCAATGTATCTCCGATTCTGAAACTTCCCGTATCATGTAAACCGACGATATCACCAGGGAAACTTTCTTCCACCACTTCTTTCTTATCTGCAAAGAATGCGTTAGGAGAGGAGAATTTCATTTTTTTACCTTCTCTTACCAGTAAGTAGTTTTCGTTTCTCCTGAATGTTCCTGAAACAATCTTAACGAATGCAAGCCTGTCTCTGTGCTTAGGATCCATATTCGCGTGGATTTTGAAAACAAATCCTGTGAAAGTGCTTTCCTCAGGTTTTACCAGACGCGTATCACTTTCTTTGGGCTGTGGCATTGGAGCAATATCAATAAAAGCATCCAATAATTCACGTACTCCAAAGTTATTTAAAGCAGAACCGAAAAATACCGGCTGAAGATCACCTTTCATATAATCGTCACGATTAAATTCAGGATAAACAGACTGGATCAGATCAAGCTCTTCTCTTAATGTTTTTGCCGCTTTTCCACCAATCACATCATCAATAGATGTGTCATTGATATCATCAAACTTAATAGAATCTCCAACTTTCTGTTTTTTCTCCTCTAAGAATAACTGAATATTATTTTCCCAGATATTATAAATTCCCTGGAAGTCACTTCCCATACCAATTGGTAAAGAAAGCGGACAAACGGTTAATCCTAATTTTTGTTCTACTTCATCCAAAAGATCGAAGGCATCTTTACCTTCACGGTCCAGTTTATTGATGAAAACCAGCATCGGAATGTTTCTCATTCTACAAACCTGAACCAGTTTTTCAGTTTGTTCCTCAACCCCTTTTGCAACGTCAATTACAACGATTACGGAGTCTACAGCAGTTAATGTTCTGTAAGTATCCTCAGCAAAGTCTTTGTGACCCGGAGTATCGAGAATGTTGATTTTGTGGTCTCTATATTCAAAAGCTAATACGGAAGTCGCTACAGAGATTCCTCTCTGTCTTTCAATTTCCATAAAGTCGGAGGTAGCTCCTTTTTTTATTTTGTTGGATTTTACCGCACCCGCTTCCTGAATAGCTCCCCCGAAAAGAAGAAGCTTTTCTGTAAGAGTCGTTTTTCCGGCATCCGGGTGGGAAATGATCCCGAAGGTCTTTCTTTTTTGTATTTCTTTGATTAAGTCTGACATATCGTATTTTGAAGTTGCAAAAATCGTGATTTTTTACGAGGTTTTCAAATTTAAATGAAGACAATATTAATTAGACAGAATAATAGAAGGATACTCAGGTTTCGGAATGATGAATATAGCTGTGAAACGGCCAATAGCTGGCTTTTCTTCAATGCAGCTTATCAACTATTATTTTTACAAGCAACATAAAAACATACACCAGTCCGGCAGCAATCAGGATAACAATGGCTCCTATGATATATTCAAATATCCCAAATTCTTTTTTTTGTGGTTCTGAACTAAGATTGTACTGATCAATCGCCTGTTGACTTATTCTCAGATCCGGACGAAAGTGTTGAATCCCTTTTAGAAAATGATGGTATAGATCATATTGGTTACTTAAAATTACCAGTTCAAAATTGAAATCAACACGTATTGGTCCAATTTCTCCTGCTTTATTTTTCAGGTAGATCTGCAATGTCGTTTTGCTATATTTTACGTTTTGGGTATTGGATACATGTACATCGGTGGATGAGTTCTGAGCTGGCTGAAGTTCATGATATAATATGGTTTCAATGATTACATTTCGGTTGTTATAGAATGTTACTCCTTTTTCATCTACAATGGCTTTTCGTATCTTTTGCTTTTTTCTGTAAGTTAAAGCCATTATCAAAGCGATACAACAAAATATAAGAAGCAGTTGTGCAATAATAAGCGTAAAAAAAATGCCCAGATCCTGTTCTAAATATTGTCTGAAATTATTGTAAATAAGATTGAAAACAACCCCGATTACTACCATAATCAGAATGACAGCGATCCAGAGAATTCCCATTAGAAAATAAGTAATGGGTTTGCTGATTTTGGATTCTATGGTCTGGAACTTTTCAATCATATTAATTCTTAGCCTAAGTTAACAAAAAAACAAGCCCGCATATAAGTGCTGTAATAACAAGTGCTGCCAGAAATAAAAGCCAGCCTCCCAAAGAAATCCCTTTACTGTTCACTTTCCATGTTTCCGTATCAATAGAATAGCTGCGGAAAACGAGAGGATTTATCTTCAAATCAGGACGGAAAGTGCTGATGCCGTGTAGAAAATGGGCATACAAAGCAGATTTGTTTTTTACCACTCTCAAAGGGAGATTCATATCAATACGTCTTAGAGTTTCTTCTTTTTTATCTGATAAGACTGTTACCTCCAATAAAGGAGTGATTCCTGATCCTACCGGATTGACTGTGTAAATATCAAAATCCTGTTTTGAAGGCCGGAGATCTGTGTAGAGGATCTGATCTGCAATTTCATTTCTTGAATTATAAAATAAGAGGCCGGTTTCATCAACCACAATTGTATGGGCCGGCTTTTTCCTTTTAATAATATAACGGATCGCAGGAATCAAAATCAACAATGAAAGTCCCCAACTGATCAAGGCAGGGTACAGCATAGCATCAAACCCTCTTCTGTAAATTCCGTAAGCAGGACCTAAAACAAAAAGCAAAACGAAAGAAATAAACATCACAAAGAAAAGAGCATTCAGAACAACAGTCATCCACCTGTTGGTTGCAGACTCAAATCTTTGGAATGGAAATTCTGTATTCATTTTGTGATGTTCATGGATAAAGGAACGAAAATAAGAAATTCCTTTTTTAGTTGCCTGTAGCAGTCAAAAAAATTATCTTTGTTTCTCATAAACTTTTACAGAGAAAGGATGGAAAATAGCAAATATCCGAAGTTTACGTTCACATGGTTTGGCGGTGTTGTTTTGGTGGTTGGATTATTCGTGGGAACAATGGCCGTTTCTTTATTCAGCACTTTCTGGAAGGTTGTTTTCAGAGAAAATATTGAATTGAAAGACTGGTTTCTGATGGTAGCAAATTCTGTAGGATTTCTTACAGCTATTGCTTTCTTTGATTTTTTCATTGTAAGACGTACTACTCAAAAGAGGCTTAACTTCAACTTTTCATCGGTTAATTTTTCTACCTATCTTCTCATCTTTCCAATGATGGCGGGGATGATGTTTATTTCCGAATTTATTGCGGCTCAGATCCCAACCACAGGACCGTTTTTCGGTGACTTTTATGAATATTTTATCCAGCTGATGAGCCAATTGACAGATAATCCTGTTGTAATGATTATCATGACGGTAATCATGGCTCCGATTTTTGAGGAAATTATATTCAGAGGAATTATCCAGAAAGGATTGATCAATAAAGGAGTAGAACCATGGAAGGCGATTCTGTATGCTTCCATAATTTTTGGCGTGGTTCACGGAAATCCATGGCAGTTTATCAGCGCTGTAATGTTGGGCTGTGTACTGGGATTGGTCTATCATAAAACAAAGTCTTTGCTGATGCCGATATTACTGCATGCGTTTAATAATTTAACCCTGTCGCTATTGGTGCTTTATGGTAAAGACGAGAGTTTTGCAAAGGTTCTTCATATTTCAGAATGGCTTGTGCTGGCTGTTGGAATTGTACTTTTCTCCTTGTTCTATTATCTTTTTATGAAAAAGTATAAAATACATTATGCTGAAATGTAAGTAACCCGATTAAAAAAATAAAATTGAAAATGAATATAGAAATGGAATTATTAGTAGCTACACACAACGAACATAAAAAAGAAGAAATCCAACAGATCCTGGGAAGTGACTGCGTGGTGAAAAGTCTTACCGATTATAATATTCACGAAGAAATTGTAGAAGACGGAGATTCATTTCATGCCAATGCCCTGATCAAGGCCAAATATTGCTTTGAAAAAACAGGGGTTCCAAGTTTGGGAGACGACAGCGGTTTGGTAGTAGAATCTTTGGATGGAAGACCTGGAATTTTCTCAGCCCGTTATGCCGGAGATCATGACTTCGCAAAAAATATCGAAAAGGTATTGGAAGAAATGGAAGGAATTGAAAACAGGAAGGCTTATTTTGTGACGGTTCTGTGTTATTATGATGAAAATGGCGCTCAATATTTTGAAGGCAGAGTTCATGGAAATTTACTGACAGAAAATAAAGGTTTCAAAGGTTTCGGATATGATCCGATTTTTGTTCCTGAAGGATATGAAAGAACTTTTGCAGAAATGGATCCTGAAGACAAAAATAAGATCAGCCACCGTAAACAGGCATTAGACCTATTTATGGATTTTTTAAAAGTAACTGATTAAGTTTAAATATCAGGACGAAATCCCCATTTATATTTTCTGTTGTACATTTGTTATCATAAATTATTGATTTGAGTACTTATTTAACAATATTAGGTTTTAACTCTGCGATTCCGACCATCAATACATCACCCACAGCACAGCTGCTGGAAATGGAAGAAAGACTCTTCCTGATCGATTGTGGAGAAGGTACACAGGTACAGCTGAGAAAGGCAAAAGCAAGATTTTCAAAAATCAATCATATTTTTATCTCCCATCTTCATGGAGATCATTGTTTCGGACTTCCGGGGCTTATAGCCTCTTTCCGTCTTTTAGGAAGAGATATGCCCTTGAATGTTTATGGTCCTAAAGGAATTAAGAAGATGTTGGAAACCATTTTTCAGATTACAGAAACCCACCGTGGTTTTGAAGTGATTTATCATGAACTGGATAAAGATTATTCTGAAAAAATATACGAGGATAACAGGGTAGAAGTATACACTATTCCTTTGGATCACAGGATTTACTGTAATGGGTATCTTTTTAAAGAAAAACCGAAAGACAGGCATCTTAATATGAAAGAGATTGCCAAGTACAGCGAAATTGAAACCTGCGATTATCACAATATCAAAGCAGGGAAGGACTTTGTACTAAGCGATGGTTATGTCCTTAAAAATGAAATTCTGACTGTTGATCCGGCTCCATCGGTATCCTATGCATTTTGTAGTGATACCCGTTATCTTGAAACTGTGATTCCTATTATTAAGAATGTAACGGTTTTGTACCATGAATCTACATTTTTACATGATCTGAAGGAAATGGCAGATTATACAGGCCACACCACAGCTTTGGAAGCAGCTACCATTGCTCAGAAAGCTCAGGTTGGAAAACTGATTTTAGGTCACTTTTCCAACAGATATGGAGATCTGACAGTATTTACTGATGAGGCAAGAGAAATATTTCCCAATACATTTTTACCAAAAGCATTGGAAAGTGTAAAGATTTAGAATGAATATGTTGAAATTTGAAGAACTCAGAGATTTTCTCAACGAAAAAGCAGATCAGTATAACGCTCCTGATTTTATTGAAAATGATCCGATACAGATTCCGCATCGCTTTTCTTTAAAACAGGACATTGAAATTGCAGGATTTCTGGCAGCAACAATTTCCTGGGGAAACAGAAAGTCGATCATTAATTCTGCAGATAAAATGCTTGATATTATGGGAAATTCACCCTATGATTTTGTCATGAATTATTCAGAAAAAGATCTGGAAAGTATTCAGGATAAAAGCATTCACAGAACGTTCAACGGACAGGATTTTTCCTATTTCATCAGACAGTTCAACAGAATTTATAATGAAAATGAAAGCCTGGAAAGTTTATTTAAAGTAAAAGAATCAGAGAATAACTTTCTCCACGCTATAGAAAGATTCAGAAGTGGTTTCCTGGAAACAGAGAAGCACAGAAGCCATAAACACATCAGTTCACCTTATAAGAATTCCTCTGCCAAAAGGATTATTATGTTTTTGAGATGGATGGTGCGTAAAGATAAAAGGGGAGTAGATCTTGGCATCTGGAAGAATATAGACCAAAAAAATCTTTCCATTCCACTGGATGTGCATACAGGAAACATCTCCAGAAAATTAGGCTTGGTTTTCCGAACACAGAATGATTGGAAAACAGTAGAAGAGCTTGATATTGCCATCAGAAAATTTGATGAAAAAGATCCGGCAAAATATGACTTTGCATTGTTTGGATTAGGAGTAACAAAGGAACTGTTGTAAAAATATAAAGGATGAAAAAATATAACGAAAAAACAGAAGTTCTTGAAAAAATAGCAGACAGCATTACATCTTGGATAGGATCTATTCAGTCCCTGATTGTTCATACTCTGCTGTTCCTTACCTCGTTTTTACTTCCGATGCTGAATATCGTTGATTTTGATAAAATGCTTCTGATTCTTACGACCGTACTTTCCCTGGAAGCTATTTATCTGGCAATCTTCATTCAGATGTCTGTGAATAAAAGCCACGAGAAAATTGAAGATATACAGGAAGATATTGAAGACATTCAGGAAGATATTGAGGAAATCAGCGAGGATATAGAAGAAATCAGCGAAGACATTGAAGAGATCAATGAAGATATTGAAGATATCCAGGAAGACATTGAGGAAATCAGCGAAGATATTGAAGAAATTAACGAAGACGAAGATGAAGAAGACCACAATGAAAGAGCGAAAAATGTAATGCTCAAGAGTAATGTGAGCTCGAACAAAAACGAAATAAAAGCCTTAAAAGATATTATCTCTCAGTTGCAGAATGAAATAGACCAGTTGAAAAAAGATGATAAAGAACCGGAATAGTGGCCGTTAAAGTTTAAACAGATCAATACGTTGATCTGTTTTTTTATGGATTAATTTCTGTTCAAAATGATTTGCGGAAAATGTAATAATAAGAAAAAAATGTTATGAATCTACCTGCTGGATTATAAAATAGTAATGTTAAAGGCTGATTTGGTATGATTATTTTTGCTACATTTGAACAAATGAAAACAAAATGTTAATCTATAGACTAAAAAACTATTTTTTCCTTTTTTCTTTTTTATTGATTTCTGTTTCTGCATTTTCTCAAACGAGACCTGTCAGAAAATCAGAAAGAATAAAACCTTCTGCCGCCGCTCTCAGGGCCGGAGCATTTATAGATGTGAATGTACCGCCTTACACCCCTTCAAATTATACTCCCGAGCAGTTGGTAAAGAATATTTTGATCAATGGCGGTACCAATTGTACAACAGCCAATGTTACCAACGTTACTGTATCTCCTAATCATGATGTGACAAACAGCAACAGATTCTGGGGGTATTTTCATAAAGGAACTACTAATTTTCCTTTTACGGATGGGATTGTCCTTACTACAGGATATGCATCTGAAGCTGGAAACAACTATGTAGCCGCTGTAGGACAATCAGTAGGAACAGGAAGTGATGCGGATCTTGTAGCCGCTACCGGAGCCAATGTAAGTTTAACCGATGCGGTAGCCCTTGAGTTTGATTTCGTTCCGAATTCAAACCAGGTGAAATTTAATTACATATTCGTTTCTGATGAATATACTTCCAATTATCCATGTCTGGGCTATTCTGATGCCTTTGCTCTTTTATTAAAGAAAGTTGGAGATCCTACCTATACTAACCTGGCTGTATTGCCGGGAGGTGCCGGACCTGTAAGTGCAACCAATATTGTTCCTGCAGGAAATGGATTCAGCTGTGGGCCAATTAATGCAGCTTTTTTTGGAGCACTGGCAAATCCACATTTAGTAATCAATTATTTTGGAAGAACAACTCCTTTAACAGCTGTGGCAGACGTAATCCCAGGACAAACGTATCATTTCAAAATGGTATTAGCAGATGCCAAAGACCCGTCTCATGACTCAGCAGTTTTCTTAGAAGGAGGATCTTTCGACGTGGGAATTAAAATTGTAGACGAAACAGGAGTTGTGTTACCAGGTACTATCAACATGTGTGATAATACTCCGAAGCAGTTAAAGGCACAGGTAGCAGCAATTCCGGGAATGACTTATCAGTGGTATAAAGATGGAGTGGCTATTCCAGGGGCAACAAGTGCTGTGTATGTAGCTACCCAACCGGGAGTTTATACTGTAAAAGTAATGGTCCCGGGAAATCAATGTCCAAGTGAAGCTACTATTACCATTATCGGAGGAACGAGCCCTACCGTACAGAATGCTGAACTTAAACTCTGTACTACACCTGCAATTACCAGTTTTAATCTGGAAACAGCAAAACCTTTAATCAGTACAACGCAGGGAGCAGTATTCCGTTTTTATGCAAATCAGGCCGATGCACAGGCTCAAAATAACAGCTACATCACTAATCTCACAAACTACTCAGGAACAGATGGACAGATATTATACGTATTGGTTTCCAATGGAGCTTTCTGTAGTAAGATTGCAACATTAACTTTAAGAAAAGAAGAGACACCAACGGCTTTACTTACCGCACCAAGATTGAAAATCTGTGCCGGAGAATCTGTTTTGCTTACAGCTACAGGCGGTGTAACCTATGAATGGAGTGATTCAGCAGCCACTACCGGAGGAATCAGAACGGTAAGCCCAACTCAAACTACTACCTATACTGTATATGCTATCGGGGCACAGGGATGTAAATCTCTTCAACCGGCACGTATTACCATTGAAGTAGTTCCGGCTATCGTTTCCAACTTAAAAGGAGGACATATCTGTCAGGGTGATAAAATCATTCTGGATGCAGGTTCTGGTCCAGGATATACATATCAATGGAGTTCTGGTGAAACAAGTCAAAGTATTACAGTCGCCACACCTGGAGAATATTCGGTAACGATCAGTAACGGAGTTTGTTCAAAAGAGTTCAAAACTCAGGTTATTAAGGCCGTGATCCCTGAAGTGATAAAAGTGGATTATAGTGAGAATGGAGTTATGATCGTTACAGCAAGTAATCCAAGTAATGGTATCCTGGAATATTCAGTAGATAACGGGGTTACATGGCAGTCTTCAAATGTGTTTAACAATGTGCCTAAAAATAAAGTCATTTCGATTAGAGTTAGGGTTAAATTTACCAGCTGTGTAGGTTTCCTTGAATTCTTTACATTCGTGATGAAAAATGTAATTACTCCAAACGGTGATAATATTAATGATGTCATTGATTTCAGCGGTGTGGTTAATTATAAAGATTTCAGCGGACAGGTTTTCGACCGATATGGAAGAGAAGTGTTCAAAGCAGCGAAGATCAATCCATATTGGGACGGATATTTCCAGGGTAAAAAGCTTCCTACTTCTACCTATTGGTATCAGGTAACCTTCGAAGATCCTGCAAGTAAAGAACTTACTGTAAAAACAGGATGGATATTACTTAAAAATATAGAATAATTTAAACTATAACTGAAAGACTGACTATTTCGTCAGTCTTTTTTTATTATTTTAAAATAAACAGAGTTGATATTCTAATATAAATAAATTTGCGTTAGTAATAATGTAAATTGTGTTAACTTGAATTTCAATCAAAAAAAATAGTATTTTTGTTCAAAATAATATAAAATGTTAAATAGGAGGAGAGGAAATTTATTTTTAGCGTTATTTTTAGCTTTCATGGGGAACTTTGTTTTGGCTCAAAATAAAGGAAGGGTAGAAATTGCTGCAAAACCTAAAGCTGCTTCTTTGAGGGCAGGTGTTTTTATAGATGTAAATGCACCTAGTTACCCGGAGTCCGGCTATCCTATAACCCAGCTTATAAATGATGTGCTTATATCAGGAGGCTCTACTTGTACCAGTTCAACGGTAAGCAATGTAACCGTTTCTCCTAACTTGTCTGCCACCAATCAGAACCGTAGCTGGGGATATTTTAATAAATCAAATACCAACTTTCCTTTTAGTAAAGGGATTATACTTTCAACCGGATATGCCAATAAAGCAGGGAATACTTTTCAAGGAACATTAAGTGATGATCTGGGAACCGGAGGAGATGTAGATCTTGCGAACGCTTTAGGGATTGCTAACAATAACCTAACCAATGCAACCTCTATAGAGTTTGACTTTGTAGCCGCCTCTACTGAAATTACTTTCAGATATTTGTTTGCTTCTAAAGAATATCAGCAAAACTTTCCATGTACTATTACAGATGGTTTCGCTTTGCTGTTAAAAAAGGCATCTGATCCTACTTATACCAATCTTGCAGTGCTTCCCGGAGGAGCAGGACCTGTAAGTGTAACGAATATTCACCCGCAATATCAAAACTGCGGACCTAAGAATGAAGCCTATTACGGAGGAACAAATACCGCTCAGATTGAAACCAATTTTAACGGACGTACTATTCCTCTGACAGCAAAAGCAACTGTCATTCCCGGGCAAACCTACCATTTTAAAATTGTGTTGGCGGATTATCAGGATCCCAACTTTGATTCAGCAGTATTTCTTGAAGCAGGATCATTTGATATCGGGGTGAAAATCCTGGATCCGGCTGGCGTGCAGCTTCCTGATTCTGTTAATATGTGTGATAATACGCCACAGACTTTTACAGCCTCTGTACAGGGACCTAATATAACGTATCAGTGGTATCAGGGT
Organism: Chryseobacterium sp. AG363; assembly: GCF_003610675.1. Taxonomy (NCBI): domain Bacteria; kingdom Pseudomonadati; phylum Bacteroidota; class Flavobacteriia; order Flavobacteriales; family Weeksellaceae; genus Chryseobacterium; species Chryseobacterium sp. AG363. The sequence continues at coordinate 426,460 of NZ_RAQF01000005.1, forward strand.
ACCACTCCGATTGCAGGAGCTACCAATGCAAGTTACACGGCAACAGCACCAGGGGTATACACCGTTAAGGTTTTCATCCAGGGGAATACCTGTCCGGGGGAAGCTACTATTACAGTAGTTGGCGGAACATCTCCTACAGTACAGAATGCTACATTAACAGCCTGTTATGCTGCCGGAAATGCAACTTTTAATTTAACATCAGCACAAGCTTCAATAAGCACCACACCGGGAGCTGTGTTTACCTACTATACCACATTGGCGGATGCTAATGCAGGAAATGCAAATACAATTCCTAATCCAACAGCTCATCAGAGTGCAGGTGGAACGGTGTATGTGAGAGTAGCAAACGGTTTCTGTGCAAAAGTAGCACAGCTGCAATTGGTAAAGGCGCCACAAATGACGCCTACTATTGCTCCTCCGGCTGTACTTACCTGTGCTAACTCTCAGACTACACTGGATGCTTCAGCCTCTGTTTATCCGGCAGGAGCTACTTTCAACTGGACAACTACAGGAGGAAATATTGTTTCAGGAGGAACTACTTTAAACCCTGTCATTAATGCGGCAGGAACATATACTTTAACTATTACAAAAGTTTATCAGCCTGGAAATATCAGCTGTACCGCTGTAGGAACTGTAACTGTAACAGGAAACAGTGCCCCGCCAGTTACCGGGCTTACAGCAAGCAAAATAAAAATCTGTAAAGGAGATTCTGTAACACTTACCGCTTCAGGCGGGGCTACCTATAACTGGGGTAATGGCCTTACAGGAAACGGAAGTACACAGGTTGTTTCACCTACTGTTACCACTACTTATACCGTAACAGCAGTAGGTGCAAATGGTTGTGTCTCTCAAAACCCTGCAACGATAACAATAGAAGTTTCAGAGCCTTTTACAGCACAAAATGCAACACTGCATAAGTGTTATCAGCCAGGATTAACTTATAATCTTACTGAAGCTCAGCCTCAGATTACAACTACTGCAGGCGTTACTTTTACTTACTATATCAATCAGGCTGATGCCAATGCAGCTAACGGAAACTTTATTGCAGTACCTACAACATATACACCTCCCGGAGGAAGCCAGACTATTTATGTATTAGTAAGCAATGGAGGCTGCAGCTATGTAGTATCTCTGCAATTATTAAGCACAGCCCAAACTACTCTTACTATTGCTGCACCACAAACAATTACCTGTACAACTCCTCAGGTTACTATCAATGCTTCGGCATCAGTAGTTCCTGCAGGATCTACAATTGCCTGGACAACAACCGGAGGAACTATTGTATCAGGAGGTAATACTCTTACCCCTGTTGTAAGCTCTGGAGGAACTTATACTCTAACGGTTACTAACATATCACAACCAGGAAACCTGAGCTGTACATTTACTGCTACAGTAACAGTTCAGGAAGATAAAGTACAACCGGTTGCTGCATTGGTTTCATCACAACCTCGTATTTGTGTGGGAGAATCAGTGACGTTGACCGCTTCCGGAGGGGTAAGCTATAACTGGGGCAATGGTCTTACAGGAAATGGAAATACTCAGGTTGTTTCACCTACTACGACTACTGTTTATACGGTATTTGCAGTTGGAGCTAACGGATGTATTTCTGCAACGCCCGCTACTGTTACAGTTCAGGTAGGACCACCTATAGCAGGTCTTACAGCATCTAAATTAAAAATCTGTGAAGGAGAATCTGTAACATTAACTGCCACAGGAGGAATTACTTATAACTGGGTAGGACTTACAGGAAACGGAAACACACAGGTAGTGACGCCTACCGTAACAACAGAGTATTCAGTATATGCATTAGGAGGAAACGGATGTAGCTCTGTGAATCCGGCTAAAGTTACTATTGAAGTAGTTCCGGCGATTGTTTCTACCTTAAAAGATGTATTTGTCTGCGCAGGAGATAAAGGAACTCTGGATGCCGGGGCAGGACCCAACTATACTTATGTATGGAGTACAGGAGCAACGACTCAGACGATAACCACTAATATTCCCGGAACGTATTCTGTGATAATCAGCAATGGGGTTTGTTCCAAAACATTCTCTGCACAGCTTATTAATCCTGATCTGCCACAGTTTACCAATATTGTTTATGATAACCATATTCTTACACTTACGGCAAGTAATCCTACAGGTGGAACTTTAGAATATTCTATAGATGGAGGATTGACATGGCAGCCATCCAATATATTTACAGGTATTTTGAATAATACGATGTATTCTGTAATGGTAAGAGTGAAAGGTGCCAAATGTGGTACTTCACTGGATTACTTTACATTTGTTATCAGCAATGCTATTACTCCAAATATGGATGGTGTAAATGATACCATTGACTTTACTGGAATCAGCGGATACAAAGACTTCGCAGCTTCAATTTTCGACCGATACGGGGCGGAAGTATTTAAAGCAAGTAAAGGTAATGTTATATGGACAGGATCTTTAAAAGGAATCAATCTTCCTACCGCTACTTATTGGTATAGAGTACAATGGGAAAATCCGGCCAGCAAGAAAATGGAACAACGTTCAGGTTGGATTCTCTTAAAGAACAGAAACTAGAATTTACTAAAATAAAAAATCAACAACAAAATCTTTCAGCAATGAAAGATTTTGTTGTTTTTAGGAATAAAGATTGTTGCGTTTTGTGAATTATTTGAAATAGGGGAGGAATATGTTAAAATATTTTGTAATACAATGCTACCACACTATTTATGATTTGTCCGAATAGGGATTGATTAATGAAAATTTACTGTAAGAGGTTCTTATTTTGTTTTTTTGTGGTAAAAAATATAAATATGTATATGATATATTTAAAAAAAAATTAAATTTGTTGAAACAAAAATATTATGAGAAGATATCTACCGCTTTGTTTATTTTTTTTAGTCATCTCGACTTTTTTATTTTCACAAGATCTGCCTCCGCGAAAACAGGCAAAAGAAATTCCTTCCAATCTATCCGGAAGGGCTGGTGCTTTTATTGATGTGAATGCTCCGCAGTATCCTGAAACAGCTTATACTATTGAAAAAATGGTTAAAGATGTATTGATCTCATCCGGGACCAATACTTGTCTTACTCCCAATGTAACCAATGTGAAGATTACACCTAACCATGCTGCAAGTGAGGCAAACAGAGCATGGGGATATTTTCATAAGGCTGCAACCAATTTTCCGTTTAAAGATGGACTTATTCTTTCCACAGGATTTGCAAGAAGAGCTGGTAACACCTTTGAGGGTGGCCTTAGTGATGTGAACGGTGGAGGATCTGATGCTGACCTTGCACAGGTGATTGGGGTAGTGGAAAGCAGATTGAATGATGCTGTGCTTTTGGAGTTTGACTTCGTTCCAACCACCTCTCAGATTAAATTTAATTATCTGATTGCCTCAGAAGAATATACAGGCTCATTCCCTTGTACCTTTGCAGATGCATTTGCCATCTTATTGAGACCTACTTCAGGTGGACCTTATGTAAATATGGCTGTACTTCCGGGAGGAGCAGGACCGGTAAGTATTACCAATATCCACCCTGCAATTGCAGGGAGTTGTGGTGCCGTAAACGAACAATATTTTGCAGGATATAACACCGGGAACGTTGAAACAAATTTTAACGGAAGAACGATTCCATTGACTGCTACGGCAACCGTAGTAGCAGGACAGCAATACCACTTCAAAATGGTAATTGCCGATTACAGTGACCACAGTTATGACTCTGCAGTATTCCTTGAAGGTGGATCTTTCAATATCGGAGTAGACCTTTTAGATCCTGCAGGAACCAAATTGCCTTCAGATATCAATGTATGTGATAATGTCCCTCAGGTAATTACAGCTTCTGTAAATGACCCTAACCTTGTATATCAGTGGTTCTATAACGGTGCACCAATACCTAATGCAACGACTAATACAATTACTGCAATACAGCCTGGTACTTATACTATCGAAGTAAGTGTTCCAGGTAATCCATGTCCGGGTAAAGCTTCCATACAGATTCACGGAGGAACAACACCTCAGGCTCAGGATGCAACATTGCTGCTTTGTACCACACCGGATATTACTACTTTTGATTTAAGTACAATTATGCCTACCATCAGCCCAACGCCTGGAGCTATCTTTAAATTCTACGAAAATCAGGCGGATGCTGTTGCACAGAATAACAACTATATTCAGACTCCTTTAAACTATAATGGTAACGATGGACAGATTTTGTATGTTTTGGTTTCCAATGGAGGATTCTGTAGCAAAATTGTAGAACTGACATTACAGAAAGAAGCAACCCCAACCGCTAAAGTGAAAGCTTCCAGAATAAAAATCTGTCCGGGAGAATCTGTAACTCTTACTGCTGAAGGAGGAGATACTTATCTTTGGAGCAATTTTATGGGAACAGGGAATATGCAGACCGTTACTCTGTATCAGACTACCACATTTACAGTATATGCAATTGGAGCAAAAGGATGTAAATCTCTGAATCCGGCAACAATTAGAATTGAGGTGACACCAGAAATTACCTCTACATTGAAAGATGTTGAAATGTGTGTAGGTGATGTTGTAACCCTGGATGCAGGAGCTGGTGACGGTTATAAATATCTTTGGAGCACAGGTGCTACAACGCAGAAAATTAATGTAAACCAATGGGGTATTTACTCAGTGGAAATTGATAACGGTATCTGTAAGAAAGTTTTTGAAGCTAAAGTAATGGGAGCAGCAACTCCTTTCGTTACCGCTTTAAATTATGAAAGTATCAAAAAGTCAGTAACAATTACAGCGGAAAACCCGCCAATGAACAATACACCAAGTACTTTGGAATATTCTATTGACAATGGTATTACATGGCAGGCTTCTAATGTATTTACTAACCTTTTAGATAATACAAACTACACTGTTTTAGTAAGAAGAGTAGGAACACATTGTGTGGGATCTCTTGAATTCTTTACATTGCAGATTAACAATATCATTACGCCAAACGAAGACGGAATCAACGATGTACTGGATCTTAAGGCTCTTGGAGACTTTAAAAACTTTACAGGTTCTGTATATGACAGGTATGGAGTAGAAATGTTCAGATTCTCAAAAGAAAATCCTACCTGGGACGGAACAGTAGGTGGTAAGAGACTTCCTACAGCAACATACTGGTATAAGTTCAACTTTGAGTATCCAAAATCAAAAGCTCAGATGAACTGGTCAGGATGGATCATGCTGAAGAACAGAAACTAAAATTGATAATGTACTATAAAAGAAAGCCTTTCGAATTTATTTGAAAGGCTTTCTACTTTTAACGAATAAGGGTATTGTACTTTATTCAACAAAAAAGCTCCTGATAGAGGAGCTTTTTATAATAATTGTCTATTGATTTTCTTTCCAGAGATTCGCAAAGTGTATAAAATCTGCAACACTAAGTTCTTCCGCTCTCTTATCTAAAAATTCATGTCCTTTTAGGGCTTCAGGAATGTTTAATGATTTCAGAGCATTAGAAAGCTTTTTTCTTCTTTGGTTGAAACCTGTCTTAACAATCTGCTTAAACAGAACCTCATTGCCTGCAAGTCCTTCTTTAGGGTTTCTTGTAAGTCTGATGACTCCAGATTTTACTTTTGGCGGAGGATTGAAGACGTTCTCATGTACCGTAAACATATAAGATACATCATAATACGCCTGTATCAGAACAGAAAGAATACCGTAATCTTTAGTTCTGGGAACAGCAGCCGTTCTTTCAGCAACCTCTTTCTGGAACATTCCCACCATTTCCGGGATCAATTGGTAATGATCTACAATCTGAAACAGAATCTGTGACGAAATGTTGTAAGGGAAATTTCCAATGATAGCAATCTGATCGTCTTTGATAAAACTGAAATCCTGCTTCAGGAAATCTCCTACAAAAGTTTCTTCCGTTACTTTTTTATAATTGTTTTTCAGGTATTCAATAGATTCTGTGTCTATTTCTGCAAGGTAAATGTTCTGATCCTTTTCAAGAAGATATTTGGTAAGAACTCCCATTCCAGGGCCTACTTCCATGATGTTGGTATAGTTCTCAAAACTAAGACCTTCTACAATTTTTCTTGCGATATTTTCATCTGTCAGGAAGTGCTGTCCAAGATGTTTTTTTGCTTTTACACTCAAAGTTTTTTATGATTTTATTAACAGTGATTTTCTTTATTTCGTCCCAAATTTCGGAAGATTTTTTCTATTTTAGCCAAAAATTTTAATATTAATGGCTAAATCTGTAGATGAATTTAATAAGAAAAGGCTTCGGTCCAGCAATATTACAGTAGTGATAAGTATTGCCTTAGTGTTATTTTTGTTAGGATTAATGGGGCTTATTCTGATTAATGCCCAGAAGTATTCTGACTATATCAAAGAGCAGTTGGTGGTGAATGCCTACTTTGATGAAAACTATGACGCTAAAGATTCTGTAAAAATTGCAAAACTTGAGGAAGAAACTTTTAAAAAGGTACAGTTATTAGCTCCTGTAAAAAAAGCGACTTATATTTCAAGGGATATGGCGGCTAAAGAAGCCAAAAAGAGTATGGGAATCGACAGTGATGCATTGTTCGAAGAAAATATTTTCCCTTCCTCTATTGAAGTAGCTTTAAAACCTGAATTCGTAGATCCAGCAAAAATTGATGAAGCCATCAAAGAGATCAAATCTGTTCCAGGTATTATCGATGTTAAAAATGACAGTACTTTGATGGTAGATGTTTACAATAACCTGAGCAGAATTCTGAAATGGATTTTAGGATTTTCGATTCTGTTTCTGATATTGGCAGTTGTATTGATCAACAACTCTATCCGTCTGAAGATATTCTCGAAGAGATTTATTATTAAAACAATGCAGTTGGTAGGAGCGAAAAGAAGATTTATCCTTAAACCTTTCATTGTAGAAGCTATTATTCTGGGAGCTATCGGTTCTGTAATAGGTCTTATTGCGTTAGGTGGAGTCTGGTATTATTTCACAAGTCAGATTGGTTCAGCTTTCGTGCAGGACAACAATCAGTACTTCTGGTTAGTTATCCTGGTACTTGGAGTAGGAATTTTTATTTCTGTGTTAAGTACCATTTTCGCTACATGGAGATTCTTAAAATCAAACGTTGACGATTTATATTACTCTTAATAATGAGCAAAAAAACAAATAAATTTTCCGCTTCAGACTTTGGACATGAAGCTGAAGTACCACAGGAAAACACTTTCTATTTCGGACAGCAGAATTTCAAATGGATGCTGATCGGATTAGCATTTATTGTAGTAGGATTTCTACTGATGATGGGACCTGATGCCAATACTGTAGATGGAAAATTTGATCCTAACTCATGGAATGACGGGATCTTTTCTATCAGAAGAATCAGAATAGCACCTTTGTTTGTTGTTATAGGATTTGCAATAGAAGTGTACGCGATCTTAAAAAGAAAATAAATAAAATAATTTTATTTAAGGATTAAAAAATTTAAGAATTGAAAGATGTAAGCCAATGAGCTGATTTTTCTAATTCTTAAATCTTTTAATCTTTTTAATTTTTAAAAGAATATGGATTTAATCAAAGCAATTATTATTGCCATTGTAGAAGGCTTGACGGAATATCTTCCGATTTCCTCTACAGCACATATGGGATTTACTGCGAATCTTATGGGGTTGGAAGAAACAGAATTTTTAAAAATGTTTCAGGTGTCTATTCAGTTTGGAGCTATTTTATCTGTGGTAGTAGCCTATTGGAAAAAGTTTTTTGACTTAAATAATATTCAGTTCTATTTCAAACTTGCATTTGCCGTAGTTCCGGCTTTGGTATTGGGATATTTATTCGATGATAAAATTGAAGCCGTTCTTGGGAACCAGATTGCGATTTCTTCCGTATTGGTTTTAGGGGGTGTTGTTTTGCTGTTTGCAGATAAATGGTTTAAGAATCCTAAGATTGATGATGAAAAAGGAATTACGATAAGAAATGCTGTTACCATTGGTTTCTGGCAGTGTCTTGCAATGATGCCGGGTACAAGCCGTAGTGCTGCTTCCATCATTGGGGGAATGGCACAAGGTCTTACCAGAAAGGCTGCTGCAGAATTCTCTTTTTTTCTTGCAGTTCCTACCATGCTTGCGGTAACTGTGTACTCAGTTTTTGTTAAGACCTGGGGAAAAGAAACCGCAAATCCACAGAAAGGATATGAAATGATTATGTCTTCACAGGATCACATTATGATCTTCGTGGTAGGAAATATTGTAGCATTTATTGTAGCACTTATTGCCATTAAAGCATTTATTGGTGTGCTTAACAAATATGGATTCAAACCTTGGGGCTGGTACCGTATTTTTGTTGGAGTTGCCCTGTTGATTTATTTTTATTTCTTTAAATAATGCAAAACATATTATTTAAAGAGAAATTTGTTTATCTACTTTGTCTGTTATTTTTCATCCTTGGTGGCTTTATCTTTATTCCTTTAAATATCCATCCTTTTGCTTATAATGTAGGTTTAGAACATGATATTTTTGTAACAAGTATTCTTATTTTTGCAATTATAATTTTCATTTTCTTGATTAACAAAAAAAGAATTACAATACGATTAATAAATATTTATCTCATATTAGTTTTATTAATAAATATTAAATCTTTTATTGCTTTATTTTTTAATCATTATTATGATTATACCCCTTATTATTGTAAAGCTGTAATAACTGTATTTTTAATAATTCTTCTTTATCTTGTAAATAAATATAAAGTTAGTTTCAAACAAGTGAGAGAAATAGACAATATTGGAAAAGAATGACTGCTGAAGAACTGAAATCAGGATACATTTTTTTATTGGATAAGCCTTTGGACTGGACTTCTTTCCAGGCTGTCAATAAAATGAAATATAAACTTAAGAGGGAGTTTGATCTTCCTAAAAAATTTAAAATCGGACACGCCGGAACTTTAGATCCCAGAGCAACTGGGCTTCTTATCGTCTGCTGTGGAAAATTTACAAAGAAAATTCCTGAAATTCAGGATGCTCCCAAAGAATATTGGACAGAGATCAAGATTGGTGTACAGACGGAATCCTATGATACTGAAAAGCCTGAAATTCTTCAACAGGATATCTCGCATATTACTGAACAACAGGTAAAAGAAGTGTTGGAAAAATTTGTTGGAGAAATTGAACAGAAACCACCTGTTTATTCGGCTATTAAAATTGATGGTGAAAGAGCATACAACCTTGCCAGAGCTGGTGAAGAAGTGGAAATGAAAGCAAGAAAAACAACGATCCATTACATCAAGGATATTAAAATTGATTTTCCTGTGGTGAGTTTTATGGTAGGATGTTCAAAAGGAACCTACATCAGAAGTCTGGCCCATGATATCGGGCAGGAATTGGGAGTAGGAGCTTATCTGACACAGCTGAGACGTACCAAGATTGGTGACTATGCCATTGAAGATGCTACAGATCAGTTCCTGAATAATGAGTATAGATTTGAAGGTCTGTAAAAATTAAACCAGCAATTCTCAGGATATTGAAAATCATACACCATCAGGAAATATTGATTATGGTATTACTTTCATAAGAATATCATTTTCTTCCTAACTTTGCATTAGGAAATACTGAAAATACAAGTTTCCTATTCAAAAATATTGAGCCAAAAGGAGGAATCGTTTTCAAATCACATAAACTGAAAGATGGGATGATGATTTTTCATAGATTTAAGCTATGGAAACCCCAATTTCAGTAATAAAAATTATACCGGCTACGGAAAAGACTAATGGAAAAAACGCGTATCAATAAATATTTATCAGAAGTGGGATACTGTTCAAGGAGAGCAGCAGATAAACTTTTGGAAGAAGGAAGGATCAAGATAAACGGGAAAATTCCTGAGTTAGGAACCAAAGTTTCTGATGAAGATCTTGTAGAAGTAGATGGAAAACCGATCAGAGAGCCTCAGGAAAAACCGGTGTATATCGTTTTTAATAAGCCGGTAGGAATCGTCTGTACCACGGATACAAAACGTGAAAAAAATAATATCGTAGATTATATCAATCACCCCAAAAGAATTTTTCCGATCGGAAGACTGGATAAACCAAGTGAAGGACTTATTTTCTTAACGAGCGATGGTGATATCGTTAATAAAATTCTTAGAGCACGAAATAACCACGAAAAAGAATATCTTGTTCGGGTAGACAAGCCTATCACACCAAGATTTTTGGAAAAAATGCGAAACGGTGTTCCAATTCTTGATACCGTGACTAAAAAATGTGAGGTAGAAAAGATTGATGAAATGAATTTCAGAATCGTTCTTACTCAGGGATTGAACAGACAGATCCGAAGAATGTGTGAATATCTTGGATACGAAGTAAAAAAACTTAAGAGAATCCGTATCATGAATATCAAACTTGATTTACCTATCGGGAAATGGAGAGATATGACGGATGAGGAACTGAATACACTCAACTCCTTGCTGGCTGATTCCAGTAAAACAATTGATTAAAAATATCTAAAATACTTAACGGTTTTTAATTTCATGCTTCCCTGTATTACCTATGGGAAGCATTATTTTTTTATGTTATTTATTGTTTTTTTTCACGTATTGGTGTAATATATTTTATTTTTCAGTGAAAATGTTTTATATTTATAGTATTAACAATAATAGCCTGATAATCATGAAATTAAGTCTTAATTCAGTTCTAGTATGTATTACTTTGGTAATATTAGTGAGTTGTCAAAATGATAATCATTATCCGGATCATCCACATGATTCTTCATTTTACATTGATTACAGAAGTTTAAAAGGATTACCAGACGGAATTGCCGTTATTGAACTTGATCCTGAAGCACCCAATTTTGGAAATATAAGCAGTAAGCTTGAATTAGGTGTCGGTGTATTGCCTCACCATATTTATTACAATCAAAATGCCAACAAAATGTTCACAACTGCTTTGGGAGGCAGTTATCTCTACGAAGTAAAAACCGGGCAAGACCAAAACGGACAACCCATATTATTGAACGCAATTCCTGTTGATACGGGTGAGAATACGGTAGGCGAAAATTTATTTTTTACCAATGACGGAAGATATTTTATGACCTTTATGGGTGGAGCAGGAGGTCCAAAAGACGGAAGTATAGGTGTTTTTAACGCGGCTAATAATAAGCTTATCAAAACGATTAAAGCACCCATTCAGACTAACCCCAATAAGTTTATCATGTATCCACACGGTATTTCCATCAATGAGGAAAAAGGATTGATGATGGTATCATCCACTATTCACCCTGATCTTACTACCGGAATGGGTAATACCTGTACTTTATTAGATCTCAATACTTACGAAATAAAGGAAACCTATCAGGTTGCAGACTCTCCAACTGATTTATCTGCTCCTGTAGAAGTATTGCTATTGCGCGGAAAGTTTCCGCAATATGCACTTGCTACAACGATGCTTGGCGGAGATATCTGGATTGCTCCCTATAATGCTATAACCAAAAAATATGATGCTTTTACTAAAATTTTTGATGGAAGTACAAAAGGTTTAGGCTGGGCACTCGAAATGTATATTGATGATACCAACAAATTGTACGTGAGTTTTGCAGAACCTGGAAAAGTACTTGTCTTTGATATTAATAATCTTCCTCAACTAAAGCTTTTGAAGACTCTGGATGCGGATAAAGGCGCACATCATATGGCTTTCTTTAAAACCAAATCAGGAAAAGAAGTTGTAGCAGTACAGAATAATTTATTGGATCTTCCCAACTTAAATTCCGGTACGATCAGTATAATTGATATTAATACGGAAAAAAAATTAGGCACAGTAGATTTACGTAATAAATACGGAATACTGCCGGAATCCATTGAAGGGACTAATGGGCCAAGCAACTACATGCATCACTAAAATCGAAGATATTATTTTACAGGACGTAACTCTTCCGGAATATTTTGGAAGAGTTTACGCCTATTTTAGGGTTCATGTTATTTTACATATAATTTCATTCTTTCTTCATACTCAGGTTTCAGTTTCAAAAGTTTCCATATTTTCTTATCATCAGGGTTACTGATCCGGTAGAATATGATTTTGTCTGCTGAATATTTGAAATAAGGATGATTTTTAAGCCATTCCTCAGGTGCGTCTACTAATGAATACCGGGGAACATTTGATATATTCAACGGGGCTATTGAAATCAGTTTTTGAACCAGATCCTGATCGATGTTGTAAGTGCTAAGAATTTGCTGCTTATTCATAAAACCTCCCAGTTTTTTTCTGAAACCAATGATTGAACCTGCACTTCTTTCATCCAGTCCGAATTCTATAAGCTGTTTAAACGTAATGGTATTAAGATCTGTTTTTGAAAAATCTGTTTTTTCCTGTTGTTTTTCCTGAATTTTGATATAGGGTGCCATCTCCTGAAATTTCTCTGCGGAGATCACAAAACATTTCTGCAGATCTTCTAGGCTTTTGAAACTTCCCCGTAAATTTCTGTCCCGGTAATTGATGATCGTGATTGCTTGTTTCTCTGAGAATCCAAGTGTTTTCCAACCCTCTAAATCAAGCTGATTAGGATCAAAAATATGATATTGAATTCTGGATTTTACAGTATTATCCTTCGCAAAATTCCTGAAGTTTTCCGGAGTGTTTTCCGGCAGCAAAAGATAAGGTGCGATTTTGCTGTAATTTTCCGGGGAAATGATAAAGCATTCTTTAAACTTTTCCTTACTGATAAAACTTCCCCCGAGATAATTTCTATACTTTATAATAGCTTCTGCCTGCTTTTCACTGAAACCCATCTTAAGCCAGTCGTGGACAGAAAACCGATCAGGATTGAATTTCGCTGAAATCATAATTCCTTTCTTCCCATATGGAGTGAATCTTTTGGAATCTTCTTTTTCTGCTGCTTCAGGAAGCAAGATGAAAGAGGCTAGCTCACTGAATTTCTCTTCGGAAATAGCATAACATTTTTTCAACTGCTCTTTTGAAGTAAATTTTCCTCCTACCATATCTTTATACTTAAGGATAGTAGCAGCTTGTTTATCTGAAAATCCAAGTTTCAGCCACTGTTCTTTGTCCAGTATATTAGGATCAAAATCTGATAGATCCCGTATTGAAGAATCTTTAATAAAGGTAACTTCAGGAAAAGGTTCTTTTTCACGACTGGTGTATTTCTGATAGGCTAATAAAACAGTCAGCAATGTGACCATCAATGCCAGTTTTTGGTAATAGCTTTTTCTCATCATGCAGTAAACTTATTGATAAAAATAAATCACGACAATAGTTGATAATGAATTAGTTAAATATGATATAGAGAAAGTGTTTTATTGTTGATAAGCTAATGGGAATATTGCCTTTTGGGCGATATAATTTCGTAATTGATACTAAATATTCTGATTAGATATTTATTTTTTAACACGACAGGTTCTGTCGCAGCGAGCAGGTATTTTTGCATCATAATGATATAAATTGCAATACAATATTAATAAGATCTAACTATTAATAATATGATTTATAGCAGGTTAAAGTATTGTGATTTTCGTATCTTAAAAAGTGTTAAATTCGTTGCGTTTTAATAAACTAATTACTAACTCAAAAAACAACATAAAGATGAGAAAACTTTATCTCAGTGCATTTACTTTATGCACGAGCCTGGGCATATCTGCCCAGGAAGTGGTGTGGGAAAAAGACATCCAATCCTCTACCCAGGATTTTCTAAGCCAGGTCACTACAACCATTGATCAACAGTATTTGATCACAGGAAGTTCTATTCAAAGCAATAAGCAACAGGCTTCAGGCAGTAAGCACAATAACGGTTATGATTTTCATTTGGTAAAACTCAATCAGCAGGGTCAAGAAGTCTGGGAAAAATATTTCTCAGGACAGAACCATGATTATCTTTCTGCTACCGTTACTACTCAGGATGGAGGATTTCTTTTGGCCGGAACATCTTATTCCGGAAAAGGGTTAGACAAAAAAGACGATTCCAAAGGAGG
>NZ_RAQF01000006.1:0-225692 GCF_003610675.1 Chryseobacterium sp. AG363
AAGGCGCTTCTGCGCTACTGAATGTCTTTCGTTTTTCAGTGGGGCAAAGATAGTAACTTCATACAACGCAAAACAAGTTTATTTAACATAAATTTTACTGTTTTGTAATATTTGCCGCTAAAGGACTGGGTAGCAGGGGGAAAAATTGTAAACATTTGTTTGTAGGTGTGGACGAGAGGGGATTATTCGGCCGATGAGATGTGGGATTTTGGGGGTGGAACATCAAATAAGGTATCTATAATAATAAGGTGCAGGTTTGAATTGAATTCAGATGGAGGGAGTATCTTTATTAAATGAGATTCATTAGACTAAGCTCAGGATTGTAGCCCGTTCCCTATTGATATATATAATAAGATAAGGGAAGATTTTCAATAAAGCCTGTAAAAAATGTGACGGGAAATACATTTGAGCTAAAGCTCAGTACAAAGATTATATAAAAGAACGGGCTTCAGCCCGTTCCTATTGTTGATTTATATAGGCCAAAACCTACAATTGTTTAGTATAGAATGTTTCTAAGGTTTGATTTCCTTATATATTACGCTCAAAAACTCAGCGTAGGACTTCTCCAGGCCAATAATGTCCCCGGATTTCAGATTCAAACCTCCTACTCCTGAGTTATCTGGTTTTACTTTTAGAGAAGAAACCTGGAAATAGAGGTTGTCATCATTAGCTTTTGGCTGAACTTTCACCGTAGAGCCTAAAAGTTTTTTGGTTGAGATGGTATAAATTTCTCCCGGGACAATTTTTAATTTTAAAAAAGATCTTGGAGAGATTGTATAATCTTTACGGTTGATGTTGATCTTTTGATCTTTTTCAGAAGAGGCAAATATATACATCTCACCATGTTTAGCTGCTAGTTTTTCTTTGGGTGTATAATATAAAGCGATTTTGTAATTGGCAGCATTGAATGCCTGAGGTGTACCATCAACATTTTCAAAAGGTTTTAATTCGAATGTATTGGCACCAATCTCTTTTGCTTTTTTATATACCAGAGAAAATACGAGTGCATCATCTTTTGAAAAACCCTGTACTTCTACTTCTCCTAAATAAATAGCATCTGCTACGGCTTCTTTTCTTAGTAAGAATTTATCTGAGTTGTCATTTGTTTTTTCAACTCTGGTCATATAAACATTTTGTGCGCTCCACAACTGGATACATAACACGGAAAAGAGGATTGCAATATTTTTCATATATATAGTATTAGTGTGAAAGGATATCGACACATTCTTCAAGACTGTTTTCCCAATGTTTAGGTTCTATTTTGTAAACTTCCTCTATTTTATCCAAAGACATGGTACTTCTTACAGGTCTTTGGGCAGGTGTTGGGTACTGTTCGGTTGTTAATGGATTTAATTTTATTGATGATTTTGAAAATTCAGCAATTTTTCTGGCAAATTCAAACCAGGTTGTCTCCGGATAGTTTGAGAAGTGGAAAATCCCATAGGTTTTCTGTGGCGTTTCAATAATCCTCATAATAGCTTCTGCCAAATCGTTTGCGTTAGTAGGCTGCCCAAACTGATCAGCAACGATTCCCAGCTCTTCTTTTTGAGAGAAAAGATTTAACATTGTTTTCACAAAATTCTTATTAAATTCAGAATACAGCCATGAAGTTCTTAGGATGATTGTTTTTGGATTAATTTCCAGAGCAAGCTCTTCTCCTTCTCTTTTTGATGCACCATATACTCCTATCGGGTTTGTAAAATCATCTTCAGAGTATGGAAGATTTGTGGTACCATCAAAAACATAATCTGTAGAAACATGAATCAGAACAGATTTATAATCTGCGCATGCCTGAGCAAGATGAGCTACTCCACCAGCATTTACGGCAAAGGCTTTTTCTTTTTCTTTTTCCGCCAGATCAACTGCGGTATATGCAGAGGCATTGATGCAATAATCAGGTTTGTTATCATAAAAGAAATCATTCACCTGCTCTTCATTGGTAACATCTAAAATGGATGAGTCTGTAAATAAGAATTCATATAGATGTTCAAAATCCGGAGCAATCTTTTTTATGCAGTTTCCTAATTGTCCGTTACTCCCTATTACTGCTATTTTTTTCATTTGTTTATTATTAATTTTTAAATTGGGACCTTCAACAAGAAGTAGGTTTAAGAGTTCTTGGCATTCTGAGATCTTAAGAACTTCACTCTTGACTGGAAGTCTTTTTGGATAAGATCTACATAAAATTTATCAAAAATTTCTTTGATATCTTCGGGATGAACTTCAGATTTTCTTGTTTTGACATTAAAATAAATAACGGTTACCCAAAGTACAGCATGAA
The DNA here is from genome assembly GCF_003610675.1 of Chryseobacterium sp. AG363. NCBI lineage: Bacteria > Pseudomonadati > Bacteroidota > Flavobacteriia > Flavobacteriales > Weeksellaceae > Chryseobacterium > Chryseobacterium sp. AG363. Next base: position 2,282 of record NZ_RAQF01000006.1, read on the forward strand.
TTGTTTTTTCATCAAGGCTTTTCATCAGAATTTCGACTTTTGCTGTTCTATCCTGTACATCGATGGTCTTGCTGCTGATCACTACCTGTGTATTATATCTTACTTCTTTCAGATAGGCTATTTCATTTTGAATAGCAATCCAGGTACAGCCGGTTTGCTTGGTATATTCTTCATAGGTAAATCCATAAAATGTTTCTACATGATCTTCCCGGGCATTGAACATATACTCAAGATATTTTACATTATTCAAATGTCCGATTGGATCACAGTCACTAAACCTAACTTTGACCGTAGTTGATACTTCTTTTTCCATTCGGCAAAAATAAAAAAACCACCTCTAAAAGAGGTGGTTAGTTTTATAAATCTTTGTTAATTTGCTGAAATTATTGAATTCCTAGTTCTTTCTTCACAGCTGGAGTTGCGTCTGGTCCTGCTTTATAAAGGAATGCTGTTGAGTTTGCATCCATAATATAATCATATCCACTAGCTTTAGCTACTTTTTCTACGGCATCGTTTAATTTTTTCTCAATAGGAGCGAAAGCTACATCTTGTTTAGACTGAAGATCTTTTTGAGCTTTTTCCTGCATTTGCTGGATTTCTTCAGCTAATTTTTTCATTTCTGCTTCTCTAGCATTGTTTTCCTCAGCTGTTTTCTTAGGAGCTTCAGTTTGGTATTGCTGATATTTAGTTTGAGCTGCGTCAGCTTTTTTCTTAATCTCAGCTTGTTTAGTATCCAAGAATGTTTTAAGATCAGCATCTGCTTTCTTTTTCTCCGGCATTGCGTTAAGAACTCCCATTACATCTAAAGTAGCAATTTTTTGAGCTTTTGCCATACCTACAGATACAACCATCATTACTGCTGCAAATAATACACTTAATTTTTTCATAACTGGTAAATAAATAATTTAATTTGTTTTTAGATTTTAAAATATAGCAAAAGTTAATTCTCTGATTATTTTTTGCCTTTGCTATTTGTCTTTTCCTTCTTGTCTGTCCCTTTTAATAGAATAGACAATACTTTTTCGGTGTAATCATATTTTGACTGAAGGAAAATAACACTAATGTTATTGCTTTTATCAAGAACTATGCCCAAGCCATTTTTTTCGGACATTGTTTTGATAGCTCCCCAAATCTGATCCTGAAATGGCTGAACAAGATTTGTTCTCAGTTTTGTAATTTCACCGTTAGCTCCAAAACGTAAGCTTGTTGTTGTTTTAATATTTTTATCAAGATCGGTAACTTCTTTTTCTCTAAGTTTAAGCTGGTCACCTATCAATAAAACTTTTTCACTTTCAAAAGCAGCCTTTTTTCTTTCATATTCAGACTGAAGGCTTTGAAGTTCAGATTCCCAGGTATCAATCTGAGAATTCAACCTAGCTTCAGCTTCTTTATACTGAGGTAATTTATTCAAAATTTCATTAGTATCCACTACTCCTATTTTTTGGGCATTGTTCAACCCGAAAAGCAAGAGGAATGCGAACGTGAAAATTATTTTAAAGTGCTTCATATTTATAATTATAATGTTTGGTTCATCAAGAAGTGGTTTCTCCATCCAGACTTATCACCAGAAATAGTCTTATCAAGACCTAGTGCAAAGTCGAATCCGATCAATCCAAATGCTCCCATATAAACTCTTACACCAATTCCGACAGATCTTTTCAACTGGAATGGGCTGTAAGAACTCCATGAATTCCATACGTTACCACCTTCAGCGAATGTCAATGCGTAGATTTTTGCAGTCTGGCTCATTGAGATCGGATATCTTAATTCTAAAGTAAATCTGTTATAGATTGTACCTCCTCCTTTCTGTGTAATATCTTCTGCCTGGCCTCCTTCTGTAGTGGCATTTTCATAACCTCTTAAAGGAATCAATTCTCTACCATCATATCGACCTCCGAAAAGACCTGTTCCTCCCATATAGAATCTTTCGAATGGCGGAGCACCCAATTGGCTGTTATATCCATCCATGAATCCCATTTCTGCAGAAGATCTCAAGACCAGTTTTCCAATGATTTCATTGTAAACATCTGCTTTAAACTTGATTTTATAGAATTCCATCCACTTATATTTGTCAATGGCAGACATTGTGGAGTAATCTTTCTTCTTAAACAATGAGTATGGAGGAGTCAGTTTTGCTGAAAGCTCGATATTGGATCCAGTTGTTGGGAAAATCGGGTCAATACCTGCAGAGTTTCTGCTCAATCCTAAGTTGACACTGAAGTTATTGGCAGTACCATTATTTTCAGTGGAATCTCCAAACTGGAATGGATAGTTTTTGAAGTCATACTTCTGGAACTGTAAACCAGTATAAAGAGAGAAATAGTCATCCGGCCAGTTCAATAGTCTGTTCAGACCTACTGAAGCAGAGAAAATGTTCAATTTCTGAGCGTCTCCATATTGATCTGTATATCTTACTCTTGAGTTATTCAAACTTACAGAAAGAGCTGTTGGTTTTGTACCAAATAGCCAAGGTTCAGTGAATGATACTCCATAGTTCTGGAAGTACTGTCCTGCCTGCACCTGAACCGAGAACGTTTGTCCGTCTCCCTGAGGTACCGGTTTGAAATCTTTAAACTTAAGGAAATTCTTTAATGAGAAGTTATTAAATGTTAATCCTAAAGTACCGATGAAGCTGTTACCACCGTAACCTGCCTGTAGCTGAACCTGAGAAGATCCTTTTTCTACTAGTTTCCAGTTGATATCTACAGTATTATCCACCTGATTTGGCTGGATATCCTGTCCGATTTGCTGAGGGTCAAAGAATGACATCCCTGCTAAATCGAAATAGGTTCTCTTAATTTCTGTTTTCTTGAATAGCTCTCCTGGTTTTGTTCTTAGTGCTCTAAGAATTACATGGTCATGGGTTGTTGTATTCCCTTGCCATGTTACCTTATTCCAGGTAGCCTGCTCACCTTCATTAATTCTAACTTCAAGGTTTACAGCATCTCCTGTTACTGATTTTTCAACAGGTGTTACGTTTGAGAAAAGATAACCATTGTTCATGTAAACAGATTTAATATCTGAATCATCCTCTTTACCTCCGTCTTCACCAACTTTTTTGTTGAAACCTACAGCATCGTAGATATCACCTTTCTTATATCCTAATAATCTTTGTAAATATTCTGTCGCGTATACAGTATTACCCGTGAATGTAACATCCCCGATATAATATTTTTTACCCTCGCTAAGTTTTACATTGATTTCGTAGTTATTTCTTTTGTTTCTCCATACTGAATCTGAAACAATTTTAGCGTCTCTGTATCCGAGGGAGTTGTAATAACTGATAAGACTTTGCTTGTCTTCCTGATATTTATCTTCAATGAATTTTGAGGACTTTAATATTCCACCGATACCGAAACGCTTTTGCTTAGTTTCTTTGAAAGCTTTATTTCTAAGTTTTCTATCGGTTACATTATCGTTTCCTTCAAATTCAATATGATCAATTTTGATTCTTTTACCCTTATCTACATTGATTGTCCAGTCTACCAAAGAAGGATCACCTGCATTGACTTTATCCTCAATAGTGATTTTAGCATCTGCAAAACCTTTTTTGATATAATCTTTAGGAACATGGGTTTTAAGGCTTGAAACTAAGTTCTGAGTAATCTTAGTTCCTGGTTTAAGGTTATTATCCTTTGCCAGTTTTTCACTTTTAGATTTACCGATTCCTTTTCCTGCAAATTTAACTTCTCCAAGTTCTTTCAGATCCTGCAGATGAAATTTCAGAACAATCGTTTGTCCTTCAATACTTTGAACATAAACTTCCACTTCAGAAAAAGATTGGGTATCCCAAAGCTTTTTTACAGCGTTGCTGATTTTCTGTCCCGGAATGTCTACACTTTCTCCTTTTGTAAGGCCCGTAAATCTTAAGATCTGAGCTGGTGTATATTTTTTTACCCCATCTACAACGATGTCTTTAAGTGTATAAGTTCCTGCCTCATTTTCTGCATGTACAGCATTATTTACTTTTGTGCTGTCTTGTGGAGTTACTTGTCCATAAAAATGTGCAGAAGCAGCAAACATAATGATGGGTAATAGTCTAAACTTCATTTTATCGAGTCTTTCTTTTCTTAAAATTTTATTGGCCATTTACCTGTTCACCGGTTAAACCATATCTTCTTTCCTTGTTTTGATAATCAACAATACATTGGAAGAAAATATCTTTGGTGAAATCCGGCCACAGAACATTTAAAAACTGTAATTCTGCATAAGCAATCTGCCAAAGCAGGAAGTTGCTTATCCTTATTTCGCCGCTGGTTCTGATCAGTAAATCTACAGGAGGAAAATCTTTTGTATAAAGATAGTTTTCGAATAAACTTTCGTTTATATTTTCTATCTCTACTTTTCCCTCTTTTACATCAGAACTTATATTTTTTACGGCTTCCAGTATTTCATTTTGCGAGCCATAGCTAATAGCCAATACAAGGTTTCCTTTTGTGTTTTCTTTTGTAAGCTCTACCACACGTTCCAACTGCTCTTTTACTATTGTAGGCAGTTTCTCAAGATTCCCTATAACATGCATTCTCAATCCTTTGCTGAAGATCTCTTCTGCTTCCAGCAGTAAGGTCTCTACCAACAGATTCATAAGGGTATTCACTTCTTCACTTGGACGATTCCAATTTTCTGAAGAGAATGTATACAGTGTTAAATAAGGGATATTAATCTCATTACATGCATTAATGGCATTTCTTACTGCATTAATAGCATTTTTGTGACCGAAAGTTCTTTCTTCGCCACGAGATTTTGCCCATCTCCCATTACCATCCATAATGATGGCTACGTGTTTTGGTAAATTCTCAGAATTTATTTTTTCTTTAATCAACGACATATTATTCACAATAACATGGAGGTCTTCCGAACGAATATGTAAGTCCTAAACTGAAAGTATTTATCCAGTCGTTGGATCTTCCATCTCCAATATTTCTCTTTTTAATAAACTCTGCTTCTCTTTCTTTAGAAACCGCATAATAATTTCCTGACTGTAATAATGAACCACCTGTAGCGGGATCCAAAATATCAGCATTAAAAGAAGTTTTTACATCTTTGGAAAGGATCTTACTATGATCCAACTGATCCGTCAATGTATATCTGAATGTAGCTTCTGCAAATATAGCCCAGGAATGGTTGAATTTATACTTCAAACCCACCCCAAAAGGAATATGCATTGTTACTTTTTTCCCTAGTGAATAATCTGTGGTGGTTGTAAAATCCAATTCATTGATCGGAGCTTGTGCTACACCATCAGCATCTCTCCTGAAATCATTTACAAGAGTAGCTTTAGGAGCATCAAACATCAAAGCACCGATACCTCCGAAGATGTAAGGGCTCAGCATGCTGATCTGCTCATTATTTACAGGGAAAAAGTTATATTCAAACATTAAACTCGCCTCATACACATTGTTTTTTCCGTATGAGTTTCTATTTCTTCTATAATCTTCTTTCGCCGCTTTATCACTAAACTGAATCTGATTGTATCCCAAATCCAATCTAACGGTCTGATGCGGATTAAAATTAAATCTATATAATAAACCACCATAAAATGGGATGCCCCAATCTGACGCTCTGCTTAAATCCAACGGCTTCTGTAAAATATAATTTGTCCTTCCTACATCTCCCACTAGGTTACTCATACCTAGACGAACTCCCAATTCGTTTCTTTGTGCTTTAACACTTACCACTCCAAGGAAGGCAAGGAAGCTAAACAATAATTTTTTATTCATAAAAGAATATGGATTTATGGTTATTTTAAAATTTAATTTTTGCAAATATAAAACATTTTTATATTAATGATAATCTTAATGTTTAGTTAAAAATAAACAAAAAAACATAATTTGTTATAAAGTAAACGGCAAAGTGGCAAAAATATTCTTTTTTTCATAGAATGAAAATACTTTAAATATGAAAAAACCCCCATTAAATGAGGGTTTAATGCTTTATTTTTTGTTGAATAATACCTGTACTTTATTTCTGATCCTTATCAGTAATGGCTCTTTATAATTTTTATCTTCATCAAAATAACCGTAACCATAGCCATATCCATAACCGTAACCATAGCCATATCCGTAGCCTTGCTTGGTATTATAGTCATTATAGACAAGTCCTAAATTATTAACTTCGTCATTATGATACTTTTCAGTAATCATTTTAAGCATATATTTTTCTGTGTATTCATGGCGTACAACATAAATATTAGCATCCGAATACTTCATCAGCTCATAGGAGTCCGCCACAAGCCCTACAGGTGGTGAATCTATAATAATGAAATCGTATTTTTCTTTAAGTTCTTCTATAAATCTGATATTTTTCTGGCTCATTAATAGCTCAGATGGATTGGGAGGGATAGGACCTGAAGTAGCAACATCAAGATTAGGGATCTTGGTTTTATTAATAATCTGGTCAATATCTACTTCACCTGTAAGATAATTTGAGATCCCATATTTATTATCAATCTTAAAGTCTCCAAAGATTTTCGGTTTTCTAAGGTCCATTCCTAATAAGATTGTTTTTTTATCACTTAATCCTATTACGGATGCCAGATTGATAGAGATATAAGTTTTTCCTTCTCCCCCAATGGATGAAGTAATCAAAATAACTTTTCCTTTTTCACTTTCATTGTCCATCAGGAATCTCATATTGGCTCTTATTCCCCTGAAGGCTTCTGATACAGATGATTTTGGCTGCTCCAGAACGGTAAGCATATTTTCATTGCTGTTATTTCCTATTACTCCGAGAAGTGGAATTTTTGTAGCACTTAAAAGCTCTTTAATATTTCTGATTTTACTGTCTAATACTTCACCTACAAAGATAAAGAGTAATGGAAGCAGCAACAATCCAGAGATAATGGCAGTTTTCGCTAACTTGACATTAGGCCCGATAGGTCTTTGTCCCAGATTTTTTGCAGGGTCAATCACTGTAATATCGGATTGATTGGTCGCCATTCTCATCTTAGTATCACTCTGTCTTCCCAGAAGACTATTATAAGTGGCCTCGATCATATTATAACCTCTTTCTGCATCCAGATATCTTCTTTCTTTTTCAGGATAAGATGCTAAATCTGAGTTGGCTCCTGAAATATCACGGTCAATTTTGTTGATCTCATCATAATATCTGCTATAATATCCTCTTAAGCTATTCGATGATCCCATTCTTGCTTCATCAATAAGCCTGTTGATTTCTCTCATCGGCTCTGATGAAGGCTTATAAATAGAAGCCATTTCTGCTTTTTTGGTATACAGAGCTTTCAGTTCAGAAACGGTTGCTGAGAATACGCCATCTTCAAAACCAGCAGCATTGGTTCCGATCATTTTATCAAAATTTTGAGACTGCAGCGTGTTCTTTATATTGTTAAGTGAATTGATTTTGCTTATGATATCAGCTTTTTTAGCTTCCAACTCTTTTATTTTCTCAAGAGATTTTTCATCTCTGTCTTTAATATTATAAAGTTTTTCTGAGGTTTTTAAATAATTCAGCACATTAGCACTTGAATCAAGCTTTTTACGGATATTATCCAGATTTTCTTTTAAAAAGATGTCTGTGTTTTTATTAACTATATTTTTATCAGCCAATCTCTTTTTTTGTAATTCTGCAACAGATTTATTAAGGAAATTAACTGTACTATTAAGATTATATCCTGTTTTGGTAATAATCATAATGGATCTGATCTCTTTATCAAAGTCAACACCTGTAGTAGAAACAATCTCATTTACACTCTCATTTACTGAGTTCAGTTTTACAATGATATTATCCAACTTGATTTTAGTGGGAACAGGATTTCTAACCAGTCTGAATCTCAGGTTTGGGGAATTGTACCACTCATTGATTTTAATGATTTTATCAGCGGGTCTGCTATATGCGTTGATACTCTGGAAGCCTTCAATCTCATAATTATACAAGTTGGTAGATTCTCCTTCTTCGGGTAAAACTACTTGATAGGCTCCATCTCCTTTGGGTATCAGGGTAATAGGATAATTAATCTGCTGAAGATGGTTTTTATCGATCTGAAGAAAGACAGGTGAGTCATCTTTATCCAGATAGGTAGATTTTATCAGTCCTTTAGTAGAATAATTGACAAAAAGGTCAAGTTCTTTTACCAAAAATTCGTTATGCGATCTGGATAAAAGCATTTTCTTCAGATAAAGTCCATCCTGATTTCCGGTATCTCCCCAAATGAAGTTGATAGATTGATTAGCCTGTGTTGGTAAAAACTCAGACCCTTTACTGGAAGTACTTAATGATAAATCTGATGCATAAATATTTTGTGCATAGTAGTGAGTGTATCCCCATGCAAGCGTATAGCCAATAAAAAACATGAATACAAACCAATACCAGTTCTTAAGAACCCTTCTTAAAAAGTGTTCTAAATCAAATAATGCAAATGATCCATACTTTTCTTTCTGAGAATTATTCTTCTCTGCAGCGTTTACTCTTTCTGGAATCATGACTAAAGATTTTTAAGAAGTAAATAAATAGACAATGCTGTAGTAATCACCGAAACTCCTGTTGTCAAAGTCTGAATAGGGTCCTTTCCGAATCCATTCAAGCTTTTTGCTCTTGTGTTCAGATAAATTTCATCACCATTCTGCACATAATAGAAAGGAGAGTTCATAAGATCTTCGCGGGTAAGATCTATTTTGGCAATTTTGATTCCTTCCGGAAGTTTTCTGTGGATAACGATCTCTTTTTTGTCGATCGTTCTGTTCAGCCCACCATTGATAGCTAAAGCTTCAGTAATGGTAAGGGTATTTTTATGGGCTACTTTCTCTCCTGAAAGTCCTGTTGTTTCTACGTCACCAAGAATATAATAGGTGATACCGTCTGTATTCAGTCTTACTTCAGACTTTCCTTCCTGGAAATTTTCATTTACTTTTTCCTGAATTTCTTTTCTGATATCCTCTAATGTTCTCCCCTCGGCTTTTACATAGCCAATTCCAAAAACATTGATATCACCATTGGAGTCTACCTTGAGTCCATTAAAATAAAAATTCATGTTTCCTCCTCTGCTTGCTCCAGAGATAGCACCAACTCCTCCTCCAACACCACCACCGCCTGACATAGCAGGACTCATTGCAACTCCGGTTCCAATTCCTCCTGAGGAATTGTAAGAAGAATAAAACTGTGCAGCATCTCCTTTGGGAGTTGTTACAATGTTAAGATTGAGGATATCATTTTTGGTAATCCTGTATACGGGAATATTGTAGGGAACGAGACCTTCTTCATTAATTACGAGACTCTCACTTGGCTGTAAGTATCTTACATCCTTTGTTGTAATACATGAGGTAACTAAAAGAGGGAATATTAAAAATAAATATTTAAAGTTTTTCATCATATATATAATATTGTTTACAAAAGTAATATTTAATTGTTAATTTTTGTTATTTCTTAATCGATAAAGCAAATCTGGCAGATAAGCACCCAAAAAACCTATTGAAAGGATCACCAATAATAAAAGATTGACATTAATATGCCTTAAATAATAAGCTACTCCAACAATCATCAAATAGTAAAGGATAATATAGAAAGTTGATCTCCTATGGGTAAGGTTCAATTTTAACAGCTTATGATGAATATGGTTTTTATCGGCATCAAATGGGGATTTTTTATTGTAAAGTCTGATCATAATTACATTTAAAGTATCTACGATCGGAAGAATCAAAATGGCCACCGCAACTACAGGAGCAGACTGAAGGTGATATCTTGGAACATCGATGAGTTTCTTATCTATAAAAATATCTATAAAACAAATGGATGTAAAAGCCAATAAAAAGCCAAGGAGCATAGAACCGGTATCTCCCATAAATATTTTTCGGGTACGGTAGTTTGACAAATTATAATACAAAAATGCCAATACAGTCCCAATGATAACAACAGATAGTATTACGAGCGGATAGTTATATTCTCCCAAACGGTAATAGCTTATTCCAAATAAAGCACTACAGATAACGGAATAACCTCCTGCAAGCCCATCTATCCCGTCAATCAGGTTGAACGCATTAATCAGAATAATAAATGTTACGATACTGAATATCACACTTACGAAATACTCCAGTTCGTATACGCCGAAGATTCCGAATAAACTTCTTATTCTGATATCCGAACCAATAACAATGAGGGAAGACACAACAATTTGTGCAACAAGTTTTTTGTAAGCCCTCATTACAACAATATCGTCCATTACCCCCACATAGAGCAGGATAATTAATGAAGCAAATAAAAATTTGTAGAGATCAAACAATTCATAGGCAAAAATAGAGGCACAGATTCCAATTGAATAAAAGATGGCAATTCCACCAAGATTGGGAATTTCTCTAAGGTGCGAGCTTCTTATTCCAGGCTCATCCATCAGATTCTTTCTTCTTGAAATCTTGACAATGGTAGGAATAGAGAAAAATGTAATTAAAAAGGAGAATACGAAACCTAATCCTATTTTTATATAGAAAATAGGTATCCCCGATCCGCTTAAGAACAATTCAAAGTTTTTCATTCTTTTCTAATTCAGCACTTGTATCTCCAAAATAAAAAATCATAATAGGAACTTTATTATCATTTTCTATTGACCGAAACAATAGTACTTACATTTGTGTTTACTAAATCAACTTTCTTATCAATCTTTTTTGTCCTGCAAAAAACAACAGATAAAAAATCTTTTTCTTCAAAGGCAAAGATAAAAGATAATTCTTACCAAAACGACTATACTTCAATATATCTTGAATTTTTATTTGTCTTTCCTTCATAAAAAGAGCTAATTGATCCGACATACTATAAAATATTTCTTCTTTTTTAACAAAGGCCAGATAGGCTAAAAATGAGTATACGCCTTCAAAAATCTGAAAATTTTTCAACTCTTCTTTTTTGTGGGAATATGGGGATTTACTGAATATTTTTTCCACATCAGATACGGCTTTTAACATATCAATCCCTTTTTCCGTATGGGTTTTTGTAATAGAATCAGTACGTTCAAGGTACTGGTAATGAAAATTCTGAGTCTGCGCTATGGTTTCACATTCCAGCAAAAGCTGTGGAATAAGCTGAATATCTTCAAAATGAATTCCTTTTTTAAATCTTTTCTGATTAAAAAGCTCCTTTTTAAACAGCTTATTGCATGCAAAATAGCTGATATCTGAAAAAACAGAAAAATAATCTCCAAGTAGTATTTTCTCAGGCATATTGGGAAGCTGGGTCAGTTTTTGGATAATTTTTCCATTTTCGTCTACTTTCTGAATATTACAGATCACCATCTTCGCCTGGTGTTTTTCTGCTAAAAGAAGCATTTCTTCAAACATAGTTTCGGTGACATAATCATCACTGTCTACAAAACCAATGTAATCACCGGTAGCCTTATCAATTCCAAAATTACGGGCATCACTTAGCCCTCCGTTTTCTTTGGTAAAAGCTTTTATTTTATCCGGATATTTTTGTGCAAATTCTTTAATTATTTGTTCAGAACTATCTTTACTTCCGTCATTCACTACAAGAATCTCAATATCAGGAAGACTCTGCTTCACCAGGGAGTCAAGGCATTTTGTCAAATAATTTTCTACATTATAAACGGGAACAATAATGGATACTCTTGAGGGAACATTTGTCATACATTAAATTTTCGTCAGTCTTGCATTCAACCAGCCCTTTTTAGCTTCATCAAAATCCTTTCTGGAGCAGGGAATGCAGTTTTCTATATTTTCATCATCACCAAAATACCACAAATTACTGAAAGTATCACGCCTGAATGCATATTGCCTGTCATCTATCAAAACATAGAACAGTTCATAATGCCTTTCTTTAGGATGGGAATGCTGGATATTGATTCCTTCAATCAAATACCACAGCATTTGTGCTAAAAGCTGATGATTCAGCTGGTTTTCAGAATAAATATTATAATTAAAAATCCCGACAGATTTCAGGTTTTCACTCAATCCGATTTCCTTCATATAGGCACAGATTTCTCTTCTGTTCAACCCATTTACCTGCGGATTCATTGAAAAGGGTTCACTAAAGCTTTCAATAGCATCACAGTTTAAGGTCACCAGATCTGCTTTTCTGAAGAACGGTTCTGTTTTTTCTGTAGAATTCATCATTTCAGCCAGTCGGATAATATCAAACTCTACTTCTTTGATGAGCCTTACGGAATCCATTTCATTCAAATGTTTCTGGTAACCCAGATGATGGTAGTTTTTAATGGAGAAATTTTTGGCTCCGAAAATCTTGCTTAAAAAAGTATGTTCATTGATGCTTTCTCCTTGCTGAAGAGAGATAATATTACTAATCTGGGTATAATTGAGGCTTTTCTTATGGAAATTCAATGCTGAAAATAATGAGAAAGCAAAATCATTGGAACCACCAATAATTACCGGAATAGCTCTTTTATAATGACATGCCGACAGCACTTCCTGTAAGATATAATGAGTATCCTGAACAGATTTTCCGGACACCAGATCTCCGAGATCAACAACAGGAATTTCGAAGTCCATCTGCGAAAGCTTGTAAAATTCTTTTCTTACCGCCGTAAAATCCTGCACTTCCGCATCGCCGCCCGCACCTCTGTAGTCTGATACAAACAAAAGAACAATACTGTCTTCTCTGATATCTTTTGTAATCCGATTTCCTATCTGCCAGCTCTCTGTTTTAAAATTTCTTGGTGAAATGATAAAGTCTTCGAAGTCCATATTTTAATTTAAAATGTAATAATTGATTAATCGCTTGATGTAACAAACATACAAAAAACACAGGAACTGAGTAAGACTGTTTCTATTTGTTCATAAAAAAAGCCGTCAACAGGTGTTAACGGCTTGGTATTTCAATCTTAAGATTATTTATTTTTTAGCTGCAGGTTTCTTAGCAGCTGGTTTTTTAACAGCTGTAGTCTTCTTAGTAGTCGCTGCCTTTTTTGCTGCAGGTTTTTTCTTTTCTGCAAAAGCTTTCGGATCCTGATCTGTAATCCATTTTTTAACCTCATCTAAAGAAAGTTCTTTCAGTTCGTCAGCTTCATATTTTGTATCATCTGCTTTTTTCGGAATTTTAAACATGGCTTTTCCGAACTTGATGAAAGGTCCCCATCTTCCGTTTTCAATGGAGATTTTTTCTTTTTCCCACTGCTGGATATATCGGTTGGCTTCTTTCTCCAATTTAGCGTCAATCAGTTCATTGATATCACTTTGTGAAAGGTTTTCGAAATCATATCTTTTGGGAACATTCACAAAGATATCTTTGTACTTGATAAATGGTCCGAATCTTCCTGATCCTTTGGTTACAGGTTCTCCTTTATACGTAGCAATTGGAGCATCAGCAATCTTCTTTTCATTGATAATCTCCTCAGCACGTTTCTGATTTACAGAAAGCGGATCTTCACCTTTCGGAATACTGATATAGGTTTCTCCCCATTTCACATAAGGCCCGAACCTTCCTACTCCTACAGAAACCGGCTGTCCGTCAACTTCGCTTAAGTCGAAAGGCAACTTGAATAACTCCAATGCTTCTTCAAAAGTAATGGTTGCAATATTCTGTCCCGTCATTAACGAAGCAAAGATTGGTTTCTCTTCATCATCCGTTTCTCCAATCTGGATCATCGCTCCAAATCTTCCGATTCTTGCATGAACATTTTTACCAGTCTTTGGATCTACTCCTAATAGTCTGTCTCCGGTTGCACGATCTGCATTTTCTTCTACATCTTCAATTCTCGGGTGGAATTTAGAGTAGAAATTCGTCATCATTTCTTTCCACTTCTGATCACCGCTTGCAATTTCGTCAAAACTTTCTTCTACTCTTGCTGTGAAACCATAATCAAGGATTTCTCTGAAATTATCTGTTAAGAAATCATTGACTACTTCACCAATATCCGTAGGAACGAATTTATTTTTATCACCACCAAATTTCTCTTCAAGAACTACTTTTTTGATCTTATCTTTTGTCAAAGACATTTTGATCACTTCACGGGTGTGTGGTTCGATTTCTCTTTTATCTACATACTCTCTGTTCTGAATCGTCTGAATGGTAGGGGCATAAGTAGACGGTCTACCAATCCCTAATTCTTCAAGTTTTCTTACCAAACCAGCTTCCGTGTATCTTGCACTTGGTCTTGTGAACTTTTCAGTAGCAGTAATGGTTTTATAGTTCAAGACTTCTCCCACACTTACTTTCGGCAGCAATTTATCGTTGTTTTCCTCATCATCATCTTCTGTCTTTACAATTCCATAAGCTTTCAGGAAACCATCAAATATAATAACCTCTCCCTGTGCTTCAAAATGATGTGGCAATGATGCATTCCCTATTTCAATCACTGTCTTTTCAATTTTGGCATTAGCCATCTGAGAAGCAAGTGTTCTTCTGTAAATTAATTGATATAGCCTGTTTAATTGGGCATCAGCTACAGTTTTCACTCCAAAATCTGTAGGTCGGATCGCTTCGTGAGCTTCCTGTGCTGAAGCTGATTTTGTAGTATAATTTCTTGGAGAAGAATATTCTGCTCCATATTCTGATATAATTTGTTTTTTAGCTCCTTCAATAGCTTCCTGGGAAAGGTTTACAGAGTCCGTTCTCATATAAGTAATAAACCCTTCTTCGTATAGCCTCTGTGCGAGACGCATAGTATTGGTTACATTATAACCCAATCTTGAGGAAGCTTCCTGCTGCAATGTAGAGGTTGTAAATGGTGCTGAAGCTGAACGGGTACCTGGTTTGGTTTCAACATTGAGAACTTTAAATTCTGTAGTCTTTGCCTGCTCCAGGAATTTCTCTGCCTCTTCTTCCTTTTCAAAGTCTTTTTTCAGCTTGGCAGCAATTTCCTGCTCTGTTTTATTTAAGAAGATCCCATCCAGTTTAAAGCTTGCTTTTGGTTTAAACTCACGGATCTCTTTTTCTCTTTCAACGATTAATCTTACTGCTACAGACTGTACTCTACCTGCAGATAGTCCAGGTTTTACTTTTTTCCATAAAACGGGAGACATTTCAAAACCTACAATTCTGTCCAGCACTCTTCTCGCCTGCTGTGCATTCACTAAGTTCTGATCAATATCTCTTGGATTGTCGATTGCTTTTAGAATGGCGTTTTTGGTAATCTCGTGGAAAACAATTCTTTTTCTGTTTTCAGGCTTTAGTTTCAATTCATCCGCAAGATGCCATGCAATAGCTTCTCCTTCGCGGTCCTCATCGGAAGCGAGCCATACCATATCAGCTTTCTTTACGGCAGCCTTTAATTCGGTTACCAATTTCTTTTTGTCTGCTGAAACTTCGTAATCAGGACTGAATGTGGCAAGGTCTATACCCATTCCTTTTTTAGGAAGGTCACGGATGTGTCCGAAGCTGGATTTCACTTCAAAATCCTTTCCTAGATATTTCTGAATAGTTTTTGCTTTTGCCGGGGACTCTACGATTACTAAATTTTTCGACATTCTAACTAAAAATTTTTGCAAAAGTAAAGCTTTTTTATTATATACTTTTTGTTAAACAGGTTTAATTTAATAATCAGGTCGCTTTACAGCATCTTTCAATATTCATTTTTTGGAGAAACAAACCGTTTGCAGTATGGGTTTTAGACTGATATACAATTATCAACATTCATTGATATAGAATTTTTCATCAGCCATAATAGATGTAAGAAATATGCTATCTTATAAAAAAGCAGAACAAGAAGCCTCATTCTGCTTTTAGTCCCTTATTTTAAGATTTATTGTTTTATAATTTTCGCAACTGCTTCGGAGTTGTTTATTCTTATTACATATACTCCTGCGCTTAAAGATGAAAGATCTGTCTGATTGTTGATAAAATGTCCGGACCTTACTAGTTGACCCAGAACATTAAAAATCTGAAAATTATATTCTTTATTTTCTGTGGCGCTGATGTAAAGAATATTGGAAAAAGGACTCGGGTAGATAGAAATTTTGTTACTGACCGCCTTAGATTTCACATTTTCTTTCATCAATGCAGGCCTATTAGATATAACCGAAATTCCTGATGCAGAACCTTCTTCATTACCATTGGCATCATACTTTATTTTCACACATCGGCATCCTGTTCCGAAGTACGGATCATTATTATCATGAAAGACGATTATTCTATTGGTGGTAGAGGCCGCATCAAACAATACATTAATAGATCGTCCAATGTAGTTTGAATTTAAAGCAGCGGTCCATACTGCCGGATACTGAAAGTTGAGCACATTAAATGTTCCCTGCGCAGTCTGATTGGCTGTTACACTTCTGAATCCTCTTGAACCGGAATCAGGATAATTCCCTACAAGATATGCCGGATTATTAAAGACATATCCCACTGTAGCATTGGCAGAATTTCTCACTCTCATTCCTGAATAATCTGTAGCAATACTGTATGAAGTTGCTACATTTTTATCTTTTTTATACCAGGGAGTTTGTCCAAAATCCGCTCCTGAAACCAGAGCTACACTTGTAAGATCCGGCACTCTCCATCCTTCAGGACAAGGATCAAAAGGGGATTTCTTACCTCCTCTACCCCATCTGTCAGAAGCCAGATTAGGTTCTTGCGCCAACCAGTCTGTACCATTGGTATAATTAGGAGTTGTACTGTTGTAAGGAGCAAAAGTACTTGGGATCATATATACCAGAGGGTTCTTCACAGAATAGGATATTATTTTGGAGATTCTGTCTGCCGGTTTATCCGTTATCTGTACGTTTGATGTTCCCGCATATGTGTCATAAGGTACAATATAGTTTCCTGAAAGATTATTATAATCCGACTGATTAAGTGTACTGTAAGCCACTGTTCCATTAGCAGCTACAGTTCCCAAAAACACATTGTAAAAGCTTCTGTTATCCGCATACTGGAATGCAGGAATAGGATCTTTCCTTCCCCATTGATAATGCAATCCTGTAGAAGCACGTATTTTCAGCAGCTCATCAGTTGTAGGTGCCTGAGGATTGGCTACATTAGGAAAAGCATCTGTTGCTCCAAGATTACGATCCATGAAAGTGGTCTGCAATACAGCATCAGCTTTATTAACATAGTTCACGTAATTTGTGACAGCTATTGGAGTTTCTGTAAGATAAGTATAAGATTCCACGGGAGAATCCGTAACCCATATATGCCAGCTCCAATATACCGGCGAAGATATACTCCCATTATGTAATGTAACAACAGCATTTCCACTTTCATTGGGGGCAATTTCTACAGATATTTTAGAATTACCGATATCCTGCAATGACGAAGGTGAAGGATTTACCATTGAAATTCTACTGATAAGAGCTGTATTGGTTGACCAGAGAACATTAGTTTTTAAATTACTAAAACTGGAAGTATTTAATATATCAGCGTTACCCAGTAACTGACTTTGTACAGAGAATGCTTTACTGACTGGAATTTCAATGGTTGTAACCGTTGGTTTTTTAACGACCTGGTAAGTATTCGGATTATTGAAACCTTCTTTGTACTCTGTAACTGCAGGCAGATATTCTGTTGGAAAATCATAATCATTAATTGTATATAACGGATCTTTTATACATCTGCAGCCATTGGCATCCGAAGTATACATTCCGGCCATAGGAAAGTAATAATAACGTCCTTTGATATTAGGATAATTAGCATCCGGAATATCTGGCTGTCCTTTATCCGGAATCATGGAAAGCCCTCTTACAGTAACAGCAGGAGAAGCATCGAACAACCGGGTTAAAGTTGCCGTCCACAATGCAATGTGATGCTGATCACTATATTGTCCTAAATGCGCTCCCCTGATAAGCTGCCCATTTCCAGGAAAAACCCCCATATTATACCCACCTACAGCCGATAGATCAAACCCAAGATTAGGATAAATTCTAAATCCCGTCATGAAGGCAGGAACTCCAGCATCAGTAGGCATTATAATATGATACTTATTGGTTTCAAAAACATTTTTTGCCATATTGGTTTTGACTCCAAAAGGTGAAAAATCTATTCTGATATCATCTACATAAGAGGGAGAAGCCAAATTTGCAACCAACATAGAAGGGATACGCCATCCATTGGGACAAGGATCATAAGGGGACTTATCTCTATAAGGCTTCGTCTTATCATCGGTATTATAGACGGTCTCAATTTTCCCTTGTGCATTATCAGACCACAGATTGAGTTCTGAAAGCCTGTTACTCGACAAAGTCGTAGATTTACCAAACCAATTGACCGGAAGATTGAGATTATTGTTGTAGTAAGCCTGACCTGAATTATCATCTTTATTAACATAAATAAGACTCAAAGGATTTTTTACAGAGAGTCTGATATTATTGGTAACCTCTGCAGCGGAAAGCAGAACAAATTTCCTGAGATCATCAATACTTACAGCGTTGGTCATATTTTTAGCTCCTCTATGTCTTACTCTACCTATAGATCCTGAAGCTTCATAAAAATCATTTCCTCTGGTTACTAAAGGGGGTATAGGATCTTTTCTTCCCCACTGATAAAGAAGCCCCATACTCTTATTCCAGTCTGATGCTGTGATAGAACTTGTGATAGCTCCAAGATTTCTATCCATCCATTTCCAATCGGAATCCGGGATAACTTCTGTGGTTCCGTCCGATTTCATCCTTTTGACGTTGTTGAAACTTTTATAGGCAACTCCATTGGTAGGATCATCTGTTACCCAGATATGCCAGCTCCAATAAATCTCTCCGTTTACTTTGAGAGCTACCACAGCATTCCCTTTTTTTGTCTTATTGACAGGGACTTTTATCTTAGCATCCTGCCCGGTTCCTATTATTTCAAGAGCATAATTTACTCCTGATTTTATAAGTCCATGAACATCTTCCCACAAAACATCTGCAGTTACCGTTCCTGCCGGAATACCGCTTCCGTTAAGATATCCGCCTCCTTCCCACATCGCATAAGCTTTTTTTACAGGAACCAACAATCCTTCGCTGTTCTGATTTGGATCAAAGATGTAACTGTTGGGAGCTTTTTTCCAGTCGGGAAGAAATAATGGTGTCAGTTCATTCAGTGGTCTTTTCAATGAGTCCTTACTCTCATTGAGCCATAGATTTCCTTTGATATTACCTTTGGAAATGATTCCAAATAACATCAGGCAGATGACTGCCGCTAATTTTCCAGCTAATCTTTTCATACCTTAGGTTTTAGTGTCATTAGCGAATGCAATTTTTAAGCCCCATTCAATAAAAAGTGATTTATTTTATAAATAACATCATCATATTTAAATTACATTATTAATAATTTAACATAAATCTAATAAACAAAACAAGTCTTAACAAACCTTTTACACAAAAAAAAGACAGCCTCAAGCTGCCTTTATATTTTAACCTTCAAAATTTTATGGAAGAATATGGTTTTGATAACGATCAATCGAGAATCGTCCGGCTTTGATATTATTAAACATAGAGAAAATAACAAAATTGAAGACCACAAGTGCAATGATAAATGCATAAATCATATTTTTAACCCTTCCGGAAACAACATACATTGCATTCGGAATAATGATATACGAGAATCCAATAAATGCTCCTGCAAGTCTTGATGAGAAGATAGGGTTATTTCTAAAAATAAAGTAAAGACATATCCCGACTACAGCATAGTTCCTATGGTATTCATAGTAGGGATAGAGTTCTTTCATCTTGTTATCAAAAACAAAAAGGAAGAAGGTAAGGATAGCCATCATGACCTCCGGGATACCAATTCCCCCGTTAAGTCGCTGTACCGTTTCATCCATATATCCATTAAAACCCTCTACAAGTGTACTGTTAGAGGCCATACCATCTAAGAAACCTCCAAAACTCCTATAGATTTCAAAAGGAGATAAAAAGACAGAACCTACAATCATAATCAACATCATCGTTTTATTCAGCGGAATGCGAGCCAGCCAGTACATCGGCAGGAATAAATAGCAAACACTGTGTATACCTGATCCTATGAATATAAAAAACAGGTAATGCCAGAGTTTTCGTTCTTTAATATACCGTATTGCAAAATAAACGATAAAAGTTCCCAGGTTTTGTCTGATCTGCCCACTTTCTCCGATAAAGAAGTTGGGAATAAACATGAAGAGAGTAAAAGTAAACGGGTAAAAAGTATTGTCTTCTGTATATTCTACTTTAAAGATCATCGCAAAAACAGCAATGACGAATGTTACCATATAAAAAGGTGCATCAAAAAAGTTTAGAAGAACTTTATTAATCAAGGTATACAGCCATTCCACATCCAGAGTTTCCGTTCCTTCCATATGGAGCATCTTCATGAATATACTGTAGTAGCTTTTGGTATCAGAGTAAATATAGATTCCTTTGTAACTTCCGTAATCCGGGCCTACACTGTCTCTAAAACCGACAATAATAATAAAATAAACAGCAAGGAACCAGAACCATTTTTTATCAACCTTTTTTCCATATACTTCCTGAACACTGAAGAACAGCATATAGACGATTGCAATTATGTAATATGGATGTAGTAAACTCATGCTAAATCTCTGATGTTTTTTTAAACTGATGATATGCTGTGATTATTCCTGTCAGAATTAAAGGCAGGAAAAGCCTCACTTCCCAGAAAAGTCCTACTAAAGTAATCATAAGAAGATAAGGAATGGAAAAGAAAAAATATTTTCCAAAAACACTTCTGTTTTCTTCTTCCGTACAAAGACCATATATAAAATAAATCACAATTAATGCAAACAGCAGTCCTGCAAGGTTGAAAGGGCTGGAAAAGTTCCTGTTAATATAAAACCCTTCCACAAAAGTAGTTTCATCCTGAACAAGCAGAGCCCTCAATCCAAGATAGGGAATCAGAAAAGCAATAACTAACGGTATAATTTTCCAGATTACCTGATAATTTCCTTTTTTCAACTCCTCTATATTGAAAAATACTGCTGCAAAAAAGGCTATATTCAGACAAGCCGTTTCTCTTACCAAAGTAGAGATCCCAATAAGGCCAATGAGAATAAAAAAGAAAATATTTTTTTGGGTATCTAAATATTTCAAGGTTAAAAATACACCTGCCAGATAACAGAAAAGAGCAATGGTGTCACAGTTTGTAGGTGCATACTGTGTGATCACAATAAAAAATACGGATAAGAGATGAATAATCCTTCTTGCATTAAGATTCAGAAGAAGTCCCGTTGATTTCATGCGGAAAATTGCATTCAAAATCAAAGAACACAAAATAAAAAACACACTGTTCATCAGGAAAAGCCCATGATAAAAAGGGGTTCCGTTTTTTGACAAAAAATCTTTGAAGAAAGAAAGAGGTCCGTTAATCAGATTGTACATCAAATCTGTCATCTGTACACTCAGATAATTGGGAATCACTCTGTAAGCATATACCGAGGAAAATAAAAAGTCAGGGGTTGTCTCTGATGTTTTCAGTCTTGTATAGGAAGATTCAAATCCATAATAAGACATAGCAAACAACAGAAGCGGAAGTACTATTACAAATAGAAATCCGTTTATTTTTTCATCATTTCTTTTCAACATATCTAAAACAGATTCTTATTTTTTTAATAATAATGGTGATTTAAAATACATTTTTTCAAAAGGGAACTTTTGCAAAAGTAGAATATTTTTTCATTCTTCCTAGAATATTTTATTGATTTTCAGTGAAAACTTCTCGTTAACTATTTTGAACTAATGCTTAAAAAATTAAATTTGCAGACTTGATTTAAATGCAATGCATCGCTTTTTTATATTTTTATATTATCTGATTTCCAAAAATAAAATCCTGTCTGTATTTGCAGCTCTGGGAATTGCCGTTTTATGCATTTTCTTTGCGTCAAAGATCAATTTTGAGGAAGATATCAATCAGATTATTCCTAAAAATGAAAAGTCAGATCTTACGGCAAAGGTTCTTAAACAGCTTAATTTTTCGGATAAGATTATTGTTATTATTGAGAACAAATCCGGCGAAGACAGCTTCCAGCTTTCCGAAACAGCAGATACGTTTCTGAAAAAAATTGAGCCTTTACAGAAATACATCGGTTCTGTTCAGGGTAAGGTGAATGATAATGAAATCTCCGAAACCTTTGATTTTGTCAATCAGAATTTACCTCTATTCCTTAATGAGAGTGATTATAAGGAAATTGACCGGAAACTTCAGAAAGACAGCATTGCCAGACAGGTAGAAAATAATTATATATCATTGGTTTCTCCAACAAGTCTTGTTACCAAAGAGTTTATTAAAAAAGATCCTCTGGGGCTTACTTTTCTGGGAATCAAAAAATTAAATGCTTTAAACATCAGTAAAGATTTCAAACTCGAAGACAGCTATATTGTAACGAAAGACGGTAAGAACCTCTTGCTTTTCATTGATCCTAAAAACAAAAGTAATGACACGAAAGCGAATGAGGCCTTTGTAGATCAGCTTAATTCCATCAAAGACGGAATCAACAAACAGTTCAAAGGAAAAACAGAGATCAGCTATTTTGGTTCTCCAGTGATTGCCGTAGCCAATGCGAAGCAGATCAAAAAAGATATTCAGAACACAGTAGTCATTTCCATGACGGTTCTTCTGGTTCTACTGATCTATTATTTCAGAAATGTCTTTACTCCCATCATTGTTTTTTTACCAACAGTATTTTCTGTATTGCTTGCTTTATTGGTTCTTTATTTTATTAAAGATAAGATTTCGGCAATTTCACTCAGTGTGGGAGCTATTCTGATTGGAATTACCATTGATTATGCCCTGCATATTCTTACCCATTATAAGCACAACAATAATATTGAAGAGCTTTACAAAGAAATTACGCAGCCTATTATATTGAGTAGTGCAACGACGGCCGTTTCATTCTTATGTCTGGTTTTTGTTCGTTCCGAAGCATTGAAAGACTTAGGACTTTTTGCAGCGATCACCGTGATTCTTTCTTCAATCACCGCATTGATTATTGTTCCTCAGCTTTACAAACCAAAAGAGAAGAGTGAACAGCCCAATACCAACTTTATTGACAAGATCGGATCTTATCCGTACGAGAAAAACAAGCCTCTGATTATAGGATGCTCTATTATTATTCTTGCCTGCCTTTTTGGATTCAGACATGTAGGTTTCAATGAAGATATTGGCGATCTGAATTATATTCCAAAAGAATTAAAAATCAGTGAAGCAAAACTTCAGAAACTTTCAGATATTACTTCAAAATCAATCTACACTATCTCTTATGGCGATTCTGAAGAACAGGCTTTAAGCAGAAATTCTGAACTGAGCAGCTTCCTTGAAAAAGAGAAAAAAGAAGGCAAAATTTTAAGCTATAACTCTATCGGAAGTGTGGTGCTTTCAGAAAAAGACCAACAGAAAAAAATTGAGCAATGGAATCGATTCTGGAATGACCAGAAGAAAAGCCTAGCCATTTCCGAACTGATCAGTAACGGAAATAAATTCGGTTTCAACAGTTCCGCTTTTGATGGTTTTAATGAAGTTTTGCATAAAAATTATTCCGCATTGAGTCTGAAAGATTATCAAAAAGTAAAAGCGCTTCAGATTTCAGAATTCATGAGCAGCGAAAATGGTTTTTACACGGTTTCCAATGTGGTAAAAGTAGATGAAAAAAAACGGGATACTTTCATCAAGGATATTGAGAAGAAGCATGATGCCATTGCCATTGACCGCCAGCAGATGAACGAAAATTTCCTTGGCCTGCTGAAAAGAGATTTCAATACACTGATCAATTATTCTCTTCTTGCCATTATTTTAACGATCATCGTTTTCTTCAGGAATTTTGAATTAACGGTTCTCACCATGTTCCCGATTGTTTTAACGGGAGTTGTTACAGCCGGAATCCTTTATTTTCTGGAATTGGAATTAAATATTTTCAGTACCGTAGTGTGTACGCTGGTATTTGGAGTCGGAGATGACTTCAGTATTTTCCTGACTCAGGCTATGCAGAAAGAACATACTACCGGAAAGAATGAATTACCCACGTATAGAATTTCGATTATCCTTGCAGTTTTCACGACGATCCTTTCAATTGGCTCTCTGATTTTTGCCAAGCATCCTGCCCTGCATTCCCTGGCTTTGGTTGCTTTGATAGGAATGTTTTCTGTGATTATCATTACCTCTACCCTATATCCTTTCTGGTTCAGATTATTCATTACCAACAGGGCGAAAAAAGGACTTTCTCCCATCACATTCAGATTGTTTGTATGGTCAGTATTCTCATTCCTTTATTACGGATTGGGTGGATTGCTGTTTTCTGCCTTCGGAAGTTTTTTTGTTAAAAATTCCAAAGGGCAGACGCTGAATATTATCAAACTTATTTTAGCCAGATTTTTAACTTCCGTTCTTTATTCTAATCCTTTTGTAAAGAAGAAGGTCATTAAAAATACATCTGAAGATTTCAGCAAACCTGCAGTTATCATTGCCAATCATACTTCTTTCCTCGATACGCTGGCTATTGCAATGGCGACCCACAAAATTATTTATCTGGTGAATGACTGGGTATATCAGTCTCCTGTTTTTGGAAAACTGGTAAGAGCACTGGGCTTTTATCCCGTTTCACAGGGAATCGAGAATGGAATGGACAAACTGAAAGAAAAAGTAGAACAAGGATATTCTCTGGTTGTTTTCCCGGAAGCAGAACGTTCTTACACCAATGATGTGAAAAGATTCCATAAAGGAGCTTTTTATCTCGCAGAACAGTTCGGACTGGATATACTTCCTATTTACATCCACGGAAACTCTGAGGTATTGCCGAAAGGAGACTTCATTATCTACGACGGAAGCATTACGGTAAAAGTGGGGAACAGAATCAGCAAAGACAACATGAGTTTTGGTAAAAACTATTCTGAGAGAACAAAGAAGATCAACGCTCATTTCAGGGAAGAATTTGCCAGACTGCGTGAAGAGATTGAGGATGAGAATTATTTTAAAAAGAAATTATTCCTGAGCTATCTTTACAAAGACAGTGAAGTGGTAAAAGAAGTAAAAGAGGATTTTAATGCCAACAAATCTGTTTATTTCGAACTGAACAAGCATATTCCGAATGACGCCAATATTCTTCATTTAGCTGATGATTTTGGGCAGAAGGATGCATTATTAACTTTATACCAGGCAAGCCGAAGAGTTTTTTCTCTGATTCAGAATGATGAAAAAAGAGCAACAGCAGCACACAGCTATCTGGTAAAAAGAAGAAAGATCCAGTATATAAAAGACCTTTCTGAGGCAAACAAAAAGATTGATGTACTCCTCATCTCCCATGATCGTTTTACATGGAATGATATTCAGGAGCTGCCGGAAACGATCATTTTTGTAAATACAAAAAATGATTCTTTTAAAAGTGATCATTATACACTAAAATTTAGTTCAGAATCATTAAAAGTATTTAAAACCAAATAATAAATATGAAAAACATATTTTTGTAAACGCTAAAGAAAACTAATGAAGAAAAATATACTTGTCATATATTATTCACAAACCGGGCAACTCGAAGATATTGTGAAAAACATCGCCAGGCCTTTTGAAGCTCAAAAGGAGAAATACGATGTTACCTATTATAATATTAAACTGAA
The DNA here is from genome assembly GCF_003610675.1 of Chryseobacterium sp. AG363. Classification (NCBI taxonomy): domain Bacteria; kingdom Pseudomonadati; phylum Bacteroidota; class Flavobacteriia; order Flavobacteriales; family Weeksellaceae; genus Chryseobacterium; species Chryseobacterium sp. AG363. The sequence continues at coordinate 27,703 of NZ_RAQF01000006.1, forward strand.
AGAAGACTTCCCGTTTCCTTGGCCAAGTGATGTTTTTTTCAACACTTTTCCTGAATCTTATCTACAGATTCCAAAAGAAATCCTTCCTCCTTCAGAAGAAATTCTGAACAAAAAGTACGACCTTATCCTATTCGGGTATCAGGTATGGTATCTCACACCATCCATTCCTATTATTTCTTTTTTAAAGAGTGATTATGCAAAACCAATCCTTAAAGATACTCCTGTGGTTACGATCTCAGGAACCAGAAATATGTGGATGCTTTCCCAGGAAAAATTAAAGGTTTACTTAAGGGATTTACAGGCTAAACTCGTAGGAAATATTGCTTTGGTAGACAGACATGACAATTACACCAGCGTATTAACGATTCTCCGATGGCTTACCACAGGTCAGAAAGAAAAATCAGGAATGCTTCCTGCTGCAGGAGTTTCCAATGAAGAAATCACAGGTTCTGTAAAGTATGGCGAGATTATTGAAAGACATTTTAATAATAACGACCTTAATAGTTTGCAACCAGATCTTGTGAAAAACGGAGCGATTGAAATCCGTGCGTTTTTAGTGCGTGTAGAAAAGGTAGGAAACAAAATTTTTACAGTATGGTCTAACCTGATTATCAAGAAAAAAGAGAAACGTCCATTGCTGATAAAATTCTTTAAGGTATATTTGATGGCAGCGATATGGATTATCTCACCTGTCGTTTTGGTTTTACACCTGCTTACAACCCCTATATTTTGGTTTAAAAGACAAAAACAAAAAAGATATTTACAAGGAATTAATTTAAAATAGAATGTACGACGTATTTATAACAAAAGCATCAAAATACTTACCCAATGAGCCGGTAGCGAATGATGAAATGGAGACTTATCTTGGGCTTATCAATGATGCGCCATCTAAAGCAAAATCACTTATCCTAAGAAATAATAAAATCACAACAAGATACTACGCCTTAGACAAAGAAGGAAATCCTACCCACTCTAATGCACAGCTTACTGCCAAAGCAATCGAAGGACTTTTTGATGAAAATTTCAAAAAGGAAGATATGAAATTACTATCGGTAGGAACTACTTCACCAGATCAGATCCAGCCTTCTCACGCTTCTATGGTGCATGGTGAGCTTAACATCGGAAAATCTATTGAAATTAATACTTCAACAGGTCTTTGTAATTCAGGAATGAATGCGCTCAACTATGGATTCCTTTCTGTAAAAGCCGGTGTACAGGACAACGCAGTATGTGCAGGTTCTGAAAGAATGTCTGCATGGATGACTGCTGACAAATTCAATCATGAAGCAGAAAATTTAAAATTACTGGAGGAAAGACCTATCATTGCTTTCAAAAGAGAATTCCTGAGATGGATGCTTTCTGATGGAGCGGGCGCTTTCCTTTTAGAAAATAAACCGAGAGAAAACAGTACTTCCCTAAAAATAGAATTCATTGATTTCTATTCTTATGCTCACGAAATTGAAGCATGTATGTATGCAGGATGTGATAAGCTGGAAGACGGAAGCCTGAAATCATGGGCTGACTACCCTTCTGATGAATGGCTGAAGCAATCTATTTTTGCCATCAAACAAGACACTAAAATCCTTGATAAATATATTCTTGTAAAAGGAGCAGAAAGTTTAAGATCATCTTTTGACAAACATAATCTCGATCCGGAAAAAATTGACCACGTATTGGCTCACATTTCTTCAGGATATTTCAAAGATGGACTGAAAGAAGAATTTGCTAAAAAAGGAATGGACTTCCCTGCAGAAAAATGGTTCTATAACCTTTCTGAGGTTGGAAACATCGGTGCAGGATCTATATTTATTGCCCTTGAAGAATTGATGAATTCAGGAAAACTAAAAAAAGGAGAAAAAGTACTTCTTTGTGTTCCTGAAAGTGGAAGATTTGCTTATTCTTGTGCTTTATTAACGGTTTGCTAATGGAACACAGACTGCCAACATCCGATAAAGATTTTGTAGAAAGCCTTATTCCGCAAAGGTTTCCTTTTGTGATGGTACATGAATTATCAGAATATTCTGAGAATCATCTTCTGTCTGGTTTTGAAATAAAAGAAGATAACCTTTTTATCCAGGACGGATTATTCCAGGCTTCAGGACTGATTGAGCATCAGGCGCAGAGCGTTGCCCTGCATACAGGATATAAATATTATCTGCTGGGAAAAGATGCACCTACGGGATATATCGGAGCTATCAAATCTTTTGAAGCCGAAATACTACCTAAAGTAGGAGACCACCTGAAATCTGAGGTGACCATCCTTAATGAAGTAATGGGAGTAACCCTTGTAGATATTGTTACCAAACTGAACGGTGAAGTGATTGCAAAATCTCAAATGAAAACCGCTGTAAAATAAACTGAAATGGAGATAAAGGAAGAAAATATCATCAATATACACAACTTTTTACCGCATCGTGAGCCGATGCTGATGGCAGACTATATCCTGGAGCTGACCAAAGAAAAAGTAGTGACTTCCTTTGAAATCAAAGAAGATAATATATTTGTTCACAACAATCAGTTTGCAGAAGCCGGCTTAATCGAAAATATGGCCCAAACCTGCTCTTCTATCCTTGGACAAAGCTTCTTTGAAAATCCTGAAGCTGATACTAAAGTGATCGGGTTCATTACCAATATCAAGAAGATCGAGATTTTCGCTCTTCCAAAAGTACATGACAAAATCATTTCCAAAGCTTCACTTATTTCACAGTTTGAGAACATTTGCCATATTTTCTGTGAAACATTTAATCATGATGAATTATTGATCAGAGCGGAGATCAACCTTTTTATTCAGGAAGTAAAATCGTAATGATCAATTAAAAATAGAATAGAAAAGCTGTACATTTTCTACAGCTTTTTCTTTTAAATCAATTTTATATTCTCTAATAGATTTGTGAACATTTGTGCATTCATTTGTGTTATTTGTGTTTAAAATATAGGTTTAGGCTAAAGCCAATTGATTTTTCTCTTTTTTTAAGCGGGCTTTCTTCGTCTCCGCTCAGAGTCATGGCCCACTCCTATTGAATTGATTACAATGATTTTACGGAAAAAGGTTCATTTTTTGTTTATTTCCACATTCATCACACCCTCACAAAACAATTGATAGACAACACATTACAGACTTAAAAACCTCATCATCAGATGAATTATTTCACGTGAAACATTTTATAAATCCGTGAAACTCTGATGGTCAAGGAGAAAGAGTTTTAAACAACAAAAAAGCGGAACATTTCTGTCCCGCTTTTATCATTATTTTAAACAAAGGATTAGTATCCGAAGATCTCTTCAAGAGATACTTCCTGGAATTCTCCCATTTTGTTGATAGACTCCATATTCAGATTTTCTTTCTTGCCGATGATGGCGGTATTGTATTTTACAGGTTTTACTTCAGTGTTGTAGAATCCTGTAAGCTGTGGTAATGTCAATCCCTGAATTTCAGCATAAATATCTTTTCTGATATCATAGTCAACCCCTAGTTTTTTCAATGCTAACTGATTGAAGAAAATATTTGTTCTGTTGATTCTGTTAGAAGCAATCTGTTTTAAGGCAGAACCTCTTGCATTCTCAAACTGTGCCGGGATTTGTGGTAAAGATACCATTAAGTCATTCATTGCATTTACAGCTAAAGGAAGCTTGTTTGACTGTGTTCCGATATAATTTGTAACATAGTTTGCTTTCCCTTTTTCTGAAGCATTTCCATAAGAAACATAGGCAGTATAAGCCAATGACTTACTTTCTCTGATCTCCTGGAAAACGATAGAAGATAATCCTCTTCCGAAATATTCATTGAAAACATTTGCTTTCCCGAAATTACTAAGGTTTACGGTGCTTGCTTTTGCTACTTTTGACATTTCCATTTGTACCATGTCATAATTTGTGAAATATACCTTTCCTTCAGTAGCCGGTTCAGCATATTCTTTTGCCTGTAATGGCTGAAGGCTCGTATTGATGATAAAAGGTTTCACCGCTTTTTCCAATCCGGACTGATCCTGTCCGTAAAGAAGCACCTGATAAGGATACTGGTTTAGTGTTTTCACTTTCTTCATCAATTCTACGGCATCAATGCTCTCAAGACGTTCTTTCGAAACAATGTCTGTCATTCTTGAATTTTTACCGTATTTAGCATAGTTTGAAAGAGCAGCCATAATTCTCACTTTATCTTTCTTTGCAGAAGCTCTTGATTCCAGAATTGTTTTTACCGTTTGAGCATAAATTGCTTTATCAGCTTTTACATTCGTCATCCAGTGGTTCATCAGTTCTGCAGCTTTCTTCATATTACTTTCAAGACCACTTAATGTAATGATCATCTGGTCATTGGAAGTTCTCAGACTATAACTTACGCCCAGTTTAAAGAATTCTTCTTTCAGCTGTTCCGGAGTGTATTTATCGGTTCCAAGATATTCGAAAAGAGTTCCTGCAATAGAAAGTTCTTTATCATTATCTGTTCCGAAAGGGAAAATATAACTGATTTGAGCAACCTCATTATATTTATTCTTCACAAAACTTATCGTCTTATCTTTGATCTTTGAAGTCTGAATGGCTGTTTTAAAATCAATAAATTCAGGCTTACTTTCCGGTACTTTTGTATTCAGAATATCTTTAAGGAAAGGAGACTGAGCTTCTCTGTTCAGTTTAATCGGGGTAATTCCAGGGTTCTGTACACGTACAAGTTTATCATTTACCCCTTTTTCTTTATAAATAACAACATAATTATCTTTAAAGAAATCGTTAGCAAACTTCACTACGTCAGCTTTCGTAATTTTATCATACTGATTGATCTCATCCAGCTCCTGCTCCCATGTTCTTACATTGATATAGGAATCATACAACTCAGTAGCTAGTCCATCAGCTGTTTCCCAGCTCTTCATACGCTGAACTTTTTTATCATTTACGATAGCTTTCAGTATCCAGTCCGGGAACTGTCCTTTTTTCACAAGATCAAGCTGATCCATCAGAAGTTTTTTAGCTTCATCAAAGCTTTGACCTTCTTTAGGCGTTACCACTAATCCAAATGTACCATACATTTTGTAAGGCGACTCATACGCTCCTGCTCCAAGCGTTTTTTGCTTCTGGTTGATGTTAAGGTCAATTAATCCCGCATCTCCTCTGTTACTTAAAATTTCAGATACTACGTCTGCCAGTCTTGCTTCCTGAGTTCCATAAGAATCTGTTCTCCATGCAATAGTCATTCTTGGCGTAGTAGGACTTTTTACCGTTCTGGTAACAATGCTGGTCATGGGTTCTTCCGTAACCATCTTTTTCATCGGAAGTTCTTTGTATTTGAATGCACCGAAATACTGATCAACTAATTTTATAGTTTTATCATAATCCAGGTCTCCAACCAATACTACAGCCATGTTATTAGGCACATAATAGGTATCAAAATACTTGTGGATCGCTTCCATAGAAGGATTCTTCAAATGTTCTGAAGTTCCGATTGTCGTTTGTTGTCCGTTCGGGTGTTTTGGGAAAAGAGCCTGCATCAATGAATAGAATACAAGACGACTGTCATTATCCTGAGCTCTGTTATATTCCTCATATACCGCTTCAAGCTCTGTGTGGAAAAGACGCAATACCAATTCTGAAAAACGCTCTTTCTCTACTCTTAACCATTTTTCCAATTCGTTGGAAGGGATGTTGTTTTTATAAACCGTTTCATCCAGTGAAGTGTGAGCATTCGTTCCTGTAGCTCCTAATGAAGAAATTGCTTTATCATATTCATTAGCGATAGCATATTTGGAGGCTTCCTGGGAAACTTCGTCAATCTTTTTATAAAGTTCTTTCTTTTTTTCAGGATCTTTTTCTGCTTTATGCTGCTCATAAAGATCAGAGATCTGTTGTAATAAGACTTTTTCTTTTGCCCAGTCCTGAGTTCCCAGATGCGAAGTTCCTTTGAAAACCATATGTTCCAGATAGTGCGCTAAACCCGTATTATCACTTGGGTCATTATTAGATCCCGTTCTTACGGGGATGTACGTCTGGATCCTCGGGGCATCATCATTTTTTGCCAGATAAACCTTCAATCCGTTTTTCAGTGTATACACACGCACTCCGGTTTGGTCATTCTTTACCGTTTCATAGGTATACCCTTGAGCATCCGTCTGTTTTTGAGTCTCAAATTTCTGTGCCATTGCACTGATCATAAAGAAAAGCGAAACCGAAATAAAAATCTTTTTCATAGTAGTTATTTAATATTATTTTTCAATCCAAATTTCCATCCATTAGTCTTATTTATATAAACACTTGTTACAAAGGAACCGTTACCAACAGAAACAATAAGCTTTATAGGATTCTTTTAAGATTCTTTTATATAGAATTAGTTAAAAGCTTCTTTCGAAACAGGGAAAAATAAAAACGGTTCTATAACAATTCTGGAGATTTATTGATGATACAGTCTCTATTTCATGGTAATAACTCCCTCAAATTTAATATGATTTACATATAATGTATTTTCACTATTTTAGCCACCTGATTAAAAGAATCAAAAAACAGGTGAGCCTTATGTCATCTGGAATCTAAAAATATAAACATTATTTAGATGAAAAAACAAGACCTGCCTCAAGACGAAAGTAACCTGAAATCCGCCAACATGACTGAAGTTCTGTATGTAACGGATGAGAACGACAACTACACGACAGCAAACAGTACAGGCTGGGATGCCAAGAAAGCTGCTCTGGATGAATCTATGGAACTTATTTATGAGAGAATTGAGGAAGCAAAACAAAATGTTGCCCATAATATAGCAAGCCCTATTGCCTATTTTATGGAACTGAACAAAATGGATATTGGCGTTCTGGCTTCATATGTAGGAATGTGGCAATGGAGGGTAAAAAGGCATTTTAAACCAAAAATATTCAAAACACTAAGCGAAAATGCACTGAAAAAATATGCCGATGCATTCGGTATTTCAGTGGATGAATTAAAAAACTTCAACGGAAAATAAATGAAACAGGGCCAGAAATAATGCCCGTTCCATTTGACCAGAGAAAAGATACAATCTGCAAATGAAATTAAACTTTGAACACCATCAGACTGCGCATTGCGAAAACGGTGTTGCTTCTAATCTACTGCTTAACAAAGGCTTGAAACTAAGCGAACCTATGATCTTCGGGATCGGTTCAGGACTGTTTTTTGTCTATCTTCCTTTTCTGAAGGTGAATTTTGCTCCGGGCTTCAGCTATCGTCCGATGCCGGGTGCTATTTTCAGTAAAGCAGCTAAAAGATTAGGAATTAAAATCAAAAGAGAAAAATTCTCCAATCCTCAGGATGCCCAAAAAGCGCTTGAAAGAAATCTGGAACAAAATATCCCTACAGGACTTCAGGTGGGCGTTTTCAACCTTACTTATTTTCCTGAAGAATATAAATTCCACTTCAATGCCCACAATCTTGTGGTATACGGAAAAGAAGACGGAAAATTTCTGATCAGTGATCCGGTAATGGATTATACCACTTCCCTTTCTGAAGCAGAACTGGAAAAAGTAAGATACGCCAAAGGAGCACTTCCTCCAAAAGGACATATGTACTACCCTGTGTATGTTCCGGAAAATGTGAATCTTGAAGATGCCATCAAAAAAGGAATCAAGGATACCTGTAAAAATATGCTGGCGCCAGTACCGCTTATCGGAGTAAAAGCTATGAGATGGGTAGCCAAAAGCATCCCGAAATGGGCTGAAAAGAAAGGTACAAAAGTGACTAACCATTATTTGGGACAATTGATAAGGATGCAGGAAGAAATCGGAACCGGAGGCGGAGGCTTCAGGTTTATCTATGGTGCATTTCTTCAGGAAGCGGCTGTTATTCTTAAAAATGATGAGTTGAAGGAATTATCAAAAGAAATTACTTCTATTGGTGACCTTTGGAGAGACTTTGCCGTGGATATTGCCCGTGTTTATAAAAACAGAAACTCCAAAAGCAATATCTATAACGAACTTTCAAAAACAATGCTGCATATTGCAGACCTGGAAGAAGCTTTCTATAAAAAACTGAGAAAAGCGATCTGATATGGCAGAAAATATGATTGAGATTAAAAACTTATACAAAAAATACAAAAATTCTGATGAGTTTTCTGTAAATGATATTTCTTTGAGCATCAGTAAAAATGAAATCTATGGTATTCTTGGCCCCAACGGAGCTGGAAAAACAACCTTGATTTCCATGCTTTCAGGATTAATCAAACCTACATCAGGACATTTTACCATCAATGGTTTATCTCCACAGAAGGACGGCTTTAAAATCAGACAGATTATCGGAATTGTTCCACAGGAATATGCCTTATACCCAACACTTACAGCCAAAGAAAACCTCATGTTTTTTGGAAGCCTGTATGGTTTAAAGCATAATCAGCTTAAAAAAGCCATTGATGAATCTCTTGAAATCATGGGGCTTTCAAAATTTGCCAACAAGCAGGTAGGGCAATTTTCAGGAGGAATGAAACGCCGCTGCAACCTCATCGCCGGCACCCTTCACAATCCTAAAGTTCTCTTTCTGGATGAACCGACTGTAGGTGTGGATGTTCAATCTAAAAAAGCAATTATTGATTATCTTCTGGATTTAAATAAACAGGGAACGTGCATTATTTATACTTCCCATCACCTTTCTGAGGCTGAAGAATTCTGCACAAAAATTGCCATCATCGATCATGGAAAAATTCATGCTGTAGGAACCCCTGAAGAACTTGTTTCGCAGATTGCCAATGCCGAAAACCTGGAAGACGTTTTCATTTCATTAACCGGAAAAGAATTAAGAGATGTTGTTGTATAAACTGTGGAGAAGTTTTATTAAGGAAATTCTTCTGCTAAAAAGAGATATTGGAGGAATCGTCATCATCTTTGTGATGCCTTTGCTTTTGATTGTCACCATTACCCTTATTCAGGATTCTACCTTTAAAAACCTTGAAGGATCAAAGATTCCTATTATCTTTATTGATCAGGACAAATCTGAGGTATCAAAAAACATAAAAGCAGAGCTTGAAAACAGCAAAACATTCCAACTGCTGACCAACTTCAATGAAAAGTCGGCCCAGGATGCTGTTTTCTCCGGAGATTATCAGATGGCGATTGTCATTCCTGAAAATTTAACGAAAGATTTAAATTCCAATATTGACTCTAAAGTTCAGACCATTGTAAGCTCATTCGGACTGGAAGGAGATTCGGCAAAAGTAAAAACAGCAGCTCCAAAGGCAAAAGATATTCATTTGTATTTTGATCCCGCTACCAATGCCGGATTCAAAAACTCCGTGATGAATTCTGTGAATAAAATGGTTTTTGAGATTGAAAATAAAAAGATTTACAAGGCATTTCAGGAGCAGCTGGGAACAACAGAAAATCTTGACGAAAATAAAAACCTGATCAGTTTTAAAGAAATCACTCCCCAAAAAGGAGAAATGGATGTGATGCCGAACTCTGTTCAGCACAACGTTCCTGCATGGACACTTTTTGCCATCTTCTTTATTGTAGTCCCTTTATCCATCAATCTGGTAAAAGAAAAAAGTCAGGGCACAAGTGTAAGAGCAAGAATAAGCCCTACTCCTTACTTTGTCCATATTTTAGGAAAAACATTTACCTATCTTATCATCTGCCTTATTCAGTTTTTACTGATGGTTGCCGTTGGAATTTACCTTTTCCCTTATATGGATCTTCCGGCTTTTGATGTATCCGGAAAAATGTTCCAGCTTGTGGTAGTAACACTGTTTGCAGGACTGGCCGCAATTGGATTTGGAGTTCTATTGGGAACTATAGCCGATACGCAGGAACAGTCTGCCCCATTTGGAGCAACCTCTGTAGTGGTTTTAGCTGCTATTGGCGGGATTTGGGTTCCTGTATTTTTAATGCCGGAATTCATGCAGACCGTAGCGAAATTCTCACCTATGAACTGGGGACTGAATGCCTATTATGATATTATTTTAAGAAACAGCGGAATTGGTGGAATTGCCAAAGAACTGGTTTTCCTCTTCTTATTCTATATTGCCACTGTAGCTATTTCCATTTTTTACGAAAAAAAACAAAATGCAGTCTAAAGAAAATATATTAACCTGTACTGAAGAAGTGAGAGTACGCTTCAATGAAACAGATCCGCTGGGAATTGTCTGGCATGGGCATTATATCGTGTATTTTGAAGACGGAAGAGAAGCTTTCGGTCGTCTGCATGGTCTTACCTATCTTGATATCCAGAATGCAGGATATGTAACGCCTATTGTAAAAAGTACCTGTGAGCATTTTCTTCCTTTAAAGTATGGAGAGACATTTAAGATCGTAACGACTTTTATCAATTCTGTATCTGCCAAACTTATTTACAGATATGAGCTTTTCAATCAGGAAGATCAACTGGTATGCAGCGGAGAAACCATTCAGGTATTTCTTGATAGCAATGGAAGCTTATGCCTGTACAATCCGGAGTTTTTTCAAAACTGGAAAGATAAAATGGGATTATCATGAGCAAGGAAATTTATATCACAGACTACAATTGTGTAACTCCTTTAGGTTTCAATGTTGATTCCAACTGGAACGCTCTGTTAGAAGGACAGTCAGGAGTTGCTTTACATAAAATTATAGACAATCAGGAGGCTTTTTATGCTTCTATGATTGATTCTGAAAAACTGAATGACGAATTTACCAGATTCTTTGACTCCGCTCAGAATGACATTCATAATTTCACAAGACTGGAGAAGATGCTTCTTTTAAGCTTACAGCCTCTTGTTGAAAAACATCACATATCGGACGAGACTGCTTTTATCCTTTCAACAACAAAAGGAAATATCAGTTTGCTAAAAAACCAGACTGAATTACCTGAAGGGGTTTATTTATCAAAATTAGCAGAAAAAATTGCTTATTTCTTTGGATTTAAAACCAAACCGATTATTGTTTCCAATGCCTGCGTTTCAGGGGTAATGGCGATTTCTGTTGCTAAAAATATGATTCAGGCAGGAAAATATAAAGATGCTTTTGTGATTGCAGGTGATGAGCTTTCTGAATTTGTTATTTCAGGATTCAATTCATTTCAGGCTATAGGATCAGGACCTTGTAAACCTTATGATAAAAACAGAAACGGAATTAATATTGGTGAAGCAGCAGCTGCTGCTTATATCACTTCAATGTCAACAGGAAACGAAAAATTCAGATTTAAAGTACTGGGAGATTCAGCAGTGAACGATGCCAATCATATTTCCGGACCTTCAAGAACCGGTGACGGTTTATATGCCAGTATCAAAAATACTATGACTGAAGCGAAGGTTTCTCCGGAACAGATTGATTTTATTTCTGCCCATGGAACGGCTACTCTATATAACGACGAAATGGAAGCCATTGCCTTCAACAGAATGGATCTCCAGAATATTCCTCTCAACAGTATGAAAGGCTATTACGGACATTGCCTGGGTGCTTCCGGTCTTTTGGAAAGTATCATTTCCATGGAAAGTGCTCTTCACAGCACTCTGCTTCCTTCAAAAAATTTTGAGGAAACAGGAGTAACCCAGCCTTTGAATATCATTAAAGAAAACAAAACTGCAGATATTAAATATATTCTAAAGACCGCTTCTGGATTTGGTGGATGTAATGCAGCTGTTGTACTGGAAAAATGTTAAACTGAAAGTGATGAAGAAAATAAATACCTGTACCATAGAACATTCAAAAATAACCGTTGACGGAAATCTTATTTTTGAAAGCCCAAGCGAAACCTTTCAGGAATTTGCCAAAGAAGCCTATAAAAGTTTAGACCTCAGCTATCCAAAGTTTCATAAAATGGATCATTTGAGTAAATTGGCCTTTCTTTCCGCTGAAACCATTTTGAAAGATGAAGACCACAGCAGAACAGCCATTGTTTTTGCCAACAGATCGTCCAGTCTGGATACGGATTTCAAATATCAGGAAAGCATCAACGATCAGGATAATTTCTATCCGAGTCCTGCCGTTTTTGTGTATACTTTACCCAACATCTGTGTAGGTGAAATCAGCATTAAACACAAAATGCAGACAGAAAATGCTTTTTTTGTGCTGGATGATTTTGATGAAGAATTTTTGAATGATTATTCTGAACAGATTCTTCTATCCGGAAAAGCTGACAAAGTATTGTGTGGCTGGGTGGAATTATATCAGGAAAATTACAAAGCTTTTGTATATTTGCTCACATTATAATTTAACAATGTACCAATCTGATAATGTACCAATGCTAAAGGCAATAACAACCATTGGTCAACTGGCACATTGATATATTGTACATTAAAATACTATTTATGGAAAACTTAAAAACAGAATTGAAACACAAAATTATCGAAGTTCTTAACCTTGAAGATGTATCTGTAGAAGAGATCAAAGATACTGACCCACTGTTCGGAGGTGGATTAGGATTAGATTCTATCGACGCTTTGGAACTGATCGTTCTTCTTGATAAAGACTATGGAATAAAATTAGCAGATCCTAAAAAAGGAAAAGAGATTTTCCAATCTATCGATACGATGGCAAAATTCATCGAGGACAACAGAACAAAATAAATTAATATAAAAATCTAACAGTGTAACAATGTAGCAATTATTGGTAAATTATTCGATTGATACATTGTTACATTATTGAATACCATGAGTCAAAAAATTGCCATAACGGGAATGGGCATCATTTCCTCCATCGGAAACAATGTGGAGGAAAATTTTATTTCATTGCAATCCGGAAAACATGGAATTTCAGATATCGAAATGTTTGAAACCCGTCATGCCGGAGCCATTAAAACGGGTGAAATAAAATTATCCAATGAAGAACTTGTACAACAGCTTCAGCTTGATGAAGACAATAACGTAACAAGAACTTCTTTATTGGGAATGATCGCTGCAAAGGAAGCTGTAGAAAGTGCAGGAATTTCAGATATCAATGGTTATAGAACCGGCTTGATTTCTTCTACCAGTGTAGGCGGAATGGATATCACTGAAAAATACTTCTACTCTTACGAAGACTTCCCTGAAAAGCAAAAGTATATTGACGCACACGATGCCGGAAATTCCTCATTGGCGATTGCCGGTTATCTGGGATTAAAAGGGATGGTTTCTACCATCAGTACAGCCTGTTCATCAGCAGCCAATGCGATTATGATGGGCGCTAAACTGATTAAAAACGGAGTTTTGGATCGCGTGATTGTCGGAGGAACAGATTCTCTTTCAAAATTTACTTTGAATGGGTTCAATACCCTGATGATTCTTACGGATTCTTACAATACTCCTTTTGACAACGACAGAAAAGGACTGAATCTTGGGGAAGCTGCGGCTTTCTTAGTCCTTGAATCTGAAGAAATGGTCAAAAAAGAAAACAAAAAGGTTCTCGCTTATCTTTCCGGATATGGAAATGCTAATGATGCCCACCATCAGACCGCATCTTCGGAAAACGGACAGGGCGCTTTTTTAGCAATGCAGCAAGCCCTGAAAATTTCCGGCGTGGAAAAAGAGCATATAGATTATATCAACGTTCACGGAACAGCTACTCCCAACAATGATTTATCTGAGGGAATTGCCATGATAAGAATCTTCGGAGAAAACCAGGTCCCTGAATTCAGCTCCACAAAAGCATTTACAGGACATACGTTGGCCGCAGCAGCAGGAATTGAAGCCGTATTTTCAATTCTAGCCATGCAAAACAGTGTGATTTTCCCGAACCTGAATTTTAAAACAAAAATGGAAGAGTTTGACCTTACTCCTGTTACCGAATTGAAAGAGAAAAACATCAATCATGTGCTTTCCAATTCATTTGGATTTGGAGGAAACTGTTCCACCTTAATTTTCTCAAAATCATGAGTGCAGTATACATCAACAGTGCATCCTGTATCTCGGTTCAGGACACTTTAAATGACAATATTCTTCAAAACCTTACTGTTAAAAATTCTTCAAACATCATTAAAGCGATAGAACCCAATTACAAAGAGTTCATTCCGCCTGCGATGATCAGAAGAATGTCTAAAACCGTAAAAATGAGCTCCGTAGCATCTCACTACGCATTGAAGGAAGCTGAAATTGAAAAACCGGATGCTATCATTGTAGGAACCGGAATGGGCTGCTCTCAGGATTCTGAAAAGTTCCTGAAAAACGTGATTGACAATCATGAAGAGTTCCTTACGCCAACCTTTTTCATCCAGTCTACTCACAATACGGTAGCAGGACAGATTGCTCTGGGATTACAGTGTCATGCTTACAACTTCACGTATGTAAATACTTCTTCTTCACTGGAGTTTTCGTTACTGGACGCTCAGCTTCAGATCAATGACGGAGAAGCAGAAAATGTTCTGGTAGGTTCTACAGACGAACAGACGGACAGAACCATGGAACTTTACTGCTTAAATAATACGATCAAAAAAGAAGCAGATCTTCCTGCAGATTATTTGAATTCTAATACCAATGGCGTAATCTGGGGCGAAGGAGCCAGCTTTTTTGTAATTGGAAAAGATAAGACCGAAAACTCTTACGCTAAGCTTAAGAATATCCAGATCAGCAACAAGGTTGAATTGAATGAAGTAAAGGATTTTATCCAGAATTTCCTGGTTCAAAACAATCTTTCCACTCATGATATTGATGCGGTTATTTTAGGATTCAGTGGAGATGCACAATCAGATATGTATTATACAAAAGCAATGAATCTGTTTCCGGATTCAGCACAGCTGTATTATAAACATTTGAGTGGAGAATTCAATACAGCAAGTGGTTTTTCAACCTTTATGGCCTGTCATATCCTGAAGGAACAGCAGATCCCGGAAATTATGATGATCAATGCAGAAAAAAAGGAAAGTATAAAGAATATACTTCTTTACAACCATCTGGCGGGTGATGATCACAGCCTTGTGTTATTTGAAAAGGCATAATTGTTGAAATTGAAAATTATACGGTCTATTTGTCATTCAGAGCGAAACGCAGTGAAGCGTGGAATCTAAATTAGAAATTAGTCTGGACTCCTACGGAGTGACAATGGTATACAATAAATATTACGACTATAAAACTTGTAATAAAACAATCAGCAATGAAACATTATCCCTTCATCCTGTTCTACCTTTTCTGTAACGTTTTTATTTATGCGTTCCACGGAAGTATTTGGGTATATCTGTTTTGTTTTTTTGCTTTTTCTGCGGTAGTTGTCTGGGGTTCTTTTGACATTGAACTGGGATATTTTGTGAACAGTATTACTCATAAGCGTACCAGAATAAAAGAAGTGGCCCTTACATTTGATGACGGACCTACTGAATTTACCCCAAAGTTTTTAGACCTGCTTAAAGAACATCAGATAAAAGCAACTTTTTTCTGTATTGGAAAACAGATTGAAAAATATCCTGAGACGTTTCAGAGAATTATTGCAGAAGGTCATACGATTGGAAATCATACCTTATCACATTCCAGTTCTACAGGGTTTTTATCGACTTCAAAAATGATTACAGAGATTGAAAAGTGTGATAAGATCATGAAAAACGTGGGAAATATTAAGACCAATCTCTACAGACCGCCGTTCGGAGTGACGAACCCTAATATTGCAAAAGCAATCAAAAAAACCAATAAAGTAAGCATCGGGTGGAATGTACGCTCTTTGGACACCATCATTGATGATGAAAAAAAGATCTACAACAGAGTGACCAAAGGTCTGAAAAATGGGAGTATTATCCTTCTTCATGACACTTCGGAAAAGACCTTTCGGGTGCTGACCAATTTATTAGTATTTTTGAAGGATAAAAAATATTCAACCTTTACTGTTGATACAGTGATAAATTCAAATAGAAATGATTAAAAATATAGCTTTCGGAGTATTCTTACTGGTTTCAGGATTCTTTTTTGCGCAAAACACAGCAATGTCAGGAGCTGAAGCCAAAGCATTTGTATCGAAGGTTTCTTCAGACACGAAAGAAATTAAAACGTTACAGAGCGATTTTACCCAGACCAAAAAAATGGATTTCCTTGATAAAAGCATTGTCACCTATGGGAAAATGTCTTTGCAGACGCCCAATATGCTGAGCTGGAAGTACACTAAACCATATCAGTACAGTATTGTTTTTAAAAGTAATAAAATCTTCATCAATGATCAGGGAAAAAAATCTTCTGTAGATGCGAAAAGCAAAACATTTGAAAAAATCAATAAACTTATTGTAGGAAGTTCGAATGGAACCATGTTTAATGATCCTGAGTTTACCGTTACCTATTTTAAGAACGGAAATTACAATGTGGCAAAGTTTATCCCAAAGACTTCTCAGTTGCTGAAATATATTAAACAGATTGAACTGTTTTTCCCTAAAAACCAGTCGACAGTTTCACAGGTCAATATGACGGAGGCTTCCGGAGATACTACGAATATTGTTTTCAAAAATACCAAGATCAATGCTTCCATTCCTGCGTCAGAGTTTACTTTATAGCCTGATTCTGATCCTGGCTGCTTCCTGTAAAACGTATCGGTTAACAGAAGCAAAACCTGTCTCTTCTTCTGAAAAGATGGTTGAAAATTTATTCTTTTCTTCCACCGAAGATTATGTATACAAATGCCAGATGGACATTTATAAAAACCATGTGAGTGGAATTCTGGTCATCAAAAAACTGAATGAAACAACGCACCGTGTCGCCTTAACTTCTGATTTCGGGAATAAACTGATAGATTTTGAAGTCTCTGATAATGATTTCAAACTGAATTATGTACTTCCTGACCTGGATAAAAAAATAGTCATCAATTTCCTGAAAAACGACTTTCAACAACTTCTGAAAAGAAAATATCCGGTCAGTGAAAGTTTTGAAAATAAAAATGCTAAAATCTATCTTTCAAAAATCGATAAGAAGAGCTACTATCTGTTCTTCAGCAAAGAAAATGGCTTACTGAAAGAGATTGTTTACACGAAAAATAACAAAGAGAAAATCGATTTCACTTTTGATGCAAAAAAACCTATCTTCGCGGATAGCTTAAATCTACAGCACAAAGATTTTAAGATCAATATAAAACTATTTCAAATAACCGAAACAGAATAAGAACTGTACAGCCTACAAGTATTATTTTCAAACCAAAGTGTAGTGTACATTTAATCTTAAAAAATAAGATCATGCAGACCATTCTTACAGACTTTTATACTTTAACATCATACGATAAGACAGAAGACGGAAAATTTACCGCTCATATTCACCTGAATAAAGACCACGAGATTTTCAAAGGCCATTTTCCTGGAAATCCGGTAACTCCCGGTGTTTGTATGATGCAAATTATTAAGGAACTGACTGAGGAATTTACAGGTTCAAAATTATTTCTGAAAACAGCTTCCAATGTAAAGTTCATGGCGATTATCAATCCTTTTGAAACCCCTGATCTGGTACTTCAACTGGATATTGCTGAAAATGAAGAAGATGTTAAAGTAAAAAACACGACTTCTTTTGGCGAGACTATTGCATTGAAATTGTCTGTAAGCTATAAAAAAATATCGTCATGAAACTAATCTTATCATTCATAGCAGCATTTGTTTTTTTCTTTCAATCTGAACTTGAAACGCTGAGAAACAGCTATGCTAAGGCGAACGAATCCACTACCAATACTGCGAGCTTTATTGAAACTGCGGAAAAACAATCCGGCTCTGATGCCGTAACTGTAGGATACAAGGCCGCAGCAAAGATTATGGAGGCCAAAATTGCCAAAAGCAACAGAAAAGCTCTGGTAAAGACAGGTGCTACAAGTCTTGAAGGCATTATTAAAAGTAATCCTAACAATGCAGAACTTCGTCTTATCAGAATGAGTGTTCAGGAAAATATTCCGAAAATTGTAGGATATCGTGGAAGTTTGAAAGATGATAAAGCTTTCCTGCTGAATAATTACAGCAAACAGAATACAGCTCTGAAGGGCTATATCAAAAGGTTTGCAATGCAATCTAAAACCATGACAGAGGCGGAAAAAGCCACTTTAAAATAAAAAAATGTTTCTTGCTGAAGTACAAAATGCTATTTCTGAAAAGAAGATATGCGTTTTAATCCCTACCTACAATAATGAAAAAACCCTGAAGAGGGTTATTGACGGCGTTTTGGACTACACCGAAAGTATTATCGTGGTCAATGATGGTTCTACAGATTCCACGCCTCAGGTTCTTGCTCAATATCCTCAGATCACTGTAATTTCCTTACCGGAGAATAAAGGAAAAGGAAACGGCCTAAAAACGGGTTTCAGAGCAGCAAAGAAATCAGGATATGATTACGCCATCACCATTGATTCGGATGGTCAGCATTATCCGGATGATATTCCGGTATTTGTAGAAGCTCTTCTTCAGGAAAAAGAGGAAGTTCTTCTTATCGGAAACAGAAATATGTCTCAGGATGGGATTCCTAAGAAAAGCAGTTTCGGAAACCGTTTTTCCAATTTCTGGTTTTGGTTTGAAACCGGTATCAGGCTTGAAGATACACAGTCCGGCTACAGACTTTATCCTTTGCATAAAATTCCAAAGAAATATTTTACCCCAAAGTTTGAATTTGAAATAGAAATTATTGTAAGAACTGCATGGAGGCATGTTCCGGTAAAAAATGTTCCAATCAAGGTTTTATATGATCCGGTGGAGCGGGTTTCCCATTTCAGACCTTTCAAAGATTTCACAAGAATCAGTATTCTGAATACAATTCTGGTAACGATTACTCTACTTTATATTATTCCGAGAAATTTCGTGAATAATTTCAAAAAAAAAAGCTTTAAAAGATTCATACAGGAAGATGTCTTAGAAAGTGACGGAAGTAACCGAACAAAAGCATTTTCCATAGCTTTGGGAGTGTTTATAGGGCTTTCTCCTTTCTGGGGATTCCAAACGCTTCTGGTGATCAGTTTATCTGTACTTTTTAAACTTAATAAAGTCCTTGCATTTGTAGCTTCCAATGTGAGTCTTCCTCCTTTTATCCCTTTCATTATTGCCGCTTCCTTGTTTCTGGGAGCTCCCTTTGTAAGTGGAAACAGCGATATTCTAAGTCAGGAGTTAAACTTTGAACTGATTAAAAATAATCTGTTGCAATATATTATCGGTAGTTTTATTTTAAGTACCACCCTTTCTGCTCTTGCAGGAGTAGTGTCTTTTTTATTTCTGAATAAAGTAAATCCGGAAAACAATTAAAAAAGCCCGGAACAAAGTTCCAGGCCTATCACAATGAATTATTATTTTCTATTGTACACGGAATACATTATTGCAGAATAAACTGAACCAAATCTTTTAAAAACTGTTCATCCACTTTTCCTTTTGTTTCATAATCTTTTGGAGATGGTTTTCCGGAACCTGCAATAAATAAGTGACTTAATGCAGGATAAAACTTAAATACAGCAGTCTTATCATTTTTCAATGTTTCTTTCCAAAGGCTGAAATCTTTCTCGGTTACCTGATAATCTCTTCCCCCTTGCGCAAAAAACATCGGAGCTTTTATTTTTTTAACTTCGTTAAGCTGATTGTAATCCTTCAAATACTTCCAATATGCGGCAGACTGGCCCAAAGGAAGCTCTGATGAAGGAGAATGTAAGTTAAATTGGGATGAGTTTAAAAAAGCAGCCTGCTTTTTAATTTCCTGAACAGCTTCAGCTGGAACTTTAGCCGGGTCAATCGTATGAAGGTATTCATATTGCTCAACAAGCAGGTCTTGCAGCGGTCTTGCATTTCCGGCCATAAAAACATATTTTGAAACCTGTGCCTTTTCTGCAATTTTTGGCATCATATATGCTCCCTGGCTATGCCCAAGAATGATAATCTGGTATCCTTTGTAATCAGCATTATTTTTAAAATAAAGAGCTGCGTTTACAGCATCATTGATGGTTTCTTCTTCTACAGTAGACTTTTCCGTAAATGCTTCAGGGTGGGAATAGGTTCTTTTATCATATCGATAGGAAGCAATTCCGTTGTTTAAAAGATATTCTGCAATGTCTTTAAACGGCTTGTTTTCTCCAATGGTTTCATCTCTGTCATGAGGTCCGGAGCCGTGAACGAAAATAACCAATCTCTTTTTATTGTTGGAAGGTGGAATTAATAATGTTCCGTTCAGCTCAATAGCATCACTTTTTATTTTCAGTGTGGTTTTCTCATCTCTTTTTTCAAATGTTTTGTGAGGAACTAAGAAGAAACCCAGCAATTTATTATTCTCACTAAAAGTAAGCTGAACATCCAGTTTTTCCTTTTCAAATTCAGAATAGTAATAATAGGTGTTTCCTTCGTTATTTACTTCAAGGATATTTTTAAGTCCTCCAATCTGCCCCTGAAGTTGTTGCGGAATCGCTTTGAGCTGTTCCACCGGAATTTGTCCCGCTACGGTAGGATCAAAATAAGCATGTGCTTTTTCCATATTTTTATCAACCAGCAAGGCTTTAATGAAAGTATTTCCGATCTCTTTTCTGTCCTGAGAAAATGATAACAGAGCGAATGCGGTAAAGAATAAGGTTAAAAGTTTTTTCATAATCAATTATTTAAAGACCACATCAGCGAATGATAGTGGTGTCATCATTATGGTAACAAATATCGAAATAATAACCAGGGCGAGCTGGGTGATATGGTATATTTTTTCTCTTTCCTCCTCATTGATTTCAAAAGTAAATTTTATTTTATCAGGCCTTCTAATGATCAACCAGATAAATAAAAGAACAGCGAGATTCATCAGTACAGGAAACACAAGAAAGATTTTGCTTCCATAATTGTCTTTCATACTTCCGTACCCGTGAATAGTGATGGTGTCAGGTATTGAGCTGTAAACGGTGCACAAATACACAGAATAACAGATAATAATAACAAAAGGAATACAGAACAGCAGTTTTATATATTTGGGGATCATTTCAGTTTCTTTAAAGTTTTCTTCAGGTATTTTTCAACATTTTTTCTGTCCGGAACTGTTGTAATTTCTTTCGTCAATGCTTTCTCAAACTCCATTTTTGCCTTTGAATATTCTTTTTTGCTAAAATAATACTTTCCTGATTGATAATAAACCAGCCAAAAATCGGGATTCATAGCCTGATACGATGGGATAATATCATCTGTCAACAGCGCGTTTTTATCATCAGCGGCCTCATTGATTTCTTTACCGTACATTTTGGATAGTTTATAGTTTTGAAATTCTTCAGAATCTGCGAACGGATCTCTTGCAATATTCAGTTCTGTTTTCGCCAGCAGACTTTGCGATAATGGCTTACCGGAAAAAATCTCATTCAGGTCATAGCAAACAAATTCTCCAAGCTGATAAGGATTGGAAGAAACCCAAACCAGTTTTTTCTGAGGCGAAAATATAACGGCATGGTGAGCCAATAGCTGATTGAGTGCTTTTTCATTTCCATAACCGATACTTTCATCTTTTAAGCCTGACTTATTTCTTAAAATGGAAGCCATCTTTCCGGGGGTGATCTTCTTTTCTTTCTGCAAAAGCTCCTGAAGTTTTTCATAACGGTATTCTGAATGGCTTTCTTCAATCTGCTTCTGATTTCTTTTGTCATCTTTATAAGCTTCAGACTGAAAATGATTGGTACAAAGCACTCTGCTTGTATTTTGTACTCTATATACCCCGAAATTTTTAGGTGAAACTTCAATAATGACTGCATTTTTATCAGCTGCACTTCCCACAAGGATAGATTCCGAAACAAATACCTTTCGTTTTTTAGCAATGGCAATGGCTTCTTCTATATTTTTTGCATACTGTAAAATCTCTCTTGTAACCAGGGAAATAGGAGTCTTTGCCGTTAAAGGAATTTTTGATTTTCCGGCATTAATGGTCACGGTAATTCCTTCTTTATTCATTCCTGAAACTACACCTATCATTCCGGGCCAGCTTACCGACATATAGGGAATTCCTTCTTCGGGTTGCACAAACTCTACCAATTTATTTTTAGCAAAATCGTCTCCCACATAAAAGTCGAAATTCCTTCCAATCAACAAGTCTCCGTCTTCAGTATTTTCATTCCATACAGCAAGAGATGTACAGCCTACCATGGCAAGATCCTGCATGGCATGCCCTATATCATGAGCACCGTGCAGGTAAAGGTTTCTTAAATATTTAGGAGCAATAAAGTCATACTGATCGGATGAATATCGTGACAAGCCAAATAATTCTGCCTGATAATCTTCTCTTACATTGAGGTACATTTTTCTGTTGTACCATTTTAAAAAACCTCTTAACAGCCCTTGTCTGAATTTTGATGGCACAAAACCCTCCACTTTTGAAAAGAAAATGTTCTCCTGCTTCTGCATTAAGTTTTGGGTCAATGCTCCGCTATTATATCCAAGCTGCAAAGGATTTCCTTTAATATAGAGTTCCCAGAGCTGCTGTTTATTTTTGGTAAGATAATTCTGATTGTAGCTGAAGGTACTGTCATTGATCTGGTTTACTTTCGGGATCTCCAGAGCATATTGTTTTACATCGGGAATATGTTTGATAGACTTTGAGATTCCGCAGGATGTGAGGAAAACACAAAAAGTGAGATAAAGTAAAGTTCTTTTACAGGATGAATAAATGGTTTTAGTTTTTTTCACTTTAGTTTTTATTAATCATTTGGGTCAGCCGCATGTCTATCGTTTCTTTTCCGATAATTTCAGCACAGGTGTTAAAAGCTCCGATAGTAACGCCTAAGATGCCATGCATATTCACGGATTGTCCGGTCAGAAAAAGATTGTCAATTTTGGTACGGGGAGAAACCATCGTTTTAAGAGGATTCTCCGAGCTTTTCATATATCCATACATATTTCCTTCACAATTTCCGATATAGTCCCGATAAGATAAAGGAGAGGAAGTATAGAGTGTTTTAATGGCATGCCTTAGATTCGGAATTTTCTTTTCCAGAGCATCAAGCATTTTTTCTGTTTTTTCAAGCTTAAATCTTTCATAAGCATCTCCTCTTTCATGTTCATCGGCAACAGTATTGAAGGTATTCTCCCATTCTTTAACCTCATCAAAATCCATATACGATATCGCCGTCAGACTTTCTGCGAATTCAGGATGACGTTTCGAAGGCGTAGAAGAAAGCATAAACATTTCCGGCCATGATTCTTTCCGGTATTGGAATGCATTCCAAACCTGTTCTTCAGAGGAGTAGTGATATCTGTTATAATTAAAATTCGGAAGATAATGAGGCTTTAAAACAAGATAAATACTAAAGCACGATGAAACCGGCTTCCAGCTTAAAACCCTGTTCAGAAAAGATTTCTTAAGTCTTTCTTCACCAATAAGTTTAATGGTGGAACGGATTTCTATATTTGAAATAAATTGTTTGGCAGTGTATTCTTTTCCTTTTTTTGTTTTAACAGAGGTCAGTGTATTATTTTCATTAAAAACAAATTCTGAAACTTCGGAGTGCTTGTGTACTTCGGCTCCATATTCCCGGAGTTTTCTGATTAAAAGTTTAGAGATCTGACTTCCTCCTTTCACACATTTGTAAGCACTTTGGATATAAGAATTTACCGTCAGAGCATGTACATAAAAGGGAACATTCTCCGAGTCTCCGGCATATAAAAAGTTGGAACCCAGTAAAACTGACTGCAATTTTTTATTCTGAGTAACAGATTCAATGAATCTTTTGGTATTTAGATGCAGGATTTCCTCGTTGTAATTGTCTTTTCCCACCACATGATATCTGGGAAACTGGCTGCATACATACTGAATTTCTTCGCAATAGTTTTCAAGGTTTTCTTTTTCTTCGGGAAAATACTTTGAAAGCTGTTCAACAAAATTCTGATAGCCCTGTGCATGAGGATATTCTATTTCATCTTCTCCGAAACTGATTCTGTCATAGCCGTCTTCATCCATCAACTGAAGTTCAAGATCATCCATAATTTCCAGATAGGAAAAGAACTGGTTAAGATTCTGTCCTTTGGATAAACCTCCAAGATAATGAACTCCGGTATCAAAAATAAGCTTATCTCTTGAAAAGGTCTGCAGATTTCCCCCATACTGGTTATTTTTCTCCAGAACGCATACTTTCAGACCTTCTTTCGCCAAAATAAGAGCTGAAACAAGGCCTCCCAATCCGCTGCCGATTACAAGTATGTCGTATTCTTTCTTCAAAAGAAAATGTGCTTTTAATAATTAAGAAACAGGGAATTTAAGATATTTAAAGTTTACTTCAGTAAAGTAAGCATAGAAATTTTATGAGTTCTCTTAAATCTCGGTAAATCTTAATGGTTTTTTAGTTTTTATTCGTTTTTACGGGATAAAAATAGAAAAATTAATCAACATCATCCCAAAAATCAAAATAATTAAACCATTGAAGCGGGTATTTTTTCACCATAGTTTCAAGATTTTGCACATAAGACTGTAAAAGTCCCTGTGAATCACGATTTTTGATATTCTGGGCAACTCTTGCATACAGATGGTAATGAAGATTATTCTCTTTCATCACATAAACATATACTACGGGAACGCCTAACCTTGAGGCGATCAAAAATGGGCCAGCAGGAAATTTTGCACTTTTTCCCAGCAGTTCTGCCTCCAGATATTTGGACCCTTCGAAATAACGGTCTCCGGTAAAGCAGATGAGTTCATTATTGGACAAAGCCTGATTGATCTCAAAGATATGAGACATGTCCTCCTTCACGTAAATAAACTTGATATTACTCTTTTTTACCGCAACACTTTCCAGATATTCCTTGATCACGGTCACTTCCTGATCTGTTGTAACCAGATTGATCTGGCAGTCGAAGTCGATATCTGCAAAAAAGTGTTCCGCAATTTCAAAATTACCAATATGGGCACTGATGAGTACACCTCCTTTTTTAGCAGCTAAAAGATTTCTGAGGTTTTCAATACCGTCAAATTCATAGGTATATTTTTCTCTGAGTCCGGCAGAAATCGCAGTTTTATCAATCAGAACTTTTCCGAAGGTAAAATAGCTTTTAAAGATGGAAGCTTTGGATTTCCAGTATCCATAGTTCAGTCTTTTCTGAAAATAATAAAGAATGTATTGATTGCTTTTCTTCTGAAACAGGGAGTAGTAGGCTGCCACAAAATACAGCACACCATATGAACTTCTGATCCCGATATTTCTAATACACCAGACGAATATTCTGTATCCGAGTACTGTTCCTTTAGATTTACCTTTCCACTTGTTCATATCTAGAATTTAATATAACAGAGAGCCAATGTAATAATACCTTTTTGAAGTGTCCGTTACCGGATCACTGCGATATTGTTACATTGGCACATTTTATAGAATAAAGAATTACTCAATAACTACGCGTTTTTTTCAGCAATCTTATGTTCAATCGTTGTATAGAAATCATCAAATGTTACCATTTTTTTGAAATCTGCTTCTCCTAATTTCACCCCGAAATTGGATTCAATCACGACTACCATGTCGATATAATCTAAGCTGTCTAAGCCCAGTGTATTTTTAAGGTTGGCATCGTTACTGATTTCGTCTCCGTCTACCTCGAATTCGTTGACAAGAAAATCATTAACAATAGCAACAATTTTTTCCCTTTCCATGTTTTTAATCAAATTTTTTAACTATTAGTGCAGAATTGGTTCCCCCAAACCCAAAAGAATTCGACAAAAATACATCAATTTTTTGATTTTTTGTTTTTGCGACTAAATTTATCTTTTGTGCTTCATTATCAGGGTTTTCCAGATTAATATTGGGAGCAACAAAATCGTTCTGCATCATCAGAATGGAGTAGATAACTTCACTTGCACCTGCCATCCAGCACTCATGTCCGGTCATGGATTTGGTAGAACTTACCGGAACTTCGCTCCCGAAGATCTCATAGATGGCTTTTGCCTCGTTGGCATCACCAATTGGAGTAGAAGTTGCGTGAGCATTGATATAATCGATGTCTGAAGCTTTTAATCCTGACTGTTTTAAGGCTCTGTCCATTGCCAAAGCCGGTCCATCCACGTTTGGTGTTGAAATATGCCCTCCGTTGGAAGAGAAACCGTACCCGATAATTTCTGCAATAATCGGAGCGCCTCTTCTTTGGGCAGATTCCAAGCTTTCAACAATCAGACTGGCAGCTCCGCCACTTGGAATCAATCCGTCTCTTTCTGCATCGAAAGGTCTGGATGCTTTTGCAGGCTCATCTTCTCTGGCTGAGAACACTCCCAATCCGTCAAAGCTCGCCATGGAATATTTGTTGGTTTCCTGAGCTCCGCCACAGATAATCATATCCTGGAAACCATTTTTAATCATCATATAAGCCAGTCCTAAAGAATGCGAACCGCTTGCGCATGCTGCGCTGATGGTAAGATTGATTCCTTTCAGTTTAAAAATCGTAGAAAGGTTCATCGTTACCGTTGAGTTCATTGATTTGAAAATCGCTCCCGATCCCATCAATGTTGTATCTTTCTTTTCCCTTGCAATATCGATAGATTCGACGACTGCCTGAGAAACACTATCATTTCCGTATAAGATCCCCACTTCATGAGCATCCAAGAATTCTTCATCTAGATTTGCCTGTTTTAAAGCATCAAGCGTAGCAAGATAAGCATATTCGCTTTCTTCTCCCATACTGACACGCTGGCGTCTGTTTAAAAGATTTTTCAGATCAGGCTTTGGAACTACTCCTGTGAGGCCAGACCTGAAACCAAATTCTTTTCTGTCCTGATCTAAAACAATACCGGATTTTCCTTGATATAGGGATTCCCTGACCTCTTCTAAAGACGTCCCGATGCAGGAATAAATTCCCATTCCGGTAATTACAACCCTATTTTCCATGTTATGAATAAATTCCTCCGTTAATATTAATCACTTCACCTGTTATGTAAGAAGATTTTTTAGATGCTAAAAATGCGACAAGATCTGCCACTTCTTCTGCTTCTCCAAATCTGTTGGCAGGAATCATTGCTTTCAGTTCTTCTTCATTAAACTCCTGGGTCATATCCGTTTTGATGAAACCCGGTGCAACGGCATTTACCGTAACATTTCTTTTGGCAACTTCCTGTGCAAGGGCTTTTGTAGCACCTACCAAAGCTCCTTTCGCAGCAGAATAATTTGTCTGCCCGGCTGTTCCTTTTACTCCGGATACAGAAACCATATTGATGATTCTTCCGTATTTGTTACGAAGCAGCTTTTGAATAAAGAAATTAGTCACATTGAAGAATCCGTCCAGACTTGTATTGATCACACTATTCCAGTCTTCCTTCTGCATCCACATAAAAAGACCGTCTCTTGTGATTCCGGCATTATTGACGATCACTTCTACCACGGCATCAGGATTTTTCTCCTGCCACTCCGTTAAAACAGCTTGTGTTTCTTCGGTGTTTCCTACATCAAATTTAAGAATTTCTCCGGTAGCACCCAATTCTTCCACTTTAGCCAACGTTTCTTTGGCTGCCGTTTCATTTGAAGCGAAGTTGATAAGGATGTGATAGTTTTTCTCTTCAGCCAGTTTTATACAGATTGCTCTCCCGATTCCTCTGGAGCCTCCTGTTACAATTGCACATTTCATGCGTTAGTGTTTATATCGTTTTTAGTTTTTTAAGTTGATGCTGGAAGCCTTTTTTAAAAGACAATTGATGGCAACCAATAGTTACATTCCTTTCAGATATTTCTTTACTTCCTCCAAATACGGATACATAACCATATCGTCTGAGAAAGCAGGAATAATTTTTCTGATATCATCATACAGTTCTTTTGTAGAGGATGAAACCTTATCCTGGAATCCAAGATATTCAACCGCCTGAATGATGGTAATAGCTTCAATAGCCAAAACTTCAAAGGCATTTTCAATGACTTTTCTACAAATTACAGCAGCGTTTGTTCCCATACTAACGATGTCCTGGTTATCGTTATTGTTTGGAATACTGTGAACATACATAGAATTTGACAACATCTGGCTTTCTGCTGTGGTAGAAGTTGCTGTAAACTGTACACCCTGCATCCCGAAATTGAAACCTAATTTACCTAAATTGACAAAAGGAGGTAGAATTTCGTTGATTTTAGCATTCAGAAGGTAGTTTAGCTGTCTTTCTGCAAGCATGGTAAGTTTGGTTACCACAATTTTAAGCTTGTCCATTTCCAAAGAGATATAATCCCCATGGAAGTTTCCTCCATGATACACATGCTGGTCTTCAACGTTGATAATTGGATTATCATTCGCTGAATTGATCTCATTCTCAAGAACTTTCTCCGTATATTCCAATGTATCCAATACCGGACCTAGAATCTGAGGAACACATCGTAAAGAATAATATTCCTGAACTTTTTCCTTGAATACTTTTTCCTGTTCTTCAAAATGGGTATACAGATGTTCTTCTCTTTTTCTGATGAGTTTACTGTCTGCCAGGTGAGCACGCATTCTTTCTGCCACTTTCTGTTGACCGTAATGTTTCTTAGTTCCGTTCAAGGCTTCTGACAAATGATCATCATAAGCCTGTACAATCTCATTGATGGCACAAGAAAGTCTAAGAGAAATATCAGTAAGCTGATTGGCTTTATAAGCATTTACGATACCGATTCCTGACATTACGGAAGTTCCGTTCATCAATGCAAGACCTTCGCGGATCTCTACTTTGATCGGTTCTAAGCCTTCAACTTCAAAAACTTCTTTGGTAGATTTTCTTTCTCCATTGTAAAAAACTTCTCCTTCTCCAATCAATACCAAAGCCAGGTGAGCCAGCTGAACAAGGTCACCGCTTGCCCCTACTCCTCCATGTTCAAAGATCAACGGGGTAATATCTCTGTTGATCAGCTCCTGAAGCAGATAAATAACAGACTGGTGCACTCCTGAATTCCCTAATGATAAGGTATTCAATCTTGCAAGCATACATGCTTTTACTTCTTCTACAGGCAAAGGGTTTCCAATTCCTGAAGAGTGGCTTCTTATCAGGTTATACTGAAGCTGGTGTGTATCTTCATCACTGATTTTAAACTGAGCCATTGGCCCAAAACCGGTGTTCACACCATATATTACTTTATTTTTTGAAAACTCCTTTAAAAACTGAAAACTTTTATCCACTCTTGATAAAAGTGATTCATCCAGTTCTATTTTTTCATTCTCAATGATAATTTTTTGAAAGTCTTTCAGTTCTAAAAAGTTATTTATTTTCATCAATTAAAAGTAATAGTTGATAATTTTGTAAAATATTAATTATTTGTCACTAATTTTGCGGCAAAGATAAAAGTTATTATTAAAATAAAAAATCAAAGATGAGCAAAGAATTTGTTGACGTTCTTGTAATCGGAGCCGGACCCTCCGGATGCGTGTCTTCTTCGTACCTGAAGAACAATAACGTCAGCGTAAAAGTAGTCGAAAAGACAAAATTCCCCAGACTCGTAGTTGGAGAAAGCTTAATTCCAAGGGTAATGGACCACTTTGAGGAGGCCGGACTTTTCCCTGCATTAGATAAAATGGGCTTTGAAAAAAAGCTTGGAGCTCGTTTTCTTCGTGGTGACGAAGTCTGCATTTTTGATTTCAGCAACAAATTCGGGGAAGGCTGGGACTGGACCTGGCAGGTTCCGAGAGCTGATTTTGATAATACGCTTGCTCAGGAAGTAATGAATAAGGGAATCGATCTTGAGTTTGAAACTGAGGTTATAGACATCAAATTTGACGGAACAGATTCTATAACTACGGTAAGAAACAAGGATGGGGAAACAAAAGAGATCCATGCTAAGTTTGTTATCGATTCCAGTGGCTACGGAAGAGTTTTACCTCGCCTGCTTGATCTTGAAAAACCTTCAAAACTATCCCCTCACTCTGCGATTTTTTCTCATGTGAATGATATCAACAGAGAACCGGGAGAGGAAGGAACTTTGATTTCTTTTGACATTATTGAAACAGAAGTATGGCTTTGGGTAATCCCTTTTTCCAACGGAAATACCAGCTTAGGAATTGTAGGTCCTACTGAATATATTGACAAATTATCTGAAAACGGAGATACAACGGAAGCTTTAAGAAAAGCTATTTCTCTTTCTGAATATTATGTAAAACGTTTTGGAAATGTAGATTTCCTTTTTGAACCTAAACATCTGAAAGATTATTCCTGTTCAGTAAAAAGTTTATTCGGAGACGGATTTGCTTTAACAGGAAATGCCTCTGAATTCCTTGATCCGGTTTTTTCTTCAGGAATGGCTTTTGCCACAGAATCCGGAATGCTGGCCGCCAAACTGGCATTAAGACAATTAAACGGAGAAAAAATTGACTGGCAGAGGGAATACACAGACTACATTTTATATGGAGTGGATGTTTTCACCACCTATGTAAAAGAATGGTATACCGGAAACCTTCAGGAATTATTCTTCCATCAACCGGAAAATCCGGACGTAAAGAAAAAGATCTGTGCTGTTTTAGCAGGCTATGTCTGGAATAAAGACAATCCTTTTGTGAGAAAGCATGATACAGTTATTAAAAACCTTGCAAACCTGATCAAACAGGAAAAACAGGAACAGCAAAATCAAGCATAAAAAAACGGTCTGAAAATTCAGACCGTTTTTGTTATTTTAAAGCATTTTTAATAGCTTTACCCAATTCTTTTCCTGTTTTTTCATATGCAGCGGATATTCTTCCGTATTCCATACGATAACTACCTTTACTTCCTATCCCTTCAATCTTATCACCCTGAACTTTAGTTAAAACTTTAGATGGATTTTCAGTTTCAACAAATATCATTTCTGATGATAATTTAGCAGGCTGTGTTACAAACCCAGTCCATCCGGCGTAGATCCATTTTGTATGCAGTACTAAGGTGTACTTTGCCGAAGCTCCTTTACTGAATTTTATTTTTTTCGCTTTACCATTTACTCCTTCGATAAACTTATCAAAAAAAACAGATTCCTTATGCTTTTGCCATTCTTCATCCCATTCTTTCCAGGATTGCTCGCCTTTCTTAGCCAATGTCTCTGTTTTTCTTCTTTCAAGATACTGGGCTTCAGTATAATTATCTGCCTGAAAAAGAGGATTTTCAAATTTAAACTGAACATTTACCTCAGTCTGATCTTTCAGAAAGTCAAAATTTCCAGATTCAATATTAATTTTGTCCTGGGCAAAAGTTGCCGTGGTAATGGCTGCAAAAAGCAGCAGAAATAATTTTTTCATAGTGTATTAGTTTTACTATTCAAGCCCCAAAGATATATAAAAAGACCTCTGTTAATTATTCTTTAGGTTTAATTTTATCTTAAGTCAATAAAAGTGATTGGCTTTCTGCTGTTTGGATTAAAAACTGTTTTAGAAAGAACATCAAAATCTATGATTTCAATTTTGGGACTTACTCTCAGTTTTGCACGGAAGTGATCTCTCACTTCATTGACAAACCCTTCGTGATCTGCTTCTGTACTAAGTTTAATGATAATCTCATCAAGTCCGATTTCGTTGGACTGAATCACAATCTGGTAGCATAAGATAGTATTAAAATCATTCAAAATATCATTCATAGCAGGAGGATACAGCGTTGTCCCTTTGTATTTGATCATCTGCTGCTTTCTTCCTACAACAGGTCCTAACCTCATCGTATTTCTTCCACACTGGCATGGCTCATAGTGGGCTTTTACAAGATCTCCGGTTTTAAACCTCAACAAAGGAATGGCTTCCACTCCCAAAGTCGTAATCGTAAGTTCACCGCTTTCTCCTTCTTTTACAGGGTTTCCTTCATCATCCAGGATTTCTGTAATAATCAATTCCGGATGGTGATGTCCTCCGATCTGGAATTCACACTCTGTAAAAGCAGTGCTCATTTCCGTAGAAGCATAGGTAGAAAAGAGTTTGATGTCCCATTTTTCCTTGATTTTCTGTGAAAGAATATTATCTGTAAAATCCTGATTTTTGATACTTTCTCCAATGCAAACAGCACCATAAACGCCGGAATTTTTATAATCCAACCCGTGTTTTTCAGCGTAATCAATCATTTTCAGTAGAAAAGAAGGTACGGTAATCAAATATTTTGGCTTGTATCTAAAAATAGAATCCCATTGCAGTTCAGGAATCCCCGGTCCCATTCTTACTACGCTTGCCCCCATTTTTCTTAAACCAAGAAAATAAGCAAGCCCAGCCATAAACCTTTTATCTATGGTGGTAATCATCTGCACAACATCTCCTTTCTGAATTCCTGCACAGGCGAAAGATATCGCTTCATTGTACGCAAGCCTTTCCAGATCACTGTCAGACAATCCGAAAGTCACCGGATCTCCCAATGTTCCGGAAGTGGTACTGTAATCCACAATTTTATCCGGTGTTATGCAGAAAAAATCATGATTGTACTGCTGAAGATCATTCTTTGTGGTGGTAGGAATCTTCTGAAGGTCTTCCAAAGTACGAATATCCTCAATAGTAATATTATTTTCTTTGAACAGTTTCTGATAAAACGGCGAATGAGTTTCAAGATACCTCAAAAGCTCATGAAGTTTTTCTTCCTGAAACAATTTGATTTCCTGAATCCCTGCTTTCTCGATTGACGGATGAAATTCCAATGATTTTAATTTTTAAAAAGGCAAATTTATCTAATTAAAATTAAAAGATTTAAGTATTAAAAGATGAATTATCTCCTAAACGTAAAAGTTTGTGTATTGGTATTCCCGGCAGTATTGATAGTTGTTACTTTTAAAGTATGAGAACCACTTCCTTTAGGACATTTTTCATCAAAAATGTAGACAAAATTATCTTTTACACGGGTAAACCTCAACCATTTGCCATCCAGTTCGGCACGGAATGAAATAATATCACCCACTTTCGTTGTTCCTTTTAAGAGTAATGAACTGCTATTAACTAATGCTCCTTCTGCCCAGCCTGATGAAACGGATGGAAGATTATTGTCAATCAACAATTTTGCGGTACCCAATCTGTTGAATTTCCCTTCTGCCCAATCACCATTCCATTTTACCTTGACAACGGTTTTATCACTGCCATAGTCAAGAAGAATAATGGCTTTATCTTTTTCTGTATTGGTTAATTTTCTATCCGGTTTTATTTTCAAAGTATATTCATCCTGGACGGGAATATATGGATTATGCAAAACAATCGTATTTGAAACTGCATTCGGATCTGTATCAGGTTTTTCATAGGCACTGAAATTTACAGCATCATACATGGCATTTTTACTAAAAGCAATCTCTGTATTTTCTGTGGTAATGATTTTCCCTTGATTAGCCATTATTGTTTTTGCAGTATAAGATATTTTGTCTGATGTTTTGCTTAACTGAAGTTTTGTTGTTAACCGGCTTGTGTTTCCTTTGACATCTTTCAGGACAATTTCAATGGCATGAACATTTTCATCCTGAAGTTTGATAATCCCACTTAAGTTTGGAAGACTATAATGCTGCAGTTTCATTCCAGGTAAATCAGACAGGTGCTGGATTCCCATTTTATCTCTTATGAATTTGGTATAATCTATACAACCGTTGATGTATCGGGTATCATCATAGTGGATCTTATCAATTTTAAAACTGTACATCAGATTGCCATCCATAAACAGTTCTGTCTGATAAATACCAAGATTAAATCCTTTGTTGGCTTTATCTACAGCTTTAATGGCAAAACTTATCTCCGGAGAACTCACCTGAACAAGATTAGCCGTATAAGCATTTCCCTCTTTTTTTACGGCAATATTATTTGCTCCTGGTTCATACGTACTGAAACGTCGGTCATACCAATACAATCCGCTAATAATCGGGGCAATATTATCAGGAATGGCAAAGCCAAAAAGTAACGGATTTAAGCATTCCTCTGTTTTGGTATCTCTTATTTCAAAGTGCAGATGCGGACCCGCCGAACCTCCGGTATTTCCACTTAAAGCAATCTGCTGTCCTTTCTCCACAGGAAACTGTCCGGGCTGAAAAGTAATATCCTGTTCCCACTTTTCGTCTTTATATTGCCTCTCCTTTACGTATTCATCAAGTTGATTGAAATATTTATTCAGGTGAGCATATACCGTGGTATAACCATTGGGATGAGTGATGTACACTGCATTTCCAAATCCGTACCGTTCTACTTTTATCCTGCTTACATAACCTTCTGCAGCGGCAAGAACCGGCAGATTTTCCTGGCTGTTGGTTCTCAGATCCAGTCCCATGTGAAAGTGGTTGGTCCGCACAGCACCAAAATTGGCAGCGAGCTGCATGGGAATGTTTAATGGATTTCTGAAATAATTTTGAGGGTAATTATTTTGAGCTTGTACAATGCCTGTGTTGATAAAACAAACAAAAAGCATCAGGTAATAAAAGATTTTCATACAGCATTTGGGTTTAGTAGGTCTACTTAAATGTACAAAATTTCTGCCAATCAGTGCTTCGTACTCTAGCCAATCTTCGAATCAATTTTGTTTTTCTCACCCCATATTTCCCCTGCTGAGTGAAACGTCTTTGCGATCGATCTTACATTATCCATACATCTTTGTGAACTTTGCGTTACCATTAAGTTTTGGCTAAAGCCATAAATAAACTTTATTATTCAAGTGGGCTAAAGTCCACTTCTATTGAATATACTGCATAAAATCTCACATAAAAGTTGTCAGAAAAAATTCATTTATTCACTATTCACCATTCACTTTCCCCCACTTTCTTTATTATATTTCTGAAATTGAACTTTTTAATAGAAATTACCTAAATAAAACATATATTATAAACCGACAAATTTTAGTAAATTTGCAGACTTAATTAATCAACGATATTGAGATATTTACAATGAGCCAATTTAAAGAATACAAAAACCTCAACCTTATTGACATAGCAGAGAATGTAGCGGAATTTTGGAAACAAAATAAAACCTTCAATAAGAGTGTTGAGATTCGTCAGGGAAATCCTGAGTTTGTTTTTTACGAAGGTCCGCCTTCAGCAAACGGTATGCCTGGAATTCACCACGTAATGGCAAGAGCATTGAAAGATATTTTCTGCCGTTACCAGACTCAGAACGGAAAGCAGGTTTTCCGTAAAGCAGGCTGGGATACGCATGGTCTTCCTGTGGAACTGGGTGTAGAAAAAGAGTTAGGAATCACGAAAGAAGATATTGGCAAAAAAATCTCTATTGAAGACTATAACAAAGCTTGCCGTGAAGCGGTAATGCGTTATACCGACGTATGGAATAACCTTACGGAGAAAATCGGATATTGGGTAGACCTTGATGATCCGTACATCACGTACAAGTCAAAATATATGGAAACCGTTTGGTGGTTGTTGAAGCAGTTGTATAGCAAAGACTTGTTATATAAGGGTTACACGATCCAGCCTTACTCTCCAAAAGCAGGAACAGGACTTTCTTCTCACGAGCTGAATCAGCCCGGAACCTATCGTGATGTTTCGGACACAACGGTTGTGGCTCAGTTTAAAGTAAAGAAAGACTCTTCAGCATTGTTCAATGATGTTGACGGAGATGTTCATATCCTTGCATGGACGACCAC
The DNA here is from genome assembly GCF_003610675.1 of Chryseobacterium sp. AG363. NCBI lineage: Bacteria > Pseudomonadati > Bacteroidota > Flavobacteriia > Flavobacteriales > Weeksellaceae > Chryseobacterium > Chryseobacterium sp. AG363. The sequence continues at coordinate 62,918 of NZ_RAQF01000006.1, forward strand.
CCCGTGGACGCTTCCATCCAATACGGCTCTTACCGTAGGGAGAGATATTGAATATGTTTTAGTTAAAACTTTCAATCAATATACATTTGAACCTGTAACAGTGGTTTTATCTAGCGTTCTTTTACCTAAAGTTTTCGGTAAAAAATATGCAGAAGGTACAGATGAAGATTTTGCCAACTATACTCCGGAAACGAAAGTAATTCCTTTCAGAATAGTAAAGGAATTTACAGGAGAAAAGCTTGTTGATACAAGATATGAGCAATTAGTTCCGTGGTTTACACCTAATGACAACCCTGAGAATGCATTCAGAGTGATTCTTGGTGACTTCGTAACCACAGAAGATGGTACAGGTATCGTTCACACGGCTCCTACTTTTGGTGCTGATGATGCGAGAGTAGCTAAAATGGCTCAGCCTGAGGTTCCACCGATGTTGGTAAAAGATGAAAATGACAATCTTGTACCATTGGTAGATTTACAGGGTAAATTCATCAAAGGAGATAATGTTCCTGCGGTATTCTCCGGAACTTATATCAAAAACGAATATTACGACGAAGGAACGGCTCCTGAGAAATCATGGGATGTAGAACTTGCGATCCTGTTGAAAACAGAGAACAAAGCCTTCAAAGTAGAGAAATATGTCCACTCCTATCCACACTGCTGGAGAACAGATAAACCGGTATTGTATTACCCGTTGGATTCATGGTTTGTGAAAATGACTGCTGTAAAAGACAGACTGGTTAATTTAAACAAAGACATCAACTGGAAGCCAAAAGCTACGGGTGAAGGACGTTTTGCCAACTGGCTGGAAAATGTAAACGACTGGAACTTATCCCGTTCAAGATATTGGGGTATTCCGTTGCCGATCTGGAGAACAGATGACCTGAAGGAAGAAAAGATCATTGGTTCTGTAGAGGAACTTTATAACGAGATCGAAAAATCAATTGCAGCAGGACTGATGACTGAAAACCCTTTCAAAGGTTTCATCATTGGAAATATGTCAGAGTCTAACTATGAACTTGTGGATCTTCACAAAAACGTGGTTGACAAAGTGGTATTGGTTTCTGATTCAGGAAAAGCAATGAAGCGTGAAAGCGACCTGATCGACGTTTGGTTCGATTCAGGCTCTATGCCTTATGCCCAGTTGCATTATCCTTTTGAGAATAAAGAATTAATCGACAATAATAAAGCATTCCCGGCTGATTTTATCGCAGAAGGTGTTGACCAGACGCGTGGATGGTTCTATACGCTTCACGCTATCGGGACTGCTGTGTTTGATTCAGTTGCTTATAAAAATGTAATGAGTAACGGTCTTGTTCTGGACAAGAACGGGCAGAAGATGTCAAAACGTTTAGGAAATGCCGTAGATCCGTTCGAAACACTTGCTGTATACGGACCGGATGCTACGCGTTGGTATATGATCTCCAATGCCAACCCATGGGAAAACCTGAAGTTTGACATCGAAGGAATCGACGAAGTAAGAAGAAAGTTCTTCGGAACCCTTTACAATACCTATTCATTCTTTGCTTTGTATGCGAATGTAGATGGCTTTAACTATTCAGAAAAAGAAGTGGAAAACCGTCCGGAAATCGACAGATGGATCCTTTCTGAGCTTAATCTTCTGATCAAAGAGGTGAAAGCATTCTATGAAGATTATGAGCCGACAAGAGTAGCAAGAGCGATCAGTACTTTTGTGAACGATAACCTGAGTAACTGGTATGTAAGATTATGCAGAAGACGTTTCTGGAAAGGAGACTATTCTGATGACAAAATCTCCGCTTACCAAACTCTATACACGTGTCTTGAAGTAGTAGCAAAATTATCCGCTCCTATTGCTCCGTTCTTTATGGATCAGTTATATCAGGACCTGAATAAGGTAACAGGTAAAGAAAACTGTGAATCTGTACACTTAACAGACTTCCCGGTAGCAGATGAAAGTTTAATCGATCAGGATCTGGTTGAAAAGACTCATCTGGCACAGAACATTACAAGTATGGTTTTCTCATTGAGAAAGAAAGAAAATGTAAAAGTTCGTCAGCCTTTACAAAAAGTATTGGTTCCTGTACTGGATGCTAAAACAGAAGAGCAGATTCTTGCAGTTGCAGATCTGATCAAGCAGGAAGTGAACGTGAAAGAATTACAGTTAATTAATGCTGAAGAAGCATCCCATTTAATTGTAAAACAGATAAAACCGAACTTCAAAGCACTTGGTCCTAAATTAGGAAAAGATATGAAGGTGGTAGGTGCAGAGATTAGCAACCTTACAGCAGAACAGATTTCCACACTTGAAAAAGAAGGGAAAACAGACGTTCAGGGATATGAGATCACTCTTGATGATGTGGAAATTTCTACAAAAGATATCCCGGGATGGACAGTAACTTCTGATGGAAAAACAACTGTGGCATTAGATTTGACGTTAACCGATGAGTTAAAATCTGAAGGGATCGCAAGAGAATTCATCAACAGAATTCAGAACCTGCGAAAAGACAAAGACTTTGATCTGACAGACAGAATTTCAATCACATTGGAAGAAAGCTCTCCTTTCCTGAATGAGATTAAGAAAAATGAAGAATATATTTCTTCCGAAGTCTTGTCAAATAAAATAGAAATTGTATCTTCACTTTTAAATTTTAACGAAATCGAAATAGATGAGGTTAATTTTAAGATAAATGTTGAAAAAAATTAACCTGTAGTTATTATATTTCAAATTCCATTTCATAATTTTATTAAAAAAGAGAAAGAATATGTCAGACGAAAGAGTTAGATACAGCGATGCTGATTTACAGGAATTTAAAGCGATCATTAAAGAAAAAATAGAAAAAGCAGAAAAGGATCTTCAGCTTATCAGAGAAAGTTTTATCAATGACCAGAATAATGGTACTGATGATACGTCTCCTACTTTCAAAGCTTTTGAAGAAGGAGCAGAAACGTTGAGCAAAGAACAGAATTCTATTTTGGCAGGAAGACAGGAAAAATTCGTGCGTGATCTTAAAAATGCTTTGATCAGAATCGAAAATAAAACGTATGGTGTTTGCAGAGTAACAGGAAAGCTGATTCCTAAGGAAAGGCTTTTAGCCGTTCCTCACGCTACGTTGAGCATCGAAGCGAAAAACATGCAAAAATAACCGTAAGGTTTGTAAAATAACATTGGGTTTATATCGTATTTACGGATACTTTATAAACCTAATTTTTAATGTATACCCATGAACGAATTATTAATTTTGGGAGTGATCATTGCCGTAGTTATATTATTTTTCAACAGAGAATGGATCAAAAACAGATTCTTCCCTGATCGGAAAAAAAATTATAATTATACCATTGATGATCAATTCAATTCTGATAAACGCGAGCGGGAGAAAGAAATCGACAGACTTTTGAGTAAGATGGGCAAAAACGGAGTGAATGATCTGTCTGAGAAAGACAGGAAAAGACTTGATGAGCTGTCCAAAATGTAAATAATAAATATAAGAAATGGAATCTATCATAGTACATCCTAAGAATTCTATGGAGCTGAGTGCACTGAAAAGCGTACTCAAAGAAATGGGCATTAAATTTGAAAAAGCACATGTTAAGAGCTCTTTCAATGGACAGAAAGTGGTCAAGAAAGCAAGCGATAATAAAAATGTAAAGCCGGCTTCAAAGCCTTCAAAACCTAAAGGACAATAATGAAAAAGATCTTAGCAATAACACTTTTAGTGTTATTCATTGACCAGGCTTCAAAAATTTATATCAAAACCCATTTTGAACTGAATGAGAGCATTCCTGTTATCAATGGTTTCTTTAACAAAACTTTTGTGGAAAATCCCGGAATGGCCTATGGATTTCATTTCGGAGGAATTATCGGGAAATATTTTCTGGTTATCCTCAGAGTTTTCCTGATCGGAGGGATGATCTATATGTTCAAAAAATGGTTGAAAGAAGGAGCTTCTAATTATCTTTTAGTTCCCATGGCGATCATTTTTGCAGGCGCTATCGGAAATCTTATTGACGGAATGTTCTATGGAATGATCTTCGACAGCGGAACAGTTTATGACGCCAGCACTGACCGATGGATTGGCTATGGCGGAATTTCCAAACTTGTTCCTTTCGGACACGGATATTCCACATTTATGAAAGGATGTGTAGTGGATATGCTTCATTTCCCGGTGGTAGACTGGTACGTTCCTGAAAGCTGGCCTTTGATAGGAGGAAAACATATTGAGTTCTTCAAATATATTTTCAATGTTGCTGATTCTGCGATCACAGTAGGTGCCGCATTCTTATTAATATTCAGAAAAAAAGCTTTCCCAAACGGTCTGGAGTTTTAAAAGATATATTTTCGGATGAAAAAAATAATCAAAAATATTATTAAATTTTTCCTGCTTCTTTTCGTTGCAGGAATTATTTTTATTGCCTGGGCGAATTACAGCATCAAAAGTGACAGCGCACCATTTCTTTCCTACAATACTGCTGATGTACCACAAGTAAAAACCGCATTATTACTGGGAACCGGAAAACTTCTGAGCAATGGAACTCCAAATGCTTATTTCTATAACAGAATTAAGGCTGCAAGTGATTTATACAAAAGCGGGAAAATACAATACATCATCGTTAGTGGTGATAACAGTACCAAGGATTATAACGAACCTGAAGATATGCAGCTGGCATTGATGCAGGAAGGAATTCCACAGGATAAAATTATTTTAGACCATGCAGGATTCAGGACGCTGGATTCCGTGGTAAGAGCAAAGGATATTTTCAGCCAGACAAAACTGATCATTATCTCTCAGAAGTTTCACAATGAAAGGGCCGTTTTCCTGGCCAGAAAAAATGGTATGGAAGCCTTTGGATACAATGCAGCGGATGTGAATAAGTATGCAGGTTTAAAGACCAATTTAAGAGAGTATTTTGCAAAAGCTAAAGCCTATTGGGATCTTCTTTTTGGTGTGGAACCGAAATTTGGAGGAGAAAAAATTGTGATTCCTTAATATTTTTCCCACGGATTGCACAGATTTTCACGGATGATGCGTAAAGAGATATAGATTATTGAAGGTTGATACGTTTTGGCTAAAGCCAATGGATAGATGTTGAATTTTAAGCTGGCTGGGCTGAAGCCCACCCCTATTGAATTTTAATAACAACATCTTTTATCTTTTATCTTTTATCTTTTATCTTTTATCTTTTATCTTTTATCTTTCGTTATTCCCGTCAAACCTCGTAAATTTGCTATTCATTAATTTTTAAATATAAATTGTAAACAAATGTCAAGAATTCTTACCGGCATTCAAGCCACCGGAACACCCCATCTTGGAAATTTATTAGGGGCCATTATTCCTGCTATTGAGTTATCCAAACAGGAAGGAAATGAATCATTTTTATTTATTGCGAATCTTCATACGCTTACACAGATTAAGGATGCGCAGACTTTAAGACAAAATACCTACGAGATTGCTGCGGCTTGGCTTGCTTGTGGATTGGATACTGAAAAAACATATTTCTACAGACAAAGTGATATCGCTGAAACCTGTGAACTTTCTTGGCATTTATCATGTTTTTTCCCATACCAAAGATTAACATTAGCCCATTCATTTAAGGATAAAGCTGACAGACTTCAGGATGTAAATGCCGGTCTGTTTACCTACCCTATTCTGATGGCTGCAGATATTTTACTGTATGATGCTGAAATTGTACCTGTAGGAAAAGATCAGCTTCAGCACCTGGAATTTGCAAGAGATGTAGCTTCAAGATTCAACAACCAGATGGGTGAAATTCTTGTTCTTCCACAATCTGAACTTCAGGAGGACACTAAATATGTTCCCGGGACAGACGGACAGAAAATGTCAAAATCAAGAGGAAATATCATCAACATTTTCTTACCTGAAAAGGAGTTGAAGAAACAGGTGATGAGCATTGAATCAGATTCCAAGTCTTTAGAGGAACCTAAGGATCCTGAAACGGATAAAACATTCCAGATTTATCAGCTGATTGCTACGACTGAACAGACTGAAGCATTAAGAGCAAAATATCTTGTCGGAAACTTCGGATACGGACATGCTAAGAAAGAATTGCTGGATCTTATCCTGGTACGTTTTGAGAAAGAAAGAGAAACGTTCACTTATTACATGAATAATCTTGATGAACTTGAAGCAAAACTTCAGCAAGGAGCGGAAAAAACAAGACCTATCGCGCTGGAAACACTTAAAAGAGTAAGAACAAGTTTAGGATTTTAATCCTGAGTTTTAAACATAAGAAAGCCTTTCGTCTGAAAGGCTTTTTCTATTGATATAAAGTATTATTATTGGGCATTATTCTTTGTCAGAATAAAGTAATGCATCTGATCTCCATATTCGTAATTAATATCCCAGCCCGGATATTGCTTGATAATGGTTTTGATGATAGACAGCCCTAATCCTGTAGAAGTATGATCTGATCCCCGTTTATAGAAACGGTTAAAGATTCTGGATTTATCTAAAGGTTCAGCACTTCCGCTGTTTTGAAATGTTATCCGATTATTTTCCACGATAATGTTTAAAATCCCTTCCTGATGGTTATATTTAACTGCATTTTTAAGAAGGTTGGATAAAAGAATATCTGCAAGATCCTGATTAAAATCCGCAACAAATTTTCCTTTCTCAATAATACTGACCTCTACTTTTTTGAATGCAATGAAATCTTCATAATTCTGAACTAATTGAGCGATCATCACATTAAAATCAACATCTGAAGTTTTATTAAACTGACTGTTTTCAATTTTGGAAAGCATTAATAACGATTTGTTTAACCCAACCATTCTTCTCAGATCATTCTTTACTTCAGTAAGAAAAGTAAGGTTCTTTTTATCAAGATCATCATTCTGGATCATCAGATCAATTTTATTAATCACGATAGCCAAAGGAGTCTGAAGCTCATGGGAAGCGTTTTCAATAAACTGTTTCTGCTGATAGAAAACCAATTCATTACGTTCAATCATTTCATTGATTTCCACATTTAATTCTTCAAATTCGGTGATCTTATAGTTCTGCTTTTCCTGAGAAAAAGGAATTCCAAACTGATATTTTTTAAGTTTATCCAATATCTGATAGAATGGTCTCATAGCTTTATTAAGGAGATATCCGTTAACTGCTACGATACTTATCACCAAAAGGATATAAAGCACAATTAAGGCTGTTGTAAGATCATATATCAATTCGTCTTCTTCTACCGTAGATGTTCTGATGACAAGCCGCTGATGCCCTTTGAACTGATCAATAAAGTCGGCTTCCAAAACCCTGTAAGGCTGGTCTTTATCATCATATTCCATATAATACATCTTATTGTACAGCCTGCTTTTATTCTGATAATCTGCGGCTTTGATCGGATTGATTTTAAATTCATTGAATCCAAATTCATTATTCTTCAAAAGCTGAGGATTAAGATAAACAGCTTTAATAATCTGTATTTTTCTATCTCTTAAACCATCATCTACATTATCGTGTACTTCATCCAGAATGTAGGCATAAAAAAGACCTGCCCATACTGCTATAATCAGCAGCAGGATCATGATCAGGTATTTTATCGTGTAATATTTTAATGAAGTCTTCATCAGATGAATTTATATCCTATTCCGTATACAGCCTGGAAATCAGCTTCTGCATTGAGGGTTTTCAGTTTTTTACGAAGATTTTTAATCTGGGAATATATAAAATCCAGGCTGTCCGCCTGATCGATATAATCTCCCCAGATGGCTTCTGCCAGTGTTGTTTTTTGTAAGGTCTTTTCCGGATGAATCACAAAATAATAGAGAAGGTCATATTCTTTACGGTTAAGAACAAGCTCTTCATCACCTACTTTCACCGTTCTGTTCTCCGGGTCAATGCTGATATTTTTGTAGCGGATGATATTTTCGCCATCCTGATTTTTTCTTCTGATCACAGATTTGATTCTCGCCATCAGTTCTGCAAGATGGAAAGGTTTAGCAAGATAATCATCTGCTCCTATTTCCAGTCCGGCCACCTTATCATCTACTGAGTCTTTGGCAGAAAGGATGATCACAGGGTCTTTCTTGTGCATTTTTTTGATCTCTTTCAGCAGATCGATTCCGTTTCCGTCAGGCAGCATGATATCCAGCAAAATACAGTCGTATTCGTAAGAAATAATTTTTTCCAGTCCGCCACTGTAATTTTCTGCATACTCTACAATGAAGTGTTCTGCCTCCAGAAATTTCTGTACGGTATCTTTCAGTTCGGGTTCATCTTCTACTATTAAAATCTTCATATTCCGGATCTATATGCTCTGGTGCACGATTAACTTATGTCAAATATAGGAAATTATAAGGAGGGAAGCTGGAGAAAGGAATATACATCCGAAAGTCTACGATAATATCATCAGTATAAGGGTTATGTGATAAATTACTGATAATAAATCTACAAAATGGAAATGCTCTCTGCCGGATTCCCTCAGGTTCTTTTTCATAAAGAATCTAATTTGATTTCACATTCAGGCCATCTGCATCAAAAACAAGACACAGACCATTCATCAAATGAATTTTGTAAGCACTGTGTTCTTTTTCAATAGAATCAATGATGCTGCAAGGATGATTTCTTGTCATAAATGATACCATATTCTTTCTAATCTGAGCAGAAGACATCTTTCTTCCGTTACTCTTTATTACATTCCAATTGACCATAGTATTACTATTTAGTGTTTGTATTCGGTTAAGTGTTAATCATCGATTTTTTTAAAATTCCCGTTTCTATCGAATTCAAGCTCCAATCCATTGGAAAGTTCTGCTTTATAAGACCATCTTTTCTTTTCAATCTTAATAATGTAAGTGTTAGGAAAGTTTTTCGTGATGTAATTTCTGATTGAAACAGGAATGAAACCATATGGAATTTTTTGGTGTTTTCCATCCACTTCTTTCCAGTTTCCATTGCTGTCAAACTCCATTTTCATTCCGTTCGTCAGATATACTTTGTACTCATCTACTCCATAGATTTCTCTGTCTTCTATTGCCGAGGTCACAGGTATTCCTTTAAAATGAGCAGCAAGAAAGTTTTTAGCTGTTTTCGGTAACTGATTCGCATTGATTGCTCTGTCCTGTGCGGCTACTAAGCCTCCCACTAATAAAAAAATAATCATTAATACTCCTGTGATTTTCTTTACATTTTTCATACTATTACATTTTCTGTTATTATTATGAAGCAAAGTTGCTAATCAATTTGGGAAAGAATTGGGAAAAATGATTTTGGTGGAGAAATTTAAGTTAACCACACATTGAAACAGATGATCACCAATGTTTGTATTGATTTATGAAAATTGAAAACAGAAAAGCCACTAAGGCGGTCTTAGTGGCTTTTTATCAAATCTTATGATCTTATATATTTCTATAAATATTCTTTGATCTGCTGAAGATGGGTAATGGCTTTTAAACCTTCTTTCTGCTTATCTTCTTTATAAACATCGAAGAAGATCGCATCCATTCCGAAATCTGTAGCTCCCATGGCATCTGCAATCCAATCATCCCCAATCAGAATACTTTCTTCTTTGCTGGCTTCAGAAAGGCCTAATGAATATTCAAAAATCCTTGGATTGGGTTTTCTTACCCCTACTGCATCTGCACTGGTAATAGTCTTAAAATAAGGTGCAATTCCGGACAGGGTACATTTCCTTTCCGTTACTTCCTGAAAACCATTGGAAATAATGTGCAGTGTATAATTTTTAGCTTTCAGATATTCCAAAACATCTTCTGCACCTTCTACCAATTCGTTATGACTCACAATATTATCAAGGAAGTTTTCTTCAAAATAAAGGGCAAGCTCTTTATTATCTACTCCAAAATGTTTGAATGAATCATAAAAACGGTGTTCTCTCAAGTACTCTTTGCCAATAATTCCGTCTCTGATCTTTTCCCACAACTCTTCGTTAATATTGTGATAGACAGAATGAAACTCTTCAAAATCAATATGATATTTTGAAGTAATTTCCTGTTTTTCAAAAAGATCTTTAATGGTAAGATAGGCATTTCTGCGGTGATCCCAGAGTGTATTATCCAGGTCAAAAAAAACGTGCTGCATTTTCATACAGCACAAAGTTAATAATTTTAATTTTTTGTAATAGGATAATTTTTGCTCTTGCTTTTCACAATCTCAAGGCTTTTGGAAAAATTCAGCAAAAAATCAATTGTTTGTTTCTTAGGTTTCAAAGTTTTCACTTTTAAGGAGTCATTTTTTTTCATAAGCGAAGTATGTTTTCCTTAAAAACGTGAAATTTTACAAAATATTATTTATCTGGTTAATATTATATTGTTTTCGTCCATGATTTTTCTCAGGTTTATCAGTGCATACCTTACTCTTCCTAGCGTAGTATTAATGCTCATCTCTGTATGGTCTGCAATTTCTTTGAAACTCAGACCATCAAAAAACCTCAGTTTGATTACCTCCTGCTGGTTTTGTGGCAAAAACAGTAACATCCTCATAAGATCCTCCTGAATCTGGTTGGTCACAAGCTGGTCCTCAATATTTTCTGAAGGTTCTCTGATCAAATCAAAGATAGAATATTCATCTGTTTCAAAAGTAGTTTCTGAAACTTTGATATTCTTGGATTTTGACCTGAAATGATCAATGATTAAATTGTGGGAAATTCTTTTCGCCCAAAGAATAAATTTGCCTTCTTCGTTATAGCGTCCTTCTTTCAGCATGACAATAATCTTCATGAATGTATCCTGGAAGATATCGTTAGCTAAATCTTCATCATTAATTTTGTAAAAAATGAATGTAAAAAGTTCTCTCTGATGACGGTGAATGAGGGTTGATAATGCATTCTCATCACCTTTCTGGTAAAGGGAAATTAGTAAACTATCCGATTTTGATTTCATAACTCTTCTCAATATAAATATTTGCAGACAGGCATTCTACCAGATATTTCTTCTGGCCTTTGCTGTATAAACAAAACAGTTCTAGAGTAGAGTCTCTTCTATAGGCAGTAGTACAATTATTATGATGTAAATATAATAATTTTTTAATAACTGTTAACCTATTATTAAATTTTATAGAGAAAAATCTAAAAAAAATCATTTAAACATGTCATGAATAAAGACTGTAGGAACATTTAATGTAAAATTAATATTCAGTCCTTTCATCTCTTTGCCGTTCAGTCGGGTATCTCCGATAGGAAAAGCATAACCTCCTGTAAGATCAAGCATCCCAAATAAGGTAACTCCTATCTTAGGGGCAATGTATTTATTGGTTCCTTCCACACCTGCTAAAAAGTAATATGAATGATAGAAGTCTACATTCTTTTCAAAATTAAGAAGGACATCAGCCTGTAGTTTGGGCATAATAGCAAATTTAGAATCCACAGATCCCATCATTGCAGATCCTCCTACTCTGTAAATCACATCATCATTTTTAAGGAAAAGTAATTTACCTCCTATTTCACCAAAACTTTGATTTTGGTAAGTATACCCTACACTGATCATTTTATGCATGGTATATTGAGCTTTTACTAATGTGCTTAGCAAAACCAGAGACATGGCAGCAACTACAGTTCGAAAATTCATCATCTTTCTATATTATTAAGGTGTAAAATTAAAAAAAACTGCCTTATCCAAAGATAAAGCAGTTCATTTATTATTCTTTAAAGAGAAATTAAATTCCAAAAGCAGCTTTAATTTCCTCTACTTTGTCTAGTTTTTCCCATGTAAAGAACTCAAGCCCTTCTAATGTAAGCTCATTTTTATGTCCTTTATTGAAAGTTTTATCAGCTATATAGTGCTCTTTACCCATATGCCCGTAAGACGCTGTTTCCTGATAAATAGGATTTCTTAATTTCAAGTTCTGCTCAATAGCATAAGGCCTTAAATCAAAAATAGCAGAAACTTTTTTAGCGATATCTCCGTCATGAAGATCTACTTTCGCAGTTCCATAAGTGTTGATGTATAAACCACAAGGTTCAGCTACTCCAATGGCGTAAGAAACCTGTACCAAAACTTCATCCGCTACTCCGGCAGCCACTAAGTTCTTAGCAATATGTCTTGTTGCGTAAGCCGCACTTCTGTCTACTTTAGAAGGATCTTTTCCAGAGAAAGCACCACCACCATGAGCTCCTTTACCTCCGTAGGTATCAACGATGATTTTTCTACCTGTAAGACCTGTATCTCCGTGAGGTCCTCCGATTACGAATTTCCCAGTAGGATTGATGTGATATTTGATCTGATCGTTGAATAAAGCCTTGATTTCTTCAGTTTGCTGTGCAACAACTCTTGGAACCAGAATATTTTTGATATCCTCACGGATTTTGTTCAGCATTTCTTCTTCACTTCCAAAGTCATCATGTTGGGTAGAAACTACGATAGAATCTATTCTGATTGGTTTATGATCGTCAGAATACTCAATGGTTACCTGGCTTTTTGCATCCGGACGAAGATAAGTGATTTCCTTATTTTCTCTTCTGATAGCAGAAAGTTCTTTCAGGATCGTATGGGCAAGATCCAATGCAAGAGGCATATAGTTTGCCGTTTCATTGGTAGCATACCCGAACATCATACCCTGATCTCCTGCTCCCTGTGCATTTGCTTTAGCTTCGAAAGACTCATCATTTACAGCTCTGTCAACTCCTTGGTTGATATCAGGTGACTGCTCATGGATAGCAGAAATAACTCCGCAAGAATCTCCGTTGAACATATATTCTCCTTTCGTATACCCGATTCCGTTGATTACTTCTCTGGCAATGGTCTGTACATCAAGGTAAGCATCTGATTTTACTTCTCCTGCCAATACCACCTGTCCGGTAGTTACAAGAGTTTCACATGCTACTTTTGAATCTTTATCATAGGCTAAGAAATGGTCGATTAATGCATCGGAAATCTGATCGGCAATTTTATCCGGATGTCCTTCTGAAACTGATTCAGATGTAAATAAATAAGACATATAATTCTTTTGTTTTTAAAGATTTAAAAAATTGTATTGCGAAAAATATGAATGAAATTGCCCAGAAAAAAGAATACTGTTTTAGCATTTTTTTATAGAGGTTGCAATCAGGTCAAATTTTTCCTCGTAATAAACGTCAGCAAATTTAAGTACTATTTTCGTAATACTCAAAAATTTTGTTTATTAATTATACTTTTATTTAAATTGATGATTTCTATCACTTTAAAGCATTTCCATTACTGAGGCTTAATGCTTACAAATTCTTTCGGACTTTCGTGGTAATTCAACTTAAGTTCTAAAGAAGTTTTGATAGAATGTGATAATTCATCAATAATTTTTTGCTTAAAAGTCGGTTTATAGTAAATAATACTGATTTCCCGATACGGGAAAGGTTTTTTAAATCTGAAAACATTTTTCTTCTGCTCTTCTGAAAGCTGGCTCAGTGCCAGTTCCGGCAGAATACTGATTCCTCCTACTTTATCTACCATGTGTACCAGAGTCTGGATATTGGAAGCTAAGAAATCTAAATTTTTAGGTTTCAGGGTATTTTCTTTAAGGTGACAAATATTTTCAAACTGATTTCTCAGACAGTTCCCTTCTTCAAGAAGCCATACTTTCTCTACATTCAGATCTTCCGGAATGATATAAGAATTCTTTTTGTTAGCTTCTGTATTGGAACTGTAAATCATCAACTCCTCATTGAACAGAAAATCCTGATAAAACTCGTCAGCGGTATCGTAAGGAGTGGAAATAATTCCGGCATCTAACTCTCCTGCTTTCAGCGCTTTAATAATATTATCAGTTGTCATTTCTTTTACATTCATCTGAATCTTCGGATTTTCCTCCAGGAATTTGAAAATCTCTGTTGGCAGAATGAAAGAAGACACCGTAGGAATGATTCCCAGATTGATAGTTCCTCCTAGAATATTATTCAAAAGGTTGGCTTTGTTTTTCAGCTCATTGACAGACTCGATAATTACCTTTGCCTGATCAATAATCTGAAGACCTACATCCGTGGTACGAATCGGGTGAGTAGTTCTGTCGAAAACCTTTACATCCAGTTCATCCTCAAATTTCTGTATCATGGCACTTAACGTAGGTTGGGTAATAAAACACGCCTGAGCGGCCTTACCAAAATGTTTATACTTATCAACGGCGATAAGATACTCCAGTTGCTGAATGTTCATTTGATTAATATTATCTATTACAAAGATATAACGTTTTTGCTATTAGCAATTAAAAATTCAAGTAAATTTGATATTCATTACCTTTACACTGGATTTAGAAAAAAGAAACAATTATTCAAATCATCAATTATATGGATTCTAAAAAATTAACGTTAAGTAACGGGGCACCTTATTTTGAACATCAGGATTCACAGACGGTAGGACCAAGAGGCCCGGTATTGCTGCAGGACTTTATTCTTCAGGAGAATCTTGCACATTTCGTTAGGGAAAGAATTCCTGAAAGGATTGTGCATGCCAAAGGAAGCGGAGCTTACGGAACGTTCACTGTAACACACGACATCAGCCAGTACACAAAAGCAAAGCTGTTTTCAAAAGTAGGAAACTCATGCAGAATGTTCGCAAGATTTTCCACGGTGGGAGGCGAAAAAGGAAGCGCAGATACGGCAAGAGACCCGAGAGGTTTTGCCTTAAAATTTTATACCGAAGACGGAAACTGGGATCTTGTAGGAAACAATACTCCCGTATTCTTTATTAAGGATGCAAAAAAATTCCCGGATTTTATTCACACTCAGAAAAGAGTGCCGAAAACCAACTTAAAAAGCGCCACGATGATGTGGGATTTCTGGAGCTTAAACCCGGAATCACTTCATCAGGTTCTTATACTAATGTCAGACAGAGGAACACCTCACGGCTACAGACATATGCACGGTTTCGGATCTCATACTTTCTCCATGATCAACGATAAAAATGAAAGAGTATGGGTGAAATTCCATTTTAAAACAAAACAAGGTGTAAAAAACTTTACGGAGGAAGAAGCCGTAAAAATGGCCGGAGAAAACCCGGACTTTGCACAGGAAGACCTTTGCAACGCTATTGAAAATGGGGATTTCCCTAAATGGACGATGTACATTCAGGTAATGACAGAAGAACAGGCAAAAGATTTCAGATGGAATCCGTTTGATGTAACCAAAGTATGGTTCCACGATGATTTCCCTTTGATTGAAGTAGGAGAAATGGAACTGAACGAAGTACCTGTTAATTATTTCGCCCATGTGGAACAGTCTACTTTTTCACCAAGTAACTTAATTAACGGAATCAGTTTCTCACCGGACAAAATGCTTCAGGGAAGATTATTTTCATATCCTGACGCTCATCGTTACAGAGTAGGTGTCAATGCTCATCAGCTGGAAGTGAACAGATGTCCATTTGAAGTCAACAACTACCAAAGAGATGGTTATATGGCGGATTCAAGCCAGTACAAGGACAAACCTAATTATCATCCGAACAGTTTTGATGATATTAAAGCAGATTCATCTTATAAAAACTATGAATATGAGTTAGACAGTGCTCATGTTGCCAGCTACAACAGAAATGACAATGACAGTGATCACTATACCCAACCGGGGCTTTTGTATTCAAAAGCAATGAATGCTGAGGACAGAGATCATCTGATCAAAAATATTGTAGGCAGTATGAATGGCATTACAGGACCTAAAAAGGATGAGATTATCAACCGACAGCTATGTCACTTTTTCCGTGCTAACATAGAGCTTGGCATGAAAGTGGCTTCTCAACTAAACGTCAATATTGATGCAAATATGATGAATCATTCAAAATAATCATATTGAATGATAAATTAAAAAAAAGGAAAAAAAAATAATATTTTTTCCTTTTTTTTGTAAAAAATTCATAATTTGCAAAGGATGATATTTTAAAGTGGAAAAATGAGTTACGAGAACATATTATTAAAAAAAGAAGATAAATTATCTATTATTACCATAAACAGACCTGAGAGTTTAAATGCTTTAAATGCCAAAACAATTCAGGAAATCAGTACCGCACTGGATGAGCTTAACGCTGACACTTCATGTAGAGTCATTATCCTTACCGGAAGTGGAGAAAAATCTTTTGTAGCAGGAGCTGATATCAAGGAATTCAGTGAATTCGGACAGGAAAAAGCTGAAGAACTTGCAAGAAACGGACAAAATACATTGTTCAACAAGATTGAAAATATGTCTAAACCTGTCATTGCAGCCGTAAACGGTTTTGCATTAGGCGGAGGTTTGGAGCTTGCCATGGCATGCCACATCAGATATGCATCGGAAAACGCCAGATTAGGACTTCCTGAAGTAACACTTGGATTGATTCCAGGATACGGAGGAACTCAGAGGCTTCCAAAGCTTGTAGGAAAAGGTATTGCCAATGAAATGATCTTCTCTGCCAAAATGATCCCTGCTCAAAAAGCAAAAGAGATCGGACTGGTGAATGAAGTATACCCTATTGAAGAATTATTAACCAAAACGAAAGAATTAGCAAACACGATTGCCTACAATTCACCAATGGCAATATCGAAGGCTATCAATGCCGTGAATTTATCGGATAGGGAAAAAGGTTTTGAAACTGAAATCAAATATTTCGGAGAACTTTTTGAAATGGAAGATAAGAAAGAAGGAGTTACTGCGTTTCTAGAGAAGAGAAAGCCTAACTTCTAAATCTTTCTAAAAGATTTTAATCCAAATTATTTCGAAAAAAAACAATGCTGCGGTATGAATAAGTTTGATAAAGCTTATCTAAAAATGGCTCAGGAATGGGCAAAACTCTCCTACTGTAAGAGAAAACAGGTGGGAGCTCTTATCGTAAAAGATAGGATGATTATTTCAGATGGTTACAACGGGACTCCTTCGGGATTCGAAAACTGCTGTGAAGATGAAGATGGAAAAACACACTGGTACGTATTGCATGCGGAAGCCAATGCTATATTAAAGCTGGCTGCCTCTACCCAATCTGCAAAAGGAGCAACGTTATATTTAACGCTGTCTCCCTGTAAAGAATGCAGCAAGCTGATTCTGCAGGCAGGGATTACGAGACTGGTGTACATTAATGAGTATTCGGATGACGATGGAATATCGTTCCTGAGAAACCATAATATTGAAATAGAACAAATATCGGACTGTGAACTAAAAAAATAAGCACAAATGACTTGGGATGAAAAGATCAAAGATTTTGAAATATTTCTTCGTTTCGAAAGAAATTTTTCAGAAAACACGCTCGACGCTTACGTTCGGGACATTAAGAAATTAAAAGATTACGCAGAAGAGGATCTGGAAAACGTCGGTCCAGACTCCATCGGTTACGAAAACCTGCAGGAATACATTTTCAATCTTTCCAAACAGAAATTCAGTGAGAGATCACAGGCAAGATGGATATCTTCCATCAAAGCTTTCTTCAAATTTCTGCTGGAGGATGAATATCGTGAAGACAATCCTGCGGCGTTACTTGAAGGCCCTAAACTGGGACTATATCTACCTGATACTTTAAGCCTGCCTGATATCAACAAAATTATTGCTGCTATTGAGGTCAATACAGATCTTGGAAAAAGAAACCACTGCATCATAGAGGTACTATATGGATGCGGACTTCGTGTTTCTGAACTGATCGATCTGAAGATCTCCAATATCAATTTCAAAGAGCAATATATCAAGGTACACGGAAAAGGAAATAAAACCCGCTTTGTTCCTTTAGCTGATTATACGGCTGATTTGCTTGAAAGTTATATCAAAGAGGTGCGTTCTAAAGGAAAAGTCAATAAGAAATATGAAGATACTCTGTTCTTAAACAGCCGTGGGACTTCTATGTCCAGAGTAATCGTATTTCTTATTATCAAAGAACTTACAGATAAAGCAGGGGTTAACAAAAAAATATCTCCACACACATTCAGACATTCATTTGCAACCCATTTGTTACAGAATGGGGCAGATTTACGTTATATCCAGGAAATGCTGGGACATTCCAGTATTACGACAACGGAGATCTATACGCATCTGAAAACAGAAGAATTAAGGGATGTTATTTTGAGTTATCACCCGAGAAATATTAATATTGCTCAATGAAACTATTGAAATATTGTCCAAGCTGTGGCAAGGAGTCCTTACACTGGGATGGTGAAAAAAAATGGAGCTGTCCGGAATGCGGTTTTACTTTGTATAATAATGTGGCAGGTGCGGTAGCAGTTGTCATCAGATGTGGAGACGAAATTTATCTTACCAGAAGAAACAGAGATCCTAAAAAAGGGAAACTCGATCTTGCAGGAGGATTTGTCGACCCTAAAGAAAGTGCAGAGGAAACCTGTAAAAGAGAACTTTTTGAGGAACTTCAGCTTGATATCGATATTTCGAACCTAAAATACCTTACCAGCCTTCCTAACATTTATCAATACAAGGAAATTGATTATAATACGATCGATCTCTTTTATGAATACAATGTTCCGGAAAAATTTGAGGTAAGTCTTGAACTCTCTGAAATCTCAGAAGCAGTCTGGATTCCTTTACAGGATCTGGATTTTGAAGATATCGCTTTCGATTCTCAGAAGAGATTTTTTGAGAGCTATATAAAGAAATAATTTTTGTAAAATATTCTCCCGCAGATTTTACAGACCGGACAGATATTTGTTTTAAATAATCTGCTTAGTTTGTAAAATCTGCGGGAGTTTTCTATGATAGAAACTAGTAGGTTTTAGTCTTCAGCATTTCTTCAAAATACTGAATCAGCAATGCTCTTTCCGCTTCTGAAAGATTGGCTTCTTTATGATAAACAATATAACCCGGCATCGGCATTGTTTTGTTCTGAATGGTCTGAACGGATTTAGTCAGCATATTTTCCTTCAGATCCTTATTATATGTTCCCCAGACAGAAAAATTAAGATGTTCGCGACCTTCATTCACGTGACTCTTCACAGACCATGAAACGGGAGCAATAAAAGCATATTTCGGATAAACCGTTTCATTGGAATGACAGTCATAGCATGCATTTTTAAGCAGCGTTCTGATCTTTTCCGGTGATTTCCTTGCATCAACAAAGTTTTCCTTCTTATCCACAGGCTGATTGGTTCTATCGATAGGAAAGAACTGAATCAGGGCAAACGCCACCAATGTCCAGAATATTATTTTCTTAGCGATCTTCATCAACTTACTTTACTGGCGTTAAAACAGCATTTTGAGATTTTAATTCTTTTTTAGCTTCCTGTTTCACTTCAGTCGCAGCTGGTGGTGTTTCCACTACAGGAATTGCTACAGCGGGCGTAGCTCCTTTAGGATTATCAAGTGTTCTGGTATCCTTCAGATCCCACTCTTCTCTTGTTTCCCATAGACCTCTAATGATCACTTTTTTATAGAAAACATAGGCATCTTCAGCAAAAACATCATTTGCAAAATCTGCTTCATCCCAATATTTATTCCCGTTATTATCTACCAGAATTCTCACAATATATTCTCCAGGTTTCAGGATATCAAATTTTACTTTGTCTCCTTTTATATATCTCTGATAAGCAATTTTATCTGAAGAATCCAGCAGCTGAATCCAATAATTTGTCGTAGGTGCATTAGAAATGGAGAATTCAACACTTCCAAACTGGTCTATCTTGTCAACATCAAAATCGAAACGCTTAGACTGAGTATTTTTTGCATAGAAAGAGGATACGGTTTCTTTAGGTACGGTAAGCTCATAACTTTTCCCCATTACAAAATCTGACTGAACCTGAATCTGATAAGGATTTGTTTCTGAAATTCTCGCAGTAAATGGTAACGATGTTAAACTGTCTCCTTTCATCTTAAGTGTCCATTTTGAAGGATCTATTTTATCAACGATATAATTGGAAGATATCCTAAAATCTGACTTTGGAGCTAATGATTCACCTCCATTATCACTGTTGAGATCCATGACATTCTTTTTATTGTATCTGTAAAATAAAGACACGCTGTAGGCACTGTCTTTTTTCAGACCTTTATTATGGGTGAATATCAGTTTTTCATTGGCGTCCTGCCCTACATTATCTTTTACCGCATCAAACCAGATTCTTACAGAGTCTGATTTCGGAGTATGGGTTATTTTTACATCTTTCAGTTTCTCATTCAGCGACTGAACTTTTACTTCGTCAGGATTTCCTTCAAAAGTCATCAGAACACCGCCTGAGATTTCTTTCATTTCAACATACTTTACAGCCTTTTTGGAAGGATATACTTTTAAGTTTAACCCTGAAATAGATTTCTCAAAATTGATGGGATCTTTCTGGAAACCTACTTTTTCTTTACCCGGATCATACATAGAATTTCCATTCTCGTCTTCAAAAGCAATAATTTTATATTTCCCAGGAGTCAGATAGTTTAATTCGTAATATCCGTCTTCATCTACCTTCGTGATATAGTAAGGTTTTTTCTTGTAATCCATTGTATCTTTTAGCTGATACAATCCTACGACAAGTTTATTTTCTGCTGTAGTTCCTTCTTTCTTTTTAGTATTGAGAGCATCCTTCACTTCACCGCTGATATAAAGATCGTCCAATTTATCTCCTGTAGAAAAAGCAAAATTGAAATACCTTAGTATATTGGATTCGTTATTATCAACAATTGAGTTTCCAAAATTGAAATTATACGTTGTATTAGCCTGAAGGGTATCTGACCATTGAATCAGAACAAATTTGTTGGCAATATTGGACGGAAGAATCCTCGTTATCCCTTTAATGGGAGGTGAAATAATCAGGTTTTTATTGATATCCTTCAACGTCACATATTCATCAAAATCCAGACGGAGCTGGTGAATATCTCTTTTGACATTAATTCTTGTTGTATCAATGTTTGAACTTAAAAATTTCGGTGCCAGAGTATCTTTAGGCCCTCCAACAGGAGATCCTACTCTTGCACATGAATGTACAAGAAAACAGATAATGAGTAATAAAAGAAACCTTTTCATGAAAATGTTTAGGCAAAAGTAAACATTATTCTCCAAAAACTTCCTGTTCGGAATTCAAAGTATCTTTATTGTCGTGCATCACCGTATGAAGTTTCTCTTTCTGTAAAGGGAAATCTTCAAATAATCCTGATAATGCAAGAGCTGTATATACTTTGTTTGAATATTTATTTCCAATAGCTACAATGGTAACCTTAGATTTTAAAAGATGGGCAAATACCGAGTTGGTGCCATGCCACCATCCGTTGTGATAGGTCAGCTTCTCGCCATTATCGAATATTTTCATTCTGAATCCTAATCCATAATTATTCATTCCTGCTTTTTCATTGCTGTAAGGAGTGAATACCATTTGCATCAGTTCCGGTTTCAGGAAATTTTTCGAAAACATTGCTTTTGAGAAGTTGTATAAATCTCTTGGTGTCGTGTACACATTTTTATCTCCGTAAATCAGATCAAGTCTGTCTAAAGGATACAACTTATTTCCTCCATAATAGAAAGACTGCGAAGCTGTAGGAATATCTTTTTCCTGGAAGATGTACGTGTTATTCATTTTCAGTGGTGTGAAAACCATTTCTTTCATCGCCTGAGGGAAAGGAGTTTTAGTCACTTTCTCAATTAATAAAGCCAATAAAGCAAAATTCGTATTGCAATACATAAATCCTGTATCCGTATCTCTTGCCAGATCAGGTTTATATTTGATGATCATATTCAATACATCTTCGTTGGTAATAAAAGGCTTGGAAAGTTCTGCCGGAGCAGGTTGTATCTTGGTAATAAAATATTCATATTTTGGAAGACCGCTTCTTTGATCCAATAAAGTCTGAACGGTAACATTCGGATAGGGAAATCCTGGAAAAAACTGCGTAAGGTGATCCGTTAATTTTATTTTTCCGGCCTCTATAAGCTTCATCATGGCCATTGCCGTTAAAGTCTTTGAAACTGAAGCAACGTGCAAAGGTGTATTTTTATCTATTGGCATTTGGTTTCCTTCTCTTCCGAAACCTCTGTAATTTTCATACAGGATTTCATCACCTTTGGCAACAAGAATTCCACCACTAAGGTCTCCTCCTTCCCATATTTTTTTGTAATACTGATCTATATAACTTACGGTAGTTTGTCTGTTCAAAAGCTGTCCGTCACCCTTTGTAAAAATATCACTCAGATCTACATTTCCATAGTTGGGCAGATTGGTTGTATTTTCAGCCGAAACTTCTTTGGCTTCAGACTTTTTTTTACAGGAAAATATTGATAATAGAACAGTTAAAATAAGTACAAAATTACGCGTCGTCATGTGATTCAAAAATGAGCGGCAATTTAATAAAACTCAAAATAAATAATAAATATGAGGTGGATATTATGAATTATTTAACATAAGTGAAGTAGAAAAGTAAAATGTTAAAGGGTAAAATCATCATAAAAGGCGGATTTACTTTTTGTATATCCGCCTTTTATATTTTATTTTTTTAAATATCTTAACAATGTGAAGCCACAATTTTATCTACAATAAACTGAGCCAGTTTTTCTTTACTTTGATGGGTCCATCCGGCAATATGGGGTGTGACAATAGCTTTCTCTGATTCAAGAAGATATTTCAGATCTTCATTTTCTGATTCAATGTTCTCAAAAGAAGACTTTTCATATTCCAAAACATCCAGACAAGCACCTTTCACTTTTCCTGATTTCAATGCTTGTACTAAACTTTTAGTTTCAACATTCTTTCCTCTTGCAGTATTCACAAAATAAAACTCCTTTTTCATTTCTGCAATGAATGTTTCATCTATAAGATAATGGGTTTCCGCAGTTAAAGGAATGTGTAAGCTCACAATCTCTGCAGACTGCTTCAATTCATCCAATGAAACCTGTACTGCATATTCATCAGAAAGATCAGGAAGAATATCATGGAAAATCACCTTACATCCGAATCCTGAAAGTCTTTTCGCAGTAGCTTTTCCCATATTACCATATCCAATTAATCCTACTGTTTTCCCCAACAGCTCATCTCCTCTGTTTTCTTCACGTTTCCAGATCCCGTTTTTCACTTCCTGAGAAGCAATAAAAAGTCTGTTCATGATCACCAGAAGCATTCCCACTACATGCTCAGCCACAGAATCTCTGTTTCCTTCAGGAGAATTGATCAATTGAATTCCCAGTTTTTCTGCAACAGGAATATCAATATTTTCCATTCCGGCTCCTACTCTGGCAATGAACTTCAGGTTCTTCCCTTTTTCCAGAAAGTTTTTGTCTAGTGGAATACGGCTTCTGATAATAATTCCGTCATATTTCTCAATTTTATCACAAACCTCATCATAAGACGATGTAAAATCCTCTTCTAAAATAAAATTCTGAGCCAAAAGCTGTTCAGTGATGAGAGGATGGTTTTTATCTAAAAGAAGTATTTTCATAGTTTAAACACAAATGACACTAATTTATTTCACAAATAGCACAAATTATAAAGTACCGTTAATTACTCTCTTAACACCATTTTTAAACTGAAGTGTATTGAAGTTGATCAACATCCCAAGTTTACAATTACTGAGGCGAAGGTAGGTAAGTATTTGCGCTAAATGAATATCCTGTAATGATTCTATAGATTTTATTTCCAGCACAAATTTTTCCTCAATCAAAAAGTCAAGTCTATAACCAACATCCATTTTAACTTCATCATAAATTAATGGCATCGGTTTTTGTCTTTCTACAAGAATATCATGTTTACTTAATTCATAAAACAGGCATTCTTCATAAGCACTTTCCAAAAGTCCAGGTCCTAAAGACTTATGAACTGTATACCCTGCTTCGTAGACTATTTTTGATATATCATTTTCTGAAATATCCATTTTGCTTATTTTTTTCATCTGACTGAGCACAAACCATTTGTGAAAATTTGTGCCAGTCATTTGTGTTTTTTGTGTTTTATTTCTTGTCTTTCTTAGACTCCTGCGGTTCCTGGAATAGTTTTTTAAGCTCTACAGACTCCAAAGGCTTCATTCTTCCGGAAAGGATCAATGAAAGTTCTTTTCTACGGAATGCTGCGGCAAATCTTTCTTTTTCTTCCTCTGTTTCAGGAATCATTTCCGGAATAGGAATTGGACGGTTGAATTCATCTACTGCAACGAAAGTATAAATCCCGGCATTCGTATGAACTTTTTTCTGATTGATAGGATCATCCAACCATACATCTACATACACTTCCATGGAAGTGGAAAATGCTCTGGAAACTTTAGATTCAAGCACCACAACTCCTCCTTCCGGAATCGGATGGTTGAAAGATACGTGGTTTACAGAAGCTGTAACTACTCTTCTTTCGCAGTGTCTTGCTGCAGAAATAGACGCACAACGGTCCATTTTTGCTAAAAGTTCACCACCGAAAAGGTTTCTTAGAGAATTGGTTTCGTTCGGAAGAACGATATTGGTCATAATAGTCAGAGATTCTGACGCTTTTTTTATTTTTGCCATCTAGTCTTAGTGTTGTTTGAGACAGCCGGGGCAGATTGTTTTACTTTTCCGGCGGGTTTTACTAATGAATCTTTTTTCAAAGAATCTGAAACGGATGTTTCCGGGGTATGTACCATTACTTTCACCGTATCTTTTACAATTCTATGGGTGGAAGTCTGTACAGAAACATTATTGAAAGATTTTTTTCCAAAAAGAAGTTCCTGTTGGCTAAACGCCAGGTATAAAATCCCAAGAACCGGAATAACCAGAAGGAAAATCCAAAGAATTGTTTTTTTGAATTTAAAATCCTTTTCGCGATTCACTGTGGTATTCACTTTTTCCCCGTTATTGATATCTGAGAATCTGATTTCTTCCAATCCGTAAAAGTCCGGACGTCCGGATTCTATTCTTTTTCCCTTGAAATGAGTGTGTCCTTCTTCAATGAAGACTGTTCCAAGGTTTTGAATTTCAAGAACCTGTTCGGCCTGAAGTTTTTTCTTCCAAAAATCAGTCTGAATTTTAAGATCACTTTTTGAAGCTTCCAGAGACATTTGTTTTTGTTCTGCAATAAAAGCAGCAAGATCTTCAGTCTGTACTTCGTAATCTATTGTAAACTCAATCTGACTGGCCGGAGGCAGAATGCTTCCGTTTTCAGAATTAATAATTGCCTTAGAATTTTTCAGTGAAAACACCCCAAAGCCTGGAACTGTGGCAGTTCCAAATTGTTTTAAGTATTCTAAAATATATGCTGAAATATTCATTTGGCAGCAAATTTATAACTTTTTCGGGACTTTTTGTAATATTTAATGGATATAAAAAAGACTGCCGAAACAGTCTTTTACTTATTCTGTAGTAAAACAGATATACTGTTATTCAAACTGCTTTTTTTAAGCTTAAAAAGGTCAAAACTGTTAAAAAGCAAAAAGGCCGATTTGTCAATTACTGAATTTTCCAGCTCACTCCAAACATAAAATTCGTTCCTGCCTGAGAAAAATAATAAGGCTGCCCATCATAAACAGATCCGTTATTCACATATTTCTTATTGAACAGGTTATTCACCAATAACTTCAATGCAATTTCATTATTGGCAATTTTAAACTGGTACTGAGCATTGAAATCTGTAAGGAAATAATCTTTAAGCTGCAGATTGGCATCTTCGGTATTATCCAGATATTGTTTTCCTACATACTGATTCATTAAAGCAAACTGGAAATTTTTTGTAGGATTGAATTTCAAGCCTAAATTGGCTATAACATTTGGAGAAAATGAAATCTGAGTATTTCCAAGGCTTTTAGGAACATCACCATTCTGAATATTAAAATCCTGATTTCTGTTCTGGCTTAATGTTACGTTACCGGAAACCTCCCATTGTTTGGATAGTTTTGCCAAAGCACCAACCTCAATACCTCTTCTGTAGCTCTTCCCTGAATTTGTTCTGATAAATGCCCCTACGTTATTCAGTTCTCCGTTCAGAACCAATTGGTTCACATAATACATATAATACACATTCGCAGTAAAAGAAACGATTCCGAACTGTTTTTCAAAACCGGCTTCAATATCGTGAAGCTTTTCTGCTTTTACATCATTATTAACCATCAGATCGTCTCTGTTGGGTTCACGATGGGCGTGGGCGTAAGAAAGGAATATTTTACCTCCGTCAATTCTGTAATTTACTCCAGCTTTTGGATTAAAAAACAGCCAGTTTTTACTTAAATCTGCTCCTTCACCATCACCAGCCGTCAGAATCTTTGTGTTGTAATTTATTTTTCTGAGCTGCAAATCACCAAAGAATTCAAAATTATTCAATCTTAATAAAGCTTTTGCAAAACCAGACACCTCATTCTTTACAGAGCGATTTCTGTAATATTCGCTTTCATCAATCTGAGGAAAAAATACTCCTGTTACATTTCCATAGTGTCTTCCGTAATACTGATTGACCACAGCACCAAAGTTCAAATCTAAATTTTCAAACTTTCCGTACAATGTAGAAACCATTCCGTAGAAATCGTTATTCAGCCATTTTTTTCTGATAAAGTCTGAAGCTTTTATCGTTTCTCCTCCTTCTGTTATATTGGGAAGGTTATATCTTGAAAAAGGATCTCCCTGCTTGTAGTTTTCATAATATCCCTTTCCTTTTGTATAGTGGAACGTGGTTTCCAGATTCCAGCGGTCGCTGAATTTCTGTTCCCACAGCAACTGATAATGATTCTGTCTGTAGTTATCCGTTTCATTATCATAGAAACTTACAATATTCTCCCAGTTGGCATCATAAATGGCCCCTGAAATATTGAATTTGGGATCAGTCTCCCAGGTTTTACGATCAATCCCGTTCCATGCCTGATACGTTTTCTCTTTTCCACCAAAAGCCATTAAACGTAATTTCGTATTTCCTTCTTCAAATAAGGCAGTGAAATTATAAGAATGTAAGTTGGATGAAGCTCTGTCGATGTATCCGTCAGAATGAATATGAGTATATCTTCCCATCACAGAAAGTCGGTTTTTCCAGAATTTCCCTGAGCCAATTTCTGCTGAATATTTATAAGTATTAAATGATCCGTAGCTGTCATCCGTTTTAAAATAAAATTTCTCTTCAGGATCCTTAGAAAGTACGTTAATACTTGCTCCGAAGGCAGAAACCCCGTTATTGGAAGTTCCTACTCCTCTCTGAATGACAATCTGTGAGGCAGAACTTGTCAAATCCGGAACGTTGACAAAAAAGGTTCCCTGACTTTCAGAGTCGTTGTATGGAACACCGTTCATCATAACATTGATGGCACTTCCTGAAACACCACGGATTCTGAAACCGGTATATCCTACTCCGTTTCCGGCATCTGACGTCGAAATAATGGAAGTTTGATTTTTCAAAAGAATAGGAAGATCCTGTCCCAGATTCTTACTGTCCAGATCTTTCTGTACATTGATGATTTCCTTTGCTACCGGAAGCCTTTTGGTAAAGTTGACTGCTTCAATTTCCCTCACCTTTAGGGAATCTTTATTCTGAGCCTGTATAAAAGCTACTGAGCCTACACTAAGCCCTAAAAAAAATAATCCTTTCATTCTATAAATCTTTAATATTTAATGAATAAAAGGGGTTGAGCAATAATGTAACAATTTTATTAATTTAACAGTCTAGCAATTGGTATATTGTTATACTGTTTCATTGGTACATTTTCAATTCCCTAAACAGCATTACCTGTTCCAGGTTCATTGGGTATAATCTCAGCCTGTTAAAGCACCCCTTTATTTCAGCCGCAAAATTACAAAAAATATATGAACTGCGATCGGGTTACGAGATGTGGGCTTCTGAATATCAGATTACGTGGTAAATAAATAGTTACAGAATGGAAAAAACACTATGAAAAATAGGAGTTATCAAATGAATCATTCATCATTTATCATTCATCATTTATCATTTATCATTCATCATTCATCATTCATCATTCATCATTCATCATTCATCATTCATCATTCATCATTCATCATTCATCATTCATCATTCATCATTTATAATTATTTAGTAAGTTTTGTTGTTGGCATCGATATAGTAGTAATTCGAGCCGTCTTTTGTCACTTCAAACATCTTACCGAGTTTCCAGCTGAAGTTTCTTTTAATATTGGAATATTCAAACGGAATAATAACTTTATTGTTAACATCAATGATTCCAAATTTATCATTATTGGAAGCAACAATCATTGGATTAGCTACATCATCCCCTTCAAGAATGAACAGATACTGATATTGAGGATAGATCTGATATTGTCTGTAATCTGCGGCATTTACAAATTTTGATTTTTCAATGATTCCGTAAAAACCATTAAGGATATAAGCCTGGAATAACTGTTGTTTATATTCTTCAAATTTACATTTTCCAAAATCGGTATCTTTAAACTGATAGACTCTCTTCCCGGACTTATCTATACGGTAAGAAATCATATTTTTCTCCACCGTAGCATAGTCTTTTGTTCCAAATTTTCTCACTTTTTCATTAGGAGAATTCAGAAGGTTGCAGTCTTCATAAAAAAATACGGCAATATGATATTCCGGCTGGATAATAAATTTCCCGTTCTGATTGACATACCCGAACTGATCTCCTTTTTTCTTAGGAATCAAAACAGGAAGATCTTTGTTGATCACCACCAGGTCAGCATTAGGTTTGCTGGCTGAAGCTGCTTTTTTAGCCGTGGTTTTCGGTCCTTTCTTCGCAGGGATTTTCTTCACAGATCGGGTCTGTGAGAAAACGAAAATCGAAATAAAAACACATAAAACATTCAGGATATTTTTCATATTCTCCATTTGATTACAAAAATACGACCAAAAATAGATATTATAAAATTCATATTTATAAAGAATCTAAATAATTTCATTCTTATAAAATTGTAAAATTTCGTAATTTTGGGAACATTTTGAAATGTTTGATAATTTTAAAAAACTTTTGAAAAAGTGTAGATTATGCTGACTTTATTCGGTTAATGTTGCATCAAAATGCGAGAACTCAAAATGTCATTAATTGTATTTATACACCCCGGTAAAGAAAAAGCAGGCCTACCTTTAATTTTGAAAGACCTTCTATTATGAGTATTTATAAGGATTACATCAAAGAGATTGAAGAAAGAAAAACCCAGGGGCTTCATCCAAAGCCAATTGATGGTGCTGAATTACTAAGCGAAATCATTGCACAAATTAAAGATTCAGGTAATGCTGACCGACCGGACTCTCTTAAATTTTTCATTTATAACACACTACCCGGAACAACAAGTGCAGCGGGAGTAAAAGCAAAATTTTTAAAAGAAATTATTCTGGGTGAATCCGTAGTAGAAGAAATTTCCCCGGCATTTGCCTTTGAATTATTATCTCATATGAAAGGCGGACCTTCTATTGAGGTGCTGCTGGACCTTGCTTTAGGTAATGATGCAGCTATTGCCAAAGAAGCTGCCAACGTTCTTAAAACTCAGGTTTTCCTTTATGAAGCAGATACGAACCGTCTGAAAGAAGCATTCAACAGCGGAAACGAAATTGCAAAAGAAATCCTTGAAAGCTACGCAAAAGCTGAATTCTTCACTAAACTTCCTGAAGTTGCTGAAGAAATTAAAGTAGTTACTTATATTGCTGGTGAAGGAGATATTTCTACAGATTTACTTTCTCCGGGTAATCAGGCTCACTCAAGATCAGACCGTGAACTTCATGGAAAATGTATGATCACTCCTGAAGCTCAGGAAGAAATCAAAGCTTTACAGGCAAAGCATCCTGATGCAAGCGTTATGCTGATCGCTGAAAAAGGAACAATGGGTGTTGGATCATCCAGAATGTCCGGAGTAAACAACGTGGCTCTTTGGACAGGAAAACAGGCCAGCCCATATGTACCATTCGTTAACATTGCTCCTATTGTAGGAGGAACAAACGGTATTTCTCCGATCTTCCTTACCACAGTAGACGTTACCGGAGGTATCGGTATTGACCTTAAAAACTGGGTAAAGAAAGTTGACGAAAACGGAAACCCGGTTCGTAATGAAAACGGTGACATTGTTCTTGAAGAAGCATATTCAGTAGCAACAGGAACTGTTTTAACAATCAATACAAAAGAAAAGAAATTATATAACGGCGACCAGGAACTGATCGACCTTACCAAATCTTTCACTCCGCAAAAGATGGAATTCATCAGAGCAGGAGGATCTTACGCGGTCGTATTTGGTAAAAAACTACAGACATTTGCTGCTCAGGTTTTAGGTATTGAAGCGCCGACGGTTTTTGCTCCTTCAAAAGAAATTTCTCATGAAGGACAGGGACTTACTGCTGTAGAAAAGATTTTCAACAGAAATGCTGTGGGAACTACCCCAGGAAAAGTTCTGCACGCCGGATCAGACGTTCGTGTCAAAGTGAATATTGTAGGTTCACAGGATACCACAGGGCTTATGACTGCTCAGGAGCTTGAATCTATGGCCGCAACTGTAATCTCTCCTACTGTAGACGGAGCTTACCAGTCGGGATGTCACACCGCTTCGGTTTGGGATAAAAAAGCTCAGGCTAACATTCCTAAGCTGATGAAATTCATGAACGAGTTTGGACTGATTACAGCCCGTGACCCGAAAGGTGAATACCACGCCATGACTGACGTTATCCACAAAGTTCTTAATGACATCACTGTTGACGAGTGGGCCATCATCATTGGTGGTGACTCTCACACAAGAATGTCCAAAGGAGTAGCTTTCGGAGCAGACTCAGGAACTGTGGCTCTTGCTTTGGCTACAGGTGAAGCATCAATGCCAATTCCGGAATCTGTAAAAGTAACCTTCAAAGGAAACATGAAAGAACACATGGATTTCCGTGATGTGGTTCATGCTACACAGGCTCAGATGTTGAAGCAGTTTGGAGGAGAAAACGTATTCCAGGGTAGAATCATTGAAGTTCACATCGGAACACTTCCTGCTGACCAGGCATTTACCTTTACAGACTGGACTGCTGAAATGAAAGCAAAAGCTTCTATCAACATTTCTGAAGATAATACTTTGATCGAATCACTGGAAATTGCAAAAGGCAGAATCCAGATCATGATCGATAAGGGTATGGATAACCACAACAAAGTTCTTCAGGGATTAATTGACAAAGCAAATAAGAGAATTGAAGAGATCAGATCAGGAGAAAAACCTGCTTTAACTCCGGATTCAAATGCTAAATATTACGCTGAAGTAGTTGTAGATCTTGACGTAATTGTCGAGCCAATGATTGCTGACCCGGATGTAAACAATGATGATGTATCCAAGAGATATACTCACGATACCATCAGAGATCTTTCTTACTATGGTGGTGAGAAAAAAGTAGACCTTGGTTTCGTAGGATCTTGTATGGTTCACAAAGGAGACCTTAAGATTGTTTCTCAAATGCTTAGAAACATTGAAAAGCAACAAGGTAAGGTAGAATTCAGTGCTCCTCTTGTAGTAGCAGCCCCTACTTACAACATCATTGATGAATTAAAGGCAGAAGGAGACTGGGAATTATTAGAAAAATATTCAGCTTTTGAATTTGATGATAACGCTCCAAAAGGAGAGGCCCGTGTTGAATATAAAAACGTAATGTACCTTGAGCGTCCTGGATGTAACCTTTGTATGGGTAACCAGGAAAAAGCAGCTAAAGGAGATACTGTTTTAGCAACATCTACCCGTCTTTTCCAGGGAAGAGTAGTGGAAGATTCTGAACGTAAAAAAGGAGAATCTCTGCTTGCTTCAACTCCGGTTGTTGTTCTTTCTGCGATTATCGGAAGAATTCCTAGCATTGATGAGTACAAAGCTGCAGTGGAAGGAATCGACCTTACTACTTTCGTTCCTTCTATTAAAGAATTAACAAGTACAAGCGCTCACTAAGAGATTGATAATAAGTCGCAAGACTACTGAATAACTATATTATTGGAAGATTTTAGTCCTTAAGGATTTAAAATCTTCCAATTTTTTGTTTAGAACGTTTCTATTTTAAGATAATTACGTTTTTTTTTCGATAAAAGCTGGAAAATAAATTCTAATTTTTCTTAAATTGAAAGTTATAAAATCTATTGATTTCAGAATCAAAAACACCCTGTTTATGGATTATAGGAACGTTTTTTGATGCATAGATAAGTGATTTTCTTTTTCAACACAGGGAAAAGAAGCATTAACGGAACAAGAACAAAACTAAAATACGATATGACTTTTGATATTGATATGATCAAAAAGGTGTACGAACGTTACCCTGAAAGAATTGCAGCAGCAAGACAAATCGTGGGAAAACCTCTTACCCTTTCAGAAAAAATCCTTTACACCCACCTTTGGGAAGGAAATGCTACACAAGCGTATGAACGAGGAAACTCTTATGTGGACTTTGCACCGGACAGAGTAGCGATGCAGGATGCTACCGCACAGATGGCACTTTTACAGTTTATGCAGGCAGGAAAAGCTAAAGTGGCTGTTCCTTCTACTGCTCACGCGGATCACCTTATCCAGGCTAAAGTAGGTGCTGATAAAGACTTACAGGAAGGGATCAACAAAAACTCCGAAGTATTCAACTTCTTAAGCTCTGTATGTGATAAATACGGAATCGGATTCTGGAAACCGGGAGCAGGTATCATTCACCAGGTTGTACTGGAAAATTATGCCTTCCCTGGAGGAATGATGATTGGTACCGACTCGCATACGGTAAACGCCGGCGGATTGGGAATGGTAGCTATTGGTGTAGGAGGTGCTGATGCAGTAGACGTAATGGCAGGAATGGCCTGGGAGCTTAAAATGCCTAAACTTATCGGGGTAAAATTAACCGGTAAAATGAATGGATGGACTTCTGCAAAAGACGTGATCTTAAAAGTTGCCGGAATTCTTACCGTAAAGGGAGGTACAGGCTGTATCGTGGAATATTTCGGTGAAGGTGCAGAATCTCTTTCCGCAACGGGTAAAGGTACGATCTGTAACATGGGTGCTGAAATCGGGGCTACCACGTCTACTTTCGGATATGATGATTCTATGAGAAGATATCTTTCCGCTACAGGAAGACAGGACGTAGTAGATGCCGCTGATAAAATTGCAGAGCACTTAACAGGTGATGCTGAAGTATATGCTAACCCTGAACAATATTTCGATCAATTAATAGAAATCAACCTTTCTGAACTGACTCCTCACTTAAACGGACCTTTCACTCCGGACTTAGCGACTCCTGTTGCTGAATTCAGAGCTAAAGCTGAAGCTAACGGATGGCCGTTAGAAGTGGAATGGGCGCTTATCGGTTCTTGTACCAACTCTTCTTATGAAGATTTATCAAGAGCTGCATCCATTGTAGAGGATGCAGTGTCAAAAGGGGTAAAACCTAAAGCAATCTTAGGAATCAACCCTGGTTCTGAGCAGGTGAAATTTACAGCGGAAAGAGACGGATTCTTAGATTCTTTCAGAAAATTTGAAAACGCAAGAATCTTTACCAACGCTTGTGGACCATGTATCGGACAATGGGACAGAGAAGGTGCGGAAAAAGGAGAGAAAAACTCTATTATCCATTCTTTCAACAGAAACTTTGCAAAAAGAGCTGACGGTAACCCAAACACCCACGCATTTGTAGCTTCTCCTGAAATGGTAGCTGCTGTAGCGATCTCAGGAAGACTGGACTTTAACCCGATTACTGATACTTTAACGAACGAAGCTGGCGAACAGGTAAAACTTAACGAGCCTAGAGGTTTCGAACTTCCTTCAAAAGGATTTGCTGTAGATGATAACGGATATCAGGCACCATCAGAAGATGGCTCAAGCGTTGTTGTTAATGTAAGCCCAACTTCAGACAGACTTCAGTTATTGGAAGAATTCCCTGCATGGGATGGTAAAAACATTACCGGAGCAAGAGTATTGATCAAAGCTTTCGGAAAATGTACTACCGACCACATTTCTATGGCTGGACCATGGCTGAAATACAGAGGTCACCTGGATAATATTTCAAACAACATGTTGATTGGAGCAGTGAATGCTTACAACATGGAAACCAATAAAGTTAAAAATGAATTAACCGGTGAATACGGTGAAGTTCCGGCTGTACAAAGAGCTTATAAAGCAGCAGGTATCCCGACAATCGTTGTAGGAGACCAGAACTATGGTGAAGGTTCTTCCAGAGAACACGCAGCCATGGAACCAAGACATCTTGGTGTGAAAGCTGTATTGGTAAAATCATTCGCGAGAATCCACGAAACGAACCTTAAAAAACAGGGAATGCTTGGAATTACTTTCGCTAATGAGGCAGACTATGACAAGATCCTGGAAGATGATGTTGTTAATTTCTTAGATCTTGATCAATTCGCTCCAGGAAAACAACTGACTTTAGAATTCATTCATACCGATGGAACTAAAGATATCATTATGGCCAACCATACTTACAATGATCAGCAAATTGATTGGTTTAAGGCCGGTTCAGCGCTAAATCTGATCAAACAACAGGAAAAATAAGATTAATTGTTAGATTAATTAATAGAAAGGCGGCTTCAACTGAAGTCGTCTTTTTTTATTTCAACTTACTAGATCTGAACTTGTTAAATATTCTAAACCTTACTGGTTTTAGAAACCTGTCTCAAATGAATATCCCGATATTTTATCACTTTAATCTATCCAAAAGACCTGCCCTATAACTTTCTCCAATAGGAATCTCGTATTCAGGAAGAATCACTTTTTTCGCTCCAATACTTTTGACTTTATCCAGGTTGACGATGAAAGATTTATGAATCCGAACAAATGTTGCAGGAAGCTGGTTTTCCATTGATTTAAGAGTATCCAGAACGATAAACTCATCATTTTCAGTCCGGATATTGACATAGTCTTTTATACTTTCAATATAAAGAATCGTCTGAAAGCCGATACGATGCCTCTGCCCGGAAGATTTTACAAAGAAATGGGTATTTTCTTCCTGTGGAAAAGAAAATCGCTCCTGAGCCTTTAATACACTCTTTTGAAATCTTTCAAATGAAATAGGCTTCAGCAGGTAATCCACTACATTATGCTCATATCCTTCCAAGGCATACTCTGAATAAGCCGTTGTCAGAATATACTTTTGATCAGGTCCTACAATCTTCATAAAATTGATTCCTGTAAGCTCAGGCATCTGAATATCAAGAAAGATGAGGTCGGAATCATTTTTTTGCAGATACTCCAAGGCCAGAATAGGATTCTCTGTTGAAAATACCAATTCAAGAAAGGGAATCTTCTCTACATAATGTTCCAGAAGAGAGATGGCCAGCGGCTCATCATCCACAATGATGCATTTTATCTTATTCATCCCTTAAATCAATTTTTAAGTCTACAATAAATTCCGTCTCGGAATCTTTGATCTCAAGCTGGTGTTTAGGATACAATATTTCCAGTCTTTTTTTTACATTCTGAATTCCTATTCCAGAAACGGTGTCTTTCATTTTCTGTGTTTTAAAATTTAAAAGATAAAAATGCAGCACCTTATCATGATCTGAAATTTTCATATCAAAACCCTTATCACGAAAATCACCATGTTTAAAGGCATTCTCAACAAAAGGAACCAACAGCATGGGTGAGATCTTCAGATGAGGGTGTTGAATATCCTTTTGTATACTCAACAGTTCAGGATTTCTGATTCTAAGCTTCTCCAGCGCAATCAGACTGTCTATATATCCAATTTCCTTATCCAAAGAAATTGAGTCTTTTTCAAGATCTTTGGTACTGTATCTTAGCAATTGCCCAAGTTCTTCAATGGCCGGAAGTGCTTTATCTGACTTTTGATACACCAAAGAGTAAATATTATTTAATGAATTAAAAATAAAATGAGGATTGATCTGAGTCTTCAGTGCCTGTAACTCTGCCTGTTTTTTTTCAATCAGAAGTTGTTTTTTATCATTTTCAGCAACTCCGTATTTCTCCACGATCCACAAAATTCCGGCAATGAAAACCGTCAGTGAAGCATTGTAAATATTATCTGTCAAATAATATAAAAGTCCGGTATCTTTATTATAATTTCTGAATCCAAGAGTAATTGGAAGCAGTACTTCTTCTATTCCATACCGAATGACACCAAAGCTTAATATAGAGATTAAAAAAACTAAAACTGCAGAATAAAGTTTCTCAAGATTTAATACTTTCGGAATAATAACAAGATACAAAAGATAAAAAGTAGAGATTTCAGTAATAAAATAGGTAAAGTTCAGCACATACGTTTCAAATCCCCTTCGCTCAGGGAAAAAGAAATAAGGCGTAATGTTGTTCCCTATAAAATTGAAACACCAATAAAAAATCTGAAGCCAGATAATTTGCTTTTTATTCATATTCAAATATAAATCACTGTAGCGATACTCCATCTACTCTTTTCGATAAAAACCTGTTTTTTTCCGATGAAACTTTTTTGACACGCATAATGTTGCCCTTCATCTAAATGCTCTTTCCATTCAGAAGCCCTTCCAATACTTTTGTGAGAGAAATTTAACACAACCATTATTTTAATCTGTCATTAATATTCCATGAAAAAAGATTTTTTATTTATAGCTACCTTGATTTGTTCTTTAACAGCAGCACAAACAAAAGACACTATTAACGTCAACAAAATTGAAGCAGTGACGGTGAATGGTAAAAAAGTTCTGGTAGAACGTAAAGTGGATCGTCTTGTTTACAACGTTCAGAACTCAATGCTTTCACAGGGAAGCTCAGGGACTGAGGTTCTGGCGGGAACTCCTTTATTGCAGGTGGATGAAAACAAAGGACTTCTTTCTATTGCCGGAAAGAATGGGGTTTCTGTAATGGTGAATGACCGGATGCTGAATCTTTCCGGATCAGAACTCATCAATTATCTGAGAAATATTCGTTCTGAAAATATTTTGAAAATAGAAGTGATTACGACTCCACCTGCTAAATATGAAGCTCAGGGAAACAGCGGAATTATTAATATCATCCTCAAAAAGAATCAGAATCTTGGATGGAGCGGCTATCTGAATTCCAATTATACTCAAAAAACATATGCCGGTTTCAGCAGTGTGGCAGGAGTAAATTATCAAAACGAGAAGATAAAAGCTTCTGTAAAGGTGACGGGATATGACGGAGATAAAAGATCGGTAGAAAAATATAATATTATCGGCCAAAATTCTTCTGTCAGCAAGGATGACAGAAGAGATATGAATGACGGACTTGGGCTGAATGCCAATTTCGACTATTCTCTTTCTAAAAATTCCAATATAGGATTGGTATACGACATTACAAAAGGACATACCAATATGGATATCAATTCGACACAAAGTTACTTTACAGATGGTACGTCTACTTTGCAAACAGAGACAGATTCAAAGCATCGGTCTCCTTTTACTACCCAAATGCTTAATCTCTATTTTGATCAAAAACTGGGTGAACATAAACTTAGTTTCGGATCTAATTATTATGGAAATTTGCCCGATACTGAAGTTAATTTTACAACAAAAAATCTTGCCACTAATGCCACTCAGATCGTTAGAAATCGCTCTACGGTAGATTATAAAATATACTCCGGACAAGCAGACTTGACTTTAAATTTCAAAAAAATTCAATTGGAAACAGGTACGAAATACAGCCAGTTTTCTAATAATTCAGATATAGAATATTTTAATTTCACCAATGGGAATTATATCATAGATCCGGCAAAGAGTAATCTTTTTGATTATGATGAAAAGAATTATGCAGCTTATATCAGTGCCAGTAAGGACCTAGGTGAAAAATGGTCTTTAAAGGCCGGACTTCGTTATGAATATTCACAAACCAGCGGCTTCTCTCCTACTACGCAATCAAAATCGGAGAATAATTACGGAAAGTTTTTCCCAACAGCTTATGTCTCTTATAAAGCCAATGAAAACAATCAGTTCAGTATTAATTATTCACGAAGAATCAACCGGCCTTACTTCCGAGCTTTAGATCCGTTCCGATGGTATTCTAATCCCAATACGTATTATACAGGAAATCCAAGTCTGCAGCCATCTTTCAATCATAACATCGAATTCAATTATATTTTTAAAAGTAAATTTTCTACCAATCTTTATTATCAGAGAACAACGAATAATTTTGACCAGATTTCCTTTCTGAATGGGATTAACCTTGTCAGTACCTATGAAAACTATTATAGTCAGAATGTTTACGGAATCAATCTCAATTATACGAACACCTATTTCAAAATCTGGGAAAGTAATATCTCTACTTCCTTCAGCTATAATGAAACTCAGATTACAAGATTCAATCTGGTTGCTAAAAATGGACAGTCATTTTATTTTTCTTTGAACAACACCTTCCAGCTGAATAAAGCAAAAACATTCATGCTATTTGTCAACTACTGGAACAACCTTCCTTCCAGAGACGGATATTTTTCTGCGAAAAACAGTGCAAGTCTGGATGCAGGATTAAAGATGAGCTTTGCAGAAAAGGCACTTCAGGTCAATCTTTCAATGAGTGATATTTTCAGACAATCCGGATTGAGGGCTGATATGTACTTTACCGATAACACACAGTCATTCAACAACTATTGGGATGCCAGAAGAATGTCACTCAGCATCACTTATAATTTTGGAAATCAGAAAGTAAAATCAAATAACAGAACGGTGAATTTCGAAGAGAAAAACCGTGCACAATAATAATGTAATAGTAATTAAAAAATAAAATCATGAAAACTTTTATTTATATTTTTCTTGTATTCATGTCTACATCAGTGTTTGCTCAAAAAAAACCTTCCGATTATTTTAAAAATCCAAAGACAAAAGTTTTGGTTGTCGGATCATTTCATTTTGATTACCCAAATCTTGATGCCAATAAAATCAATACAGAAGATCAGATAGATGTACTTTCTCCTAAAACTTCAAATGAAGTCACCGAGCTTGTAGAATATATCAAAAGATTTAAGCCAACAAAAATTGCAATTGAGGCCTGGCCAAGCTGGAATGCTAATCAAAAGCTTAAGGAATACAATGACGGCAAACACCGGGACAAAAGAGACGAACGTTATCAGCTTGCTATGAGAATCGCCAGGGACCTTAAAATAAAAGAACTGTTCAGCATTGATGCGGAATGTATTTGGGATGATCTTCAGAAGAAGTTTGGAAAAAGCGATTCTACATTTTTTAATACCCTCAGCAAAGAGTATGATTTTAGAAGTAATGATGCAATTTCTCAACAATTTAACAGGTTTTTCAAGAGTTCTGAACCTAAAAATTTCAAATCGCTCTTAGACACTTTTATTTATATGAATTCCAAAGAAAGCCATCAATATGGATATGGGGCTTATCTGAGCGGAGATTTTAAACTGAGAGAATATGATGGTGCAGATATGCTTGCTCTCTATTGGTACAGCAGGAACCTGAGAATGTTCCGCAATATTCAAAACATTCCTCATAATAATGAAGACAGAATTCTTGTTATTGCAGGAAATGGCCATGCGGCTGTATTAAGACAACTTTTTACTTCTTCTGCAGAATATGATTTTATTGAATTTTCTTCATTAAAATAAATAAATTACTGTGCTGACTGTAACAAAATTTATTTTTCATCGTCTAACCGAATAGTAGTAAAAACATTATGAAAAAAACTATATTCGCTTTATCTCTGGTAAGTTCTATGCTGGTTTTCTCTCAGGAAAAGACCAATAGCACTCCTAAAGAGAAACAAATTGAAGGTGTAGTGATCACCAAAACTAAAAAAGCCGTTGAACAAAAGGCGGACCGTACTATTTTTGATTTTTCTGAACAACCTCAGCTCAATAACGGAAACGTTCTGGAAGGAATTAAAAAACTTCCCGGGCTTGTATCTACCGACATCGCAGGGATGATGTATCAGGGAAAAATGCTGGAAGTATATCTTAACGGAAGACCGTTGAATATTACGTCCAATGAACTGAACTCCTTCCTGGAAGGAATGCCTGCCAATTCTGTAGAAAGGATTGAAGTGATCACTCAGCCTGGTGCTGAGTTTCCAGCCACTTCCGGAGGTGCAATTATGAATATCATCACCAACAAAAACGCTAATAAATATTTAACTGCTACCTATTCTGGAAATTATTCTTTCACGAATTATGATAAATTCAGAAGCAGAACCACAAACTCTGTTAACTTAAACGCCAGAAATAAATATTTCGGGTGGCAGCTGAATGTTGGGCAGAATTACCGTGAAAGTATGCTGAATGGCCAGCAGGATGAACTTTTGAACAGCCATACCGATCGATATGCACGCGGATATTTTGCAAAATCCGGATTGACTTTTGATTTAGGACAGGACAGATTATTATTGAACTACGATATTTATCACAACAATAATGATAACTATACTTTAAGTGACGGACATGGAGATCTACCGTTCAAGAGAAACCCGAAGGATTTAAGAGAAGCTTTTTACACTTCTTCGGATGTTGCCCATACCAATACTTTAAGACAGGAAGCCGTGGTAACGTATCAGAAACGTTTTGCTGACAAATCTCAAAAACTTGATTTCCAGTTTGGGTATACAAAATCAGACAGCAAGTTTTCTCAGGATAATTATTTTCAGGATGGAACATTTGTAAACTATCCCAATGAACCTCTTGATAGTCCTACCAACGGATTAAAAGATATTCTGAACAATAAATCTGTGATGAATATCGCGAACCTGAAAGTAGATTATGCACAGCCAATCAAACTTCTTGATG
The DNA here is from genome assembly GCF_003610675.1 of Chryseobacterium sp. AG363. Taxonomy (NCBI): domain Bacteria; kingdom Pseudomonadati; phylum Bacteroidota; class Flavobacteriia; order Flavobacteriales; family Weeksellaceae; genus Chryseobacterium; species Chryseobacterium sp. AG363. Next base: position 103,288 of record NZ_RAQF01000006.1, read on the forward strand.
GCGGAAAGGTAAGTTTTGGTGGGTTATATGAAAGACAGGATTATGATACAAAAAGTTTTGGTCTGACCAATCTGGAATATCAAAGACAGACAGCTTCTACCTACTTAGAGTTTCAGGCTAAATTGAAAAAATTTGATTTCACATTAGGCTCCCGTGCTGAGAACTATGATATTTCCGGAGTAACAAGATATTTTGATAAAGATGCAAAACTGGTAGAGGCTAATTTAATTCCTTTCAATAAGTTTAAATTTTTCCCTAATGCAAGCGTGCAGTATAACATGATGAATCAGGTTTATATTGCCGCGAATTACAACAGAAAAATCAGTCTGCCGAGTATTTCTGCCCTTAACCCGAACAACGTGACGTTCTCAGGACCCAGTACAGAAGTAAACGGTAACCCGAATCTACAACCTACTATTTTTGATAATTATGAATTGAAAATTTCAGCTTTTGATTATGCATTTATCGGATATAGTGTAAGTTCGGCAAGCAATCAGGTGGCACAGATCATCCGAAAAGACGGAAGAAAACTCTACAACGAGCAGGTGAATATTTCAAATATGAAAATTCACAACTTCAACGTGGGATTGCCGATTCCTTTCATGATTTTCAGTAAGCCTATGAGTGAGATTATGAAGTTTGATTTCAACCCTGATAAAATTAACTTCATGTACTTATATGCCGGTTATCAGAAACATGAAATTGACAATCTGAATAATAAAGGGTTCTGGATTTTCAATATCATGACGCAAATTCTTTTGCCTAAGGACATCAAAATGACAGCTAATTACAGCTATCTGACACCTAAAGCAGGATATTTCTACTTTACGGCAGAAAAACCGTTCAACAACTCGCTTGATATTACGTTGACGAAAAAGTTTATGAACAACCGTCTGACACTTTCTGTTTTTGCGAATGATATTTTCAACGGACAGATGATGCAGGTACGTTCTAATCCTCCATCAGGAACTCCTGTAATGATCAGCAGTAAATATGATACAAGAAATTTCGGATTTTCTATCAACTACAAAATTCCGACAAGAAATAAACTGGCAAAAGAGGATCCGAATATCCTTAACCAGACTAAAAAAGAGGATAACGGTGGCGTAATGCAGCAGGCACAATAATCCTTTCCAAGATAAATAAAAGAGGCAGTAATCATTTTACTGCCTCTTTCTATTGATATTAAAATGGTGTTATTTGGTAAAATATCAGTGATATTAGTGTTTACATTTACTTCAGAAATCTATCGTCTGAAATCTCCACTTCATCGTATCTACCAATGTCATTTGATTCACACTCACCGGAAGATCTATGATAATTTTTAATGCCTGAAGAGCCATCATGCTGCCTATCATTCCGGGAAGAGCTCCTAATACACCAAGACTGTCACAATCGGGAACATCCTCATCGAAAGGCGGTTCAGGGAAAATATCCCGTAAATTTTTACTTCCACTATGATTAAATACAGCAACCTGTCCTGAGAACCCTAAAATACTTCCATAAACCAAAACCTTTTTCAGTTTCACGCAGGTATCATTTACCAGATATCTTGTTGAAAAGTTATCTGAGCCGTCAACAATAACATCATATTGAGACAGAATTACCTCTGCATTATTTTCATTGATTTTTTCTTCAATACCGATGAATGTAATCTGGTGATTGAGTTCTCCAACAAAGGTTTCAGCACTTTTCACTTTGGATAATCCTACTCTGTTTTCGGTATGGATAATCTGCCGGTTCAGATTATGAAGTTCAACCTCATCAAAATCTGCAACACCTAAAGTTCCTACTCCTGCAGCAGCCAGATATTGAATAACAGGACTTCCCAAACCTCCTGCCCCAATGACAAGAACTTTGGATGAACTTATTTTCTTTTGTCCTTCCAATCCTATTTCTTCAATAAATATCTGCCGGCTGTACCGTGAAAAATAATCTTCTTTTTTCATACTTTATGATAATTGAGCCATTAAGTTTCTTTAGCTTTTTTAGGAAAGTTAAGCTTCGCTTTAAAAAGATACTATCTTAAAAATCTCCGATTTTTATTAATTCAACTTCACTCCTTCAAAATCCTTAATGGCTTTAAAATTTCAAAATCCATTATATACGGAATCCCAATCTTTCATCACAGGATCATAACCTGCTTTTTTAATCATGATTTTAATTTCATCCATACTTCGCTCGTCACTGGTTTCAAACTGTTCCAGAGATTCTTTATCCACCGCATATCCTCCGGGGTTTGTTTTTGAACCTGCACTCATAGCGGTTGCTCCCAGAGAAACAATATTATTCCTAAACACTTCACTTTCCCTGGTAGAAATGGAGATTTCAAGGTCTTCATTCCAGATTCTATACGCACAGATCAATTGAAGAAGATCTTTGTCCTCCATTATGAAATTAGGTTCAATAATCCCTTCTGCCGGTCTGAGTCTTGGAAAGGAAACAGAAAATTTACTTTTCCAGTATTGTTTCTGAAGATAATCAATGTGTAATGCGTTAAAAAAACTGTCAACTCTCCAATCTTCAAGTCCAAGAAGAACTCCTAGTCCAATTTTATGAATTCCTGCTCTTCCTACCCTGTCGGGAGTTTCCAGACGGAAATGGAAGTTAGATTTTTTACCCTTTGGGTGATATTCTCTGTAAACATCCTGATGATAGGTTTCCTGATACACCAAAACGGAATGTACTCCTTCCTCATGAAGCAACTTATATTCTTCTTCCAATAAGGGCTGAACTTCAATGGAAATGTTGGAAAAATGAGGCTTTAACTTACGGACAGCATTCTGAAAGTAAGGAACTCCTACTATTTTATTGGCTTCACCACTCACCAGCAGCACATGATTCACTCCCATTGATTTCAGAACAGATGCTTCAATCATCAGTTCCGTATCGGAGAGGGTTTTTCTTTTCAGATGATTATCAAGACTGAATCCGCAATAGGTGCAGATATTCTGACATTCATTACTGAGATACAGCGGTGCATACAGCTGAATGGTTTTTCCAAATCGTTTTTGGGTAAGCATCTGCGTCATTCCTGCCATAAGTTCCAGTTCCTGAGAGGCAGCTGGTGAAAGGAGATTCAGGAAATCGTCCAGAGTTTTATTTTTTTTCTGAAGACTGTATCTTACATCTGCCAGACTTACTTTTTCAAGCTTATTCTTCACCTCATCCCACTGATAGTTTTCAAAAACATCTTTAAAGCTTTTCATAAGTTTGATTTATTCAAATAAAAATGAAGTAAGCGGACTTGAAGCTTCAGCATGGTTGGCAATAGCTCCCAATCCAGATTCAAAGGCTCTTCTTCCTGCAATCACACCTTCTTTAAAAGCAACAGCCATATTCAACGGATTTCTGGCTACAGCAATGGCAGTATTCACCAAAACGGCATCTGCTCCCATTTCCATTGCTTTTGCAGCATCTGATGGTGCCCCGATTCCGGCATCTACCACTACAGGAACATTACTCTGACTGATGATTATTTCCAGAAAGTCCTGAGTTCTCAATCCTTTATTGGTTCCAATGGGTGCCCCCAACGGCATTACTACAGCTGTTCCGGCATCTTCAAGACGTTTGCATAAAACAGGATCGGCATGGATATAAGGCATGACAATAAATCCTAATTTAGCCAATTCTTCCGTGGCATATAGAGTTTCAATTGGATCGGGAAGTAAATATTTTGGATCCGGATGAATTTCCAGTTTTACCCAGTTGGTTTCCAGTGCTTCTCTGGCTAATTGAGCTGCCAATACAGCTTCTTTGGCGGTTCTTGCTCCGGAAGTATTAGGCAGAAGGTGAACGTTGGTTTCTTTTAATGAATCAAGCAAATCGTCTTCACTGGATTGAGCATCAATTCTTTTAAGCGCCATTGTCACCATATTGGTTTCTGATGCGATAACAGACTGCACCATATCTCTCATACTTCCGAATTTTCCTGTTCCTAAAAACAGTCTTGATTCAAAAGTTCTTCCTGCTATTTCTAATTTCTGATTGTTCATATCATTACTTTTTTTAGTTCGTTAATAATAGTCGGCTGCCTGGTAATAAGTCCGGATACAGCAACACCATAAATCCCGATTTCCTGTAACGGTAAAATATCTTCGAGAGTAACACTTCCGATGGCAAATATTTTGGGAACGTCTATTGATTTTTCTCTTAATCCATCAATGATAGCCTGGTAGCCTTCAAACCCCAGAACAGGGCTTAGTTTTTCTTTGGTTGTAGTAAATCTCAATGGTCCTAAACCTATATAATCACAAGATTCTTTGATTCTCTGAATGACATCTGAAAGGGTATTAGCCGTTCCTCCAATTATTTTATTTTCGTCTAAGATCAGTCTTGCTTCTTCAATGGCACTGTCGTTCAATCCTAAATGAACACCATCTGCATCTATTTCTTTGGCTATTTGTACATGGTCATTGATAATACAAACCGCCTGATATTCTGAACAAAGTTGTTTTGAAATTTCACAAAGATTGATTAATTCGTTTTCAGGAGCATTTTTCCATCGAACCTGTACCCATTTGATCCCGTTGTCTAAGGCTTTCCGAATACAAAGTTCCTGTTCCTGCAGGGTATTTCCTTGTGATATGTATTGTAATTTTTCCATGTTTTCTATGAATGCGCTCCCAATAAAGAGGGATTGCTTTTTAAAAATTTTTCGATGTATCGTTTTCCGTTTCGGCATGCCTTCTCCATATTTTCGCCTTTCGCAAGTTCTGCAGTAATTGCTGAAGATAAAACACAGCCGGAACCATGTTTAGGAAAATAGATTGTATTGTCTTCGGACGGGAGTAAAAAAGTTTCTTTTTCGTTTTCAACTAAAATATCCGTTCCCAAATGATCTTTCCGGTGTCCTCCTTTGATCAGTAATGAGCATTGATTTGTATCCGGCAAAAGATTATCTCCTCTTAAAATGTGGTATTCGTTATAATTAGGAGTTATTAAACTAAGCTTATTAACCGTACTTTTTAATTGAGGAAGTGTTTCAAGGTTAAAAAATGCGAATTCAGAAGTACTTTTCAGAACGGGATCCCAAACTATTTTCACTTCAGGATTTCCTTTTTGAACTGTTTTTACAATCTTACCCAGAAATTCGGCATCCTTCACTATTCCAATTTTCACGGCTGAAACGGAATAATTATCCATCAGTACCTGAATCGCTTCAGTTACTTCATGTATAGGCCGCCATTCTAAACTCAGGCATTTCGAAGCAGTTTGCAATGTTAATGCGGTACACACTCCAAGTCCCATCACCTTTGATTGCTCAAAAGTTTTGCTATCTGATAATAAGCCTGCTCCGCCACTGGGATCGAAGCCTGCAATACTTATGACATAAGGACGTTCCTGCATTTTTTGAATACTTTTAAAGGTTCTTCACTTTCCCAGATTGCACCTAATAAAGCTGCTCCATCAGCATCTGAATCGAAAACTTCATGAATATTATCCTGATGAATTCCTCCAAGAGCAATCAATTTTACATCCGGATTGTTCCGATGTTTTATTTCTTCTTTAATGGTAGAATTCAATCCATATCCTTTTTTGGAGATACTTGGAAAGAACGGGCTTATGAAAGCATATTCCCATTCTTTTTCCAAAGTATTGTAGGTTTTAATATCATGTACAGAAGTTGAAATGGTATTTTCTTTCGCAAAAGACTTATACATTTCTTCCTGTCGATCAATCTCTCTGAAATGAAACCTTGAAATAGTAAATTCTTTCCCAAGGTCATAATACGTATGCAAAACCAGCTGTGTATAAAAAGATTCATCAATCTGAGTGATAAATTCAATCATTTCATTCCGGCTGATCCATGGTTTACGAATGTGAAGCAGATCAAGACCTTCCTGAAACATCTGATTAATGAAATCTGTCTCGTTCGGGACAATCAATTCAGGAGTAATGACCAGGATCATATATAAATTTCTTTCCCTTTTTCGATGAACTCCTGTGATTTATCAAGCATTCCTTGTTCTGCTGATTCACGAATTTCCTGTGTAATTTTCATGGAACAGAATTTCGGTCCGCACATGGAACAGAAATGAGCAATTTTTGCTCCTTCTGCGGGCAGTGTTTCATCATGATAAGCTCTTGCTGTCTCTGGATCTAATGAAAGATTGAACTGATCTTCCCATCTGAATTCAAATCTGGCTTTACTCAATGCATTGTCCCTGTACTGTGCTCCCGGATGACCTTTAGCCAAATCTGCAGCATGAGCCGCCAGCTTATAGGTTATTACTCCAACTTTTACATCGTCTTTATTCGGAAGCCCTAAATGTTCCTTCGGAGTTACATAGCAAAGCATCGCACATCCAAACCATCCGATCATGGCTGCACCGATTCCTGAAGTGATGTGATCATAGCCCGGTGCAATATCAGTGGTCAATGGGCCTAAGGTATAAAACGGAGCTTCATGGCATTCTTCCAATTGCTTTTCCATATTTTCTTTGATCATGTGCATCGGAACATGGCCTGGTCCTTCAATCATTACCTGTACATTGTGTTTCCATGCAATTTTTGTCAGTTCACCTAAAGTTTCCAGTTCTGCAAACTGAGCGGCATCATTAGCATCTGCAATAGATCCGGGACGAAGGCCATCACCAAGAGAGAAAGCCACGTCATACTTTTTCATGATCTGGCAGATCTCCTCAAAATGAGTGTATAGGAAACTTTCTTTATGATGGAATAAACACCATTTTGCCATAATAGATCCTCCTCTGGATACAATTCCGGTCACTCTTTTTGCTGTTAAATGGATATATCTCAACAAAACACCTGCATGAATAGTGAAGTACGAAACTCCCTGTTCTGCCTGTTCAATAAGGGTATCTCTGAAAATTTCCCATGTCAGATCTTCAGGAACACCTTTTACTTTTTCCAATGCCTGATAGATCGGAACAGTACCAATAGGAACCGGACTGTTTCTGATAATCCACTCTCTTGTTTCGTGAATATTTTTCCCGGTAGAAAGATCCATAATGGTATCAGCTCCCCATCGGCAGGCCCATACTGCTTTTTCTACTTCTTCTTCAATACTGGATGAAACAGCACTGTTTCCGATATTGGCATTGATCTTTACCAGGAAATTTCTTCCGATAATCATCGGTTCACTTTCCGGGTGGTTGATATTATTGGGAATGATCGCTCTTCCCGCAGCAATTTCGTCCCTTACAAATTCCGGAGTGATCTTGCTTTTTGGAGTATTGGCTCCAAAACTGTGTCCCGGATGTTGAAAAGCCATTTCTTTAGACACTGATTCCAGCTGTTCTATTCTTTGATTTTCCCGGATCGCCACATATTCCATTTCCGGAGTAATGATTCCCTGTTTGGCATAGTAAAGCTGGGTAACCTCTTTTCCTTTCTGTGCTACTTTAGGTTTATGATCATAAGAGAACCTCAATTCATCTAAAAGTGGATCAGCTAAACGGGCTTTCCCGTATTCAGAAGTAATTCCGTCTAAGATATTCACATCATTTCTGTCCAGAATCCATTGTTCTCTGATTCTTGGAAGCCCTTTCTGAATATCAATAACCGCATTTTCATCGGTATAAGGACCTGAAGTGTCATAAATCGTTACCGGAGCATTATGTTCAAAGCCGCCATTGGTCAATTTGGTTGGGCTAAGCTGTATTTCACGCATTGCTACATTGATAGGATGTAATGTACCTTCAATATAGATTTTCTTTGAGTTCGGAAATGGCGAACATGTAATGGAGTGAGCCATAAGTTTTTGGTATTAAATATGAGAATTAACCGCCCTGAGTGGCAGTAATGATTAAAACTGAATCGTTGTTTTTGAGAATGGTTTCCGCCCAGACTGACAGCGGAATAATTCGGTTGTTGAGCGCTACAGCAATACCTTTTTTCTTTCCGGGTAACTCAATAGCCAGTAATGCTTCCAGGTTTGCAGGAAGTACATCAAATGTTTTTCGGGTGTGGTTGATTATAAGTTCCATTCCTAATAAATTAAATATACTTTAGGAATGGCCATTATTGTACAATAGAATGTACAGCAAAAGTCATCTACTTTTCCCTACGCTGGTATGATCCAGATCAGGTTCAAAGGGTAAGTCTCAGTCTGTTGGTAACAGACACCCCTAAAGTTGGGAACGAAGTTAGACATTTTTTTAGAATGCGCAAAATCTGAAATGATAATAAAGAAAAAGTCCATCTCAAAATTGAGACGGACTTTTATGTTTGCCTTTAATTAACTAAAAATCTTTAGTTATTCCTCACAAGCTCTCCAGATCGCATCATTCTGCGGCACGGGAGCTGTTATTTCAATATTTTCTTTGGTAACAGGATGAATAAACTCCAGCTTTCTGGCGTGAAGATTGATTCCTCCATCAGGATTGGAACGTGGTGCTCCGTATTTCAGATCACCCTTAATCGGAACTCCGGTCTTGGACAGCTGTGCTCTGATCTGATGATGCCTTCCGGTTTCAAGATCAATTTCAAGAAGGAGATAATTATCCAGTGTTTTGATCACATGATAGGTAAGAATAGCTTCTTTCGCCCCTTCAGTAGCTTTCGGAAAGACAATAGCCTTATTATTTTTTTCATTTTTCTTTAAATAATGCACCAGTCTCTGGCTTTGCGGGATCATTTCTTTTCCTACAACTGCCCAATATGTTTTTTTCACTTCACGGTTTTTCACCATCTGTGTCAAACGGGAAAGTGCTTTGGAAGTTTTTGCATAGATCACCAGTCCTGAAGTTGGGCGGTCTATACGATGAACCAAGCCGAGAAAAACATTTCCCGGCTTAGCATCTCTTATTTTTATAAAGTTCTTGATGGATTCTAATAGTGATTCATCGCCGGTCTTATCGCCTTGTACAAGCTGACCCACCTTTTTATTAATCACCAGAAGATGGTTGTCTTCATATATAATCTGCTCCTTCATACTTGTTCCGTCTATCTTCTTCTGTTGGATAAAGACAGGATAATCCCTGCAAGAAGGCCTACCGTTTTAACAGCTGAAAGTTTTGAGCCTTCCGGAATAAACGCTCCGAATACACAGATAGCCGCTGCAGCATACATGGCATAAACAAAATTCTTATTGGTAAGCAATGGAGCCTGAATAAAAAAGCTCGCTCCAATCAGAACATAAAATACTTTTCTTGAAAGCAAATGATTGATTTCCGGGGAAAATAAATTAAACCATCCTACGGCCAGACAAATCAAAGCTGCAATAGATAATATTCCCTGGATAGATTGTTGGTTCTGCATGGATTAATAACTTTCGTTTTCGTTTGGAAACTCTACATTTTTCACATCTTTCACGTATTGAGAAACGGCTCCTGTAATTTCTGTGTAAAGGTCAAGGTATCTTCTTAAGAATTTCGGGCTGAAACCTTTGTTCATTCCCACCATATCATGATACACCAAAACCTGTCCGTCACAATCTGCGCCAGCACCGATTCCGATGGTAGGAATAGAAATACTTTCAGTTACTTTCTTGGCTAAATCAGCAGGAATTTTTTCCAACACAATAGAAAAACAGCCAAGCTCTTCCAAAAGCTGAGAATCAGCAATCAGTTTTTCAGCTTCTGCTTCTTCTTTAGCTCTTACTTTATAAGTTCCGAATTTATAAATGGACTGTGGCGTTAATCCCAAATGCCCCATTACAGGAATTCCGGCATTGATAATTTTTTTGATAGACTTGGAAATTTCTTTTCCACCTTCAATTTTTACAGCATGCGCCCCTCCTTCCTTCATCATTCTTACCGCAGACTCCAGTGCTTTTTCAGGATTACTCTGATAAGTTCCAAAAGGTAAATCCGCTACCACCAAAGCTCTGTCGGTTCCTCTTACCACACTTTGAGCATGATAAATCATTTGATCCAGCGTAATGGGTAATGTAGTTTCGAAACCAGCCATTACATTCGCTGCAGAGTCTCCAATCAAAATAGCATCTACTCCACCTGCGTCTACCATCTTCGCCGTGGTAAAATCATAGGCTGTAAGCATTGTTATTTTCTCCTTGTCGAATTTCATTTTACGCAAGGTTTCAGTTGTAACTTTTTTAATTTCAGAGTGAACAGACATAATTTATCTATTTTTAAAAGTTAAAAAGTCGGCCTTGAGCCGACTTAAGTTTTTGTATGATTATAAAACTACGTGACCGAGTTTCATGAGTTTGTCGTGATTTAAGATCTTGATATTTCTTCCGTCCACTTCAATCAGGCTATCCTGTTTGAATTCCGAGATCAGGCGGATGGCACTTTCAGTAGCAGTACCGATGATATTAGCTATCTCTTCTCTCGTTAATGAGATCTTGATAAAGCCTTCAGGATCTACTCCCAGTTTCTGTTCCAGCAGCAAAAGAATTTCTGCCAGTCTTTCTCTTACCGTTTTTTGTGCAAGGAAAGTAATGGTATTGGAAGATTCTCCTAGTTCGTATGAGATTTTCTGAAGCATTACAAAAGACAATTGTGGGTCTACCTCCAAAAGATACATGAAAATATCTGCAGGTAAAAATACACATTCAATATCTGTCATTGCTTCTGCTTTGGCCTGGAAATTTTCCCCGCAAAGCAAAGAACGATAGCCGATGATATCTCCTTCTTTGATAAATCTTAAAATCTGATCTTTACCGAACGCTCCTGATTTCGAAAGTTTGGCAGCACCTTTTTCCAGGACAAACACTCCTTTTGGAGTTTCGCCATCCTCGAAAATAGTATCATGCTTCTGAAAACTCAGTTTCTTCTTGCCATTAATGTATTTTTCAAAATCTGCGCTAGAAAGTCTTTCTTTAAATGATTTATCATTAAAAACTCTGGCGAACCTCTCTTCAATTGCTATCTGTTGTTCCTGCGGCATTTTATATGATATTTATCACAAAAATAGAACTTTTTAACACGATAAACAAAAAAATTTGTTATAATTTTGTAGTTCAATATTTTATGGGGTGAGCGAGAACTGTTTTCATTGTGGTCAAGGGATAGAAAAAGAGAGAATTTTATTTGATGAAAAGACTTTCTGTTGTAACGGATGTAAATCTGTTTACGAGATTCTAAATTTAAATCATTTAGGCAATTTCTATGAGCTTAATAAAGGAGCAGGAATTCGTCCGAATGATGAAAATTCTTCTCAATTTGATTACTTAGACACGCCGGAAATTTTTGAGAAAGTTACTGATTTCTCTGAAGGAAGCACCAGTCTTGTTACTTTCAAAATCCCTGTCATTCACTGTTCTTCCTGTATCTGGCTATTGGAAAGCCTTCATACATTAAATAAGCACATTAAATATTCGCAGGTAAACTTCACAAGGAAGACTTTGCAGATTTCATTCAACCATAACGATCTGAAATTAAGCGAACTCGCTAAATTCTTAACCAATCTAGGATACAAACCGGTAATCAGCCTTGAAACCGCTGATAAAAATGAAGATCATCTTGACAAATCTTTATTAGTAAAATTTGCCATTGCTGCCTTTGCTTTTGGTAACGGAATGTTCCTTGCCTTTCCGGAATATATTGGAGGGGAAGATTATTGGATGGAACATTACAGAGGTTTATTCAGAACTTTGATATTCCTGCTGGCAACACCTGTTGTATTTTATTCAGCTTCAGACTATTATAAATCCGCATGGTACGGTTTAAAAAATAAGATTGTCAATATTGACGTTCCGATTGTCTTAGGAATTTTTGTTCTGTACGGAAGAAGTATCTATGAAGTGGTAACAGATTATGGTCCAGGATATTTTGACACTCTTTGTGGACTTTTATTCTTTATGCTTCTCGGGAAAATTTTCCAGAAAAGGACGTACAGTGCACTATCCTATGACAGAGATTACAAATCCTTCTACCCGATTGCTGTAACCAAGGTAGATTTCGAAGGTAAACAGGATAATATTTTACTATCTGAAATAAAAGTGGGTGATAGAATTCTGGTTAGGAATCAGGAAATAATTCCGGTAGATGCTATTCTGATCAACGGAGAAGGTAATATCGACAACAGTTTCATTACCGGAGAAAGTGAAAGTATCAGCAAACAGCCTGGAGATAAGATTTTTGCCGGAGGTAAGCAGATAGGATCATCTTTAGAGCTCGAAGTGATTAAAAACGTAGATCAAAGTTATTTAACTCAGCTTTGGAATAAAGAGGCATTTAAAAAACACGAAACAGGTCTCGATACTCTTACGAATAACGTCAGCAAATATTTCACATTCATTATTTTAGGTATCGCTTTAGTCGCAGGAACTTATTGGTATTTTATTGATTTAAAAATTATGTTTCAGGTTATTTCTGCGATTCTGATTATTGCATGTCCTTGTGCACTTGCCTTGTCTGCTCCGTTCACTTTCGGTCACATTATGAGAATTTTAGGCCGAAATAAGTTTTACGTAAAAGATACTTTAACGATTGAAAAAATCGCGAAACTTGATACGATTGTTTTTGACAAAACAGGAACCATTACACACAGAAAGAAATCAAACATCAAATACGAAGGATCTGAGATCAGCGAATTTGACTCTTTGAATATCAAAACTTTATTAAAAAATTCCAATCACCCGCTTTCAAAATCATTGTATGAGTTCTTTGAAGTCAATGATGATTATTTCCCGGTAGAAAATTTCGTTGAAATCTCCGGAAAAGGATACGAAGCAAGCGTAAGAGGAAACCTATATAAAATTGGTTCCGCAAGGTATAACAACCGGGAGCCTAAAAACCTTGAAACGGCGGTTTACATCAGTAAAAACGGAGAATATTTAGGAAAATTCATCTTTAAAAATGAATACCGCCCGAAGCTGAAAGAACTTTTCACAAAACTTACCCACTACAAAATATTTATCCTGAGCGGAGACAATTCCTCAGAAGAAAATCAACTTAAAGAGCTTATTCCTAATTACAAAGGAATGGCCTTTAATCAAAGCCCGGAAGACAAGTTAAACTACATCAAATCCCTTCAGGATCAGCACTTAAAAGTCGCAATGCTAGGAGACGGACTTAATGATGCAGGAGCTTTAAAACAAAGTAATGTGGGAATTGCTATTGCTGACGACACGAATAGTTTTACCCCATCTTCCGATGTCATCATGAACGGAGATAAAGTAGTTACTCTGGACAATTACCTGAACGTTTGTAAGGGTTCCATCACGATTGTGAAAATGACATTTATAATCAGTTTTCTGTACAATATTGTTGGTTTAAGTTACGCTGTTACAGGGCATATGCATCCGCTTTTCGCTGCAATCATCATGCCAATCAGTTCGATTACAGTGGTTACCTTTACTACACTTTCAACCTGGATTTTAGGTCGTAAATATTTCAAAAAACAGGCGTAAAAGCCCTTATTTAGACTGATTTTAAATTAGCTGAAATCGGCATTTCGTGATGAATGTCATTATTTTTCACTAAATTTGAACCCCGAAAATAGGTTAATTTTGTTGTCCAATGGATATTCTATATTTAATGATCCTCTGCAGTGTTTCTTTGGCTGCGATTTTCTTGGTCGTATTTATAGTGTATGCCCGAAAAGGACAGTTTGAAGATGATGAATCTCCGGCTGTCAGAATCCTTTTTGATGACGAAAAAGTCGAAGAAAAAGATGAAACCGGCAACAAAAATAAAGACGATAAAGAAATAGGAGAAAATAATAAAAATTGAGAAAAATAGTGAATAGTTGATATGGAAACACAGAAGTTTAGTTATGACAATAGTATTGTCCGTGCGTTCCTTTATGCGACCTTAGTTTTCGGTCTCATTGGATTTACGTTCGGGCTTACGGCGGCATTAATGCTTTTCTACCCTGAATTACCTGAATTCTTTTTCGGGACGGATGACACAACCATTAAAAGTTTGGCATCTGGTAATATTGAAGGGTTAATAAACACTCATGGTGCATTTGGTTTTGGTAGAATCAGAATGCTGCACACCAATACCGTAATCTTTGCATTCGTTTGTAACATTGTTTACACGGGTATTTATTACTCATTACAGAGATTATTAAAAACAAGAATGTACAGTGACACATTGTCTTGGTTACATTTCTGGACCTGGCAGTTTATGATCGTTGCTACGTTCGTTACATTCTTTATGGGGATTAATACCTCTAAAGAATATGCTGAACACGAGTGGCCGATCGACATATTGATCGCATTCTCATGGATCATTTTTGGTATCAATATGTTCCTGACTATTTCTAAGAGAAGAGTGAGACACCTTTATGTAGCCATCTGGTTCTACATCGGTACCTGGATTGCAGTAGCAATGCTTCACATCTTCAACAACCTTGAAGTACCTTTATCTTTCACAGGCTGGAAATCTTATTCAGCATATGCGGGGGTAAAAGATGCTATTGTACAGTGGTGGTATGGACACAATGCGGTTGCATTCGTATTGACGACTCCGGTTCTTGGTTTAATGTATTACTTCCTTCCGAAGGCTGCAGACAGACCGGTATTCTCTTATAAACTGTCTATTATTCACTTCTGGTCATTAATTTTCGTATATATCTGGGCTGGTCCTCACCACCTTCAGTATACAGCTCTTCCGGCTTGGGCTCAGGCGGTAGGAACAGGTTTCTCTATCATGCTTATTGCACCATCCTGGGGAGGTATGTTAAATGGTCTTCTTACGCTGAGAGGAGCTTGGGATAAAGTAAGAGAAAATCCTATCCTTAAGTTCTTCGTAGTAGCTGTTACCTGTTATGGTATGGCAACGTTTGAAGGACCGCTTTTGGCAACTAAAAACATCAACAAAATTGGTCACTTTACAGACTGGGTTATCGGTCACGTTCACTTAGGAGCTCTTGGATGGAATGGTTTCATGGCATTCGGGGTTATCTATTACCTGGTACCAATCATGTGGAGAACAAAACTTTGGTCTGTAAAATTAGCTAACTGGCATTTCTGGTTAGGTACTTTAGGAATTATCTTCTATGCAGTTCCAATGTATATTTCAGGATTTACACAAGGATTAATGTGGAAGCAGTTCAACCCGGATGGAACCTTATTATGGAAAAACTGGCTGGATACGGTAACGGCAATTATTCCTTACTTCAAAATGAGATTTGTAGGAGGTCTATTCTATATCTCAGGATCTATCCTGATGATTGTAAACGTAATTGCTACAGTAAGAAAAGGATCATTCCAAAAAGAAGTTCCTGCTGAAGCTCCAGCGTTGGCAAACATCAGCAAAAACAGAAAAGAAGGAGAAGGTACTCACCTTTGGCTGGAAAGAACTCCGGTATTATTAGGTATCCTGTCTTTCATCACGATATCAATCGGTAGTTCAATTGAAATTATTCCAACACTATCTCTTAAGAAAAGTGTACCTACGATTTCTGCGGTAAAACCTTATTCACCGCTGGAACTTGAAGGTAGAGATATTTATATCCGTGAAGGATGTAACGCTTGTCACTCTCAGATGATCAGACCGTTCAGAGATGAGATTACAAGATTCAACGGTAAAAACGGACAGTACTCCAAAGCTGGAGAATTCGTATACGACAGACCATTCCTATGGGGTTCTAAGAGAACAGGACCGGATTTACATAGAGAAGGTGGTAAAAACCCAAGTTCTTGGCACTACAAGCACATGTATAACCCAAGATCTACTTCTGCTGGTTCTATCATGCCTCGTTACCCTTGGTTAATTGCTACTGACTTAGACAGAACTAAGATGGTAGACAAGATGAAGCTGATGAAGAATGTATTCGATGTACCTTATACTAAGGCTGAAATTGATTCTGCAGACACATGGGCAAACAACCAATCAGCAAAAATTGTGAAAGATATCTTCTCTGAAGCTAATGACCTTAAGCAGGCTTATGCTAAGAGACCTCAGGGAGAACTAGAGAAAAAAGAAATTGTAGCTCTTATTTCTTATCTTCAGAGATTAGGTACAGATATCAAAACAACTGAAATCAAAACAGCAAGTAATAACTAAAAAACATTAAAAAGTTCATACTATGATTCCTCAGAACTTTAAAGATATATTATCCAATACTGAAAATGCTGGCTTCTACCAGACACTGGCTCTGATTTTCTTTATGCTGTTCTTCATAGCTTTAGTAATCTATGTTTTTAGCAGACCTAAAAAATATTACAAAGAAGAAGAAGAGGCACCTCTTGGGGATGATGAAGATGACGATTTTAATTTAAAAAATTAAACTATTTTTTATGAAACAAAGAACACCTGTTGTTATAAACATCTTAATAATAATCGGACTTTTAATAGTTTTTTATTATTTATTTGTACAGAGCTACGCGTTCCTTTCTTCACCTTACTTCTGGGGAACTGTTGTGATCGCTGGTATCCTGGCTTACATTCATGGAGCTATCGGAGACCTAATTGAGAACAACAAATTCAAGAAATTATCTCCTGAGGAAAAGGCAGCATATTTAGCTGAAAAGAAAGTTCCTTATTTCAAAAGATTGTACCAAAGTGCTTTCAAAAAGCAATCGGCTTCTGAAGAAAAGGATATCCTTATCGACCACGGTTTCGACGGAATCATGGAGCTGGATAACCAATTACCGAAATGGTGGGTAGGTTTATTCTATTTTGGGACCGCTTTTTGTATTGTATATATTGCAGCTTACTCTTTCACAGACTTCGCTCACCCGTTAAGCGAATATGAAAAAGAATATAAAGAGCAGTTGGCAAGTATTGAAGAATATCAGAAATCTCAGCCTCCTGTAACGATTGAAACAGCTAAGTATTCAGCTGATAACATTGCAGAAGGTAAAGAATTATTCAAAACAAACTGTGCATCTTGTCACAAAGAAGACGGTAGTGGAGGTATCGGGCCAAACCTTACTGATAACTACTGGATCAACCAGCCTGAGAAAACGTTATTCAAAAACGTATTCCACATGGACTGGAATGGTTCTCCTACTAACCCTGCCATGAGAGCCTTCGGTAAAAACGGAGAAGTTTCAGGAGCAGAAATTGAGAAGATTGCAGCGTATGTATATCACATCAACCAGGAACAACCACCAGTGACTCCGGCTCAGGGAGGAGCAGCTCCTCAGGGAACCGAAGCACATTGGGAAAAAGAATAATTTAAAAAATTAGAAAACATATGAAAAAACATAATTTGTTATTAGATTAAAATAGTAACGAATTATGTTTTTTCTTTTTTAAAACCTATTACATATGTCAGACATAGAAGATATAGAAGTACGCGGCGGACAGGGACAGGTTCTGGACCCTGAGACTTACAGAGATTCTATAGGGACAATGGAGCAATCCGGAAAAAGAAAATGGGTCTTTCCAAGAAAACCTAAAGGAAAGTACACCAACTATAGAAACATTGTAAGCTATTTACTATTAATTATTTATTTTACATTACCATTCATCAAAATCAATGGAAACCCATTGCTGATGTTTAATGTAATAGACAGGGAGTTTTTCATTTTTGGACAGCCTTTCTATCCACAGGACTTTTTTATCCTTACTTTAGGTGCTATTGCCTCTTTAATCTTTATTATTGTTTTTACGATTGCGTTCGGAAGAATTTTCTGCGGGTGGATCTGCCCTCAGACAATTTTTATGGAATCGATATTCCGTAAAATCGAATATCTGATTGAAGGTGACCGAAATAAGCAGATGAAGCTGGACAGACAGGAGTGGAACAGTGAGAAGATCTGGAAAAGAAGTTTGAAATGGAGTATTTATGTCATCATTTCACTCATTATCACCCACTTTATGTTCATGTATATCGTAGGATATGAGGAAGTATTTAAAATTGTTGGAGAAGGGCCATTTGCACATCCTACCAATTTTATTGTAATGATTCTTCTTACCGCAGCATTTTACTTTGTATTTGCGTGGTTCAGAGAGCAGGTTTGTACATTGGTTTGTCCTTACGGAAGACTTCAGGGCGTATTGATAGATAAAGACACTATCAATGTTTTCTATGACTTCAAAAGAGGAGAAAACAGAGCAAAATGGAGAAAGGGTGAAGATCGTAAAGCTGCAGGAAAAGGAGATTGTATCGACTGCCACCAGTGTGTAGTGGTATGCCCTACCGGAATTGACATCAGAGACGGACAACAGCTGGAATGTATCAACTGTACCGCATGTATTGATGCCTGTGATGAAGTAATGGAAAAAGTAGGACTTCCAAAAGGATTGATCCGATATGCTTCTGAAAACGAAATTGAAAAAGAAACTCAGTTCAAGTTTACAGGAAGAATGAAAGGGTTTTCTATATTCCTGTTATTTCTTGTAGGATTCCTGGGATATCTTCTGTACAGCCGTGGTGAGATGGAGGCTAAATTCATCAAACCTGCGGGAAGTACATTCTTTGTGAGAGACGGTAAAATTACCAACACTTATAATTATACCTTCCTTAATAAAACGAACGAGAAAAAAATCGTTACCATCAAAGTAATAGATCCTGCACATGGTGAAATTACGTATAGTGCATCAAGTAAGATTCAGGTAGACAGAGATAAAATTTCCAAAGGAACGATCAACATCAGCTTCCCGGAAAATGATATGAAACTCTCTAAACAAAATATTACTATCGGTGTTTACGATATGAAAGGTAAATTGATAGACTCTTATCAGACTTATTTTGAAGGACCATTTAAACTGCAATTTTAATTAGAAAAAGATGAAGAACTTTAGTTGGGGACATGGTGTTGTAATTGCACTATTAGCATTCATAGTTTTTATATTATCCATGATGTTTCTTTTCCCGAACGGGCAGAAGAATTCTGAAATGGTAACCGATAATTATTACGAAGAAGAGTTGAAGTACCAGGATGTGATTGATGCTAAGAAAAAGGCAGATGATCTTCAGGAAAAACCTGTATACAGCCAGGATACTCAAGGAATTAAAATTACTTTTCCTAAAGAATATAATAACTCAAATACTACGGTAAAATTTGTTTTAAACAGAACCGACGACCAGAATTTAGACATTAAAAAATCTGTACAGCTTGATGCCAGCCAGTCTTTCACAATTCCTGCACAGGTATTGAAAGTAGGAAACTACACATTAAGATTAAGTTGGACAAAAGATAAAACAGACTACCGAATGGATTATGATGTGATATGGAAATAGGACTTATTGTATCGGCTATTGCTTTAGGCTTTGCTTCCGGTTTTCATTGTATCGGAATGTGCGGACCTATTGCTTTATCGATGGGATTAACCAAAAAACAGTCAGCTAATTTCTATCTTCAGAACCTTACTTATCAATTCGGAAGAATTTTCACCTACTCCTTATTGGGTGCACTTCTCGGAATTATCGGTCAAGGATTTGAAATGGCTGGCTTTCAGAAATACCTCACTATTACGGCAGGAGTTCTTCTGATCATTATGGCTGTATTTTCATTTGGTGGAAAAGATTTTGCTTCAAAAATTCCTTTCCTATCCAAGTTTCTGTACAGCGTAAAAATGAATTTGGGAAAATTACTTCAGAAAGCAGATTACCGTTCAAGATTTACGACTGGTGTATTAAATGGCTTCTTACCGTGTGGAATGGTGTATATGGCACTTACCGCCAGCCTCGCAGGAGGAGGGATATGGCAGGGAGCTTTATATATGGCTTTATTTGGTTTGGGAACCCTTCCGTTCATGTTCGCTATAGTTCTGGCTGGAAATCTCATGAATCAGGCCTTCAGAGTAAAAGTTTTAAAAGCAGTTCCTGTGATTATGATTATTTTGGGAGGATTATTCATTCTGAGAGGTCTTGAACTCGGAATTCCCTATGTTTCTCCGAAAGCAGAAGCCATGACAATTATTAAAGATCCGAACGGAGCCGTTAACTGCCATTAATTTGTATTTAAATCTACCATGAAGAAAAACATCCTCTTATTTCTGATCAGTCTTTTTATATTGCAATCCTGCAGTATCAATTCTGAAATTGTCTATCATAAAGATGCTGCGTCGTCTTCTGTCACCGATATTGATACAAGGGAGTTTATGGCTGAAATGATGGCGATGACACCGGATTCATTAAAGCAGAAGGAATTTGGGGAAATGGACAGACTTCCGACTACCTGGACAAGTATGTATGATCTTGCCAAAAAGGAAGGAAAATTAAAAACTGAAAATCCGGACTCTATCAGAATCATGAAAAAAGTTTTCATGAAATCCACAAAGGAGGACAACAAGCTGGCAGGATTTTCTTTTAAAATGGAACATTTTACTGCAGAAGATTATTTGGTTTTAAAAAG
Organism: Chryseobacterium sp. AG363; assembly: GCF_003610675.1. Taxonomy (NCBI): domain Bacteria; kingdom Pseudomonadati; phylum Bacteroidota; class Flavobacteriia; order Flavobacteriales; family Weeksellaceae; genus Chryseobacterium; species Chryseobacterium sp. AG363. Next base: position 123,422 of record NZ_RAQF01000006.1, read on the forward strand.
TTTTACAAAGACCGAAAAAATCCCTTTAGATCAAAATATATACAATAGCTGGGATGGAAAAACACTCACCATCGATACAGAAAATTTTAATCTTAGAAGTATTGAAGAGGCTGTCAAAACCAAAAGCTCAAAGGAAGAAGCTGAGAAAGTAGCCGGGATGATGGTAATGTTTTTCAAAAAGATCGGTACAACCTTAAAATTTGAAAATAAAATACAATCAATCTCAGGTAAACATGATTGGGTAAAACAGATTGATGATCATTCCATAAGAATAGATTATGATCTGAAAGCTATTTACGATAATGATACAAAACTCAAAAACGCTGATAAGAAGATTATCATCGTTACTGAATAAAACAAAGACCACCGGATTATGGTGGTCTTTTTATTGTTACTAAAAATAGATTAATTTAGTTGATCATATCAAATCTTGCATATTCCGCAACCTTCTTAGGAAGCTTGATTCCTTCCGGTGTCTGGTTATTCTCCAGCAATGCAGCCATAATTCTAGGTAAAGCCATTGCAGATCCATTCAGGGTGTGAACCAGCTGAGATTTACCATCTCCTTTGTAACGGCATTTCAGTCTGTTTGCCTGGAATGTTTCAAAATTCGAAACAGAGCTTACTTCCAGCCACATTTCCTGAGCGGCACTCCAAACTTCAAAGTCATAGGTCATGGCAGATGCAAAACCTGTATCACCACCGCAAAGTCTTAATACTCTGAACGGAAGCTCAAGATCGGTAAGAATTTCTTTGATATGCTCTACCATTTCTTCCAAAACAGCATAAGAATTTTCCGGTTTTTCAATTCTTACGATTTCTACTTTTTCAAACTGGTGGAGACGGTTCAATCCTCTTACGTGAGCTCCGTAGCTTCCTGCTTCTCTTCTGTAGCACTGAGAGAATGCCGTATTTTTGATCGGAAGATCTTTTTCATCCAGTAATACATCACGGTAAAGGTTTGTTACAGGAACTTCTGCAGTAGGAATAAGATATAATCTATCTTCGTTGATATAATACATCTGTCCTTCTTTATCCGGCAGCTGTCCGGTACCGAAACCTGAGGCTTCATTGACAACATGAGGAGGGTTCACTTCTGTATATCCCTTTTCTACGTTTTTATCTAAGAAATACTGAACCAGAGCTCTCTGCAATCTCGCTCCTTTTCCTAAATAAACAGGAAAACCTGCACCGGCAATTTTTACCCCTAATTCAAAATCAATCAGGTTGTATTTTTTTGCCAGCTCCCAATGAGGGATTGCTCCTTCACCAAGACCTTCTACAGGATGAGACTGGAAAATGATTTCGTTATCATCCGCAGAAGCACCACTCTTTACCAGTTCATTGGGAATGTTGGGTAGTTGATAAAGAATATTCAGTAAGTCGTTTTCTTTAACTTCTAGCTGGGATTTCAATTCTGAGCTCGACTCTTTGTATTGTGCTGTTTTAGACTTTGCAGATTCCGCTTCTTCTTTTTTCCCTTCTTTCATCAAAAGTCCGATTTCTTTCGAAATTTTATTGATTTCGGAAAGCTGGGAATCTAGCTCAAACTGGATTCTTTTTCTTTCTTCGTCGGCAGCGATAGCCTCGTCTACCAACTCAAGATTTTTGAATTGTCTTTTCTTAAGACCTTCTAAAACGCGTTCTTTGTTGTCGCGCAAAAAATTGACTTGTAACATTTTATTTAGATGTTAAATATTAGATGTTAAGCTCATAATAAGCTAACAATTGTACAAATTTAAAAATTATTTTGTGATCGTAACGGTATTTATTGAAGTAGGTGCATCAGCCTCTTTTGAAAACACTTCATTTCCGTCATACAATACCTTTGAAACCTGAAATACAGTAGGTGTATTACGATATTGAATTTCCAATGTCCCGGTAACATTATCATTGACATTGGTACTTTTTGTAAAGGTAATTAACATTTTGGAATGGTAAGAAGTTCCTGTTCCCGGATTATCAGGACTGATAGAATCTAATCTTCTTCTTTTAGCACCCGCCAGATAATCCATGTAAAATAAGGAATCCGTTGTCATTTTCAATGGAATACTTACCGGGGCAATATCTTTGGTTCCAAAAATATCATTTACCGAAAATCCAGTATAAGATCCGGCTTTTTTACTGTTCAGAAGGTCCTGACCTGCACTGTTTTTCATATAAATATTCAGCGCCTGATCTATTCTCTGCAAAGAATCATCATCATTTTTACAACTGATGAGTGCAAAAACCGCTACAAAAATGCCCCAAAAATATTTCATCATAAATACAAAGGTAAAATATTAATCTTTAGACTCCTTCTTTATTTTTCAAAATATTTCTGATACCACAGTTCAAAGGTAACCAGCTGCCATATTTTTACCCAATCATATTCATGTTCCTGATGATTCCACCATTCATCAATCACTGCAGCATTGAAGAAATTTCGCTTTTTTAAGCTTTCCAGATTTTCGGTAATAAAGTCTCTTACTTTTTGCTCATTTTTAATGAAATAATTCACCGGAAATGAAAACCCTTTCTTGGGCATATTCAGAACTTCCTGAGGAAGATATTTTTTAGCTGCTTTACGTAATAAAGGTTTATTCTGAATTCCATTAAATCTGATATTTTCCGGAAGTGATGATACATAATCTATCAGGTTATTGCTCAGATAAGGATAACGGAATTCTACGCTATACTTCATCGCACTCAGATCATCCCGGAAAACATGGTGGGAAGAGAGTGAATATTTCATGTCGTATTCAAAATACCCGGCATAATTTTTTCCTTCTGAAAGATGATATTCTGAAAGGTGTAAATCTATTTTACTATAAATAGCTGGGGTTATAAGACTTTTAACTTCCATCGGTCTCATACTGATCTGGCTTTGTCTGAAAAAATCAAACATATGATCCTGGGAAAAGTAGTTTTTCACCCGTTGTGAAAATTTATCCTTTGTAAAGATCAAAGGGCCTATAAAATTAAAATTCCTCATCAGAAGCCATCTGTTCAGTTTCAGCGTATGAGAATAGCCTGCAAAGAGCTCATCCGCTCCATTTCCACTTAATACGACTTTAAAATTCTGATTATGTGCATATTTTGCAGCATTAATCAAGACTTCAAAACTGCTGTAAGGTTCTTCAAAATGCTGAATATTTTCTTTAAGGTCTTCCAGTGCCTCGTCATCATTTACCTTTTTTATCTCATGCGGAATTCCAAAATGTCTGGCGGCCAGAGATGCATTATGTACTTCTTCTTCCGAAAACGGATAACTTATTGTGTATGTATTAACATGAGCACTGAAAGATTTTGATTTTGAAGCAATTAACGTTGAATCAATTCCACCACTCATCATCACTGCTACAGGAACATCCGCATATAATTGTTCTGAAATACTTTCAGAAAGAAGTTCGTCAATCCTTTTTACCGCTTCTTCATCGGAAATATTTTTTTCAGACTGAGAAGGCAGTCTCCAGAATTTTTCTGTAGTGATTTTCTGATTTTTTAAATCAATAGTCATAAAAGATGCAGGTTCCAGAGAGAAAATATTCTGAAAACAGGTTTGTGGAGCCAATGTTGTTTGAAAAAGAAAATTGGTGTAGACTCCGTTCCAGTTGATTTCAGCCTTTACCAGCTGGTTTTTCAACAATGCTTTTATTTCTGATCCCCAAATCATTCCTTCCTTACTGTGATGATAAAAAAGAGGCTTCATTCCTACTCGGTCTCTTGCCAGAATAAGTTTTTGAGAGATAAGGTCCACAATACAAACCGCAAACATCCCATCCAGCTTTGCAAAGGTGGAACTTCCCCACTCCTGATAAGCTTTGAGAATAACTTCAGTGTCTGAAGTACTGCAGAAAGAATGACCTAAAGACTCAAGTTCTTTCCTTAATTTTTTAAAATTATAAATCTCTCCGTTAAATGTAATAATAATCTGCTCATTCTTTGAAAGCATAGGCTGATGCCCTTTTTCAGACAGATCAATAATGGATAATCTACGGAAACCTAACGCAATATTAGAATTTTTCTCTTTTAGAACCGGAAACTGTTCTTTAATTTTTTGCGTGGAATCGTTTCCCGAAAAAGAGGCTCCCTCTCCGTTACTATACATCCAGAACCCTTCATCATCCGGACCGCGATGTCTGATCGCCTGATTCATTTCCAGAATATTTGTAGAGGAAATACTTTTATGAAATGAATAATAACCGGTGATTCCGCACATAGAAAAGGATTAATAGATATGTAAAAATAGGAAAAATGACTTTATTTAAGGGGAGCTATCAAGTAATTATTTCTTTAAAAATTTTTGCTTTAAAAGCTGTACTTCTTCTTTTGAAACCATATAGTCTCTAAAAATAAACGGAGTAGAACTATAAAACTTTCTGAACAGCAGGAAGGCCGAAACAAAATAGGACGATGTAGTGGCAACACAAGCGCCTATAATTCCCCATTTTGGTATCGCAATGAAAGAAAATACAACGGTAACCACAAGACCTACAATTGATTTGACATTAAGAATTTTCAGTTCTCTCATTCCTGAAAAGTAATGTCCCACCATATCACTTACTGCAATGGCAAAAATTCCCGGCGATAAAAGAAGCATTATTTCCTTAGTATCTTTAAATTCTTTCCCGAAAATCAACTCGTAAACCTGAGAGGGTATGATCATGATTCCCAGCACAAAACCTATCATCAGAAAAAAAGTCAGTTTTAAAGATTCTTTAGTTTTCTTTATAGATTCTTCCCTACTTTTACTGTTCACTACATCTGAATATAAAATAACAGCAATACTGCGGGTAATGGTCCAGATCGCTTCTGAAAAAGTAACCCCGATGGAAAATATCCCTACACTCGCTAGACCTTCAAAATATTCTAAGAAATAAAACGAAAGCCTGTAATTCAAAAACTGAACAAACGCACTCAATTGAGTTTTCCAGCCATATTCAAACATATTTCTACCCACGTCTTTACAGAATGATATTTCAGAAATATTGCATTTTTTGATAATCTGAAAAAAACTAGTGAGGAAAAGAAGCGCCAGGCAGCCAATCTGTGCAAGAAAATACACAGTAACATCTTTCTTTCCAAACCCATATACCAATATTCCTATAAAGATAATATGGACCAACTGTTGTAAAACAGTATACACATTAAACTTTCTAATATTTTGTGTTCCAATAAACAAGCTGATATTGGTAGATAAGAGTGAAGAAAAAACAGATATTCCGATCAGATACAATAGATATTCGCCCTGAATAGAAGCTACACTGAATAAAAAAGGGATTAAAAGTCCAGTCAGGAGAGACCACAGATAGGCATACAATAAAACCTTTTCTATTCTGAATCTTGATGCGAAATAAGAAGCACTGCTTCCGGAAAAAATGCTGCTGAAAAAGCTTACTGCCGCTGCATTGGCCACCACAATAGAAATGGTCCCCTTACCCTCACTTCCCCACATATTCGTAGAATAGATCACCAGACCGAAACTGAGGATCAGAATCAGAAAACGTGAGACAAAGGTTTTAATGATAGTAAGCTGCATGATGATTATTGATCAATAGATTTTTTTACAAAATCAACGAAATTATCTTTTATAAGTTCCCAGTTATATTTTTCTTTAAATTCTTTTCTGGCATTCAGGGCATGAGAATGATACAATTCAGGATTCCTGATATAATTAATGATCACGTTTGAGATTGCTTCAGCATTATGAGGCTCTACCAGACTTCCAAACGAAAGCTCTCCCATATGCTCCCTGATCCCTTTCAAATCTGAATAAATCACAGGCTTTCCTGCTCCCATAAAATAAAACAGTTTTATTGGCAGAGAATGATTATTTTCAAAGTTAATTTCCCGAAGATCAAAACATAGATCCGCATCTTCAAATGCTTCTGTAAATGTTTCAAATCTTGTTGGTTTTCTGATCTCAATATCATCAAAAGAATATATCTTTAATAATGATGAAAAGTAGAGCTCATCGCTTTCCTGTACAGTTGAACCAATAATAAGAATCCTGATATGAAGTGCAGGCATTTTCTGACGAAGACTATCTATTACGTTGAAGAAATTTTCAATTCCTTTATCTTTAGAAATCTGTCCGGTATAGCATAGCTTGACGACGTTCGTATCGAGTTGCTTTATGCTTTCCTTGATATAAAGAGAATCCGGATAATAAGGAACAATGATCTGTTTTTTAAATCCAAAAAAATAAACTAAAGGAAATTTTTTAGTGGTTTCACCAAAAATGAAATGAGTACTTAAAAATCCGGCATACAGCTGAATGAGAGAAAACTTTATGGCCTGAAAAATGGTAACCGGAAACCTGTACTTTTGAAGCATTGACATGGAAGGATACCATTCTGTAATATCATAGATGCAGCTTATCCTGTGTTCTTTTACAAACTTCTTTACTGCCACAACAGCCAATGGTTCAGAGCAAATGATACACTCAGGATGAAAAGAATCGCAAACTTTCCGGAAAGTTTCCATTTTCGTTTCTATACTTTCTTCCAGAATGGCAAAAGATTCTATTTCAATCCCATCAATACAACCTTTATACTCTGCATATAAACTGCATATTTTCACTTCATACCCATTATCTCTAAGAGCTTTTGCCTGATGATAAAAAATGCGGTCATCATTATAGCTGTGGGAAGTCGTTAAAAAAAGTACTTTAGGCATTAGTCACTGCTCGAATCTATACAAATATACATTAAAACAAAAAAGTGGAAATATATTTTCCACTTTATGATTACTCTTTTGTATCAGCTTAACAGCAATTATTTTATAGAAGCCGCCCAGCTCTTCTCCAAAGGAAGAAGGAAGTGGCTTAAAAAGTCCAGATACGTATTTTTAGAGAAGTCAAAAACCTGAATATCTTCTGCAAGTTCTCCGTTTCTCAGCTTCGTTTTAAAGTCCATTAATTTTAACGTTTTCACTTCACCATTCTCCACAAAACTTGCTTTCATCCTATCGAAAAGGCCTAGCTGACATTCTTCGTCAATTTCTCTCATTACCTTTCCTAATGCATCAATGCTGCATCCTGAAGCCATTTCTTTTTCTTCATCCACACATACGATGATAAACTGATTCTTTTCAATTTTAAAAGAAGAAGAAAGTGGTTTTCCATGAGCAGCCCACGTTGCAAGGAAATCAAATAGTTTTTCAGTAATAGCTTTTGCTTCTTTTGTTTCAAAAGGTCTTGAAGCCGGGTATATAATGACTCTGTAGTCGTTGGTTTCTACAATATTAGATTCTTCGATTTTCATAATGTAAATATTTATTTTTCAAGAACATATCAAAAAAATAAATTCTGATCACTAACCAGAATATTAATTTAACGCTGATTGAATATCCTTATCATCTTAAATACAAAATTACGCAATTTTCTCGAGTTTAAGATCATTGTATTTTTTACTCAATACATAAAGCATCATCATAAAAACCGGAAAAATAAAAGGGAAGAAGAACCTTAAAGCAGCCGACTGCGGAAAGAAAAAGAATTTGATATAGACATTCACCACAAAAAGAACTGAAATCATCCTCACCCATGCGTTTTTAGATCGCCAAAAGATCACTCCTATCATAATAGCCAACGATAAAGTGACTTTTTTAAAATAAATGATTTTAATATAGATAATACTCAGGTAGTCTTTTAAACTAACATCGATGGGGTGTGTTGAAATAATAGGTCTTCTGTCAATAAAAGTATCATAAAACAGATCTTTCCATCCGGGATAATGATAAAACTTAATGATGGCGAGATACATGGCAAGAAGTACGATTCCCTGTGCAATAAAAGAAATATCAATTTTCTTTTCCCGGAAATAATGGAAAAAGAAAACAGCCATAATATAAGTCAGGGTGAATGTAATATAATCTGGCCGAATAAAAGTAATACCGAATAAAAGTACAAACATTGCCCATTTGTTCCATTTTTTGAGTAACCCGATCATAAAAATCAGCATAAACTGAAAAATAAACATATCCGGTGTAGAAACCCTCGACATGTAAGTCATTGGTGGCAAAAGCATGGCGGCAATCGTTAATAGTATCGCAAGCCAGTATTTCTTTGGAAACAGGAGTTTCAGAATATAAAATAATAATATTCCTGAAAAAAAGTAAGAAATAAGACTGGTAAACAATACGGCCATTGGCGACGATAATCCAAGCTTATAAAAAAGGGTGATCATAAGAATATACCCTACTTTGATCTGAAAATAGGGTAATTGTTCTGTAAAAGATTGGGTATTTTTTACGAAATACTGCCTGGGAATGTCCCATTGCTTTATTCCGATAATGTCTGTATAATGTTCTGCAGGAGCCTCTTTCTTGATTTCCTCATAGGTCAGGATTCGGACTTTATCCGGTGAGTCCGGAAATTCGGAAGTATACATACATCCCATATAGCCCGGCATATCCCAGTCATATACTCTGTTCTGATAATTCCAGAATGTAAGAAGAGCAAGTATCGAAATGATAAACAAAAAGGAGAGTCTCCATTTCAGCTTCATAAACCTGTATAAGATGTCAATTATAAGTCTTCTGCTTCAGCAAGAAGTTCAACGATATCTTTTACGGCAACCTCTGTATTTTTGTTAAAGTGTTTTACACCATCCGTCATCATGGTATTGCAGAAAGGGCATCCTGTAGCAATTACCTTAGGCTCAAAAGATAAAGCTTCTTCTGTTCTTTCAATATTGATGTCTTTCTTTCCTTTTTCAGGTTCTTTAAACATCTGTGCGCCTCCTGCTCCACAACAAAGACCATTGGTTTTGCAACGCTTCATTTCTACAAGTTCAGCATCCAGCTTTTCAAGAAGCATTCTTGGCGCTTCATATTCGTCGTTGGCACGTCCCAGATAACATGGATCATGGAAGGTAATTTTTTTCCCTCTGAATGCACCTCCTTCAATCTTCAGTCTTCCTTCTTCCATTAAGGTTTTAAGGAACTGGGTATGGTGTACTACTTCAAAGTGCCCGCCAAGGCTTGGATATTCATTTTTCAGAGTATTGAAACAGTGTGGACAAGCTGTTACGATTTTCTTTACTTCGTAAGCATTTAACACTTCGATATTGGTAAGAGCCATCATCTGGAAAACGAATTCGTTTCCTGCTCTTTTCGCAGGATCTCCTGTACAACTTTCTTCCTGTCCAAGAACAGCAAATTCAACTCCTATTTTATTTAATATCTTGCAAAATGCTTTTGTAATTTTTTTAGCACGGTCATCAAAACTTCCCGCACATCCAACCCAGAATAAAACTTCAGGGGCTTTTCCTTCGGCAGCATATTCTGCCATTGTTTTTATAGTGAAATCCATTCTAAATCAAATTTATCAATATACAAATGTAACAGTTTACCAATGATTGTTACATCGTTACATTATTTACATTGTTACATTAATTTTCGTTTGCCCAGTTCAGACGGTCAGCCTGATTATACTGCCAAGGGGCTGCATTATTTTCCACATTGGTCATCATCAGATTCAGTTCCTGTGGAGCAGCAGACTGTTCCATCACCAGGAATCTTCTCATTTCAAAGATAATGGAAAGAGGGTCAAGCAATACCGGGCAAGCTTCTGTACATGCATTACATGTGGTACAAGCCCAAAGTTCTTCTTTCGTGATATAATCGTTCAACAGTTTTTTACCGTCATCTACGAATTTTCCGTTTTTATCAATGTTTCTTCCCACTTCTTCCAATCGGTCTCTGGTCTTCATCAGGATCAATCTCGGAGAAAGTTTTTTACCGGTAATATTAGCCGGGCAAACGGAAGTACAACGTCCACATTCTGTACACGAATAGGCATTCAGCAATTGTACCTGGTTCAGATCAAAAATATCTTCTGCCCCAAATTTAGAAGGTACATCAGCTTCTGCGCCTTCAGCCGGAGCAGCATATGGATCTGCATTAGGATCCATCATTAATTTGATCTCCTTTGTTACAGACTCAAGGTTATTGAACTTTCCTTTTTTATCAAGGTTTGCATACCATGTACTTGGAAACGCCAGGATAATATGCAAATGTTTTGAGTAATAAAGATAGTTCATAAAGAAAAGAATACCTACAAAGTGGAACCACCATGCTCCTTTCTCTGTGAACATCAAAAACCCGCTGTCAAAGTTGAAGATTTCCAAGAACGGCACAAATGTCATCTCACTGATCGGGAAGCTTCCATGTACTGGTAAAACTCCTCTTGACTGCAAAATAAAATCTGAGGCATTCATTTTAAAGAAAGCCATCATCAGGGCAAATTCGATGATAAGAATCCAGTTGGCATCTTCTTTCGGCCATCCGAAAAGCTCCTTCATTGTTAATCTTTTAACCCCGTAAAAGTTTCTTCTAATGAAAAATATAACCACACCTATTACAACCAGAAGTGCAAGCACTTCTAATGTAGCTGTAAAGAAGCTATAGAATCCGTGTCCCAAAACCGAGGCCAGAAAACGGTGAGTACCAAACAGTCCATCAACAATTATTTCAATGAGTTCTATATTAATGATAATAAAACCAACATAGACAAAAATGTGTAAAATTCCTGCGATAGGACGTTTGACCATCTTACTCTGTCCCATAGCCACATTGGCCATGATACTCCAGCGTTCAGATTTTCTGTCACTTCTATTGATTTCACGACCCAGCCTGATATTTCTGTATATCTTCTGCAGGCTTTTGGCAAACAGCCCGAACCCGGCTACTAATAAAATCAGGAAAATAATGTTATCGATGTACTGCATAAGGCGTATTAGTCTTTGTTATTTTTACCGAAAACCGAGAAGTTGATATATCTCTTCGGATTCGCTTTCATATCTTCGATTAATGTATTCAGATTGGAAGAAGCTGAATTCAGGTTGTTGTACAGTTGATCGTCCTTCATCAGTTTACCTAAACTTCCTTCTCCTTTATCAATACCTCCAATCACCTGATTCAATTTTCCTACTGTAGCATCTAAACTTGCAATGGTAGCATTCAACTGTTTAGTGTCGATACTTTCTGCAAGATGTCCGTATTTATCTAGTGTTACTTTTCCGCTTTGCATAGTAAGACTTGCATCATCCAACACTTTTTGCAGTTTTGGATCATTGTGTCCTACAAGCGTATTTACACTTCCTGCTGTGGATTGTAATGCTCCTACTGTTTTATTAAGGTTGGCTAGTAAAGCTTTTATTTCGGCTCTGTTCTGAGCATCAAAAACCTGATTGGCATTCGCCATTAAAGAGTCTACTCTATGTAAAACCACCTGTAGCTGATCTTTTACCGGACCTACCTGCGAAGAAAGACTTCCCAGCGTTCCCAGCTTGAAAGCACCTTTTAAAGTGTCACCGTCTTTTGCAGTCGGCCCACCATACATAAGGTTTACTCTCATTTCTTTACCAGACATTAATCCCGGCTCAAAGATCTCCAATGATGAGTTTTTTGAAAATTCGAATTTATTGTCGACGGTAACTTTTACGACAAAATTAATTTTTCCATCTTTTGAGGTGATAGGAATAATCTTATCTACCTGCCCTACTTTCAGACCATTAATAGAAACTGCCGCAGACTGCGCCAGACCTTCTACATTGTCATATTTTGCGTAAAATATATTGTCGGTAGTAAAAAGGCTTTTCCCTTTCATAAACTGAAACAACACCACAAAGCCTACGATAGCTAGAAGTGCAATCACACCAGCTTTTAATTCTTTACTGAACTTCACTTGCTAATTTTTTTCTAATAAGCAAATATAATACATTTTAAATAAATCTTTTCCTTTATTATTCTGCCATAAATACAAAAAAAGCGACAAAAAATTTTGCCGCTTTTTATATCATTGAAATGAATTTCTTATTGTTGCTGATTCCCCAGCTTGTTCCAGATCTCGATTCTGTAATCTTCGATATCTGCATTATCCTGAAGACTCTTCATCCAAGCCTGTCCGAACATTCCAGCACTTCTCTGAGTAAGAGATTCTGTAAATTGCTTTAGATCTCCAGGCTGCTTGTTTACAGTTTCTGATTTTTTGATCAGAACATAAACTCCTGTTCCACCTTCAACCGGGTTAGAAAGTTTACCTTTTGCAACACCGAACGCTGCACCGGCAACTTTAGGTTCCATAGCCCCTGCTACAGAAGGATTCAACAGATTCACCTGAGCTGATTGTTTTGGAGCTGCAAATAATTTGGCAATCTGATCTAAGCTTGAAGCTTTTGCTGCTGCAATTTTATCAGAGATTTGTTTTGCTGCCAGTTTATTTTTAACGATAACTTCAATCTGATCTCTTACAGATTCAGGATCAGCAAGACCTGCCTCCTGTTTTCCGTTCAGATATACTACAATTTTATCACCTGTTCCGTCTACTGTAAATAATTCAGTATCTCCTTTTTCTCTTTTCTTATCAAAAGCCCAGGTAAGGATATCAGCATCTTTTTCAGTACCTAAGCCCTGAAGCTGACCTTCAAATCTTTTTGCTGCTTTTGGATTGGAGAACTGGTAGTTTCCTTTTTTAGCAATGTTCACAAAATCGTTGAAAGATTTTCCTTGAACCTGCTGAATGAATTTTCTTGAGTTTTTATCTGTTTCAGCTTCAGTAGCATCTGAAGGTTTGATTGCTTTCACAAGGTTAGCAACTTTATACCCCATTGATCCTGATTTTTTATCTTCAATATTGATGATATGGTAACCGAATTGTGTTTCTACTACCCCTGTAGCTCCTTTAGGATTGTTTGCAAGATAAGCAAGGAATTCAGGAACGAAAGGTGTTTCCGGTGTTGTCCATCCAAGGCTACCTCCCTGAGCTGCAGAATTCGGATCACTTGAAAGCTTAAGGAATTCTGTAAATTTAGCAGGAGTAGCTTTTACAATAGCTCCGATAGAGTCTGCCAATTTCTTAGCCTGCTCTTTGGTTCTCGTTACCCCTTCACCTGCAGGGCTTCCTTTGAATGCAATTAGGATATGTCTGGATAAAGTAGAATCTGAAGGTCTTTTTCCTACCAATTTAGAGACTACGTATACATCTTGTTCTTTATAAGGACCAAAAGTCTGACCTACCGCTGCTGCTGTGATCTGATCTTTGATTGTTGGAGGCAATTGTGCAGGATTCAGATACTGAGGATTGAATGGTGCATCAGAATTTGCTGCAACAAACATAGAATCGTTTTTAGTATTCTGGAAGTTTTCAGTTCCTCCACTTGCATCTGTACCTCCTGAATATAATTTTGTAATTTCTTTCAGGGCTGCTGCATCATCTGCTGCACTAGGTTTAGATGGGAAAAACACAATACCGATATTTCTGCTTGGCTCAGCTTTGAACATTACAGGGTGCTTCTTGATGTAATCAGCAAGATCCTGTGTGGTAACATTGATCTTTGTTTTTTGAAGATAAGCTGCGTAATCTACTTTTACAAAGTCGATATCTGCAAGCTGATCTCTCTGCTTCATTAATTCTTCAGCTTCTTTCTTACCTGTAGTAATCCCTGCTGAAAGATTAGTAAACACCTGTCTTGCCATTAGTCTGTACTCGATTGTCTTTCTCGTTTTCAACCATTGTGCATATCCCTGAGGATTGGTGTTTTGTAATGTTTCAATTTCTTTTTTAAGCTCTTGAGTTTTAAAGTTACCTTTCTCATCAAAGAACTGTTGATTCTGAGCAAACATCTGATCGTACTGGATTTGATTCCAGAAATAATCATCAGTCATTTCAAAGCCCAGTTTCTCAAACTGTTGTTTGATAAGTTTAGATTGTACAAGTAACTGCCACGCCTGCTCTTCAAGACCGTTTTTCGGACGACCTTGCTGTTCAGCCTGCTGCTGCAACACGAAAAGCTGATCATTGAACTCTTCGCGGGTGATTTTCTCACCGTTTACTTTTCCTAAAACGTCAGGATTCTTACCAAAAACCTTGTCGATACTATCGGGGTTTACCAGGAACGCCAAAAGCGCTAAGGCTATTACTCCCATTAAAAGCCAAGGCTTACTCCTAATCTGTCCTAAAATTGCCATTTTATAAATTATAGTTTTTTATCAGTTTGCGAAAATACACATTTTTAAGAAATTACAGAAACAGAACTGCTTTATTTTGATTTTTAATGCAAAGTTTATCTAAAAAAGGAAATTTTGACCGTATTTTTAAGTAAAAAACAAATGGCATAAGTATTGTGCATTTTTAAAACATTATAATATGCCGCACGTTTTCAGAGTATATTATATAAAAATCCCTTTAACGATAAAAAACGAAAATGACAATTTGTCATTCGATTGACTATGACAGAATTTGAAGATATTAGTTTAGAAGAAATGATCAGTGACGGATTTGATATCGTAACTGAAGAAATCAATCTTTCCGATTTCGCAGAGACTGATAAAAATTCCGAACAGAAAATATTCCCTATACTTCCCGTAAGAAATATGGTCATGTTCCCTAATGTGGTAATTCCTATTACTGCGGGGAGAAAAACCTCTATACAGCTTCTTGAAGAGGCACAGAAAAACGGGGATTTTATTGGAATTGTAAGCCAGAAAAATTCGGATCTGGAACAACCATCCGAAAAAGATATATATACTACCGGAACACTGGCAAAGATTATTAAGATCATTAAGCTTCCCGAAGGCAATATTACAGCTATTACCAAAGGATTTCACAGATTTAAGATTAAAAAAATCGTTGATAATCAACCATATTTTAAAGCTGAAATATCAAAATTAAAAGATACCCAGCCTAAAGACCGGGAAGAGTATGAAGCATTGCTGGAAAACATCAAGGATCTTGCCTTAAAGATCATTGAACTGGATCCTAATATTCCTAATGCCGCCAACTTTGCGATTAAAAATATTAACAATAATGATGATCTTCTGAATTTCATCTGCACCAATGCTAATTTCTCTTCGATTGCAAAACAAAAACTGCTTGAAGAGAAAAGTCTTATGACAAGAGCCAACCAGTGCTACGAGCTGATGCATGAGGATTTCAGAAAACTGGAACTGAGAAATCAGATTCATCAGAAAACTTCAAAAGATTTAGATAAGCAACAGAGAGAATATTTCCTGAATCAGCAAATCAGAACAATCCAGGAAGAACTGGGCGGTGGACCTGAAAGTGATGTGGAAGACCTTATTGCTAAAGCTAAAACAAAAAAATGGAGTCAGGAGGTAGAAGACCATTTCCAGAAGGAAATCGGCAGACTGCAGCGTCAGAATCCCAACTCTCCGGATTATAATGTTCAGAGAAACTATCTGGATTTCTTTACAGATCTACCTTGGGAAACTTATACAAAAGATATTTTTGATATTGCAAAAGCTGAAAAAGTACTTGACAAAGCGCACTTCGGACTGGAAGATATTAAGAAAAGAATCCTGGAGCACATGGCTGTTTTAAAATTAAAAAACAACATGAAGTCTCCTATCCTATTATTGGTAGGGCCTCCGGGGGTGGGTAAAACTTCTTTAGGAAAATCTATTGCGGATGCTTTAGGGAGAAAATATGTAAGACTATCATTGGGAGGACTTCATGACGAGAGTGAAATCCGTGGACATAGAAAAACGTATATCGGTGCTATGGCGGGAAGAATTTTACAGTCCATCAAAAAATCCGGTACTTCAAATCCGGTAATTGTTCTTGATGAGATTGATAAAATCGGACAGGGACTTCATGGGGACCCGAGCTCAGCACTTCTAGAAGTCCTTGACCCAGAGCAAAATAAGTCTTTCTATGATAATTTCCTGGAGATGGGTTATGACCTTTCAAAAGTAATGTTCATTGCAACTGCCAACTCACTTTCAACCATACAGACTCCTCTTTTAGACAGAACCGAAATTATTCAGATTGCCGGCTATACTTTGGAGGAAAAGATTGAGATTGCCAAAAGACATTTGATCAGGAAACAACAGGAGGAAAATGGTCTGGATGCAAAATCATTCAAACTTGGAAATGCAGAACTCAAACATATTATAGAAGCTCATACTTCAGAAAGCGGAGTGAGAACTCTGGAAAAAAGAATTGCAGCCATTGGAAGATGGGTAGCGCTACAGACTGCTTTGATAAAAGATTATGATCCAAAAATCTCAGTGGAAAAAGTAGATGAAATTCTTGGGGTTCCAAGACCTAAAAGCTTATCTGAAATCACTGGAGTTCCGGGTGTGGTAACTGGTCTTGCATGGACAAGTGTAGGTGGAGATATCCTTTATATTGAAAGTATTTTAAGCAATGGTAAAGGGGCATTAACGATGACTGGAAACCTGGGAACGGTAATGAAAGAATCTGCGACTATTGCTTTGGAATATATTAAAGCTAAGCATGATGAACTGGGTATTCCTCAGGAAGACATTGAAAAGAAAAACATTCACGTACACGTTCCTGAAGGGGCAACGCCTAAAGATGGACCGTCTGCCGGTATTGCTATGCTGACATCCATGGTTTCTTCATTTAAAAACAAGAAAGTAAAACCCCACCTGGCAATGACCGGGGAGATTACATTAAGAGGGAAAGTACTACCTGTAGGGGGAATCAAGGAAAAGCTTCTTGCAGCAACAAGAGCAGGAATCAAAGATGTTATTCTTTGTGAGGCCAACAGAAAAGATGTGGAGGAAATCAAAAAAGATTATCTTAAAAATCTGAGAGTACACTACGTCAACAGAATGGAGGAAGTCATTGACATCGCCATTGAAGAATAAAACAACTTATAACATATTAACTTCTCAATAAAGAAACACGTTCTGATATTCAGGGCGTGTTTCTGTTTTAGGTAAAAAATCACAATCAATCTGGCTGGGTGGAATAAAATTTGATACAATCCAAGAAAATCCTGAAGGATTGAATAAAAAATTTTTCAATTCGGAAGGGTTTTCTTATTTTTATTCCACACCGCATATTTTTAGATTATGAATTTTCTTAGACTTCCTTTCCTTGTCAAGCTTACCCTCGTGGTGGTTTCCATCATTGGACTTGGCTATCTTCTGGCATTGGGACAGAGTATTTTAGCTCCGTTTTTCCTGGCATTCCTGATGGCAATGCTGTTTTTACCTGCAGCCACTTTTATGGAAAGAAAGTTAAGATTTCCAAGATCTATGTCTACCATGACTTCAGTATTTATTATGCTGATGATTTTAGGTGGTATCATTTATTTCTTTACCAATCAGCTGTCTGACTTCAGTAAGGATCTTCCACACCTCAAGGAACAGTTTACGACTGTTTTTAACAGCCTTCAGCATTGGGTTTCCAAAACATTTAATGTGAAAGTGGATGAACAGGTGGATTATATTAACCAGGGATTAACTAAACTGCTTTCTTCTTCGGGAGTCATTTTAGGATTTACTTTTGGAATATTTTCAACCGGATTCGGATTTATTATATTTTTCACCCTTTTTTTTATCTTTATTTTAAATTACAGAAGACTTTTAAACAATTTTATCGTTACAGTTTTCAATGAAAGACATAAAGCAAGTGTACAGGAAGCTGTAAACGAAATTAGAATCATGACCAAGAAGTATATCTTCGGGCTTTTCCTTCAGGTGATTATTGTATCTGTTCTTACTTCCACGCTCCTTACCATTCTGGGAGTGAAATATGCTATCCTTTTAGGAGTTCTCACAGGATTATTAAACGTTATTCCGTATCTGGGAATTTTTATTTCTCTTCTCATTTCCTGTTTTATAGCGTTTGCTACTTCTATGCCTTCAACCTGTATTTATGTTGCCTTAGGGTATATTGCCATTCATGCTGTAGATGGAAATATTGTCCTACCATTTGTGGTGGGCTCTAAAGTAAAGATCAACGCTCTATTTTCTTTTATTGGAATCCTTTTAGGAGAACATCTTTGGGGAATTGCAGGAATGTTCCTGTGCATTCCAGCGATTGCGATTATAAAAATTATCTGTGAAAGAGTAGACGATCTAAAACCTTGGGGAAGATTGCTAGGAGAAGAGCCCAAACCTCATAAGAGGAAAAAAAGCTACAAAATTTCCAAGAATATCACTTTGAAGGAAATGGACTAGAATATGAGTAATGAGTAATAAGCAATGGGTACTCATTGGTATACTCGTAACTTTAAATAAAAAGACTGCCTTTTTCGAGACAGTCTTTTTTATATTATTTATGGAAGAGCACACAAAGGGCTCATTCCATTTGGACACGTTTCCGTACAAAGAATATAAGATTGACTGTCAGGACAATATCCATAAGAAGGTCCACTAGGATCTCCACCCGGGCCACCTAAACAAGGATCACCTGGTGGAATTTTACAAGGACATCCTATAGGTCCTATATCACATTTTCCAACACCTCCGCCTCCTTGGATTTCTCTCAAATCCGTACGGTTTAATTTTTTAAGATTTTTCAACATAATAGTATTAGTTTAGTTTGAATATCAAATATAAACAATGAAATTGTCCAAAACACAACATTAACCTATCATTAACATTAATTATACATTTTTTATAAAAATACAATCAAAGAATCCTATTTTTATTTTACATTTGGTATAAAATCACCAAACATGAAAACAGTAAAATTCATTTTATGTTTACTTTTCGGGCTTATGTTTATTAATGCCGGATTAAACAAGTTTTTTAATTATATGCCCATGGAGAAACCTACTCCAGAACAAATGAAACTTTTCGCTGCTTTTGGAGAAATCAGCTGGCTGATGCCATTAGTGGGCATTGTAGAAGTTATTGGCGGGTTATTATTTATTTTCCCAAAAACAAGAGCATTAGGTGCCATTGTTATTTTACCTGTCATGGTAGGAATTGTCACGCATGTTTTCACAATGGATAAATCTCCTATGGGAATGAGTATTGCCGGAGTAATGTTTCTGATCAATCTTTGGATGATTATTGACAACAAGGAAAAATATAAACATTTAGTTTCATAAGGCGGCAGATGATAGGTTGCAGGTTGCAGCACCTACAACCTATTACCTGCCATCTGCTACCCGTCACCTATACGAAAGCACTGAAACCTGTTATCGATCGTCCTACGATGAGCGAGTTGATTTCTTTTGTTCCTTCGTAAGAATAAATGGCTTCTGCATCGGCAACAAACCGGGCCACATCGTACTCAAGCAGAATTCCGTTTCCTCCCATTACTTCTCTTGCTCTGGAAACAATGTCTCTTGTTCTGAGGGTACAGAAAACTTTGGCTAAAGAAGCATGTTCATCTTTTAAAATTCCTTCATCCTGCATTTCAGACAGTCTGAAAACCATTGTCTGCATAGCGGTAAGATTGGACAACATTTCCACCAGATGTCCCTGAATCATTTGGAATGAGGCAATAGGTCTTCCAAACTGTTCTCTTTTTCGGGTATAATCCAAAGCACTTTCGTAAGCTCCGCGTGCACAACCTGTGGCCATCCATGCTACTCCAGCTCTTGTCATTCTCAGTACTTTTCCTGTATCTTTAAAGGAATTGGCATTCTGCAGACGGTTTTCTTCGGTAACGAGACAGTCTTTTAAGGTAATCAATCCGTTCTGAACAATTCTTAACGCCATTTTTCCTTTGATCTTTTCTACGGAATATCCCGGATTATCTTTTTCTACAATAAAACCTTTCACTTCTCCGCTATCCAGATCTCTTGCCCAGATAATGATTAGATCAGCGAAAGTAGCATTTCCGATCCATTTTTTCTGACCATTAAGAATCCAGCCTTCAGGTGTTTTTTTACAGGTTACCGTAAGTCCGCCTGCTGCTCCTGATCCAACTTCGGGCTCCGTAAGTCCAAAGGCACCAATTTTTTCAAATTTCTGCATCTGCGGAAGCCATTTTTGCTTCTGTTCTTCCGATCCGCAGATATAAATAGAACCCATTGCCAGTCCGGATTGTACTCCGAAAAAAGTGGCAATAGAAGCATCTACTCTTGCCATCTCCATGGCAATAACACCTTCCATCAGGAAAGGCATTCCCGGACAGCCATACCCTTCATAAGTAACCCCGCAGATATCCAGTTTTTGAAATTTTGGGATCAGTTCAAAAGGAAATTCATCTCTGAGCCAGTAGTGATTGACCAGAGGCTTGACTTCTTTTTCCATGAACGCTCTTACTTTCAGCTGAATTTCACGCTGTTCGGGAGTAAGAGTATGGTAGATATCATAAAAATCTCCGTCAATGGGTGGAAGCTCTTTCTTTTTCTTTTCGGGATCAAGCATTTTCATAAGCCCGGAAAGCTGTTTATCATCCAGTTTTGAAAAATTATGCATCAGTTTTGGCAAATCTACTTTTTGAGAAATGGCGCTCAGCTGATCAAAATCTATAGATGTGAATAATCCTATTGCGTTTCGGATTTTGGAAAAAGTATTTGACATAGTGATAGATTGTAGTTTTGGTTTGTAAAAGATAAGCAAAAACTGCTCCGAAAGCAATGGCTGAAGCTCAAGTTTATTTTACAAAATACTATATTTCAATTCATTAAAACCGAAAATTTTGTTTACAAGGTTTTTACTTTTGATTTTCAAGTGTTACAAAAGATCCTGACTGAACTTTGACTCAAGCAAAACAACAAAAATCAGCGCTATGAAAACCACTTACATTAAATTATCTCTGTCAGCTATACTTTTATTAGGAATTTATTCATGTAAAAAAGGAGAAGTAGCTTCAACAGACCTTGAAGCATATGCTACAACAGATTCTGCTTCTGCTATTGTTTCCGACAGTATTTCATCCGTTGCAGAAATGAAAGTAAAAGACAAACAGTTCATCAAAACAGCTGATGTGAACATGGAAGTAAAAGATGTGTATAATGCAACGATTGCTATTGAAAAATCGGTTCAGGAGCTTGGAGGATTTGTTACCAATAGTAATCTTCAAAGTAACGTTGTTTCTGAAAACACCTACAACACATCCAATGAAAAGGCGATGCTGGTTAAAAAATACCAGACAGAGAACAGAATGCAGGTACGTATTCCAACGGAAAAACTGGGAGAATTATTGACAGCGATCAATACCAATAAATTATTTCTTAATTCAAGATCCATCAATGCTGAGGATGTTACGGCCAACATCAAGTATTCTGAACTAGAAGGGAAAAGAAATCAAAAAACTTCTGAGAACATCAGCAAGCTGAAAACAAATAAAGATAAAGTAACGCTGGATGATGAGAATATGTCTGAAGCAAATCTTCAAAAGCTTTCCAGCATGAACATGACGGATGATCTGAAATACAGCACGATTGACATTTACATCAAAGAACCTCAGTTGCGTATTGCAGAAATTGCTGTTACCAACACTACAAGTATTGATAATAAGTATAAATACAATTTCATCTATGATGCTAAAGATGGCTTTGTATACGGTTTTTATCTGATTCAGAGAATTATTGTGGGGCTTATCAATGTATGGCCACTCCTATTAATTGCTGCTGCAATCTTCTATTTTTTAAGAAAAAGAAAAATTTCAAAACCTGAATATCCAAAAAACCCGGAATAAAAAAACCATCCTAACCAATTGGTTATCATTATAATTTTAGATTTTACAGCCTCCTGTTTTCAGGAGGTTTTTATCTTTTTTTGAAAAAAATTGTAACGATTGTAATGCCTGCTTTACCTACTGTTTAAAAGAACAGAAAATCAAAAAAATTAATACAATGAGAAATTTAATAAAACTTGGATTCGCAGCATTACTGTCATTGAATTTCATAACAGCCAACGCACAAAGTAAAAACAAAGAAAACAGCCTGCTTTGGGAAATATCCGGCAACGGACTTTCGAAGCCTTCTTATATTACCGGAACTTTTCATATCTTATGCAGTAAAGATTTTGAGATCAAATCTAAGGTATTGAAAGCGCTTGAGAAATCTGACAACTTTGTTATGGAAATCAATTATACAGATCCCGCTGAAATGATGTCATTACAGAAAATGTTTAAAGCAGATAAAAAAATATCGGATCAGCTTTCTCCCGAAGAAGCTAAAGAGCTGAATACTGTTCTTGCCAATTACGGAACGGATCTGAAAAGTATAGATTCTTCAAGCCCTCAGGCATTGTATGCTCTTCTTTCTACCAAAGCAATCCCCTGCCCTCAGACGGAAGTAAAGCTTTACGAAATGGAACTTCTTCAGAAAGCAATAAAAGATAAAAAAAGCATCAAAGGACTTGAAAAAGTGGAAGATCAGATGAAATCAATCAATGAAGCGTATGATCTGAAAAGCACTATTGCTCAACTGAAAATGGATAAGGAATATCAAATATTGTTCAGAAAGATGATTGAAGCTTTTAAAAATGAAAATGTACAATCTCTTTACAGTCTTTTTAAGGATGAAAGATTCATGAATGCCCGACAGGAAAAAGCCATGCTGACCAACAGAAATCAAAATTGGGTAAAAGTAATGCCGGACATGATGAAAAAAGAAAGTTCTTTCTTTGCCGTTGGAGGCTCTCATCTTATGGGTGAAAACGGAATTATTCCTCTTCTACAGGCAAAAGGCTACAAGGTAAAACCTGTATCAAGCTTATAATTATAACCAAACCATGAAACGATTGTGAGCAATCCAACTGAAACCGCTTTTTTAAAGCTCGTCAACCAGCACAAGGGCATTTTATATAAAGCTTCAAGGATCTATGCAGATTCCGTAGAAGACCGGGAAGACCTGCAGCAGGAAATCCTAATCCAGCTTTGGAAGTCCTACCAGAATTTCAAAGGCAATAGTGAGTTTTCCACATGGATGTACCGGGTTGCCATCAATACTGCAATTACCTATTTAAAAAAGGAAAAGCAAAGATCTAATAATCACACAGATGCTCCTTCGCACTTTGAAGTTCAGCAGGAAGATTATAATCCCACCAAAGACAGGCAGCTGGAAATTTTCTACAGGGCCGTTCAGGAACTGAACTCTCTGGAAAAAGCCGTCATATTTTATTTCATGGAAGGGATGTCTCACAAAGAAATAGGGAATAATTTAGGACTTAGTGAAGGCAACGCGCGAGTAAAACTCAATAGAACAAAAGAAAAAATACAGCAAATCATAAAAAAATCAGGTTATGAATTTTGATCAATTAAAAGAACAGTGGAATAAAGAAGACAGCGATGTCCATATTCCTGATACCATAAAGCAATTAAAGGAAAGCAAACACCCTATAGAAAAAATCCAGAAAAACATGAAGAAAGAATTTCCTATGCAGATTCTGGCCATCATTCTGATCGCTTTTTTCCCTTTACAGTTCAAATTCCCTCATTCACAGTACATTATTTATTATGTATCCTATACGATGATGGTGGTTATCTCTTCATACTATCTGCTAGGATTTTATAAATTCTACAAGCAGACAGAACTTTATACAGGAAACACCAAAAACAGTCTTTGGAAAATATATCATGAACTTCGTCTGAATATGGAAAGATATCAGTCTTTTGGATTTTTATTACTTCCACATTTACTTATTACTATTGGACTGGTTATCTACAATACGATGAAAGAGCAGGGAAAGTCTTTACCAGAACTGTCTGCTTCTCTTCAACAGGGATTAATCATTGCAGTACTGATAGGAACGTTAGGGTTTATAACCAGCATTGTTCTATGGACAAAATACATCTATGGAGGAAGCGCAAAACAATTGGAAAACATTCTGAACGAAATGGATGAATAGTATTGAAAACTCCTACCACAAAACACATTTTACAAAACCTCAGACCTGTTCTGGGGTTTTGTTTTTTAAAAAAATGTTATTTATCGTCTTCAAATTTATCAGAGGTTTTATTTTTCCGTAAATTTGCAAATCAGAAATAAATCATTATGGATTATGACCTATTCTCATCCGATATATGATCTTCTGATTGATAAAAATTCTGTAATATGCTATCAAAAATAAATCCAACACAAACTAGCAGCTGGAAAGCACTTGACGAACACTTCGGTGGAAATGACTTTGATCTTAGAACTCTTTTCCAGTATAACCCGAATCGTTTTAATGAGTTTTCTCTACAAAAGGACAATTATCTTTTTGATTATTCTAAAAATTTAATCGATTCAAGAACAAAGAATCTTTTACTACAACTTGCTGAAGAAAGCCAGTTAAAAGATGCTATTTCCAAAATGTTCTCAGGAGATAAAATCAATGAAACAGAAGGGAGAGCTGTTCTTCATACCGCCTTAAGAGATTTCTCCGACCGTGAAATTATCGTAGATGGAGAAAATATCAAACCACAGATCAAGAGAGTTCTTGAGCATATGAAATCTTTTTCTGAGAAGATTATTTCAGGAGAACATAAAGGTTTCAGCGGAAAAGAGATTACAGATGTAGTCAACATCGGAATCGGAGGATCAGATTTAGGTCCTGTTATGGTTTGTTCAGCTTTAAAGCATTTTAAAACAAGATTAAACGCTCACTTTGTTTCCAACGTGGACGGAAATCATATCGCAGAAGTAGTAAAAGATTTAAATCCTGAAACTACTTTATTCATCATTGCTTCCAAGACATTTACGACTCAGGAAACAATGACGAATGCCAATTCAGCTAAAGACTGGTTTCTGAAAGCAGGAAAACAGGAAGATGTAGCAAAACATTTCGTTGCTTTATCTACTAATATTGAAGAAGTTAAGAAGTTTGGAATCGCAGAAGAAAATATTTTTGAATTCTGGGACTGGGTAGGCGGAAGATATTCTCTTTGGAGTGCTATCGGATTAAGTATTGTACTTTCTGTAGGATATGAAAACTTTGAGCAGCTTTTAAGAGGTGCTTTTGATACAGACCAACACTTCCAGACAGCAGAATTCTCTGAAAATGTTCCCGTATTAATGGGACTTTTAGGAATCTGGTACCGTAATTTTTATGCAGCAACCACTTATGCCATCTTACCTTATTCTCAATATCTGGACAGATTTGCAGCGTATCTTCAGCAGGGAGATATGGAAAGTAATGGAAAGTGTGTAGACAGAAATGGTGAATTCGTAGAATATGAAACGGGACCGATCATCTGGGGAGAACCTGGAACCAATGGACAACATGCATTCTATCAGTTAATCCATCAGGGAACAGAATTGATTCCGGCAGATTTTATTGCCTATGCAAAAAGCCCGAACCATGTTTCTGATCACCAGGACAAGCTATTAGCTAACTTTTTCGCTCAGACTGAGGCTCTTGCCTTCGGAAAACTGGAAGAAGAAGTGGAAGAAGAGCTTAGAAATTCGGGTAAATCTGATGAAGAAATAGACAGACTGATCAATTTCAAAGTCTTCCATGGAAACACTCCAACTAACTCTATATTATTCAAAGAATTAACTCCTTTCTCATTAGGTCAATTGATCGCCCTTTACGAACACAAAATTTTCGTTCAGGGTGTCATCTGGAATATTTTCAGCTTTGACCAGTTTGGGGTAGAATTAGGAAAAGTATTAGCCAATAAAATCCTTCCTGAGCTTGAAAATAATGAAGCAATAAGCTCTCATGACAGCTCTACCAACGGATTGATCAATTACTATAAAGAAAATAAATAGTAAGTAAAAAGAAAGTAAAAGTAAATCTATAAAGTAAAAAAGTAAAAATGGCAGAAATTCTTGACGGACTTAAAGTATCCAAGGAAATTAAAGCGGAGATCAAGGTAGAAGTAGAAAAGATTCTCGCAAGCAAAAGAAGAGCTCCGCACTTGGTGGCTATTCTTGTAGGAAATAACGGAGCTAGCAAGGCCTATGTAAACTCTAAAGTGAAAGACTGTGAGGAAGTAGGATTTCAATCCAGCTTAATCAAGTTTCCAAGCACTGTTTCTGAATCTGAACTATTGGAAAAAATTGACGAGCTTAATAAGTCTAAAGCAGTAGACGGATTTATCGTTCAGCTGCCTTTACCAGATCAGATTGATCAGGAAAAGATCATCAATGCTATTGACCCTAGAAAAGATGTGGATGGTTTCCACCCGGAAAACTTCGGTAAAATGGCTCTTGAAATGGATACTTTCTTACCGGCAACTCCTTTCGGGATCTTAACTTTATTGGAAAGATATAATATTGAAACGAAAGGAAAAGACTGTGTCATTATCGGAAGAAGTAAAATTGTAGGAAGACCAATGAGTATTTTGATGGGAAGAAAAGATTTCCCTGGAAACTCTACTGTTACCCTTACACACTCATACACGAAAGACATCGAAGAATATACAAGAAAAGCAGACATCGTCATTACCGCTTTGGGAGATCCACATTTCTTAAAAGGAGATATGATCAAGGAAGGAGCAGTAATTGTTGACGTGGGTATTACAAGAGTAGATAATGACTCTCCAAAAGGATATTATCTTGCAGGTGATGTGGATTTTGACAGCTGTGCTGCCAAAGCAAGCTGGATCACTCCCGTACCTGGAGGAGTAGGCCCAATGACAAGAGCGATGCTGATGAAAAACACCATCATTGCTTACAAAACTTCGGTCTATAACGACTAATTTTAAAATGAATAAAGAAGAAGATATTTTATTAAGAGAAGGTAAAATGCTCCCTGTGATGGAGCATTTTTACACTTTACAGGGAGAAGGAGCACATACCGGAAAAGCCGCCTATTTTATCAGGCTGGGAGGTTGTGATGTTGGATGTCACTGGTGTGATGTAAAAGAAAGCTGGGATCCGGAACTCCACCCTTTGATGAATGCAGAAGAAATTGCAGAAACAGCTGCCAGACACTGTAAAACAATTGTATTGACCGGCGGTGAACCTTTAATGTGGAATTTAGATATCCTGACCTCCAAACTGAAAGAATTGGGATGTACAGTGCACATCGAAACGTCAGGAGCGTATCCTATGAGCGGGCAACTGGACTGGATTACTCTCTCCCCTAAGAAAACAGGACTTCCTAAAGAAGAGATCTATCAAAAGGCCAATGAGCTTAAAGTCATTATTTTCAATCAGCATGATTTTACTTTTGCTCAGGAACAGGCTGCAAAAGTTTCTGAAAACTGTAAGCTTTATCTTCAGAGTGAATGGAGCAAAAGAAACGACATGTATCCCAAGATCACAGATTTCATTCTGGAAAACCCTGAATGGCAGGCTTCTGTTCAGACGCACAAATATCTGAATATCCCGTAAAAAAGTGTAAATTAGCCGGGCTTATTCGCTATAATACCGATAGATGCAGAGAATTCGATACTCTAGATACCTGAAATCAATCATTATGTTGCTTGACCTCATGGTTATTGCATCTATCTTCATATTCTTTTTTATAAGCAGAAATGAAAGTTTAAAATACAATAAAGAAACCTGGTATCAGAATAGTTTTTCTCTGGTTCTGTTGTTTTTGTTCTGGGTACTATTAAGTGGTAGGACAAAAATATACAATATCCCGAGAAACCTCACTTATACCCTGTTTCTTGAACGGCTTTTAATTCATTTCCTGTTTTTTATACTGGGAGTGCTGCTTATAGGAAAGGTAAGTAAGAATGTATTTTTCAATTCGGATATTTACTGGCTTTCCCTTTACCTTTTTATTGCCATCTTTCTTGCAAAATCATTAGTATATTTTGCAATCAAATATTTACGGTCTCTTGGTGCCAATTACAGGAATGTCATGTTTTTAGGAGACAACCATTCCACAGAAATTTTGAAGAATATCTTTACAGACCGTAAAGATTATGGATACAGAATATTTGAATACGAACATACCGCGGTGAAGATCAGTGAACTGGTAGATTTCTGGAAAAAGAACGGAATCCACACCTTATTTTTATCGATGGAAAACTCCTATGACGAAGCAATGGAAAATGAAATTTTCAGACTGGCCGAAGATCATAAGATTCACATTTCACTGATTCCAAGTATCACCCAAAGCGATTTTTTCCTTTATGACCTTGGCTATATACAGACCCAGCCCGTCCTTAATCAGGCCAGATATCCATTAGATTATTTTTCTAATTTCCTGATGAAAAGGACATTTGATATTTTCTTTTCTGTTATTATATTGGTTTTAATCTGCTCGTGGGTATTCCCAATCATTGCTATTTTAATCAAAACAACTTCCAAAGGTCCAGTATTTTTCATTCAGAAGAGATACGGCTTTCATGAAGAGGTTTTCAATTGTATTAAATTCAGAACAATGGTTGTCAATGATGAATCTACAACCAAAACCACCTCTGTCAATGATTCCAGAATTACCAGAGTGGGTAAGTTTTTAAGAAAAACCAGTCTTGATGAACTTCCTCAATTCATCAATGTGCTGAGAGGAGAAATGTCTGTGGTAGGCCCGCGTCCTCACATGCTGGCTGTCGACAATTATTACAAACCTAAAATCGGCAGATACAGTCTGAGAAGTATGGTAAGTCCTGGTATTACCGGACTAGCACAAGTAAATGGACTGCGTGGTGACTTCGGAGATGTGGAAGTAGAAATGAAAAAAAGAGTTCTGGCAGATGCTTTCTATGTAAGAAACTGGAGTTTCGTACTTGATCTGGTTATTATTTTAAAAACCGTTTTATTGGTGATTGGAGGAGATAAAAATGCAAAATGAAGAACGGAATAACAAAAATATTGAAATAATTTTAACACAAAACCAAGCTTTGGTCTTATTCTTGACCCTAGCCCAATTAAATAAAAAAGTCTAATTTAGCAGTATGTTAAAAAAGTTTTTCACAGCGATAGGGGAATACATTATCCTCTTGGGAAAATCCCTGCAGAAACCTCAGAAAATGAGAGTATTCTGGAAGCTGTTCATGAGAGAAATTAATGATTTGGGAGTAAATTCTTTCGGGCTTGTCGTCTTCACATCAATCTTTGTGGGGGCTGTAGTTGCTATTCAGATGTTCAACAACTTTGACGCCTCTTCCTTTCCTATTCCTCCATCATTTGTAGGATACGCTACAAAAGCAGTATTGGTATTGGAATTTGCCCCTACCATCATCAGCCTTATTCTGGCCGGTAAAGTAGGATCATATATTGCTTCCAGTATTGGAACGATGAGGGTTTCAGAGCAAATTGATGCATTGGATATTATGGGAGTAAATTCACCCAACTTCCTCATATTTCCCAAAATTATCGCTTGTATGATTTTTAATCCTCTGCTTATTGCCATCAGTATTGTATTTGGTATTCTCGGAGGATATATTGCAGGAATTTTAACAGGCAACTGGACAGAAAACGACTATATTGTTGGTATTCAAATGTATATGCCTAATTTATTCATTTATTATGCATTTACCAAAACCACTGTTTTCGCTTTTATCATTGCAACAGTACCTTCCTACTTCGGATATAATGTAAAAGGAGGATCTTTGGAAGTAGGTAGAGCCAGTACACAGGCCGTAGTATGGACAATGGTGTTCATTATTATCTCTGAATTAATTTTAACCCAATTAATATTAAGCTGATGATTGAGGTAAAAGATCTTAAGAAAAGTTTTGATGATGTTGAAGTGCTTAAGGGAATTTCAACTTCATTTGATAAAGGAAAAGTAAACTTAATTATTGGGCAGAGTGGTTCCGGGAAAACCGTTTTTCTAAAAAGTTTATTGAATGTTTATATGCCTTCATCAGGAGAAATCCTGTTTGATGGGAAAGATATTAATACGATGACCAGAGATGAAAAACAACATCTCCGTTCAGAAATCGGAACCGTATTCCAGGGAAGTGCATTATTTGATTCTTTAACTGTTGAAGAAAACATTATGTTTCCTCTTGACATGTTTACCAATCTTACCTACAGAGAAAAAAAGAAAAGGGTTTTTGAAGTAATAGGAAGAGTACACCTTGATAAAGCTGAAAAGAAATATCCTTCTGAAATTTCAGGGGGAATGCAGAAAAGGGTTGCTATTGCGAGAGCAATTGTAAACAATCCCAAATATTTGTTCTGTGATGAACCCAATTCGGGACTTGATCCCTATACATCAAAAGTAATAGATGATCTTCTTTACGAGATCACAAAGGAATACAACACCACAACCATTGTCAATACTCACGATATGAACTCTGTAATGACGATTGGCGAGAAAATTGTATACCTAAGACTGGGAATCAAAGAATGGGAAGGCAACAAAGACATTCTGATTACTGCAGGCAATAAAAATCTGATTGACTTCGTTTATTCTTCAGAACTGTTTAAAGAGCTGAGAGAATATTTACTAGAGAATAATAAAACGATTGAAACGACAAATACAAAAATAGACGATAATGAAAAAGGTACTTAGTATAGCGTTATTAGGGTTTTCAATGTGGGCTTCTGCACAGATTTCACTGGCAGGTAAAGCCAACTTAATTTTTCCGACAGGCTCTCCTTCATGGTCCAATATTAAAGGAACAGTGAATGATGCGATTGAAGGAACAGGTAAAAATAATGTAGGTTTCAATGTTGGGCTTTCATTAAAAGTAGGTCTTCCTACTTCCTTGTTTGTGATGCCGGAAATCTATTACACTCACTTCAAAAATGAGTTTACTACAGAGAACACTACTTTTGATGTAAAAAGCAACCGTATCGATGTTCCGGTTCTTTTAGGATATAATCTTTTAGGGAATATGCTGGGCGTTTTTGTAGGACCTGTAGGAAGTTTTAACTTAAATAAAGACAATACTTACAACGATTTCAAAGAAAATGCTAAAAATGACTTTACAGTAGGATACCAGTTCGGTGCGCAGCTTGAAATCAAAAAGCTTATTGTAAATGCCAGATATGAGGGCGCTTTCAGCAAAGACGAAAGAAATTTCATCAACAAAGTTTCCGGTTCGGAAATCAGATATGATAACAGACCTAATTTGTTTATGGTAGGTTTAGGATATAAATTCTAATGAATTATTGAAAATAACAACTTTAAACCCTCAAATTTAAATTTGAGGGTTTTTATTTTGTGCTTCAAGTTCAGCCTGGCGTTTTGCAATTTCTGCAGCTTGTTTTTCAAGCTCTTCTTTGTCTTTCTGCAGCTGTTTGAATTCTTTTTTCTTCTGTTCCGCTTTTATAGCGCTTCCTTTACTTACATAGCCTACCATTCCTCCAATGATAAGGCCGATCCCGATTCCCGCCATGATTCCCATAATGTGAGAAATTTTTATTTGTTCTACGGCAAAATCGGTTGTTAAATAGAAAAGTAATGCAGAAACAGCTAAAAGGATAAGTCCGGTAATTGATAAACTCTTCATAATATTGTGTTTAGGTGGTTACATAAAAAAGCCTTACCAAATTTACTAAAAATTTAATAAGGCCTTACTCAAGATTAAAATTCTAATTATAATTTTCCTCCCGCAGCCTTATAATATTCTAAAGCTTTCGGAAGATCTTTGTTGATATCTGAAATTCTTGTTTCCGGATTCGGGTGGGTAGATAAGAACTCAGGCTGTCTTGCTCCTGTAGATGCGGCTTCCATTCTGTTCCAGAAAGGAATGGCTGCTCTTGGATCATATCCTGCCATAGACATCAGGTAAAGCCCCATTTCATCTGCCTCAGATTCCTGACCTCTTCCGTATTTCAATAAAGCAACCTGTGAACCGATAGGGTAAACCTTCTGGAAAACACTTGCCCATTGTGAATTTGAGATTGTTCCTCCCAGGATTGCCCCTCCATACTGAGCAACCATTGCCTGAGAAATTCTTTCGTTTCCATGGCCTGCCAGCGCGTGAGAAACTTCATGTCCCATTACAACTGCAAGTCCGTTATCGTCTTTTGTTACCGGTAATATTCCCGTATAGACTGCAACTTTTCCACCAGGCATACACCAGGCGTTCAGCTCATTGCTCTGCAAAAGATTAAATTCCCAGCTGTAGCTTGCAAGATCTGCTGATCTTCCAATACTCTGATAATATCTTTCTGCTGCATTTTTAATTCTGTTTCCTACATTTACCACTCTCTTTGCATCTGCTGTACCGGTAATCACTTTACCTTTAGACAATGTCGTTCTATATTCCTGTGAAGACATTGTTAAAATTTCCGAATTGTTGGCCAGCTGTAAAGAAGACCTCCCCGTAATCGGGTTTGTAGTACAGGCAACAGCCGACAGAGCAATAGCTCCCATTCCAAATAGATGTGTAACTTTCATAGTTTGAGTGTTAATAATTCAACCTTAACAATTTTTATTCCAAAATATTTCAGAAAGAATATATTTGCATACATTTTGCTGTTTAAATTTAATAATTATATCATTATGAAAAAGTATATTTCTTTACTGATGATTTTTGGATTCCTGTTCTTATTTCAGAGCTGTGCTTCACAAGGTTCATTAGATCCGAAAACAGTGGACACTTTGGTGAATTCCCAGGAATTTACGTTCTATGCACAAAGAGCCAATCCTACGAATTATGATGTTATTAATGTCATGAATTCAATGCCTAATGCCACAGCAACAAGAATGTTGAATCTGAATGGAGATTATACCATTGATGTCAGTAAAAATACACTGGATGTAGTGTTGCCTTATTTTGGAAGGATGTTCAATCCAACTTTTGGAAGTGCCAGTGATAACAGCTACCGATTTACTTCAAAAGATTTTACGGTAACTAAAACTCAGAATAAAAAAGGAACCTGGACTTTTAAGTTCAAACCTAAAGATGTAAGAAACGTAGACGAAGTTAATATTGAAGTATTTAAAAACGGAAAAGCTTTCGTTTCTATGAGAAGTAGTGACAGACAGCCCATTACTTATGATGGATACATTTCTAAAACTGAGGTAAAACAGGACAAAGAGAAACTTTAATCCCTGTTTTCGTTCGATAAAAATTTTTCAACAAATAATTTTGCTTCAGTACTTGGATTGGAAACCATGGCTGAAGCATTTTTTTTGTGCATATGATAAGCTTCCTCCACAGCATTACTTTTTTTCATCAGGGATAAAATATATTCCTGAACCCAATATTCAAATCGTTTTTCAGCCTGCTGAACACGGATTTCTTCAAAACGGCCGCTTTTCTTTTTCAGATCAATAAATTCGAATATTGTATCATAAACTTCCTGTAATCCTTGATTATGAAGTGCAGAACCTAGTAAAACTGGAATCTTCCATCCTTTTTCTTTAGGCGGAATAAAGTCTAGAGCTCTTTTTAATTCAAGTCTTGTATTTTTCGCTTTCTGAAGATTGTCCTGATCTACTTTATT
The DNA here is from genome assembly GCF_003610675.1 of Chryseobacterium sp. AG363. NCBI lineage: Bacteria > Pseudomonadati > Bacteroidota > Flavobacteriia > Flavobacteriales > Weeksellaceae > Chryseobacterium > Chryseobacterium sp. AG363. The sequence goes on from NZ_RAQF01000006.1 coordinate 156,334, forward strand.
GATGAAGATAAGATCTACCATTTCCATGATCCCTCGTTTTATTCCCTGAAGTTCATCTCCTCCTCCAATGATTTTAAGGAATAAGAAGACATCGGTAATATCAGCCACCAGAACTTCTGATTGCCCTACTCCTACAGTTTCTATTAAAACATAGTCATAGCCTGCAGCTTCGCAGATCATCATGGTTTCAAAAGTAGTATTGGCTACTCCTCCCAGAAATCCTGAACTAGGAGAAGGACGAATGAATGCATTTTCTTCTTTGGCAAGTTCCTCCATTCTGGTTTTATCCCCCAGAATACTTCCTTTGTTGATAGCCGAGCTTGGGTCAATAGCCAAAACAGCAACCTTTTTTCCCTGAGCAATAACCAGGCGACCAAAGTTTTCTATAAAGGTAGATTTTCCTGCTCCGGGAACACCCGTTACTCCTACCCTCACAGAGTTTCCGGTAAGAGGCATAATTTTCTTCAAAAGCTCTTCTGCCTGGGCTCTGTGCTCTGCTTTCTTACTTTCAACCAATGTAATAGCTTTTGCAATCAGGCGTTTGTTTCCTGACTGTATTCCCTCTATTAGCTCTTCTGTAGAAAATTTCATTAATTCAAAATTAATAATTAAAATGTGAATGGTCAATACCTGGATCATAATGATCACACAAAAGACACAAATTGGCTTTATTTGGAATTATCAATTTTTTATGAATTTAGTTTTTATTTCTTCTAAATTAAAACTAGAATATCCTGTATCAACGGCTTCAGGAATTTATTACATTTGTTTTATATCAAAAGAAGAAACATGAAAAAACTCATCGCTGCGGCTTCGTTTACGGCTATTTTGCTTGTATCCTGTACGCCGAAAGCTTCTACGTCCGCTACTACTGCAGGAACCTCTACCTCTACTGCAGAACAGATTGCTCAGGGGAAAACTATTTTTGAAAACTCTTGCGGAAGATGTCATAAATTACCAGATCCTGCTTCACACAACCCTGTGCAATGGGTAGGAATCATGAATTCTATGGCTCCAAAGGCAAAATTGACGGATGAACAGCATCAATGGGTTTATGATTATATTGTTTCTGTAAAGAAGTAATCATCAAAAAAATATTAGGATATGAAAAAATTCATTTTAACAGGTATTGCAGCATCGGCATTTCTGGTATCCTGCGGACCGAAAAGTGTGGCTGTTACCGGGCCAAAGTACACCTCATCTGAGCAGTTGGCGCAAGGAAAAACCATTTTTGAAAATTCCTGTGCAAAATGCCATAAGCTTCCGGAGCCAACCAAGCATGACAACCAGGGATGGATCAATACTTTAAGCAGAATGGCTCCGAAGGCCAAGCTTACTGATGACCAACATCAAATGGTGTATGATTATCTGATCTCCGTGAATAAAAAATAAGACTACCTCAAAATTGTCATTCTGAACGAAATGTAATGGAGAATCTCACGCTTATGGTTATCAATAAGATTCTTCATTCGTCAGAATGACAGAAGTCAAATGATTTGACTTTTGAGGTAGTCATACTGTTTTTATTATAAATCAAAAAAAAGATTATTCGGCCTTTTTTACGGTTCTTGTCCTGGTTACTTTTCCTTTAACCAGTTTTTCTCTGTCTTCAATAATTTCGAGTGCTGCACGGTTGTAAGCAAATTTTTTAGCTTCTTTAAGTGTTGCCAAAGCCTGTTTGTAATCAAAGCTTCTCTCCTGAAGAAGAGAAAGACAGGTCAGGATTTCTGATTTATCAATTCCTTTTAGTTTCAAAGCAAATTCAATCAGTTTTTCTGCTTCTCTATAATCTTCATTACTCAAAAGACATTCAATATAATATTTGGGAGTATTAATATTCCCAATATTACTCTGCATGGCTTCATCAAAGTATTTTTTGGCAGTTTCATAATCCTTTAATTCTTCTGAATATATTCTTCCCATGAGACAAAGACTGTCCGCATCTTCCGGTTCATAGGATAAAGCATAATTCAGCGCATCCATACATTCAGCAAGGTTGAAAGGAAAGTAGTCTAATGCTTCAAAATAATATTTACTTTTAGTTAACGTCATTTCTGTAGTTTTTTAATTCATTTTTCAAGGCATTTCTTCTTTTCTTAAATGTCTTGTCTTCGTAATTCTTTTTAAAATCTGTCCCTGAGAATGTACGAACCGGATTTCCGCGCTCTACCTGCATCTGCATCGACCAGGTTTCTTTTAGTTTTCTTTCCAGTTGTTGTATATAAACTGCCATCACCTTTTCTTTGAGTCTGATCACAGACCGTTTTTTATTCTCCAGCTGTGAACGGGAATCCTGTACAAAAACAGTTTCGTTGGTAGGAATATGGGTGGCACGTACAGCGGTATTCACCTTGTTTACGTTTTGTCCTCCACTTCCCTGGCTTCTTACAGTCTGAAACCGGATATCTTTTTCATGGAAATCAGTCATTTTTACATTTTCCAGTTCAAAAATTCCGATAAACCAATTGCTTCTTTTATGGAGCTTCCTGAATGTACTTTTCCCTATCCAGCAAACACTTCCCAGCCAGCTTTTTAAAAACAAGCTTAGGTCTTTTCCTTTCAAAAGCAGGGTTACTGATTTTAATGTCAGGTTTTCATCTCCATTTTCACGATGAATGATTTCGTATTCTATTGTATTGTGTTTTGCCTCTTCAAGAAAGGCCTTCAGAACCCTGGCTACTACCCACTGGCATTCTAAAGGGCCTCTTCCCGAAGTGATCTGTATTAATTTTTCCATTTTTTATGTTGGCATTTTGCTTAATAAAGGGTTTCCAACCGGATTTATTCCCTTTTGTAATAGTTCTTTTGCGGCCATCACTGCCCAGCATTTGTCACTGGAGTGAATATTTCTGTAAAAAGAAAGTAAAATATCAGGCCTCACAACGGTAAAACCATTGGTTTCTACTGTCTCTAGATCATCTCTTTCAAAGAAGTCTATGGTAATTCTGTAAAGTTTTTCATTTTTCAGTTCAACTGTTTTTTCATACCTGCGAAAGTTTTCGTCACTCGGCAGATGGTCATATCGTGTCCAGACTTTCTGGAATCCTTCCTGCTGAAGAATGATAACTACTTCTGCTACATTTTCTTTTTTTACAAAAACATCAATATCCTTGTGGTCATGGGCATGCTTGTATTCTGTATGTCCTGTTTCTGACATAAAATGCCATGCCCAACCCCCTGATATAATGACTTTATCTTTTAATTTATCTAAAATTCCGAGTCCTGACTGAATTATGAATTCCGGCCAGACTTCACCGTATCGTTTTATGTTATGTGGTGCTCCCATTTTTTGTTTTTCAATATTTTCTGATTAAACCTTACAGGTTTTTGAAACCTGTAAGGTTATAAAGTATGAGGCGCATTATTTGTCCATTCTCACAATTCTCGGCTGGAATGTTCCCAGAATATCTACCAGCTCACACTGTGCATTCATCACTTCATTGATGTCTTTGTAGGCCATTGGTGCTTCTTCTGCATTTCCGCCCATCAATGTGACATTTTTAAGTTTCAGCTCTTTTTTGATATCATGCTGAGTGAAAAGGCTTCTGCATTCTCCTCGTGAGTGAGCTCTTCCTGCACCATGTGATGCTGAATTCAGGGATTCAGGATTTCCCTTACCGCGAACGATGAACCCTTTTGCGGTCATAGATCCCGGAATTATTCCCAATTCATTCTCATTGGCAGGTGTTGCACCTTTTCGATGAACGATTACTTCTTTACCGTTATGGATTTCTTTCCAGGCAAAGTTGTGATGATTTTCAATTCTGGCTTTCATTCTTCCACCAACTGCTTTTACAAGCCTTCTGTGAATATCATCATGACAGGCTGAAGCATAATCTCCGGCAAGGTTCATTGCCGTCCAGTATTCCAATCCAAGATGGGTACTCAAATCCAGCCATGCGAAGTTTTGTGCTTCTTTTGGTAACGGACATTGTTCTGTCGCCATTCTTGAATAATATTGTGCTATTTCTGCCCCCAGGCCTCTTGAGCCACTGTGAGAAAGTATTCCCAGATATTTTCCTTTTGGGAGACCAATTTGTTCGTCCTCTTCAGTGATTTCCACTTCCCCGAATTCTACGAAGTGATTTCCTCCGCCTGAGGATCCCATCTGTTTGATGGCTTTTCCCTTTAATCTTCTTAAGATCGGGATCATATCGAATGTATCTCTGTCGAAAATCTCATGATCTATGTGAGATTTATGCGTTTCATACATTCCGAATTTTGTATGCTCAGCAAGCGCTTTTTCATATTTATCTCTTGCTCCTTCAAGATATGAAACCGGTGTATCCAAAATACTAAGGCTCATTCTGCAACCAATATCCATCCCTACTCCGTAAGGAATTACTGCATTTTCCACTGCCAGAACTCCTCCTATGGGAAGTCCGTACCCGCTGTGGGCATCCGGCATTAATGCTCCCTGAGTAGAAACAGGCAGTTTCAAAGCTGTGTACAACTGATTTTTTGCCTCTTCTGAGATATTGTTACCAAAAATCTGAAACGAAGCACGTTGTGAATTCAGCATTCTTTTTTCAGTTTTTTTGGATGAAAGCAAAGTTTCTGCAATTTGTCCGAAAGTCAGATCTTTTTCAAATTCTTCCGGATTCAGCAGGATCTCCTTTAAAATAGCTTTTACATGATGAATATTCTTCGTTGCAAAATTTCTTTTCATGACTTCCAATGCTACGTTGACGCTTTGGTTATTTGGATAGCCCAGTTTTAATATATCTTTTCCTTTTAGTTTTAAATTTCCCATTGTTTTTGTTTTAAATAACAGTTGGACTTATAAGTCCTGTAAGCTTTCTGCAATCTCTGTTGCAGACATTGTGCAGGAAACATATTTCCTGCTTTTGATAAGTTCTCTTTGATACCTTTCTTTCCATGGATTCGACTTACATAAAATAGTCTTGTGAATAATCCCTATTACCTTATGCTGTCCCAAACAGGAATCCAGCGCTGCATATTCTTTTTCCAGCACCAAATCCAGGGGTTTGTAATGGGTAATCATATTGGGCTTTACTCTTAGAACAAATCTCCATGGTTCAGTAAATTTGTAGTAGGTTCCGAATATTTTACGGACAGGACAATAGTCATCCTTCTTTTCAAAGTATTGTCTTTCTCTGTCGGTAAGTTCCCATTTTGGATAATTCCAGGAAAATGAAGTAATATACCTGAGCTTCTGTTCTCTTTCTAGATATATCTTTCTTCCTAATTTTCTTTTCTTTTTTAGAAATTTTCGGTTATCAGAATACATATAGGTATTTATCTTCTTTAAAATTCCTTCGAAAAAATCTCCGTCCTTGGATTGTTTTACATCATCCCTTACGACAAAGAATCTTACAAATCCTTTTTGATAAGGTTTATCTAATGGTATCAACGGAAGATTTCTTCTTATTTTCCAGAGCTCTCTACTACGTTTGTATTTTGTTCTTATCTGCTTTTCTACATCTTTTCTAATTGTTCTTTTTCTGCTTCTTACGCTTCTCAGGCGGAAATGCAGAAGGTTATCATTTTCCATTGTTCACAGAAGTATGATGTGAGATTATAGAAACTTAATTGTTTTTTTATCTCACACAACTTTTAATCAACTAAAATACTAGTTGAATGGATTAATAATAGACTTAATAGTTCTGAGGAATGTCCTACTTCTATTTTGTCCTTAATGACACTAAAAAAAGATTTCGGGGAAACTTGAAGTTTGAAATATTGCGCAATAAAAAACCCGAAATCTCTACGACTTCGGGTTCTGATATTTCATTGTACTGTTATTCTAAGAATGTACCAAACCGCGAAGCCTTACCACCATAAGTGGCAATCCAACTGTAGAATTCTGATTAGTTCTGAACATTGCTTCGTTGTTTTTATTGGTTAAACTTGATTTTCAGGTGCAAATATATACATTTTTCTGAAAATCAAAATATTTTTTTCACTTAAGGTGAATAATACTGAGAAAAATGGCATCAATTACCTTTGTCATCCGTTTTGTATCCAGTGTTTTCAAAGTATCCGTAGTTTGGTGATAATTTTTATTTCTGAAGAAAGAAGTATCGGTGATCATGAGGGCAGGGATATCAAAATTCCAATAGTTCAAATGGTCGGAATAGTCTATTCCTGCAACGAATTTGGGAGCAGAGAACGTCTCTGTTTTGATCTGCTTTGAGCCTTTAAAATTTTTAATAAAGCTTTTTACAAATGGGCCTGCTCCAGTCATCTTTTTAGCCAACATAATAAAATTTCCTTGATCACCATATATCCAGGAAAGAATACCTATAGGAAAACCCTGAGAACCTTTTTCGTCTCGGAAATAACCTATCATTTCTACACTGGCCATTCCATAGACATCAATTTTGTTGTCTTTTAAGTATTTTGCATGAATATAGCTTCCCATATTTTCGGTTCTGAAATAAGGCGGCTCTTCCAGCGTGTAAGCAACCAGATCTACTCTGTACTTCAGCTTCTGTCCTTTCAACATTCTAGCGAGCTCCAATAGGGCAGTAACTCCGGTGGCATTATCGTCTGCTCCCTGCTGATCTCCACAAACGTCGTAATGTGCTCCAATAATGATCCGTTTGGTATTTTCTGTTCCAAAAGAAGTAATAACGTTTTTATAAATTTTCCCGTCTACTTTATATTCCTGAAAAGCGGTACTGTCTCCATAAGGAGCAAACGTCTGATGAATATAATCTGCGATATGACTCAGCTGGTCAATATTTTTATGATTTCTAAATTGCACTGTTTGGGTAAGTGCTGTCAAATGTTTCTTAACCAAAGCAGTATCTGCAACGGTTTTTGAGCTTTGTATGGATTCATTTTTTCCTGAAGCTAAAAGGAAAGCACCGGCGATAATAAATAAGCCTACGAGAAGAAACAACTTTTTCCTCGTAGGCTTTATTATATTCTTCAGATTCATAGGTTATGTTTTAATTTCAGTACAGAAATTAAGTTTTTCTATTTATTTTTCTAAAAATCTTTCTAAAATTTCCACTGCACATTTCGGAAGATTGGTTCCGGGCCCGAAAATAAAGTCAGCACCATTAGCATAAAGGAATTCATAATCCTGTTGCGGAATCACTCCTCCTACAACGATGGTAATATCGTCTGCTCCCAGTTTAGATAATTCTTCCACTACCTGCGGAACTAATGTTTTGTGTCCTGCAGCCAATGAAGAAACTCCCAAAATGTGAATATCATTTTCTACCGCTTGCTTAGCCACTTCTTCCGGCGTCTGAAACAATGGAGCAACGTCTACGTCAAATCCCATATCGGCAAATGCTGTAGCTACTACTTTCGCGCCTCTGTCGTGTCCATCCTGCCCCATTTTAGCGACCATTAGCCTTGGGCGGCGTCCTTCTTCTTCTTCAAATTTCTGAGTCAGATTAAGGGCTTTTTCAAAGTATTCGTTTTTACCGGCATTCATTGCGTATACACCAGAGATTGTTTTAATATTTGCTTTATATCTTCCAAAGGTTTCTTCCATGGCATCACTCATTTCGCCAAGGGTTACTCTTCTTCTTGCGGCTTCGATACATAGAGCCAGAAGGTTTCCTTTTCCTGTTTTCGCGCTTTCGCGGATGTCATTCAGGATTTGCCCAACAGCTTCTGTATTTCTTTCTGCTTTGATCGTATTTAACCTTTCAATTTGTTTTCTGCGAACTTCAGTATTGTCAATATCTAAAATTTCTATCTGATCCTGCTTCAATGAGGATTTGAATGAATTGACTCCGATAATAAATTCCTCACCACTATCGATCTTAGCCTGTTTTTTTGCTGCGGCTTCTTCAATTCTCATTTTTGGAATTCCGGCTTCAATGGCTTTGGTCATTCCTCCTTCCTGCTCTACCTCATCAATATACCTCATTGCTTCCTCAATCATTTGCTGAGTAAGGCTTTCTACAAGGTTACTTCCTCCCATCGGATCTACGACATCACATATTCCGCTTTCCTGCTGAAGAATGATCTGTGTATTTCTTGCAATTTTTGCCGAATAATCTGTAGGAAGGGCGATAGCTTCATCCAGTGCATTGGTATGGAGAGACTGCGTTCCTCCTAATGCTGAAGACAACGCTTCAATAGCCGTTCTTGTAATATTATTGAAAGGCTCCTGCTCCGTTAAAGACCATCCTGAAGTTTGTGAATGGGTTCTTAATGCCAGAGATTTTGGATTCTGTGGATTAAACTGTTTCAAAAGGGTTGCCCAGATATATCTTGCGGCACGCATTTTCGCAATTTCCATGAAATGATTCATTCCGATTGCCCAGAAGAAGGATAACCTTGGGGCGAAATCGTCTACGTTCATTCCTGCTTTTATTCCTGTTCTTACATATTCAAGACCATCTGCCAATGTGTAAGCCATTTCAAGTACAGGCGTTGCACCAGCTTCCTGCATATGGTATCCGGAAATGGAAATGGAATTGAATTTGGGAATATTTTGCGAAGTGTATTCAAAAATATCTGCGATAATCTTCATGGAAGGTGCTGGCGGATAGATATAAGTATTTCTTACCATGAATTCTTTCAAAATATCATTCTGAATAGTTCCGGAAAGCAACTCCTGTTTTACTCCCTGCTCTTCTGCCGCTACGATGTAGAATGACAAAATAGGAAGTACAGCTCCGTTCATGGTCATTGAAACTGAAATCTGATCTAATGGAATTTCATTGAAAAGGATTTTCATATCCTCCACAGAGTCGATGGCAACTCCTGCTTTTCCTACATCTCCCACCACTCTTGAATGGTCAGAATCATATCCCCTGTGCGTTGCAAGGTCAAATGCTACGGAAAGTCCTTTCTGACCTGCCGCAAGGTTTCTTCTGTAGAAAGCATTGGATTCTTCAGCGGTGGAAAATCCGGCATACTGGCGAATTGTCCATGGCTTCTGAACATACATGGTGGAATACGGCCCTCTCAGATAGGGAGCAATTCCTGGAGAAGTCTGCGTTAATGATTCATCTTTTACATCTTTTTTTTCATAGGATGATTTGAGTTCAAGGCCGTCTTTTTCAAAATTGTAAATCTCTTTTTCCTGAGGTAATACACTAAAATCCGGTTTTTTCACAGAAATTGTCTTTCGCATTCCAATTATTTTTGTCCCCGTAAAGTTAATTTTTTTGAACGAAACATGAAACTTCTGTTAATATTCTGTTTTTCTTTCATTTAGCAAAAGAAAAAGGCCGAACAAATGTCCGGCCTTTCTTATGGGTATAAATTTAAGTTATTTCTTTATTCCCATCTCAAATAAAGCAAATGATATAAGATCTGCATTTTCACTGATCACCTGATCTGTTGATCTTCCAGCTCCGTGACCTGCATTCTTTTCAATTCTTAAAAGAATAGGGTTTTTACATGCTTGTTTTTCCTGAAGTTCTGCTCCAAATTTGAATGAATGTGCCGGAACTACTCTGTCATCATGATCACTAGTAATGATCATTGTAGATGGATAGCAAGTTCCTGCTTTTACATTATGTACAGGAGAATATGATTTCAGATATTCGAACATTTCCTTACTGTCTTCTGCAGTACCATAATCGTAAGACCACCCTGCTCCTGCTGTAAATTTATTATACCTCAACATATCCAACACTCCTACTCCCGGGAAGGCTACTCTCGCAAGGTCCGGCCTCATTGTCATTGTTGCTCCTACTAATAATCCTCCGTTTGATCTTCCGGAAAGGGCCATGTATTCTTTTGAAGTATAACCTTTACTTTGAAGGTATTCTCCGGCAGCGATAAAGTCTTCAAAAACATTTTTCTTCTGCTGTTTTGTTCCTGCATCATGCCATTTCTTACCATATTCTCCTCCTCCACGGATGTTTGGAACAGCGTAAATACCGCCATTTTCCATCCAGATAGCGTTGACAACAGAGAATGATGGCTGAAGGCTGATGTTGAAACCTCCATAAGAGTAAAGAATAGTAGGATTTTTACCGTCCAGTTTAGTTCCTTTCTTATAGTTGATCATCATAGGAACTTTTGTACCGTCTTTTGAAGTATAGAATACCTGTTCCGAAACATAATCATCCGGATTAAACTTCACTTTAGGTTTTTGATAGACTTCAGACTTTCCGGAATCTACATTGAATTTATAAGTCGTTCCCGGTGTAATATAATTGCTGAAAGAGAAGTAAACATCTTTCTCTTTTTCTTTTCCTCCGAATCCTGAGATATTTCCTTTACCCGGAAGAGTAATTTCTCTCACCAATTTTCCGGTTTTATCAAACTGTTTTACCTGGTCTATCGCATCAATCATGTAGGTTGCAAAGAAATATCCTCCCCCTGAAGAGATTCCCAATACGTTTTCAGTTTGTGGAATTACGTCTTTCCATGTTGCAGGAGCCGGATTAGCAATGGTAGTTTTTACAAGACGCATATTCGGAGCATCTTTATCTGTAAAAATGAAAAGATCATCACCTTGTGTATCTACGATGCTGGCATTAATGTCAAACCCGCTCATAATTTGTACAAAGTCTCCTCCTTTTTTAAGGTCTTTTATATACAGTTCATTACCATTCGTGGCATTAGCAGCAGAAATGATAAGATATCTCTGATCTTCAGAAACTCCTGCACTAAGATATCTTCTTGGAGTCTTATCTCCTCCGAAAATCAATTTATCTTCAGACTGTTTTGTTCCCAGTTTATGAAAGTATACTTTGTGCTTATCCGTCATCCCGGAAAGTACTGTTCCTTCTTTAGGTTTGTCATAGCTTGAATAATAGAAGCCTTCGTCTCCCTGCCATGAAATTCCACTGAATTTTACATCCAGTAAAGTTTCATCAATCTGTTTTTTAGTCACAGCATCGATGATGATGATCTTATTCCAATCGCTTCCTCCTTCGGAAATAGAATAAGCTGCAAGGTTTCCTTTCTTATTGAATGAAAGATTGGAAAGAGATGTCGTTCCTTTTTCTGAAAATTTATTAGGATCTAAAAATACTTCTGTAGCATTGGTCTTGTTGTTGGTTCTGTACAAAACAGATTGCGCCTGCAGACCATCGTTTTTATAATAATAGGTATAATCTCCTTCTTTGAAAGGTGCAGAAATTTTTTCATAGTTCCAGATTTCCTTCAACTGATTTTTAATTTTATCCCTGAACGGAATCTTAGAAAGGTAATTCTGGCTGTAAGCAACTTCTTCATCCACCCATTTTTTTGTAGGTTCAGAGTCATTCTCCAGATCTCTGAAAGGATCAGAAACGGCAGTTCCAAAATAGGTATCTGTCTGGTTTCCTTTTAATGCTTTAGGATAATTCATTTTCTGAGAATAAAAAGATGCTGAAAACAATACTCCAGCGGTTAACAATATAGGCTTAAAATTCATACTGATCGGTTTTTCTCAAAAATACGCAAAGTATGTGAAATAAAAAAAGTCCCGTTGTATTGGGACTTTTCTATTCTTTATGATGGTACTTTTAGACTATTCATTAGCTCCAAAACTTTCAAAATAGAAATCGGTAAGATTGGAAACAATTTCATCCGGACTTCCATTCCAATAGTATATTTTATCTCCTTCTTTAAGTTCGTATAAAGTAAAGTTTTGATCTGTTGTTACAGTCTTATTGGCATTTTTAAAATCCTGAACTGCCTGAATTAAATACTTTTTAAGGTCTTCCGTTTTTATTTTATTCAGATCTCCTTTTGGTCCGGAAGTCAGTTTTGATGGAACAAGAAAACTTACAGAATAGTTTATCTCAGCAACTTTTTGCCCTTCAACATGTTCATTCGGAACTACTTTTACGTCTTTAACGATAAGTTTTCCCGTTTTAAAGTTTCCAAACATCGCGATAAAATACTCTTCCGCCTCTTTTTTGCATGCTGAAGCCGTGGCTTTTGGGAAAGCAGCCAGAAAATTCTCAACGCTGCCATTTATCATTTCTTTTGAAGTTTCCTTAAAATCAACCTGATACGCATTCTGACCTTCTACAGTAGGTCTTAGATAATCGTTAAGTTTGTTCAAAGCTGTTTCATCATTATTGACAAAAGTTCCGAAAAAGAGTTCAAAGGCTTCTTTGGGTTTCTTCACTTCTGTCTGAGCCATCAGCTGCTGTCCCATCACGGAAAGCAATAGCAGGAAAATAATTTTGTAGTTTTTCATAGTTTAAATTGTATTTAGTATGTAAAAAAGCCTCTGAAAAATCAGAGGCTGTGTTTTATTTTATTTCGATTTTTAGTAATTTTCTTCTTCCCCTTTCATCTTTTCTGCATTTTCTGCCATGATTACGGCATCAATCATTTCAGAAATATCGCCATTCATGTAAGCATCAAGGTTGTACATAGACTTGTTGATTCTATGGTCTGTAACTCTACCTTGCGGATAATTGTACGTTTTAATTTTTGCAGAACGGTCACCGGTAGAAACCATGGATTTACGCTGTGCTGCGATATCTCCCTGTACTTTCTGTAATTCGATATCGTATAATTTTGTTCTCAGCATTTCCATCGCCAGCTCACGGTTAGCCAACTGAGAACGAGCCTGTTGACATACGACAACAAGTCCTGAAGGCTTGTGGGTAAGCTGAACTTTCGTTTCAACCTTGTTTACATTCTGACCTCCGGCACCTCCTGAACGGGAAGTCTGCATTTCAATATCTGCAGGATTCAGTTCAAAATCTACTTCTTCAGCTTCCGGAAGAACTGCAACCGTAATGGCAGAAGTATGTACTCTTCCCTGAGATTCTGTCTCAGGTACACGCTGTACACGATGAACTCCGGATTCAAACTTCATGATTCCGTAAACACCTTCTCCTTCCACTTTCATGATCAATTCCTTGTATCCTTTCGCTGCTTCGTTAGAATCTGTCACTTCATGTCTCCATCCTTTTGTTTTGAAATACATGGTATACATTCTGTAGATATCTTCCACAAAAATAGCGGCTTCGTCACCTCCGGTTCCGGCACGTAGTTCCACGATAACGTTTTTGTCATCTGCAGGATCTTTAGGAATCAGCAATACTTTCAGCTCTTCTTCCAATCCGGGAATTTTAGCCTGAGCTTCCAGTTTTTCTTCTTTAGCCAGATCCACCAGATCTCTGTCTGAACCATCTGCAATGATTTCTTCAGATTCTGCGATACTGTCCAAAGCGCCTTTGTACTGATCATAAACTCTTACAATTTTTCCCAAATCACTATATTCTTTGTTCAAAGAAGAATATCTTTTTTGGTCTGAAATGACATCAGGCTGTATAATAAGGTCTGCAACCTCATTATATCTTTGTTTTATAGCTTCTAATTTTGGAATTAATGATTTAGACATTGTAGAAATTTTGTGGGTGCAAAGATAAGGATTATTAATTCAAAATTAAAATTCCAAATCATCATAAATTTTTGAGCATTAGGGATAAAGGATGCAAAACCACAAAAAGGTAGATTTGCCAATCTGTTTATTCCCTTTCTGAATCATCAAAACTAAGTTTGATATCCTTTAGAAAGTCTTCTGTCTATCAGATATAAAATAATTCCTACAGCGATAATTCCCAATCCTATCAAGCTTTCCTTAGGATTATGAATGAATGTAAAATAGAGGATATAGATACTGAACAAAAGAAAAACTGCCGGAAAAATATGGAAAGCATTCGACTTAAAGATTTTTCTGTCTTTTTTCTTCAGAAAGAAAACCGTCGAAATCGCAAGACTGGCAAAAAGCTGTAGTATAAAAGCTGTATAAACAAAAATTTCTTTAAAGCTTCCCGTTAAAATAATAATAGCAGCAATCACAGCATGGGCAAAGATAGCTCTTACCGGAATTCCTTTTGCATTTCCAGATGACAATGGTTTCCAGATGTGGGTATGTTTTGCAAAAGCCTGTGTCAGTCTTGAGCCAACCCACAAGTATCCGCTTATGGTTGCAATCAGCTGCAGGGCTATAAAAATATTAACAATTTTTCCAAAAGCCGGACCCAACATATTGACTGCTGCTTCGCCCATCACATCTTCTTTTCCTGCCAGCTGATTTACTGGAGCGTGTTTCAGCATAATATAATTCACCAGAATATAGCTTACCGTCACAAAAACAGTTCCTATAATCAATGATTTGGGAAGGTTTTTCTGCACATCCTTTATTTCTCCCGCAATATAGGAAGCTGAATTCCAGCCTGTGTATGAATAGGTCACAAATACCAGAGAGGTAGCAAAGGCAGGAAGCATGATCTCATTTTGCCAGCTGTCACTGAAATTAAGGCTGTTGCCGATCTGCGGTGAATTTGAAATTCCTACTCCAAGAATAACCAGTACAATAATAAAAGCGATTTTAATGAATGTAAAAAAGTTGTGAAACCTGCTGGATGTTTTCAGGCTGAATGATAATGCAATTGCCACCAGGAATATCGCGGCTATGGCAAATCCGTTTCCAAAAGAATATTCAAATACAGAAAGATATTTTGACATAGCCAAAGCTGCCAGCGCTACGGGAGAGGAAAATCCTATGATGAGCGAAATCCAGCTTATGAGGTATCCGAAAATCGGATGATAGGTTTCTTTAAGATAAATAAAATCGCCTCCGTTTCCTTTAAAATGGGAGCCCAATTCTGCGTAGCAAAAAGCTCCGAACAATGCGAGAACTCCTCCGATGCTCCATAGCAGGAAAATACTGTAGGTGTTGGTAATATCGGAAAGCTGAAATCCCAAGGTGGTAAAAATCCCTGTTCCGATCATATTGGAAACGACGATGGCTGCGGCTGTTTTCCAGCCAATCTGATGTGAGGAAGTACTCATTTAATGATTAAAAATTAAAATTAAGCCTTCCGAAGAAATAATTCCCCAGCGTTCCCATCTGTACAGGCGCATATTTGAATACTCCATAATATGAATTTTTATAAATCTGGCGGTCCGGAAAGACATCAAATATATTGTTGGCTCCTACTGTAAAATTGATACTTTTAGTAATATCATACCCAACGCTGATGTCTGTCACTACTTTTGGTGAGAATTCCTGCACGTCTCCAAACGGATAACCATCTCTTATTACCTTACCAAAATAGGTATTTCTTACGAGAAAACTGAATTTTCCTATTCCATAATTTAATCCTAATGAAGCTTTTGTTTTTGGAGACAGGGTTTCAATGATATTGATCTGATCGGGACCAAAAAACTGATCCTGAGGCGTTCCTAAGTTTTCAGGAAAATGAAAATCTGTGATTTTTGTTTCCGTATAGTTTCCGGCAAGATTCAAATTTAATTTTCCATTCCCAAGAATCCAGTCATAGGAAACCACTACATCTACTCCTTTCGTTTCTGTATCAATGGCATTGGCGAAGAATCTTCCGCTTTCTACCTTAAACTGATCCAGTCTTTTATCTGTTATATTGCTGGTGATCACAACTCTATCCTTTACTTTGATCCAGTATCCATCTATAGTAATTGTCAAGTTGTTTAAAGGTTTAAGCGTAAATCCAGCACTTGCATTGACAGAAGTTTCCTGTTTGAGTTTATCAAATCCAAGAATTTTAGCGGCTTCGCTATCGTTGCTGAATATTCCTTTGGTAACAATCTTTGAACCCGAGGTAGAAATATCCGCATAGGAATTATTAAAATACTGCTGTTGCAATGATGGTGCTCTGAATCCTGTCCCAACAGCGGCTCTTACCGCATAGTTTTTTACAAACTCATATCGTACAGCGAGTTTTCCATTCAAGGTATTTCCGAAATCTGAATAATTTTCAAATCTGGCAGCAGCGTCAATGTTGAGTTTTTTATCCAAATCATAGGAAACATCTGCATATACTGCCGTGGAATGTCTGTCTTTCTTCAAGGCATTGTTGGGAGAGAATCCGATGAAGGATTGAGATCCGCCTGCACCAAGCACTGTTGATCCTTCAGTGGCAACATTTCCATTGATGTCATATTGGGTATAGGATGCTTCGTCACCCGCTTTAATCTGGTATTGTTCAAACCTGAACTCACCACCGAAAGCAATATTGAAACGGTTTATATTTTTAGAAACATCAAGATTAATGGTATTCTGCAGAAAACTATGCGCTCCGGCATAAAAACGGGTGGGAGATTTTGCTCCCAAAGAAGCATTATTCGTATTGTTTACATTATAATTGAAAGTATTGCTTCCAAAGGTGTTACTAAGGTCAAATAGCCAGTCGTTAACATTATATTTTGCACCTACGGCATAGGAAACATCATATACCTGAGACCCAAGAACCGCCTGAAAACCGTTCGGATAAATGGATGAAACTACATTAGACTTTTCGCTCGGCAGTCTTCTGAAACCAAACCCTTCTCCTTCTTTAATACTGAAACCTCCGAAAGAATAGAGTTTAAAATGATCATTAAAAGGATATTCTGAATTGAAAAACAACTGTCCCTGTCTGATCTGGGCATCTCCGATCTGAAAATTAAAATCATCACGGGTCAACCCTCTTTTTTCAATTTCGGCATCATCCGTAGCTCTGGCTGCTTTTACCGCTTCAGCGTCACCAGCAAATTCATAAGCAAAATTATCGCCGAAAATATCCAGATCGTGATTTTGAGTTCTTGTGGTTTTTCCTCTGTGGCTTAATTGCAGGGATAGATTGATATAACCATCTTTTTTTCCTAATGAAGTACCATAGTTGACTCCTGCCTGATAAGTATCTCCATCATTTCTTCCGCTTAATCCGTAAGTAAGACTTGCTGAAGCTCCGGCATTTTTCTTAAGAATAATGTTGATCACTCCGGCAATAGCATCAGAACCATATTGTGCAGCAGCTCCGTCTCTTAACACTTCTATTCTATCAATAGCAATTACGGGAATGGTACTCAAATCTGTTCCTACAGAACCATTTCCTACAGTATTCTGATAATTGACCAATGAGGTTGTATGTCTTCTTTTTCCGTTAAGCAATACGAGAACCTGATCAGGGCCCATTCCTCTTAATGTTACGGGATCAATATGCTCTGTGCCATCAGAAGCAGACTGCCTCACCGCATTAAACGACGGAATCACGTAATTCAGGAGATCCTGAGCGGTCATTTGCGGAGCGCTTCTCTGGATTTTATCGATATTGATAACATCTACAGGAACCGGCGTCTCCAGTTTTGTTCTTTTAACATTACGGTTTCCGACGATGATGATATCTTCGATCTGTTTTCCTTTTTCCTCACTTTCCTGAGCAGCTACCAGAATTGCTCCAAGCAATAGTACAGCTGTGCTTAATTTTTTCATTTTTGTTCTTGCCAATTAATACTACCAATCTGACGGATCTTTCCGCAGATACACAAGACTTCAAGAAATGGAATTTATATAGAATATTGACTTCACTTATCTCCCCCAAAGGGTTGGAATTAGCACCTTTACACTTCTGGAACCGTGTAGGTTGCTAAGGTTTCACCGGGCCAAATCCCTCCACCTTTCTTGATAAATCTACTGCAAAAGTAGACTATTTTTTTGAACTTACAAAAAAAGGCAAATCTGCTGATCCGCAAATTTGCCTTTATTATTTTATAATTTATTTTATTCAATAATCATCTTTTGAATGGCTATTCCTGTATCTGATTTCAACTGCACAAGATACGTGCCTGCTGGATAATCAACCTTCGCATCGTAAGTTCCGCTCTCTTTATCCAGTTTGAAAGTATCCAGTTTTTTACCGGTCATATCAAAAATTGAAATTTCACCTTTTTTTGCTTTATTGAAAACGAGGTGAGCGATTCCGTTGCGAACCGGATTATCCGCAATCTGAAGAGATAATTTGTTGACCGCATTGGTATCTACAGTAGACAACGCACCTGCATAATTTCCAAAGATTCTGAATTCTCCGGGCTGTAAAGTGATCGGAGCCGTTGTGGAAACTATATTCGAAATACTGTTATCCATTAAATTCCGCCATTGACCAGTGTAAGGGAAATAAGGCACTACATTCTGTGCGGAAGTCGTGTAATTGGCCAATACGACAACATTCTTTATTCCTGTTGTAATAGCTGCATCATACACATAAATTCTTGTGATAAGACCAGTAGGATCATTCGTAAGGTTATTGGATTCTATACTGTAAGTTTTAGATTTAAAAACCTGATGACTGTTTCTGATGTTGATGATTTTAGCCCATGTATCATAGACTGCTTTTCGGTTCGCATTGGTATCATATCCTAAAGTGAATGCTACAGGTTTTTCATCGGTTCTACATCCGCTGTCGATGGTACCATTCGCACATCTGTTGATGCTGAATTCATAACCTAATTCTCCAAACTGCCAGATCATTTTCGGACCTGGAATGGTAAAGAAGGTTGCCCCGAAAGTTTTCATTCTTTCAAGAGCGGTATTCAGGTCTTTCACATTGTAACCTCCGTTTATAGCACCATAGGTAAGGTTTTTAAACATCAGCCTCTCTTCATCATGGCTTTCTCCATAACCTACGGCACTCATATTGGTAAAACCGTGAAGACTGTGATTCATACGGTCGTAGTTGCTGTTTTCCTGATAGCCCATCGTATTCTGATTGTAAGGATCTGTCTGTTTATTCCAAAGCATAACGCCTTTTCCTTCTGCTATTCTGTAATTTGCCCATTGCTGTTCTTCTGCATCAGTTCCCAGGTGTTCGAAGATCATATAAGAATTGGGATCAATGGCCCATTGTTTATCAGCATAATTTTTCATGATATCCACTCTGTCCTGCTGGTAGGCATTGGTACAGGCCTCATCATTTTCAGAACAGCTTTGCGTAAATCCTTTGGTTAAATCCCAACGGAATCCGTCTATGTGATATTCCGTAAGCCATTGCTGAAGACATCTTTCAACGTAATATTGCGTTGAAAGACTTGTATGGTTAAAATCATTGAAGACATTGTATGAATGTTTCGGTACCTGGTTAAAGTAAGGATTGTTCGGTGCAACATCACCATAGCCGTCACCATCAGGATCAATATTCCAAAGTCTAACTAAAGGAGAGCGTCCTGTAGCATGATTAAACGCTACATCCAGAATGACTGCAATTCCGTTCTGATGACATAAATCTACAAATTCTTTGAATTTTTCCGGAGTTCCATAGGCTTTGTCTAATGCATAATGGAAAGAAGTATTGTATCCCCAGGAAAGATTTCCGTCAAATTCCATGATGGGAAGCAGTTCTATAGCATTGATTTTCAAATTCTTTAAATAGGAAATTTTATTAATCAGTGACTGCCAGTTCTTTTCTTGTGTGAAATCTCTCAATAACAATTCATAGACTACCAGATCTTGTTTTTCAGGTCTCTGAAAATTGGTAACCTGCCAGTTATAAGCGGTCTGGCCTGTTTTAAATGTTGACACTTCAAAACCCTGTCCGGCAGGAAATGCTGGTAAGTTCGGGTAGGTAGAAGCCGAAATCCACGGGTCATCGTAAGAAGATAAAATTTGTGGGGAATAAGGGTCTGCTACTTTTCTCAAATCATTTGTTCTGTATTGGAAGGTATAAAGTTGCTGAGGAGTGATTCCATTGAGTTCAATCCAGTACAGATCGGGATTTGTGGTGTCTTTTTTCATTAAATAGGTATCATTCACCGTCCAGTTATTGAAACTTCCTATGACGTGTACAAAATTTTTTCCCGGAGCATATAAAGCCAATCCCACCTTGGTTGGATCTGTCGGATGATAATTGATTCCCTGCTTGATCCAGTTGGGTATTGCCTGGGAAACAACATTTCTCGGAACCTGTACAATGAATGCTGCCGTTTTGGAATTGGTTCCCTGTGTCGCCACAAGTTCCATATTTGCATCCTGAGTAACCGTATAACTGTAAGAATAAGATTGTGAAGGCGTTGTTGTTGAATTGACAACAGTTCCGTTAGCTTTTAACTGAAATGTAACATTGGTACTTGCCGTCGCCGTAATAGTAATGGAATTTCCCGTAGGAACTGAAGTGAGGCTGTTCGCTAATGGATTTGTAAGCGTCAAGTTTAAAGTACCTACGTTTACAAAAATATCGGGTGAAGTCTGATGCGATCCCGTCTTATCCTTTAATAAAAACCCAAATCTTCCGATTCCTGTTCTTCCGAAAAATGAAGCTGGGGTAAATGTTATTGAATAGCTGTCTGTTGTGGCATTGTAATTCAGTTTATTCAGATCATTGGAATTATTCCAGCTACCATTGGTAGGGCAATCCTGACTGTTCTGATAATTGGTATCAAACGACCAGGTCCACATATAAATGGCATTATTGGAAACTCCCCAGGCAGACTCGTCAATCTGATCACCTGGAACTGTAAGCGTAATGGCATCTGTTTCATTGAATGGATTGGGAGAAATTGTATAATTGATCTGACCAAAAACACCTATTGTAATCAGCAGAAAAACAACGGAATAAAATTTTCTCATATCTTATTTTTTATCGAATATAGTGTTATTTTTTATTCATAACCATCATTTTGAATCAGTTTTCGGGAAATATTTCATTTTTTTGGAAAAAATCAAATAAAAAGACTCATAAAAATTTCATGAGCCTTCCAATAAAAGTAATTGTAATGAACTAATTTCTTTTGGCGAAATCTTTGGTATTGAATTTCGCTTAATTTTTTATAATCTTTTTAGAAATGGATTGTCCATTCTTTAATTTTAATTCTACAATATACAACCCTGAAGGAAGTTCAGTCATGTTGATCTGATGATCCGAGAACTGTACATTCATTCTTTGTCCTACAGCGTTCACAACGTTTACTTTTTCAATTCCTGAATCAGCTTTAACCATAAGAATTCCTTTTGTAGGGTTAGGATACACTCCAATTACAGATTGATTCAGTTTGGTTTCTGAAGTACTCAAAGAAGAGGTAGGCTTGATGCATCTTACTGATGATCCCTGTCCTCTCATAGCTCCGGCCGACGGATTGGCAATTGTCGATCCGATATACAGATATTTCGCTCCTAAACTTGATGTATCTGAACTCCAGAAATACCCTCTTTGCCCTACAAAAGTAAAGTTCCCGTCACTGGAGCTTCTGTATCCTCCTGCCGGTAATTTGAGATTGCTGCTGTAAGCTGTTGCCGGATTACCAATACTTTCTGCTCCTATTAAAGTTGTCCAGTCTGCCTGAGAAGGCATTTTCCAGTCTGGTCCTATTGCTTTACAAGGATCTATACCTACAGAAGCATTGACATCTGCAAGTGATGCCCCATTCCATGTATCTCCACTTGCAAAATTTGCCCACCATGCCGGAGATCCTGCAACATAAGCTCCAGCAGTGGTACTTGCTCCTTCCGGAGTATTAGGAGATGGTGCTGGTACCATCTGGGAATTTCTAAGCTGGTGTCCATCATCCCATCTTCCCCATTGGAAAAGGTCTCCATAAGAATTCGCATCCGCTGATGATGTAGCCACCTGTAAGCTTCCAAGGTTCTGCTGAAGCCAGATTTTTCCGTCTGCTCCTCTTACCGTAGTATAAGCAACCTGTTGTCCGCGATACATAAAACTTACACAACCAATATCACCAACATTGGTTCCAGGATCTGTATTGCTGCATGTTTGTGGATTAAAGTTCAGAGAAACTCTTTTCACCTTTGTTGTATTGTCGGAATAAGCCAAAACAAGATAATTTTGTGCCTTATCTATTGCTAAATCATTGTATTTTGCTTCACCATCTGAAACAAAATCTCCTCCAAAAGGAACCCAGTTTTGCGAATCGTCTAATTGATAAACGGTATTTCTCAGGAAATTATCATTTTCAAAACGGCTGGCTACCACATATGGCTTTCCTGATTCTGTTACTGCTAAGGCAACATGCTGTACTCTTCCCTCTGAGAAGTTGGCATTTCCAACCTGTACCCAGGAGCTTCCGTCAAACTTTCTGACATTCAACTTCCTTCCTCCTCCAGAGTTAGAAACATAAGCAACATAGATTCTGTTTGCTCCATCTAAAGCAATATCAGCATTATACTGCTCTCCTGATGAAGAATCATCTGCTGCTGTTCCGCCTACCAGTGTCCAGTTTTGTGCTGAGCTGGCATCTGTACTGTTCTGATATACTTTTATCCCTCCGGAAACATTGCAGGTATACACCATATTATTGGTTCCTATTACCATCTCAGCAAATTCAGCACCTCCTGAAAAACCTGCATTTCCTACCTGTTCCCATGCACCTCCGGAATATTTTTTTACTGTTCCGGAACCGTAAGATCCATAAGTGAATATAATATTATCAGAAGATACCGCAGAAGCCTGATAATTTACCGAGCTGTCTGTAGCATTAGGAAGCTGAGACCATAAAGAGCCTGTAAATAAACGTACTTCCATCCCGGAGCCTGGATAACCAAGCTGATTGGTATAATAAATACTGTTTCCGTTTGGACTTATAGACAATGAGTTATAAGTGGCTGTTCCTGTAGTTACGCCTGGAACACCGCCTAAGTAAGACCATGAGCTTCCGCTAAATTTCTGAACAGAACCTTTAGCTACAGAAACATCATAATAGGACAGATAATAATTTCCTGAATTGTCAATAACAAGATTATTGAAACCACTTCCTCCTGCAGATACATCCTGAATGCCTCCAACATTTTCCCATTGCTGGGCACACATATAGCTTCCAGCAACGGCTAGCAATGCTAATCCTGTTCTGATTTTCCGTATTGCAAAATATAAATCTTTAAACATATGAATATTATTTTTAATTATTCTAAATTTAATTTAATTTTGCGCAAAAGTACCTCAGACAATTAACCCCGAGTTATCATTTTCGAACTTTTGGTTATCCTGCGAAGGACTTTTATCTTAAGAAGTTGTACCATGGCTGTAAAAATGTGTTGTATGAGGAGTCAATCAAAAAGTGAACATTTGTTCATATCCGAGGACATCAAAATCATCATGCAGGAAGACCTTTGTCCTGATCAATCCTTCAAGTGTTATATGCTGGAGGGAAAGTCAAGTTTTAATTTGATTTTCATGTTGAGTGACGGCATTAATTTAGAAGGTCATGATTGCGGCACTCAGTTTTTATTCAAGAAAAATCAATATATACTTCATTATTCTTCCAAAGAAGGTATTGCTGAACTATGGACAGAAAATCAGGAAATTCTGAGGTATCTCCACATTCAGATTAATTACCAATATATCTTTAACCTCATCAATCCCGAGCTTAATTGTGAAAATGCTGAAATTTTGGAAAATATGATTCATAATAATTTCATTTTCCTTCATAAAGAAACGCCACCGGACATGACGGTTGAGATGCATATGATTGTTAAAGAAATTCTTGGTTATAGCAAACGGGGAATTATGCAGAAGTTATTCATAGAAGCAAAGATTATTAAACTTCTTATCCTGATCTTTGAGCAATTTAATGAGAAAAATATTCTCGAGGATACTCCAAAAACTCCTGAAATGATCAGGAAATTCATTGATGAAAATTATCATAGAAATATAAAAGCAGAAGAGATTGGAAAATATATAGGAATTAATCAAAATGTCATCAGGAAAGAATTCAAAGCCCGATATCATACAACGATTGCTCATTATATTTCGGAGCTCAGAATGTTGAAAGCCAGGAAACTGATCACAAATAAAGAGATTATGATTAAAGAGATTGCTATTGAATGCGGCTATGAGTACCTCCAGAACTTTACCCGTGCTTTCAAAAAGAAATTTGGGGTATCTCCTGAAAGTCTGAGGACTAATAAATAGAAAAACCGCTTAATTGCTTAAGCGGTCTATATATGTTGTTTTGCTTTGATATTACTTTTTCAGAATTCAGGTGAAAAAGCAATGACAATCAATTAATGATGATGTCCGTGATCGTGAAGGAAAGGTCCGTTTCCTTTCGGCTCGTTATAGATAACTTCTACACCTTCCTGCTCAGTAATAAGCTTTCTTCTGATATCTTCAGGGTCGAAAGACTTTACTTTTCCGAAATACTCTTTCAAACCTTCAGTTAGCCACATTGGGATTACTAATCCGAAGAACATAAAAATACACCAGAATCCTACTAAGAACATAGTAATGAAGAATATAGTCCAAAGGAACTGGTAGAACGGCCAAAATGCTGATAATATCGTTATCATTCTCTTAAAGATTTTAGGCAAAAATAGAACTTTTTTCCCTTTTACACAAAAGATCAGCGTTCTATTTTGTTATTTATTTTAATTTTAAACTAATTAGTGAGCAAGATTTGCGAAGAAATCATTGCCTTTATCATCGGAAATGATGAATGCCGGGAAGTCTTTTACCTCAATTTTTCTTACGGCTTCCATTCCTAATTCCGGGAAGTCTACTACATCTACAGACACAATATTATCTTTTGCAAGGATAGCAGCCGGTCCTCCGATAGATCCAAGATAGAAACCTCCGTATTTATGACATGCATTGGTAACATCTTTACTTCTATTTCCTTTTGCCAGCATGATCATGCTTCCACCGTGGCTCTGGAACTCGTCTACATAAACGTCCATTCTTCCGGCAGTGGTAGGTCCGAAACTTCCTGAAGCCATTCCTTCCGGAGTTTTCGCTGGTCCCGCGTAATAGATTGGGTGGTTTTTGAAATATTCAGGCATTGGTTTTCCACTGTCAATAATTTCTTTGATTTTTGCGTGAGCGATATCTCTTGCTACAATAAGAGTACCGTTCAGTTTTAATCGGGTTTTGATCGGGTATTTGGAAAGCTCTGCAAGAATTTCCGGCATTGGTTTGTTAAGGTTAATCTCAACAGCTTCTTCCAAATGTGGTGGAGTATCAGGTAAGAATCTTTTCGGATTCTGCTCTAATTGCTCCAGGAAGATCCCTTCTTTTGTAATTTTCCCTTTGATATTTCTGTCTGCAGAACAGGAAACTCCCATTCCTACCGGACAAGATGCCGCGTGTCTCGGAAGTCTGATCACTCTTACATCGTGAGTAAGGTATTTTCCTCCAAACTGAGCTCCGATGGCACTTTCCTGGCAGATTTTCTGAACTTTAGCTTCCCATTCAAGGTCTCTGAATGCCTGTCCGGCCTCATTTCCTTCTGTCGGAAGATTGTCGTAATATTTTGCAGATGCTTTTTTCACTGCTGCAAGGTTGGCTTCTGCTGAAGTTCCTCCGATTACCAATGCTAAGTGGTAAGGCGGGCAGGCAGCCGTTCCAAGATCCGAAATCTTTTCTTTAATGAATTCTTCAAGAGATTTTTCGTTCAATAAGGATTTCGTCTTTTGATATAAGAATGTTTTGTTGGCAGAACCCCCTCCTTTTGTTAAGAACAGGAATTCGTAATAATCTCCTTTTTTAGCATAGATATCAATCTGTGCAGGAAGGTTAGACCCGGAATTCTTCTCATCAAACATCGTTAAAGGAACGACCTGAGAATATCTTAAGTTTCTTTTCTGATAGGTATTGAAGATTCCCTTACTTAGATATTCACCATCATCTACTCCCGTGTACACATTTTCTCCTTTTTTCCCCATTACGATAGCCGTTCCTGTATCCTGGCACGAAGGAAGAGCTCCCTCCACAGCTACTGCAGCGTTTTGTAAAAGGTTATAAGCAACGAATCTGTCATTATCTGTAGCTTCAGGATCATCAATGATTCTTCTAAGGCTTTCTAAGTGTGAAGAACGAAGCATGAAAGAAACATCTGCCATCGCTTCTTCAGCTAACAGTTCCAATCCTTTAGGATCTACTGTTAAAATTTCTCTGTCACCCAGTTTTTCAACCTTTACATAGTCTGATGTAAGTTTTTTGTACACCGTATCATCTTTCTGAATAGGATACGGATCCTGATATCTAAAATCCATTCAATTTTTGTTTCTACAAAAATACGCCTCCTTTAAAAAAATATGAGTAAAATCAGTCATTTAAATTGATATTTATAATGATTATAAATTGGAGGTTTCTGAGTTTATAAGTAACTTTATAGAAGCTAAATAAACAAAGCCAAAATATTATTTATTTCATTAAACATGATACTACCAACAATTTTTTTGGCGTAAAAAATAAAAGATCATACAAATTTCAACACTATGAATTACAGAATAGAAAAAGACACCATGGGAGAAGTGCAGGTACCTGCAGATAAACTTTGGGGTGCACAGACGGAACGTTCCAGAAATAATTTCAAAATAGGACCTGAGGGTTCAATGCCGCATGAAATCATTGAAGCTTTTGCTTATCTGAAGAAGGCTGCCGCTTATGCCAATACTGATCTGGGAGTACTTCCTGTGGAAAAAAGAGATATGATCGCGAAAGTATGTGATGAAATTCTGGAGGGAAAATTGAATGACCAGTTTCCTCTGGTGATCTGGCAGACGGGTTCCGGAACCCAGTCGAACATGAATGTCAATGAAGTAATTTCAAACAGAGCACACGTCAATAACGGCGGAACATTGGGTGAAAAATCTGAAATCCACCCGAATGATGATGTGAATAAATCCCAGTCTTCGAATGATACCTATCCCACTGCTATGCACATTGCTGCGTATACCAAAGTGGTGGAAGTAACCATTCCGGCTGTTGAGAAACTAAAAAATACGTTGTATGAGAAATCAAAAGCCTTTAAAGATGTGGTAAAGATCGGGAGAACCCATCTCATGGATGCCACTCCACTTACTCTTGGACAGGAATTTTCAGGTTATGCAGCCCAGCTGGAATTCGGATTGAGAGCTTTAAAAAATACCCTACCTCATCTTTCTGAACTGGCATTGGGAGGAACAGCCGTAGGGACAGGTTTGAATACACCCAACGGTTATGACGTAAAAGTGGCGGAATATATTGCCCAGTTCACTAATCATCCTTTCGTTACTGCAGAAAATAAATTTGAGGCCCTTGCTGCTCATGATGCGATTGTAGAATCTCACGGAGCTTTAAAGCAACTGGCAGTTTCTTTATATAAAATTGCTCAGGATGTAAGATTACTGGCATCAGGACCACGTTCCGGAATCGGGGAAATTCATATTCCTGAAAATGAACCGGGATCGTCTATTATGCCGGGGAAAGTAAATCCTACTCAGAATGAAGCAATGACGATGGTTTGCGCTCAGGTCTTAGGAAATGACACTACAATTTCATTTGCAGGAACTCAGGGGAATTATGAGCTGAATGTTTTCAAACCGGTAATGGCTTACAATTTTTTACAGTCTGCCCAACTGATTGCTGATGCATGTATTTCCTTCAACGATCATTGTGCGGTAGGTATTGAGCCGAATCATGAGAGAATTAAAGAACTGGTAGACAAATCTTTAATGCTTGTTACGGCTTTAAATACTCATATCGGATATGAAAATGCTGCTAAAATTGCTAAGACGGCCCATAAAAACGGGACAACGTTGAAAGAAGAAGCCATTAATCTTGGTTTGCTAACTGCTGAACAGTTTGACGAGTGGGTAAAACCTGAAGATATGGTAGGAAGTTTAAAATAATGATTCTATAACTGATACAATGTAAAAACTCCGGGAACTGTTCCCGGAGTTTTCATTTTACTGTCAAAATATATTTAATCTAATCCAATGGCCAAGCCAAATATCAATGCTTTATCATTTTTGAAATAACTGTCTTTAAAGAAGTTACTGAAATCTTTTTTAACAAACACGCTGAAACTGTTGTACGAAAATGTAATCTGTGCTCCATATACAAAAGGATTCACCTGATAGTTTCCGCGGTCTCTGGTTTCACCGTCATTTCCTTTTACAATATTGTTGGTAGACATTTTTACGCCACCATATACATTGGCTCCAATTTTAAATCCTGTGTAATAACTTCTGTACTGGATATCCATTCCGGCATTTTTAAGTTTTGAGAAATTATACTGCATTCCAAGGGGAACCATGATATATCCGGTTCTCAATTTGCTTTTATCAAGGTTTCCGTTGTATTGCGCCAAAGCGACTCCCTGATCTGCACTTCTTGTAAACAGCATATTATTATCTGCTCTTACTGTTCTCCAGGAAAATCCTAACCCGGAAATTACCGCCCACGGGCTTGTTCTGCTAAGCTGATAGTTCAGTTTCAGACCAAACTCCAGGTTATTGGCATATCCTATGTTTTTATCCAGGACATTATCCTGAGCACTGTTTGTAAGTGTCATGATTCCATAAGAGAAATATCCTGTAAAGCTTCTGCTGGGACGGAATTTTTTCAATAATTTTTCTTTAAGCTCTTCTTTAGAGGTAACATCGGTATTCAGAAGGGAATATCTTACCTGCTTTTGAATAACGTCATCCAGATCAAAGCCAAGTTCCTCAATTCTTTTATCCATTTTCTCAGAATAACGGTCTGCAATCTGAGCTTTTTCTCTGTCAAAATCTGCCTTATCCAGGTTTTTTGCCTGCAGAACCAACAGTTCTTCTTCCATCAGCTTTTTTTCTTCCTGAATGATGGTATTGATCTTTGCAGCATATTCCTCTACTTTTTCTTTTACAATAGGGCTTACCTCTGTATCTTTTTTAGAAGACAGGTTAATATTGAATGTCTTTTGTGCATAGAATGATGCTGAAAAAGAGCACAGCAATCCCATTACGATTAATTTCTTGATCATATTATTAATTTTTAAATTTTTACGGATATGTTATCTGGCATTCAAATCAATAGTAGCCACATTACTTCCATCCTTTGTTTTTTCGATAACATCTTTATGCTCTACTGAGAAAAGAAGTGTGGATGGGTCTACATATTTTTTCTTTTTAACCGGAGTTTTTATAGAATCGGCTTTTGCCATCATCTTAGGATTAGAAATCTGAGTGATATCCAGTTTCTTCAAAGGAAGAGTTTCTTTAGGAATAAGCTTATTCTGGTCCATTGCCATAGGAGAAATAGCTTCTTCCTTATCCTGAGAAAGAGTTTTTTTCACCTCCTTTTTATCATTATTTTCAACTGCCAGCGGAACATGATTCTGAACCGGATCTTTTACAATTTCTTCTGTAGTATTTTTTCCGGTTTGTTTCACAATTTCCTGCTGAGTTTCGGAAGGTTGATTAAGAAAAAAAAGAACGCTTCCCAAGCTGAATGTCAAAATCAAACATGCCGCTACTAAAAACCAGTTCATTTTTGATTTGAAACGGTGACTATTGTTATTCTGAAGCTCAATTTCGGACCACAGATTGCGTGATGGAGTGATTTCTCTCTCCTCAATCTGTTTTTTGATCTGAAATTCAATAGTATCTTTAGATGTTTTCATTTTTCACTTTTTTTTGTTGTTGAAAGTAGATCTTTCTTAATTTTTCTTTTGCTCTGAACAGCTGTGTTTTGCTGACAGCCACTGAAATCTGCAAAGTATCAGCAATTTCCTGATGAGAATATTCTTCCAGTACATACAGGTTAAAAACCATTCTGTAGGCATCGGGAAGCTGATCCAAAAGCTCTTGTGCATTAAAATCACAATCAATCTCTGCTTCATGGATATCTTCATGAAAAGATTGATTAATCTCGTCCAGATAGAAAATAGTTTTATGACTTTTGATAAAATTCAGGCATTCATTTACAACAATTCTTCTTGCCCAGCTTTCCAGGTTCGACTCTCCTCTGAAGCTTTCTATGTGCTTAAAAATTTTACAGAATGCTTTAATGAGACAATCTTCGGCCTGATACAAATCGCTCACATAGCTTTTGCTTACACTCAGGAATCTCTTTACATTCTGTTCATAGAAAATCTTCTGTGCAGCCGGATCCTGTTTCTTCAGGAGGCTTAACAAATCATTCTTTTTATTTCTGAACAAAAGTTTCATGCTTATGCTGTTTCTATACTAAAGACAATCAAAACAAAAAAAGGTTACAATTTTTGAAAAAAAAAATTTATTTGTATTATTTAATTAAAGAAAAAGCCACCCTGAAATGAGGCAGCCTTGCATTTTATCCTGAAAATTCATCAAGCAAATTTCTGGTAGGAACAAAGAAAAGCGTTCCTGTAACTGCCGTGCTGAAATCTAAAATTCTGTCATAATTTCCCGGAGGATCACCTATAAACATTTGGGTCAACATTTTTTTTGTTGTTGCAAATGTACTTGAATAGGCAATAAAATAAGTTCCGAACTCATTGGTAGAGGGATTTCCGAAAGGCATATTATCTCTGACTATTTTCAATTCTTCACCGTTTTCGCCCTCGATATTAGCTAAGGCAATGTGTGAATTTGATGGTTTTACATCATCAGACATTTCAATATCATTCTCTTTTGATCTTCCGATCACTTTTTCCTGCTCTTCCGTGGATAAGCCTTTCCAGGCATCCATGTTATGAAGATATTTTTGAACAAAAAGATAGCTTCCTCCTTTATACTGAAGGTCTTCATCTCCTATTTTTCCAAAATAATCACGGTCGTCTCCATGCGGATTTTCCGTTCCGTCTACAAAACCAAGAATGGAACGTGCATCCCAGTATTTGAATCCATGAACCTCCAGAATACTTTCGGCCACTGAGCTCAATAACCTGGAAATTTCGACAGCCATATCAAAAATAAGGCTTTTATTGTCTGCTCTCAGATGAAAATGAAGATCTCCGGGAGTAGAAACTGCGGTATGTTTCGTTCCTTTTATTTCTTCAAAATTGACTAATTCTTTGGGCATTGGTGTCTGAAGTTCCAGTTTTCTCCATGCATCTGCACCAATTCCCATGACACAGCTTGCTCTGCTGTCCGGGAAACGGTTAAACACTGAATTATTAAGATTTAAAACCAAAGCACATAGTTCCTGAAAAACTTCTTTCAGCTCAGGGCTGTCATTAAGTTTCCAGACCATGAAAATAGTATTGCTGTTGGGATAATCTGTTACATTCTGTGATTCTATTGTATTCATACCTCTATTTTTGTGGTATTAAATATCCGAAACTGAAACCTGATCTGCAAAATATTGTTCCAGATCTTTCAATGTTTCCGGATTAGTCTGAATATCTTTTACCAAAAGACCTTTGTTCACCACTACAATTCTGTTGCAGACTTCTGTGGTATGGGAAAGATCATGGCTGGAAATAAGGAAAGTAACGCCATCCTGTTTTGATAATTCCTTGATCAGGTTTTTAAGCTTAATCTGGGTAGACGGATCAAGGTTAGCAAAAGGCTCATCAAGAATAATTATTTCAGGATTCCCGATAATTGCTCCTACGATTCCCACTTTTTTCTGATTTCCCTTTGAAAGATCACGGACATATTTCCCGGATTTCAGGATTTCACCATTGAAAAAATCATGAAAGGGTTTCAGGAATTCATCTACAGATGCTTTATTCTGACCTCTCAGCTCCCCGAGAAAATAAAAATATTCCTCCGGAGTAAGATATCCAATGAGAAACGTATCATCTACAAATGCTGATACTTTATTTTTCCAGGCTTCGGATTCATTGACTTTAATACCATCAATGCTTACAAATCCTGTCGTAGCCTGAATCAGATCCAGCATCAGGCTGAAAAGAGTTGTTTTTCCTGCTCCGTTATTTCCTACAAGGCCAAATGTTTCCCCTTTAGGAATTTCAAGATTTTCGATATTAAGAACCGTTGCTTTTCCGTATGTTTTTGATAGATTATGTATATTGATCATGGCTTAATTTATATTTTTAAATGCATCCAATGTGCTGTATTTCTCTCTTTTATATTGTTTTACAATGATATCGAAGATTTTCTCTCTCAGAAAAAAGCCGATAATTCCTATAATTGCAATACTTATCACTCCGCCAGTAATTCCCCATAGATATTTTGTCAGGGCAAATACTCCCATTGGGAGAAGCATTTTAGGAATCAGCAGAAGCATTGTCACTAAACTGAAACTTCCTTTTTGCCCCATTCTTTTCTCTTTTGAATTCAGGTCGATCTGATTTTTATTGAAAGCTCCGGACCACAAGGTAAATTGAGAGTTAACACCTATATTATATAATCCTGCCGCAAAGAATGTAACATAGATCTCCCAGCCAAAGTACGCATAACAGAGAGCAATGACTACAGAAGCAGCTGTTATAATATTCATCAGCCACCATTTCGCTTTCAGATATTCTTTGTAAGGAACATTCAGAGTCATCATCAATGGAAAATAGGAACTGTCAAAAGCAGGTACGCGCTGCCCGAACAGAAACTGAAAACCACCTGTTACAAAAAGTCCCATAACCATCATCATTGCCGGAGTTTTGTAGAGTGAAGAACTAAACATCAGCAATCCATAGAACAAGAACATAAAGCTTCCAAACAAAATTCCTTTGGTTACTTTATTGCGTCTCAGCATTCTGATATCATTATTGATAAATGCTCCGATAACACCATATTTATTCAGGAAGGCAATATTTTCTGTTTTCCCGACTGTTTTCTTGGCTTCAAGCCCCTGATCAAGATAAAATTCATTGCGAAGGTAGCGGAAACATACCCACCAGAGTATTACAAACAATAGAACAGGAATCAGTGCAAAGTAAGGTTTTTCATACAAGCTGAAGAAAACCGATTCAGAATAATATAAAACTGGAACAATATTATAATACCCCAACGCTCCTATACCCAGAAAGCATACTCCTGTGATAACTGCCAGCGTTTCTTTCCCATTGAAAAAGATATTGATAAAATTATTCATGTAAAGTAATGAAACCGCCCCTATAAGCCATAATAAGACTCCTGGAATGCTGTATCCATTGAATAATGCAATCAGTGAAAATGTAATAAAGAATAAGGAACTCAGCCAACTGAATGCTGAAAGAAACGTCTTAGCCAGCATATAATTGACCAATGTATTCTTCCTGATATTCATGGTAAGAAACGGCTTAATATTCTGTGTAGGGATTTCCTGCCAGAGATATTTAAGAACAAGATCAATAATCCAGGCAATGATCATGAATTTTGAAACTACCTTTAAAGGATCCTGGTGCATTTCCTCCTGAATGTAGAAAAAGGCAATAAATGCTCCACCCACAAGACATCCGATAAAGTAAAGAATTCCTATAAAACGGAGAATTTTCATGGTCAGATTGATCCCTAAAGATGTACCACGAAAAAAGCTTTTGATTTCAAGCCTAAGGAACTTTAGAAACATATTTTAGTTTTTATACATTAGTAAATATAATGTAAAATATGTTACAAATTTTTAAGAAAAAAGTGGATTTATTTAATTATCCTATAAGCTCTTTTGCCTGTGCCAAGGCTGCTTCCGTAATTTTACTTCCAGAAAGTAACTGGGCAATTTCGTTCAGTTTTTCTTCACTGCTTAATGGAATAATAGTAGATTGTGTTCTGCCGGAAATATCTTGTTTTACTACTTTATAATTATCGTTTCCTTTAGCAGCAACCTGTGCAAGGTGGGAAATAACAATCAATTGCATGTCTTCAGACATTTCTCTCATCAGGTTACCGATTTCTTCAGCTACTTTTCCTGAAACACCAGTGTCAATTTCGTCCAGAATAAGGGTTGGCAACTCATCACTTTCTGCAATAATTTTCTTTACAGCAAGCATTACTCTTGATCTTTCTCCTCCGGAAATAGCCGTTTGAATTGGTTTTAAAGGGAAGCCGGAGTTGGCCTGAAACAATAATTGAATACTTTCCTTTCCAAACTGATTAAATTCGTCAGCATCCTGCAATTCTATATCCACCTTTGCTTTTTCCAGTCCTAATTTCTTGAGAAGACTTTCTGCTTTTTTGATGAAAACAGGAACATTCTTATGTCTGTTCTTTGAAAGTTTTGAAGCAAGGCTCAGAAGTGTTTTTTCTTTTTGAGAGATCGTTTCTTCAGTTTCTTCAATCTGTAATTCTAAATCTGAGGCTCCTTTCTGATCTCCAGCCAGCTGATTTCTGATCTCAATCAGTTCATTAAGCTCTGAAACATTATGTTTAAGAAATAACGCATTGATTTTATTGTTAAGATCGGTAAGATATATCAGGTTTTCAGGATTGATTTCAACTCTTTCCGCTTCATGCTCCAACTCAGAGATAATGTCTTTAAGCTCTACAAAAGAGGTTTCCAATCTTGAATCAAGTTCAGCAAAACTGGTAGAAATTTCGGAAATTTTTGAAAGTTTACTGGTCGCTTCATTAAAGAATGACAGAATCCCTATTTCCTCCTGATGAAACCTTGACAGAATCTGGCCTACATTTTCAGAGATCATTCCTGCATTTTCCTGGATAGAAAGCTGGTTTTGAATATCCTCATAATCAACATCGTCAAGCTTGAGCTCTTCCAATTCGTTGAGTAAAAATTCTTTATAATCGCTTTCTTTATTGAATTCCGAAAGTTGGGTTTTCAGTTTTTTCAATAACAA
The DNA here is from genome assembly GCF_003610675.1 of Chryseobacterium sp. AG363. Classification (NCBI taxonomy): domain Bacteria; kingdom Pseudomonadati; phylum Bacteroidota; class Flavobacteriia; order Flavobacteriales; family Weeksellaceae; genus Chryseobacterium; species Chryseobacterium sp. AG363. The sequence goes on from NZ_RAQF01000006.1 coordinate 190,384, forward strand.
CTTCAGCGTTTGAAATTCAGAAAACTCCTGTTGATACTCTTCAATGATTTTTTTATTCTCAGAAAGCCCGTCGATAATTTTAAACTGATATTCTGAGGTAAAAAGATTGGATGTTTCAAATTGAGAATGGATATCAATCAGTTGTGAGGAAAGCTCTCTAAGAATATCTAACGTTACCGGCACATCGTTGATAAATGCACGGGATTTCCCTGAGGGAAGTATTTCTCTTCGGATAATAGTCTGAAGTTCGTAGTCCAGATCATTCTCTATAAAGAATTTCTTAAACTGATTATTGAGAGAAAACTCGGTTTCCACCACACTTTTCTCTTCAGCTTTGGCGATTGATTTTACATCTGCTCTTTCACCTAAAATAAGTCGAAGAGCACCTAGAATAATAGATTTCCCCGCCCCCGTTTCACCGGTAATAACCTGTAAACCATTTTTCAATGATACTTCAAGGGTATCAATCAGGGCAAAGTTTTTAATGTAAATTCTCGAAAGCATTGATAATCCGGGTTATAATCCAATTTGAGTTTGAACTGTAAAAATAAGTTTTTTTAATGAGTTAAGAAATCGTTTTTTGACTGTTCACTCATCCATAATGCTAACTGTTTTTAAACCTGCTCACAAATCCTAGACTTTCCATTTATTCCACTTATTCTCTATATTCTTTGGTGAAAGGATGATCATTGTCTGTTTAAGATCATTAAGAATCAACCCTCCATTATTTCCGGAATTGAAAATATTGAAAATTTCATCGCTTTTGGTATCCATGAACTGGTTAAAGAAAAACGCCTGCTGGAAATTATTTTCGTACATTTTTAGTTGCATCAGGGCATCAAAAATGACTTTTTTCCCGGCAGTCTGATCCTGGTTGAAAAGATTATCTAATCCAGCTCTATGGTAAGTATAAATGGTAGAACGTAACTGATTCCAGTTGGGGTTCATAATTTCGTTAATCAAAATAGAACGGCTTCTTGGCTCGTTGATGGTATTCCAGCCCTCATAGTTTCTGTTTTGGGAATTCTGTGCAATCTGCTGTGCTTTTGCGTACCATTGTGATCCTCCCATAGACTGGAAACTATCCGCATCAAGACCTAAAATAACATAAATATAGAAACTGATTACATCGGTAAGATTTTTCCCGGAGAATTGTCTTTCATTAAAAATAAGACTCTCATTTTCAATATATTCAAAAGCAAATCTCTGATCCTGAAGATTAATTAAAGGAGATTCATAAGTCGTATTGTACACAGGTCTTACTGCCTGAATCACAATAGATCCTTTGAATTTGTTAACATCTCTTTCTGCAATAACAATAGAAAAAGCACATTTTATTTTTTCAAAATTCTGAAGTCTTTTACCTGTCCAGCTGGTATTATTGATAAAGTCCCGGAGACTTTTCTCCAACGCTTTGTACGCCTGCTGGTTACTTCCACCCAGCTGTTGGGAGTTTACTTGCACTGTTGCCAACAGCTCCTGAGAAAAACTTTGGGTATATAGAAATAACAGAAAAAATAAACTTATAATTTTTTTCATTGCCTATTAAAAATTGAGAACGGAAATTTATTAAAATTATTTTAAAAGTTGAGCCTCAACAAAATTGAGAATATCTTTTGCTACTTCATCCTTGGATTTCAGATTGAATTCCTTCTTTTCTGTTTTAGTAAATATCTTGATTTTGTTGGTATCATTTTTAAAACCGGCTCCTTCATCGCGCAAGGAATTGAGAACGATCATATCCAGATTTTTCTTTTCCAGTTTTCCTTTGGCATTTTCTTCTTCATTTTGCGTTTCCAGTGCAAATCCTACCAAAAACTGATGGGTTTTCTTTTCTCCCATTGTTTTAAGGATATCGGGATTCTTAACCAATTCTATCGTAAGATTTTCAACATTCTTTTTGATTTTTTCCTTCGCCACTTCTTTGGGAGCATAGTCTGCTACTGCAGCACTGGCAATTCCTATGTCTATGCTGTCGTAAAATTCAAATACTTTTGTAAGCATTTCTTTGGCTGAAGTCACTTTATGAAGTTCAACGTTCGGATCATTGATGGTTTGAAAACTCGGTCCTGAAATCAGAATTACTTTAGCTCCTCTTTTTGAAGCTTCTTCTGCGAGAGAGAATCCCATTTTTCCTGATGAATGATTCCCGATAAATCTTACCGGATCTATTGCTTCATAGGTAGGTCCTGCGGTAATTAAAACCGTTTTTCCTTCAAGGCTTCGGGATTGGATATCCGAACTTAAATATTGTTCTACCGTATTAAAGATAGTTGCCGGTTCTGCCATTCTTCCCTGCCCGATCAGTCCACTGGCCAACTCTCCATTTTCCGCAGGAATGATAATATGTCCAAAGCTTTCTGCCAGCTCCAGATTCTTTTTTGTAGAAGGGTGTGCATACATATCAAGGTCCATTGCAGGAGCTATGAATACAGGACATTTTGCAGACATATAGGTGGCAATAACAAGATTATCACACATTCCGTGAACCATTTTTGACAGTGTATTGGCCGTACATGGAGCAACGATCATAACATCCGCCCACAGGGCCATTTCCACATGACTGTTCCATGTTCCGTTATCACTATAAAAATCCGAATACACGGATTTTTTGGATAATGTAGACAGGCTTAGTTTCGTTACAAAGTTTTCTGCATCAGGAGTCATAATAACCTGTACTTCGGCACCTTTCTTCACAAAATCTCTGATCAGAAAGTGAATTTTGTAAGCCGCAATTCCTCCAGAGACAGCGATAAGTATCTTTTTACCGGAAACACTCATTTAGTTCTAATTTTTTGAAATACTAAAGTACTTATTTTTTCCCACACAATGAGGCTTTAAAACAACAAAGGTCATAAAAGAAGTAAATTCCTTTATGACCTTGATTTATTAAAATACAGAAGATTATTTTCTTTCTTCTGTTTTTCTGAAATAAACATCATCATTTAACCATTCTTCAATAGCAATTGAAGTTGGCTTTGGAAGCTTTTCGTAATGTTTAGAGATCTCAATTTGCTCTCTGTTTTCGAAAACCTCTTCTAATGTAGAATTGTGAACGGCAAATTCATCCAATTTGTTGTGAAGTTCCGTACGGATCTCCGCATTGATCTGCTCTGCTCTCTTTCCCATGATAACAATAGCTTCATAGATTGAACCTACTTTATCTTCAATCTTATCTTTGTCGTAAGTAATAGTATTTACTTCTGCTTTTGTATCTTTTACACTCATTTTGAGAAAATTATTTTTATTTTAAGATGGCAAATTTACGAATTATCTTTGAATTTTGAAAGTCGCTGCAGGAGGAGGTGTCTTAAGTGCTGCACTGTCCCTCTGTAACTGCATTGCTTTCTTTTCATTGCTGATTTGATCCTTGATTTGCTGTTCTGTTTTATCTTTATCTGCCAGTTTTTCAGCTTCTTTTTTCTGTTTTGCTGTTAAAGCCGCAATTCTGGCCTCAGTTTGTTTTTTAACAACTACGAAGTTCTGTTTTTCTTTTTCCAGTTTTTCTCTAAGATCTACTGCTGTTTTAGAATATTCTGTGTTGGGAAGTTCTTTCTCTACCAGCTTTGTATAAGTAAGAGCACTTTCAATACGTTCATCTTTGAGACCATATACAGATTTCATTGCCAATTCATAACGTGACTTCATGATATAGTCATAAATCTTTGAACGAAGTTTTGTACTTGGAAAATCTTCCAAAACATTTTCAAATGCTACATTGGCTGCTTTATACTCACCCATTTTGTAGTATTGTCTTGCATTTTCATAAGCTTTAAATTCCAGCTTATAAGACAATTCATCAATTAACTGGCTGATATTCTTAGATCTTTCAGAGTTGGGATAATTGTTCAGGAATTCCTGAAGTTCATTAATGGCCAATTCTGTACTCGACTGATCCAGGTTGTAATCCATAGAACCTTCATAGTAGCATAATGCAGACATATAGGCTGCTTCTTCTGCTCGCGGGTCTTTTGGAAAACTTACTGCAAAATTCTTAAACTGGTGTCCTGCCAGCTTATAACTTTTGTCGTAATAATTGGCATAAGCTGTATTGAAACCTACGTTAGGAAAATCATCTGTTCCCGCCACAAGATTGGCAAGTCTGTCGTAAAGAGCCAATGCATTTTTCCATTTTTTCTTGGCAAAATTTTCATTAGCTGCCTTTAAGATAAATTCTTTATCAGCACTTCTCATTGCTCTCTCCTGCTGACTTACACAAGATGTAATCACCGCTACAGCAAAAAGACCTAAAATATATTTTTTCATATATAAAATTCAACAGTTTTCGGATTATACAGCCGATTTACTAATTTGCAAAAATATAACTTTTTTGCCAATAGATTTTTTTTTATGAATATTTAACGTAATTTTAGTCTGCAGCGTATCCCAAAATCGCAAAAACACTTAATAAAAGATTCATTCTCACCTTTTTCTCTGCTTCTTTTGCATAGGTTTCCTCATTTTTGCTCGGAACATAAAGCTCATAGAAATTTTTATTCCTGATGACAAATAAAGTGGATCCGATGATCATGGTAAGAATGTCTTCAGGTTTGGGCGTAAAAGTAAAAACTCCTGATGCGACACCTTTTTTAATGACTTCATCCAGTTTTTTCACAAATAGCTGATAGAAATCCAGCAGTTCATCTTTCAGATTCTCTGTATGACGAAGCTCCTGGGTCACGAAACCATGAAAATAATTATACTTGAAAAGCTGAGAAACAATATATTTAATCATTTCCCGTAATTGCATTTCAGGCTTACCATCCTTGATCGTATCTGCAAATTCTGAAAAATTCTCTCTTGTTTTCAGTACTCTGTACTGATAGAGATAGGACATCATTTTCTCTTTAGAACCGAAGTAATAAGAGATCATGGCGACGTTGATATTTGCTTTGGAACAAATATCTCTTACAGAAGTTCCCTCATATCCTTTCTTGGCGATGAGCTCTTCTGCAATATCCAATATGTGAATCTGTTTTTCTGTAAATTTTTTTTTCATGAAGTGTACTTTGAGTAAAGTTAAGAAATTTTTAACACATTTATAAACGATCGTTTAATAATTTTAAATTAATTCTGAAAATACTTACTTTTGAATATGGATTTTTTTGATTTTCATCATCATAAGAAATATGTCAAAAACGGAATTTACAACATGAACATTGAGCAAATTCCGCCTGATTTCCCTTATTCTATTGGAATTCATCCCCAAGATATTGATGTTAACAATCTCGAACAGCAGTTTTCATGGATGAAAAGTATGATGTTTCAAAATTGTTTTGCCATTGGTGAATGTGGTTTAGATTCTTTAGTTTCTATAGATCAGAAAATTCAGGAAGACGTTTTTTTAAGACAGATCAGGATCGCTAATGAAGTCAAAAAACCCATGATTATTCATTGTGTAAGAAAATTTTATGAGGTCATTTCTTTTAAAAAGAAAGCCGAACAGCCCATGATCATTCATGGTTTTAATAAAAAACATCAAATTGCCGAAGACCTTCTTGCCAATAATTTTTACCTGAGTTTTGGAAAAGCTGTTTTGTATAATTTATCTTTGCAGGATATTTTGAAAAACACTCCATTAGACAAACTCTTTTTAGAAACTGACAATGAAGATTTTAGCATCGAAGAATTGTATGATAAAGTTTCGGAAATAAAAGGTATTTCTTTGGAACAGCTCAATGAACGAATTTTAGAAAATTTACACTCAATAAAAAATGGATAAGTACTGGTTGGAAAGAACGGAGCTTCTGGTAAAAGAAGAAGGCTTGGAAAAATTGAACAAAGCTACTGTTTTGGTTGTTGGTTTAGGCGGCGTAGGTTCTTTTGCAGCTGAATTTCTTGCAAGAGCCGGAGTTGGCAATATGACGATTGTGGATGGTGATACCGTAGACATTACCAATATCAACAGACAGCTGCCGGCTTTACATTCTACCATTGGAAAGCATAAAGTAGAAGTGGTAGCTGAAAGACTTTTAGATATTAATCCCGATCTTAATTTAACCAAAATCAATGAGTTTCTAAATCCTGAAAGAATGGATGAAGTTCTGGATTCTGCAAAATTTGATTATGTTTTAGACTGTATTGACAGTGTAACGCCAAAACTTTGTCTGATTATCGCTGCCAAAAGAAGAAGGATAAAAATTGTAAGTTCAATGGGTGCCGGTGGAAAAACCGATCCAAGCAAGGTAATGGTAAGGGATATCAGCAAAACTGAACACTGCCACCTCGCAAGACAGGTAAGAAAAAGGCTGAAAAAAGTAAAAATTGACAAAGGAGTCCGTTGTGTTTTTGCCAATGACATCCAGGATGAGGAAAGTCTGAAAATGACTGACGGGACCAATTATAAAAGATCTTTTTACGGAACAATAAGTTATATGCCTGCCATTTTCGGGTTGTATACCGCTTCAGAAGTGATTAATCATTTATTAAATCAGGATTAAAATATTTTCTCATGTATTTCACAGATTTTTAAAACGATTTTCATGTCTTAATGTGTGAAATATGCGGGAGAAAAATAAAAAAATATATTTACATTTCGTAAATGACAAATTCCAAATATCCCAGAGCGGAAAAGCTCAAAAAAAACACAGAGATCAGTTTGCTTTTTGAGAAAGGTAAATGGAGAACAAGCGGAAACCTTAGAATTATTATTCTAAAGGATAAGCCCAACCTTTCTGTAGAAACTGCAAGATTTGGAGTTTCTGTTTCTAAGAGATATTTTAAAAGAGCAGTACACAGGAATCGTATCAAAAGGTTACTGAGAGAATGCTATCGTCTGAATAAAGATCTTTTCAGGCAAGCCTTTGGAGAAAAAACTATGGCAATGCTGTTTTGGGTTTCTTCTGAGATGCCTCCTAAATTTCAGGATGTGGAAGCACAGTTTATCAAACTCTGTGAAGCGCAGAAAAAATAATCTTTTCTTTAAAATAAAAAGATCTGTGAGACATTTTCTTGCAGATTTTTTTATTTCCCACAGATCACACAAATTTTCAGATAAGTATGTATAAAATATTTTTACGCTACAATAAACCACGAATTGCAAAGCTCGAGACTCGTATCACGTATCACTCGACCCCAAACTCAGACATTAGCAATACTCCAAATATCATATAGTTTTTGTATTTTTAGAGAAAACAATAAATCTGAAAATTAATATGTTAGATAACGTTCCCTATTTTTCTTATATCATCAGTGCATTTATTGGGATTGGATTAGCAGCTGCTACAGGCTTCCGGGTATTTCTTCCTATGTTTATTGTAAGCCTTGCCTCCTATTTCAACTGGATTCCCATGAATGAGCATTTTGAATGGCTTGCTGGTCTCCCTACACTTATTACAACAGGAATAGCCACTATCATTGAAATACTTGCTTATTACATCCCTTTTGTTGACCATTTACTGGATACTGTTTCTATTCCCATGGCAACAGTAGCTGGTTCCATATTATTTGCGAGTCAGTTTGCTGATCTTGGAACTTTCCCACAATGGGCTTTGGCATTAATTGCCGGTGGAGGTACAGCAGCTACCATCAGCTCTGGATTTGCAGGAATAAGGGCTGCTTCTACTGCGACTACCGGAGGTTTAGGAAACTCTATGGTAGGAACAACAGAGACAGCTGGTGCAGGTATCATGTCTGTTCTCGCAATGGCAGCTCCGGTAATAGCGGCCATATTTGCTCTAATCACATTAATTGTTGTTATTGTATTTGGGCGGAAGGCCTGGAAAAAATTAAAAAGCACTAAAAGCAATTCTCAGAAGTTATAAAATGAAAAAGGTACTGATGAGAACAGTACCTTTTTCATTTTAATTTTTACTTCTGAAGTCTTTAATATCTTTAATCTTGGATTCAAAATAGTCTTTCTTCTCAGGACTCTTTTTGATCAATATTTCAAATGCTTTTATGGCCTTTGTATAGAGTTTCTGTTCAAAATAAAGATTCGCCAATGTCTCTGTCATCAAATGTGAGATATCGTCATTCTTTTCTTTTACAACATAGGTACTTTCTTCTTTTAACTGACTGATTCTAGGGTTGTTTTCAATAAAGGTTTCAATAGCCTTTTCTTTAATTTCTGACTTTTCCTTTACAATTTCTTCTGTTCTGCCAATCTTAAGCCAGCTCTGCCACGTATTGATAAAACCTGGAACATTGCTGTCTATTGATGATGGAGTAGTATTTTTCATAGTAACCTCCTGTACTTTTTCTACTACAGGTTCTTCTTTCTTTTCTTCAACCTTAAGGGTAGAAATATCGGTTCCGAAGAATGAAACATTCATTACGGGAACATCTTCTTTTAAAGTTTCTGTTACCGTTTTTTCTTCTTCAGTTGATTCACTTGGGGCAGCATTATCATCTTCAGTTTCTGAAGTCTCCACTACTGGCAAAACTTCTTCCTTAACAGCTTCTGTAGATTGTGTCTCTTCAGTAATACCTTCAGACTCAGTAACAGGAGCTGCTTCCACTACCAGAGATTGTATTTTGGGAGCTGATGCTTGTTCAGGTTTACTGATTAAAGAATCTGGCATATTGGATTCCACACTCATCGGTTTCCATGCAGACTGTACTTCAGAGGTTTCTTCTATCTTTTCTTCAGCCAACTCAGAATTAGTCTCTTCTACAGGTAATTGATTTTCAATAACTCCTTCCTGTACAGGTTCTTCTTTTATTTCTTCAGGCTTATTGTCACTGGTTGACCAGAAATGAAAGCTTTGAGTATCAGCGAAGCTAATTTCATGATCCTCAACTGTTTCAGGCTCTATTTCTTCCTCTTGCTGAGCAAGTTTAGTTTCCTTCATTTTTTTCTCAACCTCTTCAATCAGGCGTCTCATTTCCTCCTCATGTTTATTGATGTTCGGTTGGGAAATTTCAACAGTCTCCATTACTTCTTCGCTGTTAGCCTGGATTTTAACGTCTGGCATAAATGAATCTGTTCCATGGAAACTTACTTCCGCATCAGATATTTCCACTGAAGGCAATCCTTCATTACCATTTTCTTCTTTTACACCAGAAATCGGATCTTCATCGATGATGGTTTCTGGTGTAAAGTCTTCTCCGGCTTCTGCTTCAGCTTGTATTTTTTCCTGGTGAGCAGATTCTTCCTCAGAAACCAATTCAGTTTTATGGCCGGATTCCTCTTTTACAGGCTCTTCTTCTGCTGCTGCCTCACTATTTACTTCTGATACTAAAGGCGCTACTTCATGAAAACTGGTATTTCCTTCTTCTTCAATATTGTCTTCCTCTTTTTCTGAAGAAATCTGATCTTCGCGAATGATAGTTTCTGCCGTAAACGCCTCTCCATCATTCTCCTTAGTTTCAACTTGTCCGGATTCTACTTTCTCCCCAACCGGTTCTTCAACTGTAGACTCAGTCTTCTGGGTTACCAGAGTTCCAGATTCAAGGGTAGATTCAATATCTATGGTTTCAGAATTTTGGTCATTCAGGAAGTTTTCTTCTCCTTCAAATAAAATTCTGTTTCGTTCACCGTTTACATAAATGTGTTTAACTTCCTGTGCGGTTGGTAAGACACAAGTACTTTTCTCCTCTTCCAAAGGTTTTTCCAAAGAAACTTCTTCTTCTCTTCTGATGGGGAAGGATTGGATCTTTGGAGTAAATTGGGCAGGTTTTTCAATTGTTTTAGAAGGTTTCTTTTCTTCCACAATTTCGGGTTTCACCTCCTGTCTGATCTTTCCGTTGATCAGCTGATATAAAATCTTTTTATCAGTAGTATATGCAGCCGTTACAGAAAGCTCCTTCTGATAGTTTTCTTTTTCATACAGATGCACTCCATACAGATGAAGCGCCCTGATATTCTGAATATAAGGAAAAGTGTGAATCTCTTCTTTCAAAAGACCAAGGTCTTCTAACTGAATATTTTTCGGATTTTTTATTAATTCTAAAACTCTCGGATTCATCTTACCAATTCGCTACAATGTCGTTAAATATTTTATTAATAATTCTATCTGTTACCAGCTTTACCTGCTGGTCTTCGATCTGACTTAGGGATACATCACTGTTGAAAGCGGCTTCATCAGAATATGTTCTGTCAAAACTTACATCCGGATGAATTTTATTTTCATAATGTACCTTTACTGTAATCGTAAGTTTATTCTGTGCCTGCTGAATCACTCCTCCAGAAGGGTTGGTCTGGGTATTGGAGCTGATGGTGGTAGGGGTAATGGAATAGTCTGTAATTTCTCCTTCAATCAGGATATCCGGATTTTCTTTTGTTCCTTTCAAAGTGGTTCTCTGAAGGAATCTGTTTTGAATCGCTGTAGAAAACTGTTGTGATAATGCAGGGTTTACAAGAGGAGCATTATTGGGAAATTCATTAATCTGAACTGTTTTCTCGTCTGTAAGAGACGATCCTGTAAAGCTGTAGCATGAATTTAAAACTCCAAGCAATGCAAAAAGCACTCCCGTTAACAGTGATTGTTTCAAGCTGATATTGTTAATTTTAAAGTTCATTTTTAGATCCAATTTCAATAATTTCATCATACTCAATTTGTTGAATAGCATCTTCATAAGCAAAATAATTTGCTGTGTATAAGAATGGTAAGGTAAGAAAAATTCCTATCCCGCAGGCAATAATCCCAATCTGAGCCAAAATACTTACTACTACAGAGAAAAGGAAGATTGACAATAGATTTCCTTTGGTCATTATTTTTGAAATAACCCAGGCTTCTTTTACTTCCCTGATGCCTTTAAGACTGATTAATGGTATGATATAAAAACCCTTTAATACAAAATAATATATCGCTCCAATCAATAAAAACATATAGGGAAACACAAAAAATGCTACCATTGGATTGGGTTCATTACCCTCAGATAATGCACCTGATATACCCAGCACAGCAAATAAAGGAATGTAAAGCAGTAAAACACCTCCGAAAACAATTAACTGCAGCATAAAATAAGGCATAAAATCTTTAAAATCAAAGATATCTCCGGGACTTGCCGGCTGGTTTCTGTTCAGCCTCTGAAGGTATTTGTATAAATTACCCATTGCTAATAATCCACAGAATGGAATAATAGACATGATAAAGCATACTAAAAATGCTATCAAAATATTCCCGAAATCTTTCTTTAAAAGTTCGAAACCTTTGTTTATATATTCTCCGAGTTTAAAATTGATCGGCTTGGGTGTTAAATTGACTTTCATTATTTATGTTTTGCTAATCTTCCAGGTTATATTGTTTTATTTTTCTGTATAAAGTTCTTTGGGAGATTCCCAACTCATCTGCAGCTCTGTTCCTACGTCCTTTATGCTTCTCCAAGGCCTTGATAATCAAATCTTTTTCATTGTTCTGAAGAGAAAGAGATTCTGGTCTGTTTTCCTCAATTTCGATATCTTCAATATCTTCATAACTATCATCAGGACTAGAAATAATTGTTGGAGTCTGAACTGCCGGAGTATCGTTATTATTATCAAAATATAACAAAGATCCGGAATTCACCTGCGGCTGACTTTCAGGGGTATAAATCCTGTTGATCAGGTTTTTCTCATGGTTGCTCAGATCTGCTGCTCCTCTGTTCTTGATCAGTTCCGAAGTTAAGGATTTTAAATCATTAATATCATTCCTCATATCGAACAGAATTTTATACATGATCTCTCTTTCACTTCCGAAATCATTTTGTTTTGGAGTGCTTTGCGTATTGACCACCATTGGAAGATGGGTTTCCATAGGAATATACTCGGCAAGCTTCTCAGCAGTGATATTTCTGTTTCTTTCCACAACGGTCATCTGCTCTACTAAATTTCTTAGCTGGCGGACATTTCCCGGGAAAGAATAACTTTCTATATAATGAACAGCACTCTGCTCCAGCTCCAGTTCCGGCATTCTGTATTTTTCTGCAAAGTCAATTGCAAATTTCCTGAACAGCAAATGAATGTCTCCTTTTCTTTCTCTCAAAGGTGGCATATCAATCTGAACAGTATTCAAACGATAATACAAATCCTCACGGAATCTTCCATCATGGATCGCTTTCATCATATTAACGTTGGTAGCTGCGACAATTCTCACATTGGTTTTCTGCACTTGTGAAGAACCTACTTTCATAAATTCACCACTTTCCAGCACTCTTAAAAGACGAACCTGAGTTTGTAGAGGAAGTTCTCCTACCTCATCCAAAAAGATGGTTCCGCCGTCTGCTACTTCAAAATATCCTTTTCTTGTAGCTGTAGCTCCTGTAAAAGCTCCTTTTTCGTGTCCGAATAATTCTGAATCTATGGTTCCTTCCGGAATGGCTCCACAGTTTACAACGATATAAGGCTGATGTTTTCTTCTGGATTCTGAATGAATGATTTTCGGAATAAATTCTTTCCCTACCCCACTTTCTCCAATCACAAGTACAGAGATATCTGTAGGTGCAACCTGGATAGATTTTTCGAGGGCACGGTTAAGTGCAGGAAAGTTTCCGATAATTCCGAAACGGTTTTTTATGTTTTGTAGCTCGTTGCTCATAAGTAAATTTTTGATTATTGACTGAATGTTAATCTTCTACAGCTCTTCAATCTGTTGTCTGTAGACTTTGTTAAAGTGATGAGTGTAGACATCTTTCATGGTCTTCCCTTCATCATACGTTTGTAAGGCTAACATTTTTAAATCCAAATAATCTTTGTTTCTGATCTTAGAAACTTTACTTTTAAAGTATATATTCTCAGCAAAGTCGTACTCTTTGCTTTGTTTTTCAAAATTTTCCAGGGCTCTGTCGTATCTTCCCAGCTCGAAATAGGTAACTCCCAGCTGATAATGATCGAACATTCCCTTCACATAACCTCTGGTAGCCAGAAGCCTTTCTATAATCCCTGCTGCTTTTTCTTTCTGTCCTAAAGCACTGTAGGACAAAGCTGTTACTACGTCCAGGTTATAGTCCCCATTCTGAGATCTTCTTAAATCTCCGGGCTCATATTTTTTTAACCCTTCTAAATCCTGAATTGCCCCTTTATAGTCTCTCAAAAACTGAAACTTTGTCCAGCCTCTGTAACCAAGGTGCATTTTAGCGTCTAAAGCAACTGCTCTATCTATTAGAATCTTCCAGGTTATGAAGTCCCCGTTTTTAAGATATGGAACTGCTTTTTCCATATAAGCATAGGAAAAATCGGGACACAATTCAATGTCTTTATCGAAAACTTCCTGAGATTCTGCTAGACCTTGTAAATCTGAAGCCCAGTTGTATAACTCACACGCCTTTTTACAGTTCTCACCCTCTACTGCATTACAGTTGACCTGTGCAATAGTATTGGTGTAAACGATAAGTAACAAAAAGCTAAGGTAATACCTCTGAAACTTTTCCATTTTTAATTTTATAGGTTGAATACTGATAGTAAACTACTTTTAAACCTTCTATCTCTTTCAGACCTGGGCTCATATACCATAATCTGAACAGTACTGTCTTTCCTTCACAATTTACTAAAAATCTTACGTTAATATACCCGTTGATCTTTTTTTAAGAATATATATTTTCTTTTTTTAAGTTTTTCAGTGATGGTAACTTAATTTTATTCTACTGTCCTCCCTAAAAGCGTGCCTTGCGTATTATCATACACAAAAACGTTCACAATGTCACCAATTTTCTGTCCTTCAAGCTTATCAAAAACACATACCGCATTCTGAGAGTTTCTTCCTTTCCACTGATTTTTGTTCTTCTTGGAAATTCCTTCGATCAGGATCTGGTGCTCTCTTCCTACATAAGATTTCATTCTTTGTTTTGAAAGCTCACCCTGAAGGGCAATAACCTCAGCAAGACGTCTTTGTTTTACATCAGCCGGAATATTATCTTCCATTTTCTTGTGCGCCGGTGTTCCCGGTCTTTCTGAGTAGGCAAACATATAACCGTAGTCATATTCTACTTCTCTCATAAGACTTAAAGTATCCTGGTGATCCTCTTCTGTTTCATTACAGAATCCAACGATCATATCCTGAGAGAATGCGACTTCCGGAACAATTTCTTTTGCTTTTCTGATCAGATCAAGATATTCTTCACGGGTATGTTGTCTGTTCATCGCTTCCAGCATATTATTGCTTCCGCTTTGTACAGGAAGATGTACATATTTACAGATGTTGTCATGTTTTGCCATCATTCTGAATACATCCAGACTCATATCCTGAGGGTTGGAAGTAGAGAATCTGATTCTCAGCTCCGGAACAGCTTTAGCCACTAAATCAAGAAGCTGAGCAAAATTAACGGCTGTTGCTTTCTGCATTTCAGAAGCTTTGGCAAAGTCTTTTTTAGGACCGCCTCCATACCAAAGGTAAGAGTCTACGTTTTGGCCTAAAAGGGTGATTTCTTTATATCCGTTATTGGCAAGATCTTTACATTCTTCAATAATAGAGTGCGGATCACGGCTTCTTTCTCTTCCTCTGGTAAAAGGAACCACACAGAATGTACACATATTATCACAACCTCTGGTAATGGTAACAAATGCGGTAACACCGTTTCCACCTAAACGAACAGGATTGATATCTGCATAAGTCTCTTCTTTGGAAAGAATAACGTTGATGGCATCTCTTCCATCATCAGTTTCTTTTAAAAGGTTCGGTAAGTCTCTGTACGCATCCGGACCTACAACAAGGTCAACCAACTGCTCCTCTTCCAAGAACTTGGTTTTCAATCTTTCTGCCATACATCCTAGTACACCAACCGTCATATTCGGTCTTTCTTTTTTCAGATTTTTAAACTGAGAAAGACGCATTCTTACAGTCTGTTCTGCTTTTTCACGGATGGAACATGTATTTAAAAGAATCAGGTCTGCTTCTTCAACTTTCATCGTTGTATTATAGCCCTGTTCATTAAGAATGGATGCAACAATCTCAGAGTCAGAGAAGTTCATCTGACAACCATAGCTTTCTAAAAACAGTTTTTTAGAGTTCTCCGGTTTTTCTGCAATAGCAAAAGCTTCGCCCTGTTTTGTTTCGTCTATATATTTTTCCTGCACGATAATCAATTTAAGGTCCGTAATTTAAAATTACGAACGAATAAGTTTGCAAAGATACAAAATATTGTGACAGAATGTCAGGAGATTATCTGTATCTGTTATCATGGAAATTTTGATCCATTATTTTATCCTGATCTTCCAACTCTCTCTGAAGATCAAATTGTTGAAAAATTGGTTGAGTAATTTTAGCTCTAATTGGAATATTATTAAATGTAGCAGGATTCCATTTTCCTTTTATTCTAGACAGACTATTGATGATATCTTTCTTTTCATAGTCAAAAAAATCACCTTCAATCTTGAAATCCTCCATTTCGCCATTCTCATTCACAACAAATGTCAACAAAGCTCTTTTGTCCTCGTTTTTCTTTACGAATCTTTCAAAAATAGACTTAACCTCAAATCCAAAAGTTTTTATTCCTTTTTTAAAAGTTGGGCCTTTCTTTTCGTTTTTACTTGGATCATCTTTGGAATTAACTAAATAAAAAGGATTTATTTCAATTTTGGCAATGGCTCCAATAAACTTTCCGTTTACTTTTGCCGGCATCCATTTTTTGAGATGGGGAATAATTTTACGGCTGAAATCAAATGCGCATTTATTTTTTTGAATTTCTAAAGTATCAAAATCTTTAACATAATTGATGGTTGAGTTTTCATGCACAAGAATCTGTACATTATACCGTTCTTCGCTTTTTTCGCAAGGCAACAACTTTTTCTCTTTAACAACCATTACCATCTCCTTAGTTAATTGATTTACACCTCCAACGTAAAAATCTTGGCCATAAGGATATTTATCTAAAACTTCATTTTGAGCAAAAATTAATTTTGTTGCAAAGAAAGTAATAAACAACAAATTTTTTTTAATCATGGTCATGTTTCATTTTATTTCTTTTTTCAGATCTTAATTGATCTCTTCACTAAATATCTCCCTGTGTTTAAATTTTGAAAAGAAAACCTTTGCATCTAATCAATATCCACAGACATTGAAGAGAAGTTCATTTTAACCTTGATCTGTGAAGCTACAGGCTGCCCGCCACAAGAGGCCGGAGTCCAGTTTTTCTTGATTCTTCTTACTACATATTGCATATCGTCAAAAAAAACTTCACTGTTCTGTACTTTAGGCATTCCTTTCACATCTACTACTTTTCCTTTAGCATCAAGCACTAGGGTAAAGGTAAAATCTCCAGTCAAAGCATAGAAATCAGAATTCAGGTATGCATACATATATTTGTTGAGGATTTCTTTATAGGCCACGACACCTCCTTCGAAAGCAGCAGGTTTAAAATCATTACATTTTACAGCCACCTGCATAAAAGGTTCTTTAATATCTATTTTCAGAACATTTTTATTGCTTTCCCTGATAAAAGAATCATCACGGTCTTCCTGATCCTGCGCCAATGAAAAATTCATTACACATAAGGCTAAAAATAAAAATATCGTTCTCATACTTTTGTATACTAAATAATAAACAAAGGTAAATATTTAGCTTATTTATAAACAATAAAAACTTCACGCAAAGCATGAAGTTTCAGAATTTAAATATTGCGAATTCAATACAAGTTTTGAATTCATTATTTTTTAATCTTACAGTAACCCTTTAATGTGTTTATAATTACTTTTTACGGTTTCAAAAACCTCATCCATTTTACCTCCAAGCATCAGCTGGGCCATAGACTTTGTCATTCCCATAATCTGATCAAATTCAATCTTAGGAGGAAGGGCCAGTGCATTAGGATTGGTGAAAATATTCAGAAGATAAGGTCCGTTGTGATCCAGACATTCTTTGATGGCACTTTCTACTTCTTCGGGAAGATGAACATTTTTTCCCGGATAGCCCATCGCATGTGCTACCATGGCAAAATCCGGGTTAATCATATCGGTTTCATTATCTGGCATCCCGCCAACTTCCATTTCCAGTTTTACCATTCCCAACGTTCTGTTGTTGAAAACAATTAGTTTCACAGGGAGTTTATACTGAAAAATAGTAGCCATATCCCCTAAAAGCATAGACAATCCTCCGTCTCCACATAGAGCAATTACCTGTTTCTCAGGATGAGCTAAAGCTGCTCCGATAGCCATTGGCATTGCGTTAGCCATTGATCCATGATTGAATGAACCCAGCATTTTCCTTTCGCCTGTTCCTGTAATAAATCTTGCTCCCCATACACAGCACATTCCGGTGTCTACCGTAAAAATAGCATCATCCTTAGCAAGTTTGTCTAAAGTATGGGCCACATATTCCGGCTGAATAGCATTCTCTTTTCCAGAATCTTTCACATACTCCAACTGGCTTTCTTTCACTTTATCATAAAATGCCAGCTGCTCGTTCAGGAAATGAACATCAGTTTTTTCGTCAAGTAACGGCAATAATGCTTTGATGGTTTCTTTGACATCTCCGGCAAGTCCTAGCTCGAGTTTTGCTCTTCTTCCTAATCTTTCAGGACTTTCATCAATCTGGACGATTTTATTTTTTACAGGCATGAATTTCTGATAAGGAAAATCCGTCCCCAGAAGAATGACAAGATCAGCTTCATGCATGGCGTGATAGGCTGAAGGAAATCCTAACAGACCTGTAAGTCCCACTTCATTTGGATTATTGGGCTGAATAGCCATTTTCCCCCTAAATGAATATCCTACGGGCGCTTTTAACAGATTGGACAAAGCAATCACTTCATCACGGGCTTCAGCAGCGCCTATTCCGCAATAGATTGTTACTTTTTTACTATTATTTATTAGTGTTGACAAGCTTTTCAACTCGTCATCCGAAGGTCTTATGACAGGATTTGTTTTAAAGATTTGAGTGGAAGTAGAGCCTTCTTCGGCATCTAATTCAGAAACATCTCCGGGAAGACCTATCACCGCAACTCCTTTTTTGGAAATTGCATGTTGGATAGCAGTCTGTACAGTTCTCTGTACCTGCTCTGGCCGGGTAATCATTTGATTATAGTAACTACAGTCGTCAAACAGTTTTATCGTATTGGTTTCCTGAAAGTAATCCATGCCCATTTCATCACTGGGAATGGTGGAAGCAATGACCAGCATTGGAACATGAGAGCGATGAGCTTCATAAACTCCATTGATCAGATGAACGTGTCCGGGACCACAGCTTCCGGCACATACAGCTAACCCATCAAGCTCCGCCTCTGCAGCGGCAGCATAAGCTCCTACTTCTTCATGTCTTACATGAATCCATTGAATACTGCTTTTTTTGACTGCAATATTCAGATGATTAAGACTGTCGCCTGTTACAGCATAAATTCTTTTCACATTGGCATTTTCGAGCATTTCAACAATCTGCTCTGCGATGTTTTTTGCCATAATTACTCTGTTTTGGTGATTGTTTTTAGATGAAAATAGTATTTGAGAAGAATAAAATCTTCCTATCTATATCAAATTTAACGAATAAAGTTGAGACTCCATCCCTAACTCGATGTTAAAAACTTGTAATTTAATTTTGGTTTTTTTATTGAACCTCACGGGTTTTGAAAACCCGTGAGGTTTCATTTCCATGTAAAACAAAACAGCCACCAAAAAGGCAGCTGTTTATATTATATGTGGATTTTACATCACTATTTCAATCTGATTTCTCAACAGATCTTCAAACTCATCTCTTTTACGGATCAAATGAGCTTTTCCGTCTAAGAACAATACTTCAGCCGGTTTTAATCTTGAGTTGAAGTTTGAACTCATTTCAAAACCGTAAGCTCCCGCATTATGGAAAGCAAGAATATCTCCTTCTCTTACTTCATTCAGTTTTCTGTCCCATGCAAAAGTATCGGTTTCGCAAATATTTCCTACAACAGTATAAATTCTCTCTGCTCCTTTTGGGTTAGAAAGGTTCTCAATCATGTGATAAGAATCGTAGAACATCGGACGGATCAAATGATTAAATCCGGAGTTCACTCCAACAAAAACAGTTGCCGTTGTCTGTTTAATTACATTAGCTTTCACCAATAAATATCCGCTTTTCCCAACTAAGAATTTCCCAGGCTCAAACCATAATTCGAATTTTTTTCCTGTAGATTTTGAAAATTCAGAAATTACTTTCTCTACTTTTTTACCTAATGTTCTCACATCAGTTTCTTCTTCACTGTCCTGATAAGGGATCTTGAAACCACTTCCCATATCCAGATATTTCAGATTCGGGAAATGCTCAGAAAGCTCCAGCATAATCTCCAATGCCTGAAGAAATACGTCCGGATCTTTAATTTCGCTTCCCGTATGCATGTGAAGTCCTTCAACATTCAGGTTGGTACTTTTCATCACTCTTTCAATGTGACGAACCTGGTGAATGGAAATCCCGAATTTACTATCGATATGCCCCGTTGAGATTTTATAATTACCCCCAGCAAAAATATGTGGGTTGATTCTTACTAAAATAGGATAAGTGTTCCCGTATTTATTCCCGAATTGCTCAAGAATAGAAATGTTATCAATGTTAATATGAACTCCAAAAGTCATTGCTTCTTCTATTTCGGCCAGGTCAACACAATTGGGAGTAAACAATATCTTTTCTTTCGAAAATCCTGCCTTCAACCCTAGTTTAACCTCGTTAATAGATACACAATCCAAAGATGCACCCAGGTTCTTGACATATTTAAGAATATTGATATTCGTTAAAGCCTTCGCTGCGTAGAAGAACTTCGTATGTTTTAAAAATGAAGAGGTAAGTTTTTCATATTGAATTTTGATGGACTCCGCATCATAAACGTACACTGGTGTGCCAAACTCATTGGCAATCTTTAATAATTCTTTTGAATTCATAATTTCATTTTAACATAAAAAAAGGCAGATTCTTCAGAAAAGAGCCTGCCACATTGATTATTTTTTATGCAAGACAACTCTTTTAAATATTCCAAACCTTAGAAAACTTTACAGCTCCCTTTTTTCCAGTTTTATTTTGTTTAAAATTTTGCATTGCTTTTATTTATTTTTTGCAAAAATACTATTTATTTTTTACTTTTTGAAAATTGATTGTACAACCATTGTCTTCAGAAGACAACTTGTAACGTATAGACACTCTTTTACTTCGGTAACGGTAATGTCTCAAAATCCCCACGAAGAAGAGCCAACTGCAGTTCATTATTCAGATCTGTAGAAGATAACGGAAGATCAATTTTCAACTTAGCCAGCTTACTCAGTGTCTGAATCTGCGTAAACAGCTCATAGAATCCAAAGGAAACCAATTTCCCGTTTTCTATGATTAAAAATAACTTTTCTCCTAATTTTCTTCCTGGTCCAAGCCAAAGTTCATTTCTTTTTCTGAATTCAATTTTTTGTTTCAAGACAGAAAAATCTTTAAATTCTTCCTGAGAACCAATAAACTGAACAGCTTTTGTTCCCTGAGTAAATGACCTGAATTTCAAGACTGGCTTCTCGGTTTTATTGAGCTTATTTTTCTCAACCACATATTTATTATTCCTGAAATATAGTCCGAAAGGTAAAACTTCTTTCTTTTTAATATTCTTGGAATTCAGTATCAGTTTGGCAATAATATCTGTTCCGGTAAGTTCAAAATTAATCTGCTCAACATCTTTCTGAATCTGTTCCCATTTTTTTGATTTGGAATTGAAAACCTTTTTGGAAAATTTGTTGATATCCTGAACATAATCAGAAAACATAATACGTCCACCTTCATCCTGAAAATAGACAAAACCTTTATCATTAGGAAGATCTTGAGTCAGCTCTTTGATTTTATTGATATACGTTTTGGCGTTAGACTCATCATGCTGCTTCTGAATGATCTCATTTTCGGTATCCTTTGAAATCAGAAGCTTGAAAAGTTCTAAGGTAGCTCTTGCATCACCTTCCGCCCTGTGATGGTTAGTCAATGGAATACCTAATGATTTCACCAGTTTTCCCAAGGAATAACTTACCTCATCAGGAATCAGTTTTTTTGCTAAAGGAATTGTAT
Organism: Chryseobacterium sp. AG363; assembly: GCF_003610675.1. Classification (NCBI taxonomy): domain Bacteria; kingdom Pseudomonadati; phylum Bacteroidota; class Flavobacteriia; order Flavobacteriales; family Weeksellaceae; genus Chryseobacterium; species Chryseobacterium sp. AG363. The sequence goes on from NZ_RAQF01000006.1 coordinate 211,227, forward strand.
CTAAAGTATTGATTTTAAAATCATAACCAAGCCTTTTGAATGACTGGCGAAGCATCCTATAATCAAAATCAATATTATGCCCCACCAAAGTTGTATTTTGAGTAATTTCTATCACTCTTTTGGCAATTTCATGAAATTTTGGAGCAGTTTTGACCATTTTCGGGGTAATACTGGTCAGTTTTTGTACAAAAGGAGTGATATCACCTTCAGGGTTTACCAGAGATATAAACTGGTCTATAATTTTCTGACCGTCATATCTGTAAATGGCGATATCTATAATGCATTCATTTCTATAACCTGCACCATTACTTTCTATATCTATAATTGAATACATGAATGTTTTAACTGCTGTTTTTCTGGTTTAATACTTAAAACCGCGCTTTATTCCCCAATAAAATACGGTCTTATTTTTCTTTATTAAGTAAAGATAACCTGCTAAAATAACAAAAAATATATCAAAATACAGCAGATTGTCTTTCAAAATTATCTTCTTCTGCCTCCCAGACCGAACATTCCGAGAATAGCTTTTGCTCCTTCTCTCATTAATGTAGAGGTAAAAGTACGGCCAGCTTTACTTTGCAATACCTGTTCAAACATTCCAGGTTCTTCTTTTACCGGCTTTGCCTTTTGGTTAGGTGACGGGTTTTGTGCAGCCTGTTCCATCCTATTGGTAAGCATTTCATAAGCAGATTCTCTGTCAATTGCCTGCTCATATTTTGCTACAAGTGCTGATCTTGAAGTCAGATCAGAGATTTCCGCGTCATTCAAAACATCCATCCTTGATTCCGGAGAGATCAGATAAGTATGTACTAATGGGGTAGGAATTCCTTTTTCATCAAGTGCTGTAACAAATGCTTCTCCGATTCCCAAATTCTGGATCAGGCTGGAAGCATTGTAATATTCTGTGGTAGGATAGTTTTCAACGGCTTTGGTAATTTCTTTTTTATCCTTTGCCGTAAAACCTCTTAGAGCATGTTGTATTTTTAATCCTAGTTGGGAAAGTACATTTTCAGGGACATCACCAGGAATCTGGGTAATAAAATAGATCCCCACTCCTTTGGAACGGATCAGTTTTACCATCGTTTCAATTTGTGAAAGAAGGGCCTTGGAAGCTTCATCAAAAATCAGGTGGGCTTCATCAATGAATAATACCAATTTTGGTTTCCCGCTATCTCCTTCTTCCGGAAATGTCATATAAATTTCTGCAAAAAGAGAAAGCATAAAAGTGGAGAAAAGCTGTGGTTTGTTCTGGATATCTGCTACTCTTAAGATATTAACCACTCCTTTTCCGTCTCTTGTTTCCAGCAAGTCATGAACATCAAAGCTTAGCTCACCAAAGAATCCTGCCGCTCCTTGTTGTTCCAGAGCTACAATAGATCTTAAAATAGCTCCCAAAGATGCTGATGCAATAGATCCATAATTGGCTGCAAGTTCAGCTTTTCCCTGTGCATTATCCGTCACGTACTGCAGTACTTTCTTCAAATCGTTAAGATCAATCAATGGAAGTCCTTTATCATCACAGTATTTGAAAACTATAGACATGATACTTTGCTGGGTATCATTCAATTCAAGAATTTTGCTTAATAAAACAGGCCCAAATTCTGTAACCGTAGCTCTCAATTTTACACCTTTTCCTCCGGAAATACTCATGAGTTCTACCGGAAAACCTTGTGGATTATAAGGAAGCTGTGTTTTGCCATACCTTTCTTCAATGATAGGATTCATCTGACCTGCTTCTGCAATCCCGGAAAAGTCTCCCTTAATATCCAGAACCAAAGACGGAATTCCTGCGTGAGAAAGCTGTTCTGCAAACACCTGTAACGTTTTTGTCTTACCGGTTCCGGTAGCACCGGCAATAAGACCGTGACGATTTATGGTTTTCAGAGGAATGGTTACATTGACTTCTGTCACCACTTCGCCATCCAACATTCCTTTTCCTAATATTATATGCTCTCCTTTTGGAGTATATCTAGCGTTAAGTTCTTCAATAAATTGTGTTTTGTCTGCCATTTGATCGCTTTTTTAACTTATAAATATAAAATTTTTTGTAAAATATGTAAAGATATTTTCTGAAGAACTTCTCTCCGCTTCTTTCGAAAATAAATTTGTCCTTCAATAATCAAATTTTAAACCACGATCATTATTTTTTTTCTGCCAGGAAGGATATAGGGACTAAACATGATATAAAACAGCATTTACCATTATCTTTATGTAAGGCATTCTTTTTGCTGAAAAAAACAACATATACTAAACGTACGTTTAACAAAGTATTGAAAGAAACTATCAATGGGATTTAACATTTCATTTAGAATTGATCTAATACTTCGTATCTTTAACTCATTAAAAAAAGACCCCAATGAAAATTGAACAAATATATACGGGCTGTCTGGCTCAGGGTGCCTATTATATTGTATCAGAGAATGAAGCTGCCATTATTGATCCGCTAAGAGAAGTAAAACCTTATCTGGATCGTCTGGAAAAAGACAATGTCACTTTAAAATATATTTTTGAAACTCACTTCCATGCAGATTTTGTATCAGGACATTTGGATTTAAGCAACAAAACAGGTGCTCCTATTGTATATGGACCTACTGCTGCTCCGGAATTTGACGCTATTATTGCTGAAGACAATCAGATTTTTGAGATCGGAAAAGTGAAAATAAAGGTCATGCACACTCCTGGGCATACGATGGAAAGCAGTACTTACCTTTTAATCGATGAAAATGGTGTTGAAACTGCAATCTTTACTGGTGATACGCTGTTTTTAGGAGATGTTGGAAGACCAGATCTTGCCCAGAAGGCAACTAATCTTACTCAGGAGGATCTTGCAGGAATTCTTTACGACAGTCTTCAAAGCAAAATCATGCCATTGGATGACAGCATCACTGTATATCCAGCTCACGGAGCCGGATCTGCTTGTGGAAAGAATATGCAGAAAGAGACAGTTGATATCTTAGGAAACCAAAAGAAAACCAATTACGCTCTTAATCAACCGGACAAAGAGTCTTTCATCAGAGAAGTTCTGGATGGCTTAACAGCTCCTCCAAAATATTTCGGGATGAATGTCGCTTTAAATAAAGGTGGCTATGAAAGTCTGGACGTTGTGATGAACAAAGGATTGCAGCCTGTAACACCTGAAGATTTCGAAGCTCTGGCAGAAGAAACAGGAGCATTAATTTTAGATACAAGAGGAGCTGCGGATTTCCATAAAGGATTTGTTCCCAACTCTATCAATATAGGACTGAAAGGTGATTTTGCCCCATGGGTAGGAACGCTTATTGTAGATGTAAAACACCCTTTACTATTAATTACTGATGAAGGAACTGAAGAGGAAGTAATCACAAGACTGAGCCGAGTAGGTTTTGACAATGTAATTGGTTACCTGAAAGGCAGTTTTGAAGCATGGAAAAATGCAGGTAAGGAAACGGATGAGATCAAAAGAATTACTCCGGCTGAATTTGCAGAACAATTTACAGCAGACGCTACAGTAATTGATGTAAGAAAACTTACGGAGTATTCCGCAGAACACATTGACAATGCTTATAACAAGCCACTAGACACTATCAGTGACTGGGCTCGTACCATTGATGATTCTGAACATTTCTTCCTGCACTGCGCAGGTGGGTACAGAAGCATGATTGCCGCAAGCATCCTTAACTCACACGGAATCAGAAACTTTACCGAAATTGAAGGTGGTTTTAACGGAATCAAAAAAACGGAAAAACTTCCAACCACAGATTTTGTATGCCAATCTAAGACCCTGTAAGACATGAAAATTCAGTTTTTCGGATTATTTTTAGCATTAACATTTACGCTAAATGCTTGCAAGACAAACTCTACAGCAACCGTTTCTACAGCCAACATCAAAGAAGTGGTTACCAGCTCTGATGTAACATTGGTGGATGTCAGAATTCCGGAGCAATATGCCGCAGGAACAGCAAAGAATGCCATCAACATTCCTTTGGCAGAGATTCAAAACAATATAGAAACTCTAAAAGGTAAAAAAGTTGTTGTATTTTGCAATAAAGGAATCCAGGCTGATCAGGCGATGGAAATTCTTAAGAAAAATGGTGTGGAAGCTTATGATGGTACAACCTGGAAAAATGTAAAAGCGATCCAGGATGAAACAAACAAAAATGCAAACTAATAAAACCAAAACTATGTCACAAAAATTTCAGGAAATCATAGATTCCGAAAGACCCGTACTTATCGATTTTTTCGCAACATGGTGTCAGCCTTGTAAAGTACAGTCTTCGGTATTAAATACAGTAAAAGAAAATATTGGTGAAGGAGCAAGAATTATAAAAGTAGATGTAGATCAATATCCTGCACTTGCAGCTCAGTATGGCGTACGTGGAGTCCCTACACTGGCCATTTTCAAAAAAGGAGAAATGCTATGGAAGGAAAGCGGTGTTCATGATGTGAACACATTAACGAACCTTCTGCAACAATATGTTTAAATAAAAAACAAAAAAATAATAAAGGCTGAAGTTCACATGAATTTCAGCCTTTATTATTTTTTATAGTTGAATGGAGAAACTATCCCGGTCATTTAAAAACTGGAAATGCTTTCTAAAATCGTTCAATTCTTCCATATATAATTCTGCAGATACAAGATTTCCCTGTTTCTGAGAAATTTCTTTTCCATCTCCAAAGAAGCAGTGAGAGCTTTCCTGATACAACAGATCATTTCCATCGGTCCCGATTCTGTTTAAACCAAATACAAAAGATAAGTTTTCAATAGCTCTGGCTTTCAACAGGTGTTCCCATGCTCCTACCCTTTTCTCGGGCCAGTTGGCAACATATAATATGGCATCATAATCATCGTTATTCCTTGCAAAGACAGGAAAACGTAGATCGTAACACACCTGAAGCAGGAAACGTATTCCTTTATATTCAACAATTACTCTTTCCTTTCCTGGCGTGTATACTTTATCTTCTCCGGAAAAAGAAAACAAATGCCTCTTATTATAATAAGAGATTTCGCCATCCGGCTTTACAAAGAACATTCTATTGTAAAAATTGCCGTCCTGTTCTACCGAAGCACTTCCGCAAAATGCAGCATTTTTCTCTTTTGAGATTTTTTTTAAAAACTCCAGTGATTCATTATTTCTGTCCGAAACTTCAGAAGCATCCATACAGAAACCTGTTGAAAACATTTCAGGAAGCAGAAACAGATCTGCCTCCACATTGAGCAATTCGCTTTCTATACGCGCAAAATTCTCAGTTTTTTTTTTCCATATGATATCTAAATTAAGTCCTACAACTTTCATCTTTTATTCTTTTAAATTATTTCATATATGAAGTATAAAAATACATCTTTTAACTTTACGAAAGTAGAATTAAATGGTTGAAGAATGCTTTAGTATTTAAAATAGAATTTATTTCTTAATAATTTATTAAAGTCAAGCATTTTTACAATATTGCCATTCTTTCGGTTTCATTTTTGATAGAAATATTTTTTATTATTATCCTTAAAATTAAAAATTTATGAAGAAATTGTTTTTTATGGTGGCGATCTTCTTTTTTGGCGCTATGGCTAATGCTCAGGCGTGGACAGGAAAGGGGGATCAGAAAATACAACTGGGGCTGAGTGCCTGGGGATATGGAACCGGAATTACAGGAACTTATGACTATGGCCTCAACAAACTGATTTCAGTAGGAGCCGGGATCAATGGCTATTTTGATAATTATAAAAACAACGATAAAGATAATCGTGTTTTTGTGTTTGGAAGACTGAACTTTCATTTACAGGAAGCTCTAAATTTGCCTTCTAAATGGGACATCTATCCTGGAGTAGACCTTGGAGTTCTTGGAAGAGACTTTGGAGTGGGAGCTCACATCGGTGCCCGTTATTTCTTCACAGAAAAAATTGGAGTCTTTGCAGAGGTTGGTAATAATGGCAGCCTTGGTGTTTCTTTCAATTTATAATCCTATTATTAAATCAATCTTTAAATATGACAAAGCTTCTTGTTTCGGGGAGCTTTTTTATTTGGCATAGTTTTGATAATTGTTACCTTTGCAAATTAAAATCTAAAATTTATTAATGGAAATAGCAATTAAACTTTTTCAGTTCATTCTGAGCATCTCTATACTTGTGCTTCTTCATGAGCTTGGGCATTTCTTACCGGCAATATGGTTCAAGACCAGAGCAGAGAAGTTTTTCCTGTTTTTTGATCCTTACTTCTCCATATTCTCCATGAAGAAAATCAACGGAAAATGGCAGTATAAATTTTTATCAAAAAACTTACCGGATTCTGAAGTAATAGAAGTGAACGGAAAGAAGGAAGAAGTTCCTATCGATATATCAAAACTTCCGGACAACGACTGGAGAAAACACCCTGAACAAACAAAATACGGAATCGGCTGGCTTCCTTTTGGAGGATACGTGAAGATTGCAGGAATGGTGGACGAAAGTATGGATACTGCCCAGATGAAAAAACCGGCAGAACCTTGGGAATTCAGATCAAAACCAGCCTGGCAGAGACTTATCATTATGCTGGGGGGAGTTACCGTTAACTTTTTTCTTGCGTGGTTAATCTACAGCTGTTTATCATTCTTCAACGGAGAAACTTATACAGATATTACAAAATTTAAAAATGGTATTGAAGCCACTTCTGCAGGAAAGAAAATGGGTTTCCAGAATGGTGACAAAATCATTAGTGTAGACGGAAAACCGGCAGAAAGACTTGAAAATACTTCCATCAATATCCTTTTGGGAGATCATGTTACCGTAAACAGAAACGGACAGGAAGTTACTTTCCCTGTCAATGCAGACGGTGTAGCAGACGTTCTTAAGCAGAGAGAAGCAAAACTATACATCACACCAAGAGTTTCTATGGTTGTTGACTCATTGGCTACTCCTTCTTCCCAGGCATCAGGTCTTGCAAAAGGCGACAAAATTGTAGGAATCAATGGTAAGAAAGCAGCATTCTTTGATGAAGTAAGTGCTCTTTTAAGTGAAAATAAAGGTAAAACAATTTCTGTAGATGTTGAAAGAAACGGTGCTTTACAGACATTACCTGCAGTTTCCGTAGATAAAAACGGAAAACTGGGGATCGCAATTGATACCAAAAGCATTGCAAAAGATATTGTAACGAATAAAAAATATTCTTTCGGAGAAGCTATTCCAAGAGGATTTACAAGAACTATTGAAGCATTAACCACACAGGTAAAGCAGTTCAAAATTATGTTCAACTCTAAAGTTCAGGGGTATAAAAATGTTGGAGGTCCTATTGCGATCGTAAAAAACATGCCTGTGGATAAAGATGCGGACGGAAGCGTTAAGATCAACTGGGTTGCTTTCTGGAGCTTTACAGCAATGTTCTCCGTATGGCTGGCATTTCTGAACCTTATTCCGATTCCGGGACTTGATGGTGGACACGTTTTATTTACTTTATATGAAATTATTGTAGGAAAACCTGTTCCGCAGAAAGTTTTGGAAAACGCACAGATGATTGGAGTTATCTTCCTGTTAGGATTGATGTTACTGATCTTTGGAAGTGACATCTTCAAAGTATTTATGGGTAAATTATAATTTTTTTAAAATTTTTCTTAAAAATATTTGTAGGGTATAAATATTCGTCCTATATTTGCACCACTTAAAACAAAGGACATTCCTCCTTAGCTCAGTTGGTTAGAGCATCTGACTGTTAATCAGAGGGTCGCTGGTTCGAGCCCAGCAGGAGGAGCAAGAAGACTTACAGAAATGTAAGTCTTTTTTTGTGTCTTACTATGAACTATTTCATGGCAAGGACACCAAATCTGAGAAATAACACACTTGTAGTTTAAATATAACGCAAAGGATTAATAGCTGGTACTTCATTTTTCAGGAAGCAAAGGCGGGAGTCAACTTTGTTGATTCTTTCTAAGCATTCGAATATCCACTCAGCTTCATCAGCGACTCCGTTGCCTTCTTATCTCCCTCAACAATAAGAGAATATCCTCTTTGCGTTTTGTAGAACCAATGAGTCCGACATAAAAAAACAAATATTTACAATTTTCCTTCACTTTCCCAGAAACATCTGTTTTATTGGATTTTATAAGCCTTTAAAGCATTTTACCTGTAACTATTTCGTCAATAATTCGACTATTCTTTTTTAGAGTAATCCGGATTGAGAAAATTTTTTACAAATAAACATTTCTATAAAAAGGCAAAAAAATTAACAAAACCAACAGATAGTATTGCATAAATACCCAATTGTACCATGAAGAAAACTATTATTTCGTTATTAACAGCATTTTCTATTATAGGGATTTCGGCGCAGGAAAAGTCTTATTTTTTATCAAGTCCTTCATTGAGTCCTGATGGAAAAACAGCTTACTTCGCTTATGACGGTGACATCTGGAAAGCAGATTCCAATGGAGGAAATGCTTCAAGAATTACCGCCCTGGATGGAGAAGAGATCAATCCCCGCCTTTCTCCGGATGGAAAATGGCTTGCATTCAGTTCTAATCAATATGGAAATTATGATGTGTATGTAATGCCCGCAGGAGGAGGAACCATCAAGCAGTTAACCTTCCATACCGGAAGGGATGAAATGGAAAGCTGGGCGTGGGACAGCAAAACGATTTATTTTACTTCCAACAGAAATAATAATTTCGGAAGTTTTAAAACTACAATTGAAGGAAAAACTCCGGAAAAACTTTTCAATAATTACTTTAACTACACCAATGGACTAGTGGAAACCCCTGCAGGAGAATATCTTTTCACAAGCTCATCTGAAAGTGCCCATCAGGTACAGAGAAAACGTTATAAGGGAGAAAATAATCCTGATATTCTTGGATACAATCCAAAAAGCAATTCTTTCAAACAGTACACGAACTATGAAGGAAAAGATTTCAACCCAAGTGTAGATAAAAAAGGTATTATCTATTTTATTTCTGATGAGAATAATGGAGAATATAATCTTTATAAAATCGAAAATGGTAAAAAAACTGCTTTAACGCAATTTGATACTTCTATAAAAAAACCGTTTGTCTCAGCAGACGGATCTAAAGTTATTTTTGAAAAGGAGTATCAGCTTTATACTTATGAGGTAGCTTCAAAAAAAACAACTCCCCTCAACATTAGCCTGAATACTAATAAAACCCTGGAAAAAGCTCAGAATTTCAATGTGGAAAATAATATTTCCTATTATGATGTATCTCCGGACGGTAAAAAAATGGCGTTCATAAGCCGGGGTATTATATTCGTTTCTGATATTGAAGGGAAATTTGCCCAGCAGGTTTCTGATGGTAAAGAACGTTCTATGGAAGTAAAATGGCTGAAAGACAACCGTACTTTACTTTACAATCAGACTTATAACGGATATCAAAACTGGTTTACGATTCAGGCAGACGGAAAAGGACAGCCAAAGCAATTAACGGAAGATTTACGCAATAACAGAAGTATCACCCTTAATAACGACCTTTCAAAAGCCGTTTACTTAAGCGGGAGAGATGAAGTAAGATTATTGGATTTAAAAAGTTTTACATCTACAACTATTGTAAAAGACGAGATTTGGGCATTCCAAAACTCAAGGCCTTCTTTCTCACCTAATAACGAATATGTATTATTCTCGGCAAAAAGAAACTTCGAGCTCGATATTTTCATCTATCACATCAAAAAAGGACAGACTTTAAACCTTACCAATACAGGCGTTTCTGAAGAAGATCCCGTGTGGTCTCCGAACGGAAAATATATTTATTTCGCCAGCGACAGGACCAATCCGTCTTATCCTTTAGGCATGCAGAAATCCAACATTTACCGTATGGCTTTAGATTGGTTTGACGAGCCTTTTAAGTCTGAAAAATTCGACAATCTCTTCACTGAAGAAAAGAAGGAGGAAAAATCTTCAGATAAAGAAAAAGACAAGAAGGATAAGAAAGAGGAAGACAAGGATAAAAAGGAAGAAAAAGAGCCGGTAATCAAGGAATTGAAGGTTAATCCTGATGACACTCTTGACAGAATTGAGCTGGTAACCGACCGATATGGATATCAGGATGATCCGGCCGTTTTCGCTGATGATAAAAAAGAAATTCTATTATTTAATTCTAATCAGGATAACGGAAAAAGACAACTGTACAAAAAGGTGTTTACCGATTTTGAGCCTGCCAAATCTGAAAAAGTGTTTGATAAAGCAGCTTATTATTTAACCAAAAATGAGAAAAACCTATTTGCTCTGATTGAAGGTAATATTTACAAAACAACTGTTGCCGCATTAAAACCTGAAAAAATCAATATCCAGTATAGTTTCGATAAAGATCTGGCCTCAGAATTTATGCAGATGTATGCTGAAGCCTGGACAGGTGTGGAAGAAAACTTCTATGACGAAAAATTCCATGGTATCGACTGGAAAGCCAAAAAGGAGCAATATGCAAAATACCTGCCGTATATAAATAACAGAAATGATCTGCGAATTTTACTGAATGATCTTCTGGGAGAGCTTAATTCTTCACACACCGGATTTTCTTCTACCGGAAAAGAGGAAACCGTATTCCTGAATTATTTCACCAACGAAACCGGAATTATCTTCAAAAAAGATCAGCCTTACACGGTAGAAAGCATTGTGAGAAAATCTCCCGCTTACCGTTCAGGGGTTGATATCAAACCTGGAGACCAACTGACTTCTGTAAATGGAAAAAAGATTGATGTAAACGAAAATATCGAAACGTATTTCACAAGCCCTAAAAAACAGGATGAACTTGATCTTACCTTTAATCGTGATGGTAAAACGGTAACCACCAAAGTACATCCGATTTCTAACGGGGAATTAAAAGGATTACTTTACGATGATTGGATCTATAACAATCATCAGCGTGTAGACAAGCTTAGTAACAACCGTATTGCCTACTCTTGCATGAAAAACATGTCTACGGATGAGCTGGACCGATTCCTTCTGGATATGGTAGAACAGGAGAACAGAAAGGACGCGGTTATTCTCGATTTACGCTACAACACTGGCGGAAATGTTCATGACAAAGTATTGAATTTCCTTTCTCAAAGACCGTATCTGCAATGGAAATACCGTGAAGGAAAAATAACAACACAACCGAACTTCGCTCCTTCCGGAAAGCCTATTGTTCTTTTGATTAATGAAGCTTCATTAAGTGATGCCGAAATGACTGCAGCCGGGTTCAAAGCTCTAAAGCTGGGTAAAATTATCGGTCAGGATACTTATCGATGGATTATTTTCACTTCAGCAAAAGGATTGGTAGACGGATCTTCTTACAGACTTCCTTCATGGGGAACTTACACATTAGACGGACAGAACCTGGAAAAAACAGGTGTAAAACCTGATATTTATGTAAAAAACACCTTTATGGACCGTCTTCAGAACAATGACCCACAACTGGAAAGAGCTGTTCAGGAAATCCTTAAAGATTTAAAAAAATAAAACTCCGGAACTATAAAATAAAAAAGACCTGCACTTTTGCAGGTCTTTTTAGTTGGTATGATCTTAACTTTTATGATAACAAGAGTTTTATTCCTCTGAAATTCTTTCCAGCTCAACAAGCTGTATAGGCTCACTCATCAATTCATCCATCTGGCCTGCAAAGTTCTTGAAATGTTCAGTTTGGGTATGAAATTCAAAAGCCTTTTCGTCTTCAAACGCTTCCCACATATAGAAAGTTCCGGCAGATTTTTTATCCTCAAAAAGAATATAATACATACAGCCGATTTCCTTACGGCTTGGTTCTATCAGTTGTAGTAAAGCATTTCTCAAATGATCTATTTTCTCCGGTTTAGACTTCAGTACCGCCACAGATTTAAACGTTTTGTTCATTGTTTTATATTTTATGTGATTTATATTTAAAAATTTTGGCTTATAATTTAACCCTGTATATAAAATACGGAGGTTTTCCGGCATCCGGTTGACCAGAAAACGCTGTTGTTGTATGAAGTTGGTTGACTGAAATATACAGGTAGCCATCATCAGAAACTGCAATATTATCAGGCCACTGTAATTTTGAATCTTTAATGAATTCCGTAAGATTTCCATTTTTATCCAGCTTACTGATACCATGACCTCCAAGATCAGTAATGTAATGATTCCCTTGTTGATCTGTAGCCACACCATCACTCACAGGTTTTTCTCCCAGTTTCTTAATGGATTTTCCTATTGCATGGTCATCTTTATTTTCTCTAAAAAGTTGGGCAGGAACTTCATACCATGATGTTCCATTCATAGAACCAAAGAATAACGTTTCCCTGTCATCTGACAGGGTAATAGGATTAATGCCTACACGGGACGGTTTGCCTCCAAAATCAATGACCCTTCCATCAATAATCATATCAACATCTTCCGACTGTAAAGCCTGATGACCACCAAACCTCCTTGCTTTTTTTGTTTTGAGATTCAATGCAATAATTCCCGGATTGGTAATATCAGCAAGGTAAGCCCAGCCATTTTTTTCATCAATGGCAACATCCTGAATAAAACTGCCTTTCGGTGCAATATCAGCTGGTAATTCTATCTTTTCAGCGACTTTATTTTTTTTCAGGTCGAAGCACCAAAGACGGGTTTTCCCAAGCTCAAGCCCCATATCAATCATCCAAAGCCGATTTCCTTTATCTATAGTGACTCCCAGCGGAGTATCAAATTTATGACTATCAGCCGGCTGTCCGTTTTTCTGTAAATCCGTAGACGGAAAAGGTACTGCTTTCCCATTGCGGATTTCCACCAATTGCTGTTTGGGATCGGATAAAGGGTGCATCGTCGCAAATACCCTTCCGTTATGACTCACGGCTACATTTCCTGGTCTGGAATCAGTAAACTGCGCTACGACTTCAAGGTTTTTCCCATGTGCTGAAAGATAAGATGCAGATCCATCTATCCAGTCTTTACGCACAGGACTAAAAAAGTCCAGATCTTCGGTTCCATCTTCAAGGCAGAAGAACTCATGCGTAATACCTGCAGGAATCACCAGCACGCCACCAGCCTTTATAATATGTTCTTTCCCATTCATGAGTACTTTTACACTTCCCTTATTGATATAAGTCACCTGCTCGTTCGGATGACTATGGGGAGCTACATGAGCATCTTTATCCATTTTCCAAAAGGCAAAAGTACTTTCTGAGCCGGATATCCATTTACGCTGTAATCCTTTTCCCACCTGTTCCCAAATTCCTTTACTAAAGTCTGTTTGAATGACCTTCTGCTGAGCCTTAGCTGAGTTGAAGAAAAATAGTGCTGAAATTGAAGAAATCAAAAAAAATCTATTGGTTTTCATCTGTATATATGATTAGTATGTTATAATTTCTAATAATAAAATTTGATCTTTTAGCGGGTAACTTTTTTATGCTGGTAGACAATTCCAATATATGAACAAGGCAAAATTATACTGATAATTAGCAAATTACCGGTACAAAACTTCTCTATTTTTGTATAATTTTGCCAATATAAAGCAACCCTCATGAACAGAGACGTATTATATGAGCCATACAGTATTCATTTTGAAACATTAGAAACATTCCCGGATAAAGAGAGCAGAAAAAACTTCTTTGAACTTGTCTTTATTTTATCAGGCACAGGGCAGCATTGCATTAATAAGCACAGCTTTTCCTATTCGGATAATCACATGTTTCTCCTGACCCCACAGGATTGCAGCCAGTTTTGGATTGATACTAAAACCCGTTTTTTCTTTCTGAGGTTCAGTAATATTTATTTAAAAAATGATAAAATTTCGAAAGAGAATATCAAACGTTTGGAATTTATTCTTGAAAATGCCAACCACAAGCCCGGATGTATCCTAAAAAATCAGACAGATAAAACACTTGTAAGACCAATCGTAGAAGCTTTGATAAGAGAAGCCGTCAATAAAGACCTGTATCACAGCGATATAACCGCACAACTCATTAATACACTCATTGTTATTGTTGCCCGCAATATTGCCAAATATCTTCCTCAGAAGATCGATGAAACCTCAGAATCAAGAATTATTAGTATTCTGAATTATATACAGGCAAATATCTATGAACCTGAAAAAATACGAACTGAAACCATCTGCAAAGAGTTCGGGTTTTCTGAAAATTATCTCGGTAAATACTTTAAAAAACATAGCGGTGAAACCCTTCAGTCTTATCTGAATAATTATAAAACCACCTTAATAGAGCACCGTTTAAAACACAGCAACAACAGAATTTCAGAGATTGCCGACGAATTGGGATTCACTGATGAGAGCCATCTTAATAAATTTTTTAAAACGCAGCGGGGCAAAAGTCCCAAAGCTTATCGGCTGGAATTTATAAAATCATGAATAACCTCCTGCTCATCCCAGAAAAATATTTAAAATTTAATTTATTGAAAAATAAACCAATAGCTTTTTTCATTCAATATTCAGGAACAAAAACTTGCTTGGTACGGATATTCCTATTATATTTGCACCACTTAAAACAAAGGACATTCCTCCTTAGCTCAGTTGGTTAGAGCATCTGACTGTTAATCAGAGGGTCGCTGGTTCGAGCCCAGCAGGAGGAGCAAA
>NZ_RAQF01000006.1:225790-257545 GCF_003610675.1 Chryseobacterium sp. AG363
CACTTAAAACAAAGGACATTCCTCCTTAGCTCAGTTGGTTAGAGCATCTGACTGTTAATCAGAGGGTCGCTGGTTCGAGCCCAGCAGGAGGAGCAAAAAAGACTTACATTTCTGTAAGTCTTTTTTTATGATATAAATTCTTCATAACGGCTGCAAAATATTTCTAAAAAGCAGGAACGTTACCTTTCTTTTAATCTCCTGATTATTATATTTTAAGCATTAAAATTTCCCGATTATTTTTTAATCCATACATATATTATTTTCGCTATTTTTGTCGTTTTATAGGATAGAATAAAAATATTTTATTTTTTTACCTATTTTTTAAATAAACTGCATGCTTTTTGTTTATGATAATTGCCTGAAGAAACGAATGATGTTAAACAATAACTCCCAAAAACACTATCTTTTATTTTTCTTTCTGATTCTCGCCGGTTCCGTATGCGCTCAAAACAAAGCGAGCGGCAAGGTGGTTGACGAAAAGAGCAGTAAAGAACTCAATAAAGTTGATATCTTTATCAACGACAGTAAAACACCTGCCCTGACGACAACTTCAGGCAGTTTTATTATTCAGTCTGATAGCATCATCCATCAGCTAAGATTTTCCAGAAAAAATTATACTACAGAAACCCTTGATATCACTCCCGAAAATGCTGACAATATTTTCGTACAGCTTTCGCAGGCTAAAGTAAGCGACATTCAGGAAATTGTTCTTCAAAGCGGAAAAACAAAATACAAAAGCAAGAAAGAAAATCCGGCTTATGCAATTATGCAGAAAGTATGGGCACAAAAAAGAAATAACGGACTGGAAAAATTCGACACCTATTCTTATAAAGAGTATGAAAAAACGCAGTTTGACCTAAACAATCTTGATAGTGCCTTCATGAAGAAAAAGATTTTCAATAAACTGGATTTCATTTTCGATTATGCAGATTCCACAGCAAGCGGGAGACTTGGACTTCCTATTTTTCTGAACGAAGCCGTTTACGAAAATTATGGTAAAAATAAACCGGAAAAAAACAGCAAAAGAACATTAGTAGCCCAGAAAACTTCAGGTTTTCAGGATAACCAGGTGATTACGGTTTCTGCTAAAAACTTATACCGTGATATTAATATCTACGACAATACTCTGAATTATTTCGATATCGGATTCCAGAGCCCTGTCGGAAGTGATGGTTTCAGTACTTACGATTATAGCCTTATGGATACCATTACGATTCGTGGTGAGAAAGCATTTCAGATAAGGTATCAGCCTAAGAGAAAAGACATTCTTGCATTCCAGGGAAACCTTTATATTGACACCGATACTTATGCTGTTTTAGGAGCAACATTAAAGTCAACACAGAAGATCAACGTCAACTTTGTCAACAGTGTGTATACTCAGGTAGAATACGACAATCCTGACGACGCTACATTTCTTCCTAAAAAACTGATCACTGAATTTGAAATGAGTCCTTTCTCAAAAAAGAAAGGTGCAAAAAGTATCATCGCCAAAAGATCGGTAGATTATTCTGATTATCAGTTCAACAAGCCTCTTGATCCTAAAGTATTCAAACGTACCGAAGAAGAATACGAAGACAAGTTCACCAATAAAGACGATGCATATTGGACTAAAGCAAGACCTGACACTTTATCTAAAGCAGAACAGGGCGTTTATAACATGCTTGACCAGCTTCAGCAGACACCGAAATTCAACCGAATGGTAAAACTGTTTGAAACCCTCGGTTCACGTTATTATAATGCCTTTAAAGGAATAGATATTGGTCCTATTTTCTCAATTTACGGAAGAAATGAAGTAGAAGGGGACAGAATAAGATTAGGAGCAAGAACCTATTTCGGATTGAATGATACCTGGAGAGCCCAGTTTTATACAGCTTATGGTTTCAAAGATCAACAGTTTAAATATGGCGTAGAAGCAAGATATATGTTCAATAAGCTTAACCGCTTTATGATTGGAGCAGGAACCAGCAGAGATATTGTTCAGCTTGGGGGACAGCTTACATCAGGGGATGGTGTTACGCCGCAATCTTCATCTACCAGTACCTTTTTTGCAAGAGGAGAAAACATTTCTTTAAGTTCTGTAAACAAAACAAGCGTTTTTGCAGCTATTGAACCATGGAAGAACTTCCAGATCCGAGTAGATGGAGTGATGCAGAGTATTAAGTCTGCTATTCCTGAGAAATTCAATCTGATGTATTACAAAGATGGACAGTTAAGACAAACAGTTAATGATTCTCACGTTACCATCAGTTTAATTGCCAAACCTGGTGCAAAATTTTCACAAACCGGTATTGACCGTTACCAGGCCAGAAACTTAGCTCCAACTATCGTTTTAAGATATACACGAGGTATTGAAGGATTATTTAATGCTGATTTCAATTATGACAAACTCCAGTTCATGCTCTACAAGCCATTTTTAATTGGAAGTATGGGAAAACTGGTGGTTAATTTCGAAGCTGGAAAGAACTTCAATACAGTTCCTTTGGCATTACAGAATATTATTCCGGCAAACCTTTCCTATGGTCTGGTTCCGAATACTTTCTCTCAGCTTAACTATTATGAGTTTGTGACGGATGCGTATACAACTCTTCAATTAGAGCATCATTTTAACGGTAAGATCCTTTCATACATTCCTTTGATTAAAAAACTGAAACTGAGAGAAGTTGCATTTATCAGAGGAGCCTATGGTACATTAAGTGATGCCTCCAAAGCGATCAATGTAGAAGGTTTTAAATATTCTGCACCAAGCGAACATATCTATTATGAATATGGATTCGGGATTGAAAATATAGGAATTGGAAATCTTAGAATCTTCAGAGTAGACTTCAACTGGAGAGGAAATTATCTTGACAGACCTGATATTTCTAAATTTGGGGTTAAAGCAGGGTTCCAGGTAGGATTTTAAACAGAATATAATATAAAACACGTTCGGCGGCTTCAAAGAAGCCGCCGAACTTTTTTGTAAAGCTTTAATTAAAAACATTCGCAAGGTTCTTCTACATCAAGAAGACAACGCATTTTCTGTTCCTTTGTCAGTCCGCACCATGTACTACATGAAGTAATTGGCTTTGGTGGACACCATACTGTACCCGCTCCTCCGTTGATTTCTTTCAGATTCTTCTTGGTTAATTTTCTTAAATTTTTCATGATTGTTTAGTTTTATTTGCTGCCTACTCTCTTTGCTTTTCGGCTTCCGCATTAATTTTTTATTGGGTTACGGAAAAACATATCAATATCTCACAATGTAGAGATACTATGTAATGCTTTTTACTTTTAAAAAGATGAATATTATTAAAGGTTCAGCTCTAATTATTGTCTTAAAAAAGATTAGGGGTTATAATTTCTGCTACTACTCAAAACATTCTGTACATGGCTGAGAAAGCATGCAGTGTGATTTCTGCCATGGAGTCCATCGGCACCATTCTTCACAAGACTGAAACATGGAAGGACATTCTCCTGCTACACCTCCGGTTACTTCCTTTAATTTTTTTCTGGTTAATTTTTTTACATTTTTCATAGATATCTTGTTTTAATATTGGCCTACTCTTTTGCTTTTCGGCTATCGCAACTGATTCAAATCTGAACAGTTAACAAATATAAAATATTTCACGAATAAATGAATACATCAAAAAGGCCAATAAAAAAACCTCAGTAAAAACTGAGGTTTTAATTTTATAAAACGCTTAAATTATGCGTTTGGCTCTACAGATACGAAAGATCTGTTGTTTGCTTTCTTTCTGAAAACTACTTTACCATCTACTAATGCAAACAAAGTGTGATCTTTACCAATTCCCACGTTATCACCTGGGTGGTGCTGAGTACCTCTTTGTCTAACAATAATATTTCCGGCAATAGCTTCTTGTCCTCCGAAAATCTTCACACCTAATCTTTTAGAGTGAGACTCTCTACCGTTCTTGGAACTACCGACTCCTTTCTTGTGTGCCATTTTATTACTGGATTATTTATTAAGTGCTTTAAATTGATCGATATTCTTAATGATAGCAGCATCTACTTCTTCATGAGTAAGAATATTCTTTTCTAATTCAACTTTAACTGCTTTACCTAAAGTAATTAAAGTTTCTCTGTTCTCTTTAGACTGAGACAAGTTGTTTTTCTTTAAGTGATAGTTCAATTCGTGATCTTCACCAAAGTTAACAGTTGCGTTGTCAGAAAGAACTTCACCTTTCACAGTTTCTTTTTTAGCAGCAGCTTTTTTAGCTCCACCCTCAAAACCTGTAATACCAGTGATTACGATTTGAGTTAAAGATTGTCTGTGACCGTTTTTCACTTTGTAACCTTTTCTTCTTTTCTTTTTGAAAACGATTACTTTATCAGCTTTAACGTGGTCAAGGATCTCTGCTTCTACAGTGATTCCGTTTACAGCTGGGGCGCCTACAGTGATTGCACCGTTTACAGTAAGAAGAACTTTATCGAAAGAAACTTTTCCTCCTTTATCTCCTTTTAAACGGTTTACAAACAACTTCTGGTCTTGCTCAACTTTGTATTGAAGCCCTGCTATTTCTACAATTGCAAACATTGTTTATAAATTTTTAGTTATTTCGAGGTGCAAATATACATATAAATTTCTAAATAGCTTACAATCAAATCAATGTTTTTTTTATTAAAATCCTATTCACTATGTTTTGAATAATTTTTTTCAATAATGTACTCACACTTAAGAGATAATTTCATACCTTCGTTTTACCAAATTGAATTTATATATGAAAAGAAACTTTAATCTCTGCTTACTAGCAGGTGCCATTGCTGTTACTTCTTTAACAGCATGTAGTGATGACCAAATGGACAACAATGTTCAACCTCAGCAAGAAGCACTAAGTGCAAAAATTGATCAGCCTGGGGATCTTGAAAAAATCTGTTCTTATGTAGACAACAACTGGAGCACCAATTCAGTTTTACTGACCGGGCTTCAAAACTCCACAGACACCAATTTTATGAATGGGCAAATGACTAAAATTGCAAGCATGTGGGGAAGAAGCAATCCTACGCTGCGTTTTGTGAACGATCCATCCAATTTCAATTCAACGTACAATGCCATTTCTTATTCTACAGGAAAAATCTATTATGGTTATGCCATCTATTATGATGCAAAATCAAAAGGTGGTGATATTGTAAATGCAATGATCCTTGCCCATGAGTATGGACATCAGTTACAGTATATCTTCAATCTTCCTTCCGTATCAGAATCAACGTACAGACCGAATGAGCTTGAAGCAGATGGTTTTGCAGGATACTATTTGAGAAGACCTAACGGATACAATAAAACCAGCTTTGCAGAAATTGCAGCAGCTTATGAATTTGCCCAAAGTATCGGTGATTATCAGACAACCAATGTAAACCATCATGGAACTCCTGCACAGAGAAGATCAGCAGTTCGTTTAGGATTCCTTTTAGGACAATACGATCTTAATGCCTCCAATTTCGATTACAACTTCTTCTATTACTATCAGGGAGTACTAAATGGAACTTACAAGATGGCTAAGAACACTGTAAATCCTGAAATTGACGCATACATGAGTCAATATATAGATGAACTTAGAAAAATTCAGTCGGGAGAAATTTCTGCAGAAGAATTTAAACATCTTCAATAAACGAGAACATTCATTTTTAGCATATTTAAGAAAGGAGGCGGGCAGTATGTTCCGCCCCTTTTTTGTTTTTAAAAGCTTTTATATTTTACCCAATCAATTTGTTTGTATTTTTGAAAAAAAATAATTCCATGAAGTATTGGTTACTTATAATTTCCTTTTTCATATTAAACTCCTGTACTGTTGCGGGAATAACAAATGATTACGGCAAGCTCTCATTCACTGAACAGCAGAGCATTATCCCTATAGAGGACTTTTCAAAAACAGACACTGAGCATATTTATAAGATAAACGGCTCTCAGCTAAAGAAAGAATTAACAAACCATCCAAAAGCATTAGTATATGTATTTACCAATGGCTGCTCATCAAAATTGTGTCTGCCAATGTCTTCATACGAAACGTATGCTAAAGAAAAAGGATATAAACTATTCCTGGTCATGAATGGCTATCATAATATCAGCGAGACAACCGCTCAACGCTCAGCCGTTTTCACGGAACCTCTTTTTGCTATTGACAATGATTTTTATAACTCGAATATAAGAATGAAGTACATGAGATATTTCGAAAACGATCTTCGTGGGCTGGAGCACAGCCAAAAGCCAGAATGGGAAGGCAATCTATACTTTTTTGAACACGGACAGCTAAAACGAATCACTAAAGAACTTCCAAGCAATCTATAATGAACAGAGATCTCTACATTGATTTCGCCAAAGGACTGGCAACACTTTCCATCATATTTATCCATACTGCATTCTGGTCTGGACAGTTTTATATTCCCGCAGAAGTAAGAGTTTTTTCTCTGGTCTTTGATGTGGCACTATTTTACGCACTCAGCGGAATTACTTCAGGAGCCAATATTGAAAAAACATTATACCGTCTTCTGAAACTCCAGATTACCTATATGATTTTTGTGACCTTCCTGTTCTTTTTAGATTACTTCTTTAAAGTCTTTGGACTCAGCTTTTTTTCTATGGAATGGCTTCAGAGCTTTTATTCTACATTTGGATCTAAATATTCTACAACCAGCATCTCAACATACCCTCAATGGGAAAATCTGGGAAACTGGTATCTTCATCAGTACACCAATGCCGATACTTTTCCTGTAGTGATGGGAAGTTTCTGGTATCTTAAAGTGTATTATATACTCACCGTTTTCGGTGTCCTTATCCTAAGGTTTTTCCCAAAACATATCAATTGGTTTATTGGACTTTGTATTGCCTTAACTTTATTATTCAACATCTTCCCGGAGTATTATCCGACGGGGCAAGTTGGATACGTTACATTTTATCTTGCTGTATTTTTAATCGGCCACACAATGCGTGGAAAAAAAATCCCTACCAAGGCAATCCCTGTATTATATGGACTTGTAGGAGCAGCTCTCATATGGATGTTCTGGTACTACGGAGGAGACATCTTCTATAAAATCAATAAAAATAAATTTCCACCAAAAGTTCCTTACATCATCTGGGCATTATTCTCTCTTACAACATTATTTGTTCTTTACAACCGACTGAAAATCACAAAAGAAAATTTCATCACCTACATCGGAAAAAATGCTATTTTCTTCTATTTTGCACAGGGAATCAGCTCTTCACTCGTTTATTTTCTGGTCGTTCCGTTAAAAGAAAACATGCCATGGTGGCTTTTGATGGTCATTATTTATGGAATTAATATCATTTTAGCCTTCATTATTTCTGCAGGATTGAAAAAAGTAGATACCTCAGGCTGGAATATTCTGGGATTCTTAAGAAAAAAGACCGCATCTTAAGACTTTAAGTATCAAATTGAAATAAAGTCACATTTCTTACCTCAATTTGTTTAAATTTACAAAAATTTTACAACATGTTTAAGTTGAAACTACCTACCGACCCAAGGTGGGCAAATATTGCAGAAGGAAACATTGGAGAAATTTTAACGGATCATGCCTGGTGCGAGCAAAAAGCAGCTACCAATGCTATAGGCCTGATCACCATGCTTCCGGAATATCCTGAGATTGTGACTGAACTTCTTGCCATTGCACAAGAGGAACTGGATCACTTTAATCAGGTACATGAGATCATCAAAAAAAGAGGCTTTACTTTTGGAAGAGCAAGAAAAGATGATTACGTGAATGAACTGGCAAAATTTATTGTACAGGGAAGCAGAGAAGACCTCATCGTAGACAAAATGCTTTTTGCCGCTATGATTGAAGCCAGAAGCTGTGAAAGATTCAAAGTTCTTACGGAAAATATCAAAGATGAAGAACTTAAGGTTTTCTACAAAGAACTGATGATTTCTGAAGCCAATCATTACACTACTTTCATCGGATTTGCAAGACAGCTCGGAGACCCGGAAAAAGTAAACAAACGTTGGGAAGAATGGTTGGAGTATGAAGCCAATATTATTAAATCCTACGGAAATAAAGAAACCATCCACGGTTAAAATAATAATAGTAAAGAATACACCTTGAAGAAGCCAAGCTTTGAAAATATCGCCAATATGTTCCTGAAAAATTTTTTCCAGGGATTGGTTATCATTGGTCCTATAGGGCTTACTATTTTTGTAATCTGGTATATTGTAAGCGCGATTGACAACCTTGTTCCTTCTTTAGCCAAGCAGGTTCCCGGGCTTGTATTCGTATCTATTATTTTGTTTACAGCTATTTTAGGATATTTAGGAAATAAATTCGTGGTCGGAAGATTCTTTTTCGATACCATGGACAGCTTACTGGAGAAAACTCCGGGAGTAAAACACATTTACACTCCTACGAAAGACGTCATGTCCTCATTCGTAGGGGACAAGAAAAAATTCAACGATCCTGTATGGGTAAAAACCAACGAGAATCCGGAAATCTGGAGAATCGGTTTTTTAACTCAAAAAGAAATGTCGGACGTTGACAAGCATAATTACGTTGCGGTATACCTTCCCCACTCGTACGCTATTTCGGGCTGGGTAATTGTTACTGAAGAAAAAAACATCAAACCTGTAGTGGGAATGACAGCAGCTTCTGCCATGAAGTTTGCAGTGAGCGGCGGTGTAGCCGGATTCCATTCTGATGAAAATATATTTAAGGCTCCGGAATAATCTCTTTTTCCGACTTATCTATACATTGATGAATTTTGAAAAATTATTTTCAAGCACATTTTCTTTACAAACAATTTAAAACATAATTTAACTCATGAATTTACCGTACGCGGAACCTTTCCGCATTAAAATGGTGGAAGAAATCTATCAGTCCACCAGAGAAGAAAGAGAACAATGGCTTAAAGAAGCTAATTATAACCTTTTCAACCTAAGATCTTCGCACGTTTATATTGACCTGCTTACCGATTCAGGAACGGGAGCAATGTCTGATAGACAATGGTCTGCTTTGATGACCGGAGATGAAAGCTATGCTGGATCACGTTCTTTTGAGCAGTTACAGAAAACCGTTGAAAAAATTACAGGATTCAAATATTTATTACCAACCCACCAGGGAAGGGCTGCTGAAAACGTCCTTTTCTCAGTATTGGTAAAAGAAGGTGACGTAGTTCCGGGAAACTCGCATTTTGACACGACAAAAGGACATATCGAAATCAGAAAAGCACATGCTATTGATTGTACCATAGACGAAGCTTTTGACATTAATGATCTTCACCCATTCAAAGGAAATATCAACCTTGAAAAACTGGAAGAAGTTTATAAAAGCCATCCTAAAGAAAATATACCTTTCTGCTTAATTACAATTACTTGTAACTCTTCCGGAGGACAGCCTGTTTCTTTGGAAAACATGAAGGCAGTAAAAGCCCTTTCCGACCAATATGGAATTCCTGTATTCTTTGATTCAGCAAGATTTGCAGAGAATGCTTACTTCATCAAAAAAAGAGAAGCAGGACAGGAAAACAGAAGCATTAAAGAGATCTGTAAAGAGATTTTCTCTTACGGAGACGGAATGACAATGAGTTCCAAAAAAGATGGTTTAGTAAACATCGGAGGATTCATTGCATTAAACAACGAAGAGGTTTTCAGAAAAGCCTCTAACTTCACCATCATCTATGAAGGTTTCATTACCTATGGAGGAATGGCAGGAAGAGATATGGCAGCATTGGCCGTAGGACTTGATGAAGCTACTGAGTTTGCTTACCTTGAAAGCAGAATTTCTCAGGTTGAATATCTTGGAAATAAACTGATTGAATATGGAATCCCAGTTCAGAAACCAATCGGAGGACACGCCGTATTCATCGATTCTTTGAACTTCCTTCCGAATGTTTCCCGTGAAGAATATCCGGCTCAGACATTAGGACTGGAAATTTATAAGGAAGCAGGGATCAGAACTGTAGAAATCGGGACTTTACTGGCAGACAGAGATCCTGACACAAGAGAGAACCGTTATCCGAAGTTAGAACTGGTACGTCTGGCAATTCCTAGAAGGACTTACACCAACAACCACATGGATTATATTGCTGCTGCCATCAAAAATGTATACGAAAGACGCGAAGAAATAGCAAAAGGCTACAAGATCACGTGGGAACCGGAAATTTTAAGACACTTTACCGTTCAGCTTGAAAAAGCTTAATCATAAAACCGGAATTCTTTCCGGTTTTTTTATGTCTTAAAATTCAAAATTGGTTTAAACAAACAACAATCTGATTCTTTACGTCCTCAAAGACCAGCCATCTCTTAATCCACTAAAAATCATTAAGATATTGCAATAGAACATATTTTATCAACACATATAAATCAATCATATTTTTTTATTGCATAGTATATCTTATATTTTTCGTTTTATTTTTCATGAAATCAAAATTAAATTGACTTATTTTTTTGAAATAGTGAAGGTTTTTAATTTTAATTTTGCATTTACCTAAGGGTGATTAAAAAAAAATACTTAAAAAACCAACCTGAAAAACACTTTATTCCAAAAATGAAGAAAATTGCTGTCGTGGGCGCCGGTATTTCTGGCTTAAGCATGGCGAATTACTTAGAAAAGCACAAGATCGATTACCACATTTACGAAAGGAGAAAAAAGGAAGATCTGGCAGGCCACGGCTTTCTTATTCCGCAGGAAGGAATGGATTATCTTTACCAGATTATTGACTCCGAACTGCTTCTTAAGCATGGAAACTTTTTAAAAAAATACACAAAATATTCTCACACTGGAAAAGTACTGGCTGAAAAGAATCTGGATCATGTTTTCGCCATTTCAAGACATTCACTGATCAGTTTATTAACACAAAATATTACTCCGCAAAAGATAACCTACGAAGAAACTATCATTTTTGATGATCTACAGAACGGTAAACTGAAGCTTTCCGATGGGACTGATATTCATGCTGACATTACTGTTATCTCTGACGGTTCCAGAAGCCGGATCAGAAAAAATCTTTTTAAAGATGAAATGATGAGAATGGTAAGAGAAAGTGAAGTTGTGAATATCATTCAAAACAAAGAAATTGCCAATTCTATTGAAAATGACTTTATGAAGTTCCACCATGAAGACGGAGGCCTTACTTTCGGGATTCTTAAACTTTCTGATGATACTGTTCTTTGGTATTCACAGTTTGACAACCAAAAATACATGATCAATGAATGTTCTGTGGAGAACTTAAGAAAATACATGATTGAAATTTTTGAAAACTGGCATCCTCTAATCCCGGAAATCATCCAAAAATCGGACTATAAAAATGTACATTTATGGAATGTCTATGAACTTGAAAAACTTAATCCATTTTATCAAGAAAACACAGTATTCATAGGTGACGCAGCACATCCACTGATTCCATTTACCAGTCAGGGAGTTACCTCTGCTTTGAAAGACTCACTTTTATTAACGAAATATTTAGTTGAAGAAGAAAATATACAGACCGCCTTCAGTAAATACGAAGCTAAGAGAAAACCTGAAATCGAAGTTCATATTAACAACGGAAGGATATTACTCAATCAGTTTTTGCTTCCACTCAACCAACAAACCGAAAATATTTTACCCATATCTTATAAATAATAATGTTCACTAATAACGATATCAACCTTGAAGCCTTGAAAAGAAAGGCATATAACGGAAGATGGGCTACGCTCGAAGATGGAATCATTCCTCTTACAGCAGCTGATCCCGACTTCAGAACAGCACCTGAAATAGAACAGGGAATTATTGAATACCTGAAAGACGGTTACCTCAGCTATGGCCCGTTTTCCGGACTTCCGGAATTTAAGAAAAGCGTGGCAGATCACTTTAACCTGGAAAAACACGGAAGCTTCTCACCGGAGAATGTTCTGGCTGTCAACAGTGCTGCCCAGGGAATGTTCCTTATTGCATCCTATGTACTCAACCCCGGAGATGAAGCCATTATTCTGGATCCTGTAGATTTTCTTTTCAAAAAATCGGTGGAAACTGCGGGTGGGAAAGTAATGCTCTGCCCTGCGGATACAACAACAGGAGAAATTGATTTTGAAAAAATGGTTTCTTTAATCAATCCCAGAACTAAACTTATCAGCATATGCAATCCTCACAATCCGCTCGGAAAAGTTTACTCTAAAGAAGTATTGATAAAAGTAGCAGAAATTGCATCTGCTCATGATCTTTGGGTGATGAGTGATGAAATCTGGAGTGATATTATTTATGATCATAAAGACTTTCATACCTATTCTTCCGTTTCAGAGAAGGCAAAGAGAAAGAGCTTTACCGTGTATGGGTTTTCAAAATCATTTGGAATAGCAGGATTGAGGATTGGAGCCGTACTCTGCAATGATGAGGATATTCTTGAAGATTTCACAGAAAAATCCAATTTCAACTCTACAATAGAAGGGGTTTCTACTTTGTCTCAGATTGCCGGAAGTGTAGCACTGGAGAAGGCAAAACCATGGTACAAAGAATTTTTGGCTCACTTACAGAGCAATAGAGATCTTGCTTTCAGATTATTAAGCCATTCAGAAATTGTAATACCTAATCTCCCGGAGGCAACTTTTGTATTGTTTCCAAAGATTAAAAACGGAATGACAAGTGATGAGTTTGCCCAACATGTCTTAACTCACGGGAAAGTCGCTATTGTTCCGGGATCAGAAAGATGGTTCGGAAAAGGAGCTGAAGGACATATCAGAATTTGCTTTTCTACATCTCAGGAAATTTTAGAAGAAGGAATTAACAGAATCATTACCAGCTTTTAACATTAAAAATTTTAATTAAATCTAAATAATAGATTATTATTTTTCCGAATTTATCACAAATCAACACGAAATTAAGATATCCATACTAAATATTTTATTTTCATGTTGATTTAAGAATAAATATTGATAATTTTGATTGAATCATCACTAAAAATTATCAATATGAAAATAAAATATATCAGCATTATTTTCCTTGGAGTTTCTGCCTTCTCCTATGCCCAGCAGGTAAAAGATACTTTGAAAGAATCAAAAATTGACGAAGTTGCCATTACCGGAAGCCGAAACAAGAAAAGAACAGTGGTAAACACGCCCGTTCCTATTGATATTATAGACATCAAACAGGTAAGCCAGTCAACGGGACAAGTGGAAATCAACCAGCTTTTACAATTTTCAGCACCCTCTTTTAACTCCAATAAACAATCAGGATCCGACGGTGCTGATGCTGTAGATCCCGCTACGTTAAGAGGTCTTGGTCCTGACCAGACTTTACTTTTGTTAAATGGAAAAAGATATCATCAATCTTCACTGATTAACCTTTTCGGAACCAAAGGAAGAGGAAATACGGGATATGACATGAATACAATCCCTATTGGCGCCATAAAAAGAGTGGAAGTTCTTCGTGACGGAGCATCAGCCCAATACGGTTCGGATGCTATTGCAGGAGTAATTAATGTTATTTTGAATGACAGAAATAATGGTTTTGAAGGAAATCTATTCACAGGTATGAATCTTTTCAAAAGTCCAGGTAATAATGACGTAGTATCAGATCACAAAGTAGACGGAACTACCTTTGATTTCAATGGAAATTTGGGAACTAAAATAGGATCAAAAGGTGGTTTCGGAAACTTTACCGTAGAATTCATCAATAAAGATTACGCCATACGAAATGCCAATCCAGATGTTTACACCTCTCCCAGACAGCGTTTCGGAGATGCAAAAGCTCAGAACATCTACTTTTTCGGAAATATTGAAGTCCCGTTATCTGATGGTCTGAAGTTTTATTCCCGCCAAGGTTTTTCACATAGAAATACTAAGGCTTATGCATGGACCAGAACCCCAGATGCAGACGGTAATATTCCTGAAGTTTACCCTACAGGATTTAACCCGGTTGAAAATACCAGCATTACGGATTTTACGTTTGACAACGGATTAAAGTTCAAAGTTGCAGACTGGGATGTAGATTTTTATAATGCTTTTGGTAACAACAGATTTACTTACCAGATAGACAATACAATTAATGCCACTTTAGGAGTAAAATCTCCTACAAGCTTTAATGCAGGAGGACATTCTCTGCTGCAGAATACAACTGGGTTTAATGCTGTGAAACAGTTCAAAGTACTGGAAGGGCTTAACGTTGCTTTCGGATCTGAATTCAGATA
Source organism: Chryseobacterium sp. AG363 (assembly GCF_003610675.1). Lineage (NCBI taxonomy): Bacteria > Pseudomonadati > Bacteroidota > Flavobacteriia > Flavobacteriales > Weeksellaceae > Chryseobacterium > Chryseobacterium sp. AG363. The sequence goes on from NZ_RAQF01000006.1 coordinate 239,892, forward strand.
TGAAAAATTTGATATCATAAAAGGAGAAGAGGCTTCTTACGCCATGTATGATATCAATGGAAATCTGGTGACTCCAAACACACCTCAAAACTTATTGGTTACGAATCCGTCAAGTGGCAATGTAAGGCCAGGTGGTTCACAAGGTTTTCCTGGCTATTCTACAGATACAGGAAATAGCAGAAACAACTTTGCTGCTTATGTAGATACAGAATTGGATGTTACTAAAAACTGGATGATAAGCATTGCCGGAAGATTTGAAAATTATAATGATTTCGGAAGCACTCTGAATGGTAAATTTGCTACAAGATATGCGATCACGCCACAGTTTGCTTTCCGGGGATCCGTTTCTACTGGGTTCAGAGCGCCTTCTCTGGCTCAGAAATACTACAGCCAGCAATTTACCAACTTCCAGGGCGGTAAACTGGTCACTATTCAGCTCGCTTCTAATGACAGTAACATCGCAAGCAGCCTGGGAATTCCTCAACTGAAGCAGGAAACCTCAGTGAACGGCAGCGCCGGGTTTACCTTCAATACTGGAAAATTCACAGCCACCGTAGATGGTTATTACATCCGTGTTAAAGACAGAATTGTTCTTACCGGATATTTTGCACAAGCAGACTTACCAGAAAAAGTTCAAGAAGAGAATCCATTTATCGACCAGGTACAGTTTTTTTCCAATGCCATCGATACCAAAACAAAAGGAGTTGATGTAATCTTAAGCTATACTGAAAATATCGGTTCCGGAAAACTGACTGCTACATTAGCAGGAAACTATAATGATATGGAAATCACAAAAGTCAATACCTCAGAACAGCTGGCAGGGAAAGAAGATACTTACCTGAGTGCAAGAGAAAAAGCATTTATTCTTGCTTCTGCTCCGAAGACAAAAGTAAATTTAAACCTTAATTACAGACTCAACAAATTCAATGTAAATCTGCAGATGGTACGATTTGATAAAGTAACCCTGATTGGTTATGACGACTCAGAACAGGTCTATAATCCAAAAGTGACCACCGATCTTTCTTTCGGCTATGAATTCTGCAAGAATCTGAATCTGACTTTAGGAAGTAAAAACCTGTTCAACAGATATCCTACTTTACAGACTACACATGTATCCGACGGAAATACAGAAGCCGGAGGTATTTTTGATCCTGTACAGATGGGATTTGCCGGAAGACAGGTTTTTGCCAGACTTAATTTTAAGTTTTAAGAGAATAAAAAGAAACTGTATCAAAGGTTAATAATTTCACCTTTGTCATTCTGACGAAGGAAGAGTCTCATTTATAAACCAATAACATAAGATTCTTCACTACATTTTATTTCGGTCAGAGTGAAATTTTGATACAGTTTTTTTCTACTTTTTTGAAATTTTATAAAGCTTACCGCTGTCTGTTACTGCATACAGATTCCCATCCATCCCGTTTAATACATCACGGAAACGTTCTTTCTGATCTGTAAGAAGACGTTCTTCACCCACTACTTTATTATCTTTCATAACAACTCTGTTAATGTGCTCTCCACTCAGGCATCCGATAATGAGATTACCTTTCCATTCATCAATATTTCCTGTATAGAAAGTAATTCCGCTTGGTGAAATCACAGGATCCCAATAATAGACAGGTTGTTCGGTTCCTTCTTTTTGAGTGATACCCTGTCCTACTTTATCCCCTGAATATTCGATACCATAGGTTACATCTCCCCAGCCGTAATTTTTTCCCGGTTGAATCAGATTGATTTCATCACCCCCTCTTGGCCCCATTTCCACATCCCAAAGGTTACCGTTAGGATCAATAGCCATTCCTTGCGGATTTCGGATTCCGTAAGCATATATTTCAGGTTTATAACCGGGTTTCCCAATAAAAGGATTTCCCGGCGCAGGTTTACCATCTTTTGTAATCTTTAAAATCTTACCTAGATAATTATCTGTTTTCTGCGCATATACACGGGTTACTTTATCTGATCTTTCTCCTGTACTGACAAATAAATGCCCATCTTTATCAAAAGCCAGACGGCTTCCGTAGTGCTTATCTCCGTCATAAGAAGGTTCAGCACGGAAAATAACTTTTACTTCTGAAATATTTTTAAGATCTGCAGACAGCTTTCCTTTTGCTACAGATGTTAAGTTTCCTTTTCCAAAAGGTTCCGAAAAACTGAAATAAATAATATTGTTGGTTTTAAAATCAGGATCAAGTGCTACATCCAGCATTCCGCCCTGTCCTTTTGCATCTACTTTTGGAAAACCTTCAATCTTTGACACCTGTTTTCCATCTGTTGAAACCACATTCATATACCCTTTCTTATCTGTGATGAGAAATTTTCCGTCAGGTAGATTGATAATTCCCCATGGCCTTCCAAGGTCTTTATTCAATATTTCTATGGCATAGGGCGTTGTTGTTTTTACAGCCTTGATTCTTGTCTGCCCTTTAAATGCAGGCTTATAATCAGAATTAGGATTTTCCGTTTCCACACTTCCGTCATTTCCAGTCCGCTGAGCATTGGCATGATTCTCTTTGCATGAAGATAAAAAAAGAAAAAGGCTTACTACAGGAATATAAAATTGATTGATTTTCATATCATTATAATTAGATGTTATACAACGAATGGAAAAATAATGCCAATAAAATTTGCACATATCAATTTTTATTCTACATTTGTAGAATAAATTACAAACTTGTAGAATGAAAGAGATTAAACTAACTGATTCTGAAAAAAGCCTTATGGAAATTCTTTGGGAAAAGAAAACTGTTTTCATGAAGGACATACTGGAAGCCTATCCGGATCCAAAGCCAGCACCAACAACTATTGCAACCTTACTTAAAAGAATGCAAAACAAAGAACTGATAGGCTATAAACTTTATGGAAATTCCCGCGAATACTTTCCAAAAGTAGAAAAAGGGGAATATTTTAAGGAAGAAATGACTTCCATGATTGACCGCTTTTTTAACAGCTCTGTAACGCAGTTTGCATCATTTTTTACTTCCAATGCCAAACTTAGCCAAAAGGAACTGAAAGAATTTCGTGATATTATTGATGAACAAATTAAAGAATAAATATGACTGCTATTATTCTGAAAATAATTCTGTGTTCTTCTATTTTCATTGCTGTTTATTATCTGTTTCTGGAAAAAGAAAAAATGCTCAGATTCAACAGGCTTTATTTATTAAGTTCGTTAGTACTTTCTTATATAATTCCTTTTGTTACCATTACTCTTCCCAATCACAGCACTGAGAAAATGCCGCAAATGATCATAGAAGAAACGGCACAACAACTGGTTTTTATCCCTCAAAAGCAGGAAAGTTTTAACTGGATGAATTTGGTATGGGAAATTTATATTTTCATCACCCTATTTCTGTTGATAAAAAGCTTTATTTCCCTTGTGAAGCTCAAAAAAATATCCGGAAAGAGACATATTTACCAAAGCCATACTATATTATTGACAAAAGAAAATCTTTCCCCTTTCAGTTTTTGGAATACAATGTATATGGGCGAAAACTATATGAAAAACGATACAATAGATCAAAGAATTTTCATTCACGAAAGAACTCATATTGAACAAAATCACAGCCTTGACCTATTAATTTTGAATACTTTAAAAGTCTTTACATGGTTCAACCCTGTTCTTTTCCTTTATAAGAAAGCGATGATCACAAATCATGAATTCCTGGCAGACGAAGCTGTCGTGAAAAGCAATTGCAACATCAAAGATTATCAGAATCTTATTCTTGAAGAAATTCTGAACCATCAAAATCCTCCTTTGACTCATTCATTTAATTTTAATAACACCAAAAAAAGATTTATTATGATGAAAACAAAAAAATCAAAATTTAGTCTGCTAAAGAAAACAGCAGGAATCACCGTTTTAATTACTGCAGCTGTCTTATTCTCTGAAAGAACATATGCAGGAAATTCCACTCATGTTTTTCTTTCTGAAAGAATAGCAGAGATCCCGGATCAAATTGTACACAAGGAATCAAAACAAACAGATTTAAAAAGTCAGGACTATTTTGAAAAAACCAAGGAAGAAGGAAAGTCATTTGGTATAATAGATTCCCAAAAAGAAGAATTGAAAAAAGTTCCGGATACAATAATTCCGAAAGTAGATAAAACACGCGAAAGTAAAAACACAAATTCATCGGTCAATACCCAACAGAATACGAACGAATTTCCAGCACAATATCCCGGAGGGCCTAAAGACTTAAAAATCAAAATAAGCAGAAGCGTAGATGTGAGTAAGTTAGGAGACTATAGCAGCCCTATAACCTCTACCGCGTATATTCATATCAATGAAGCAGGAAAGACAACTCTGGTAACTACTTCGGGAGAAAATGAAATTCTGAACCGGGAACTTTTAAAAACAGTCACTGAAATCAGTAATGAAACAGTATGGATACCTGCAATGAAAGATGGAAAAACCATTGCTTCAGTATTGAAAGTTCCGGCAACAATGACTTTTACACGACCATAACAATAAAGCGCTTTTTTCAGCGCTTTTTTATTTTTTCAATTTTTCGTAATCAGACAACTTCAAAAAATCAAAAATCAAGGATGATAAGTTAAAATTATATTATCAAAATATTCACCTTCAAAACATTATACAGCCTAATAATTTCTTTCGTATTTTTGTTGTATACATTCTTTTCTATGGATTTTAAGCTTCAATCAGAATATAAACCTACCGGAGACCAGCCTCAAGCTATTGAAAAACTTACTGAAGGAATAGAGATCGGTGAGAAATATCAAACGCTTTTAGGGGTAACAGGTTCCGGAAAAACCTTTACTGTTGCGAATGTGATACAAAAAGTACAACGTCCAACTCTGGTACTGGCACACAATAAAACGCTTGCTGCACAGCTCTTCATGGAGTTTAAAGAGTTTTTCCCCGAAAACGCAGTGGAATACTTTGTAAGCTACTATGATTATTACCAGCCTGAGGCTTATATTGCCACAACAGGAACTTATATTGAAAAAGACCTGAGTATCAATGAAGAGGTAGAAAAACTACGTCTTTCTGCAACTGCCAGCCTTCTTTCGGGAAGGAGAGACGTTTTGATTGTGGCTTCTGTTTCATGTATTTATGGTATCGGGAATCCTACCGAATTTCATAAATCTTTGATTTCTATCGCTATTGGTGAGAAAGTGACAAGAACAGCACTTCTCCATTCACTAGTTAATGCACTGTATGCCAGAACACTGAATGAATTCCAGAGAGGAACATTTCGTGTAAAAGGTGACGTAATCGATGTCTTCCCTGCCTACACTGATAATGCGATCAGAATTCAATTTTTTGGAGATGAAATTGAAAAGATTCAAAGTTTCGACCCTGTTACTGGAAATGTAGAGGATAATTTTGATCAGATACAGATTTATCCTGCCAATCTTTTTGTAACATCGAAGGAAACCTTAAATGGCGCCATTAAAGATATTCAGGACGACATGGTAAAACAGGTGGATTTCTTTAGCTCCGTTGGGAAGCCATTAGAAGCAAAACGACTTCAGGAAAGAACTGAACTGGATCTTGAAATGATTAAAGAACTGGGCTATTGCTCAGGGATTGAGAACTACTCCAGGTATCTGGATGGCCGTCTTCCGGGAACAAGACCTTTCTGTCTGATTGACTATTTCCCTAAAGACTTTTTAATGGTCATTGATGAAAGCCACGTAACTGTTCCGCAAGTTCATGCCATGTATGGGGGAGACCGAAGCAGAAAAGAGGCGTTAGTGGAGTACGGTTTCAGACTTCCTGCAGCGATGGACAACAGACCTTTAAAGTTTGAAGAATTTGAAGCTATTCAGAATCAGGTTATTTATGTTTCTGCAACGCCTGCAGATTATGAACTTGAAAAAACGGGAGGTGCTTATATTGAACAAATCATCCGTCCTACCGGGCTTCTTGATCCGATTATTGAAGTAAGACCTTCACTGAACCAGATTGATGATCTGATGGAAGAAATCCAGAAAAGAGCTGATGCGGATGAAAGAGTACTGGTAACTACTTTAACCAAGAAAATGGCAGAGGAACTTACGAAATACTTTACCAAGTTCGGAATCAGAACGAGATATATTCACTCAGATGTAGAGACCCTGGAACGTATTCAGATCATGCAGGATCTTCGTTTAGGACTTTTTGATGTACTGATTGGGGTTAATTTATTGAGAGAAGGTCTGGATTTACCTGAAGTTTCTCTGGTTGCCATTCTGGATGCTGATAAAGAAGGAATGCTTAGAAGCAGAAGATCAATGATCCAAACTGTGGGCCGTGCCGCAAGAAACGTGAACGGAAAGGCAATCATGTATGCAGACAAAATCACAAAATCCATGCAGGCTACTCTGGATGAAACCGAATACCGCCGTGCCAAGCAAATGCAGTACAATGAAGATCACGGTCTGAAGCCCAAAGCCTTAAATAAAAAGATATCCGAAAATCTCGTAGGAAGAAGCAAAGACTTCCCGGATGAAAAATATACGCAAAAAGAAATCCTTCAGAAAGTTGCGGAAACAAAAGCGACTTATGCCAGTGAAGATATTGAGAAAATGATTGCTCAGAAACAGAAAGAAATGGAATCTGCAGCAAAAAATCTTGACTTTATAAAAGCAGCCAAGCTGAGAGATGAAATTTCAGCTTTGAAAGCTTAAAAGGATTAATGATAAAATAATTTCGGCGGCATCTTCGATGCCGCCGAAATTATATACTAAAATGGGTATATTCTAATTTTTACAATCCATTCCTTACTGCTGCCCTGATGGGAATCAAAAGATCCATCAATCCGCTTAATTTTATTTAATACGAGATTGAAAACTAATAATATGACACATTTTGTCGTTCCACATATATAAATTGGCGGGAAAATATTTCAAAATACAGGGAAAAACGATATGCTGCCAAATGAAAAATATTATATATTTGCCGACTTAAAAATTATAACAAATCGATGAACAAAAAATTTATCTTGCGATTGCTGCTATTAGTAACAGTATCTTTGTTTTTTTTCAATTCGTGTAGAACTGATGAAGTTACTCAAGAAGAAAAAAGAACTGAAAGAGAAAAAATCGAAGCATTTAGTAGGTTTGAGAACAATCTGGCTTCGCAAAAAAAATCACAAAAAGGTAGCTCTGAATACATCAGCTATCATGAACCTTTTAAAGAAATTATTCAAACATTTATGAAGAATAATCCGTCTTACTCTAAAAGGTTTAATGATGATGTAGGAGAAATCTATTTTAATCTTAGAAGTATTACTTACGGAGAAACAACAAAAGGAATTGCCTACCCTATCATAAAAGACGGCTCAGTTAATGCAGTATTGGTAGGATTGGTCAATCCCAAAAGAGATTGGGTTAATTTTATAGTTTTGAAAAATAATTCACCTGAAGTACAGAGTATAATTACAAATTTTCAAAACGTTTATAATTCATCTTCGATAGTATCAAGAGGTGGACAGCCTGAGCAAACAGAGGATATACTACCCATCATAATTACTGTTTATGGAGATATTACCGGACCTGTTAATCATTATTACCAGCCTTATGTAGATTACGGAAGCAATGGTGGTGGAATGAGTGGCGGATCTGAGACCTACGGGGGAGCTGGTGGAAGTCAAACACAAAACCCTCAGGATCCGAAGAATCCTTGTGAAAAGACTACTGGTATAATAACCAATGCTACAGTCAAAGCAAAAATTGATGAGCTTAAAGCACAATCTACTTTAGGTGGTGAAAAAGGAGTAAAATTTAAAGTAGACGGAACACCTTCTGAAACAATTTCTGGCCTGGCACACAGTGTAAATTTCAAGGATAAAACAGGGTATGCAGGAGGGTATCACAACCATACCCCAACAGGAATACCGATGTTATCGCCAAATGATATTGACCAGCTTTTAGGCTTTGCAAGAGCACAACCAACTTCCAATCCTGCAAATGTAAATAATGCATATGTTGGAATGGTTGCTCCAAATGGTATGCATTATGTTATTTGGTTTAATGGAACTTATCAAGATGCTGTAAAAACTTTTTCTCAGGAGGACATAAATAATTATAAGACTGATTATATAGAATTGGAGTCTAATTTAACAGATGAAGCAAAAAATGGAATGACTTACATGAATGGTGACGGCTCAATTAATCATCTAGGAGTAGAAAAACTTTTTTTTGAAACATTAAAGAATATGGGCTTGGCAGGAAAAGTAAATCTTCAAAGAATAGAAAGCGATGGTACAGTTAAAATCATAGAACTAAACAGCAGTAACCAACCAATTTCAACAACTTGTTCATAATAAAATCAATAATAGAATATGAAAACAATAAATATCAAAGCCACAATACTTTTTAGTCTTTTTATAAGCCTTTTATCTTGTAAAGCACAAATACTACCGTTGAATACAAGTATGACTGATATTCCTCTCAATGCTCATGTAAAAGATACTAATAATGAACTTACTCCATATATTGGAATTTATAGAGCTAATTTTCAGGGAAAAGAAATCACCATATATATCACTAAAGAAGAAGATAAACTGACAAAAAGACTACAAAAAAATTTTTATAGAGATGCTCTAGTAATAAAATACATTGTTAAAAACTCAACAGGTACAATTTTACAGGATACAAAAAATAATAATATTCCAAATATCGAATTGTATAGTATTGGCACAAAACCCTATCAAAATTCTGTTATAATGAGCTATAGCGGAACTAATTGTGGTGTCGGATGGGGTAAAATAATTCTAAAAAAAATCAGTTCTACTCAAATCTCATGGGAATATAAACCTAATGATATTATTCTCGATGACAGCAAGTGCCCTCCTGGAACAGATATTAATATTTACCTTCCTGAAACAAAAGATTTGATTTTTACGAAACAGTAATTACACTCAAAATTCTTAATTAAAAAAATGATTGGCTTTACCTATCTCCGGTAAAGCCAATCATTTTCATTTTATAGTTAATTCTAAAAAATTATTCCAAATTCAATTAGACATATATGTCGTTCTATCTTCGATACCGCTGAGATTGATATATTTTAGTTTTTACAATCCGTTTCTCACTACTGCCCGGATAGGAGTCAAAAGATCCATCAAACCGTTTAATTTGATCTCATAAACCGTTGACAGCTGCATTCCCAGTTTTCCTTTTGGCATTCCGTTTTTATTAAACCATTCCAGATAGCTGATGGGAAGATCCACCAGAACCGTTCCTTCATATTTACCGAAAGGCATTTTCATTACACAGATTTCTTTTAATATTTCGGGATTAAGTCCTTCCACGTTTTTATCTAATTAGATTAATTTTTCTTTAATATCATCCTGACCGGGTAATTCAAGATCAGGAGGGGTTTCTTCATCCGAAAATTCATTTCTGTATACCTGAACCAGCAGAAGGGTTAGTGAGATCAGAATAGGCCCGAAAATCAGTCCCATGAAGCCAAAAAGATTCATTCCCATGATGATTCCGAATACAGTATTCAATGGGTGAATATTTTCCAGTTTCTTTAAAAGGGTAAAACGAAGAAGATTATCGGTAAGACCTACTACTACAAGACAGTAGATGGCTAAACCTATACCTTGTCCTGTATTTCCTTCAGCAATCATAAAAATACACACCGGCACATATACAATAGCAGTTCCAACAACCGGTATTACTGATGCAGCAGCTGTTAAAGCAAAAAGCAGAATGGCTCCCGGCGCACCGAAAATCAGATAACCAATAAGAGCAACAATTCCTTGTCCTACTGCAACAACAGGAATTCCTATTGCATTGGCCATAATTAATTTTCTCATTTTATCGCCGATCAGGGAGATGTTTGCTCTCTTCAGCGGGGCGGAAGAAGTAAGGATCTTTTCAAAGAGTCTCGGTCTTTCCAGCATAAAATAGAGAATAAAATACATAGACATTACTACGGTAAGGGTATTGAATGTCCCACTGACTGCAGAAGTAGAAAATTTCCCTACATTATCTTTCAGCTTGGCCATATTTTCTTTGCTCAGAATATCAAACCCTGTTTTTGAGAAGATATAAGAATGTATTTTGTCCAGAAAAACATTGAATTTGGCCATATAAGCCTGTGCATTCCCCAGTTTATCAATAATGAGATCGGCAATAAAATAAATCGGAAGAATAAGAACAATAAGACTCGCAAACATCAATGCAAAGGCTGCCAGTGACGGTTTCCATTTTTTTTCTTCCTGCAGATAAAAATTGTATTTTCTGCAGACTACATAAATGGTAATTGCTCCCAACACCGACGGAATAAACAATGCCAGATTAAAACAGATCAATCCAGCCAATACCAGAATGATGGCCAGCAATGATATCTGCTTTATCGCAACACTGCTTATTTGTTTGTCCTTATTCATCATGTATTTTTATATTTTTATTTGCTGAACATAATTTGTCTTGGTTTTCCTAAGAAAGCACAATAGGTTGAGTACATTACAATCATAATAAACGGAGCTGTCAGGATAACCCCTATTCCGCAAAGAATAACCCCTGCAATAGAAATCAAAAACCCTAAAAACCCTGTCAATAAGAAAGTTCCATAGTTCTCTTTAGCAATGTTGAACGACTTTGATAAAGCTTCTGTAGCTGAAGCATTTTCAAATAACAGAATCGGATATCCTATTAAAAGGAAAGGATATACAAAAATGATAGGCAAAACGCACAAAGCCAGAGCTATCGAGGAAATAATCCAGGCAAGAAGACTATAAATCAAAATGTTTACAAAATTCTGGCGGTATCCGATAAAAAGGTCGGAAAACTCAATAGGGTTTTTGGTATTGTATTTATTCACCATATAGATCAATCCTACATACAAAGGAGATAATAAAAGGCCAAAAAGACTGGAAGCTCCCATATATAAAGGAAGTCCCGGTGCACTCCAATAATTAAAATCGCCTCCTGAAGATTTCATTTCTTCTACCATAGAAGCAGAATCAAATCCTGTAAGCATTTGAATAACAGAACCTCCGATCAGATAGATGATCATAGCTACAATTCCGTAACCGAAAACGCCTTTGTACATTTCAAAAGCATGAGAAATAATTGATCCCGTTTCTCTGTTGGGTACAGAGCCTTGCTGATCAAATTCGTTAAATTCAGACATAGTTTAAATATTTAATGATTTTACCAAATTTACTTTTTTTTAGTAAAAAATCCCATTAAACACGAATGAATTTTAACTTTTCTCCGAAAAGACTGTTTTATAAAGTGAATAAATCATCGCATTCCAAAAAGGAAAAGTGAAAAGTCCACCTATCAGAAACAAAGCAAAACCTAAGTACTTAAATAGAAAAGCAACGATCACACACACCATGATTTCAACGAAATACATTTTAAGCGCTTTAAAATTTAAGGAAATGGCTTCAAAAATTCTTTTATTGGTAAAGAACATCAATGGAGCAACAAAAATGGTTACAGCAACCCAAATTATAGCCAATACAACAGTAGGAATGGTAAATTTGTAAATAAAGAACCAGAAAAGAAAATAGCCTACATACTTAAAAAAATTAAGCCCGTTGTACCCTGCAAAAAGATCTCCTATTACAATATTCTCTTTAAGATCCATCTTACGGAAGATCTGGAACATTCCAAGATTTAAAGGATACAGAAATGCCGTGGTTGCCCAGATTGCCAATGTAAACATCTGATAATTTTCAGTAGCTGTTATTTGCTCCATTTTCTTCAGATAAACCTGAGTGCCCTGCATAAAGGCTTCCTGCAATTCTTTATTATAAGAAAAAATATCATACTTCTCTCCGAAAAGCATCACTCCTGTAAGCAAGATTCCAAAAAAGACAATGGAAAACATCAACTGAAAAACGAGTGTTTTATTCCAATAAAAAAAAGCCTGCTTCAATATAAAATCTATTCCCGGTTTCTGAGGATATTTATTCTGCATCATAAAAAAATTTATGCAAAAGTAAACATCAATAAGTACTTTTGCAGAATGTTTTCAGTGAATCATCAAAAATTTATGGAAATGGACGAACTTTCTCTTCAGAAGGTTCCCTATTTTTTCGTCATAGACTTTCTCTCGGAGAATGTTGAAATCTATCAGGAGCATGAAATTGAAAAAGAAGGTTTAATTATTGATTTTCAAGACTTTTCAAACACAAAGGAGACACATAAACTGGACAAAAAAGTAATATGGAAGTCTTTTCCTGAAACATTGGATAGCTTTCAGGCCGGCTTTAATAAAGTTCAGGAAAATATTCGTTTGGGAAACTCTTACCTAGTAAATTATACTAGAAAAACACGAATTGAGACCAATTTAACCTTAGAAGAAATTTTTTACCACTCAAATGCAAAGTACAAAGTTTTTTATAAAGATTTTTTTGTATTTTTTTCTCCTGAAACTTTTGTGAAGATCATTGATGGAAAAATTTTCACCTATCCTATGAAAGGAACAATTGACGCAGCTATTGAAAATGCAGCAGAAATTCTGAAGAATGACAGAAAGGAGAAGGCAGAACATTACACCGTAGTAGATCTTCTCCGCAATGATCTGAGTATGGTCGCTGATGAAGTAAAGGTGGACCAGTTCCAGCATATTGACTTTATCAAAACCCAGCAAAAGGATCTATATGCAATGAGTTCTGAAATTTCAGGAATGATAAAACCTGAATATGAAGGAAAAGTAGGAAGTATTATGCAGAAACTTCTTCCTGCCGGCTCTATTTTAGGAGCTCCCAAACCTAAAACACTGGAAATAATTCTGGATGCGGAAGGATATGACAGAGGATATTATACGGGAGTTTGTGGCTGGTTTGACGGCCAAAATGTAGACAGTTGTGTAATGATACGCTTTATAGAAAAAGAAGAAGACCAACTTTATTTCAAAAGCGGAGGCGGTATAACGCACATGAGTAAATTAGAAGACGAGTATCAGGAAATGAAAAATAAAATCTATGTCCCAATTCATTGAAAGCATTAAAGTAGAAGATCAGGAGGTTTTTCTATTGGATCTACATCAGAAACGTGTCAATCAGACATTTTCCCATTTCGGGAAGGAAGACTCTATTGATCTGGCCAAAATCTATAAAAACCTGCAACATGATGAGGATGGTCTTTTCAAACTGAGAATTGCCTATGATCTCGATAAAAGAATCAGGACACAGATGATTCCATACGCAATCCCGGAAATACAGGATTTCAAACTGGTAGAAAATAACAGTTTCGACTATTCTTTCAAATTCGAGGATCGTAAAGAACTGGATAAAATGAAAGCTAAGGCGAAAGCTGAAGAAATTATCATTGTTAAAAACAATCATATCACCGATACATCTTTCTCTAACCTTTTGTTTTTGAAAGGAAAAGATTGGTTTACGCCTTCGACTTATCTGTTGAACGGAGTACAAAGACAGCATCTTTTAAAGCAAAAAAAGATCAAAGAAACGGAGATTACTTTACAGAACATAAAGCAATTCACCCATTTCCAGATCATTAATGCGTTGAATGATTTCGATGATATGTTTATCTATCCTATTGACAGAATTATCAATCTGCCAGGGAGTGAAGAATATCTTGATCTTTAAATCTATTTCATAAACTCAAAATACGACTTCAGTACATCTGCACTATTCTTCCCGTGAGTATTTACTTCCAGGATTTTTGGCTGTGCATCAGGTTTGAAGAAATTCTCAAGCACTCTGTCCAACGTAAGCTCATCCTCTACTCTGATATAGGAGAATCCGAAATGCTTCGCCAGGGATTCAGCGTTCTTGCGGTGTTTTGTAGCAATAAATTCGTCTAATGTATTCGGGTTGGCATTTCCAGGTCCCGGAATGATTTTAAAGATATTACCTTCACCATTATTGAAGATCATAATTCTTACAAACGGTGGAATATATTGGTTCCAAAGACCATTAATATCATAGAAGAAACTAAGATCTCCTGTGATCAATAAAGTTGGGTTTTCATTTTTGATGGCAAATCCCATTGCTGTAGAAGTAGATCCATCAATACCGCTTGTTCCTCGGTTACAATAGATCTTTCTCTTTCCGAAATCAAACAGCTGGGCATATCTGATCCCAGATGAATTACTAAAGTGAATGTTATAGTTTTCAGGAATTGTCTGTGATGCTTTATTGAAGAAATAAAAATCAGAGAAATCAATTGTATTTAAAAATTGCTCGTGTTTAGCATCTTTTTTATCTCTTAAAACGTCCCAAAGATTAAAATAAGGTCTAGGTTCCAGATTGATAAATTTCAGCAGTTTTGAAAAGAAAACTTCCGGCTTCACCTCTATCTTTTCTGTCAGTGAGAAATAAGTATCAGGCTGCCATACTTCATCAAGATGCCAGTGCTGTTTTGGGCGGGCACTTCTCAGAAATTGCTTTACTTTTTTGGAAACCACATTCTGTCCTACTGTAATCAACAGGTCAGGAGCATATGTTTTATAATCCTCTTCGGTAAAATTGAAAATATAACGGTCTATATGTTTGAAGAACTTCTCATGGTGCAGATTTGAATTAGCTTCACTCAATACCACTACAGAATGATTTTTCACCAACTGAGTCAGCTGGTTTTCCAGTTCCGGGCTGTAGTCTCTTGTTCCCACCAACAGCATAATTCTTTGCGAAGTATGCCATTCTGCAATCAGATTGGACGGTATTTCATACTCTTTACGTTTGATGGTCTTTTCCACAGTTGGGAAAGTGGGAAGCTCAGATACCAGCTCATATAAAGGTTCTTCCAGAGGAATATTAATGTGTACCGGACCTTGCTTCTCAAAGCAAAGTTCAATAGCTTTTTTAATGATATCGAAATTAATATCTTCTGCATTCTCCTTGCTGTCTTCCAAAAGCTGGAAGTCGCCATAGGAATGCTGATGAAAAACATCCTTCTGTCTTATTGTCTGCCCATCAAATATATCAACAAAATCAGTTGGTCGGTCTGCCGTTAGTATCAAAAGGGGTACATTCTGATAAAAAGCTTCAGTAACCGCGGGATAGTAGTTAACTACTGCTGATCCGCTGGTACAGGTAACCGCTACAGGCTTCTTTTCACTTTTTGCCATTCCCATTGCCACGAAAGCTGCACTTCTTTCGTCTACAATGCTGTAGCAGTTTAAACGATCTACCTCTGAAAAATGGATGGCCAAAGGAGCATTTCTTGACCCCGGAGAAATTACGATATCTGCAATTCCGTACTGCTGAAGAAGATGTGCAAGTATTTGGATACTTCTCTTAGAAGAATATTTTTTCATACAGCAAATTTAACTTATAAATAATGATTTTAAAATCATTTAAATTAAAAAAAATGTAATTTTGCTGTTCGTAAATTTCTAAAAATGGATAAAATACCTAGTGTAGACCTGCGTGATTTCCTTTCGGGCAACCCGGAACGCAAACAGAAATTTGTAAATGAAATCGGAAAAGCTTATGAAGAAATTGGTTTTGTAGCCTTAAAAGGCCACTTTCTTGATGACAACCTAGTAGAAGATTTATATGGAGAGGTGAAAAACTTTTTTGAACAACCAGTGGAAACGAAACAAAAGTATGAGATTCCCGGAATTGGTGGCCAGAGAGGTTATGTAGGATTCGGTAAAGAAACTGCTAAAGGTTTCAAAAAAGGAGACTTAAAAGAATTTTGGCATTTTGGACAGTATCTGTCTGATGATTCAAAATACAGAAGTGAGTATCCAGACAATGTAATCGTTGATGAACTTCCAAAATTCAACGAAGTTGGTAAAGAAGCATTCCAAATGCTTGAGAAAACAGGACAGTATGTGTTAAGAGCCTTAGCATTACACCTTGGTTTAGATGAATTTTATTTTGATGACAAAATCGCAGAAGGAAATTCTATTTTAAGACCTATTCACTACCCGCCAATCACTGAAGAGCCAGATGATGCGGTAAGAGCAGCAGCTCATGGAGACATCAATCTTATCACTCTTCTAATGGGAGCACAAGGTAAAGGCCTTCAGGTTCAAAACCACAACGGAGAATGGATTGATGCCATTGCTGAACCAGATGAATTGATGATCAATGTTGGAGATATGCTTTCAAGACATACCAACAACAAATTGAAATCTACCATTCACAGAGTGGTAAACCCACCAAGAGAAATGTGGAGTACTTCAAGATATTCAATTCCTTTCTTTATGCATCCTATCAGTGCAATGTCTTTAAATGCCCTTGAAAATTGTGTAGATGAAAACAATCCAAAGCTATACGAAGATACTACTGCCGGAGAATTCCTGCATGAAAGATTGATCGAACTGGGGTTGATTAAAAAATAAAAAAGAAACGGCTTCCTCAAATAGAGGCAGCCGTTTTTACTATATTACATCCCAGTTAAACAGGAAACGCGTGTACATAACATTGTGCAGCTATTCATTCTGTAACAACCGTTATTTTGATCATTAAGTTCCTGACAAGGATCATCAGGAGAATCCCTTAGATCGTAACAATTATCAATTCCTCCTGAAATACTTTTCAATTCTTTTCTCACAATTTTCTTTAAATTTTTCATAGTTATTGTTTTAGTTTTTCCTACTCTGAAAGCTTTTCGGATAACGCTTGCGTAAATTAGCAATATTTACTGAATAAAATCAATAATTTTCCAACTATAATAAGAGTTAATTAATAATACAATTTTGTCCTATCCTGTTATACAATAAAATTCTGGGCAAGGAGTCGATTGTGTAAAAGTACCCCACGGACAGATGCAGGTATATGTATCTCCACTGCCTCCAGGATTTTCTCCACCTCCAGGATTTTCGTAAGGAACACATTTTCCCCCCGAACAGATTTGTCCTGCAGAACAGCCGCCTTCTCCCGGTCCACCGCCTTCTAAGCAATAGGCTGGGAAATTGGCACCCGCAACAATACTTCTCTTGTCGTCTCTTGAAAGTTTTTTTAGTTTTTTCATAGTTATAGTTTTAGTTTTTCCTACTCTGTAAGCTTTTCGGATAACGCTACCTTAAAAATAGCATTTATTTTATTAGCAATCAAATGTTTATATACAAATCATTGATCATATAGCTCTCAAAGCTGTTTGTTATATTAATTTTTTATTTTTAATGTAATAAACATTATTAATTAAAAATAATTTAACTATTTTTACTTTACTTACAAATTTTCAATTAAAACCATATGAAAAATCTAAAAAAACTAAAAAAAGACCAATTAAAAAACATTTCAGGAGGTGCCACCCTTCCTGAAGCAGATTTCTGCATGTACTATTGTAATGGAACCATTGTTTGTGCAACCTGCAGCGATGATTTCAAATGCCCGGATACCAACAATGATATGTAAGATTACAATCAAAATGTAACCCATAAGAACCGTTTCTTTAGAGAAGCGGTTTTTTTATTTCTTTTGACTTAAAATAAGGTAAATTCTGAGGGATTAAATCTCGTTTATATATATGAGCTAGCTTTCAATCACAATAAGCGATTTACGGCCTTAAAAGATCGAGTTCCTAATTTCCGAGGTACGAGGTACAGCGATTAGATCTCAGAATTGCAAGTGTAAGGATGCAAGATGGCAGGATAATGTCCACGATTCTTTAGCAGTTAGTATTAGCATTGTCATGCTGAGCGGAGTCGAAGCATTTTAATAAAGAAAACCTTATTTAGATTTCTTTGGAGTGACAGCCTGGGAAGAATAAATAGTATTGAAGGTAAAGACCCATCGTTGGATAAAGAATAAAAAACA
>NZ_RAQF01000007.1:0-248485 GCF_003610675.1 Chryseobacterium sp. AG363
GGTACTGCTAACGCGGGAGAGTAGGCCGCCGCCAGTTTTTATTTTATTTTTAAAAAACCTTTATCTTTACGATAAAGGTTTTTTTGTTATATACCTACATCAACACCATCAACACCATCAACACCAACAACACTCAACATACTCACTAAACTAACTAACACAAAATCCAAACAGAAACAGAAGTAATGAGTAATAGATAGTGAGCAGTGGATAATAGATAATAGATAATAGATAATAGATAATAGATAATAGATGTTCGTAGTAAGTAGTCCATCTCATCTATCCGCTATTCTTCTTCCTCCAGCTTTAGGCTTCCAGCTTCCAGCCCTCTGTTTTTTATTCTTTATCCAACGATGGGTCTTTACCTTCAATACTATTTATTCTTCCCAGGCTGTCACTCCAAAGAAATCTAAATAAGGTTTTCTTTATTAAAATGCTTCGACTCCGCTCAGCATGACAATGCCAATACTAACTGCTAAAGAATCGTGGACATTATCCTGTCATCTTGCATCCTTTAAACCTCTAGTAAATAAGTCTGGATTCCTGAGGAATGAAATAATTGGAATAAACGTGCATCCTTACACTTGCAACTGTTAAGTTAATTTCAATAACTCGTAATCCTAATTCCTTGACACTGATTACTTATCCATTATCATTGTTCATTCACTAATCACATTTTAGTCCATTCATCACTGACTTAAGACATTATCGTCGTATAAGGATCCAAGAGCCTAAAAGTATGAAGATTGTGAGATATGGCGACTTAGACCCTTAATACGACAAGAACCTCTAGTGAAAGGGGAATTTATTTCTTATCCCGCCAAATACGACCTTGTATATCACTTTCACTGGTCCCAAATTCAGGATCCTGCTTCATCTGGTCAAGTGCATTCTTCTGATTTTGATAATTCAGATTATCTTTTGAAGGGTAGCTATTCTTCTTGGCATTATCAAAAAAACTCCAGCTTCACTGAATGGATTTTCCAGCTTAAGAACAGTTGATACAACTTCATCGATTTCCTTATTCTTTGCTGAATCTTTCTGTATTTTTTGAGCGTTTATTTGATTTGTACTGAGTAGAAAAACAAAAAACACTGGCGGCCACGGGTAACCCTTTACTTAATTGTTTCATTTTGTTCATCATTTGCTTACTCCTGCAATATTAAAAAAAAAATATGATACTTCATGATAAATAATACATGTAAAGTGTTGATTTACAATTGTTAATAAATTTATTTTGTCGTTTAATCCGAATTTTAGCGTATAATATTCTGTTAATGGTAATATTGAAAAGATAAGATATTGATTATAGGTTATCGTTCATGAATTTTATTTTTTTACTATTTTTTATTTGAAATATGCTTTTTTATCTGGTAAATCTAGGGTTGTAACGTCTCTTTATTAACAATTTATATTATCCATAAAAGATCCCTTCCAATGTGACAATTTTTTTCTTGATACTTAACCAAGCACAATCTATAACATCAACATTAAGTAATCAGCAATAGCTACTAAGTAATGATTAATTATTAAAATTTTTATTTAAATTTCACTATGTGTAGAATAAATAGTATTTTAGAGAAGCGTTATCCGAAAAGCTTAAATAGAGTAGGACACAATTAAAACTAAAATAACTATGAAAAATCTAATGAAGATTTCAAGAGAGAGTTTAAAATCGTTACAAGGAAGTGGAGGACCTACATGTCCTGATGATCCTGCATTTGGAATGTGCTATCCTCCAGGCTGGCCAAATGGAATTTGTATGACTAAGTATCAATGCTGTATGAAACTTGGTGGGCCCATTGAATTTTGTAAAGAAGAATATGGTAAGTAAAATACTTCCCATTTTAAAAGTATAAATAAAAAAGGGCTATCTCAAAATCCTGAGATAGCCCTTTTTTATTATAAATTGATATCAGACTTGTATTACACCTAAGTTGAATTTCTCAGTGATAGGGGCATGATTAGCTGCTTCAATTCCCATAGAAATCCATTTTCTGGTATCTGCAGGATTGATAATGGCATCTGTCCATAATCTTGCAGCTGCGTAAGTAGATTCTGTTTGTTTCTGATATTTCTTAGAAATGGTATTCAGAATTTCATTGTGTTCTTCTTCCGAAATTTCTTTTCCTTGTTTTTTCAATGTTGATTCCTGAATCTGAGCCAGTACTTTTGCAGCTTGTGCTCCTCCCATTACCGCTAAGTCAGCCCAAGGCCATGCAACTATTAATCTTGGATCATAAGCTTTTCCACACATTGCATAATTACCCGCCCCATAAGAGTTACCCGTAATAATCGTGAACTTAGGAACAACAGAATTGGAAACTGCATTTACCATTTTAGCTCCGTCTTTGATAATTCCTCCATGTTCTGATTTGGAGCCTACCATAAATCCTGTAACATCCTGTAAGAAAATTAAAGGTATCTTTCTTTGATTACAATTGGCAATAAATCGGGTCGCTTTATCAGCAGAATCAGAGTAGATTACTCCTCCAAACTGCATTTCTCCTTTCCCACTTTTAACGAGCTTTCGCTGATTGGCTACAATTCCTACAGACCAGCCATCAACTCTTGCCGTTGCACAGATAATACTTTTACCGTAGTCTGGTTTATATTCTTCATATTCGGAGTTATCCACAATACACTTGATAATTTCATAAGTATCATATTGTTCAGCTCTTGAAACCGGCATAATTCCGAAAATATTTTCCGGGTTTTCTTTTGGTGGAAAGCTTTCTATTCTGTCAAAGCCTGCTTTTTCACTACTTCCAATAGATTTCATGATATTTTTGATTCTATTCAAAGCATCTTTATCATCTTTCGCTTTATAATCTGTTACTCCTGAAATAGAGCAATGAGTGGTAGCTCCACCTAATGTTTCGTTATCAATACTTTCTCCGATGGCTGCTTTTACAAGATAGCTTCCGGCAAGGAAAATAGAACCTGTTTTATCCACAATCATCGCCTCGTCACTCATAATGGGAAGATAAGCTCCTCCAGCTACACAACTCCCCATAACGGCAGAGATCTGGATGATTCCCATAGAACTCATTTTAGCATTATTTCTGAAAATTCGTCCAAAATGTTCTTTATCCGGGAAGATCTCATCCTGCATAGGAAGGTAAACACCTGCAGAGTCTACCAGATAAATAATAGGAAGTTTGTTTTCCATAGCAATTTCCTGAGCTCTCAGGTTTTTCTTTCCTGTGATAGGAAACCATGCACCAGCTTTTACAGAGGCATCATTAGCAACTATAATACACTGTCTTCCGGAAACGTAGCCAATAACTACTACAACACCTCCACTAGGACATCCTCCATGCTCCTGATACATCTCGTATCCTGCAAATGCTCCTACTTCTATGGAATCTGAATTTTTATCGAGAAGATAATCTATTCTTTCTCTTGCTGTCATTTTTCCTTCATCACGAAGCTTTTGAAGCCTCTTCTCACCACCGCCTTTTTTAATTTCAGTGAGTAAGCGATTAATTTCAGATAATTTTAATCTGTTCTGATCTTCTCGTTTATTGAATTCGATGTCCATAAAATTTTCAATTTTTTACGCTTAAAGATACTATTTTTATGAGGAATACGAATTGGAAGTAAAACAGATGTTTAATTATTTGGTTTTTAGTAATTTGTGAAATTTTTAACTAAAAAATATTTTCAAATAATTTATATTTTTTCTAACTTTACATAAGAGTAATGGAGGGTGATAACCTCTGAAAATTACTCTGTTCCTAGTTTATTTTTTTAATAGTTTATTATTTGAAGGCCCTGAAAGTTTAATAAATTTTCAGGGTTTTTTTATGGTTTAACCTTTATTTTAAATTTTGTTAACTTTTTTTAGATTAAAGCCGTCTTTTTATCAATATTTGGGTTTGTGATTTGTAAATTTGCAGGGTTAAAATAAAAAGAGGATAGGTTATGCATAAATTGGCACTTTTCAGATTGCATTTAATAGTTTTTTTATGGGGGTTCACTGCAATTCTGGGAAAATTGATTCAGGCCAATGCACAGATTCTGGTTTTTTACAGAATGTTGTTTGCCTCTATTTTTTTGTATGTATTTATCAGGATTTTTAAAAAGGAGAGCATAAAGGTTTCCAGAAAAATATTTTTTCAGCTGGCAGCAATAGGTTTTGCCATGGCACTCCATTGGTATTGCTTTTTTTATTCTATTAAAGTTTCCAATGTTTCTATTGCGCTAAGTTGTCTTTCGTTATCTACTCTTTTTGCCTCAATTCTGGAGCCTATTATTTTCAAAAGGAAAATTGATGTATCCGAAGTGATCATGGGAACTGTTATTGTGGCCTGTATACTATTGATCTTTAAAACAGAATTTCATTTTAAAGAAGGTATTATTTATGGAATTCTGTGTGCCATATTCGGAACTGTTTTTTCTGTTTTTAATGGTAAAATGTTTGGGAAAACAAGTTCGGGGAACATTATTTTTTATGAAATCTTCTGTGGTTGGTTTATTTTAATGTTAATTTATTTGTTTTCAGGGCAAATTTTTCAAATGAATGAAATAAACTACAGGGATCTGGCGTTAATATGCTTGTTAGCCAGTGTTTTCACTGCTTTTCCAATGCTGGAATCGGTGAATTTAATGAAATATATATCACCTTTTACTTTAATTTTAACAGTTAATTTAGAACCTGTTTACGGAATTATACTAGCTTTTTTTATCTTTGGGGAATCAGAACATATGAGCCCTATATTTTATGTCGCTTCGGGTGTTATGATACTGGCAATCATTGCAAATGGATTAATAAAAGCCAGAAAAACTAAAAACTTAAACTAAGCATCAAATTTATATGATGAAAAAATATTTTTTACTTGCATTTTCACTGCTGTTTGGGCTTTCTCAATCTCAGATTATCAGGAAATATTCCAATGAATTCTTAAATATCGGTGCCGGAGCAAGAGGACTTGCTATGGGAGGAGCAGTAATTACCAACCAGGATGACGTATATTCCCCAATGTGGAACCCTGCAGGTCTAATGTCTGTTGAAAGAGATTGGCAAGGGGCAGCAATGCACGCAGAATACTTTGAATCCATCGCGAAATATGACTATCTGGCCTATGCAAAAGTACTTGAAGAAGGTGTTTTTGGCGTTTCGGTAGTAAGGCTTGGAGTAGACAATATTTTAAATACTACCCAAATGATCGATTCTGAAGGGAATATCGATTATGATAAAATTACCAAGTTTTCCCAATCCGACTATGCTGCTATTCTTTCTTATGCTTTCAGACCTGGAGGAAATCCAAAATTAGATGTGGGGGTGAATGCTAAAATTGTTTATAGAAATGTAGGTAAATTTGCAAATGGTTATGGTTTTGGTTTCGATGTGGGAGCAATTTATAAGGCAGATAACGGATGGAAATTCGGAGGAATGGTGAGAGATATTACGACTACCGTAAACTTCTGGACGATTAATCAGAAAGAACTTTCTACTGTTGTAAACGGGGAAGAATTTAACCCAGCTCCTAAGGATAAACTTGAACTTACAATGCCTAAGCTAAATGTAGGTGCCAGCAAATTATTCGAAATCAATAGCAGTGTGTATGTATTACCGGAAGCAGGTATTAATGTTGATTTTGCTAAAACAGCATCATTAATTTCAACAGATTTTGCCAGTATCAGTCCGTATGCGGGAGCTGAACTGGGATATCAGAAAATGATTTTTGTGAGATTGGGGATCAACAGATTCCAGTCTATTACAGATATAGAAGACCTTAAGAGAAAAGTTTCTTTCCAGCCGAGTGCAGGTCTTGGGATCAGATATAGAGGCCTTACACTGGATTATGCAATTACGAATTCAGGGATTGGCGGATCTAATTTCTATTCCAATTTCTTCTCATTAAAACTGGATATGGGAGCATTTAGAAACGATTAAAATTATAAAAATGAAAAAGTTATCAATATTGGCTATGGCTGTTTGTTCAACAACAGCTTTCGCACAAAAGGTTTCAGATTATAAATATGTTGCAGTTCCCGAAAAATTTGAAACATTTAGGGAAGATTATGGGTTAAAAAAATTTTTCACCAAGGCTATGATAGGGAAAAAGTATATCATTCTTCCTACCATTAAAGATAATTGGCCAGCTGAAGCTAAAAGTAATTTCTGTAATGTAGTCTCTGCCGATATTCTTAATGATAAAAGTCTATTTAAAAATAAATTAATAGTACAGTTTAAAGACTGTAATAATACTATGATTCTTGAGTCTAAGGGAGGCTCAAAAATTAAAGAATTTGAAGAAGGGTTACAGGATGCATTGAAAGAAGCATTAATTAAAATACCGGTTTCTAATCCCATTGCATTATTACCTGCATCTAATAATAGTACTCAGCATACATCTCCTGACTCTGTGGCATCTGCAGCCTCTACAACAACTCCTGAGGCAAGTAATTATTCAAACGGGAAATTGGATCTTCAGAAGATACAGATTGATCCTAGCCAGTTTATTTTAGCCAAGTCTGGCAGCTCTGTACCTTTTGCTGTTTTCAAAGCAACTTCAAAGAACTCTGTCTTCCTTGTAAAAATGGCTGATGGAAATACTACCATCGGATATTTTGAAAACGGAAATATTGTGATAGATATTCCACAGACGGATGGAAGATACTCCAAAGAAGTCTTTACAGCAAAATAATTTACATCAATAATAAGAAAAATATCATCCTTAATTCATAACTTTTTAGAATTAAGGATTATTTTAACTACATAGATATGAAAAAAGTTTACATTTCTATATTGGCAATACTGTCAGTATTTTCGAGTGCACAAAGTGTATTTAATACCCAGTTAAACGAAATTAATTTTGGGGCTTCCAGTGATCCTGATAATTTTATAAAATTCAATAATCATATTCTTTTCACAGCCACCAAGTCTACAGAGGAAGGAAGGGAACTGTGGAGTTTTGATCCGGGTACTCAAAAATCAATTCTGCTGAAGAATGTTTTTCCGGGGTACAGCATTGGGATGACTGGAGATCCGTCTTTTATGAGGCTCAATAATAAAATTTACTTTATTGCTGTACAAAGCAATAGTTCGTCCAATAATCAGCTTTGGGTCACAGACGGAACCACGGTAGGAACATCCAAGGTAAAAGATCTGAATTTTGAGTTTTCGGTGGCTGCAACTGCTGCGGTCGGAAATAATATCTTTTTCTACCACCACAATGAACTTTGGTCTTACAATACCGTTGCAGATAGTCTGCAGCTATTAAAAACATTTCAATATTCCGGTGATATAAAAATGTATACTATGAACAATACTTTGTTCCTGGCAGCAGATGATGGCACACATGGAAAAGAGATATGGAAATCAGATGGAACCGTTGCCGGAACATCTTTATTAAAGGATATCGTTCCCAATGCGGGTGGAAGTATTAATGGCGATTTTAAAGCACTGATTTTTAAAAATAAACTATACTTCGTGGTTAATCTTGGAACAGGAACAGCGGGATATGAATTATATTCAACAGATGGAACAGAAGCGGGAACAGTATCCATAAAATCTGTAGGTTATCCGCAGCTGGAAGGAGCTGCCGCTGCTAATTATTTTGTTTTTACAGGCTTTGATGCAGCAAATGGCTATGAACCATGGGTTTCTGATGGGACAACGGCAGGAACTTATCTGTTGAAAAATCTAATGCCTGGAGCTACAAGTTCTATGGCAATGAAAAAATTTGTAAAATATAATAACAAAATATTCTTTGAAAGTAGTGCCAACGGTGTTAACTCTGTGTATGGTAATTATATCTGGGAAACAGATGGTACAGAAGCCGGAACTGTTCTCTTCAATACGCACGCAGGAGCTTTGATTTATGGGAACAGCTCAGATAATAATCATTTGATTCTTACGATGGCTAATTATGGAAACAGATATTGGATAGTGAATGGAAATTCTTCACAGAGTTTTGAGATTACAGGCCTTGGAATGCCAAATAATAATAGTTTTGTAGACCTGAATTCTAAAATTTATCTTACCGGAAATACCCCCAAATATGGCACTGAACTATTTTCACTAAATCCGGTGACCCATCAGACTACAATAGCTTCGGACATCAGTAGATTTGAAAGTTCTTTGCCTCATGCATTTCAGGTGCTGAATGATGATCTTATTTTCATTGCGACGGACAGACAGTATAACAGCCAGATTTATAAGAGAAATAAAAATACACAGCAGATTGAGAGAATATCCAGCTTTGGAGGAAATTCGTTTATAGGTATGGGCAGTGACTTTAATGACAATTTCATTAAAGTAGGAAACTATCTTTACACTCCAGAAGCAGCTTACAGAACAGATGGTACAGAAGCCAATACTTTGTCAATATCATCCCCGAATATTACCAGCAGGGTACCGTATACCAGCTTGAACGATAATACATTACTTTTTGCCGGATACAATAATGTGGTAGGAACTGAACTTTGGAAGATTGATAATACATCCAATACTGTTAGTATGGTCAAAGATATTTCCCAGGATAATATGGGAAGTCTTTATTCCGTAGATTCAAAAACTGCAATACTGAATGGTTTTGCTTATTTTGTGGCAAAAGATAATGGAAAACTTGGGATCTGGAAAACAGATGCTACTGAAGCCAATACCCAAAAGGTAATACAGTTTTCCTATCAGGATGGGACAAATGGAGATATTAAGGTACTGAATGCTTTTAATAATAAATTATTCTTTACAAAACAACAGGAAAATACTCCTGCGAATTACAGCTCCGGGCAAAACGAGCTTTGGATTTCAAACGGCGATCAGGCATCTGCTACATTACTGAAATCTTACGCTGCTCCTTATGGCTCTTCAAGTATTGCGAGAGAAACAATAATATTTAATAATAAGCTTTTTTATGTCACTTCAGGTTATCCTTCTCCAGCGCTGCATTCTACAGATGGAACAGTGGCAGGGACAGAACAGATACTAGCGGGAAACTTTTTTGGTGATGTAAAATTTAAAAAATGTGGAAATCAGTTATTTTTTACCAATAACAATAGTACACAGTTGTGGAAAACAGATGGAACAGCGAATGGCACATCTGATTTATCCCAAAATTTTTCTTCAGTGAAAGATATGACGTGTGCCAACAATTATCTTTACTTTCTTAATGGGGATTCCCAAAAGGTATGGAAAAGTGACGGTGTTTCAACCTCTCCGATGGATATTTTTGTGACAAACGATGATAATCAGCTGCTGGTTAATGAAAATATTCAGAAAATGGGAACAGATGGTGAGAAATTATTTCTGACCATTAATACCAAAGAACATGGAAGTGAATTGTATGTAGTGACTGATCCACTGCCTGTTTATCTGGCAACCCATGAAATATCAGGCGCAGAAAGTAAAAAAGGAAATTCAGATCTGCAGATTTATCCTAATCCTGTTTCAGAATATTTTTCAATAAGACTGAACGAAAATTCTAAAATAGAAATCGTGAAAATTTTTGATGCCTCCGGAAAACTTGTGAAGAATATTATCTACAATAATAAAAATATTGATGTAGCAGAACTTCCATCAGGAATATATTTTATTAAGTTAAAAGCAAATAAAGGGGAATATATGGGTAAGATTATAAAAAAATAATACATGTAAAAGGCTCTTAAAAAGAGCCTTTTATAATATATATGTTGATGTGTTTTTCATTCTTTTAGCATTTTACAAGAGTCTTATAGATATAAAAGCAATTGGATGTCAAATGAAATGTGATTAGATTTATAAAAAGAGAAGAATTTTTATAGCATTATTGTCATTAGTTGATATTACTAATTTATGGGAAAAATATAAATAATACTAATATTTAATAAAATATTTATTTGTTTGTGTGTTTTATTGATAAATTTCCTTTTTGTACTGGGGATTGTTGGTTTTTGTCTCTTATTGAGTAAATGAAAAAAGTATATGAGTTTTAGCATTAAAACTTCATTTTGTTTGTGACAAATTAGCTGCTGTACTGCATTAGTTTATCAATTAGCATTAAAAAATTCCCAAATCACTTTCGCTTTGCTTTTCCCCAGAATTTCTTCAAGAGTTTCAAAATTGGCTTCTTTGATTCGTTTTACAGACTTCAGTTTAGACAAAAGCAATTCGATTGTTTTTTCTCCAACTCCAGAAATTTCTTCCAGTTCGGATTTTATAGTAGAATTTTTTCTTCTTGTTCTGTGATGTTTTACCCCAAATCGGTGGGCCTCATCACGGACACGCTGAAGGATTTTCAACGTTTCAGATTTTTTATCAAGATATAAAGGAATAGGATCTTCCGGGAAAAATATTTCTTCCAGTCTCTTGGCGATCCCTACAATGGTAATTTTTCCATAAAGTCCTAATAACCTCAGGCTTTTAACAGCAGAAGAAAGTTGTCCTTTTCCACCATCAATCAGAATTAATTGAGGAAGGCTTTCTCCTTCATCAAGCATTCTTTTGTAACGGCGGTAGATGACCTCTTCCATCGTTGCAAAGTCGTTTGGCCCTTCTACCGTTTTAGGATGAAAAATTCGGTAATCTGCTTTACTCGGTTTTCCATCTTTGAAAACAACACATGCAGACACAGGATTCGTTCCCTGAATGTTGGAGTTATCAAAACCTTCAATATGTCTTGGTTCTACAGGCATTCTCAGCAGTTTCTGCATTTCGGCCATAATTCTGTTGGTATGCCTTTCAGGATCTACAATCTGAACCTGCTTCAGCTTTTCCAGACGGTATTCTTTAGCATTCTTTTCAGAAAGCTCTACAATTCTTTTTTTATCTCCTACCTTGGGAACAATCAGTTTTACATTTGGGATTTCTACAGACAAATGAAACGGTAAAAGAACTTCCTTAGAATCTGAAGAAAACTTTTGACGGATCTCTATCAAAGCTTCTTCCATAATATCTTCATCAGTTTCTTCAAGAATCTTTTTAATCTCAGTAGTAAAACTCTGGATAATATTTCCGTTTCTTATCTTAAAGAAATTGACATAAGCAGCGGTCTCATCACTGGTCATTCCGAAAACATCTACATCATCAATATTAGGATTTACGACTGTGTTTTTAGCCTGATAATCTTCAAGAATATCCAGTCTTTCCTTAATGATCTGAGCTTCTTCAAACTTCAGGTTGGAAGCAAGCTTCATCATCTGATTCACCAGATAATCTTTTGCTTTACGGAAATCTCCTTTGATAATTCCGCGGATAGCATCTATTTTTTCGTCATAATCTTCCTTGCTTTCAAGATCTTCACAGGGCCCTTCACAGTTTTTGATATGGTATTCCAGGCAGACTTTATATTTGCCTTCCGCAATTTTGGAGGGAGAAAGATTAAGATTACAGGTTCTAAGCTTATAAATGTGTTTTATAGTATCCAACAATATCTTTGCAGGACGTACTTTGGCATACGGACCGTAATATTCAGATCCGTCTTTAATCATATTTCTGGTCAGAAAAATTCTTGGAAAATCTTCATTTTTGATGCAGATCCAGGGATAAGTCTTATCATCCTTCAGCATAACATTATAAAACGGCTGGTACTCTTTAATCAGATTATTTTCCAATAAAAGAGCATCATACTCACTGTTTACAATCGTCGTTTCCAGTCGCTGGATTTTACTGACCATTATTTTGATCCTGTATCCTGAGAGGTTTTTGTTGAAATAGGAGAGTACCCTTTTTTTCAGATTTTTAGCTTTTCCCACATACAAAAGCTGTTCGTTTTTATCATAATAACGATAAACGCCGGGTTCGGATGGTAAGGTTTTGAGCTGTAGTTCTAAAGAAGGATTCATATAACAAAATTAAGGAAACTTTCGCTATCTAAAAAAGAAAAACCTGCAGATGGTTCTACAGGTTTTATTTTAGGGTTCAAAATATTTTATCCGTTGGTCATTGCAGTATATTCACTTACAAGAAAGCTGAAATAATCCCATTCCACAGAGTTCTTAGGATATTTTTTCATGAAATCCTGATTATCTCCAAAAAGAAAATCATAATTGTCTTCAAAATCATCTTTATGCAGCCACATTACCTTGTTGCCCTTTTTTACATAGTAAGATTTGATAACACCGCCTCCAAGCTGTGGAGATCCCATTACAGAAAAACCTGTTGTTTCTTTAGCCCTGGGATCGTGGTATACTGAAATAATGTCATCAAAACCTGGATTGATAACCTGCATCAGAAATTCCTTATCATCTTTTTTGTTCTTTAGGGACACAGTCTGATTTATAAAATAAATTCTGTCATTATTGGTGTTTTTCGTCAACTTCTTAGTTCCGAAGTTTCTGATATTCCCCATGTATTTTGCCACTTTTGCAATCTTCTCTGCATTACTCGGATACACATACATCTCATTGATCTGATCAGCATTGAAAGTAGTATTCTTTTTGGTGATACTGTCTTTGATAGCAACTTCATAGATCTGTCCTTTTTTTGTTTCAATCTTATTACAGAAACCTTTGTAGGTCGTTCCGTCTTTTAAGATAATGGTAGATGTTTTCTTAGGTGATGGCGTATTAAAACCTTCATTAAAAAGGTAAGTTTCCATTTTTTTGATATCCTCTTTAGAATATTTTACTTTCTGCGCGAAAGCTGTCGTGCTTGCTACACATACAGCAAGAAGTAGAGTTTTCAGTCTCATGTATTATTGTTTTTAATTTTCGAGGCTAAAAGTAGTAAATTATTTCGCTTGTTTTATAAAAATATAGAAGATTGAAATTTAGCTTTTCCAATTATTGTTAAATGCGTAATTTTAAGGAAATTTTTTAGAAATGATATACGGAGTAGATGTTTTTACTTTCCATGATGTTCTGGAAATATGTAAAAAACCTAATAAAGCCAAGCTAAACAAAGCGGCAAAAGAACAAATTTTAAAATCTCAGAAAAACGTACAGAAAATAGTAGAGTCAGACAGATGCGTATATGGAATCAATACAGGATTCGGACCATTGTGTGATACTAAAATTTCAGCGGATGAAACCGCTCAGTTACAATATAACCTTATCATTTCTCATGCGGTGGGCGTAGGGAAGCCAATTGATAAAGAGCTTTCCAAGATTATGATGATTGCCAAAGTACATGCTCTTTCGAAAGGATTTTCAGGAGTTTCCCTGGAAGTTATTGAAAGAATGATTCTGATGCTTGAGAAAGATATCATTCCGGTAGTTCCTGAACAAGGATCTGTAGGAGCTTCAGGAGACCTTGCTCCATTAGCACATCTTGTACTGCCTTTACTTGGTTTAGGACAGGTTTGGGAAGGAAATCAGGTTTCTGATACCATTGAGGTTTTAAAAAAACATGACCTTGAACCATTAGCTTTAGGTCCAAAAGAAGGATTAGGATTAATCAATGGTACGCAGTTTATCCTTGCTCATGCGATCAAAGGACTTGAAAAATTTGAATACTTATTAGATCTTGCTGATATGACAGCTGCAATGAGTCTTGAAGCGTACAGAGGTTCAGCAAGCCCATTTAAAAAAGAACTTCACGAGATCAGACCTTTTGAAGGCAGTAAAAAAGTTGCGGCAAGAATGCTTAAGTTCTTAAAGGGATCAGAAAATATGAAAGCTCATGAAGATTGTGAGAGAGTTCAGGATCCTTATTCCATGAGATGTGTACCGCAGGTTCATGGAGCCAGCAGGAATGCTTTTGAGCACCTTAAAGGAATGGCTGAAACAGAATTGAACTCTGTAACAGATAACCCGATTGTCCTAAGCGCTGAAGAATCTATTTCAGGTGGAAACTTCCACGGACAGCTAATGGCATTGCCTTTAGATTATGCTACATTAGCAGCTGCAGAGCTAGGGAATATTTCAGACAGAAGAAGCTACTTATTATTAGAAGGAAAATATGGACTTCCAAGATTATTAACGGAAAGCTCAGGATTGAATTCCGGATTTATGATCCCTCAGTACACTTCAGCTGCCTTGGTTACAGAAAATAAAACATTATGTTTCCCGGCGTCGGCAGACTCTATTCCTACAAGTTTAGGACAGGAAGATCATGTTTCTATGGGAAGTATTTCAGGAAGAAAATTCAATCAGGTTCTGGGAAATCTTGTGAATATTCTGTCTGTTGAGCTTATGTTTGCCGCTCAGGGACTTGAATTTAGAAGACCTGCGAAATGCTCTAAAGTAATTGAAGAAAACTTTGCGATTCTTCGTTCTAAAGTTGCCAAGCTGGAAGATGACAGACTTATCGGTAAAGATATGCTGGCCATTGCAGAATTGATTAACGAACGAAAATTTGTTGTCAACTAATACAAAATACTTGAAAGCTTCCGGAAGGGAGCTTTTTGTTTTCACAAATCTTTAAATCCTTCAATTTTTAAATCTTTAAATCAATTAGATGAATATACTCAGAACAGATTCCAGCCATAAAGATTTTCAAACACTGGTAAAATCCCTTGATGCCGCTTTAGCCGAACATAATGGAGAAAATGATGACTTCTTTGCTCAGTTCAATACAATAGATACTATCAAAAACTGTATCGTAGCCTATATAGATGATATTCCAGCAGCCTGCGGAGCATTCAAACCATTTTCAGAAGATACCATAGAAATAAAAAGAATGTTTACCCATCCTGATTTCAGAAAAAAAGGATTAGGTTCCGCTATTGTGAAAGAACTTCAAAGCTGGGCAACAGAATTGAACTTTACAAAAGCTGTATTGGAAACTTCAAGGGATCTTAAGAGTGCCATCTCGGTGTATGAAAAAAGTGG
Organism: Chryseobacterium sp. AG363; assembly: GCF_003610675.1. Lineage (NCBI taxonomy): Bacteria > Pseudomonadati > Bacteroidota > Flavobacteriia > Flavobacteriales > Weeksellaceae > Chryseobacterium > Chryseobacterium sp. AG363. Next base: position 14,701 of record NZ_RAQF01000007.1, read on the forward strand.
TTTTTACAAAATACCTAATTATGGTCAATACGTTGGAATAGAGCAAAGTGTGTGCTACGAGAAAGTATTGTAATTTAATATTCATGTAATGCTAAATTCATTTTTTTTCAATTTTTAATTCCCGTTAAAGTGTTATATTGTGGTCTCAACCAAAATTATAACATATGAAAAAAACTGTATTCCTACTGGCAATATTTTTTGCCTTAAACTCGTGCACCAGAGAAGATCTTCAGAACGAAAATGTAAAAACCGAAATGTCCCAGAAAGATCCGTTGACTGCAAAACAAATCAACGAAAGGATCAATCAGGCGATTAAAACGGACGGTACTTTCAATTGGAAGAATGAATCCGATCATTTCGTATGGAGTGCTATTTTCCGCGGAAATAAAATGGTTTCTATCGGTTTTGGAACTTCTAAAGATGATTTCGACAGAAGTAAATCTCCAAACAGCAATGATATCGAAAAAGAAGTTCTTTCTGTGATCAAAAAATATGAAGGAAAAGACGAAAGAAATTTCCTTCTTCTTTTAGATCAATATCTTAATCAGATGGACGTTGTGATTGAAAATGAGGAAACTGTTTCCGCACTTCGCCAAATGAAAAACATCCGATATGTAGAACCTGCAGATTATCATTATTTTGAATTTGAAGCTCAATATAACGCAGCTGCAAAATCTTCAGGAAGTGGTTCATCAGGATGCGGATTTTCATCATCTACACTAAGTACAGCAGACTATACTTCAACGACACCAAGTGCAAAAATACCGTGGGCTTTCACTAAACACAGCATTCCTGAAGCCTGGGGCTATAGTACTGGAGCAGGCGTAACCATTGGACTTATTGATACAGGTGTTTCACCTGAACAGACTCTGTTGGGAGGAAGTTTTAATAATGGTGCTTCTTCAGGCAGAACAATCAGTAAATATGGAGTATATAATTCTGACGGATCAGGAGATCAATGCGGGCACGGAACGAAAATGGCTTCCGTAATGGCCGCTCCGAGAAATAATGCAGGATTACCTGTAGGAGTAGCTTATAATGCCAATCTGATCACTTACAGAGCTGCAGAAAATGTTGTTCTTGAAACTTCTAGTGAACAGACTGCTGTAAAGACCGCTTTCACAGAATTGGGTAACAATACGAATGTGAAGATCATTTCTATGTCAATGGGACATGTTTTCTCTGTCGGGAAAATTGAAGACGGTGTGAAATATGCTTATTCTAAAGGAAAACTGATCTTCTGTGCTGGAGGTACTTCTACCAGTTTCACTAGTTTTGTCGGAGTAATTTTCCCTGCATCCATGCCGGAAACTCAGGCTATAACGGGAGTGAAAGAAAATACTTCCAATCAGAAATGTGATGTGTGCCACTCGGGAAGTCAGATTGATTTTACTTTCCAGATGGAGAGACCTTCAGGAAATACTGTTCCTGTATTGAGCTATTACAATGGTCAGGCAGATTATGTGGGTGGTTCTTCAGTGGCTACAGCAGCTACAGCGGGAATTGCAGCATTGGTTTGGGCTAAAAATCCATCATGGACGAGAGATCAGGTACTCAATAAAATGAGACAGGCAGCTACCTATTATCCTAATGTAAATTCAAGCTATGGCTATGGAAACATTAATGTTCTGAAGGCTGTACAGTAAATAATATCCTTATCAAAAGAAAAGGAAATATCTCACCTGAGGTATTTCCTTTATAGTTTTAATATAATAATCGGTTCCTGATGCTAATCTCCTAATTGATAATCAAGAGGAAGCATATTTTCAATTTTATTTTTTGAGAAATCACCTTCATTAATGAGTTGATCAGGCATTGTAATATTACCTTCCTTTGAAACTTCGAATGATTCTCCATCAGAATGCAGAAATGATGATAATATACTTTTGTCTGTTCTTTTAACAAATTCTTTTCCTTTAAGTTCATAATAAAACTTAGGATAGTTGACCTGCAGGATATCTTTAAATTCAAGAAAAACATGTCCTTCTTGTCTTTTAACATAATCTGAATCAGGGATTTTAGTTTTTACAATAGCCAGCATGTACGGGCTCTGAGTATTTTTTCTACGGGCAATTTCTCTGATATTTTCAGGAATCGTATGTAAATCAGGTTGGGTTACGAGGTCCAGATAATTTTTTAAAATATTTAATTCTTCTTCTGAGGGATACTTTGGATTAGGAACTCTTACCACCTGATTCACTATAAAACCTGCCTCAGTAATTTTATTCTCATAGATACTTCTGAAAAAATGAAGCTGACTGCCTTCGTAAGCATTCATACGGTTTAATTTCACCTTATCCGTATTTTTTGTCTCTTTAAAAAAACTGGTCCCGGAATAATTAATCATTTTAGTATTGAAATCCGAAGAAAAGGCGATCAGATTATAATTAATTTCATAGCCAAGATTTTTATTTTCAATAATGAGTGTATTGGGGGCTTTTACTTTCAGAATCTTATTCTTTTTGTCGTAGGAGAACTTTAAAGATCTTTGATTTTTGATTTTCACATCATCACGATTATTACCTATAAAAGTGTCCAGAAAATAATTGATATAGTTCTGATAAGCTTCGGAAGTGTAGGGAACCAGTCTTATTTCTTCAATAGCATTGGTTTTGGTCAATACCACTTTTAAAGTCTTGTTGATGATATCCGGTAATCCGATGGTAAAGGTTTCATAATCTTCTTTTTGAAAAACAAGATTTCCATATTTCTGAGCAGAGACATGTAATGTGAAACTTCCGTCTTCTTCTGAAACGACTCCTGTTTTCGTCCCGTCAAGATAAATGTTAACCCCAGAGATCCTGTGGCCGGTATCATCCACCACAGTTCCTTTTACCATTTGTGCGGAAAAAAGGGAAGTGGTGAGTAAAAAAAATAGTAATACTGTTTTCATGGTAAACAATATTACTAAACTTTTAGTGATAAACAAAAGAAGAATTTACCCGATTCTTACACTCGTCATACTCAATGACCCACCAATAAGTTCATCATTGAATAAATTAAGCTCTTCAGACTGATCTTTCAGACCCAAAGTATATAATAAAGGGAGATAATGATCAGGCGTAGGAACGGCGTATTGTAAGAAAGTCCCTTGTTTCTGATAATCAATAATATTCTGAAAGTTACCGTCAAGTAGCCAGTTGTTGGTTTTTTCACGGGCTTCTATTGCCCAGTCCCAGCCGGCTCCCACTGTATTTATATTTTTCCAGTCGATGAGGCGGAGGTTATGAACAATATTTCCACTTCCGATAATAAGAATACCTTTTTCACGAAGTTTGTTCAGCCTTTTGGCAAGATCGTAATGATACTGCGGAGGTTTTGTATGATCAATACTCAGCTGTATCACCGGAATATCAGCATCGGGATACATATGTTTGATAACTGACCATGCTCCATGATCTAGTCCCCAGCTATGATCTTCTTCCACATCTACAGGTAGAAGAAGTTCTGCTGTTTCTCTTGCCAGTTCGGGATTTCCCGGAGCAGGATACTGCACATCAAAAAGGGCTTTGGGAAAACCGTAAAAATCATGAATGGTTTTCGGCATATCCATTGCGGTTACAAAAGTTCCGTCTGTATACCAGTGGGCAGAAATACAAAGAATTGCATTAGGTTTTGGAATTTCTGAGGCTGCTTTCCGGAAACCCTGTACAAATTGATTCTCTTCAATGGCATTCATTGGTGAACCATGTCCGAGAAATAAAATAGGCATTCTTTGTGTACTTTTAAAACCGTCACTTATGTTTTGGAGATCGTTGAGGTTCATAAATATTGAAGATTATAAAAAAATAAAAGGTTCAAGGCTTTTAGAAAAATCCCCGAACCTTTTATGCTATATATTAATTTACTATGCCTGTTTTACAAACTGTAATTCACCAGCTACTTTTACATCATCGCTTACCATTACACCTCCTGCTTCAAGAGCGGCGTTCCAGTTTAAACCGAAGTCTTTTCTACTGATTTTTCCTTCAAAAGAGAAACCTGCTTTTGTATTTCCCCATGGGTCTACATTGATTCCTCCAAAATCTACATCAAGATTTACAGGTTTTGTAATTCCATTGATGGTAAGATTTCCAACGATAGAGTTATTTAACGCCTGAGATTCAAAAGTGATGGTAGGGTGTACTTCAGCATTGAAGAACTCTGCAGACTTTAAGTGGTTATCTCTGTCTGTATTGTTAGTGAATACAGAATCTGTCTGGATAGTAGCAGTAGTTTTTGCATTTGCAAAGAATTCGTCTTCAGATTCAATTTCAGCAGTGAAAGTTCTGAAGCTTCCTTTTACGTTAGAGATCATCATGTGTTTTACTTTGAAAGTAATTTCACTATGCGTAGGGTCTAAAATCCATTTTGTTGCCATTGTATTTTGTATTTTTTGTTTGTTATTAATGATGCAAATTTAGGACAGCGTACCTATACAAGTCATTGATATAGGATAAGAAATGAGATTTTTTTGTCAATCGTCAATTTTTGCTTCGCAAGTGAATGGTGAATGTATTTCAACATCCAATTGACAAGCATAGGGGATTGATAGTTCACGATTGACTCATTTAATAATCAATGGTGAATTTCGCTTCGCAGGTGAATGGTGAATTTATTTCAACATCAATTGACAAGCATAGCGGATTGACAGTTCACAATTCATTATCCAAGTTTCTTTTAAAAAATTCTACTATTAAGTTAAGAAATAATTCCTTTGAATGCATGATTTCCATTTTATGAATGTTTTAATTTAACATTTCTTAACGAATGGTTTTTATTTCTTATTTTTGGAGGATTCAATTTTATACAATGAAATTACATAAATTTTCTTTATTGATGCTGGTTTTAGGCAGTTCAGCATTTGCCCAGACCCAGAAGTTTACCATGGCGGAGGCTGTAAATGGAATGAGAACAAACCTTGCTGTGAAAAATATCTCCCAGTTTTCATGGGCTGCAGATGGAAAATCTTATATTCAGGCCGTAAAAGGCGGCTATCTGATTACAGATTTGAAGACTAACAAACAGGACACTCTGATTTCATTGAGTCAACTGAACAGAAATCTTTCCAATGATAGGTTTAAAACTGTTCCCCCTATCAAATTTACAGGGAATTCCAATGGATATTTTACGACAGAGGGCAAAATGTCTTGGATTGAAAAATCCGGAAACGATTGGAAAATAAAAAGCACAGCTGCTATTGATCAGGATGCCGCCAACGTTAAAATGTTTGGTGATAACCAGACTTTTGCCTTCACAGTAAAGAATAATTTGTTTGTCAACAGAAACGGAAAAACCATTGCTGTAACCAATGAAACGAATGAAAATATCATTAGCGGACAGGCGGTTCACAGAAATGAATTTGGAATTGATACAGGAATTTTCCCGGCTCCAAACTCTGAGAGTGTAGCTTTCTATAAAATGGATCAGAGCATGGTAGCAGATTATCCGATCATTGACTGGTCTGTAACTCCGGCTGTAAATCATAATATTAAATACCCAATGGCTGGCCAGACTTCTCATCAGGTAACATTAGGTGTTTTCAATATTAAAACACAATCTACTACTTTCTTAAAAGTAGAGGGTGAAAAAGACCAATATCTGACAGCTGTTACCTGGAGTCCTGATTCAAAATACATCTTTGTAGGGGTTCTGAACAGAGGTCAGAATCATATGAAAATGAATCAATATGATGCTGCGACAGGAGAATTGGTGAAAACTTTATTTGAAGAAACAGATAGTAAATACGTTGAGCCACAGCATCCACTTACTTTCTTCCCGAACTCTAATACAGACTTTATCTGGCAGAGCCAGAGAACAGGATATAATCATTTGTTCCATTATAGTCTTGAAAAAGGACTGGTAGCTCAGATTACAAAAGGAGATTGGCTGGTAACTGATATTTTAGGATTCAATGAAAAGAAAAAGGAGATCTACTTTACATCAACAAAAGAGACTCCTTTGGAAAGACATTTATACAGAATCAACTGGACCAACTTCAAAATGCAAAAGCTTGATAATGCAGAAGGAATGCACATCGGAACTTTGAGCGGCGATGGGAATTATCTGTATGATGCTTACAGCAATGCGAATTCACCGAGAGTTGCCAACATTATCAATACAGCTAATTTAAAAACTACGAATATCCTTACTTCTGAAAATCCATTAAAAAATTATCAGAGACCGGAAATTAAAAACGTAACTTTAAAAGCAGATGACGGAACTCCTTTGTATGGAAAGATTATCCTTCCAACCAACTTTGATCCGAACAAAAAATATCCAACCATTGTTTATCTGTATAACGGACCACACTTACAGCTGATCACCAACAGCTTCCCGGCTTCAGGAAATCTTTGGTATGAATATATGGCTCAGAACGGATACATCATCTTCACAATGGACGGAAGAGGTTCTTCTAACCGTGGAATGAAGTTTGAGCAGGCTGTATTCAGAAACCTGGGAACTACAGAAATGAACGATCAGATGAAAGGAGTAGACTACTTAAAATCTCTTCCTTATGTAGATGGAGATAAAATGGGAATTCATGGATGGAGCTTCGGAGGATTTATGACGACAAGTTTCATGCTTCGTAAGCCGGATGTATTCAAAGTGGGTGTAGCAGGAGGACCTGTAATCGACTGGAGCATGTACGAGATCATGTACGGAGAAAGATATATGGATACTCCGCAGGAAAATCCACAAGGTTATGCAACAGCTAATCTTCTTGATAAAGTGCAGAACCTGAAAGGAAAATTACTGATGATCCATGGCGCTCAGGATGATGTAGTCGTATGGCAGCATTCTATTAAATTCATCAAATCTGCTGTTGATAACGGAGTTCAACTGGATTACTTTACCTATCCAGGACATCCGCATAATGTGATCGGGAAAGACAGAGTTCACCTGATGCAGAAGATCACAGATTATTTTGATCAAAACCTTAAAAAATAAAAAAAAGAAGATGTACCTCAATTAAATGATGTGGTTGAGAATCGTATATATGAAAACCTTTCATGTTAAGGTATATAAAATTCCATAAAAAAGGCCGTTCTCACGAGTTGTGAGACGGCCTCTTTTGTTATTAATTTTTCTTAGATTTTCTTATATGTCAGAGACATGTTGGCTCCGTTGTTAACAAATGAGATTGTTCTTTTAGTTTTATCAAAATAATCAACTTTAAAACGAGTTGTATTTTTTCCAACGGTTATGTTAAGAATCTGTTCATTATCGTCCTTCGCTAATTCCCATTTACCTTTGTTGGTACTTTTTCCAATTGTAGCTTCAAAACCGAAATCTTGGCTGAAGGTTTGAAATACCTTGTCACTGCCAAAAATAGATTTTATGTCTTGTGGCTGGTCATTAATAACAGTTTCTACAAGTTGCCATTTTCCTACTAATTCTTTTGCTGTTTGAGCTTTAAATATGCCTGCTAAAGAAAGGCATACCATTACAATGTACTTTTTCATTATTTGAATTTTTAATTACATGACAAATATACAAATAAATCTCATAGATTTTATCACTAAATACTTGGTAATGAATAATTTAAATTGTTAAAATTGATTTATGTGAATTAATTTTAAATGTTTTAAAAAAGATGAAATTATTTTTTTAAAAACATTATATTTTGTTGATTAATTATATTGTTGTCCAGAGTTTCTTATACCTCACTTTATAGAATCTCATGGATGGATCTTAACAAACATCAATGTTTTTGATTTTCCATAATGGTAACTTTGTGTTACTAAAATCAACAATATGGAATTAGGAATAGGAATGTTCGGAGATTTGGCTTTAGACCAGTCTACCGGAAAATATAGAGATGCAGGAATTAAGATCCGTGAGATATTGGGTCAGGTAAAATTCATGGATGAGGTGGGAATTGATGTTTTCGCGATGGGAGAACATCACCGTCCGGATTATGCTGTTTCCTCCCCGGAGATTGTTTTGGCTGCAGCAGCAAGCATTACAAAAAATATAAAACTGGCGAGTGGAGTAACTGTTTTAAGTTCTTCAGAGCCGGTAAAAGTATATGAAGATTTTTCAACACTGGATTTAATTTCAGACGGAAGAGCAGAGATCTTTGTCGGACGTGGAAGTTTCATCGAATCATTTCCTTTGTATGGCTATTCACTGAATGATTATGAACAGTTATTTGACGAAAAATTAGAATTATTATTAAAAATCAATTCTGAGGAAAACGTTAGCTGGTCAGGAAAACTTCGTGCTCCGATGCAGAATCAGACGGTATACCCAAGAGCAAAAAATGACGGAAAACTTTCCATCTGGAGAGCCGTTGGAGGAACTCCGCAGTCTGTTTTAAGTGCAGCCCGGCTTGGAATGCCTTTAGTTGTAGCCATCATTGGAGGAATGCCGATCCAGTTTAGAAATCTGATCGAATTCTATAAACAGGAGTACCAAAAAGCAGGACATGATGTTTCGAAAATGCAGATCGCAATCCACTCCCATACTTTTGTGAGTGATGACCAAAAAGTGGTGGATGGGTATTTCCATAATTATAAATCTCAGATGGATAGGATTGGAGCTTCCAGAGGATGGGCACCTTACACAAAAGCACAGTATGATGGAGGAAGAAGCAAAGACGGTGCGTTATTCATCGGCAGTCCGGCAGAAGTAGCAGATAAGATTGCTTATATGAAAGAGATTTTCGGAATTACAAGGTTTATCGGGCACATGGATGTGGGAGATCCTGCTCATGATGTGATGATGAAGTCTATAGAATTGTTTGGAAATGAAGTGAAACCTGTTATAAAAGGACTGTAACAGGGAAGTTTTTGAGGTGCAAAAGCCACAAAAGATTTGTTCTTTTGTGGCTTTTGTTATTTACAATATATTGAACTAAATAATTTCAATGATACTTCCTCTTTCTTCATCTTTAATAATGTTGAGCGCCGTTGGAATTTTCTCTTTCAGCTCTTCAACGTGCGAAATAATTCCTACAATCCTGTTTTCTTTCATCAGATTGGTGAGCGTTTCAAAAACAATATTCACTGATTCTGTATCCTGAGTTCCGAAACCTTCATCAATAAAGAAGAAATTCTTATCTGCCTGTGCATTGGCCTGAACACTTTCTGCCAGTGCCAGAGCAAGACTCAATGATACTTGAAAGGCCTGTCCTCCAGAAAGCGTTTTTACACTTCTGCTTTTTCCTTCGTTGAGGTAATCGATGATTTCAAAATCGTTATTTTCATTTAGCTGAAGACTCAGCTGGTTTCTCGTCATCCGGTGAAAACGTACATTGGCATGATCGCAAAGCTGTCTCAGATAAATAGACGAAACATATTGTACAAAGCCTGCTCCTTTAAACAAATTCATCATGATCTTCAGATTTTCCGAACGTTTCTGAAGCTTTGCCAGTTCTTTCAGAAGTTCCTCCTTTTTCACAAATTCCTTTTCCAGACGGTCTATTTCAGCGGTTTTTGTAACTACAGAATCATTGATCTGTTTTTGTTCGGTTTGCGCTTCATTAAATTGCTTTTCAGTCAGAGAAAACTGTTCATTATCGAATGAAAGTCCCTTCAGCTTTAATTCAAGCTCTCCGATGAATTTCTTCAAAGCTTCAAATTCAACTTTGAAAAGCTGAACTTTAGTCCTCACCAGCTGAACATCAATTTCCTGAAGTAAAATATTCTCAACTTCTTTGAATGCTGTGAAATTCTGCTCTGCCAACGCTTTGATAATTGCTTCCTCATTTCCGGAAATCTCCTTCTCAAGTTCTGTAATTTGTTTTTCGAATTGGCTGACGATTGCTTTTTGTTCTGCAAGTTTTGGAGAAAGAATTTTTTCCTGTTCTACAGTTTTCAGGTAATTTTCTTCAATCTCTTTATTAGAATAAGCAAGCTTCTGATACGATTCTTCAATTTCTTTTATTTCCTTTTGAGCATACAGATCCCATTCGAGAATTTTAAGACCGGAACGGCTGATATTGATCTGTTCCTGTTTCGAAACTTCCTCCATACGGAAAGATTCCAGAGCAGTCTTATACTTTTCCAGGGTTTTGATTTCTCTGTCAAGAGTTTCTCTCTCCAAAGTAATATTCCGTTCTGTTTCCTCAATCTTTTTTTCTAAAGTGAATGAATCTGAACGTTTTTTCTCAAATTCTTCCTCCTGATCAGGAGAGAATGCTTTCCATGTAAAATTCAGAATATGATTTTCAAGATCTTTCTGAATCTGAATCACAATTTTCTGTTCCAAAAAAAGCTGTTCCTCAAAGATTTTTTTACGGGCCAGAATTTTGTCAATTTCTGATTCCTGTTTTTGAAGACCAATAGTTTCCTGTTCCACGGAAGTTATTTTCTCCTGAATTTCCTTCAGCTCAGCATTCACATCATGAAATTCCACAATATGCGGATGCTCTTTAGAACCACAGAGCGGGCAATTTTCTCCGTCATGAAGCTCACTGGCAAAACGGGAAAGCTCTTTTTGTATTTTGAGATGATCCAGTTTCTGGGAAAGTTCCTTTTTTTGAGTCTCTAAGGTTTCTTTTTTGATTGTGAAATCTTCTTTATAATTTTCGGTATAAGCAAAAGGCTTTAATTCTTCTTTAATTTCTCCAATCTGCTTTTGATGTTTCCCGATCTTTTCAGCTTGTTCCTGAAGCGATTTTTTAAAATTCTTTTGCTGAATAAACCAGCTGCCCACTTCAGAAAGCAGGGAAGAATCCAGTTTCTGTTCTTTTAAAGTTTTAATCTGTGCGGAAAGCTCATCAATGGTCTTTTGAATTTTCTCTTTATTAAGATCTACTTCTTTTACTTTTTCAGAGCCTTTTTGAGTTCTTTCATTAAGAACTTTGATTTCCTCAGAAAACGTAAGAATCTGAATGATAAGATTCAAATCATTTTCCTGAATTCTGGATTGCTCCAAAGCTTTAAATTGTGGTTCAAGAGCAGAAAGTTGTTCTTTGATGATAATAAAAGCCTTTTCTGTTTCCTGCTGGCTTTTGATCTGCTGTTCTTTCTCATTTCGCTTGTCCGAAATCTCTTTTGAAAGCTTATTTTTTTCAATAATCAACGGATTGAAAAGCCTGAAAATACGGTCGTATAATTCTGCTTGTGCTTCCAGAGCATCCATCTGGGGTTTTTCTTCTGAGAGTTTATTGAATTTTTCTTTATTCTGTTGTAAACTGTCAAAGTCACTTTTAAGGTTTTTAAGCTGCTGATATGCCTGGGAAGCCTTTTCCAGTTTTTCATTGGATTCCGAGAGTTTTTTCTGTTCCTCTACAAGTTCCTCTTTCTGAATCTTGATTTTCTCCTCATTTATTTCTTCAAACCCTTTTAATTGCCCTTCCAGCTGATCCAGTTCAGATCTGTTTTTTATATTGAGTGCTGAAACATTGTTCTGAAGATCAAATTTCTGAAGATTAAAAATTTCCTTCATCATGTTCGTTCTTTCTGCAGCGCCCAATTCAAGGAATTCTTTGAACTGTCCCTGTGGAATAATGATGGTTCTTTTGAAGTTGGAATAGCTTAATCCGATAATAGCTTCCGCATTGGAATGATTTAAAGGAATCCATTTTCCATTGATGTTCTCATAAAAAGTAACAGCATTAGGTTTTACTTCTTCAAATTTTTTGGAATTTCGTTTAAAATCACGGGTGGCACGGAACAATTTATTCTCATAATTTACAAAATCAAATTCTATATAAGAACTGTTTGATTTTAAATTCATCATATTATAAGCCCTTTTATCGCGCATATTCAGACGTTCCGTTTCACCGTATAAAGCAAACGAAATAGCCTCAAGAACGGATGATTTTCCTGAACCCACAGCCCCGAAAATCCCAAACAGCCCCGCCTCAGTAAGATTTCTGAAATCAATGGTCTGGCGTTCCTGATACGAGTAAAGTCCTTCGATAGTTAATTGAACAGGGATCATGGCTTATGCATTTAAAATTTCGTTAAACAAATTCATCAGTTCTTCATTGGCTTCCTGCCCGCCGTTTTTAGATTTAAAATAATCTTTGAATAAAATATCAATATCCTGACTCAAATTGATTTCATGGGTTTGACTTTCTCCCAATTCCAGATTTCTGACTTTTGGAATAAGGTGAACAATTCCGTTATGGGACTGATAAATTAATCTTCTTTCATCAGCTGTTAAAAAACTCTCGCTTTCCAGCGTAAGCTCAATAAATGTATTGGGATTTTCACTTAGCCATTGAACAGTATCTTCGATGGAACTAAATGTTTTTCGGACTAAAGCTCTGCCGCTTTTCAAGATTTTCTTTTCATAGGAAACTATTTTTCCCGGCTCTGCGTCAATGATGGAAACAAACTTCGTCTGTCCGGCTTCACTGAAACTGTAGCACAGAGGAGAGGATGAATAAATCACAGGTTTTTCCTTCGTTCCGATATTCTGAAAACCATGAAGGTGGCCTAATGCCGTATATTGAATCTGCTCGGGAATACTGTCCGAAAAAATCAAATCTGCGTTTCCTATCTTAATCGGCTTTTCTCCTTCCGGTTCTTCCAGAATTTCTGCCCCTCTTTTATTCATGTATAAATGAGCAGTCAGAAGATTCACTCCGGTATCATCGCAGAACTGATCTGCAAGATTTTTCCATTCCTGTGCAAGTACTCTGTTGATTTCTTCTTCTTTATTTTCACCAAAATATTCCTTTAAACGAACCTCATTCGCAAAAGGAGTATGAAGAATTCTTATCGGAAACGGTATGCTATCAATTTTCAGCTCTATAAAACCTTCTTTCGAGTTGATAATGCTAAAATGTTCCGTACCGAAAGGCAAAATTTCTGCTTTGGGATGGCCAATGAGAATAATTCCGCACTCTCTTGCCAGAGGATCGGGAGCATTGATTAAGCTGGGAGAATCATGATTACCGGAAATAACAATCACAGGACGTTTTCCGTTCAGGGATAAACGTTTTAATGTTTTATAAAAAAGTTCAGCAGCCTCTACACCTGGATTGAAATTATCGAAAAGATCACCAGCAATTAAAACCATATCAACGTTTTGTTCATCAGCAATCTGAACAATTTCATTCATAACCAAAACCTGTTCTTCAAGTCTTGAAAAACGGTCGAGGCGCTTACCCAAATGCCAGTCGGCAGTGTGGAGGATTTTCATAATTTAAATTTGAGAATTAAAAAGACTATATGCAGCGTAATTTTCAAGTTGTTTCGCAAAGAATTATTTTGCAGCTATTACAATGTAAAGATAGAGAATACTTCATTTAAAAAATTAAGGTTTCCTTACTTCGGATCAAGATAATTATGGCTTATTGTCAGCTTCTCTTGCTTTAAAATCTTCCCGGATTTGTTTTAACCTTGCTTTTCTTTCAGCTTCTGCATTTTGTATTTTACGTTTTTTCTGATCAATTTTCTTTTTATTTTTCTTCCTGTTCGCTTCGTTGTTTTTGCTCATGTTTTGTAACGGATAATTTTTATTGGTAAGGAATAACTTCTTCAAAAATAAGAAACAAAAAAGGAAGAGTGGTGTGGATTTCCATATAAACTTATAATCAATTAATTTTGTAAAAAAAAGATGGAACAGTCCAAAGATCCTCTACACGGAAAAAGACTTGATGCTATCCTGGAAGAACTGGTAGAATATTATCAAGGTTTTGAAAGGCTGGGCGAGCAGATCAATATTAAATGTTTTACAGATAACCCAAGCATAAGTTCTTCCCTTAAATTTCTGCGGAAAACACCGTGGGCCAGAACAAAAGTAGAGAGCCTGTATCTTTTTGTCCTGAGACAGAAAAAGAGGGAGGAGAACAGAAAAAAATAAAGCCGGGGAGTTATTATGTAAGTAATGTAAAGTAAAAAGGAAAATTATATTTCCTTATGCATTTCATAGCTTCATCATCCGTCTCCTATCTTTTAAGCTCATTGAATCATTTCAAAAAGAGTATATTTGTATGATTAATCGTGAGGCAAAATCACGAAAAAAAGAAAAAATATGACAATCGAAAACAATCACGTTGTAGCTGTAAAGTATATACTTCACACGATCGAACCAGATGGAAGTAAGATTCTTGTAGAAGAAACAACAACAGAAAATCCACTTACATTTTTGTATGGTGTGGGAATGATGATTCCAAAATTTGAACAGAATATCTTAGGTTTAAAAGCTGGCGACAAAGCGGCTTTTGTGATTCAGCCTGAAGAAGCTTACGGTGAAAGACAGCCGGATGCTATTGCACAGTTACCAGTGGAAATGTTTAAAGAATCAGGACTTCCGCCTGTAGGAGCTATTCTTCCTTTATCAGACAATCAGGGGAATAACTTCCAGGCTTTTGTAGTAGAAATTACTCCGGAAGTTGTGGTAGCAGACCTTAACCACCCGATGGCTGGAAAAGTATTAGATTTCGACGTGGAAGTTTTAAGCACTCGTCCGGCAACTGAAGAAGAGCTGGCGCATGGTCATGCTCACGGAATTGACGGAAACGAAGCTCACTAAAAATATAAATGCCCGATTTTCGGACATGTTTAGATAAGAAAATGAGCCACAGATAATCCTGTGGCTCATTTTTATTGATAAGATTATAATAGTTATTGGTTGCTTAGCATTACACTCCACCGGAGGGGCGGCGAAAATTCAAAGAATTTTTAACGGGGTGGTTCTATACGCAAAGCATCACTACATTATATTTTCTCAATTCGTTCTCTAATCCAAAAATTCCCCGGAAACATAATACCAACGTTCGTGCATCTTCTGAAAAACAGAAAACTCATGATGAACTTGCGGATGGCCGTCCTGATCGGTATAATAAGCCTTAAATTCTACATGATTTAAAGCGGGAGTTCTGATGATTTCCAATTTCGTCCATTGGTTGATCTCTCCCCATTCCTGCAGATCTTTTTTATTGTGGTATTTTCTTTTTCCCGGAAGAGTAGTTTCCATAAGGTATTCACCATTCGGAATGGCAAAAGCAGAAAATCTTGAGCGCATCAGAGCTTCAGCCGTAGGAGCATGTTTTTCTCCGGTATGATAAGGCTTGCAGCATTCTTCGTATGATTTTCCTGAACAGCATGGACAGTCCATATATTGTATTTTAAATTTTGAACTGTAAAAATAATGAAATTCAATAGGAATGGACTTTAGCTCTCTCAAAATAAACAAAAAAATCCACCGGTTTCAGCCGAAACATAGAAAATTCTATTGGTCACAAATAGGTATAAAAAAGAAGCACTCTGATTAAAGAATGCTTCCATTGATTTATTTAATAAACCCTCTGTTTCTCAATAAAGGTTTGATATCCGGATCGTGTCCTGTGAAATCTCTGAATGCCTGATTCAGATCTACAGAATTTCCTACGGAAAGAATATATTTTCTGAAACGGTCACCATTTTCTCTGGTTAAACCACCATTCTTACTGATCCACTCCCATGCATCATTGTCCAATGTTTCAGACCATAAATAAGCATAGTATCCTGCAGAATATCCGCCTCCCCAGATGTGGGCAAAATAAGGAGTGTGATATCTCGGCGGAACGGTTGCCAAATTGAATCCATGGCTGGCTAAAGACTGCTTTTCAAAGTC
Source organism: Chryseobacterium sp. AG363 (assembly GCF_003610675.1). Lineage (NCBI taxonomy): Bacteria > Pseudomonadati > Bacteroidota > Flavobacteriia > Flavobacteriales > Weeksellaceae > Chryseobacterium > Chryseobacterium sp. AG363. The sequence continues at coordinate 30,202 of NZ_RAQF01000007.1, forward strand.
TAAAACAGGAATAAACTGATTTTCATTGCTTACCGTATGCCAATCCATATCGAGTTCAGCAGCAGAAACCAACTCAGTAGTCATATACCCCTGGTTGAAAGTAGATGCCTTTTTGATCTTATCTACCAAAGCCTGTGGAATAGGTTGTTTTGTTTCATAATGTACTGCATAATTCTTCAGAACAACAGGATCTAAAGCCCAGTGCTCATTGATCTGAGATGGGAATTCTACGAAGTCTCTCGGTACATTCGTTCCTGAAAGTGAAGGATATTTCTGGCTGGCAAACATTCCGTGAATAGAGTGACCAAATTCATGGAAGATAGTAGAAACATCATCATAACTGATTAATGAAGGTTTTCCCGGAGCTGGTTTCTGATAATTATAGCAATTAACAATGACAGGTTTTGTTCCTAATAAATAAGACTGCTCCACAAAATTACTCATCCAAGCTCCACCGTTTTTAGAATCTCTTGTATAAAAATCCAGATAGTAAATGGCGATAGATTTTCCATCATGATCGAAGACTTCATACGTTACTACATCCGGGTGATAAACCGGAAGATCTGTTCTCTTTTTGAAAGTCAGTCCGTAGAATTTCTCAGCAGCAAAGAAAACCCCTTTTTCAAGAACTGTTGTAATCTCAAAATAAGGTTTAATTTCACTTTCATCAAGGTCAAATTTGGCTTTTCTTACCTGTTCAGCATAGAAATTCCAGTCCCAGGGTTCTACTTTAAAGCCTCCTTTTTGCTGATCAATAAGATCCTGGATATCTTTTGCTTCACGTCTTGCTGTTTCCACTGCCGGAGTAGCAATCTGGTTCATCAGCTTAGTAGCTGCTTCAGGGGTTTTTGCCATCTGATCCTGAAGCTTCCATTCAGCAAAGTTTTTCTTACCTAAAATCTGTGCTTTCTTTAATCTTAATTTAGCAAGCTGTTCGATGGTTGATCTCGTATCGTTGGCATCTCCTTTCTCAGCTCTGGTCCAAGAAGCTTTAAATAGCTTTTCTCTGGTCGTTCTGTTTTTTAAATTTTGAAGAAGAGGTTGTTGTGTAGTGTTTTGTAACGCCAGAAGATATTTTCCAGGTTGTCCTGCCGTTTTAGCATCAGAGGCTGCAGCTGCAATTTCATCGGCAGAAAGTCCGTCCAGTTCTTTCGCATCGGAGAAAAATACACCTCCTTGTTTTCTAGCTTCCAATAATTTGTTGGCATATTGGGTAGAAAGAGAAGCCAGCTCCTGATTGAGCTGCTTTAGTTTTTCTTTATCAGCAGCAGAAAGGTTAGCACCTGCAATTTCAAAATTCTGCTTATAATATTGTACCAGTCTTTTACTTTCAGAATCCAGACCATCTTCTTTGATGGATTGTATTCTTTTATAAAGATTTTCATTCAGGTACAGTTTGTCAGAATGTGCTGCAAAAATAGGAGCATATTCTTCATCTAAAGCCTGTAATGTAGGATTCGTATTAGCACTGGTAAGATTTGAAAATACAATTTGTGCTCTTCTCAGCACTTCACCACTTTTTTCCAAGGCAACGATGGTATTTTCAAAAGTAGGGGCAGCCGGATTGTTGGCAATTTTTATAATTTCAGCTTCATGTTGCTTTAAACCGTAGTTAAAAGCAGGTTTGAAGTGTTCGTTTTTGATTTTGTCAAACTCCGGTGCTTCGTATTGAAGCTTGCTCTTCTTCATAAAAGGATTTGAAGATAAAGAGGGATCAGGTGCAGGAAGCTCCTGTTGAATATCGGTCTGTTTCATTGTAGTACAAGATTGATTGAACGCCAAGGCAGAAATTAATAATACCGATGAAATATTCTTCATAAATATAGTTGTTATTAAAGCATAAAGATATTAAAAACTTGTATCATAGAACATATTTCGGCGAATGTATTTCTTTAAGCCCTTTGTTGTATTTACAGTATTTTCAAATGTAATGTAATATTTTTTATAAATTAGTTGTTATTTAAATAAAGAAATCAATAAAAAAATTAACAAAAGGAATAAGCATGAAAACAAGTACTTTATTTATTTTTTCAGCCTTTGTGGCTTTAGCCTCATGTAACGATAAACATGAGAACCGAAATAGAGACAGAGACGGAGACCGAAGTAATTGGGTAGAGAAGGTAGTGAGCAAAGAAAGCGGTCCGATACAGCATAAGGAATTTAATGGAGATTTTGACGAAATTCAGGTTTCACAAGCCATTGAAGCAGAAGTTATAAAATCTGAAACTGAGAAAGTTGAAATCTCAGCGCCACAAAGTATCATTGATGAAATTCTGGTGGAAAATGATGGCGGAAAACTGCATATTCATTATAAGCCGGGGATCAGAGTGATGAACATCAGCAAAGTGACAGCTAAAATTTATACAAAAGATTTTAGTAAGCTTATTGCGGATTCGGCTGCGAGAATTATTGTAAAAGATAAATTTACTCAGGAAAAAACAGACATCGAAGCATCAAGCGCAGGAAGTATTTCCGGAGATCTTGAAGCGAATGACATGGATATCAATATAAGCAGCAGCAGTAGTTTCGATGGTAAAATATGGGCAGTAAACCTTGATATTGAATCTTCATCAGGATCAACTCTGGACCTCTCCGGTAAAGCAAAAAAGGTAGACGTGAGTGCTTCTTCAGGGAGCAGCGTTTCTGCAAAAGGAGTTATTGCTGATGATGTAGAAGCAGATGCTTCCAGTGGCGCAAGTGTACACATAAGTGCTGTTTCCAGTGTGAAAGCAGGTGCTTCATCCGGTGGAAGTGTGGATATCTCGAAAAAAGGAGAGCTTAAGAGTGTGATAAAAGACGAAAGCAGCGGTGGAAGCGTAAACATCCAGTAAATTAATCTGGAGACTCTTCCTCATCTTCTTCATCAGCTGATGAGGATCCTTCCCAGTTTTTATTATCGAAATTAAGATTATCATAAGCCAATAAATCCTCCTCACGCTGGAGGATTTCTTTTGTGGTAAACAGAGTAATATCTTCATCATTTTCCTTCATTTTTGCCAGCTTTCTGACTGATGCTTTATCAATGGCCATAAACCTTTGGCCAAGACGTCTTGCAGCATATTTTCTCATTCCCGTTTCATGAAGTACATCTACAGCCATATCCACGGCTGTTCCCAGTGTTTCACGGTAAATATGATTGACGCCATTGTTCAGATAATCATAAGCATCAATCCTGTTTTTGGCTCTTACAAAAATTTTGACGTTAGGATAATGTTCACGGACAAGTTCTGCAATGAACTTGTTATCGTCAGGATCATCCAGACATAAAACCAGAATTTCAGCATCTTCAATTCCTGCCGCTCTTAAAATAGGAATCCTCGTTGCGTCACCATAATACACTTTAAAACCATAGCTTCTAAGCAGTTTCACACGGTCAGAATCACGATCCAGAACGGTAGCTGGTATTTTATTGGCTTTTAAAAGACGTCCCACCGTACTTCCAAAATGCCCGAAACCTACAATGATGATTTTCTTTTGAGTAACATTGCTGTCAAGAATATTATAGTCATGTTCCTCTTCAGGAATTTCTTTGATAAATTTCGGAGTAATAAATTTGTCATTGATGATGAGAAGAATAGGAGTGATACACATGGTAATTGCCGTAACAGCCATCATCTGTGCATTCATTTCGGGACCTAAAAGATAAAGATCTGATGCGTAATTCAGCAGTACAAAAGCAAACTCTCCTACCTGAGAAAGGGCAAAGGCATAAAAAAGACTTTGGGGAGTATCTATCCTGAAAAATTTTCCAATAGTATATAAAACCACAAACTTTACACCCAGTACCGCAAAAACAGTACTGAAGATAAATAAGGGATCTTTCTGAATGATATTAAAATTAATGGTTGATCCTACACTCACGAAGAAAACAGCTAAAAGCAGTCCTTTGAAAGGATCGATCTGTGCTTCCAGCTCATGACGGAATTCACTGTTGGCAAGCATTACTCCTGCCAGGAAAGCACCTAAAGCAGGTGAAAGGCCGATCACCACCATCAGCTCCGAAACTCCAATAACCAGAAATAACGAAGACGCGGTCAGTAGCTCTGACATTCCCGATTTTGAAACATAGCGCAGAAAAGGAACAAATACATATCTGCCGAGTAAAATCAATAATGCTACCCCGAAAATTACGGTTCCGGCCTGAAGCCATTCGGGTAGTTTTTGAATCAGAATCTGAATTTCATTGTCATGATGCTTGGCTTTATAATTGGCCAGAATAGGCAATATGGCCAGAATAGGAATTACCGAAATATCCTGAAACAGCAGAGTAGAAAATGAAGCTTCTCCGGCGGTAGTCTTGAGGTTGTTTTTTTCCTGTAAAGTCTGCAGAACAATAGCTGTAGAAGATAGGGCAAAGCACATGGCAATAGCAATCGCTTTGTCTACTCTCCAGCCTACGCTTGTGAATACAAGAAAAAGCAGAAGAATGGTAAGAGCCATCTGAGATAGTCCAAGACCCATTATTTTCTTTCGCATTTCCCAGAACTTCCGGGGCTCCAGTTCCAGACCTACCAAAAACAAAAGCATGATCACTCCAAACTCGCTGGCATGCATAATGTCATTGACATTGTTTCCTGTAAGTTTAAGGACATAAGGACCTATGATAATTCCTCCTAAAATATAACCGATGACAGAACTCAGCCCTAATTTCCTGGCCAATGGAACCATGATAATGGCTACACCGAGGAAAATTAATGTGTTCATCGCTAAGCTGGATTCCATATGCTATTGATTGAGTAGTTCTGTAAATTCTTTTTTATGTAAAATAATTTCTTTTTTAGAGAGCTTGTTGGCTTCGTATACGATTTTGATATGTTTGATATCTGCTTTAAAAACTTTTAATGAAACAATAAGCCCGCTGATGAGTTCATCTATGGTATATTGATAAGTTCCGGTTTTGCTGAAAGACCTTTCTTTTCCGCCTGTGGTTACCAGAATATAGACTTCTTTTCCTTCAAGTGGATTATGTTCACCTTCTTTCAGCCAGTCTCTGTCGAAAACTTCATCAATCCATAATCTGAGAAGAGGAGGCATTCCGAACCATATCAGGGGAAACTGAAAGATAAAACGCTCATAGTTTTTAAGGCGTTTTCTTTCCCGGAAAGCTGCAATATGAAAGTCAGGATATTCTTCGTAAAGATCTCTCAGGGTATAATGCTGGTGGCGAACGTAGAAATTGATGAGCTCTACATTCGAATTGGAGTGCTCCAGATAAGGGTGTGCAAATACTACCAGCGTCTTCTTCATAATCCTGTTTTCCGTAAATATAGTGAAAAAATATTGAATAAAAGGTGGTTTTTATGATGTTTTATTAACTTTTTAATAGCTAAATGTCAATTTAACATTAATAAAAGTTAATAAATCAGTATTATTTTGGTTTTTAGATAAAAAAAATCAGATCGTGATGATCTGATTCTATATCATTTTTGAATATTGCTTGATTACCATCCTCCGGATGCACCGCCTCCTCCAAAGCTTCCACCGCCACCGAAGCCTCCAAAGCCTCCGCCTCCGCCACCAGAACTTCCTCCGCCAAAGCCGCCTCCTCCGAAGCTGCCAGGGAACGGGAAGAAACCACCGGGATAATTTCTGCGTCCTCTTCTGGTGATAATCACATCATCATCGTCGTCATTATTTCCGCCACGTCCGCCACCTCTGTTTCCAAAAAGGATAGCAATGATGATGAAAATAATAAAAGCAATAATAAGAACTTTAAATGCACTTCCATTGCCGGAAGGAGCTGTTGAGGCTACAGGTTTGAATTTTCCCTCAACAGCCTCCATAATCGCTGAGGTTCCACCATTGATCCCTTCATACCAAAGTCCTTTCTTGAAATTTGGGGTGACGATGTAATCTAAGATCTGTCCAGCTACAGAAGCGGTAAGGTATTGCTCTACGGCACGCCCCTGCTGGATAGACATGGTTCTGTCTTCTGTGGCAATAAGAAAGACCACTCCATTATCTACTCCCTTTTTTCCGATTTTCCATTTTTCACCAAACATGGTGGCCAGAAAATTTACATCTTCTCCTTTGGTAGAGCGGATGATGACTACTTCAATTTCCGTTGAGGTAGAATCTGCAAACTTGATCAGTTTATGATTAAGGGCATCTTTTTCCTGCTGGGAAAGCAATCCGGCTTCATCAAAAACAGGATACAGCACCGCGGGTTTTTCAGGAATGGTATATTGTGCTGATACAAAAGTGTAAAAGCAGAGTAGTAAAAATGAAAATACTATTTTAAGAGAACGTAATTTCATTTGGAAGTTGGTTTGGGTTTTCTCCTTTTACAGGAAAATGTTTTTTGAGTTCAAGTCCTGTTTCCAGGATGGCACTTTTCAGGGCCTGATAATAATTTCCTTTGGCAAATTCAGCGGTGATATAATCGTGAAGATGATCCCAGTAAGATTGTTTTACTTTTTCATGAATGCCGGTATCTCCAATGATGGTAAGATATTTCTGTTCAAAATTGACATGGAAGAGTACCGCATTTCTGTCTGCTGTTTTATCCATAGCCAGTTTTTTGAAAACTTCAAATGCAGTCTTGGCATCCCGGTTTTCCGTATTGGAATCAATATGCACTCTGATCTCTCCCGTAGAATGATCTTCCGCAGACTGAATCGCTTCCACAAGGGAAGCGATCTGTTGATTTGTTAGGAAATTACCCATTATTATTTGAATACTTCAGGAGCTTTTTGAGCGCCTGCGTCAGCTTTGAAATAAGGTTTTTCTTTGAAGTTGGTGAAATTCGCCAGAATATTATTCGGGAAAGTCTTGATGGAAGTATTATAATCCTTTGCAGCATCATTATAGTAAACCGTTTCAGTTCTGATACTATTTTCAATAGCAGTGTATTCTCTCTGGAAGTTGATATACTGCTGGTCTGCTTTTAGGTTAGGATAAGATTCCACCACGGCCATCAATCTGCTTAATGCACCCGATAATTCTCCTTGTGCTGCCTGGAATTTAGCCAGATCAGCTTCGGTCATATTCGTAGGATCAATATTGATGGAAGTAGCTTTGGAACGGGCTTCCACAACTTGTGTTAAAGTTTCCTGCTCAAATTTTGAATACGATTTTACGGTTCTTTCCAGGTTAGGAATAAGGTTCGCTCTTTTCTGATACACAGTCTCTACATTAGACCATTTTGCGTTCACAGTCTGTTCTTTGTTGACAAAGCTGTTATATCCGCTTTTCCCCCAGAAGAATAGAATTGCAACAATAATAAGAAGGGCAATACCAATGGTTCCTGCACCCAGACATCCTTTATTTTTCATAGTTTATTTTTTTAAATTTTTTGTGCTAACCAAATATACAAATTATGTGCTAATTTTGTAAAAAATTATTTGAATGACAACAATAGTGGTGGCAATGGGAGAGAAAAATGAAATTGGTTTTGAAAACCAGTTGCTTTGGCATCTTCCTAAAGATTTGAAACATTTTAAAGATATTACTTCCGGACATCCGGTTATTATGGGGAGAAAGACCTATGAAAGTATTGGAAAAGCTCTTCCGAACCGTACCAATATTGTTGTGTCAAGAAAAAAAGACTGGTTTGAGGAAGGAATTCTTATTGTAGGAAGCATCAAGGAAGCATTGAAATTTGCTAAGAAGATTGATGAGGAAGTTTTCGTTATCGGTGGCGGAAATATCTATGAGCAGACTATGGATGTAGTTGACAAACTTGAAGTTACTTTGGTGAAAGCAGATCTTCAGGCTGATACATACTTTCCGAAAATAGATCCTAAAATCTGGAAAATGACTAACGAAATCTGCCATGAGAAAGATGAAAAGAACGGCTATGATTTCTGTTTCCAGACATTTGAAAAAATCAAAAAAGAAGATTAGATGTCAATAGTCAATTTTGCTTCGCAAAGTGAATCGTGAATTTTCCGCAGTTACAAAATTAACAAACGCAGCGAATTGACCATTCACCATTGACTTTTTGAACTTTAAGCTCTAAATTTATTATCTTTGCACTTCTAAAATTTAATAATGAATAAATACATAAAAATTGCAGTAGCAGCAGTTCTTATCCTGTTAGGACTTTATATGATGATTTTCACAAGAAATCTTGGTTGGGGTATTGTTGTTTTTCTTTTGGCTGCATTTCCCATCTTGCTATTCTTTAAAAACGAATATATCCTATTGGCATTCTGGCAATTGAGAAAACAAAATATGGAGAAAGCCGGAGAATGGTTATCCAAAATAACAGATTATAAAGGACAGCTTCATAAAACTCAATACGGATATTTTCACTATTTATCAGGACTGACGCAAGCTCAGGATCATCCTGCGAAAGTAGAGCCTTTCATGAAGAAAGCGTTGGAGTACGGTTTGAATATGAAACACGACAGAGCAATGGCTACTTTAAATCTTGCTGCAGCAGCTATTTCTAAAGGAAGAAAGCAGGAAGGTCAGAAGTTGCTGGAAGAAGCAAAAAGACTGGACAGTGCCGGAATGATGACCGATCAGATCAAAATGATGAAAGATCAGTTGAAAATGCCAACCATGCAGAAGCATATGCATAACCCGAATATGAGAAACAGAGGGAAATTCTTCTAATCAAAAAAAATAAAAATAAAAAGCACCTTTTTGAGGTGCTTTTTTATGTGTTAAATATCAAATTTACATTTCTGAGTTTTGATCATAGCCATAAAATTTAGGCATCTGCCAATGGTATTTTACAGCAAATGTTCGAATCGCAACGATCAGTAAAATAGTGAAGATTTGTATAAAAGTATAGGAAAGCACTGTATACCTGGTCATCAATAGAAATGCTGCTCCGCCCACTATACATGCTGTGGCATAAATTTCCTTTCTGAAAATTAATGGAATTCTATTGAGTAATATATCCCGGATAATCCCTCCAAAACAACCTGTAATAGTTCCTAATGCAATACAGATCATTGGATGAATACCTGCATTTAAACCTTTTTGTACACCGATTATGGTAAATAATCCAAGTCCGAAGCTGTCGAAGATAAATAAAGTTACTTTAAAGTTTTTCTCAAGAGATTTGAAAATCATTGAAAAAATACTGGTCACCAGAATCAGGGTACACATCAGAATATCATGCATCCAGAATACAGGAATATCCAGTAACAGGTCTCTTACAGTTCCTCCTCCTACAGAAGTTACAAATGCAATAATAAGCACTCCGAACGGATCAAGCCGTTTCTGCATTGCTGCAAAACTTCCGGACATGGAAAAGGCAATGGTCCCAAGGACTTCTATTGCAAAATTGAACTGTTCGTGCATATATAATTATAAATGATTGTTGATAAATGATAATTGATGAATGATTTCTGCTTAAGCAAATTCTTGGCCATTATATCAATTATCATTTATCGCTCATCAATTATATTTTTTATCTCTCCACTCTCACAGAGTCCGGAACCATCAGTTCATATTCGCCGCCGTGGTTAATAACTTCCCTTACAATGCTGCTACTGATGAATGATTTTCCTGAGGAAGTCAGTAAGAATACGGTTTCCAGTTTTTTATGAGCTAATGTTCTGTTAGTATGAGCAATCGCTTTTTCAAATTCAAAATCTGCCGGGTTTCTTAATCCTCTGATGATGTACTGAGCATTTTTTTCAAAACAGTAATCTACTGTTAGACCTTCAAATGAATCTACTTCCACATTGGGAAATTCTGCTACAGAGTTTTGAATAAATTCCATTCTTTTTTCAAGAGGGAACATATATTTTTTCTGAGAGTTCTGTCCGATAGCGATGATTAATTTATCAAATAGCGGTGCCGCTCTTTCTATAATGTCGTAATGTCCTAGTGTAATAGGGTCAAAAGACCCTGGAAAAACAGCAATTTTCATGTTGTATGAGTTATGACGTTGAATGGTAAATTATCAGTTAAAAGCTATGTATTTATTATTTCTAACCTCTAATTTCTATATTTACTTATTAAGTGCTTTTTCTACTTCATTTCCACAAAGATCCATAATGGAAATTCCATAATGTCTTGCCTGCTGAGGGAGAATACTTGCGGGAGAGAATCCTGGGTTGGTATTCATTTCAAGCATATAAGGAATTCCGTTCATCAGAATGTATTCACTTCTTGAAAAACCACTCATGCCTAATGAATCGTAAGCTCTTTTGGCGATTTCTTCCACTCTTTTAGTGGTCTCTTCGTCAATTCTTGCAGGGGTAATTTCTTCAGAAGCACCTTCATATTTTGCTTCATAATCAAAGAACTCATTGGTAGGAACAATTTCTGTAATTCCTAAAACAATAGTTTCTCCTTTAAAATCAATAACTCCTACAGAAACTTCCATCCCGTCCAGGAAACTTTCAATCAGGATTTCGTCATCTTCCTTGAAAGCAATTTCAGTAGCGGCAATCAGTTCCGATTTTTCTTTTACCTTAGAAATTCCCAGAGAAGATCCTGATTGGTTAGGTTTTACAAATAAGGGAAGGTTAAGTTCTGATACAATTTCATCCACATTGATGTCTTCCCCTTTTCTTAAATAAATACTTTTTGCAGAAGGAATTCCGTATTTTGATAACACGGCAAGAGTGTCTTTTTTATTGAAAGTAAGGGCACTCTGGTAAAAATCACAACCTGTATATTTTTGACCGATGGCATCCCAGTAGGCCTGAAGAATTCCGTTTTCTCCCGGAGTCCCGTGGATGATATTGAAACAAACATCAAATTTTAAAGTTTCCCCATTATCTAAAGTTACAGAAAAATCTCCTCTGCTGATGGCATATTTTTTATCATTTTCACCTAAAAAATACCATTCATCTTTAAGGACTACTACTTTATATACGTCATAGAGATTTCTGTCTAAAGAATCATAAATCAATTGTCCGCTTTTTAAGGAAACAACATATTCATCGGAATAGCCTCCCATTACTACGGCAACACTTTTTTTATTCATAACCATATAGTATCAATTAAGGCAAATTTAATCATTTTATGCAATGCAATATGGGAAATCGGCAAATTTTAAAATCAAAAATGAATTGTGTTAAATAAAAAGTCCATTCTAAAATTATTAGCTATATTTGCGGTTATAATTAAAGTATTTTTAAGTATGCTTAAATCACTTTTCAATTGGAAAGTTTTACTGAATTTAGTAGTAGCCATCGGTGTTTTCGTTGGGCTGGTATGGCTCACATTTCGCTGGTTGGAGTACCATACTAACCACGGTCAGGAAATTCCTGTTCCCAATATTGTAAATAAATCGGTACATGATGCCGTAAAAATATTAGATGATACAGGGCTGGAATATGAAGTAGACAGTGCCAATTACGACCCGAAATACAGACCATTCCAGGTATTGCAGGTATATCCTGCACCAGGTTCCCGTGTAAAAGACGGAAGAACTGTAACGCTTAAAGTAAATCCGAGAACATGGGCTCCTATTGCGGTGCCGAATGTTATTAATAAATATTCCGGACTGGCCTTTCAGAGATTGGATCAGGTAGGTCTTAAAATCGGTGATACGATTTATGAGCCTAGTATTCAGAAAGATGCCCTTTTAAGAATATTATATAAAGGAAATGCTGTAAACCCAGGTACGCGTTTACCAAGATTCTCTACGATTGATGTTGTGGTAGGATCGGGGCCAATGAGAAATATTTCTATTCCTAATGTTGTAGGACTTACGGTAAAAGAAGCAAGAGCTGTTATTACCAAGAGTATGTTTGAAGTAGGGCTGGTAGAGCATGAAGATGGAAGTAAAGATGAATCTGATATTATTTATTATCAGGATCCTGCCTCCGGAGATGTTCGTGATCAGGGAATGCAAATCGATCTTTGGGCAAGTAAAAAGACTCCGGCAGAATTAAGAGCGAAAGTAGAGCAGTTGAATTCTATCTATCGTATGAAAGTGGATACTTCACTTCCTCCGGTACGATATGAAGAAGTGCATAGTGAGCCAAGTTATGATGCTCCGGTTGTACCCGCTCCTGCTCCAAAAAGAGAAACTCCAAAGCCGGAAGCTCCGAAGACAGAGGCCCCTAAAAATCAGACTACAGCAGCTAAACCAGCTGCTGCAACTGTTGAAAAACCTAAAACACCTGCAGGGAACGGTACTCACACTGCTGGAGGTACAACAAAACCTGCAGCAACAACAACACAACAGCCTGCTCAAAAGCCAAAAGCTAAGAAGGTTGTCGTAGAATAAGATCAGATTAATATCAAAAATACAGGCTTCAACTATAAAATGTTGAAGCCTTTTGTGTAAAAAATATAAAACAATGTCAGAAGATAACGACGATTTTTTAGATGAAGAATTATTAGATTCCAACAGTATCGAAAACATCGATATTGATGAGGAAAATAAAGGATTGTATGAACATCTTAATATCACTGTCGACAGCAAACAGGAACCATTAAGAATAGATAAGTTCCTTTTAATATACAGACAGAATTCTTCAAGGAATAAAATTTCACAGACCTGCAGAGCCGGAAATGTTATAGTGAACGGAACAGCGGTGAAACAGAATTACCGTGTAAAACCGGGAGATCAGATCTCAGTTTTGCTTACCCATCCTCCAAGAGAAAATGTCATTATTCCCCAGGATATTCCTGTGAACATCGTTTATGAAGATGATGACTTGGTTGTTGTGGATAAGGAAGCGGGAATGGTGGTACACCCAGGATTTGGAAACTGGGACGGAACATTGGTGAACGCATTGGCCTTCCACTTTGAAAAGAATGGTGAAAAATCAGATCTTGACAGGGTAGGGCTTGTTCACAGAATTGATAAAGATACCTCAGGACTATTGGTGATTGCCAAGAATGAATATGCATTAAGTTTCCTGGCAAAACAATTCTTTAACCGAACCACCAAAAGGCTGTATTGGGCTTTTGTGTGGGGAAATATGCAGGATGAAGAAGGTACCATCAGAGGCCATATCGGAAGGCATCCTAAAAACAGAATGCAGATGTCTGTTTATGAAGATGGCAGCCAAGGAAAACACGCGGTGACCCATTATAAAGTGCTGGAAAGATTCAAATATATGACCTGGGTGGAATGTAAACTGGAGACCGGAAGAACGCATCAGATCAGGGCTCATTTCAGACATATCGGGCATACTTTGTTTAATGATGAAAGATATGAAGGACATACACCTTTAAGAGGGGTAAATCTTCCAAAATACAAGCAATTTATTAAAAATGTTTTTGAAATTTTGCCAAGACATGCCCTTCATGCCCATACCCTAGGATTTATACACCCAACAACAAAAAAGGAATTATATTTTGAGAGCCCAATGCCCAAAGATATGGCGGATGCCGTAAAAAAATGGAGAAATTATTTAGAAAACTAAAAATATATTGAGAATTTTTTTATATTTGTTGAATTGAAATCAAGATTTGTTATGAGAAAACTATATGCTATCGTATGTTTAGCTCTTTTGTCAAATGCATACAAAGCACAAGAATCACTACCATACTATCAGCAATATCTTTTGGATGGTGAGTTCCTGTTCAACCCAGCTCAATACGGAAAAACAGATTACGTACAGCTCAACGCCAATTATCAACAACAATTTTCAAAATTCAGTAATTCTCCGAATGTTCAGTCAATCGGGATTAATGCGAATATATTTGATAGAGTAGGTGCTGGTATTTCCGTGTTTAGAGACAGTAACGGACCGATCTCTGCTGGTGGTATCACGGCTGGTGCTTCATATTTTATTCCGCTAAGTAGTGAAGGAGACAGAAAAGACCAATTCTCTTTCGGTACAAGTGTTAACTTCTATAACATGAATTTTGATTATTCAAAAATCAATACTGAAGAAGGTGGTGACCCACTATTGAGAGGTGAAGAAAGTAACATCTTTATGGTATATGCAAACTTCGGTTTGGCAGCTACCTACAGAGGTTTATTCGGGGGTGTTTCCGTAAATGATATCGCATTAAGTAATGATGCTTCTATTGTAAACAACTACGAGCCTTCTCCAATTAAATTCTTCTTAAACTTAGGATACAACTGGAATATTGCTGATAATATTACATTAGCACCTTCAGCATTAATCAATCTTAATACAAATTCAACGAGAATGATAGACTGGAACCTAATGGCTACATTCTCTAATGATATTAACGCATTCTCTTTCGGGGTAAGTTACAGAACGGTTCAGAACAGATTTGATAATCAGAACCTAAGTATCTCTCCAATTGTAAAAGTAAGATTCAACAAATTCATGATCGGAGCTACTTATAACCTTGGATTATCTGATATCCAGAGCTATGGAGGAAACAGCTTCATGATCGGTCTTGGATATAACTTCGACAACTTTATTAATGCTAGAGGATTTAGATATTAATTAATTTAATTTAAATAAATTTGAGCTCTGAAATTTTTCAGAGCTTTTTTTATGATTTATATTCACATTCCGTTCTGTAAACAAAAATGCAGTTACTGTAACTTTCATTTTTCAACATCCCTGAATTTCAAGGATGATATGCTTCGTGCTATGAAAACTGAAATACTATTGAGAAAAGATGAGCTACAGAATAAAAATCTGAAATCCCTGTATTTTGGTGGGGGAACTCCTTCTATTCTTTCTGTGGATGAGATCAGTTCTTTAATAGATGATGTTCTGAAGTACTTCAGTTTTGAAAACGATATAGAAGTCACTCTGGAAGCCAATCCCGATGATCTGGATAAAGACTTTTTAAAACAGCTGGCGGGAACACCGGTGAACAGACTGTCTATTGGTACTCAAAGTTTTTTTGAAGAAGATCTTAAACTGATGAACAGAGCTCACAGTGCTTCCGAAGCAGAAAGTTCCATCAAACGGGCACAGGATTTCGGCTTTGAAAACCTGAGTATTGACCTGATCTATGGTTCACCCACATCCAATCTTGAAATCTGGAAAGAAAATCTGAATAAGACAATTGCTTTAGAAGTTCCTCATATTTCATCTTATGCATTAACTGTTGAGCCCAAAACAGCTTTAGAAAGCTGGATTTCAAAAGGGAAAATAAAAAGTCCCAAAGAAGAAGAGCAAAACAGTGAATTCTATTATCTATCAGACTTTTTAAAAGACAATGGTTTTGAACATTATGAAGTGTCTAATTTTGCAAAACCTGGTTTTTACTCACGACACAATTCTGCTTACTGGAAATACAATGAATATCTTGGAATAGGCCCCTCAGCACATTCCTATAACGGATTTGATGTAAGAAGCTGGAATGTAGCCAATAATCAGCAATACATCAAAAAACTGAATGATAAACTTCTGGCTAAAGAAGAAGAAATTCTTTCCCATGAAGATCAGTTTAACGAAATGATTATGATTGGTTTACGTACCATTTGGGGTGTAGATCTGGAAAGTTTAAAAAATAAATTTTCAGACAGAATGCTGGAACATTTTCAGAGAGAGAGCAAGTTCAAAATTGAGGAAGGTATTTTAATCATTGAGAATGAACATTTAAAAATTCCTGAAAAACATTGGTTTATGGCAGACGGAATTGCGTCGGATTTGTTTATTGTATAATGTTTGTATGTATACAGCATGCCATAAAATTCACTATTTTTGTATAAAATTTCAACTCATTTGAAAACGAAAAAACAAGATTATTCACATCTTTCACCCAACCAGCCTATCGGAATTTTTGATAGTGGAGTAGGAGGTCTTACTGTTGCCAAAGAAATTAAAAGACTTCTGCCTCACGAAGACCTTATTTACTTTGGAGATACAAAGCACCTTCCTTACGGAGAAAAATCCAAGGAAGCGATTATTGAATATTCTACAAAGATCACCAATTTTCTGCTGGAGCAGAACTGTAAAGCCATTGTCATTGCCTGTAATACGGCAACGGCTAATGCTTTAAATGAAGTGATGCAGTCTGTTGCGGGAAAAGTACCTGTAATAGACGTTATTAACCCTGTTGCTGAAAAAGTATCATACGAAATCCATAATAATGTAGGCGTCATTGCTACCAAAGCAACCGTGAATTCAGGATTATATAAAAAGAGCATCAGAAAACATAATAAATGGATCAAAGTGGATGAACTGGCAACACCATTACTGGTTCCTGCCATTGAAGAAGGATTTAAAAACCATCCGATCACCCATGCTATAATCTACAATTACTTGAGTAACAGTAAACTGAAGAATATTGAGACCTTGATTCTGGGCTGTACCCATTATCCTCTTTTAATAGATGAAATCAAGCAGTATTATGGAAACAGAGTCCGTGTAATAGATTCTCCGAATATTGTGGCTAACCATTTGAAGATTATTCTGGATAAGTATAGTCTTTTAAATGATAACAATCACCAGCCGAATTATCACTTCTACCTTTCCGATCTTACCAAGAATTTTGAAAAGATCTCCAAGAAGTTCTTTGGAAAAACCATCGATTTAGAATTGAAAGTATTATAAATAAAAAGTCTGCCTCATATTGAAGCAGACTTTTTTATTAGGCCTTTGTGAAAGAGATTGTGAAATTTGTGTTTATGTTACGCCTCTATAATTACTTTTTCAGCATTCAGCCTTTTCTTCGGATTGAATTTCGGCTGATTAGCATCTGCTTCATCTCTCTGTCCGATGGCTACGGCAAATAAGGTTTCATATTTTTCATTATTCAGAACAGCATCATAACCCTCCGGTTCAATTCCTTCCATTGGAGTAGAATCTATTCCCATTGCTGCGCATGCAGACAAAAGAACTCCTAATGATAAATATACCTGATGACCAAGCCATGATTTTATTGCTTCTTCTCCCTTAGGTTTTACCATCGTTCGGTAATAATTAACAGAACCTTCAGGAAGGTTTTCTTCAATTTGCTTTTCAAAGTTTTCTATGTTTCTGATCACTTGAAAAACAATTACATGACTACTATCCAGTACTTTTTCTTTATTAAAATAAGACTTGTCACCCAATTGCTTTTTCAGTTCCGGATCATTAACGAAAATAAAATTCCATGGCTGGCTGTTAATGGAGGAAGGACTTAAGTTTAAAATCTCCTGAAGCGTTGCAATTTGTTCTTCACTGATTTTTCCCTGTGGATTATACTTTTTTACAGTATACCTGTTTTTCATTTGGTCTAAAAAGTTCATAATTTTATACTATCATTTTTATAGTTACAAAATTAATTTAAGTTTCCTAACTTTGCAATAACGGTAAAAAATGATAGTATAAAAATGTATACAATAGATAATAAATCCTATCCCTGCTGTACCAGCGTTACGATGAAATTTATCGGTGGGAAATGGAAAGCAGTAATTTTACACCACCTTATTGGAGGAGCGAAGCGTTATAATGAAATAAGAAAATCCATTCCTACTATTACGGAAAGAACATTGAGTTTGCAGCTAAAGCAATTGGAGGAAGATGGAATTGTTGACAGAAAAGTTTTTACAGAAAAACCTCCTTTAGTGGTAGAATATGAATTAACGGACTTTGGAAAGACGCTTTTACCTGTTTTAGAAGCTATAACAAAATGGGGCGAAGAATCTCCGGTCATCTCAAAAAAAATAATCAGGAATTAAAGTTCCTGATTATCTTCTTTATTGGGTTCAAAAAAACTGAAACTTACGTTTCCGTATTTTCGGGTATCTATTAAATTGGGATGGTCAAGTTTCATACGACTTTGGTGCTCTACAATAAGAACTCCGTTTTCCTTCAGGTATTTATTGTTTAAAACAAGAGAAATCAGCTCGTGGTATTTTTTCTCTTCCATTTCAAAAGGAGCATCAGAAAAAACAATCTCAAAAGATTTTTTATTTCTGAATTTTTTTAGCCAGTCAAAAACATCGCCTCGCTGTACATTGATCTGAAGTGCCATGTCAAGCTCAGATGCAGTGGTATTTATAAAGGCGGTATGCTTCGGATTCAATTCTACAGACGTTACATTTTGACATCCTCTGGAAGCAAATTCAAAGGTGATAGAGCCAATTCCTGCAAAAAGATCAAGCACGGAAATCGACTGCATATCGTATTTATTTTCCAGAATGCTGAATAAAGCCTCTTTCGCAAAATCGGTGGTAGGTCTTACTTCAAAGTTTTTAGGAGCTGCAATTTTTTTGGCTTTCCATTTGCCTGATATTATTCTGAACATATTTTTGTTAGGGTTTGGGTAATAGATTTTAGGTATTGGGTAATATGTTTGGATTCTGATCCCTATTACCTGCGGCCTGAAACCTAGTTAAGTATAAAATTCTTATTGGGAATATTGTCAAAGACAATTTTCAGATTTTTAACAAATTTCTGAAGTTCGGAAATAAACGTTTCATTTTCCGTCGTTTCTCCATAAGCATAAAAGCTGGTTTCATTGATTCCGAAACCGATCTTGCTCAATGTAAACATAATGAAGTAAAGGAAATCTACTTCAGAATTGACATCCAGATTATTATAAAGAATGATTTTCTTATTATCAATCGCAAAAAACTCACATTGATTGTGATACAGATTGATATGAATTTCCTTATTCGTTTTATTATTGATTGAACTTAAAAACTTTTCCCCGGAGAAATTAAAATGAACCGGTATTGCCAGTTCTTTTATTTTCTTATAGTAGTTTTTCGGGAACGTATAATAAAACTGAATATTGAATTTTTTGTTGATAGAAAGCATCAGCTCTTCTTTCTCTCTGTCGGTAGGAGCATTGAAGGCAATTAAATCAAATCCTGCATCATGCTCAGAAAAACCTTCCGGCATCAGGGTAAAGTGGTTCAATGCTGAAATCACATGGATTTCGTCATAGCGCTGCTTTATAAGAACTTCATCCAGCTTTTGGTCAATAAGACTGGCTGGTGTCTCTTCAGTAACGAAATAAGACTTTTCTTCCAGAATGTTTTTGTTTTTAACAATCTGATAGATTAATCCGTCTTTGGTAAAAAGTAAATTAAGTACGTTCATATTTCAATTCCTGCAAATTTAGTGAAATTCTACCATTACCGCACCCGATTGATGGTGAAGTATTTCCTTATTATAAAAATCAATATTAACCTGGCTTTCCAATACATCCCGAACCATCCTCTGTAAAGTCCCGTCGCCAATGCCGTGAACAATTTCAAGTCTCTTCAGGTTGTTTTTTCTGCAAAACTCAATCACTTCAATCAGTTTTTCCTTTTGAATAAACAATCTTTCAAAACTGTCATAATCATTGGGATTCTTTACCAAATTATGAAAATGCAGGTCTAAAACCAAATGATTTTTCTGATGTTTTTTAGAAATGATTTTTCTAGGCTCCGCTTTTCTTACGACTCTGATATTTTCATAAAGATCAGCATCTTTAGGAACCAGTTTTTCTTTGGGATACTGATGAGTAAAACCATATTCGTCTTTAAAAACGACAATATTACCCTTCACGGAAGTAACTACTCCGCTTAAATCTTCATCTACTACCGAAACCTTATCGCCAATTTTCATATTTTTCAAGACTTCTGTGAGCCATTATTTGTGCAAAGGTAAAAAGTAAAACGGATGAACACAAACTCCTCTACCTTCGAACTCTACAACACTCAAACCCTCCAACTTTCACACACTCTTCCTCATCACACTCTTGGTCCCAGTTCAATGACCTCCAGATCTTTGATTTCCTCACCATCCACCACAAAGCGCATCATGGTTCTCACTTTATGCCAACCCTGTTTTCCGCAAGCTCCCGGGTTGAGATGAAGAAGACTGTTTTTCTGGTCATACATTGCTTTTAAAATATGGGAATGACCTGAAATAAATAATTTCGGAGCTTTTTCTGCAATTTCTTTTTTTGTAAGTGGAGTATATTTTCCTGGATAACCTCCGATATGGATCATGAGAACTTCCAGTTTTTCACAAAAGAAACGGTTCACTTCCGGAAATTCTGCCTGAATTTTAGCATTATCAATATTTCCATAAACACCCCTCAATGGTTTTATTTTTTCCAGTTGTTCAATGACATCCAGACTTCCGAAATCTCCACAATGCCATACTTCGTCAGCCTGAGAAGCATATTCAAGGATACGGTCATCAATATAAGAATGGGAATCGGAAAGAAGAAGAACTTTTGTCATGTACTGCCATTTTTAAGACTGCAAATATAAAGAAGCTTTTATCAATTCACAGGAGAAGCTAATCAGTAATATTTTTTGTTTTCCTTATAGAATCAAGTTTCTTTTCAATATCTGCACTGAAGACCTTTTTCAGTTTCAGTTGATTCTCTGTAAGCTTTGAAATGACAAAAGTACCGGTCATATTGGTATTAGAAGGGAAAACCAACGTTACTGTAGAATCTGAAGCTTTTTTCCAGCTCCCGATATAACGGTCTGGCTTTTCGTTTTTTTTATTTACAGGTTCTTCCAGGGTATCATATCTTAAGGTAGATTTAATTAGATTTCCTGTGATTTTTCCATTTTTCTGAAATCTGATTCCTTCTCTTCTTGCCTCAAAACCATCCTGTTTTTCGTAAGTATAGATATAAGTGTCCATTTTACTTAGATTCCAGGTCTGCAAAAGTAAAGGGTTTGAAGTTCTGTCCTGGGCTTTGACCCCAATGATAGCGAAAAGAGAGAAAATACAGATACAAATAGGCTTTTTCATGAATACAACTGATTTATTGTAAAGTTTTAATACAGCTAAAATTAGCATCGCTTAATATTTAGTAAATTTGGGAAAATTAAAATAAACAATGAAACAGAAACTTTCTTTTTTCATTTTTCTTTTGACCGTAGGATTGGCCAATGCGCAGGTTGAAGAAAAAAAGCTGGACGAACTGATCCAAAATACCCTGAAAACCTTTGATGTACCGGGAATGTCAGTAGGAATTGTGAAAGATGGCAAAATGATCTATTCCAAAGGGTTTGGGGTACGTTCTCTTACAACAAAGCAGCCAATGGATGACAATACGCTGGTAGGCATTGCTTCCAACTCAAAAGGCTTTACCTGTACAGCATTAGCCATCTTAGCAGATGAAGGAAAACTGAACTGGGATGATAAAGTTTCAAAATATATTCCTGAGTTTCAAATGTATGATCCCTACGTTTCTCAAAATGTAACGATCAAAGATCTTATTACTCACAGAGCGGGATTAGGACTTGGCCAGGGAGATCTTATGTTCTTTCCTGAAGGAGGAAACTTGACTGTTAATGATATTGTTCATAATGTGAGATACCTGAAACCGGAAAATCCTTTCAGAACAAAATTGGATTATAACAATATCATGTTTATTGTAGCCGGAGAGGTCATTCACAGAGTTTCCGGATTAAGCTGGGCAGAATTTATTGAGCAAAGAATTATGAAGCCTGTAGGTATGACTTCAAGTTTCGGAAGCTATAACAGAGCAAAAGCTATAGCTAATAAAATTGATGCACACGCTCCTGTAGACGGAAAAGCAATTGCTGTTCCTCACGACTGGAATGAGACGGGCAATGCAGCAGGAGGAATTATGAGTAACATTAAAGACATGACCACGTGGGCGGAATGTCTGTTGAATAACTTCACCACAAAAGATGGTAAAAAACTGGTTTCGGATAAGAATGTTCAACAACTTTGGAGTCTGCAGATTCCGGATAGAGTGGCTGCAAAAAATCCTTATGATACAAGTTTCTATGGATACGGTTTAGGATGGTTTTTAAGTGATGTTAAAGGACACAAGCAGGTACAGCATACCGGTGGATTGATCGGAACGGTAACACAGTTTACATTAATTCCGGATATGAAACTGGGAATTGTAGTCTTGACGAACCAACAGTCCGGAGCCGCTTTCAATACTATTACGAATACCGTGAAAGATTCTTATCTTGGGGTAGCCGACAGAAACTGGCTGAAAACCTATGGCGAAAGAATGGCTAAAATGGAAGCCGAATTCAGCAAACAAAAGAAAGATGCTTTTGCAAAATCCGAAGCCTTCAAAAAAGAAAAAGCACTGCAGCCAAAAGCAGAACAGTTCACAGGGACATATAATGATATTTGGTTTGGTGATGTAGAGATTGCTCAGCAGGGAAATAGCTACAGAATTTCGTGCAAAAACTCTCCAAGATTAAAAGGAGAATTACTTCCATACTCTAATAATTCTTTTATTATTAAATGGGACGACAGAAGCTATGATGCAGATGCCTATATTATTTTCAGCTATGACGAAAACGGAAAAGCAGAATCTGCAAAATTAAAAGCGATCTCTGATGTGACGGATTTTAGTTTTGATTTTGATGATCTGGATTTGAAGAAGAAATAAAATCGAAATTACATAAGATATTTTATAGAGAACGGGCTTTGATCCGTTCTTTTTTTGTTTGTTAACCTCGAATGCCACAAATTTATTCACAGATAACACTCATTTTAATGATCATTGAAAATGAGAACTGAAATAATTCAATAGAAACGGGCTATCATCCTGAGCATAAGCTGAAAGGTTACGAATACCAGTTCAAGAACGAACACCGTTTTTTCATGTTTACAACGATAATGGCTTTAGGCGAAGCTAATCACCCCTTCAAAAAATAAATTTTTTGCCACCTCTGGAGGAGGGGAATAGGCAGTCGGTAAAAGGATGTTGGTTTATTGTACAAGATTCAGGTCTTGCTGTGATAGGGAAAGTTCTGTGTTAAGATGTTGCTTTTCAAAGAAATTTTTCAATTCAAAAAGTCTTTTCTTAGGATCATAATGGATACTTGAATTGAGTTTTCTCTGGCAGAGTGAGCATGCTCTTGCGAGGTGATAATCTGTTTCAGTAAGCGTATTGGTTCCATTCATCACGCAGTTGGCATTCAGACAATGGCTTATTCCAAACATATGCCCGATTTCATGAGAACTGATCTTTATTAATCTCAGAAAACTCTCATTAAAGTTGGAATCGCTTAAATGACCGCTTGCAAATCTATACATTGACGTTACCCCTACACCTTTTTCATAAGATGCCAGTCCGAAAACATAGTTCCATTCCGGTTTTGGAAAAAGATCTTTTTCTGTAATTCCCATCAGTACTACAGCATCTTTAGGTTTTCTTTTGATCAGAATGCTATCCAGTACATATTCTGCAAGAATCTGTTCATTTCCTTCGTTCGAAATTCTTCTTACATTTTCAGGAAATATCGTGTTAGGCAGTGCTGGTAGTATTTTGGTCTCCAGTTGGTAATATGTTTTTAAATATTCCTTTGTGAGGATTATTTCTTTTTTCTGAAGTTCATCGAATGTTCCTATAGGCTGAAGATAAATGATATTTTTTCCGGGCTGTGGTTTTATCTTTTTTAATTTTTGAAAATCTTCAAATGTCTGGAAATGTTCATCATGATTATACCGCCAGCTTCCGGGTTTGGGAGAAGAGGAAAGTTTGATGTCATTGAATGCAATAGATTCATAGTAATTTTTCTTCTGTTTCTGACAAGAGAAAAGAAGGGTAATTATTGTGACATAAAAAAATAGAAAAGTGAAATTATATTTTCCCTGGTTCATAAAAGAAAAGAAGTTTCTTTTTAGCACCATCGAATTCTGACCAGGATTCACAGTCTACTTCAAAACCTGCAACTCCGCAAGTGGGGAAATGGAAAATATCTTCAGAAATGGAATTGGCAAAATTGGAAATTCCATTATTGTGAGAGAAGAACGCAACTGAATTCAGGTTGTCATCCAGATCATAAATTACAGATTCAAAGCTTCTTTCCGAAGGGTTATATAGTTTTTCATCAGTTGAACAGTTCAGCTGATAGGCCTGATTGAAAATCTTACAGGTATTCAGTGCACGTACCGCAGGGCTGGACACAAAATGATCAATGGAAATATTATTGCTTTTCAGGAATCTGGACATGTGCATAGCATCCTCCAAACCTTTGTCTGCCAAAGGTCTGTCAAAGTCCTCCGTTTCCTCCGGCCAGTCGCTTTTTGCATGTCTAACGAGGATGAGTTTCTTCATATAATTGTTTTTTGGAAGATTAAAATTATAAAAAAAATAATGGAATAAAACATGATTTATATAAAAAAACTGCGTTATGAATAAAATCAGTAAATTTTACTAAATTTGCAAACTTATGGGACAAATCCTTGCAATAGACTACGGAAAGGCTCGTTGTGGTATCGCTGCAACTGATGATATGCAGATTATAGCCAGTGGGCTGGAGACTGTAGAGAGCCGTTTTTTAATGGAATTTTTGAAAAAATATTTCAATGAAAATAAGGTGGATGA
Organism: Chryseobacterium sp. AG363; assembly: GCF_003610675.1. Classification (NCBI taxonomy): domain Bacteria; kingdom Pseudomonadati; phylum Bacteroidota; class Flavobacteriia; order Flavobacteriales; family Weeksellaceae; genus Chryseobacterium; species Chryseobacterium sp. AG363. The sequence continues at coordinate 54,283 of NZ_RAQF01000007.1, forward strand.
AGTAGTAGTTGGGCTTCCCATAGATTTGAAAGGAAATGTTTCAGAAGTTGAAACCGATATTTTAAAATTCATAGAAGAATTTAAAAAAGAATTTTCGGATATTGCAGTTCACCGTTTTGATGAAAGATTTACCTCCAAAATGGCTTCTTTTTTTATTTCCCAAAGTGGAAAAAACAAGAAAAAGAGGCAGGAAAAAGGATTAATAGATAAAGTAAGTGCAACAATTATATTGCAGAATTTTTTAGAACAAAGATTAAGATGATATTACCGATAAGAGCTTTTGGGGATCCTGTTTTGAGAAAAGTGGGAAAAGATATAGACAAAGATTATCCCGAATTACAGGAACTGATAGATAACATGTTCGAAACCATGTACAGTGCAAATGGCATAGGTCTTGCAGCGCCACAGATTGGTTTGGATATCCGTCTGTTTGTAATAGATGTGACGCCTCTTGCAGAAGATGAGGATTATGAAGATATTAAAGATGAGTTGGCGGAGTTCAAAAAAGTATTCATTAATGCGCAGATTCTTGAAGAGTCAGGGGAAGAATGGAAGTTCAATGAGGGCTGTCTTTCTATTCCGGATGTAAGAGAAGATGTGAAAAGAAAAGGAACAATCGTTATTGAATATTATGACGAAAATTTTGTGAAACATACAGAAACTTTTTCCGATATTAGAGCCCGCGTAATTCAGCATGAATATGACCACATTGAAGGAGTTCTGTTTACCGACCACCTGAGCGCTCTGAAGAAGAAACTCGTAAAAGGTAAGCTGACCAAAATCTCTCAGGGTGACGTGAACATCGGTTACAAAATGAGATTTCCAAAATAATTAAATAAGGATTAAAACGAATAATAAAAAGCAAAAAGCTAGTGCTGATTGCAGAATTTACAAAAAATAAAATTATGCTGTTAGAAAAAATAATTTCAATTTCTGGAAAACCAGGACTTTTCAAATTAGTTTCTCAATTAAGAAACGGATTCATCATTGAAGATGTTACCAACAAGAAAAAAGTAAGCATTGGAAACTCAAGCCAGGTAAGTTTATTGGATAATATTGCCATGTTTACATTTGAGAAAGAAGTTCCTTTGTTTGAAGTATTTGAAAATATTGCTAAAAACAACGATTATAAGGAAACAATCTCTCACAAATCTTCTGATGCAGATCTGAAAGATTTTATGCTGGAATCACTTCCTAACTATGATACAGAAAGAGTATATTCTTCTGATATCAAGAAATTGGCTCAATGGTATAACATTCTTCAGAAAGCAGGATATATTACTCCTGATAGCTTTGTAAAAGCAGAGCCTGAAACTTTGGAAGGAGAACCAGCTGAAGAAGTAAGCATTGAAAAAGAAGCTAAGAAAGCGGCTCCAAAAGCAGAAAAGCCAGCCGCTCCAAAAGTAAAAGCTACTTCAGCTGCAAAATCAGCTCCGAAAAGTACACACAGAAAACAAGGATAATTCATTTTTGAATTAAAAATACAAAACCTTGTCTGGAATTTCCGGACAAGGTTTTTTGTTTTTTCAAGACAAAAAATAATTGATGCTAATATTCCAAACCTAGCAGGTTTCGAGAACCTGTTGGGTTTACATATTGAATCTATCCGGATTCTGCACTTTGCAACTTTTACTTCCAACGTTTGTAATGATGTCCGAATATCCCTTACATTTGTATAAGATTGAATTTCCCATTATTTATGAATACGAAACAAGAGAAACTGGAGGCCTTCGGAAGATTACTGGATATTATGGATGATTTGCGTGAAAAATGTCCATGGGATCAGAAACAGACATTCCAATCACTTCGCCATCTTACCCTTGAAGAAACCTACGAACTTTCAGATGCTATTTTACAGGAAGATTTACAGGAAATAAAAAAAGAATTGGGTGATGTTTTGCTTCATTTGGTTTTTTATGCTAAAATCGGTTCTGAAAAAGGAAGTTTTGACATTGCAGATGTTATCAATTCCCTGAATGAAAAGCTGATCTTCCGTCATCCTCACATTTATGGAGATACTGAAGTGAAAGGTGAAGAAGAAGTGAAGCAGAACTGGGAAAAATTAAAATTGAAAGAAGGAAACAAATCTATTTTAGGTGGAGTTCCGAAAAGTCTTCCAAGTTTGGTAAAAGCTTACAGAATTCAGGATAAGGTGAAAGGAATAGGTTTTGAGTTTCATGATGCAGAAGATGCCTGGAAAAAGGTAGATGAAGAAATTCAGGAGTTTCATGCTGAAACGGATTTGGATAAAAAAGAACAGGAGTTGGGGGATGTTTTCTTCTCACTTATCAATTATGCAAGAATTTCAGGAATCAATCCCGATTCTGCGTTGGAAAGAACCAATCTGAAGTTTATTTCAAGATTTCAAAAGATGGAAGGCCTTGCCGGGGAACAGGATTTAAAACTGGCAGATATGTCTCTGGAAGAAATGGATGTTCTTTGGGAAAAGGCAAAAAAACTTTCATAGTTGCCGATTGGAACAATTAATGCTTCTTATATTCAGTTAAAAAAATAAAATATAAATATGTTACGCTTTCTTATTTTACCCGCCTTGCTTTTGTTAAGCTGCAATCCAAAAGCTCAGAATTCTCCTGCTAAGGAAGACGAATTGAAAGTACAGTTTTCCTTACCCAAGAAGTTGAAGGAAGTTTCCGGAATTACTTTGTCAAAGGATAAGAAAACAATCTGGGCGATAGAAGACAGAGGAAATAAAAATGCAATATACGGGCTAAGTGATAAAGGCGATATGCTGGCAAAAATACCGGTAGAAAATGCTGAAAATACAGACTGGGAAGATATCATATCTGATCCCCAGGGAAATATTTATATCGGAGATTTTGGGAATAATGACAATAACCGACAGGATCTGGCCATCTTAAAAACAGATTTGAAAGATACCAAACAAATTGCGGCCAAGGTTGTTCAGACTACAAAATTCCATTATCAGGGACAGACAGAGTTTCCTCCCAAAAAATCAAATCTTTTGTACGATTGTGAAGGTTTTGTGGAAATGGACGGAAATTTTTACTTATTCACTAAAAACAGAAGCAAAGGTTTTGATGGAACTTTCCTTGTATTCCAGGTACCCAATAAAGAAGGCGATTTTGAAGCAAAGTTAATAGGAAGGTTAAAACTTGATGGAGGGTATAACGATGCTGCTATTACCTCTGCCAGCATCAACAGTACAAAAGATAAGATTGTATTGCTTACCCATAAAAATGTTCACGTTCTTACCGGATTTACAGCAAACAATTTCAGTACTGCAAAAATCCATAAAATCCCTTTACATCATAATTCTCAGAAGGAAGCAGTTGTATTCTTTGATGATAAAACATTAATGATCGCAGATGAGAAAGGGAAAGATGAAGGTGGAAATGTGTATACTTTTTCTTTGTAATAAACAAACCTCTATAAAAATTCAAACCCCACAGAGAAATCTGTGGGGTTTTTAAATATATGAAATGTTAATGAAGTGATTGACGTTTGTAGTGCTTAGGGAGTAAGGTAAGAGATATGAATATTTCCGCTGGATAATCTGAAGTTCTGAGTATAACGGCAGCGTATTCTGAATGTTTCTCCTGCATTGAAAAAGTTAATGGAGGAAAGATTATGATTCAATCCCGTTGTACGCTCTCCATGGCCCGTAGATATGCCTGCTAACGTTGTGAGTGCAGGAGAAACTTTTTGTATGTATGAGTTAGCTGTTCCTGCAGTTTGTCCTGATGGATTTAAATTAAGATCATAAGTAGCATAAGGAACAATATTGTAAAATCCAGGTTTTACTACTGTGAAAAGCCCTGTTGTAGAATTATAAGTTAAATAAGCCGTATCGATCTTATTACTCACATTAAAAACATAGGTCTGTGAATAACTTTCATGGGTATTGACTGGTGTAGAATGCGTACCTGTATAACTTCCACTGGCTGGGCTGATGTCTGTTTTGTTTCCGACATAAACCACCTTTAGAAAGTTTTCTGACTCAATTGTTTTCCAAACAGGTGCATTACCTGCTCCATTTGACATTAAAACTTCACCTTTGTTTCCGGAATTTCCCTTTGTTCTGTCATCTCCACCCACATTAAGATCTTTAACCACCTGCAGTGAACCGTTGACATGCAATGTATGTTGGGGAGTCGGTGTCTTAATCCCTATCTGTGCATTTAACTGAATGAACATGACAAATAAAGCCATATACAATAGTTTTTTTTTCATCATTTGTTGATTTTTTGTTGCCACAAATATAAAATGTTTTTAAAATGTCTATTTTTTAAGGAATTGATAATCATATTGAACTATGTCTGGTTTTGACTTATGTAGCTGAAAATATGGCCTTTAATTAAAGGCCATATTTATTTTATCAGTAAAAAATGTGAGTTGAAAATTTGAATTATTAAATTTTATTAAAATTGAAATTTTTTCAAATTTTTAATTTTAAATAGTTTAACATGTTGTTAAACAGTGTTTTATGTTGAATGTTGGATTGCAGTACCTGTTCGAAAATGAGAATTGTTTTTTTAAATTTATCAGATTAAAATTTCATTCCCACTCCGGCAGAAATTCTTCCACCATCTGAGCCATAGAAATAATTCAACCTTGCAGACATCATTTCCACAATACTCAGCCATACTCCGGCACCGGCAGACTGATGCCATTTTCTAGAGTTTTCATTGTCATTCCATACACGGCCGATATCATATCCGATAAGAATTCCCATGTTCGCAGGAACAATATTATTTCTTACCCGTCCAAAATCCCATCGGATTTCTGAGTTATTGGTAAAATAGGATCTTCCTGAGAATCTTTCATTTCTGAAGGCTCTCATTCCATTATTACCTCCGATAGCTGCAGCCTGATAAAATTCAAAATTATTATTATTAATCCACATCACATTGCTGGAATTAGCGAACACAAATGTTCCCTTTTTATCAATCCTGTGGTCAATGGCAAGCTTTCCTTTTACGGTTACGAAATTCTTATTAAAATCAGAAAGTGTTGCTTTCCAGTCTGCATTCAGCATAAATTCCAGTCCAAGAGTAGGGAAGGCTGCATTATCTGCATTTTTATAGCCAAAGGTATAATTGGCTCCCACAAACTGCTGGCTGTTAAATACACCAGGTCTGACATCCGGTGACTGATTGATGAAACGGTCAGCTTTTCTCTGTACTTTATTATCTTCAAAAGTCAGTTGAAACTGATGGCTGAGGTTCATCCAGCTCTTTTGAGAAATAGAGGGAGCGAAGTTAAACTTAGATATTCTGGCTCTGTTGTATTCTCGTTCTGTATCCTCCTTATCATACTCGCTTTCATTGGAAAGTCCAAAGAAGTTTTGAGAGAACCTCGGAGTTGTATAAAATGCATCAAGATTGATATCCCAACCTGAGATTGCCTTTTTAAATACCCCTTTGTAAGTCAGGCTAAATCCTGCAGTTGCTGTATAAAAATTAGCTTTTAAACTGTGTCTTTGAGTAAATGGATCACGGATAAAATTATTCACCGTATAATTAGCTAAAACTCCTACAATGACACCATCATCCGGGTTGTAATCCAGGTTTGGATATCCTGCAACGGAATTATATTTGGGGTGCTTATAATTATAGCTGTTGATGTCATAATCATCCGTAATGTTTTTGGTTGCATTTCCGGAATTGTAAGTGTTTTTCTGAGATTTGAAATCATAGATTTTCACTTTTCTTCCATCCGCAACGTTATAGGTATCATGGTTATATCCGCCAATCAGTCTGATATTCATTTTAGGACTTCCGCTTCCTGTTACTACATAAGTATCATCATCTTCAAGTCCGTAGATCCATAATTCTTTTGTTTTCGAATCATGATACGTCTTTTCAAAAACAAGTTCATTCTGGTCTTTATTTTTACCAAGCTTGTATTGCTGTACCATCACAGAATGTCCGTTTTTGGTGATGACAAACTTATCAGGGTTTACCGTTCCTGCCAAAGGAACTTTTTTCAGCAATACATCATAGTATTGAGCTGCATAGCTTTGTAGCTTTGTTTTTCTTATTTTCAGTTTTCTCTGGATTTCAGCAATGGTGTCATCCTGCACTTCTTTCGGGAGGTTATGGAAAGCATCATCGATATCCGCATCCGTAAGATGTTCCTGAATATATTTTGCCTGGGTTTCCCACTCATTCTGATCTGAACCTTTTAAGAATACAAGATCCATCGGATAAGGTTCCATTGCAAGCCACTTTACACTGCTGATGTCTTCTGTAAAGGTTTTCATATGACGGATAGCAGGAACATTCATAATGATTTTAAAGGCTGCTCCATCATATTTACTGAATGCCTGATCTCTGTCTTTTGGAATGGGTTTATAAATCACTTTATCACCCTCTTCATATTGTGCCCATTTCCATTGGTCTGAATGTCTGTCCCAGTCTCCGATAAGCATATCAAATAACCTTGCTCTGATATAAGATTCTCTGTCAACAGAATATTTATTACTCTTGCTGAGGTTTTTTAATACATCATCGGTAGAAACAATATCTTTTGCATTATCAAGATAAGCCAATGTTTTAGGATCTGAAGAAAAACGTTCTTCAATCATATACATTTCATCCCCGTAATTTTCGTTATATCTATCCAAAGCGCGTTGTTTAGGAATGTAGTACAGTTTTGGATTACTGTGGAAAATGCCCAGTTTTTCAGACATATTCCCAATGGTAAACGGTGTAAATGGATGATTGGTGGTATAAAAGTCAAGTAAGAATTTTTCAGGATACGTATCTGCAAGTTCTTCTCCCAGTGTACTTTTCTGGAAAGCCATATTATTTAAGAAACGGATCGCACTTTTTTTCACGCCGCGCATCACGAATTCCTGTCCGTCTGCAGACTTCAATCGCAAACTGTTGGACTGGTTTCCTCCACCTTCTCTGAAAGGAATGTATCCTCCGTTCAATTCTGAAAGATTAGCCGTCGGAGCTTCAATGGGAATTCCGTAATATCTTCTGTAATGATCCCCCCAAAGCCAACGGTAAAACTTTCTTTTTTCGGTAAGCGGTACCGGGTAAATAGTTGAAGAGAATGTTGCAGGAAAAGAATTTGGGAAATTATTGACAAACACATCCGGTTTGGAAATCACGGAAATATGAGTCAATTTTTGAAGCTGAGCATCTTTAGTAGAAAAATACTCCACATCTGTGCTTTCATCTTTTCTGAAATTTAAAACCGCAAAGCCACTGCCCCCGTAGGAAAAGTCTGTTTTTTCTACAATGGTAGAAGGATCTGTTTTAGAACCTGCTCCACTAATGATCTGTCTTAAATTTCCATCTTCGTGATATTGCAGATTATGGTCATGACCGGATACGAAAATAATGTTTTCCTTATCCTGAACAATACTTTTCAATCGGTTGGCCAGATCTGCATAATGTTGATTATTAATGTCTTCAGGACTTGCGCCTGAGGAACTCCTTAATATATTGATGACACTTGCCACTACAGGAACAGGAACTTTACTCTTTAAAGGAAAGAGATGAGATTTTGCAGAGTTAAATCCTGCATGTGTTCCGCTGCTGATGATGGGATGGTGTAGGGCAACAATGATTTTTTTCCCCTGATTTTTAATGATCAGATCTTTAAACTCTGTGAAAAAATCTTCACGGGTTTTGATATTACAGTTTTTGTTGATTCCAGGATAATTGTCCCAGTTGGCGATCACCCATTCCGAATCAATAGCAATAAGTTTGATATCTTTAGAAATGTTGATGTCATCAATAGGACAGCCATTTTTAGGAAGGAATGCTTTTTTATCATCAAGATATTTTTTAACCAGCCCTTCCTGGGTATTCAATCCTTCCAATCCACTGTACCAGTCATGATTTCCCGGAATCACAAGAGTTTTTCCTTTAAAATTTTTGGTAATGGAGAGTTGGTTTTCCAGTTTTTGTTTCGCTGTGGCGTAATCTTTATCTGTTTCTTTAGGCATCCCATTGGGGTAGATATTATCGCCCAGAAAGACCAGCATAGAGTTACTGTTGGCAGAATCCAGCTTACTTTTCAGTAAATTAAGTGTTTTTTGTGCCTGAGGTTCATCTGAGTTTCCTGCATCTCCAATCAGAAAGAGTTTAAAATCATTTTCTGATTTTATTTCGGAATCTTTTACTTCAAATAAGTTTTTGCCCTTTTGCACGTTATAGGTAGCACAGGAATAAAGGACTCCTGCAGACATTACCGTTCGAAGAACAATAGAAGTATTTTTTAGATGAGTTTTAAAGGATAAATTCATAAATTTACATTAACAAAATTTCAGGGATGAGCATTTTACAAAAAGCTAAAAATTATGTTGAAATCTTATTCAAAGATAAGTTATCTTCAGTATATTTTTATCATAATTTTATCCATACTGCCTATACAGTTAATAAGGCTGAGGAAATCATGAAAAACACTCCTGTTTCTGAAGAGGATCAGGAGAAGGTACTCGTTGCATTATGGTTTCATGATACAGGGTATATAGAATGTGCGCTGAACCATGAGGAAAGAAGTGTAGAGGTCATGAAAGCCTTTTTACACGAGCAAAACTATCCTGAAAACTATATTGCAGATGTTGAAAAACTGATTCTAGCTACCAAAATTCATTATGAACCTCAGAACTTACTGGAAAAAATCGTAAAGGATGCCGATTTCAGTCATTTTGCAGGCCATGATTACAGTGATATTTCTGATGCTTTGAGAAAAGAATGGGAACTTACCAATGTAAGATGTTTTTCCAATGAAGAATGGAATGCCGGAAATCTGGACATGCTGAAAAATAAGCATACTTTTTATACGGATTATGCTAAAGAAAACTGGGAACCGCTGAAAAAGAAAAATATTAAAAAAATCGAGAAGAAGCTGGAAAAAGAAGAGGAGAAAAAAGAAAATAAAAAGGAGGTTTCGGAAGGTAAAAAAGAAAAGGAAAAATCAGACAGAAGTGTAGATACCCTATTCAGAGTTACACTGAACAATCATACAAGATTAAGTGATATTGCAGACAGTAAAGCCAATATTCTTTTATCGGTAAATGCCATTATTATTTCAGTTTGTCTTTCTGTATTAGTACCGAAGCTGGATGCTCCTAAAAATTCACATCTGATTCTTCCAAGTTTCATATTATTGTTATCAAGCGTATTGACGATCATATTTGCGATTCTGTCCACAAAACCGAATGTCACAAAATCAACTTTTACTTCTGAGGATATCGCCAACAGAAAAGTAAACCTGCTGTTCTTTGGAAACTTTCATCAGATGTTGTTTGACGATTATAATAATGCGATGAAAGACCTTATTAAAGACCGAGATTATATTTATGACTCAATGGTGAAGGATTTGTATTTTCTCGGGAAAGTTCTTAACAGGAAGTACAGGCTTTTATCCATTACCTACAAGATTTTTATGGCTGGAATTATTATTTCCGTTTTATCTTTCGGGGCGGCTTTTCTTAGTCTTTAATTAATAAACATATACAAATGATAGTCCGACAGCGTACGAACTGGCTGAAAATGTTATTTATATGGAGAGGCTCCGTATTGAAGAAAATTGTTATTCAGCTTACCATTATCACGCTGTTTTCATTGGCGATCTATTTTTTCAAAGGAGAAATTTTTGATTATAAAGTACATCTCAATCCTACTATTTTTACATTAATAGGACTTGCTCTTGCCATTTTTATGGGATTCTGTAATTCTGCAAGCTATGACCGTTTCTGGGAAGGCCGGAAACTCTGGGGATTACTGGTCATTGAAACCAGATCCCTTACAAGACAGATCCTATCGCTGGTAAACGATTCTTCGCCTGAAGCTAAAGAGGAAAAAGAGAAAATCATCAAGCTGATCTCTGCATTTGCATGGTCACTGAACTTTCAGCTGAGAGATAAATCTGGTACAGAACATCTTGAGAGACTGCTTTCGCCCGAACAACTGGAACTGGTGAAGAATAAAAAATTCATTCCCAATATTATTTTAGGCGTTATTGCAGATTGGCTTAGCGAACAGAATAAAAAAGGAAATATTGATACCATTGTCATGACTTCCATGGATCATCAGCTGAACCAGTTTTCTAATATTTCCGGCGGATGTGAGAGGATTTACAATACACCATTACCTTTTGCTTACAGTGTTTTGCTGCATCGTACCGTTTATCTATATTGTTTCTGGCTTCCTTTTGGGCTGGTAGATACTTTGGGATGGATGATGCCTTTAATCGTTTTATTGATCAGCTACACCTTTATTGCTCTTGATGCTATTATTCAGGAGATTGGAGAACCTTTTGGTGAAGAGGAAAATGATCTTGCTTTAAACAGCATCTGCCGTACGATTGAGTTTTCTATTTTTGAGCAGGCAGGAATTCCTCAAGGGGAATTGAAGAAGCCGGATACTTATTTTGTGGATTAAATAAGCATTATTTTTATTCCTGCGGAAGTGTAAATGATACTCTCAATGCCAGTAATCCCGTAATTCCCTGAAGGTCTTCTACTCTTAAAAATTCTATATCATTTTGTAAAACTCCTTTTTTCTGCAGTTTGGAAATGTAGTCAAGGTATTCTTTCTGGTTTTCCATGCCGAAATAAACGATGGTGATCTTTCCGGGAGCAGTGATGCGTTCTGAAGAATCTTTCACATGGGCTTTGTCCAGACGTTTTTTGATAATCTCATAATAGGAGTTGTAAGCTCCATCTACATCAAAGCGTTTTTCATCCATTCTGAAACGGATGTCTATTTTTTCATTATAGACGAAAATCAGTGAAGCAATATCAAGTGGTACCGGAAGATACTTTTTGAACGACTGAAATTCAAGCTCCATTTTACAGATGGTTTTCAGCTGCCAGTATCTCAGTTTGTGAACTACTTTCGAAGTATAGTGCAGCTCAGGAGCTATGGTAGAACCAATATATAGATTATGCTCTACGCCATCAGACTTAAATCTTTCATAATAATGCGGGAAAATTTCCTGTGCTTTTACCTGGCTTTCGTCCAGCATATCTGCCAGTTTTCGGTTGACCAGCGTGATAGAGTCATCAAGGTTTTTCCTGTGGTGATAAAACAGATCCGTAGAAGTAAAGATGTGTGAAAAATAGTCTTTGATTTTTGTTTTTATTTCTCTGGAGGTTCTTACTTCCAGTTTTCCCTGTAAAAAAGGATGAATTTCTTCCCTTAATAATCTCTGAAAACGTTGTTCCGTATCAGCTTTGATCTCATTGTTGATCTCATTCTCAAAAACATCCAGTGCCAGTACAAATTTTTCCGAATCGGAATTGGTGAGTGTCAAAACTTCATTCAGCCATTCAATTTGTTGATTAAGATCCTGCAGCATCAGATTAAAACGTTTTTCAGAAGAAGAACGGATATCTGAAACCCCAAACAAAGGTGTCAGATTTTTGAATGCAATCTGTTTTAAAGTATAAATTTTCTTTCCAAGCGATGCTGTAAAATATTTCTCAGCTTCATTTCTGAACTTCCATACCACACTGTCATGGATGGTTGTATATTCACGCTGGATAATGGCTTCAATCTGGTAATTTTTCTCAAAATAAAATCTGTTCAGAGAAAAAAGAACCATATCAGTAAAAAACTCAAGTTTTTTAAGCTTTAAGCCATTGAAACTTCCGGCAATAGGAGAGGTGAATTCCATGATTGCAAGAAGCTCACCATCTTTCATGATAGGAATTACCATGAAGCTGTTCACATTATTATCCTTTAAAATACTGAAGGAAGGAAGCAGCTTGACATTTTCGTCCAGGTTGTTTACATTGGAGACAACTACAGGCTTTGAATTATGATTTAAATTATTGAAGGTACTCTTACGGGTTTCTTCATCAAATGCATTGATCCAGAAATCCAGGATATGATTCGTAAGAAGACTCTCATAAATCGGGAGTTTATCCAGCTTCTGTTCCTTTTTATTGAAAGTCATCAGTCCGAAGCTCAATTCCGGAACATCAAAGTAAGATTTGAAAATTTCCGTAAGATTTTCGTTGGGATTCATATTTTCCGGATCAATTTCAATCATGCTTGATTTCAGATCGGAAAGGGCGACTTCAGAGGTACAGTCTACCAGTGAAATAATCGTAAATCCTTTTAATATCCACGATTGAGAAGGGAAATACTTTTTCCAGAGTTTAAAATCATCCAGATTTTCCAAAAGCATATCCAGAATATCATCAGATGGAATTTTGGCATCTTCTGTAGGAGTAATTTCCGTAAAGTCAGAATTGACCGTAATTTTATAATGTTTCATGATTCCCTGTTTATTGGGAATATCATAATAAAACGGAAGCGTACTTTTAATATCTTTTTTAAAGTAGCTTTGAAGAATCAGACAACAGCAGAACACATAAAATTCATTATCTGAAATATTTCTGAGTTCTATTTCGAAGTCTTTTCCGGCATCTTTCAGAATATCCTTAAACCTTTCGGTATAGTTGAAGGTGATATTGGAAAGCGGAATGCTTGCCGCCTTTATTTCGTTTTTGGTAAGGCCTGTTGGGAAAAGATCCGCAAGAAGCAGTCTGATCAGGTCTTCGTATTTTTCAAGAAGGGCAGTATCCTGGAAGCCTTCTCTGAGCTCTTTAAAGTTTCTTGTGCTTTCAATCAAAGACTCTGCGTAGTTCACTCTGTATTCCAGTCTGTCATTATAGCGGATATGTTCCAGAACATCCAAATATTTTTTGAATGATATATAAACCTGAAAGGGAGAGTCTTTTTTATAGAGATTAGCCAAGAGCTGAAAAATTTAGAGTAAAGTTATGAAAAAATCACTATTTATAAATTTGTTATTAATTGTTGAAAATAGCCTTTTCTATCACTTTATTTTTGTTTTATAGTGAAATTATTAACAAGAATATTAAATTTAGTGAATCTCTGTTTCTTTTTATAAAAATATCTGAGCTTTTTTATATGGTAATACATTTTTAATAAAATAAAAGCTTCCATTGACTATAGAAAAGCTTTATAGTTAAAATGTTGACAATGGCGAAAAAGAAGGAAAAATCGTCTAAATGTTACTAACCGAAATATATTTTATTACGTATTACTCATTCTTTATTCTACTTTTATGAATATAACCTTTTTTGCCATCTTTTGTTTCCACAAGCCACCAATCTCCACTGTCATCTAAAACTTTTACCTGTTCACCAGATTTTATTTTTTGTAAAACTTCTGAAGTGGTATTTTTATCTTTTCTTAAATTGGTATACCCGTCAGGGTCATTAATTATTTTATTGTCGTCCGGACCATTGAATATTTCTAAGTTTTCACAAAAGACTTTTAATCTTTCATTACCATAATAACTGTTGTGTTCTAACTTTTTAATAAAGCCTTTGTTTTTATTGATAAAACTCTGAACATCTCCAATATCACCTACATTTAATGACTTTTCACATAAAAAAGCAATACTTTTATCACATTCTGCATAGTCGAGTTGATTTTTATACATCATATTGAGAATTTCTCCCAATGAATCATATCCGTTTCCTTCCTTTGCTTCAGAAAGTATCTCTTTTGTTTTGCCTTTATAAACAATCTGTTCAATGTCATTCACTATACCGCTTCTAAGCACAAATTGTTGATTTTTATTTTTTCTTCCGAAGATTAATTCATGAAAAGATGTTGTGTTTGAAAAATCGAAATCTTTGAAAGCAAAACTTACAAGATCTTTATCTTCATTATATCCATAATATAAAACCAGATCTTTTGTAAGATAAGGATCTCTCATTTTCAGGATTTTTAACGCCGTTTTATCTTTATAAATAATAAATTTATTATACTGATATAAAATATCTGGCGTGATAGAATATTTAGCATCAGAATCGCTATCCTGTACTAATATATATGCTTTACTTTTTATAGCAACTTCCGGAAAATCTGATATTCTCAGGGAGACAATCCTATTGGTATATTCATCAATATTTACCCCGTAAACTTCTGATATTCTTTTGGAAAACAATTCAGAATCAGGAAATTTATAATTGAAGTTTTCTAAAGATTTAGCTCCGTAATTGATAATATCTGGTGAAAGATTATCATAATTGAACTTAGTGTTATCACCTTCTTCAATCAGGTTATAGGGAGCTTTATTTTGTGAATTCATTTGTTTGTTCGTTTTATTTTGTCCACATGATAATGTGAATATTAATAATACTATTTGTGGCAGATTCTTATTCATTACTAATTTATTTTAAATTCCTGTCCATTTTGTAGTTCCATATGCTGGGTTATCCCATTGTGATTCTTTTACTTGACGCGGCTCAACAATAAAATGTACAGGTCTATTATCTCCTAAACTTAAATCAGGTATTTCTTTAACAAAGTTTTTAACAGGTGTTGTGTCTTTTCCAGAATTGAATGTGAAACAACCTACTGAAAAGCGTGGGCAATAATGATGCAGTGCAACCCCTCCTCTTGCCCCATCAGGTCCATTTATTCCATTTTCATCACCTGCAGATTTTGATTCAGAATCAATTACATAAACTAAATATTTTTGACTATCTAAACCTGGGACTAGGAAGTATTCACCAGGGGGAATTTCATTATATTTTCCAAATCTTTTATCAGAATGTTTAAAGGTTTCATTAGAAGATTTGGAATAAGTTTGATGTGTATCTCTACTTAAGTATGTTGTATAGTCAGGGTTAGGTAGTTTATTTTCTCCTTTAAGTTTTTTGAATGTTGCCAACGTAATATCTTTGTAGACTGTTGTCTGGTACATGATCCAATATATATTTTGCGCTGGATCTTTTTCACTTCTCTTATCGGTTCCAGACACTAAAATTACTGTCCCTTTTTCAGTGGAAGTTGATTTGTTCTTTCCTAATGTACATTCATTTACTTTTAAATGAGACACACTTTTTTTAAAGAAATCAGTTGCTACATCCAGATTTTTTAAGCCTACATTTATTTTTTTTCTAACAGGTCTTACATTTTTTACATCATTAACCATTAATGTAGAATTACTCAGCCCTTTACCTTTCCAGTCTGCCAATGCACTGAGAACAGCATATTTTGGCTCTGTGGGCATGTCATAGTAAGTAATAAAATCAAATAGATCTACATCTTTTATAGTTTTTTGTTTTCTGTTTTCTTCAAATTCAAATTTATCAAAATGCTTTATCCTTTTTTCCGAAGATATTAATTCGCTGTAGATTTTTGCGGGAACATATTCTTTAATCAAACCCATTGCAGATTTGTAATTACCTTTGCCCGTTAATTGAATCAAGCCTTTTCCCCGGAAGTTAAAGCCATCTCCGCTGGCTTCATTTCCATTGCCGTTACCAAACCCGTTTTCAGCCGCATATAAAAAACTGAATAACTTTTTTTGATCGGGTCTTTCATTACAGAATTCTTCAATCTGTCCTCTTTTATCCAATAGTTTACCGCGATCCCCAAAAGTACCACTGCGAATATTTCTTGGAATATATTTTACATTTCCTTCTGCCATTTCTTTT
Source organism: Chryseobacterium sp. AG363 (assembly GCF_003610675.1). Taxonomy (NCBI): domain Bacteria; kingdom Pseudomonadati; phylum Bacteroidota; class Flavobacteriia; order Flavobacteriales; family Weeksellaceae; genus Chryseobacterium; species Chryseobacterium sp. AG363. The sequence goes on from NZ_RAQF01000007.1 coordinate 69,719, forward strand.
TCTCTAAAATGGGTTTCTGCTGCAATTTGAGCTAGAAAATGAGCTTTTTTTGCACATGTATTTATTCCAAAATCTAATTTATATTTATTAATCCAATTGACACAATCCATTCTGAAAGTTTTGTCACTTTCCCCAAATATTTCTTTTATCTCATCCCAAGTGAAATCTTTTTCACACCTCGGGCATTTCCCTTCAGAACCTTGCTGATTAGGATCCTGTCCCACATTGCTGGCGGTCTCGGGGTTTTCCGGTGGAGGATTGATGCCATTTCCTTTTACCGCAATGATCTGATTCAGAACCTGAACTGTTTGTGGGCTGAAGGTGGAAATATTATTATGTTTAACTACCAAATAGTATTCATGTTCTCCTCCATCTATCATAAAAGATATTCCACTTCCCTGAGCTTTTTTCATCATCAATTCAGTAAGGACTATATTTTCATCATTTACTCCATTAGCATTAACTGCAATTTCTTTTTCATAAAGTAGTGTATTTTCGTCTTTGTTGTGTCCGGTGTCTGCTGTTGTGTCTCGTTCCCAAACCTGTAAAATCAGCTTTTCTTTAAACATATTCTGCGTTTTTATTTCCGCAACTATGGTCTGACCATATTTAGGTTTTATTGTAATCTTTTTTTTATTGCTGTCAAGGAGCGTTAATGATATAATTTTAGGTGCTCCTTTCGTGGGTCTTATGTAAATAATGGTATTGCCTTTTTTTTCAGGAGAATTCAGATACCCCTCTACAAAGAATTCCTGTCCAAGAGCTTTTTCTTCAAAAGTAAATGTCCCCGTTGCCCCTTTCTTTTTAATATTGGTAGAAGTATAACTTCCATTATTTCTTTTTCTGAAGAGTTCCCAAGTGACATTATTCCCATTTCTTTGGCTGGCAGGAGTTTCCTTATACCATTCTGTAACTGAATAGGATGCCGAAGCACCAATTTGTGGATTTGTGGGACCTGTTATTTTTGCTACACCTTTTTTTGACATTGCCTTATAATTTTAATGTGCATAACTATTTTCATTATCAATCTCTTCTTTCAGCTCATCAATGTTCACTATGGGATTATAAATATTCTGTTCCTGAGAATCAGCATTGGCAATCTGTGTTTTGCTGATTCCGTTTTGTTGCCCATGCTTCAGGACCGTAATTTTTCCGCCGGTAGTGCACATCAATTCAGAAATTTCTGTTAGACAACTTTTCCCCATTACCTTCACTTTTTCATAGGTTTTCTGCCATTTTCCTGCGGGAGCATAGGTACAAGGTAGATATCCTCCAGAACTCGGCTTTAGTTTACATTGACCGAAAGGTTGCACAGATGGATCAAATTGTAAATCATCTTCTGTTACAGCCAAATAATCATCTTGACCTTCTGCATTATTCCAGTAATGTTTTTGATGACTTGTCACTTTAAATCTTGGAAATTTGAACCCCTGATTACATTGGCATATACCTTTTTGAATAACGAAATATTTTCCATCATGTTCGTTGGAGTCCTTATTTTCCTCTTCAGTCTTCTTAGTCTCTTTTTGATTTTTTGAAGAAGTATTGCCTAACTCTCCCGCAGATGAATCTTCGTTTGAACTTTCATTATTATCAGGATGAGTTTTAGTATTGCTTTTCTGCATATCAGAATTTTTATCTTCGTTCGGTCTGATGCTTTTATCATTAGCTAAAAACTCTTGGTCTTCAGGAATACAAATTTGTTTCCCTGCCTTTAACTCTCCATGTATAATATCATTTTGGGGGCATGAAAGATTATGAAAAGTTTTTAAGTAGTTCTCATCTTTTATATTGAACTTTTGGGCAATATCGGCAAAAGTATCATTGTTCTTTGTGATATAAATTTTCATTTTTGTGTTTTTAGATTTAAGTAGTGTTTATAAAATAGTTCATTCCTATGACAAATACATATTGTGGCACTTGCTTCCGCTAATTGTTTAGTAAATTTATTTGTGAAATAATGTATTTCTATGCTGGCGTTTATACTATCTTCCTGTTTTTCGTTTTCAAAACGAGATCCTTTTATTAATTCCTGAAGACTGCAATTCTCTGCAATTATTCCTTTAATAACTGTTTCAACATATTCTATATTTTCATGGAAATATTCGGCATTAAAATCAAATTTCAAGGGAAAAGAATTGGGGTATATTTTGAAACGTTCTACCCAGCTTGATTTTCTGCTAAACCAATTTATATCAGGAAATAATACTTTATTTAATAAGGTAGAGCTTATCTTTTTTAGAAAATATTTTTCATTTGAGATATTTTCATAGAATAAATCAATATAGGCTTTTGAAGGCGCACCTGTAAAAAAATCTCTGATAGCTGTTTGATTATCTTTAAATTTTTGTACTAAAGTTTTATGATTGGCAAATGAAGAAATTTTTCCATCAGGTGATATAATAAATGGAATGGGAGAGACTGTTTCCATACAAGCTAGCGCAAGGGAACTTACTTTGTCATCTGGTGTGCAGTTGTTTTTTTTGAAATTTTTTTGTCTCTTTTTTGCAATAATCTGGGTTGCCTTCTGATCTATTTCAATATTAACTTTATAATTAAATGTTAGTTCATTTTTATTGAATTGCTGTATATTTTCTGTGATATTATATTCATCAGCGTGAAGCGAAGCTAAATCCTGGGCTGAAGGAAGTCTTTTTTGTAATAGGTCTTCATATTCTTCTTTAGAAACATAGGCTATAGGTATCAAAATAAAATCGACTCCCCTCAGGCTTTCAAACCACAACTTATCCATCTTCCCGCAGTTTTGATTATGAAACTCTTTTAGGTCGTGTTTGTTCATATTCATACGAAATGCAATAGAGTTGAGGCTATCATCTGGCTTCACTTTATATTTGATAAAATCTTTTTTCATCATCAATTTTTTTCAAATAATGTAAATCTATAAAATTTCAAAAAGATAAACTGTAGTAATTCTACGATAAGTGATAAATAAATTTTAAAGTAATTATATCAACAAAAAAACCTCCCATTAAATGGAAGGTTTTAATATCATTTATAATAAGGTCGTTTTACAACCCGAAAATTCTTGCAAACATATCCGGGAAAACTCCTAGGATGATAATCAGGGCAATAACCACTACTGCAATAATGTTGTAAGTAAGGGTTACTTTTTCTGATGATTTGAATGTTGATTCTTTAAAGAAGAACATCGCAATGATCAGTCTTAGATAGTAGGCAATGGATAGGGCAGAACCTAACACAGCTACCAGTACTAAGAATGCAGCACCGTTCATCGCCTGGGAGAATAAAGCAAATTTCCCCATGAAACCAGCTGTTAACGGAACTCCTGCCATTGAAAGCATTGAGATCGTTGCTGCTGTTGCCAATAAAGGTTCTGTTTTTGCCAATCCTTTGAAAGCTCCGAAAGACGTTTCTCTTTTTAATTTCTCTACCCAGATCAGACACATGAAAACTCCTACTGTAGATAAAGAGTAAGCAAACAGATAGAAGGCAAGGTTATAAGTAGAAAGACTTGTCATTCCGAAGAATACCAATCCGATATATCCTGCGTGAGATACTGAAGAGTATGCCAGCATTCTTTTTGCATTCGTCTGAGCAAGACCCATAACGTTTGCCAAAAGTAATGTAATGATTAAGAATACCCCTAAAACATTAATCCATTCGTGAGTAACCCCAGCGAAACCAAGCGTCATCAATCTGAACAGGGCAAAGAATCCTGAGATCTTTACTACACTCGCCATGAAAGCTGTGATTAATGAAGGAGAACCTGCATATACATCAGGGCTCCACATATGGAAAGGTGCTAAAGCTACCTTGAATGCCAATGCGCAAAGAATCAGTAATACACCTAAGATGAACATTACATTTCCAGCATTTGCTACTCCAAAGTCGTGGATTTTGTACAGATCAAAACTTCCTGCACTTCCATAGATGAACGCAATCCCGAACAGTAAGAAACCTGTTGCGAATGCACCCATAAGGAAATATTTAATAGAAGCTTCGTTGGATCTCAGATCAGTTTTGTTAGCTCCCGCCATTACATATAACGGAATAGAAAGGATCTCAACTCCTAAGAACATCGTCACCAGGTTCTGGTATCCGAAAAGGATGATCCCTCCACATAATGCGAATAGCATCAATGCATATAATTCTGACTGGTGGCTTCTGTGGTTGCTGAAAGCAAAACCGCCCAGGAAGAATAACAATAATGTTGTTACGATTGATATTTTAGTGAATAATGCGGTATTGTCACTGTACTCATACATATGCTTGTAATGGTCGAAAAACGAACATTCCGGCATAAAACTTACGTACAATGCGATGATTAATCCCAAAATCCCAATGTATCTTGCGAATTTTCCTTGTTCAAAAACTCCTGAAAATAACGCAATAACTGCCGTTAGGAAAACAATAATTAAAACACTCATTTCTTAAAATATCAAATTAACTTACCATTGATTGGTAGATAAACTTCACCGAACTACTCACCATGTCGATTACCGGTTGTGGAAAAATACCTAGTAAAATCACAAAAACCGCTAAACTTGCCAATACAGAAAATTCTACGCCTGATAAATCTTTTGCTGTACTTAAAACGGCTTCATCTCCTTCTCCAAACATTGCTTTTCCGTAGAATCTTAATAAATACACCGCACAAAGAATTACCGTAAGACCAGCAATTACTGCTGCTGTTCCGTTAAAATCATAAACCGATTTCAACAAAATAAATTCCCCGATGAATCCATTGGTTAATGGAACTCCCATTGAACCTAATATAATGATCAGGAACAACACCGCAAACTTAGGCGCTACTTTAGCTAAACCTCCCATTTGTCTGATGTCTCTTGATTTAAATCTCTTGTATAAAATATCACAACAGTAGAATAATCCTACCACGTTGATACCGTGAGCAAATGTCTGTACCAAAGCTCCTTCAGCACCTTCTACATTGAAAGTTCCTCTCAAAGTAACTACTGCTGAAGCGAAGATCCCTGCTACCATTAATCCTACGTGAGAGAAAGATGAATACGCAATGATTCTCTTCATATCCGTTTGGATGATCGCAATCAATGCACCATGAACAATTCCCACGATGGCAAGAATAATTACAATCTGTCCTGAAATTCCGGCAATCGGAAGCGGAGTGATTGGAAGTAAGTATCGCATTACACCATATACTGCCATCTTCAGCATGATCCCTGATAATAACATAGATCCCTGAGTAGGAGAGTAGGTATACGTGTCAGGCTGCCATGTATGGAAAGGGAATACCGGTAATTTCACTGCAAAAGCAAAGAAAATAAACCAGAATACCACAGTCTGCTGTACTTCATTCAGCTGAGCATTATATAAATCTGTTAAAGCGAATGATGCAGAGTGGTTGTACACATAAATCAATCCGGCTAACATAAATAATGATCCCACGAAAGTATATACGAAGAATTTCGTAGTGAATTCAAACCTTTTATTCTCTTGTCCCCAAAGTCCGGCAATGAACCAAATTGGAATCAAAGTTACTTCCCAGAAAATGTAGAATAACAATCCGTCTAAAGAAGTGAATACTCCTACAAGACCAAACTGCATCAATAGAATCAGTCCGTAGAATGTATTTCTATAGTTTACATTTTCGTTGAAAGATGATAAAATAATGATTGGAGCCAGAATATTGGTCAGTAATAAAAGAAGCATGCTCATTCCATCGATACCGAAGTGAAGAGAGCTCTTCATAAATTGTGACCATGGATAATTGATCTCATGCTGCAATACGCTGTCTACTGTCGGAGTAAAATCAAAATCCGAAAGTACGTAAAACGTAAGGAGCATTTGTACCAATGCAATTCCAAGCGCCAAATATTTGCTGGAATTATTCTTCCAGGCAAAAACTAATCCCGAACCTACTAGAGGTAATAGTAATAATGTTAATAACAAACAAGACATTATTATTGTAATAAAAAGTTAACAATTAATATAATTCCCACCGCTAAAGACATGATAAGGATATATGTCTCTACATTTCCGTTCTGTACACGCTTCATAGCTTTTCCGCTGTCTTCAGCACCATCACCTACAAAGTTTACAAAACGGTCTAAGATACCCTTATCAAACATTTTTCCTCCGCGTCCTAATCCTTCAACAGTTTTTACAATCAATGCGTTGTAAAGTTCGTCAACATATAATTTCTTAGCAGAAAGCTTTTCCCATCCGGTATAGTTTTCCTCTGCAACAGCCATCTTTTTCTTACTTACATAAGTATTTCTAACAATGAACCATACAGTGAAGAACATCAAGACTGTAGCTGCTAATAAGATCATTTCAGTATTGAAAGGTACTCCTGAAAGAGTAGCTTCCATCTGGCTGTAGCTTTGTTCCGTAAGAACCGGCTTTAACCATTCCATCAGTTTGGCATAATGCCCATGACCGATAAAGTGTGGCAGGTTGATAAAACCTCCGATTACAGAAAGAATAGCCAATACGATCAATGGTAATGTCATATTTGACGGGCTTTCATGTAAGTGGTGTTTCTGTTCTTCAGTACCTCTGAATTCTCCGTGGAATGTCAGGTAGTATAGTCTGAACATATACGTTGCAGTCATTGCCGCTAAAACAAATAAGATTACCCAGTAAACAGGGTTTTTAGCGAAAGCTGCTACTAAAATTTCGTCTTTGGAGATCATCCCTGATAATAAAGGAAAACCTGAGATGGCTAATGTTCCGATAAGGAATGTAGCGTGGGTAAGAGGAATATATTTTTTAAGACCTCCCATGAAACGCATATCCTGTTCGTTGCTCATAGCATGGATTACAGAACCTGCACCTAAGAATAATAACGCTTTAAAGAATGCGTGTGTCATTACGTGGAACATTGCTGTTGTATAGGCACCAAGACCTAAAGCGATGAACATAAATCCAAGCTGTGAAACTGTAGAATAAGCCAACACTTTTTTGATATCGTTTTGACGTAGTGCATAGAACCCTGCCAAAGCAGCAGTTAAGAACCCGATGAATAAAATTCCTCCCTGTACAGTTGGTGCTAAAGTAAATAAGAAATTGGATCTTACTACCAAATAGATACCTGCTGTTACCATCGTTGCCGCGTGGATCAACGCTGATACAGGAGTTGGTCCCGCCATCGCATCCGGTAACCATGTATATAATGGAACCTGAGCAGATTTACCGGTAGCACCGATGAATAAACTCGCTGTGATAAAGATAATCACTGTTCCGTCTAATTCAAATTTTGAAGCGTTTTCTGCTACAGAAAGATAATCTACAGCATTGGTTTGAGAAGCGATCATGAAGATACCGATCAATAACGCAAGGTCACCAATTCTGTTCATGATGAAAGCTTTTCTTGCTGCTTTACCATATTCTTCGTTGGTATACCAGAATCCGATCAACAGGTAAGAACAAAGACCTACACCTTCCCATCCAATGAACAGGATAAGGTAGTTGCTTCCCATTACTAAAAGTAACATCGAGAAGATGAAAAGATTCAGGTAAGTAAAGAACTTGTAGAATCCTTTATCATGACTCATATATCCGATAGAGTATAAGTGGATCAGTGAACCGATACCCGTAATGATCATCACCATCATTAAAGAAAGCTGATCAATCTGGAATCCAAAATTAATCTGAACTCCGTTGACTCTAAACCATTCAAAAGCTTTTACAATGACAGGCTGGCTTTCAGAATTGAAATTCATGAAAAGGCTTACTGCAATACAGAAAGATCCGAAAACTACAGCAGTAGCCAGAGATCCTACCAATATTTTTGGAAGATTTTTCCCGAACAGCCCGTTAATAAGAAACCCTAAAAGTGGTAAAAGTACTATTGCATATACTAGATTCTCCATTCTTATCCTCTTAATTTATTAAATATACTCACATCTACAGAACGGGTGTTTCTATATAGCATCGCAATAATTGCAAGACCTACTGCTACTTCAGCAGCAGCTACCACCATAATGAAGAAAACTAAAAGCTGTCCGTCGCCGTTGCCTTTATACGCTGAAAAAGCTGCCAATAAAAGGTTTACAGAATTCAGCATAAGCTCTACACAGCCCAGAATCACAATAGCATTTTTTCTAAGCAATACTCCCATTACTCCCAGACAGAACAATACTGATGAAAGAATGATGAAGTAGTCCAAAGGGATGCTTTGTATAAATGTATTTACTTCTCCCATAATTTTTATAAATCTTTTTTACCGATTAATACCGCGCCTACAATACCTGCCAGAATTAGGATGGAAGCAAGCTCAAACGGTAAAACATATTCATTAAACAAAAGTCTACCCAGATTTTTGGTAAGACCAACCCCTCTGTCTACATTTTCAACAACAATGTGATTGTCTTTTACTCCTCTGAAAACTCCTAATACACCTACCAAAAGAAGACCTGCCGTAAAAACTCCAACAAATTTTAAAGTATTGTTCTTCTTACTTTCGTCTTGTTTATTAAGGTTAAGCATCATTAAGATGTAAAGGAAAAGTACCATGATGGCACCTGCGTAAACAATAATCTGGATGATTGCCAGGAACTGTGCATTGAGAAGAATGTACATTCCGGCAATTGAAAACATCGTAACAATTAATGACAAAATAGCATAAAGAGGATTTCTTGCAAATACAAAGTAAACAGCACTTGCCACTGCTAAAAACGCCACCAAGAAAAATAAAAACTGATCCATTATTTTACCGCATTTTTTTGTTTCTCGGATTGTCTTGTCGTGATATCAATCCTTTCATTTATTTTTTCAACTAATTTATCTTTTCCGTAAATGAAAGAACCTCTGTTTGTTTCCACGTCTACCAATCTGTCAGTAAGATAGATGGCAGATTTAGGACAAGCTTCTTCACACATACCGCAGAAAATACATCTTAGCATATTGATTTCATATACTGAAGCGTATTTCTCTTCTCTGTAAAGACCTTTTTCCTCTTTAGTTCTTTCAGCAGCAGTCATCGTAATGGCTTCTGCAGGACAAGCTACCGCACAAAGTCCGCAAGCTGTACATCTTTCTCTGCCTTCTTCGTCTCTTTTCAAAACGTGCTGACCTCTCCAGATAGTCGTTCTTGGTTTCTGTACTTCCGGATATGAATATACTGCGGGAGCACCCTTTATCACGGTTCTTACAGCATGCTTAAATGTAATCCCCATCCCTGTAAAGATCGCAGGAAGGTAGATTTTTTCAGCAAGGGTCATTTCTTTATTGGAAACAACTTTTGATCTGTTTGTAAGTTTCATTTAATTATAGATATTAGATGTTAGACACCAGATTTTAGACTAATCTTGTCTGTTATCTTAATTTTTAATATTCAATATTCACACAAACTTAACAAGTTTCAAAAACCTGTTAGGTTTAGATAATTTAATTTCCAAACGCTAAAATTACAGCTCCTGTAATTAATAGGTTTACCAATGCCATAGGGATTAGTGTTTTCCATCCTAAGTGCATTAGCTGGTCATATCTGAATCTTGGAAGTGTCCATCTGATCCACATGAAGATCAGAATTCCAATTACTGTTTTCGTAAGGAATGCTACGATACTTAAAATCCCTGCAGTGTTTTCACCCCAGTTCTGAGTTACCCATTCAATACCAGGATAGTTATAACCTCCGAAGAAAAGGACAACCATAAAAGCATTAGAGATAAACATGTTCACATATTCTCCGAACATATATAAACCTAACTTCATGGATGAGTACTCTGTAGAGTATCCTGTTACCAATTCAGATTCACACTCAGGTAAATCGAACGGGTGTCTGTTGGTTTCTGCCAGAGCAGCTACAAAGAAAACAAGGAATGCAATCGGCTGGTAGAAAATGTTCCAGTTCAATCCAGAAACCCAAGGAATAACGCCCCATAATCTTCCGGTTGTCTGACTTTCAGTGATTTCTTTTAAATCCAAACTTCCAGACATCATAATGATAGAAAGAAGTGCTAATCCCATCGCCAATTCATAAGAAATCATCTGAGAAGAAGCACGGATAGCACCTAGTAATGAATATTTGTTGTTCGAAGCCCAACCTCCGATCATAATTCCGTAAACCCCGATGGAAGCCATACCGATGATGAAAAGTACACCAACATCGATGTTTGCTACCTGAAGATCAAAAGAAGTACCTGCAATATTTAAACTTTTACCCCAAGGAATTACAGCTCCTGTAATCAATGAAATAAACATTACCAGCGCTGGTCCTAATACGAAAAGGAATTTTTCTGCATTGGCAGGCGTAAAGTCTTCTTTGAAGAAAAACTTTCCACCGTCAGCAAGAGGCTGCAGCAATCCAAATGGTCCGGCTCTGTTAGGACCAATTCTATCCTGCATGATAGAGGCTACTTTTCTTTCTGCCCAGGTAGAGTAGGCTGCAATCGTCAGCGATAGCAGGAAAAGTGCTAGTACAAGTATAAGTTTAAATGTAAGTAAATCCATTTTTATTTAGATATTAAGATGTCAGATGCTAGATGTCAGATTTAATTTGCTGTCTGAAGTCTGGTATCTGAAATCTGATGTCTTATTAATTATTTTTCGTCTTTTTCACTGATTTCTTTAGCCATCGGATTGTCTAAAACTCTTAGTTCGTCTTTTGGCTTTTCGTAGTGGTTCAATGAAATTACAGAATGTCTGTCGATGTGTCTAGGACCTTCGATATTCCAGTCTGATAAAGATTTTCTTTCGAAACGGCATGTATCGCAGATGAATTCTTCCACTTCTCCCCACTGGTCTTTTCTGGCAGTAACTCTTACAATTTCGTCACCTTTCATCCATACTACAGCTTTTCCTGAACACTTATCACATTTGCAGGAAGCGTTCATTGGTTTTGTAAACCAAACTCTGCTGGCAAAACGGGCTGTTCTGTCTGTTAATGCCCCTACAGGACAAACATCGATAACGTTTCCGATGAAGTCATTGTCTAAAGCTTTATTTAAATACGTTGAAATCTCAGCGTGATCTCCTCTGAAAAGGATACCGTGTTCTCTTGTTTCTGTAAGCTGGTTAGCAGTCAGTACACATCTTGCGCAAAGAATACAACGGTTCATATTTAGTTTGATGTTTGGTCCAAGATCATCAGCTTCGTAAGTATTTCTTTCGAATTCTGTTCTTGTGTTTTCCACACCATGCTCATATCCTAAGTCCTGAAGATGACATTCTCCTGCCTGATCGCAGATAGGGCAGTCCAGCGGGTGGTTTACCAATAGGAATTCGGTAACCGCTTTTCTTCCTTCCTGAGCTTTCTCAGAAGTAAGATTTTTTACTTCCATACCGTCCATTACATTAGTTCTGCAGCTTGCTACTAATTTTGGCATAGGACGTGGGTCTGCTTCAGATCCTTTAGAAACTTCTACGAGACAAGTTCTACATCTTCCTCCACTGGTTTCCAATTTGCTGTAGTAGCACATTGCAGGAGGTACAGATTTACCACCAATTTGTCTTGCAGCTTCCAGAATAGAAGTACCAGGCAAAACTTCGGTAGTCTGTCCGTCTATAGTTATTTTGAATTTTTTAACTTCTTCGCTCATATGATATGCTTTAAGCTTTATGCGTTAAGCAATAGGCTTTGTTATTTATATTTCTTTGTATTAAATGTATATCCAATTCCTCCAAGGACCTGTCCGAAAACAAAATCCTGGCGTGCTTTGTCCGGTTTGTTATTTAATGTAGTTTTAATATCCCACATGTTGATATAACCGGCTTTTCCTTCTAATCTCAGCATCCAGTTTTTCCAGAATACAAGGTTAAGACTGGATCTGATATCGGTTCCCATCCCTGCAACGTGGAAACGGTCACTTCTTTCGTTACCAAAAAGTTTTACATTACTTTTCGGAAACATAAATCCGATTCCGGCTCCATAAGACCATACTAAATCTATATTTTTCTTATGAACAAGATTTTTGTATTTCTCTAGACCTAAGTTTTCATAGTTAAGCCCGTCTGTATGTTCGAAAGTAAGGAACTTCTCATCTGCAAGATTAACCTGCCCGTTCTGAACCATTGCTGCATATTCAGGATCTGAAATATGACCTTTGAAACCTACAGTCTGGTTCTGATCCATTACATATTTCATATGGTCTATCCCTAATACCAATGCTAAATTATCTTTAATAAAGTATCCTATTCTGAAATTATACTGTGTTACAGTAAACCAGCTCGGATCAAAATAGACAATTCCAAATTTTGTAGGTCTGTCCTGTGCCTTTACATTATTCAGCTGAAAATCGTATCCGTTTCCGGTAAAGTGGATGTCAGAATTGCTGTAAGCTGCTCTGTTCCAACCATAAAATACGAAAACCTGACCTTTTTTGCTCAATGGTAAAGGTTTTTCCTTTCTCTCAGCTTTAATCTGCTCTTTCTCACTCACTAAATATGACAAATCCTCTTCAACGGATCTGTTATAATTTGCAGTATCAGTTTTCTTATTTTGTGCAAATACAAAATTCGACATCATTAAGCCGACCACCAATAATTTTTTCATCTTTTACTTATGCGTTCTTTTCAACAGCCGGGATAGGGTCAGCATAATGTGCCAATCCATAATTTTGTGTCTGAGACAACTCTGGGTTTTTTACGTGCCACTCAAATTCATCTCTGAAGTGACGGATCGCTGCTGCAACCGGCCAAGCTGCGGCATCACCCAACGGACAAATCGTATTTCCTTCGATTTTTCTCTGGATATCCCAAAGCAGATCGATATCTTCCATTTTTCCTTCTCCTTTCTCGATTTTCTTTAAAATCTTGTACATCCATCCCGTTCCTTCACGGCAAGGCGTACATTGTCCACAGCTTTCGTGATTGTAGAATCTCGCCAATGTCATGGTGTGTTCTACAATACACTGGTCTTCATCCAAAACGATGAAACCTCCTGAACCCATCATGGTTCCGGTAGCGAAACCACCATCTGCCAATGATTCATAGTTCATATATCTTGGCTCTCCATTCACGGTTCTCAGCAATAGGTTTGCAGGAACAATCGGAACAGAACTTCCTCCAGGAATACAAGCCTTTAATTTTTTACCATCTTTAATACCACCGCAATATTCATCAGAATAGATGAATTCCTCTACTGTGATCGTCATATCGATTTCGTATACACCCGGTTTGTTGATGTTTCCACAAGCAGAAATCAGTTTCGTACCTGTAGATCTTCCCACTCCGATTTTAGCATACTCAGCACCTGTAATATCAATGATCGGAACTACTGCCGCAATGGATTCAACGTTGTTTACCACTGTTGGTCTTTCCCAAAGACCTTTTACTGCCGGGAATGGTGGTTTTAATCTCGGGTTACCTCTTTTTCCTTCAAGGGACTCAAGCAATGCCGTTTCTTCACCGCAGATGTATGCTCCACCACCTCTCTGTACATAGATTTCAAGATCGAAACCGGTTCCTAAAATATTTTTACCTAAAAATCCTGCTGCTTTAGCTTCTTCAATAGCTTCTTCAAGGATATCGGGAATCCACGAATATTCTCCACGGATGTAGATATAAGAAGTATTGGATCCTAAACAGTAAGAAGAAATTAGCATTCCCTCAATCAATAAATGAGGAAGGAACTCCATCAGATATCTGTCCTTGAATGTTCCAGGTTCAGATTCATCCGCATTCACAACAAGGTGTCTTGGAACACCTTCAGGCTTGGCCAGAAAGCTCCATTTCATTCCTGTTGGGAATCCAGCTCCACCACGACCTCTTAGTCCTGAAGCTTTTACTTCTTCAAGAATTTCGTCCGGAGTCATCTTCAAGGCTTTTTCAGCTGCTGTATAACCTCCCTGTTTACGGTAAGTTTCAAAGTAGCGGATACCTTCTATATGTGCGTCTTTAAGTAAAAGTTTTTTACTCATTGTTTATTATGCTTTTCGCTATTGGCCATTGGCTTCTAGCTTTTTATAATTATTAAAGAAAATAACTGAATAATTTAAAATCTAAAATGTAGAATTTAAAATTTCTATTAGTCTAAAGCAACTTGTCCCTGTCTGCAAAGATCAAGGATTTCATCTACTTTTTCTATCGTTAAATTTTCATGAAAGAATTTCCCTAGCTGCATCATGGGTGCGTATCCGCATGCTCCAAGACATTCAGCTGGTTTTAAAGTAAACATACCATCTTCAGTAGTTTCTCCATCCTTAATGTTCAGTTTGGTTCTGATATGATCCAGAATTTTTTCGCTTCCACAAACCATACAAGGCCCTGTTCTGCAAACTTCCAATACATATTTACCTACCGGCTTCATATTAAACATGGTATAGAAAGTAGCCACTTCATATACTTCGATCGGTTGGATACTTAATAGTCCGGCAACATAATCCATCACAGGAACATCTAACCATCCTCCGAATTCTTTCTGTGCCAAGTGAAGTACAGGAAGAAGAGCAGATTTTTGTCTTCCTTCAGGATATCTTGCGATAATTTTGTGTACCTGTGCTAAACTTTCCGGTTTAAAAGCTATTGTTTCGCTCATTTTTTATCTAAGATTTCAGATGCCAGATTTCAGACATCAGATTTTAAATTTATATATAAAGCGAAGAGTCTAACATCTGAAATCTGATGTCTGACATCTTCTTTTTATGCGTCTAATTCTCCCGCAATAATATTCATACTACACATCGTTACAATGGCATCTGAAATTACAGAACCTGTAATCATTTCAGGGTATGCCTGATAGTAGATGAAGCATGGTCTTCTGAAGTGAAGTCTGTAAGGGCTTCTTCCTCCGTCACTCACAAGATAGAAACCTAATTCTCCGTTTCCACCTTCTACAGCATGGTAAACTTCTCCTTTTGGTACATCGGTTTCTCCCATTACGATTTTGAAATGGTAGATCAATGCTTCCATTTTCTGATATACATCTGCCTTTTCAGGAAGATAGAAATCAGGGACATCCGCATGGAATGGCCCTTCCGGAAGATTTTCGTATGCTTGTTTGATAATTTTGATTGATTCCCAGACTTCCTGTTGACGAACCATGAAACGGTCGTAAGTATCTCCTGAAGTTCCTACCGGAATAATGAAGTCGAAATCCTGATATGAAGAATAAGGCTGCGCAACTCGTACATCGTAATCTACACCTGCTGCACGTAAGTTAGGACCTGTGAAACCGTAGCTTAAAGCTCTTTCGGCAGAAATAGCTCCTGTACCGATGGTTCTGTCCATGAAAATTCTGTTTCTTTCTAATAAAGTACAGAATTCTTTGAATCTTGGTGGGAAAGTTTTTAAGAAATCCTTGATCAGCTCATGGAATTTAGGAGTGAAATCTCTTTCAAAACCTCCGATTCTTCCCATATTGGTTGTCATTCTGGCTCCGCAGATTTGCTCATACATATCATAAATACGTTCTCTTTCGATGAACATATAAGTAAGACCTGTAATAGCTCCTGAGTCCATTCCGGTTACCCCGTTACAGATCAGGTGGTCACCGATTCTGGCAAGCTCCATCAGGATAACACGCATATAGTCTACACGTTTTGGAACTTCTACGCCAATCAGTTTTTCTACTGTCATGTGCCAGCCTAAGTTATTGATGGGTGCAGAACAGTAATTCATACGGTCCGTAAGGGTAGTGATCTGAGAATAGTTTCTTCTTTCAGAAATTTTCTCAAATGCTCTGTGGATATATCCTACGGTTTGCTCTGCGTGAAGGATTCTTTCTCCATCCATCGTTAAGATATTCTGGAAAATCCCGTGCGTAGCAGGGTGGGTAGGTCCCAGATTCAGGGTATATAATTGTCCATCAATCTGTTCCTTACTTTCGTACTGGTTTAGTATATTAGATAATGAGTTATCTTTCATAATTTAAATGCTTTAGGCTATAGGCTCTAGGCTTTAAGCTTATTGCTTGCTGCTTACTGCTTATTGCATTATTTTTTATCTTCCGAACATGCTATCGTTCTTGTCGGTTCTTGTACCGTCTTCAAGGCGATATTCCTTCAACATTGGGTGGTATCCAAGATCTTCCATATTTAAAATAGGTCTGAGATCCGGGTGTCCTTTAAATTTAATCCCATAGAAATCATACGTTTCTCTTTCCATCCAGTTAGCTCCTGCAAATAGCTCTACCAGAGAGTCTACTTCAATATTTTCTCTGGACATAAAGATTTTCAGACGTAATCTGAAATTGGCCATCATATTGTGCAAATGGTATACAACACCAATTTCCTTTTCAGGGAATTCAGGATAATGAATACCACAGATATCCGTAAGGAAATTAAATTCCAGTGATGAATCTTTCAGATAGTGAATGATTTTCTTAATATCTTCTTTCTTCACTTCAATAGTCAGCATTCCATAAGGTTCTGAGCTTGAAATGACAGATTCCGGAAATTCTCTTGTGATTGCTTCTAATACAAATTCGTTTGTCATTTCCGTTTAGTTGCTTATGTTGTAAGAATCTAATAATTTCTGATATTCAGGCATGTCTCTTCTTCTGATGCTTTCGCTTTCTGCAAGAGCCTGTACCTGCATTACACCTTCAATTATCTGTTCAGGTCTTGGAGGACATCCGGGAACGTAAACGTCTACCGGAATAATCTTATCAATTCCCTGAAGTACAGAATACGTATCAAAAATACCACCGCTGGAAGCACAAGCTCCAACTGCTACCACCCATTTCGGCTCAGCCATCTGAGTGTATACTTCTTTCAGGACTGGTCCCAATTTCTTTGATATAGTTCCGCAAACCATCAGCATATCTGCCTGTCTTGGAGAGAAAGAGTTTCTTTCCATACCAAATCTTGAAGCATCATATGTCGGGTTCAGGGTAGCCATAAACTCGATACCACAACAAGAGGTTGCAAAGGGTAACGGCCAAAGTGAAAACTTTCTTGCCATCCCGATTACACTGCTCAGTTTTGTTGCGAAAAACCCTTCTCCTTCATAGCCTTCGGGAGCAGGTGCATCTGTTCTTATTACTGGTTTTTTATCTGACATTTTCTTTTGTTGATATTTAAAGATTAAAACGTTTATAAATTTAATCATCTCTGTTTTTAAACGATTAAATTATTCAATCTTTTAATGTTAAAATTTATTTATCCCAATCCAGTGCGCCTCGTTTCCAGACATAGAAAAACGCTACGAAGAAGATCGCAACGAATGTAAGCACGGCAAGGAAACCTTCCATACCGAATTCTCTGAAGTTTACAGCGTAAGGATAAAAGAATACGATTTCAATATCGAATAGTACGAACAATACCGCAGTCAGGAAGTACTTGATAGAAAACGGTGTTCTTGCATTTCCTTCTACAGGAACTCCACATTCCCAGCTTTGGTTTTTTACAGAGTTTCCTTTTTTCTGCTGTGGACCTAAGAAATGTGCTCCAAGCAAAGAAACCGCTACAAATCCTACTGCTACACCAGCCTGGATAAGGATTGGAATATAACTTTCAGGTAAATTCATTTTTGCATTATTATCTCAATTTGCAAATTTAGCGAATAAACAAGAAAGCATGAAATTTATCAGCTTAAAAGTCGGATTAAAATGAGCTAAACCGGTAATTTAGAATCAATAAAAATTAGCTTTTTATGATTATTTTTTTGTGGTATTTTTCCCCTTTTTTTGTAGTAACTCTGGAAAAATTGCATCCCATCATGTATATCGTGGATATTTTGAATTTATTTATTGAGGAATAAAAACAAGTGATTAAATGACCTATTGGGCTATGGTTATCGTCTATTTTTTCATTTTTTTCAAAAGAGTGTAGGCCATAAAGGAAATATATCCAAAAAGAATACTGGCAAAAAGAATGTTGATTACCGTATTGGTTTTGTCATCGGGCGACTGAAAAAAAATGTTATAACCAATAAATCCGGCAATTAAAATAGCAAATATGATAAGCTGTGGTTTCATAAAGTTCAAAGTTTGGGTAGTGAGTTTACGTTTTACAAAATGCAGTATCAATTAGTTGAGTTCCATTGAATATGTTCTCCTTCTTTTGTGATTCACCGGATTGTAATCCTGCCACAACAGCTGAATACTTTTGTTTTCTTCGAGTTCCGGGTTGGTTTCAAGGTACTTTACTCCTTTTTTTCTGAAAATATCCCAGATTTCTTTAAAAATAATAGAAGTTACTCCTCTTCTCTGATAATCCGGATGAATTCCGATCAGGTAGAAGTTCGCTCTGTCATTTTTCTTTCCTGCTTGTAAGAAATGCCACCAGCCAAAAGGAAGTAGTTTTCCACCGGACTTCTGCAGAGCTTTGGAATAAGAAGGCATTGTAATAGCAAAGGAGATCAGATTATTGTGTTCATCAGCAATACAAACAATGAAATCTTTATCAATAAGTTTGAAATATTTCTCTTTATAGGTTTTACGCTGTTCATCAGAAATCGGAGTGTATGTAGAAAGATGTTTGTAAGTCTCATCCAGAAGATCAAACATAGGATCTACATACTGAATAATCTCTTCTTTTGTTTTGAATTTTAAAACTTTTAGCTTGTATTTTTCAGAAATAAGCTGATTGAATTTATGAATTTTGTCCGGTAATGTTTCGGGGAAGATTATTTCAAACTCTACCCATTCCTTTTCTTTAGTCAATCCCAGGTTCTCAAGATGCCTTGGATAGTACTCGTTATTATAAATTCCGATCATCGTCGCCAGCTGGTCAAAACCTTTGATCAGCATTCCTGCTTTATCAAGATTGGTGAAGCCCATCGGTCCTTCAATTTTGTCAATATTTTTTTCTTTGGCATAATCAACCGCTTTTTGAATCAATGCTTTTGAAACTTCAGCATCATCAATAAAGTCGATCCATCCAAAGCGTACTTTTTTAATGCCTAACTCTCTCTCTTCTTTGTGATTGATCAAAACAGCAATTCTTCCTACAATCTTATCATTCTTATAAGCCAGAAACTGTTTGGCTTCTGAATATTGAAGCGCAGGATTTTCATTTGCATTCCAAATGTTGATTTCGTCATTGATAAAGGACGGAACATAGTAGGGATTGTTTTTATACAAATCCATTGGAAACCTTACGAATTGCTTGAGCTGACCCGCTGTTTTTACTTCAATAATTGAAACTGTAGACATGTTTTTTGAGAGGAATTAAAGGACAAATATAAATAATAATATCGTATACTTTGGCACAGTTTTTATATGATTATGGGTAAAATTAAACACAAAATTTATATAAAATGGTGGGTTATTATATCATTATTGGTATTTCAATGTTGGTGAGCTGGTGGGTTTCGTCCAGATTGAAATCGAAATTTGAATATTATTCCAATGTACACCTTCGAAATGGCCTTTCGGGGAAAGAAGTAGCGGAAAAGATGTTGAGAGATAACGGGATAAATGATGTTCAGGTCATATCAGTACCCGGGCAGTTGACGGACCACTATAATCCGGCAGATAAAACAGTGAACCTTTCTGAGGGTGTTTATATGCAGAGAAACGCAGCGGCCGCAGCAGTGGCAGCTCACGAGTGTGGGCATGCAGTGCAGCATGCGGTAGGGTATTCTATGCTGAATTTACGTTCAAAACTGGTTCCTATTGTCAATATAAGTTCCAATCTGATGCAATTTGTCCTTATTGCGGGTATCGCAGTAATGGCTGCGTCCAGAACAATTGAAAACCCTAATGGAAACACTACTGTGCTGGCAATCGGCGTTGCGATGTTTGCCATGACAACACTTTTTGCTTTTGTAACACTTCCGGTGGAATACGATGCGAGTAACAGAGCGATGAAGTGGCTTAAAGATACGGGAACTGTAACTGCAGAAGAATTTGTTGGAGTACAGGATAGCTTAAAATGGGCGGCAAGAACTTATGTGGTAGCTGCATTAGGTTCTCTGGCACAACTTCTTTACTGGGGATCTTTGCTTCTTGGTGGGAGAAGGGATTAATTATTAAATTCAAATGAAACATATTGCATCTCAGAAAGCTTTTCTGAGATGCTTTCTTTTTGTGCCAGTTTCAATGACGCGGTGAGAATACAATTTTCATTCGCATCGAAGTTCAAAACTTTAGCATCAAATTTAGAAAGCAAGGTAAAAATTGTATTCTGCTGATTGAAGTTAAATTGAATCTCTACTTCTGTTTCTAATTCTCTGGTGATAATACTGGCTGCCTCTAATGTAATCTTCGCAGATTCTTTATAAGTTTTTACAAGGCCGGAAACTCCCAGTTTGGTTCCTCCGTAATAACGGACAACAATGACAAGGACATTGGTGATTTCATTCGCTAATAATTGATTGTAAATAGGCAATCCTGCACTTCCGGAAGGTTCGCCGTCATCATTGGCGCGATAGTTTTCCCCATTCAATCCCATTCTGAAAGCATAACAGTGGTGAGTTGCTTTCGGATGTTCTTCTCTTATTTTCTCCAGTGCACTCTTTAATTCTTTTTCATTAGTCACAGGATAAGCAAATCCGATAAACTTGCTTCCTTTTTCTTTTAAGAGAGTATTTTCTATGGGGCTTTCTATGGTTTTGTATTCGAACGTCATCGGAATTGCTGCTTTGTTATGCAAAAATATTAAATAAATCCTAGTACTTAATGAAAGAAGCCGCCAGATTTCTGACAGCTTCCCAATTTTTATGTATTGCAACTTTTGTTATTTCTATCCGCAATAATCCAGCGGAAGTAAACAAATATAGTTTGTAGGACCACAAAAGTCTGTAGGACAGAAATCTCTACATCTTGTAAGGTCTCCATTAGGCAAAGTACAGTTTACAAAAGCTCCGCCTTGAATAGATTTTAAACCGATTCTTGATACTTTTTTCAAATTTTTCATGATATTAGTTTTTGTTTTTATATCAAAAGTTAACAAGGGAATGTTCCATCTGCCCAAGGTGGTGGGCAACTCATACTGGAAGGTGTTGCGCAGCAATGTTGTAATGAAGGAGGGTAGAATGAGCAACATTCAGGAGCAATTCCTCCGTTTACTTTTTTTAAACTCTGTCTCGAAACTTTCTTTAAATTTTTCATAGTAATTTTAATTTGTAAGACTAATGTAAAGAAATTATTTCATTTGATGGTGATACAAAAGTATTATTTTGCTTTAAAAAATGAAATGGTATTATCTCTGAAATTTTCAATTGTATCAGGAACTTGATCTAATTCCGGAGCTTTTGTCCCATTTTCTAATATCAAATTCTCATTTTTAATTACAATAGCTTCGTCCCAAAGATTAGCATTAATAAATTCCTGCAGAGTAAAGCGGCCCCCTTCGATAATCACAGATTGTATTTGTTCTTTATACAATGCCTCCATGAGCTCAGGCAGAAAATGAGCCTTGTTGATTTGAATGAATTGAATATGTCCTTCAGTACCTTCTTTCACGGAATTTAAAACCAATGTTCTTGCTTTATTGTTATAAATATTGAAACTGGCAGGAACTTTTAAATCAAAATCAATCAGAATTCTTACAGGATTTACGCCTTCAACATTTCTTACGGTAAGACTGGGGTTATCGTTCAATGCAGTTTGAGTTCCTACTAAAATGGCATGCTCGTCAGCTCTTAACTGATGAACAAACTGGTTTACTAATGTATTGGAAACGGCTGTCGGTGTAAAATCCTTATCCAAAAAGCCATCACCGGATTCTGCCCATTTTAAAATGATATATGGTCTTTTCTTTTCGTGATAGGTGAAAAATCTTTTGTTCAGTTCAATGCATTCTTTTTCAAGAATTCCTGATACGGCTTCAATTCCAGCATCCTGAATGATTTTCTTTCCTTTCCCATTCACTTTATCATGGGAGTCCATTGCGCCAATCACTACTTTTTTAAATCCTAATTCTTTAATCTTCAAAGCGCATGGCGGAGTTTTTCCATAATGTGCGCAGGGTTCCAGAGATACATAGATTGTAGATTCCGGAATCAGATCTTTATTTTTAACGGAATTGATGGCATTGATTTCTGCATGAGGTTCTCCTGCTTTGTGATGATACCCCTCACCAATGATTTTTCCGTTGTGTACGATCACACTTCCAACAAGAGGGTTAGGGTAGGTGTTGCCAAGAGCTTTTTGAGCCAGCTCGATACATCTTTTGATATAAAATTCGTCGTTGTTCATATGTATAAAAAGAAAAAGCGAAGACAAATTGCTTTGCTCCGCCTTTATTTATTTTGTTATGTATTAATCTCCGCTGATAATGCTGTGAAGATTTTGTTTTAACGTTTCAAGATGAGCTTTTTTCTCATCAATCGTGTTATAAGTGTCTTTTAAAAGAGGGTTTTCTCTGGACGGTTTGTTGAAGAAAGAAAGGTTGTTTTCCAGTTTAACAATTTCTGCCTCAAGATCAGAGATTTGATTTTTGATCTTTCTTGCTTTGTCGGTAAGCTGGTTTTCAGATAGACCTTCTTCTTTCAGTTCAAGTTCGTTGATCTTATTTATTTTCAATTTCTCTCTCAATGTTTTGTTGAATTCAGAGTTGATTGAAATTTTATCTCTCGGAACTTTTCCGATATTATTCCATGAAGTTTTGATCTGCTCGATTCTTTCAATGCTTCCTTCTTCATTGGAAACTTCTTTCAGTTCATCAAGAAGAGCTTTTTTGTTCTTATAATTTTCTTTCCAGTTGTCGGTAGAAGTATTGCTCTTCTCTCTGTAATTGTTGAAGAATGCATTACATGCGTCACGGAATTCATCCCAGATTTTATTGGTCATGCTCTTTGGAACGTGGCCGATTTTTTTCCAGTCTTCCTGGAGTTTTTTGAATAACGGAACAGCAATATCCCATTCCTCGTTATTCATATTGTCCTGTGCAGTCTGGATCAGTTTAAGTTTTTCTTCAAGATTTGCCTGTTGAGAACCTTTCAACGATTTGTAGTAATTATTTTTCGTTGTATTAAAGCCTCTAAGTGTCGTTTTGAAATCATTCCAGTTTTGATTGGAAAGTTTTCTTGGAACACTTCCTGTTTTTAAGAATTCAGAACGCAGATCTTCCACTCTTTTAATGGCATTCTGCCAGTAGTTGTGGTTTGGCGTTTCCGAAGGTTCAGACAGTTTCTTGATTTCTGCAATAATCTGATTTTTCTTTTCAAGATTTTCACTCTGTTCTTTTTCAATAGAAGCTGAAAGTTCAGATTTTCTTTCGTGAATTTTATTCGAAATTTCTTTAAACTCTTCCCATGTTTTCTCACGGAACTCTTCAGCAACAGGTTCTGCTTCTTCTTTCCAAAGTTTATGAAGATACTGAAGTTCGTTTAGAGCTTTCTGGATAACGGGTTCATTTTCCAGCTCTTTAGCGCGGGCAATAATATGTTCTCTCTTTTCCAGATTGTGGCTGTATTCCTGCTCCAGAAATTCTTTATTAAGATCCAGCATCTGATAAAACTGATTCAGGTGGTGGAAATAATTATTGTTGAGAATTTTGAATTCAGACTTTGCAACCTGTCCTGCTTTTGACCAGTCTTCTTTAATCTCACGAATAGATCTGAAAAGATTGATTCCTGGTTCTGAGCTGGTGTATAGATTTTTAAGTCTTTCGATTATGCTTTGACGGTGGTCAAGGTTTTTCTTTTGCTCTTCTTCCTGTCCTTTCTGGAAGTCGTCATGTTTTTCCTTGAAAATATTAACCAACGCAGAATACTTAGCCTGAGAAGGGTGTTCGTAGCTGAAATTTTCAGCTGGATTTCCCGCTTCTACATATTCATGCTTTTTATCTTCCACTTCATCATGGATATAATGACTTGCTTTCTCTTTCAGCTGGTTGAATCTTTTGAAGTTCTCACCGGCATTAGGAGTGTTGATGATTTTTTCCATTTCCTTTAAAGCATCGGCAAGGGAAATTTCTTCCTCATGTTCATCCAGGTGCTCTGCATCATCTTCATGTTGGTTTGCATCATGAGAAACTGTGTTTTCTGATGGGTCCTGAGATACTTCGTTAGGATTTTTCTTTTCTTCGTTTTCAGAAAGATTGTTTTCTGTAGTCATAGCAAATCTTTTATGTGAGTGGCGTTAATATCCTTTAAATATAGCTTTAAGGCCAATTAAAGTACTAATTTATGTTATTTTTTTTGAAAATTCCAAATTTCCCAAGCTTTTTCTGCTTGCTGTTCAAGCATATAGTACCCATTCACTGTTTTTGCTCCTTTTTCTGAGGCATTGATGATGAATTGGGTATAGTTTGGATTGTAAATCAGATCAATAACGAGATGATCTGAAGAAAGCCCGTCAAAAGGAAAGTTCAGACAGTCTTTCACATTCGGGAAAGTGCCTACCGGTGTACATTGGATAATAATTTTATGCTCTGCAACAGTTTCCTGATCAAGATTTTCATAATTGATTTCTGTACTCCTTGAAATAGTTACAGAGGGAATATTGTTCTTGTCCAATGCATATTTGACGGCTTTTGCTGCCCCTCCGTTTCCTAAGATCAGTGCTTTATCCTGAGAAGGTTTTTTGTGCAAAAGAAGCGTCTTTTCAAAACCGAACGCATCTGTATTATACCCTGTTTTTTTGCCATCCTGAATAAGAACGCAATTGACAGCACCTATTTTCTCGGCTTCATCACTTAGTTCATCGAGATAATCGATTATTTTTTCTTTATATGGGATGGTCACATTGAATCCTAACAAGTCCGGAGAAGCAAAAAGGTTTTCTACTTCATTGATTTCGTTCAGATCAAAAATATCGTAGGAGAAATTCTTCAGCATGAGCTTTTGGAACTTGTTTTCGAAGAATTTTTTAGAAAAAGAATAAGAAATATTTCGTCCTATCAATCCTAATTTTTTATTGGAATCCATACATCAAAAATAAAAAAAAGACCGGATAAATCCGGCCTTGGTTTGAAATATTTTTTAATAATTAATCTACGATAAATTTAGTAGAGAAATTATCTGTTTTAAGGAGATAAGTTCCTTTTACTATACCTTTAAGATTAATTTTGTTTGAATGTTTGAAAGGATTTGCAATTGTTTCAATTCGTTTTCCTGAAAGATCATAGATCTCAGCTTTTGAAATTTTGCTAAGGTTTTCTCCTTTTACAAATAATTCATTATTTCTTACCGGGTTAGGGTAGATAGTGAAGTCTGATTTGTCCTTTTGGTTTTCAGCGGTAGCTAACGTAGTACCGAAACATGTCCAGCTTAGGTCATCCAGAGCAACTCTGTTGGAGGTAGAAGAATTTGTCAGTTTAATCACCGCATTTCCGCTTACATTTATATTGCTGATGGTAGTTGTAGTAACAACATTACTGTAAGGAATAGTTCCTACATTGACGTCGTTTACAAGAACATTGAAGTATCCTGCGCTTCCGGAGAATTTCAATTGAGTTGTTAAAGTTAAGCTTTGAACTCCACCTGAGAAAGTTGAACTTATTAAAGTTCCATTTTTTATGGTAATAGCTTTATTATTGATGGTCTGGTCAACTCTTGCGTCTGTAGCAGTCCATGAAATTCCGTTGTTGGTCCAGTTTACTGTCATGTATGTATTTACAGGACCGGTGATCATTTCGAAATTTTCAGTTCCACAGTTTCCTCCTCCGGCAGGTACATCAAGAGTTGTTTCTGTAGCTGTTGTACTTTGTGGGGAAGAGTTTGTGAAAGCATCTTTAGCAATAATGTAGAATGTGTATTGAGTCAATGGTGATAATCCTGAAACAGTAGTAGATGTAGTTGTCCCTGAAACAGTAGCTTTTAAGGTTCCGTTGGCATAAATATCATACGAAGTTACTCCTACATTATCTGTAGCAGCTGTCCAGCTTAAAGCAATAGAGTTTGAAGTTGGGTTGCTGGCAACAAGGTTGGTTGCAGCTGTAGGGGCTTGGTTATCAACAACCGGAGCTCCCCAGATCTGAGTAACATATTCGGGGTGATCAATGAAAGGGTTTCTGTTTCCCTGGTAAGTATAAGAAGCATTGTTTCTTGCAATTTCTTCCGGAGATACGGGATCCATTGCATTCCATGCTAAATATTGATTAAGTGCCCAAGGCTGTAGTCCCGGGAATGCTGTGTTACCAAGCATGTCACCAGTAGTGAAATTAGGAAGTTTGTCTTCATATCTTGTTACGAAATAAAGGATCATTCTGGCAATGTCTCCTTTGAAAGCATCAATGGGTTCAAATACAGTACCTGCATATCCTGCAGAAACCGAATTTCCTAGTTTTGATCCATTTTTTGAAGTAAAAGAAGGTGTTCCTACAATTCCGAAAGGGTAGTTGGATCTCATTCCGTTTACTTTTCCGTCTGTAGCACGGATAAAATGAATGTCAGCTACCATTGGGGAAGCATTGTTGAACAAACTTTGAGGAACAACGTGCTCTCTGTTGTAGCAGTCACCTTCATTAGAATATCCGGCAGATCCACACTGACTGGTTCCCAGGGTGAAATTATACTGATCCGGTCCATTGGGGTTTTCAGAATAAATATCCAGAATAGTTCCATCATTTTCATAGAAATAATCGCGGTCTGTGGTAGCATAACCTGTCCACAGGCCACCGTAACCATTGTCTATATGTCCATTACTGATAATGATTTTAAGAGCTGTTTTAAGAGCTGCACCTGTTAAGGTCGGCGATTGGTTATAATATCCAGCCGGAGCCTGTGCCAAAGCGCTTATAAATGTCACGCTTAAAAGGAAAAAAGATAAAATTTGTTTCATTTTTTAAAATTGGGGCGTAAAGGTACGAAAAAATGAAACCGAAGTATATTAATTGTATGTAATATATAAAGTTGAAATGTTAGCCTTTAGTAATATATTCTTTACTGATTTTTGAAAAGAACCATGAAATAGTGATTCCAAACAAGGAAGCTGTAAGGGCCACAATAAGATAATTTTTTCCCACAATTTTTACAGGGAATGGCAGAACCTCATTGGCTCTGAAGAACTCTGTATAAAGCTGGAAGTAGCAAAGTGCTGTTCCAAGAATTAATCCGGTAATCACACCTGAAATCACAATCAGGAGGCCAGTGTAGAAATAGGTCATTCTTAAATGGCTTAAAGGAAAGCCTAAAGATATCAATGATTTTGCCTGTTCTTTTTTGTCAAGCTGAAGGATAATAATGGCTCCGGCAAGGTTAAAAGTCGTAATAAAGATCACCAAGGCAAAGATCAGGTAAATGAATAGCTTTTCTGTATTAATCATTTTCCAGAAAGCAGCATTTTCCTCTTCTTTGGTTTTGATCTCAATATTTTTTCCGAGAGAAGAAAGCAGGCTTTGTTTTACAGCATCGGCATTTTCCGGATTTTTCAGTTTAATAACAATCTGGTAAGCAGACTTTTTAGGAAGAGTGAGTAATTCTTCTGTAAGCTCAATAGGAGAAACGATATAATTGTCCAGCTGGTCTTTTCCAGGGAAGACACCTGTTACCAGAATATCTCTTTTATTATAAATGTCTTCTTCCTTACTGATAATCCCTGTTCCCGGTTTGGGCATAAAGACGGTTGCATAATGATTGGAAGAATCCACAGGAATTGAAAGTCTGTTATCCAGACTGTTTTCCATCAACACCTCATTCGAGTATTTGAAACTTGGATAAGTTCCGTAAAACACTTCTTTATTAATAGGATTTACCTTAACATAGGCAGAATCTACCCCTCTTAGGTAAGCAATATCACCCTTTCCGTTGAAACTGATATATACTTTTTCTTCTATAACGCGGGAAAAACTGCTGATTTCCTTATTGTTGCTCAAAACTTTACTGACGTTATCCAGATTTTTGATGGTTTTTCCGGAGGTGCTTTTTAACGTAAGATCAGCGTGAAGATTGGAAATAAGGTCTTTGTTCAGGTCTTCAAGCCCTGAAAAAACAGAAATAATGACGAACATTGCAGCCACAGCAACCGTCATGGCACCTACAGCCAGCCACGTAATGAACGTAACGGCAGTACTTCCCTTTTTAGCCAAAAGGTATCTGGATGCTATGTAAAATGCAATATTCTTCAAGATCTATAAAACAGGATTGTCGCCTTCACCTCTTAATTCTCTTTCTAGTCTTTCAACATCATCAAGAGCGGTATCCAGGTAAAAGTTAAGTTGTGGAATAATACGCACCTGTTTTGCCATTTTCTGGCCAATGAAGTTTCTGTATTGAGGTTTGTTTTCTTCAATCTCCTTCATTACAGCGGTACGGAATTCCTGTGGGAAAATGCTTAAATAAATCTTAGCAATTCCTAAGTCAGCAGTTACTTTTACATCTGAAACAGATACCAATATGCTCTGTTTGCTTTCTGAAGCCTGTTTGCGGAAAAGCTCTGCGAAGTCTTCCTGAATGATCTGTGCTACTTTTCTTTGTCTGTTACTTTCCATAATTTCTGCAAATTTAGTACTTTTGTTTGAATTGATACTTTGAAATTCAACTACAGTATCAAATTTACGATTTAATTATATTGATTAGTATTTATGAAACTAGAACATATTGGCATTGCCGTAAAATCTTTAGGAGTTTCTGATGAACTTTTTGCCAAATTATTAGGAAAAGAATCCTATAAAAAAGAAACAGTGGAAAGGGAAGGGGTAGTAACTTCTTTCTATGAAACGGGAGAAAGTAAAATTGAGCTTTTAGAAGCCAGTAATCCAGAGAGCCCGATTTCGAAATTTATAGATAAAAAGGGAGAAGGCATCCATCATCTGGCATTTGGCGTTGAAAATATCGTGGAAGAAGTGAAAAGACTGAAAAAAGAAGGATTTCAGTTTATCTCCGAAGAACCGAAAGAAGGTGCTGATAACAAATTAGTTGTATTCCTTCATCCCAAGTCTACAAACGGAGTGCTGGTAGAACTTTGCCAAGAAAAGCAATAAAAAATTTTGTAGTGAAAGAAATTTTACTATTTTTGCAAACACAAAATTTAACCAAGTTTTGAGGTCCTATAGCTCAGTTGGTTAGAGCACCTGACTCATAATCAGGTGGTCCCTGGTTCGAGCCCAGGTGGGACCACAGAAAATCAAGCACTTACAAAAATGTAGGTGCTTTTTTTTTGTCTTAAAACTATATACTGAAATACAGGTTCAGGTTTAAATGATAATACTGTATTGGTGCAGGGCTATAAAAAAGTAGGACATACTTCCCTACATATAGATTTTTTATTAAATATCTTTATTATTCTTTTTCAATAGGATTATTGTTAAGCTTGTAAGATTCTTTTATTTCCTTTCCTTGTTTCTCAATAAAGTCCTTTACCTTCATGTCAGTTCCAGGCATTGTCATACTTAATAATTGAGGAGTTAGCTCATTTCTCATGGCAGCTAAAGGATCCTGTTTGTAATTTTCAAAGGTTTTTATAAATTTTGCTTTTTCTACTATTTTCACATTACCATTGGTGAACTTTTTAACAAGTGAATCCTCACTGTTATCTTTCGCTTTTTTATTTCCTTTTAAGGTAAATGAATAATTGTGTTGATCATCTTCTATTTTTACAATTAATCCAGGTAAACCATTAAATTTATAAGGACCGTCATTAAAAGGAAGATCAGGACAAAACCAGGCAACCCATTTTCTTCCCGCAAAATTTACTATAGCTTTTTGGGCATTATATTCGCCGATTTTTTGCTTTTCTTTCTGAACTTTCCAATCAAAATTTATTTTTTCCTGATAGCCAAAGGTAAGAGGAGTCAATCCGTTCATAATATCTTCAGTATATTGAACTTCCATGTCAGGATATTTTTTTGTTACAGAATAGGTAAATCTGACATTCGGAGGTGCTGACTGATTTTCGTAAATGCCTGTTTTTTGCATTTTTTTAAATACTTCGTTGGAGATTGAATCTGAAACAATTAATTGATAATCTTTAAAAATCGATTGATCTTTTTTAATATCTAAAACCATCATTGCAGTTTCATTTCTTGTAGAATCTTTTTTAGGTTTATATTGTACTTCATAGAAAAAACGATTGATCTCCTGAGCTTTGATTTTGATAGTGGTTAAAAAGAATAACGGTAGTATCAATAAGTATTTCATGGGTTAATTTTTAAAATTTGTATCTGTATTTTGCAAAAATTTTATACCAAAAATCCGTGAAGGGAGTAGGTAAAAAAGAGAAAAAAGAAATAATTCTCCAGGGAGAAGTAAAGTGGGCAAATATTTCAAATATTGCCTTCGAACGTACCCAGACTTCATTATCATTCACAAAATAGATGGTCTGAAGATCTATAAACTTAATTCCTTTATCACGAAGAATTTTCCTTGCTTCTTTGTTTCTTACGGAAATGATTTCCAGTGTTTTAACGTTAGATTGGCTCCATCTGGAAAACCTTGTGCAAAACTTACATTCAGAATCATAAATAATAACTTTCATTTTGTGAATTTTTAAATAGATTGCAAGTCTGGCTGCGTTTTTATGTTTTTATATTGTGATAAAATGAATAACGAAGAAAATGACCCTGCCAACAGCCCAGTAAATATCATGACTCCACTTTGAAGAATAAATGGAATTTTTTTCATGTAATCAATATTTTTTGAGGTTACCGCATATTGTCTGGATATTATCTGTAATGTTTCAGCATATTTTAAAGACAATGTTTTATCAATTAAAGCATACACGAAAACATCGATCAAAAAAATCATGATGGCGCTAAGAATGAACGTACAAATCACATAATAAAAATTGGCGATATGATTTACCTGTTTTACCTTCTTATATTTCTTTAGTGACAGAAACAAAATAATTGCAGCGATCATAAAAGCAATAAACAATGATAGAATAGGGAAAAAAGCAACTGCAGTCATACTAAAATTATCATAAGAAAGATAGTATGCAATGCCATAAATACATCCTGTAAAGGATAAAGCGATCACTATTGAAGTAATAAAAATATACTCCAATGAAATAAGGTTATTGTCCATAGAAATTAGTTTTTAAATGCTAAATGTTGATGTAAGAGACCCAATCTTTCTGAATATCTTCTGTAAGATGTGTCCTTATTAAATGGTATTCTTCTGATAGGTAAATTTTAGCGAATTTTCCATTTTGTAAATGTCCGATATAATCACAACAATTTGTAAGAGTTTCCATAATATGAGAGCTTATCAAAACGATCTTATTTCTTTTTTTGAGGTCATCAATGATAAAATAAAACTTTTCGACACTTTCAAAATCGAGTCCGTTAAATGGTTCATCAAATAAGTATATGGGTCTGTCAATTAAAATATTACAAAGGATTGCAAGTTTCTTCTTGGTTCCTAATGAAAGTTTTTCAACAATAGCGTCTGTTGGAATATTAAAGAAATTTGTCAGTCTTGTTATCTTTTCATCCTCGTTATCATGAATAAACAGGTTTAAAATATCGTTAACCGACAGATAAGGATAAAAGTAATTTTCAGATTCCAAATATGAAATATCTCTTTTATATATGGGTTGGTCTTGTAATACTATTTTTCCATGGTATCTTGTATTTTGAAAAATAGATTCAAATAAAGTTGTTTTTCCCGCACCATTCCTTCCAAGAACACCGAATATGCTTCCTTCATTTATATTTAAACTTAGGTTATCCAAAATTTTTTTGGAGTTATAACTCAAGGTGATATTTTGTATACTAAACATACTTTGTAATTTTCTTTAAGGCTGATTTTCTATTGTTTATAATGTAAATTATTGCTGGAATTAGTAGCCCAATAATAAGTGTAAATTTGAAAAATTCAGCATCATTGATATGAGTTACCTTTATTTTTTCATTATAATTTACGTACTTATTAATAATAATAACATAATTTGAAAGAAAAAGATAAAAACTGAAATAAATTATATAATCTTTTTGTAGAGGATTTAAAAATGCAAAGCTGATTATAGCAGGAATGGAGATCATCAAGCAAATCAGAAAAGAGTATATGATTTTTTTTTCTAATCTGAATTTTGAGAATTGCAGAATGAGAATTTCTTTATTTTCCTGGAGTGAATAAACATGCAAAAGAATATGTAGCCAGCATAATCCTAATATTATCAAAGTTGCAGGATGATATCCTAAGAAAACGGAAAGTAATACAAAGGAAAAGAAAATTATAATATTCTTTCGTATATAGGCTTTCCACTCTAATAATGCATTAGGGAGTTTATTGATAAACCTTGGGTTTGCAAAATATTTTTTAAGCTTTAATAATGGTAAAATGAAGCATATAAAACCATTTCCCAAAAAGGCAAAGTTATTTTCTTTGAAAACGAAAAATAAATTTATAAATATCCAAATTATCAAATATTCTAATGCAAGGCTTATATAGAATTGCTTTCCTAAAATATTTTTTAAAAAATTAATATCCTTTCGCGTAAAATGAATGATAAATAAAACAGTTGATGAAATTAATGCATAATAGCCATTATGATTCGTTTTAAAAAAAAGTAAAAATAAAAGTATTATACTTACTAAAACACCAATATCCATACTTTGATTTGACGCTTTAAGTAATAATTTTAATCTCAGTTTCAGATATCTCTTAAGCATATTCTTTAATAAATATTTTTCTTTTGAATAGCGATACAATTTTTTGAAAATATACTCCAACCTTTTTCCATTCTTCATCACTTATGAAAAAGCCATAACACATCATAAATAGGATTTCAAAATCATGGATCATCATAAAAATGTATATTCCCAGATGGATCATTATTCCAAGAGCAAACACAACGTATTTACCGGTTTTATGCCATGCAAGAAAAGGAAATGCTAACTCCCACATTAAAGTAATATAGGTAGAAAGTGTCACAAAAATCCCATTTTTTGCTAGTATATTATTCATTTCTGTTCCCTTAAATCTTTCTAATTGTAATGTATAATAAGTGGCAACACCGCTGAACCATACTTTAGCATTAAGTTTGAATATGGCAGAAACGAAATAAATCAAAGATAAATGAATTTTTATAGATAAAACGGATATTTGATTGACAAAATAGCTGATACTATCTTTTTTTTGTCCGTTACTGTTATTTAATGTGAAATACCTGTAGCAATCCGTAAAAATCATGTACAGTAAAAGAAATTTCAATAAATTATCACCACCATTTAATATAAAAGGATATGCTCTTTGAACAATTTCTACGGAAATATATAACAATAAGGGAGTGAAATACCTGAAAATTCCAAAGGCAAATAAAATACTTAGCAACATTATAGCACTAAGAATAATATTAATATTTTGAAAAATAGAGGATTGCTGAATTCCAAATAACTGAAATATTGGATTAACCGGTGCTCCTTTCAAAAATGTAGCATCAGTGATGAGATCCTTATTAAAAAATAATTGTAAATATTTTTTAAACACGTGTATTGATATCAATATCCTGAAAATCGAAAGATATATATAGTGATTTGAATGGAATAGTTTTTTCATTTTAAAAAGGATAAGGATTGAAAGCAATTACTTTAGATTCTACATTTGGCTTTTTACTTTCTCTATTAGCAAATTTTTTAATTTCCTCAGAATTTATGTTTATCGTTACATATTTTACTGTCTTTAACTTTTCGGCAGACATTTTATCTTTTCCAACAATCTTCGCATAGTCTTTTAAAAGGAGAAAACCTTGAACTTGTTCAGGAACTTCATTGAGTCTTTGTACTGCCAGAAGATTGGCATTGTGAAGATTTAGCTCGGGTTGTGTAGTATTTATTTCAGTTCTTTCTTTCACTATT
This sequence comes from Chryseobacterium sp. AG363, assembly GCF_003610675.1. Lineage (NCBI taxonomy): Bacteria > Pseudomonadati > Bacteroidota > Flavobacteriia > Flavobacteriales > Weeksellaceae > Chryseobacterium > Chryseobacterium sp. AG363. Next base: position 103,192 of record NZ_RAQF01000007.1, read on the forward strand.
GTATTAACGATACCTTCGATAGATCCATAAATTGTATAGTCTACCATCTCGGCTCTGCCATTAAATGGCCTTGTATTTCGTTTTGATTCTATAATTGAAGAATAGACTTCGAAAGCAGCAATTTCATTTTTATTCTCATCCAGATAGGTAAAATAAAGTTTGTAGTTAAATTGTGGTGGAGGGGCAAAAAAACTCCATTTTTGAGCAAAAAAAGTAGAAAATAGTTTCATTTCTTTTTGATACTCAATCTTTATAAAATTATTGGGTGAATTGTATAAAAATGTAAAAAGCCAATAAATTGATACACAGGTAACGATAAATATTTTAATTGCTTTTTTCATAACTGTCAGGAATAAAAATGGCTCATTGTATTAATGAGCCATTAAATCATTATTAGTCTAAGTTCTGGATGTTTGCTGAAACATCATCTGTTGCGTGAAGACCATCTACTAGAGCTGAAACAACCATTACAGCAAGAAGAACGGTGCCGGCAACAGCAGATACACTTGAACCTGGAGGAAGCGCCTGGCGTGAAGTGTTAGAAGACTGTACTTGATCTCCATAGGCGATACCTTGTGCTTTAACTACATTAGGTACTAAAAAATTTAATGCAAATACGAATGCCATTCCACCTGCGAAAACTGAGTTTCTGATTTTTTTGTTCATGATAATTTTGTTTTTTTTATGATAATTAATTTTGTCATATAATCCCTGACATGGGTTTTCTGCTGATCAGGCTTGTTTCATTTTTATATTGCGCAGATATAAAAAGGTTAAGATTATTTGTGTTTCTAACCAAGGCAAAGATGCGTGTGCTTTTTCGATGATACAAGAAAAGTATAGTGGGATTTATAAATTTTGGATGAAAATCCTTATGGATTTATAAATTTAAATGAGAATTGAATGTTGTGTAAATTATTGTTTGCTAGTCTGTTGTGTTTTCAATAGTATCCTGCATAAGAATTTATAGGATACTATTGGAAAGTGTTTTTTTTGGGCGAATAATATCAGGAAACTGAGGAAAAAGAATGGGGTATTTTGAAAAATTCTTTATAAGAATGATTCATAAGCAAGCGTTTTATAATATCTCACTAGATAATCATAAATAACCATTTCAAATAATCTTTGCTGAGAAACAAATATTCTGTTGATATTCATATGGAAAATACTCTGAAATAAGAATTGCAGAGGCATTTCTAAAGATTGATTTTTATGTTTATGAAGAATGTTTTGTAGCGCAGTGTTCTTTTCTTCAATATTATAAATAATAGAGTTTCTTTCTTCCAAAAATTCTTTAGAATTAATAAAGTCTACAAATTTAGGTTTAAACTCGCGGTATTTTTTGTCTAACTGGCTATTGAGTTTTTTATCGGCATTAAATTCCTGTTTAAAAGTATGATTAAAATATTTGATCCACTCCAGCTTTTCTTGGATGGAAAGATTAAGTTTATTCAACATCTCATCCATATAAAACAAGCTGACTATGATCTTTTCCTCATCATCATAATGTAAACACTCCAACGTGAACTCACTATTTTTGTGAAATAGGGTTTCTATTTCTTCCATGGTATTCTTTCCATACCTTTCAATTTCCCGTTTATAGGTGTCGACCATAATGGTAAAAATCTCTCCACTATCTATATATGGCTGAAAAATATTTTGAGCAGTGTTAAGAATTTCATGGTAGTATTGGGGATCATTTAATTTTAATCTTATCCTCAAATGAGATTTAGGATCATAATACCGTATAAAAAACCATTCGGAAATATAGCCGTTCTTCTGAAATAGCTCTATTAAAGGATGTATGGCTTCTTCCAGGATTATATCAGAAGTTTTTATACCTGTATATATTTTCAAGTATAACCAATTACTTCCGGGGATAAAAGTTCGTTGCATTATTAAATATCTTACTTATTTTTTTCTTTTACGGCTTTATACAGTGGAAAAATAAACTCCTGTCTGAAATGATCTTTTTCATTCGATAAAAATTCTTCTATAATGATTGATTTTTGGCTTTTAACAGTTTCAATAAAAAGCTTTGCCATATCATAATTTTCAAGAGCCAGGGTTAAAGTATTGTCAAATTTGGACCATTGAATCCAGTCCGGAATTTTTCTTTTGTTTCTCCAGTTTTTTAGTTCCTGTAAAAAATCTTTTTTGTTCAATTTTAATTGATCTAACAAAAAAATATCTTTTTCTGTAATCTTCCACCGCGCTTTTGAAAGAATGATATTACGATATTCTACCCTTGGCAAAAATGTATAAATATATTCTAAGTCGCCCCAGTTAAAATAAAGCCCGGGTTTGATATTCTGTGTATGTAAATCTGATAAGAAATGATAGACAGGTAATGTATTGGTATAGTAATTATGGGCGTTTGTGAGATAAGGAATAACCCTCCTATTTAGTTTTTTTGAACGTAAAATAATCTCATCATTTTTTAAAGAAATATATAAATCCTCTGTAGATATCTGATTTTCTTGAGGCAATAAAGATTGAGCTAAATAAGGAATTTCATACGTTCTCAAAGTAGGTCTTCTTATTATATTTCCTATCCTTGCTTCAGGTAAGTGAATGATTTCAGCTAAGATCACGTCAGAGTTGAGTTCTTTTTCCTTTTCAGCAATGTTTTTGATAAGATTCTGTACTTTTGATTTTTCAGAACAGAATCGCCCCAAAAGAGTACCGGCACTAGTTCCTGTGCTTGCATTTAAGAATATTTTTTCCTGATTATTTTCAGAAATTATTTCTGCCATGATAGAGGTGGTATCAGGCATATTATCCCAGTTTTCCTGGAAATCTTCAAAATCCGGATCAGTTAGTTCTATACTATATTGGTTATCTAGTAGAGCTTCCTGTAACTTTTCATTAAGTATTATCTGGATCGGAGTAAGCTCAATATTTTTATTTTGTTTTTCCTGTGAAATAGGGAGTATTAAATCTTCTATATAAGGATGAATGCCTTTTGAAGATGTATTTTGCTTATATCCTATACCTATTTCAGTATCTAAGACATATAGCAGAGGCATTTCCTGAGTATCAAACTTTTCGATAAAAGCTTTTTTAAATCTCGAAAATTGATTTTCCTTTTGTGTTAAAGTGATTTTATTTAGAAAACTTATTCCTGTTTTTAATTGTTTTTTCCAACTTGGGGATAAGTAAAAATGAGAGATATTATAGAGATCCGTCTGAAAAAGATATTTTTGTTCATACTCCATAGTGAACGATTGTATCAGGTCTCTGATTTCATCGTATAATATAGTAGGATTACCAATATTTAAATCCAGTTTCTCCAAGTTATTCTTTAAAGAAAGTAAAATATCAGTTTCATTTTTTATTTTTAATCTATTTAGAACAGTAATAATAGTATTTAAAAAATCAGTTCCTGATACATTAGGTTCAAGCTCACTTACCAGAACCTGATTAGCAATCAATTCTTCTACAAATTCTCTTGCTTCATCTTCTGTTATCTCTTCATTAAGCAGGATATGAGAAATTTCACTAATGGTTTTACCTTGTTTTGAAAAATTTATTATTTGCTGTAACTCTGCAGATATTGGAGCCGAGGAAATAATGTATTCTCTTTTTCCTCCTGTGTATTGATATTCTATATATCGAATTCTATTACCTATTTTATAGATGCTGTTATTAGGAAAAAATAAAAGCTTATTCTTTACTATGGGTAGTTGTGTAAAGTATTGTGCAAGAGAAACAAGAAAATGCATATCTAATCTGGTATCCCGTACTAATTGATCAGTAGGTAGTTGGTATCCTGTTGTGTTGTCGGAAAATTTTGATGCTTCTAAAGAAAATTCTCCTAATCCTATACCAGAAAATAAGCCGAATGGAGTACAACGGGTACTCATTCGGCTATAATATTTTAGAAGGGTATTTTTGAGTTTATGAAACTCTTTGGATGATAATGGTTTTTCTGAGCTGAGCCATTTGTCAAACTTTTCATATAGATGAGAGGAGGCAAGATAGATAGCCTCCCTAAAAACAGGATTGTTAAAAATCTCTTTTAAGTTTTTATCTGAAATTTCATCTTGACTAAGTTGTTCCTGAAAGCTCTTTAGTGAGAATAAAGGGGTTCGTACTATATACTCATTAAAAAAATGATAAGGGAAGCGTGACATCTAATTTTTTATTTGTTCTTTTGGTCGGTAGTCAGGATGGCCTAATTGCCAAAATGCAAAAGTAAATATATCATCAATATTAGTATATCTTTGATCTACTGCAACATTATTTCCATGACCTCCTTCAAAATCTATTTTTAATAACTGAGGATTGGAAGAAGCATCATTAAACATTAGCTTAGCAGCATATTTTACGGGTTCCCAGACTATAACCCGCTGGTCGTTTATTCCTCCGGTTATAAAAGTAGCAGGATACTTTTCTCCTTTTTTAATATGCTGATAAGCATCCATTTCCAGCAAACTTTTGAATTCTTTTGGATCGTTAACCGTTCCGAATTCTTTGGGCTGGCCATTAGGGGTTATTTCATCTCTTAACGGATTCATTACTCCTACTTCTGCAATAACTACTTTAAAGAGGTCAGGTCTCTCCGTCATGGCTCTCCCTACAGTAATTCCTCCGGCACTGGAACCCCAAATCGCTACTTTTTCTTGTGAGGTATATTTTTCTTTTATCAGATATTCTGTACAATCTATTAGATCCCTCCAGGTATTGGGTTTAGTTTCTTTATATCCTCCTAAGCGCCATTCTTCTCCTTTTTCTCCTCCTCCTCTTACATGAGCTATTGCAACTACACCACCTTGTTGAACCCATAATAAATAGGTGGGAGAAAAATAGGGATTATTAGAAATACCATAAGAACCATAGCTGCTAATAAGAGTCATATTCTTACCATCTTTTTTGATGTTTTTATTATATAGTAAGGATACCGGGATTTCTTGTCCATCTCTTGATTTCACGATGATTTCATTAACAATAATATCCTGAAACTCGGGATATTTAGTAATAGGGGTAAGATTTTCTGGCTTGAAAGAATTGGTCTTTAGGTCATATTTAAATCTTTGCTCATCATTGGCCCAGCCGGAGCAAGTTATCCAGATATCAGAATGATTTTCTCCTTTGCCTCTTAAATTAATATCTCCGGATGGATAGGGAAGCTCAATAGAATGATTTTGTCCGTTTTTATATAAGTATAGTTTAGCTTCTACTCCGTTTTTTGTAGTGGTATAATAAATACCATCTTTTGTGATGGTATAGCTTTTAATAATTTCGTCTTTTTTTTCAGGAATCAAAACTTCACCATTCTTAAAGTCAGGATTGATAATACTGGTTTTACATAGCTTATTGAGAGAAGTATTGTAACCTGATATAAAAAATATTTTATCTTTTTGAAAAGTTAAACTTTTAGCTTTATCGTCCGAATTGGAAAATAATCTCCAATTTTTTTTACCTGATAATAAATCCTGTTTACGAATGATAAATGTTTTTCTATAAGACTGGAAATCAACCAACATGCCAATATAGTATTGATCATCAGCACTAAAGTCTAAAATGATAGGAAATTGATCTTCGGTAATATGTAGATCAGGATTGTTTTTAGCAGAAAAAACGTCAACCGATTTATTAGGATCAGTTCCAATTTTATAGAATACAGTTCTTGTATTTTTATAAAAGTTTTGAGATGTTGGGTCAGTTGTAGAAAACTCGACATAGATAAACCCCGTATTATCATCTATCCATTTTATTCCATCGAAAGTAGCGGGTGCAGAGTTGGTAATAATCTCAGGATGTACATATTTCGTTTTTACATCCAGGATAATTATTTCTGATAATTCTTTTCCTTTTTCAGACATGGAAACAGCTATTTTACTGCCATCCGAAGATGGACTTATATAATTGATAACAAAAGAATGACTTCCGTTATTCTCTTGATACATAGCAGGATCATATAGCAATACTTCTTGGCCTAAAAAGCCTTCCTTATAATATAATCTTGCAATCTTTTCATCACCATTTTTCTTTAAATAAAAATATTTGTCATTATCGGTAATTTCAAAATCTGATATAGAGTACCCCTGCCTTCTGTCAAATTCTAACCTTTTTTCAACATAATAGTTTTTTTTAGGAATTTGATTTAATATAGAATTGGTATAATTGGTTTGAGACTGCATCCAATTTATAGTTCCTGCGTTTTGAAGATCCTCAAGGTTTCTATATTCATCTATTATTTTAGTTCCAAAATAATTTTCTGTAACAGGTTTTGAAGGTGCTAAATTGTTTTTTTGAGCCTTTACGGGAAGTACGTATAAAATAGCAATAATGACAAATATTAAGTTTTTCATATTTATTTAAGGCTTGATTGTATGTTTAATGGGAGTGTTTGGATCAACTTCGCCATTTTCATCTAAAGATACCTGATTACCATTCCCTCCATATCCTCCATGGATTCTCTTTAAATCATTAATCTTCATAATCTGTACTTTTTTTAAAGACAATTTCTTTTGCGCGTTGTTTTCTTTTTTCATGATTGTTATTGTTTATAAAAATTAATTTTACAAAGAAAGCAATATTTCTTTGACCCCACTGAAAATATATCTATAGATTTATAAATACATATTTGTAAAATGTCAATAAAATAATAATGATCAATTAGTTAAAATCAAAATACAGATTATGTATTTTCTTGAAAAAATGAATATTTTTGTACGGTATAGAAAAATTAATGAAAAAGATATTCCTGCTTTTATTAGCATTCTTTTGTAGTCTATTTTTTGCTCAAAACAAAATTGATAGTTTAAAATTATTGAATTATGAGGAGTTAAGAAATAAATTTAATGTTTATGATGAATCTAATAAAAAGTTAGAAGCACAAGTTATTTCTCAATATTACTTAGCAAAAGCAAAAAAAGAAAAAAATATCCTTGAAATTGCAGAAGGATATAATCTTATGCATTCAACTGAGGACTTCCCTGTGGCCTTAAAGTATATTGATAGTCTGGCTATGATTACAAAAAATGTGAAAGGAGATGTATATCCAGCCAGAACATTTATTATAAAAGGAAATTTATACTATAAATATGACAATTTAAAAGCTGCCCTTGATAACTATATTTTAGGTTTGGAATATTCTAAAAAGCAAAAGAATTTGAAGCAAATAGCTTATGCTAATATGAACATTGCCTATTTAAATAGCTATATGGGGAAAAATAAAGAGGCAGCAAAAACATTTAGATATTATTTATTGAATTCCCACGATATAACAGATGAATATCAGCATGATCAGATGCGGGTAAGTCTTGCGTACTGCTATATTAAAATAAATAAAATTGATTCTGCCAGTTTTTTCATTCAGGAAGGATTGAATTCTCCCTTTGTACAAAAGAATATATATAATAGGAATCAGTATTTATATTTATCTGGACAGCTGCATCTTAAAACCAAAAATTATCAAGCTGCAATTGCTGAGTTAACAAAGGCGTATACTTATTTTTCAAGTATTAATGATAACAATCAAAATTTTGTATTATATAGTCTGGGAAAATGTTATGAAGAATTGAATAACAAACAAGAGGCGATAAAATATTTTACTCAGATAGATTCCAATGTAAAAAAAACGGAGATTACTTTTCCAGAGTTAGGAGATGTATATACTTTTCTAATAGATTATTATAGGGAAAACGGCGATAAAGAAAAGCAACTCTATTATATTGACCGTTTTCTAAAAGTTGATAAAAAGCTTGATGAACAATTTCGATACTTATCAACGGAGTTGCACCAAAAATATGATACGCCCAATCTTTTACAAGAAAAAGAAGTTATAATAAATGAATTAAAAAATAAAAAAACATTTTTGTATGTTTCTGTTAGTATTTTAACTTTAATATTACTTTTACTTACCTATTTTTATTATAAAACTAAGAAAGCTGAGAAAGAACATCGAAAAATTGCTCAGGACTTAATTCATTTGATTGAAAAAAGAAATCTTGAAGCAGCTCAAAATAAAAACGATAAACCAGTAGAAATATACGAACCGGTAAAGGTTGAAAGTGAAACCAAAACAATTAAAACGGTTCCCGAAGATGTTGCTCAATCTATCTTAAGGGATCTGGACAATTTCGAAAACAAACTTCATTTTTTGAAAAACGGGATTACATTAACAAGTCTTGCAAAAAATATTAAAACCAATACTGCTTACTTATCGGAGATTATTAATAATCATAAAGGTAAAAATTTCACAACTTATCTTAATGATTTACGTATTGATTATGCTTTAGATCAGCTTGTAAAAGATAAGAAATTTCGTTCTTATAAATTACCTGCTATTGCAGAAGAAATAGGCTATAATAACGTTCAGGCATTTTCGATTGCTTTTAAGAAAAAGACAGGAACTACTCCGTCTATTTATATTAAAGAGATTGAAAAATCAATTTCGAATTAAAATAAAACAAATATGATTTTAGCATAAAACTTACTATGTATAACATTAAACATTTGTTTAAAAAACCATAAAATACATTTAAAATTTAGTTAACAATTTTCTTCTTCATATACCGTTGCTTTGCAAAAAAAGTAATGATGGAAAACAACCACCAATTCAACAGAAGAAGATTTCTTAAAAATTCACTATTGGCAGCCGGAGGAATTTTTCTTGCTCCTCTTATCGAAAGTTGCAGTGACGATTTTACTGAAAATGGAAATGCTCCCGATAATCTCCAAAACGGAGGTTTTGAATCCGGGGTCGCAAGTTTTGATCCGAGTGCAACAGGAATTATTATCTGGACCCGATATTCAAAGGGAACGGATGCAGAAATTACATGGGAAATTAGCAAAAACAATACTTTTTCGGAGGTGGTAAGAAGAGGGCAGGCCAATGCTATGGCAGTAAATGACTTTACTATAGCTGTAGATGTACAGAATATCTCTTCTAACACAAAATATTATTATAGATTCTATAACAGTAAGACCAAAGAAGTGAGTGTGACAGGAGAAACCCTTACTTTACCTTCAAAATCGGATGCTGTAAGTGAAGTGAAAATGGCAGTGGTGTCTTGTTCCAACTTTCCTGCAGGACTTTTTAATGTATACGGTGCAATTGCAAAATCTGAAGCTGATGTTGTAGTACACCTTGGAGACTATATTTATGAATATGCTCCGGGACAATACGGAACAAATCCTTACACCAATCAGTTAGGAAGAGCTCATCAGCCGGCGAAGGAAATTCTTAACCTCAGCGATTACAGAGAAAGATACAGGCAGTACAGAGGAGATAAAAATCTTCAGCTTCTTCATCAGAAAAAACCGTTCATCTGTGTTTGGGATGATCATGAATTTGCTAATGATACCTATAAATCCGGAGCAGAAAATCATCAGCCCAACGAAGGCGATTTCCAGGCAAGAAAAATGGCGGCTTTCCAGGCATATAGCGAATATATTCCTCTTAAAACGGGAAAAGATATGAGAATTTACAGAAGTTTCAATTTCGGGAATATCCTTTCACTATACATGATGGATACCAGGGTGATTGCAAGAGATAAGCAAATGGAATATTCCGATTATATTGATAGTACTGGGAATTTTAATCAAATACAGTTTAAAACAGATTTTTTAAGCACAAACAGAAAACTAATCGGAAATGAGCAGATGGCATGGCTGGGCTCTCAGATCAATAGCGATACTGCAAAATGGAAAGTGCTGGGCCAGCAGATTTTAATGACTAAAATGATGGTTCCAGCAGAGTTATTGATGCTGCTGAATCAGATTCTTGCAGAAATTAAACAACACGGAAGTGCACAGCCGGCTACCATGCAGGCCCTTCAGAATACCATCACTCAGCTGATTATTCTTAAAACAAGATACCAACAGCAGGATCCTACTTTGACACCTCAGGAAATTGCAAGAATCACAACTACTTTACCATACAATCTGGATGCATGGGATGGATATTTTATGGAGAGGGAACAACTTTATTCTGTTCTTGCAGGGAAAAATGTAGTGGTATTAGCGGGAGATACCCACAATGCATGGTTAGGAAAACTGAACGATGCACAAGGGAAGTTTATCGGAACAGAATTGGCTTGCAGCTCCGTTTCTTCTCCTGGCTTGGAAGGATATCTGGGAATAACTTCAGATCCTGCAAAAGCGATAGAACTGGCCCAGGCATTTTCATTACTGATTGATGATCTGGATTATGCCAATCTTTATAAAAGAGGATATCTGCATGTGAAATTTACCACTGGAAGTTCTACTGCAGAATGGAGGTTTGTAGACAATGTCATCTCTGATACTTATAATGTAAGTACAGAAAAGACCTATACGATATTATAGTTTCGATAATCATATCTTATTTTCAATTAAGTAAAAAGAGTCACGGTGTACTGCGGTGGCTCTTTTGTATTATAGTTTGGAAGCTGGAAGCAGGAGGAGGGAAGCTATTAAGATCATAACTGCTTACTGAAGGTTATTTACTTTTTTTGTATCTTGAACAGATGCAAGAGGATGTAAGAAAAGATTTTTTGCCATTAGTTTCTAAAACATGCTGGTTCATGACCTGGCTGACCAGGACTTTTGGGGGGCTTTTATTGTTGGCAGCGTTTCTGATCATAGTGGGATTGCCTGTTGTGATGAGTGATAAACCGGTTATATTTGTTATTGTAGCCATACTATACTATCCGGCACTTGCTTTCGGTTTATATCGTTTTTTTCTTTACCAAAGGAGAATCAGAAAAAGAATTGTCAGAAAGATAGAGGTTGATGATAAAGGAGTTCACTATGAGAGAGCCGATGGAACAATAGATAAAATTTTGTACAATAGCCTGAAAAAATATTCCTTTTCTGATGAATATGATGTGAGTATCAGTCCAAGGCATAAAACTTATATATTGAAAGTAAATAACAATGGCTCGGTAGCAGACGTTGATTTTAATGGAATGGATGCAGGCTACACTACTTATATTGGAAATTTGAGAGCTTTACGAAGAAGATACATCCAGGGAATTGTGTATTTTCGACCAGATTTGCGAATAAATCCTTTGGTTTATGAGGTCTATTATATTAATCCTGTTGATTTTACTTTCGATCGTAAAAAGTTTTGGACAGAATGTGGGAAGATTTTGGTAATAATGATACTATTCTGTGTAATATTAGGAACCATCATGCTCGGATTGGTTAAATGGCTTTTTTAAGAATCTTTCATTGATTAACGAAGAATTTAAATTTCATATCCTTTTCAATTTATTTTTATATCTCAAAATCTTATGCTTATATTTATTTTATATTAAGGTTTTCCGGTTAATAAAACAGGGTGTATTCTCTGGAAAGTATGACTGGATTTAAAATTAAATGAATGAAAAGTTTAAAAAAGCAGCTCGGACAGTTTCCGGATGAAAAAAGGAAAGAATATTTCAGTACACTACCGAATTATCTCAACGGGCGATTTCAGAATATATTAACAACCCCGGCGCTGTTAGAAGGAGAAAGCATGACTAAATTGCTCCTTCAAAGCTTGTGCAAAGTAGAAAATACATCACCAAAAATCGCTCTCCCGTTTATAGTGACTGACCTTAAGAATCTTCGTCCGGATGAAAATGTGTTGGTATGGTTTGGGCACAGCTCCTATTTTATACAGCTGGATGGAAAGAAATTTCTTATAGATCCTGTTTTCAGTGGAAATGCTTCTCCAATGCCCGGTTCTATAAAAGCTTTTCAGGGGGCAGATTATTACAAACCGGAACATATGCCGGAAATAGACTTTCTGCTTATTTCCCACGACCATTGGGATCATCTTGATTATAAAACCGTTCATGAATTAAAAGATAAAGTAGGTAAAGTTATTTGTGGTTTGGGAACCGGACAGCATTTCGAATATTGGGGCTGGAGCTTTGATAGAATTGTCGAAAAAAACTGGTGGGAAAGTATAGACATTGCAGAAGGCTTCAGAATTACACTCACTCCGGCAAGACATTTTTCCGGCAGATTGCTGAACCGTAATATCTCACTCTGGACTTCCTTTGTTTTAAAAACACCTACGAAAAATCTGTTTTTAGGCGGTGATAGCGGTTATGGAAATCATTTTACAGAAATAGGGGAAAAATATGGACCATTTGATTTAGCCGTAATGGAAAATGGGCAGTATAATGAAAAATGGCCCTATATTCATACGCTGCCAGATCAGTTGATCACAGAAATAAAAGAACTGAAAGCCAAAAACTTTATCCCGGTACACAATTCTAAATTCAAGCTTGCCCAGCACATCTGGTATGAACCTTTGGAGCTCGCTTCGAAACATGCAGAAGAAAATAATATACCTATAACCCTTCCGATGATTGGAGAAAAAGTAGATCTGGATCAGTTGGGATCTGCAGTCTGGAAAAAATGGTGGGAAGACTATATATAATTAAAACCCTTTATGTACTACTATAAAAAACTAATAACATTATTAATTTTGCTTTACAGTATTTTATCATACGCTCAATCCTATGAAAAAGATACTTTGCAGGGAGATTTTACATACCGCTTAAAAGGCAGGTTAAATAGACAAACAGATTACATTCATGAGGAGCTGTTCTCATTACAGGTAAGTAATAACCGGGCATTTTTTACAAGTGTTCAATCTCTTAAAAGAGATTCGGTGATAGAAAACTCTCTGCAGACAACAAAGAATCCGGATGGAAGCATTAGTCTTAGCCTTGCAGGAGTATCAGTACCCAAAACAAGATTTCTCTCCACCATATTACAGACCAATGAAAATATACAATATTTCCAGTTAGCCGGAATGTCATTGCTTACGTATAAGCAACCCGTTATGAACGGCTGGAAACTTATTAATGAATCAAAAATAATTAATACACTACACTGCAAAAAAGCCGAACTCAGCTATAGAGGAAGAATCTGGGTGGCATGGTATTCCACTGAAATTCCATTTCCCTATGGTCCCTATAAATTTGGTGGATTGCCGGGACTGATCATCAAAATAGCCGATGAAACAGGAGATTTTGATTTTGAACTTGTAAAATCCGTACCCACTGCTGAACTAAAAGGTAAGCCTGTTAAGATTAATAAAAGAAGATATACAGAAGCCATAGAAACTACACAGCCAAAACTGGAACAGGCATTAAAGACTGCCAGAGAAAATGCCGCTGCTGTACTGGCAAGCTATGGAACGACAATTTTAAAAGGGCAGGAAATTGTACGACAAAAGCAAAGAGAGCAACAACAAAACCTGGCATATGATAATCCGATAGAACTGGAAAAATAAAAACCGGTCCATTATTGGCGCGGTTTCTTCCTTCTTATCAAAAAAATAATCACTACAAAGGTTCTTTATGATTGACCTTGGAATGAATAATATCGTAAAATACAGATGGATTTGCAGCATCAGGTGTAATTCTGTAAGTAAATGTTGTTTCGTTCAGTACCAGAATATCTACAACACGGGTAAAAGTAGGAGTGGTAAGTGTTCTTTTCTTTCCATCCGGAGAGATAGACCATGTTCCTTCGGATCTTAATACATCATTTAACCCAAAAATTTTAAAAGTTCCGTTGGCCTTGAAGTAAGAATATCCCACAAATCCGGCTACACTGGCATCATTTAATGCAATATTATTTCCGCTTTTATCCTTAGCTCCAGTAGTTTCCCATGGAGTAGAAGCCAGGGTAAGCTGCCCGTTCGTTGGCTCCGCATGAGAGGTTCTTGTATGGATGATATCATAGTAAACTGACTGATCGCTGGAGTTAGGACGAATTCTGTAGGTGAACTCATTTCTGTTCAAAACAAGAATTTCAACATCACGGGTGAAAATAGTAGTCCCATCCGGGTTTAATGCTGCAATAGTTCTTGTTTTACCCTGAGCATCTACAGACCATGTTCCCATAGATCTTAATATGTCAGTCAGATTATAAATTGCAAACTTTCCATCTGCTTTGAAGTAAGCAAAACCTACATATCCGGCTACGCTGGCATCGGTAAGGGCTACATTATTTCCATTTTTATCTTTGGCTGCTGTAGTTTCCCATGGAGTGGAAGACAATACCTGTGAGGGAGTCTGTTGTTCAATACTTATTTCATTGTCATCACTTGAGCATGAAACAAAAGATGCTGATAACAGTATAGCAGCAGACAGATAACATAATTTTTTCAGTGTATTCATAAGGGTATTTTTAAGTCTTTGCAAACTTATCCCTAATCAATGTTAATATGTTGTATAAAATATCTCTTTTGTTGTAAAAAACATAACAGATCCCAGTTCAGAATGAGAAAAATGGTATTATGTCCAAAATTTGCATCAAAAGTACCCAATTCCCATCCTTTGGAGGGGTGGCGAAAATTCAAAGAATTTTTGACGGGGTGGTTTTTAGCATTATTTATTAAAATCAATTTCTTACCATAAAAATTCACCAAAAACTCTATTTTTGAATATGAATAACAGAAACCGCGGAAAAAATACTGGTGATGATACCTTATTTGGCTCAGAAAAACAGATCTCCAAACTGAGACTGGCTGTTGAAGACATGCAGTATCTGTTGAGCAGAGAGTATCCGGAAAAAGCGGCTTCTGATCTTGTGGGTAACAGGTATCGACTGAAAACCCGTCAGATACAAGCATTGAGGGGAGCGTCAGCATCCATTCAACAGCTTGATAACAGACAGTTGAAGCATGTTGGTACTTCAGATTTGAAAGATAAAACGGTATATCTTGATGGGTTCAATGTTCTTATTTTACTGGAAAGTCTGCTTTCCGAAGCTTATGTTTTTGAAGGATTGGATGGCTGTATCCGTGATCTTTCAGGTGTGCATGGAACTTATAAAAGAGTGAATCAAACCTTAAGAGCAGTAGAATTGGTAGCTTCTTTTTACCGGAAAAGTCAGATTGATCAATTGGTATGGATCTTTGATAAGCCGGTTTCCAACAGTGGAAGAATCAAACAGATTATTCTGGAATTTGCCGAAGAGGATCAGCTCAATTGGGATGCAGATCTGCAATACAATCCCGATAAATTCCTGGCAGAAAGTTCAGCCATCGTTATTTCCTCAGATGCCTGGATTCTGGACCACTGTAAAGAATGGTTTAATCTGATCGGATATTTGATTACAGAAGAAAGTATTCCTGTTAATCTGATCAAAATGAAGTAAAATATGAATCCGTTCGAACCTTATATTGCCCTGTTATCCGAAACATGGAAAAGCCAATACAAAGCCATTTTAGCACAAGAACATCTGAAATATCTGGAAAAAAATATCCAGAAGTTTAAGGACAATACTTTAGAATTGCACCTTCCTTATTTTAATGAAGAAATAATTATTGACAGGAAAGAAAGCTTTGAAAAATTGATGAAGATTCTTGATAATAATGATTCAGATGATGTAAAAGCTCAACTTCTGGAAGAAATTCCTTTTGAACATTGGCTGAATGTTTTAGGACAAAGGCTTACCTCTGCCAGCATCCGTGATGAAAATGCTATTCCTCCTTTGAAAGGAACGTTGATCAATGCCTGCAAAGAACCATTCAACAATGAAATTACCATTGCACAAAGAGCCTGGGAAAAGCATATTGGAAGAATGGATGATGATTTCTGGGGAGAGATAAAAGGAAATAACCAACAGAAGCAGGAAAAAGTAATGGCAAAAATCAATGACATCCTTGATCATAAAACCTGGTGGAATGTTTTCTTCCATTACAAGCATGAGCTGGTTTTTGAAGTCCGGGAAAAAGAAGGCCATGGAATTCGTTGGAGTCACGGAGGAACAAAGCTGATCGGTTTTCTCGAAAAATTTATCAACGAATAAATAAATACAAACATCTGTGTCATTTGTGAAATCTGTGGGAAAATAGATAAGCTTACAAATAAGACAGATTAATCAGATTTTTTTAACCTTAAAACTATTTTCTCTTTTCGTTTTTCGTCTTTTTTATCTTAATTTTTAACTGCGTAAAAACATTGCGTACCATGCTTCTAGTTTTGCAGACATAAAACAGAAGCTATGAATCAATCAGAACAAAAATTTTCAGCCGAAGAATGGGAAATATGTCTCAAGGTGCTTAATTCCTTGAAAGAAACCCCTTTCCTGAACCCTGATAATAAAACATTTTCAGGACTGATTACCAAAATTCATAAAAATGCCAAAAGACAAAGCCGTCATGAAAACTATTCTGAGATGAGGTCTCATGATCTGGCGATAAATTCCAATGCGGTACTGATGCAGAAAGCATTGGCTGGTATTTCTGCTTTTTATGATGATGAAAAGGAAGAAGTGAAACTTACAAAGCTTCAGATTCCCAAAAACTGCTACTGCTGTAACCAAAGTTATCAGTATGCCCATTCTTTCTATTCCAGATTGTGTCCTGTATGCGCCGGAGAAAACTATGAAAAGCGTTTTGAAACAGCTGATCTTACGGGAAGAAATTTAATCCTGACAGGAGGAAGAGTGAAGGTGGGGTTTGCTACTGCATTGAAGGTGTTGAGAAGCGGGGCCAATTTGGTTTTGACAACCCGTTTTCCGGCATTGGCAATGGAGCTTATGCAGCAGGAGGCAGATTATGAAAACTGGAAAGACAGACTTTGGATCTATGGCCTGGATCTTAGAAATCTGAAGGCAATCCAGGATTTTATTGATTTTTATAAGTTGAATTTTGATACGCTGGATATTCTGATCAATAATGCAGCCCAGACCATTAAATATCCCGACGAATACTATCTGCCAATTATAAAACGCGAAAAAGAAAAACTGATAGCATTTAAAGATATTCATACCCTGATTCCAAACCACACGGAAATTTCAAATGAAACAGCAAAACTGGAATATGCTCAAAATGAAGAAACGCAGGTTGCACTTACCCGTTTTGGACAGCCGGTAGATAACAGAGAAAAAACAAGTTGGAATTCTACGCTGGAAGAAGTTTCTATGTTTGAATTGGTAGAGGTGAACCTCATCAATCATATTGCCCCTTATTTTCTGATCAAAGAGTTGAAACCATTGATGAAAAACTCTGCTTTTAAAGAAAAATTTATCATCAATGTCACTTCATCAGAAGGAATTTTCAGCTACGAAAATAAGACGATTTTTCATCCGCACACCAATATGACAAAAGCAGCTCTGAATATGATGACCCTCACTTCTGCAAAAGAATTTGAAAATGATCAGATTTATATGAGTGCCGTAGATGTGGGGTGGATTTCTACAGGAGCCAAAGAAAGTCTTAGAAAGAAACAGTTTGAGATGGGATATATTCCCCCGCTGGATTCTGTGGATGGGGCGGCCAGAATTCTGCACCCTGTGATAGAAGGAATACAAGGAAATTACTTCAGTGGAGTTTTATTGAAAAACTATAAAGTTCATACCTGGTAAAATCCATACGGAGATAATAGTAATAATGGAAAAATACATTTTGCTAAAATGAGTTGCAGGTTCGATTCCTGCTTATCTCCCAACTATTGAAACGGTAGCTCAACGGAAGAGCTTTGACCATCCACGTCAACGGCTGCGGGTTCGATTCCCGTC
This sequence comes from Chryseobacterium sp. AG363, assembly GCF_003610675.1. Taxonomy (NCBI): domain Bacteria; kingdom Pseudomonadati; phylum Bacteroidota; class Flavobacteriia; order Flavobacteriales; family Weeksellaceae; genus Chryseobacterium; species Chryseobacterium sp. AG363. Next base: position 120,661 of record NZ_RAQF01000007.1, read on the forward strand.
CGTTTCACAGGAGTACATAGTTCAAAAGGAGAAGAATACGTCCTCAGCAGGGACGAGCTGCAGGTTCAAATCCTGCGGTACTTCCAATGCAAACAATGGAGATAATAGTTTAACGGAAAAATGATTCCCTGCCCGGAATTGATGCACGTTCGAATCGTGCTTATCTCCCCAATCAGAAAGTCAGAGCAGTAGCTTAATCTGGAAAAGCATATCCATGGAGGATAGGTTGCCGGTTCGATCCCGGTCTCTTTGGCTTTCATTTTAAAATATAATACCATGCTTAAAAAACTATTGATTTATCTGAACATTATTGATGAAATTCAGGTTCCGGTACCTATACAGAGGAGGGATAGAACTCCAATGGAAAAAGCGTTGGAGCGTTCGAGAACTGAAATGCTGAAAGAAAGAAGCAGGATTGTGCAGGAACAAAAAAGAGAAGCCTCAGAAAGTTTAGTGAAAGGAAAGGAAGTGACAGAATCTATTCTCCCCGTAAGAGAAAGGAAAACCAACAGAAACTATTTGAACAGAATTAATAATCTGGCAGAATATACAAAGGATTATAAAGAATATTGTCTTGAGAAAACAAGCAACCAGCATATGTTGAAAACAGAACAATATCATATTTATGCTAAAAGCGGAACTACAGAAGCATTTCAGATTTCTGAAGATGCCTTTATCACCCATAATGAACATAAGATGCTCCGGATAGAAAGCGATTACTTTGTAAAGTATATCCAGCAGGAATATAACCCGATAACTCAAATCATAGAAAATGCATACGACTGATACCATAAGAAAATATAAAATATTCTCCGAAGAAGACTGGGCGGATATTGTTTTTGATAAATATGCTTTGATAGAAGTTTATGCTAAAAACATCACCTTTCATTGTACAGAAATAGAAGGAAGCTTGTATTTGCGTGGTGAAGGCTGCCGCTTTCCGGAGTTGAAATATATCGCTGGAAATCTTTCTATTGATGCAAAATATTGTGAACTTCCGGTACTTGAAACAGTAGAACGTCATTTTACCATGCATTGCCATACCATGATGAATGAGCTTAGAAAAGTCAGAGGCAATTTTAAGTGTATTGTGGATGCCGCTTTTAAAAACCTGGAAACGATCGGAGGATGTATTGCTGTAAAGAATACCACAGTACATACCAGAAATGGAAAGTTGCTGAAAACAAGAGATGTTATTCCTGTTCAGTACCAGTTTCAGGCAGATGAGCTTTTGAAAGATGGTATTTTTGATATCAATATTCTTGGAGATAATATTATAATTCCTCACCGGGAAATACGTGGTAAAATTACCATTGTAGGGAAAAATGTTTCATTCCCGAATCTGGAATTTGTTCATGGTACGCTTAGAATAAGAAGTGAATATCATATCGGGCATAAATTTACCCATCATTTTCCCATGCTGAAGAAGTTGATTGGTAACCTGAAATTTGAAAATACCGGTGTTTCATTTCCGGTACTTCAGGAAACCAGCGGAAGTATTCATATGGAAAATGGTTCTTATGTCACTTTTCCGGCACTTGAAAAATCCGGTAATATAATGCTCAATGGAGGAAGTAGAGGGGCATTTCCGGTTTTGACTGATATTATTGGAAATTTCATGTATAATGGTTCTGAAAAGTGTGAGCTGAATGCTCTTCGATATGTGAAAGGCTTTTTCAATACCTATAATACGTTCGCTCCTAACATTGCTGAAGTGGGAGATCTGATTATCCATGAAACCTATCGTTTTGAACACCTTCAAAAAGTGAACGGGAAAATTCAGTTTTTGTATAATGTGAACCCTGCAACAGATTTTAAATCGTTGAAGTATCTTGGGGAATGGGGAGATTCCAGAATGAAAGACCTGAAGTTTCCTGCGCTGGAATGTATCAACAATTATTTGTACGGTACCTATGATGGCTTTGAACATATCGCAAAGAATATTTATTTTAAAATAAATAATAATCTGCATCTTACGAAAGATTATTTCATTATTTCACGGACATCTTTCCCTTATATTTTCCAGGAAAAGCGCTATCCTATGAGAAAACTGGTTGCGATCTTAAAATTAAGACACAGCAGCTTTCAGAATTTTAAAACCCGTGAGTATGAAAGACAATGGGAGGCTTTTAGTACTCCATTTTTTACAAAGGTTTTAGGAAAAATTGAAAGTCTCTGGACAGAAGTGGAGCCAATGAAATATGAGGAATTCTTTAAAGCAGAAGATAGGAACTTTAAACTGTTTTGTTTCAGTTATTATGGCGTAGGAAATCTGATGAAAAAACTTGAATCCAGAAAGATCAATGAAAAAGAAATTGAAATTGCCTACGAGGAGTATGATGAAAACGGAAACGAAAAACTAACCCAAAAAGTTAACCGTTATGAAGTACATGAAATTGAAAACCGTAAATTGGGAGTGTTCATCTGGGGGAGCAGAGCAGAATATTCTTATGCAGTGAAATGTTGGTGCCCATCTACGGAAAAAGAACACTGGCTGTGGATAGAATCCGATTATAAATCCGATGCTTTAGCGGCCATTGCATCTACCTTCAGAATACACAGTAATCTGATTCCTTATATAAAATGCTTGAAGAGACAGGGAGATCTGCTCATCTGCGAATTGAAAGAAAAAGTAACTCCTACCGGAGAAATACGACCTCTTACAGCTTCAGAATACTTTAATCTTCTGAGAGCAGAAACCTAAACAAGAAACAGTAGTTTAACTGGAAAAATATTCCATTCAAAGGAAGGTCATCGGTTCGAACCCGGTCTGTTTCTATTTTTTTAACTAAAAGTAACCAATAATAAAAAGTAAAAGAATGAATACTTATATTGATATTGGCATTAATCTGACCAATAAACAATTCTATAATGAACACGAAGAAATTATTAACCGTGCTTTGGACGAGGGGGTTGAACATATGATTCTCACCGGAACCAGCATACGTGGAAGCAAAGAATCTGCGGAAATTGCACAAGAATATCCCGAAATTTTATTTTCAACAGCCGGAATTCATCCCCACGATGCCAAATCTTTTAATGGACAAAGTATTGATGAGCTCAGAAAACTATTAAAGCAGGATCATGTGATTTCAGTAGGAGAGTGCGGATTGGATTTTGACCGTGATTTCTCTCCCAGACCTTTGCAGGAAAAATGTTATCAGGCACAGCTTGAACTCGCCATTGAAGTAAACAAACCCCTTTTTCTTCATGAAAGATCCGCATTTAAAAGATTTAATGAAATCACAGATGACTGTCTTTCAAAGTTACCTGAAGCCGTTGTACACTGCTTTACCGGAACATTGAATGAAGCAAAAACTTATCTGGATAAAGGATTTTATTTAGGATTTACAGGAGCCATCAGTGATGAGAAAAGATTTAAACACCTTGAAGACGTTATAAAATATGTCCCTCTTGACAGGATGATGATTGAAACAGACGCCCCATTTATGCTTCCGAAGAATATGCCGAGAATGCAGAACAGAAGAAATGAACCTTCATTTTTACCTTATGTAGCACAAACCATTGCCCATCTGAAGAAGATCAGCATTTCTGAAGTGGCAGATGATACTACAGAAACAGCCAGAAATTTTTTCAGACTATAAAAAAGAGCTCTACTGATGAAGTAAAGCTCTTTTTTTATAATGAATTTATTTCTTACAAACTCTTTATAGCCGATTCCAAAGCTAGTTCCATCATTGGATTCAAAGCTGTTTCTCTTTCATCAGCAGAGATTTTTTCGTGGGTAGGAATAATATCCGTTACCGTAAGAATAGTCGCTGCATTTTTTCCTAAATGCTGAGCATTGGCAAATAAACCAAAAGCTTCCATTTCTACTGCAGGACAGTTGTATTTGGTAGCAATTTCAGGAGTGTTAGGATCTTTTCTGTAGAAAATATCGCTACTGTGGATATTGATGGCTTTAGCATTTAAAGATAAATCTTTAGCCGTTTCGTTGATGGTATTAAAGATATTCCCCTGGTGAGAAAGGATTTCGTCTTCAATTCCCCATGCATATTTGGCATACGTACTTTCACTGGCAGCTTTGTCAATATTTAAGATATCAAAAAGTTGAAGATCTGTATTGTAAGCACCACAAGTTCCGATTCTGATGATCGTATCTACTTCATATTCTGTAAATAACTCAAAAGAATAGATTCCTATACTTGGGAAACCCATTCCACTCGCTCCTACAGTGATTTCTTTACCTTTATAAAGCCCTGTATAATAAAAAATACCTCTGGTTTTGCTTACCAGTTTAGCATTTTCTAAATAATTTTCAGCAATATACTGTGCACGAAGCGGATCCCCCGGCTGCAATACTACTTTAGCAATTTCTCCTTTTTTTGCACTGATGTGAATACTCATAATGTTTTTTTGAATGGGACAAAGATAATAACTTTTAGTTTGTTTATATAATTACGAAAATGGAAACAATGAAACCTCTTCTTATTAATAGAATATATAAGATATTATTAATAAATGCTTTAAATAATATTTTAAATAAAGTCCTTTGTATAATCCAAAACCTAACCTTGTAAACAGAGAACAATAAAAGAATAACGAAGAGCAGGTATCGTGAAAGCAGACCGGCTACTTTTGCAGAAGTAAAACATTTAACATTTTAAAAGTGAAAATAGAGCATATTGCCATTTGGGTGAAAGATCTTGAACAATCCAGAGCATTTTATCAGAAATATTTTGGAGCAGTTTCCAATGAAAAATACCATAATCCGGTTAAAAACTTTCAATCCTATTTTTTAAGTTTTGAAAATGGCTGCCGTCTTGAAATCATGACCAGACCGGATATCAAAGAAAGCGAAAACTCTTATGAATCCCAGCAGTACGGAATTATTCATCTTGCATTTTCTGTAGACAATAAACAAAAAGTAGACGAACTTACAGAAATACTGAGAAAAGATGGATATAAAGTGGCTGGAGAACCGCGTACCACAGGAGACGGATATTACGAAAGCGTCATCCTTGATCCGGAAAATAATATTATTGAAATTGTATCACACTAAGTCATTACGAGGAGCTTTAGCGACGAAGCAATCTTTAGTATAGTAATAAATATGTAATTTCAAACCTTGTAGGTTTTTAAAACCTAAAAGGTTTAGATTGTAAGAATTACCTTGCTGAAAACCTCACATTCAGCGAATTCGAAATGTTCTCACGCCTTAAAAAGTATTACAATGCTTACTCACTGGCGCCTTTGCGCTTTCCAACCTTAGGATAACTTCAAAGAATCCATATTTAAAAAGAATCTTCTCCACAAAAATTTTATTCTCAACGAAATAATTTTATTTTTGTTAGATCATGGAAACCAAGTCACCGTTTTTAGACACGATATTTTTGCTTCGTAAGGAAGAATGTATTACTCTTTTTTCAAACTTACAGCAAATTTCCCCTCAGGAAGAGGCGGAAGCAGGAGATTATTTTGAAGCTGAATTCGAAAAAGAAAGACTTGAATTTTTATCTGATCAATTGACCTGCAGCAAAGAAACCGCTGTTTGGGCTGCCAAGGTGCTCTACCATAGTGCACAGCTTTATCTGATCAGAGAAAATACAGAAAAAAATATTGACAATCTTATTCCCCGGTTCAAAGGAACACGGGATATTCCTTCTATCTTATCTGCAGACTTGTCACTGAGATTTTTGCCACAGGTAATGACTGCTTTACATACTGTGGATCCCGAAGATGCTTTAATCCCTATGCTGGAAAATATTCTGACACAGTTTCACTATTCCGGAGTAGGGTATGATCTTGATCTGAAGAACGTGAACTGGACAGAAGAACTGCAAGACAATACGTACAGGAAACTTTATCTGGAAAGAATTGTTGAAAAAAGAGATTATAAACTTGCGGAAATTCCGTTCATTAATAAACTACTAATAGCCGAATTCGGAATGTACAAAGATGCATTCTGGCGAGAACTAAAAACTATAACCGAACACCATAATGAAAACGTATGAGAAAGTATTTGAATTTTTAACCGACCCTACAAAAGAAACATTCCTGAAATGCCGTGAACTGGTGATCAGTAATACGGAATATGATCCCTATTCCGAAGATATTGAAAACTTACAGGATTTACTGAATGAAGGGAAATTTGAAGAGGTTATACAATATGTCAATGTCAATATTTTACTGAGTCCCAGAGCGCATATCTGTAAATATTTTGCTTACAAAGAACTGGGGGACGAAAAAGGACGGAATATTGAAATGACCATAGCACAGCTTATCTTTGATTGCCTTGAAAAAACCGGAGACGGAACCAAAGATTCTCCTTATATGATCACAAGAATTTCCGACGAAAGAGATCTGATCAGACATCACTTCAATAAACAGGATGTTTCACAAATTCTGGTCAAAGATGGAGATAAAATAATGGATGTACTTACACTGGATGACGGAACACAGCTGTATTTCGATATCAAAGTGCCTTATCAGAGACTGGCTTTTTCATTCAATAAAAGAAATGAACAGGCAGAAAATAAAGAAGAGAAAAAACCGAAGAAAAAGTGGTGGAAATTTTAATTTTTAAAATCAATGAACCAGAATATAAATCAGCTTAATACAGTCCTTAACTACGTAAAAGATACTTTTGTAGGTAAAAATGATGTCGTAGACCTTTTAGGAATATGCCTGTTGGCAAGAGAAAATGCATTTTTATACGGACCTCCGGGTACGGCGAAATCTGCGATTGTCAGAACACTTGCCAAAACAGTGAAAGACGGAAAGAATTTCGAATATTTGTTAACCCGTTTTACAGAACCGAACGAGATTTTCGGACCTTTTGATATCAGAAAACTGAAAGAAGGTGAACTTTTGACCAATACGGAAGGAATGATGCCCGAAGCTTCCTTGGTTTTTCTTGATGAGATCTTCAATGCGAACTCGGCTATTTTGAATTCCCTTCTGACAGCACTCAACGAAAAAATATTTAAAAGAGGAAAAGAAACCAAGCATCTTCCTGCACTGATGTTTGTAGGAGCAAGTAACGTTCTTCCGGAAGATGAAGCACTCAATGCATTATTTGACCGTTTTCTGGTAAGAATTAATGTAGACTATGTCAATCCCGAACTCTTACAACAGGTACTTTTGGCCGGAAGAAAACTGGAAAACGAAGAAAAAACGGAAATTCCGGAAATCCATGCTGACGAAATCAGACAGCTTCAGAGTTTGTGTAGAACCATAGATCTTAAACCCATTTATGAAGTCTATCTGAACACAATTATGAGCCTCAGAAATACAGGGATTGCTATTTCAGACCGTAGAGCGGTGAAACTTCAGAATCTGATTGCAGCAAGCGCCCTGATCTGCGGAAGAAAAGAAGCCGTAATTTCTGATTTGTGGGTGTTGAAACATATCTGGGATACCGAAGAACAGATTGAGATTCTGGAAGGAATTATCAACAGGACGATTGAGAAGGATGATCATCCGGATTCCCATCCACAGGCCATGCAGAACAAAACTCCCAATCCTGAAGAAGTTATGAAAGACGTAAAAATTCTTGTAGAAAAATGGAATGAAGGAATATTAAGTTTTGAAGAGCAGAATGTAATAAAAGATAAATTGAGATACCTGCAGACCCGTTGCGACTGGATCAGAAATCCGGAGCAAAAACAATATATCCAGCAAGAAATTGAAAGCTTATGGCAGAAGATTCTTCAAAGCGTTTAAAAGAATTCTGGGCGGAAATTCCCCGTGCTGATGAAGATTTTCTGGGTTCCATCAGAGACTGGAAGAATATTCAGATTGCTGTAGAGGATGAAACGATCTGGCTGAAAGGTTTTACAGACGAACAAGCGATAGCCTCAGAAATACAACAATTGCCGGACTTTATTCTGTATGAACTTTGTGATGGACTTTTATTCAGAAAAGAGGCTTTGGTTCCGAGTAAAAAAATGCGGACAGCTTTGCTCTGGATTCCTATAGACAAAGCATTGCAGCTTAGTCTTCCCCCTTCAAACCAAAACTATTTTGGGATTCATGAACAGGTTCGGATAGAACTAAAAGAAAGCAATGAAGAACATCCGGTTATCGCTTTGCTGAGCAACATTGCCGATATTAAAGAAAGTATCGCTGCACTACCGAAGTTTAAGCTTGAAAAAATAAAATGGACAGTTCTGGGCGATAAAGCCCTGTTTATGGGAACTCCATTATTGAGCTTTCCCGGAAAGACCTACTGGACAAAGGATAGACATTTATTGCCTGCAGGTCTGGATTTTGAATTTAAAAACCTAAGCACACTGTTGCAGCAAAAATATAATCAAGAGGAAGGATGGCTGCTGTGGGATGGAAATGGGAATTATCTTTCAATAAAAGAAACAGACTTCCGTCCATTATCCGTAAGCTCATTCCGCCTGACAGAAAAATCAAGAGAATGGAATTAAAGGCTTATTTCCAGTCCTATGAAAATTATTTTTGGGAATGGAAAACTGATGAAGATGTTCCCGGTGATTCCGGTTATCATGAAAACAATCTCCTCTCCATTCCCGGAGTAGGAGCCATAGCTTACAGGCCTTATCTAATGGAGATACTGAAAGAGCTTCAGCCGCAGGGATGGCCTCCGTTCGGGGCATTGCTTATGGTTTTGTATGCGATGCAGGATGGATATACGGACTTTGCAGGCCCGCTAAGACGTACAGCTGAGTTTTATAGCGGTGAAGATTTTGAGTTCAACGCGGAAAAGCAAATTGAATTCCTTGAAAAAATAAAATCACTACCCAAAGTTTATAAGGAGAAACAGAACAGAATTGTATTGCTCCAGACTTTGTTCAACAATAGTCATAACAGGGTGGCCTCTCTTCATGCGGATATTTATTTAAAGATCTATTATAAACGACCGCAGGAACTAGCGCTCAGTGCAGAAAAACAAGACGAAGGTTCAATAGCTTTAAACAAAGATCTAAGTGCTTTGAACCTGAACGAAAAATTTCCTACGGTGCAATCCATTATTGATGCCATGAAAGGATTGGTTCATGAGCCGGAATTGGAGGATGAGGTGGTAGAAGAAGAGACAACTGCAGATAGCCATAAAGATTTTATCAAAGAATTAATTGATGAACCCAAGACTTTTCAGATAGGAAGCCTGATCAAAAGAATCTGGAGCGGCCTTAAAATTCCAATGCGTCATCTTTCTCCCGGAGAGCAACCCATTGGAGGAATTTCCGATATGACCAATAAAGGAGATTTTCACAGAATGCTTCTTTCCGAATTTGCCAATGAAGATGATGTCTTTATAAATCGTGTTGCCAATAACGAAGCACTTTATATTCAAAGAGAGATTCCGCCTGAAGAAAATATTTTTGAAAGAATTATCCTGATTGATACTTCCCTTAGAAACTGGGGAACACCGAAAGTATTGGCTTATGCCTCTGCAATAGCCATTATTAAACATCCCAAAGCTCATTCTGAATGTAAAGTTCTTGCTTTAGGGCAGGCAGCAATTCCGATTTCGCTGAACAAAGTGGAAGAAGTGGTGGAAAATCTTAACCAGGTAAGTCCGGTTCTGGAAGTTTCGGAAGCACTGGAGAAGTTTTTTAACGAACATCATTCACAAAAAGATATTGAAGTGTTCTTCATTACCCATCAGGATAATATGGCTGATGAGGAAATTCAGCGGGTTGTACATCAGAATAGGGATAAATTGAAGTTTTTGGTAACAACGGCTTCAGATGGTGAAATCAATTTTTACAAACATCATAAAGGAGCAAGAAAGCATATCCAGAAAATAAAACTTCCATTGCAGGAGCTGTGGGCCAATCCGCCGCAACAAAAACAATCTGTTCAGAACTTCAATGGAAAGAAAACAGATCTTCCGCAAAACTATCCGATTTTATTTCCAACGCCGGTTAATAAGATTGCTAAGTTCTTATATGAAGGAGAATTTTTCATTTTGAGTTCAAAAAAGCAATTACTGAAAACTTACCTTTCTGATAATTATTACGACAGACATTCTTACGATTATTATAAAACATTTCATGGCTGTGAAGTTTTGTTTGATAAAATTTCCATAAAACCCAAAGGACAGTTTGCCTTGGCAAAAAACAGACAGCAACACTTTATTCTGTGTCAGTATCATCCTGAACAGAAACTTATTTTAAAACTTAATCTTAATACCGGAGAATATTCTGACCAGAATCTTACAGGGATGAACATTCCGGAATTTTACAGGTTGATTTATTTTGGACGGAATTTTTATCTTCATCATCCGGACAACCCTACCCATTACAAAATCAATATTGATGGGAATATTTCTGTAGAGCCTATTACCGGAAAGGATAAAGAATTTGAAAAAAATAATATAAAAGCAGAAGCAGAAGTTGCCAGGTTGAAAGGAAGTGGACTGAAGGTGATCAATAATTTCAATAAAATAGGAATCAACAAGTATAATAACCTCGTTGTTTCTGGAAATGAACTATATAGTGCTACGGAAAATACACTTGATTTTTCCAAAAATAAATTTGATATCAAAATTTTCGCAGAGCAGAATAAAAATAAATTTACATTTCCTGACGGAAGTGAAATCATCACCGACTCTCGGGGAATGCTGACGTTCCGAAGCAGTAATAAGAGTATCGAAGAATTCTTTATTCCATCTACATTGGGTGGTTTTCTCTCGTTAGCTACCTATACGGAATTCGGAGGATCAGAATATTATCTTCCGGAACATGCCCTGTTGAAAGTAAAAACAATGGATGATATGTGTGACAGGTTTTTAAAACCGTTTATAGAACAGATTTTGGATTATGGAGCTTAGAATAAAACCTTTCCCGAAAAATAATTATCCCAAAAAAGGACTTTTAATCAAAGGTTCTTCACCTGTGGTATGGCTTCAGGAAATGGAAATCCTTGGTATTAATTTAAGTCAGGTAAAATCTTTTGCCATTCCGGCAGACAGTCCCAATGTGCTGTACGGTTGTTTTCTCATTTTTAATGATCATGCTCCGCATGAAATAGGCAGGAATGCTTATTTTCAAAGTGTGGATGACAGGCTTTTTATCCCTGAAAATACAACCTTTTATCCCAAAATAAATCCTGAAGACTGGGCACAGCTTGATTCACGTTTTCTGATTATGCATCCCGAATTCGGATTGGTGAAGCTGTCTGAAGAAATCGACTGGATTTCATTAATTCAACAACCTGAAACCATAAATGAAACCATCAGAAAGCCTCTGAACGGAGTTTCAATCCCTCAGAAAATAGAAAGCTACACGGTGGAAATGGATGATGAAAAAGTAATGGAAGCATTACAACCAAAACAAACCGAAGAAGAATGGATGAACAACCTGCCGTTTGATCTTAAAAAAGTAATGGCCGGAAATAAAAAAGAAATAGAAAAATACTTAAAATATATTGAAAAATACCCTGAAAGAGCAGTAGATTTAGGTGTTTCCCTGGACGTAATGGGAACTTCCAGAGGTGATGGATTTGGTAAGTTTACCTGGCTGGAAGGATTATTTGGTGGCGGTGCAGGAGGCAAAAAGGAAAGTGCAGGAACCAGAAATTTTCGCAGAGTATTCTGGGCAGTCATTATTGCCGCTATCGTTTTAAAGATTGCATTACCTTCAGATAAAAATAGTTCGGAACAGGATGAAAACACTCCTTCTTCAGGAAAGATAGCAAATAATGCAGTAAAAGCACCTTCTGATATAATTGCTTTCCAGTCCGGGACGTCGGAAATTGATCTTAAAATAGATTCAATGTATCACCAGCAGAGAAAGGGATTATCCAAAGAGCTTATTCATGCAGGAATCATTGAATCCAAAACAAAAGAAGACAAAGAAAACTATAAAAAAGGTGGCGGAAGAGATGTAAGCGAAATAGGAAGAGATATCGAAAAGCTTGTTAATAAAGAAAAACAGAGCAGAGATTCACTCAAAACCATTTACACCCAAAAAATCACAAAACATCTTGAACAAAAAACTGAAAATCTGAAACGTAAAATTTCAGATTCTCTAAAGCAATATACTAAAGGAAAACCGGTGAATGATGATGTTGTAAAATACCTTCTCAAAAAAAGGAAGGCATTGATGGCTGATTCACTAGGGAAACTTTACGGTACACTGGATATCGTAGATCCTTCTTCTGTGTCAATTGACAAGTCTAAAGTAAAAGGAGTGGGTTCAGAAGGAACTCCTTTAAAAAAAGAAACTCCCGTTTCAGATATTCTGTATATGGTAATCCTGATGATTGCTGGAGTGGGATTATACTCATTCCTGTTTAAAAATAAATCGTTAAACCTTGGCGGAGACAATGTACCCGGCTGGGTAAAGTTTGTTTTAATTGCCATTCTTGTAGCCATGCTTGTATATTTATTTTATCCGCTGGTTAAAATGTTTGGGTACAACTGGTTTGTGTGGATTCTGGTAATTGGTGTGCTGTTACTTCTTTACCGTCTTTTCAGAGAAGATAAAACCATTTTAAATTCCGATGATGATGAATAGACAGAAATTTATAGACAAATTTATGGCAGCATTTGTGCTGCTGGCCATGTTTAAGATTATCGGAATTGTAGCCCAGCTGTTCCATGAAAGTTTCTGGAGCGTAGTGGGAACATTGGTTATTTTCTTAATTGTAGCGTTTATTATCCTTATTGTGATCACTTCTTTAAAAGATAAGGAGCAAAATAGCAAGAACTCAGTTGGAAGAAAAGGCAGCGGAAGCAGTAATTTCTATCTGGAAAATTCACTCTTTGACAAAATCAGGAGCAAATATGAAGAACTTGCCGAAAAATACATAGCCGAAAAAGATTATAAAAAAGCAGCAAGAGTCTATATGAACCTGCTGCAGGATAATTACAGAGGTGCAAAAACACTTGAAAATGGAGGGCTTTATAATGAAGCAGCGGTAGTATATCTTAAAAAACTGAATAATAAATCCGATGCTGCGGTTTGCTATGAAAAGGCAAAACAGCATAAAAAAGCTATTGAGCTTTATAAAGAAATGGAGCAGAAAGAAAAAGTGGGAGATCTTTATAAAGAAATCAATGATCTTAAGAATGCCCATCACTATTACCAGCTGGTAGCAGATGATTATACAGGAAATAATCAGATGGTGAAAGCCTCTTTAGTCTACCGTAAAAAAATGGAAAAAACAGAAGAAGCACAGAAAGTGCTGTTGAAAGGATGGGAAGAAGATAAAGATGCTTTCAATTGTTTGAATAACTACTTCGCCAATATCTTTGATATTAAAAAGCTGGAATCAGAAATTATGAATTTATACGAAAAAACTCCAGACAATAAAAAGATTACTTATCTTGATGCTATGAAATATGAATTTAAAAAATCTCAGGAACTGCATGCCGTAACAAGAAATATAGCTTACGAAATCATTGCTGAAAAAGTAAACACCCGTTCTGAAATTGTCAACGAACTGAAATTTTTTAATCCCAATGATGAAGTGATTCTGAAGGATATTTCAAGATTCAAAACAGCAAGAAATAAAATGTTCAGGAATTAAATTTTAAAGATTCAAGAATTTAAAAATTAAAGAAAATTCAGCTTTATCAAATCAAAATTTAATTGATTCCTTTATGTCCCTTTGCTTATCTAAAACTTTCCCAAAATTGTGAATATTATAAAATAATATCAAAAAAGATTTATCTTTGCAACAGAAAATTATGACAATACAAAGAGCACATATCAATGCAGAACTATGCGAAAGTCCTTCTAATAAAGGATTATTCGGGTATGATGAGGTGATATGGAATGAGGCGAAATGTGCTGACTTTGGAAATTATTTACTGTAAACTTGTAAAAAATTAATCAAAATACAACAGAAACGCCTCGGAAAACCGAGGCGTTTTTTGTTTTGTAGGTCAGAAATTATTTAGAATGAAAAAAAATAACCATAAACATGAAAAATTTTTAATAAACAATGAAACTTTAATACGATAAAATAGAGTGATAAGCAACCCGGTGAGAGACAGTCATTTAGGTAATTAAGATATCTGCAAAATATTGCGGACAGAAATTCTCTATGCTAAAAATAACATATAATAAATTGATTATCAATATTTTAAGTTAAAAATTTATTTGCGGATTCCAAAAATTCATATTTACTTTGCAACCGAAAATTGAAAGCAACAGGTTTTCAGGATTCAGTTAAAAATAATTTAGAAACAAACAAAAATAAAATGAAACAGTTACACAACATATTCAATCAATATTCAAGACTATTCGGACAGAAGCCGACAGGTGTTGCATGTATTCTTGAAAGTGAAATTGTGGATAAAAGGTGCTTATATACGTGGGTCAGCTAATGATCTCTTACGTTTAAATATATGAAGCGCCTCCCGAAAAGAGGCGCTTTTTTTATGGTTTCTTTAGCTTATTTGGTAAAGCGCCGGTCTGTGGAACCGGAGAACAGGGTTCGATCCCCGGAGATACCCAAAGGAGAAAATCTCATGGCTCAATTGGATAGAGCGTCGGTTTACGGCACCGAAGGTTGAAGGTTCGAGTCCTTCTGAGATTACAAAGAATGTGAATTTTAAAATTGACAAGCGAAGCGAATTGATTATTGACTATTCACGACTTTAAAATAATCCCATAGCTCAAATGGTTAGAGCACCGGTCTTTTAAACCGGGGGTTGAAAGTTCAAATCTTTCTGGGATTACAAAAAACGGTTCCGTAGCTCAACTGGACAGAGCATGGGTTTTCTAAACCCAGGGTTAGAGGTTCGAATCCTCTCGGAATCACCAAAGGTTCATGGAAGATTTCCCATCCGGCTGTCTCCCGGAAAAGAAACAGAAGTGAACCTCAAAGCTGGAAAGATAACGGTGGTTGTTTACCCGTCTTGGACGCGGGAGGTCGCAAGTTCGAATCTTGCTTTCCAGACAATTGGTTCCATTAGCATAGTGGCAAGTGCATCCGGCTTTCTACCGGACGACAAGGGTTCGATCCCCTTATGGAATACAAATGATTTCGTAGCTCAAGTGGTTAGAGTGTCGGTCTGATACACCGAAGGTTGAAGGTTCGAGTCCTTCCGGAATTACAGTAACTAATTGTTAATTGTTTCAGGAGAAAAAGTAAAAGTTTGTCGAGAGCAGAAGATCTTTACGCCAAACACGAAAAATAGAGACAGGCTTTTCTTCTCTCCGGATGAATTAAAAGTTAAAGAATATCATTTATAAATTTTTAGGTAAAATAAAGTTTGTCAGGCGCAGAAGTTCTTATATCAAACAATTTTAGACAGACTTTATTTTTAATCTGATGGTTCGCCGAAGTGGAAGAGTCGGGGCGGTCTGCAAAACCGTTGTGTAAACTGAGTGGGTTTGAATCCCATAGCCATCTCAAAGTAAAAACTATAGGAAATATAAGCATCTTTTATCAATGATCTTTTATCATCTATAGCAAAGAATATCCTTTATTAATAAAAGAAAAAGGCTGTCGAGCGCAGAAGATCTTTAACCAAACATTCAATATAAAGACAGACCTTTTCTTTTTAATGGTAAAATGAGGAATTACTTATGAATATGATTAATTGCTCAAAAAAATCCGGAAGTACGCCGAAGTTGGAGAGTCGGGGCAGACTGTAAATCTGTTGCTTCATTGCTGAGTAGGTTCGAATCCTACTACTTCCACCAACCACAAATAATGTAATGGCAGCATGCAGGAAATGTACTCTTGTTGTCCAGGTTCGATTCCTGGTTTGTGGATTAACGCTCTATTCGTCTAACGGTGAGGACGCCTGCCTTTCGAGCAGAAAACAAGGGTTCGATTCCCTTATAGAGTACTGGATGTGAATAGCTGGTCAATATTGAATTGATTTAATACCATGAAAGTTCAGATTTTATTGAAAAAATTGGCCAGTTACCATTCACGCAAAAAAATGAAGAAAAGAGAAAAAGGACTGTCGAGAGCAGAAGATCTTTAGTCAATAAAAACAGACAGCCTTTTACTTTTTTAAACAAAATACATTAGGAAATGAGAAAGGTTTGTCAAGCGCAGAAGATCTTTACAAACACTAACAGGCATAGTTTATTATCAGACAGAGCTTTCTCAAACCTAGATATACTATGAGTAATAAGTAATGAGCAATAAGTAAATACCCATGGATTTTCATTAAGAATTACCGATTACTCATTACTAATAAGATACGCCTCTCTATTCCAATTGGCAGAGAAAACGGCTTTAAACCCCGTAAAGTCCCAGTTCGAATCTGGGGAGAGGTACAGGATATAAGTGATTGAAGAACAGTGAGTAATAATGAAAATAAAAATATTACTCATTACCAATTACTCATTACTTATAAAAAACCTGCGGGAATGGTGGAATGGCAGACACTCTTGATTTAGGATCAAGCTTTTGAGGGTTCGAATCCCTCTTCCCGTACAAAAACATAAATGATAAGAGATTAATGATCAATGATTGCTGAGCACTTCATCAATTATCGATCAACATTTATCAATTATAAAATTGATTCATAGTGTAATTGGCAGCACACAAGATTTTGATTCTTGGAGTTTAGGTTCGAGTCCTAATGAATCAACAATTTTACTCTGATAGTGTAATGGCAGCATCTCAGTCTCCAAAACTGATGGTATCGGTTCGAGTCCGGTTCGGAGTGCAAAGTGAATAGTCAATAGTGAATTTTGCTTTGCAAATGAATTTAAAAATATTGACGATTCACAATTCAGAAATTAATTTAAAACAAAATTTAAAACATGTAGAAAAAATGGAAACGCAACAACAAACATGGCAGAATATGAGTGGAAAAATTTTCCAGCACTCTATCACACAGCTGGTAGAAGAAGCCATCATTCGCGAACAGGCCAACGGACACCGTCTGAAAGTATGTGTGGGATCAGACTCTCATGTATACGGAGATGCCATCAACTATGCTACGGCAGTAGTATTTATTCGTGAGGGAAAAGGAGCGTTTACCTTTATTAGAAAAGAAAGAGAAATACAGAGTATCAGTATCAAGGAGCGAATGCTGAATGAAGTCAACAAATCCGTTGAAATTGCATACGCGATCTGTTCTGTGCTGGATGCTTATGGTGTGGAAATGGAGGTACACGCAGACATTAATACCGACCCGGATTTTAAATCCAATGTAGCATTAAAAGATGCCATGGGTTATATTCTGGGAATGGGATATGTGTTTAAAGCAAAACCTTACGCTTTCGCAAGTTCCAACTGTGCTGATATGATGGTGTAATAAAGCTGGAAGCTTAAAAACTATAAAAATTAACTCATGGAAAAAACAAAAAGATTATTATTTCTGGATGATATAAGATACCCGATCGAGGCTTATCATTATACCCAACAGGATATTTTCCTCAGAAGTGACTGGCACATTGTTCGGAATTACGAACAGTTTGTCAACAGGATCTTGGAAAAAGGACTCCCGGAAATGATATCTTTTGACCATGATCTTGCAGACGAACACTATTTGAAACAGAATTCTCAGGAATTTGTTGAGAAAACAGGATACGACTGCGCCAAATGGCTGGTAGAATATTGTATGGATCATTATCTGGACCTTCCGAAATTCTATTGCCACTCCATGAATCCGGTAGGAAAGGAAAATATCCTAAACCTGCTGCAAAACTTTAAAGAATTGTAATGGACATTTTAAGATTTATTGAAGATATAAAAGCACATCTGAAGCTCACATTTGATAATGTAGACGGATGGTTTCAAAAAGATAAAAAAACGTTGAATCATCAGCCTTCAAACGGAGGCTGGACGATTCAGCAGATTTTAGAACACATTTATCTTACGAATTTTTATCTGCTCATCCTTATCGAAAAAGGGTCCAAAAAAGCAATGAAGAATTCTTTAGATCTTGATCTGGAATCTGAAATAAAAAACTACAGTTTCAATAAAGAAAATTTTGACAAAGTAGGGGAGCACGGTGCCTTTGAATGGATAAGACCAGAACATATGGAGCCGAAAGGAGAATTAAGCTTAGATGAAATAAGAAGCTTAATAAACCAACAATATCTTCAATGCGTACACTATCTTGAAGTAATGAAAAATGGCAAAGGACTCTTGTATAAAACGACAATGACAGTGAATGACCTGGGGAAAATTAATGTATATGAATATATTTATTTTCTGTCACTCCATGCTCGAAGACATATTACCCAGATGCAGCAAAACGAATCAGAAATGATTAAAAACTAAACAAAATGATTTTCAAAACATATAACGCTATAGAAAATGCTTACCAGGCCCGCGTGATCGAACAGATCAGGATGCAGGGTTTTGGGGATGAGGTTTTCATCGTACAGGAAAAAGTTCACGGAGCTAATTTCTCTTTCTTTACCGACGGAAAGGAAATTAAAATCGCAAAGAGAACTGCTTTCATCGAAAAAGATGAGAAATTTTTCAATGCCCATCAGATGTTGGAACGCTACAGAAAAAATGTAATAGAAGTGTTTCAAAAAGTGAAAGCCATTTACCCGAATGTAGAAACTGTAGTGATCTACGGTGAATTGTTCGGTGGTGGTTACCAACATAAAGAAGTAGAACCCGTAAAAGATGCTGTAAAAGTACAGAAAGGTATTGAATATGCACCTTACAACGAATTTTACGCTTTCGATATTAAACTGAATGGAATTACCTATTTGGATACAGAAGTGGTCAATCAGATTTTTGAAGAGACAGGATTTTTCTATGCTAAAATTTTGTTTCAGGGAAGTCTTGAAGAAGCTTTGAAATTCCCTAATGTTTTCAATTCAAAAATTCCTGCTTGGCTGGGATTACCCGAATTGGAAGACAATAGGTGTGAAGGAACCATTGTAAAAACTTTGAAAACCAGATACTTTGGAAACGGAGCCAGAATTATTCTTAAAAATAAGAATGAAAAATGGGTAGAAAAATCCAAAATGGTTAAAAAAGAGGGTAAAACTGTTCAGAAACAGATTCACTTCAGCGAAAAAGCTCAGGAGATCTGGGAGGAAATCCAAAAATATGCTACAGCCAACAGATTGAATAATGTGATAAGCAAAATTGGCGAATTCGAACCTAAAATGATAGGTAAGGTAATAGGTCTTTTTTCACAGGATATTTTAGAGGATTTCCAGAAAGACTTCCCGGCAGCTTTTGCCACTATTGAAAAAGAAGAGCAGAAAAGGATCAACAAAAAGTTGAATTCTTTAGTCATTGATTTTATAAAAGAAGAGTTGATGACTCTTAAAGTATAGTTTCGGTAATTTTTTACCGAAACTTTTTTATGTATAACAAGTAACCATCAAAGTCAGAAGAACGAAAACACTTCATTGTATTAAAGAGAAATAGGACTCATGAAAGTGTGACAATTCCCATCCTTTGGAGGGGTGGCGAAAATTCAAAGAATTTTTGACGGGGTGGTTTTAAAAAGAAAAAAACAATTAAAAAAATGAAACCCAATATATTTTTTACAGCAGACCATCATTTTGGTCACGAGAATATTATAAAGTTTTCAGAAAGACCTTTTGAATCACTGGACCATATGAATGAAGAACTCATTAAAAGATGGAACGAGAAAGTTGAGCCCGGTGATACAGTCTACCACTTAGGAGACATGAGTTTAGGCAAACCGGATTTTACAAAAGAGGTTTTAGACCGGTTACATGGCAATATCCACCTGATCAAGGGCAATCATGAAGGAGCGGCTCTCACTTATCCCAAACGATTTGCTTCCATCAGAGATTACCACGAACTGAGAATTGATGAAGCAGATCAAAGTAATGGTAAACAGAAAATCATTCTTTTCCATTACGCCATGCGTACCTGGAATGGTTCACACCGCGGGGTCTGGCAATTATACGGCCATTCACACGGAACTCTACCGGATGATGAGATGGCACTCAGTTTTGACGTTGGGGTAGATTGCCACAATTTTTATCCTGTTTCCTACGAGGAAGTCAAGGAAATAATGAAGAGGAAAAAATGGACGCCTCCATTTGCTCCCAGAAATTAACAATTAACGATGAAAATGAAGCTTGAGGATATGAGAAGTATAAACCTGACTCACTTCTAGCTTCTAATTTCTAAAAAAATCATGAAAACAACCAATGAGATGATAATCATCGATCTGGAAGCTACATGTTGGGAAAACGACAGAATTCCCATTGGGCAGCAGGTCGATATTATAGAAATAGGAATTTGTAAATTAAACTTAACATCAAAAGCAATTTCCCAGAAACAAAGCATCTATGTTATTCCGGAACGGTCAGAAATCAACAGATTCTGTACACAATTGACCGGAATTACGCCGCAACTGATAGAAGAAAAAGGAATCTATTTCGAAGAAGCCTGTGAATTAATCAGAGATCAATACCATTCCGCACCACTTACCTGGGCAGGATATGGAAACTTCGACGGAGAGCAGATCATAGAACAATGTGACTGGCTCGGGATAACCAATCCTTTTTCAGAAAATTATATGAATGTGATGCATGAATTTAAAAGACATTTCAAATTGCATAAACAAATAGGGCTTAAAAGAGCTTTACATTATTTGAATATGGATTTTGAAGGCACCCACCACAGCGGAGCAGACGATGCTTATAATACAGCCAGAATTTTAAGTAAGATTCTGTAAATAGTCAATTTCAAATACTGGAGGACAGATGCTGGAGGCTGGAAGTAAATGAGACAATAGTAAAAATTTCTTCTTTCTGCATCCTCTTCCAATCTTTAACAATTAAATTTTAGACAAGTGAAAACAACAGAAAATATATTAATAGTAGACCTTGAAGCAACGTGTTGGGATAACCGCCCGCCAAGAGGTCAGGAAAGTGAGATCATTGAAATCGGGGTATGCATCATGAATGCAAAAACAGGTAAGATCTCTAAAAATGAAGGAATTTTAGTAAAACCCCAGTATTCAAAAGTAAGTCCGTTCTGTACGGAATTGACTACTATTACCCAAAATATGCTGGATCATGAAGGCATTATGCTGGATGATGCTTTCGATATCCTAAGGGCAGAGTATGATTCGGAGGAACTGACTTGGGCGAGCTACGGAAACTACGATCTGAATATGCTTCAGAATCAGGCAAGAAGATTCTACACAGATTATCCAATGAGTGATGACCATATCAATGTGAAGACATTATTTGGTGAAATTCATCCTACAATCAGGAAAAGTGTCGGAATGAACAGAGCTTTGGGTGAACTGGGTATGACTTTAGAAGGTACCCACCACAGAGGAGTAGATGACGCTAAAAACATTGCAAAGATTCTGCATTGGTGCCTCCAAAAGTCCCGATAAAACTTTTAAAATTCATATATTTAAATATCTTGATTCTTAATATATGATTAAAGAATATAATGTGCTGGAGCATATCAGAATGCGACCTGCAATGTATATAGGTTTTCTGAACCACTTAGGCTACAATGAATTAATAAGCTATTTTATTGAAGATTTTATTCAAGCAGAAATCTATGATATCACTTTCATCCTGAAAAAAGATAATAGATTGGTTATGAAATGGATCAGTCCTGAAAGAACGCTTTTTAATACAGAAGTCATAAAAACTATTGATCAGTACAAACAGGGACAGTTTTATTTATCATTGGCAGGTATTATTGCATTGACAGAGTATTCTACGATTGAGATTAATAACTTACCTGTTTTGCAATCCGAAAAAGGGAACTTTAAGATTTTGGACAACATACAGCACATTGATAATGAAGAAACCTGCAGATGGACAATTGATTTCATTCCTGATAAAGATATTTTTAAGGACTTGATATTGAGTTACCGCGTTTTGAACAATTTGTTCAGAAGGTTTTCATTTTTGGATTCAAATATGAAAATAAAAAGTATTGATGAATCTGGAGATGAACAGCAGATTAATATTTTTCATTACCCAGCTGGTTTAGCTGAAATCATAGATGATGAAGTGCAAAAGAGATTGCCATATAATTCCTATTTTTTTACATTGAATTTTCGGAAAAAAACAGAGTTTTCATATTCGGTAGCATTTGCCTTTGCAGATTACCAGATCTTTACACCTAAAATCAAGATGTACGCCAATTATAAAGAAACCATTTTGGGAGGATCTTTACTGGATGGAATTATACAAGGATTCAAGATGTTTTTGAAAGAGGAAGCCGTAAAGAGAAATATAGAATTAAATATAAGTACAGCAAGACTTAAAAAATACCTGTTGCTTTATGCTTCTGTACAAGGAGAACTTACTTTTTTGGGTTCAACCAGATGGAAGCTTGGAACTCCGAAAGTGCAGACGGAAATTAAGAACTTTATGTATGAAGAACTGAAACTTTATTTTGCCAATAATGAAGATAAGACAATTCATATTATACAAACTTTACAGGATGAATAGTAAAAGGCTCCCTTTAATATGGGAGCTTTTTGTTGATAATACTGACCATACTTTCACTGATTGTATCAAATAATTCCCTCGGAATAAAATGTCCCATTCCTTCAATAAGCAGCCATTTGGCACCCGGAATAGAATCCGCAATATCTTTTCCGCAATCAGGATGAAAGATCAGATCGTCTGTTCCGTGAATGATTAAAGTTGGAGCAGTTATTTTCTTTGGCACTTCAGGATTATACTGAAAGGAAGCCATTGCTAAAAGCTGCCGGATAATTCCGTTTTTGGTTCTTGAGCGTATAAGTTCCTCTTCAAGCAAAGCTTTTTCCTGATTCGAATCAAAAATATATCCCGAACCCGATATTTTTTTTGCAAAACGGATCTTTTCTCTTAGATACTCTTCTTTCTGAAGAACAGGATCAGCAGACACCTGTGTCATCATAGCCATCACTTCCGGATCAGGTTTGGGAAGGGAAGGATTCATAGAAGTAGACATGATGATCGTCAATGATAAAACTCTTTCAGGATAATAGGAACCTAAAAGCTGTGCAATAATTCCTCCCATGGAACGTCCTGCAATATGAGCTTTTTCAATATTTAAATGATTAAGAAGGCCAATAACATCATTCGCCATCTCCATTAAAGAATAAGAAATCCCTTCTTTACTGAGCATTGCAAAAATCTCTTCAATCCTTTTATCAGAAGGTATTTCCCTTTTTGAATTAAAAACAGAACTCCCCGAATCTCTGTTATCAAACCGAATCACCCTGAACCCTTTTTCAACCAACAGATCACAGAATGTGGTATCCCAACGGATCATCTGACTTCCTAATCCGGGAATTAATACAATGACATCAGAATTTTTTTCGCCAAATACCTCATAGCATAATTCCACATCATTCATTTTGACTGTTTTCATTTAATCCCTTTGTGTATTTAATAATACTTCTTCCAATGGTAAAAGTCTGGAATCTTCTACCGCAGCCATTCTATGTCCCATAATTTTCATATAAGCTTCATTTTTTTCGAAACCGAAAAAATCATTAACACTTTTTTGTTTGATTAAGAGACACAGATCCCAATATTCACTTTCAGGACCTATCAGAAACTGGTCTCCCTTTCCAATAAATAAAATTTCTCCACCGCTTTCCTTTAAATAAGGTTCCGTTTCCCTGATATAAGTAAGATAGGCATCCCAACCACTTGTTTGCTCATTGGGTTTCAGATCCGGATATTCTGAATAATTTGCTTCCTTCTTTAATTTGATGAGGTTAAGATTAATGATGGCTCCTTTTATATTTTTAGTAAACAGATGTTTACCTGCCTCAAAAGTTGGAGATAAATATTTTTTTGACATCACTTTAATATAATTCTGTAATGAGTCCGGAAATATAAGACTGTTCAGCCTTTTGAATCTCTTTACGATAGTTGATAAATTCATTGTTTTGATCCGGAACAATAACGACAAACTCAAAAGTAAAAGAATCATTTCCCAACTCAGTCCATTCTTTCTGTAATTGTGGATGGGTAAATAATCCTCCGTTTAGCAGAAATTTCATCTTGTTCACCAGAGCTTCCAGGTTTAAAGAACCCTGAACGTATTTTTTCCCGTTTGAAATGTTGGTAACAGCAAGTACTCCCATTGTTGTTGTATGGTCTTTTGCCCTTTCTCTTAGTTGTTTTTTTAATGCATTTTTCATCTTTTCATTATTGTATATTTCCTCCTAAATCAAATAAAAGCTCATTGACCATGCGTAGAGATTTACCTTTTTTGGAAGAAAGAATTTCTTTGGTAATATTTTCTGCGCTTAGCTTAGCTTCTTCAAATACTTTTTTACCGTTAGGAGTGATGACCACATAACTTACACGGGCATCTCTTTCGTTGCTTTCTCTGGATACAAGTCCGATTTTTTCCAATGGATTCAATAAACGGGTAACTCCTGATGCGGTAAGACCTATTTTTTCGGCAAGATCTATTCTTCTCATTTTGCTCTCAGAGGAAGAATAGAGCACATAAAGAATAACAAAGTCATTGAATCCCAGGCCATGAACGCTCAGAGAATCAAATTTTCTGGCAATTACAGATTGTAGCTTATTGATGTTTATTAAGAATAATAATTCTGTGCTTATCATTGAAAAGTATTTGAGTTGTCAAGTATTTTATTTTGCAAATATATAAAATTTAGCGAATTACAATCCTGTTTTTATTATTTTAAAAAAAATTAACGTATTAGTAAGCTAACATAATTGGTTATAAGGTATCTTAAATTCTGGAATTAAGACACCAAATGTTGTGTAAATATCATTATATAACGCTTTTAACCACTTTTTTATTAATATATCTTTAAACAGGGAATTGTTTTTATGTTATCAACGGCTTTGATAGCCATTGTTTTAATTAACTTAATATTTGTTAAAAAAATCACTTTTATGGGATAATTTACTGTCTGTCAGTCATTTTTTTTTATTTTAGCCGATAAGAATGAGTTTATGCTTATTGATAAAGGTTTTCAGGTGAAAAATTTAAACTGTTGACGTATTGTAAAACAGGAAACGATTACAAATAACAGAATTCCGGATATGGCAAGACACCTGTTGATATTGTCAGTGAATTCTTTGATCGTTATATTCCTGATAATACTTCTTTTTTAAATACTTCATTCAATTTTATCAAGGTGTTTATGATAATAATCTGATGAGAATTTTATATGTGGTATCCTGTTTTTCAGACTCTGCTTTTACAGAAAAAAAATAGTAAAACTTATTAAGTGTTGTATATCAGTGTTTTTATGTAAATAGATATTGTGTTTCCGAATGTTTGGATGAAACAGAATGCGCTTCCCTGAAGAGGCTTTGTTTATTCATGCTTTTGGGACTGTTTAATACTATGAAACGCTCTGTGGTACGGCTTTTGAAGCCCTATAAACAGGATGTTTTTGAATAATTTTAAAGAAATGAAGTGGGGAATAATAATCGGTAAAAAGTTAAGTTTTGAATGGAATCAGATAAAAGGATTTATCTACAAAATTCCCAAACTTATCCGTGTGATTACCAGTTGGAATGCTGCTTCCGGAAAACTGCTGATGCCCATTCTTTCAACAGTTGAAAAGACAGTTTTGAATGCTGAAAATTTCCTTAGGCTTTATCATGAACTGTTAAAACAAAATCAGTCTGGGATGAAAAAAATCTTGTCAGACAACCTAAAGAATGGAAAAAATGAATAACCTGAAACAAATTTATACATCAAATTAAAGCACCATGAAAGAAAGACTTTATGAGATCCTTAATGAGGAAAAGATACATGAGATTATTCCCTTTCTAAAAGAGCTTAGTATTGAAGAAAGGAAAACACTGGTACCGTCTATAAAGAAAATGGACCGTGAGATCAGTAAAATTGTAATGACTAAAAACTCCTACCATACGGCAGGATCTGTGAATCAGCATTCCATCATAGATATTGCTTCATTTGTCTGCATGGACAAAAAGAATTTTGGTAAAAACTATTGGAGTCTTTTCCGTAATGTAGAACAGACTGATCAGATACTGGAATGGGGATGCCCGGATTGGTTTTCAGACTTTATCAATGAATCTGTTGAAGCTGAATTTACAGCATTTAATTATAAAGATATTTTAGGATGGACGGAGAAAGGATATGTACAGCCCAAACCAGAATTGTTGGGACATCATCTGAGCAATTATCCCGCAGATCTTGACCGCCACCCTGAAACACTCAATACTCATTTTTGGTATTTGTGTGAATTTCCTTCCAAATCTTTACCTTTCCGTAAAGAATGGTTTCCTATTGTTCAAAAACTGATTGCAGATAAGAAAATTGAAAGAAAAAGATTTCTGAAAGAATGCCTTTTGGCTGCCAACAGGAATTTTAATAAAAATGTCACGGGTTGGTTTATGGATGCGTTTACCTCATTAAAACCAACGGAAGAAGAATTATCTGATCTACAGGATGAACTACTTGCAGGGCTTGTTTCTTCACAGTCAAAAGCCGTGAATACAATATTATCTCACTTGAAAAAAATTGTGGGAACTTCAGAATTTAAGAATGAAGAATTTTCAAATTATCTTCCGAATCTATTAAGCTCTGAGGTAAAAACAGTAGTGGTTTCCAGTCTGGGCCTTACTGAAAAAATATTCCAGAGAAAGAAAATGGATCCGGATATGCTTGGGATGGCTTTAAGTACAGCATTTGTCAGTAAAGATGATGGGATACAATCAAAAGCAGCGAAGATCATCCTTAAATACATTCCGGCTTCAGAAAATATGATGGTGGCGCTTTCTCATTATTCAGATAATATATTAACCAATGTACGTCCTCTTTTGGTAAAGTACATTGAAGAAAAACAGCCGGAACTTGAGGCGATAGCATCAGAAAAACTATTGCTGACTTCAGATGAAAATGCAGTGCAGGTACTTCAGAACTTTGAAGATCTCATGTTCTATCTGCCTTTAGCAATGGACAATCCTTATAGCTACCATTGTGATATTGCTTTGACTGGATTTATCAGATTTGCAGGAGATGTAGATGAAGAATCTGTAAAACTGATGGAACCTGTGTTTTTGAAAGCCTGTAAAACCATTGCAAAATGGGAAGTTCCTTATCTGAACGTTTTATTATGCAATGCAATCATCAATTATGGGCTGGCTTTAATGGAAAAATATCCGATTCAGTTAAAGAATCTGGAAAAAATATACCAGAAAACCAAAGAAGAGGAAGCTACGAGAGAGTCTTACTCCAATTATCAGAAAAAATTGGGACCTATAGAAGATGTAGGGGCAGATTGCCCGGCAAGACAGGCATTTAAGGAAATCGCCATCTATGCTGTTGAAAAAATAGAATCCGGTGATAAACTTCCTTTGTTGTTTCCTATCACCCATGCGCCATGCTGGATTTCTCCCGTAACGCTGGTTGAGAGATTGGAGAATTATCAGAATAATAATGCAGAGCCTCATCATTTGGATATTCAGCTGGCCCTTCAACGTTGTGCTTTAGACGATACTTCTAAAGCTATTGAAGAAACAGAGAAAAGATTAAAAGGTGAATATAAAGACTTACTACTTTTCTTCTTTGGAGAAAATGCAAAGCCGGAAGGTAAGTTTATACATCCTTCATGGTGGATGACCGCTGGAATTACCCGCTCACCGGAAACGGCTTTTGAGGAATTTAAAAATTTCGGATATGATAATATTCCTGCAGAATTCTTTTCGGGAGATTATCAATGGAAAACCATTGACAATAAGAAAAACTCATACTATCCGGTAGAGCTGAATATTACGATTCCAAAATACCATCTTGAAAAAAGAAAAGAACCTTTATTCATGGAATATTTTGTTGCTGAGCAGAAAGAACTTAATGAAATTCCTGCGCTGATGCTTTGCTTCCCCAATACACCTGCAAATGCCCTGGCGAAGGTAATTAAGTACTGTCTTTTCTATTCAGGAATTGCAGAAGTTTTTGAAAGAAGCCTTGTTCTGAATACTGCCAATACGCTGTATCAGATCAAAAAACCTCTGGATGAAATTGGATATCTGTTTCTTGGGACTATTTTCCTGGATAGTGATAAAACCATTCGTGGAACAGCTGCTGAGATCTGGCTTGAACATGTTTCTGGTCAGATGATGGATAATGCAAGACTTGGAAGAGTGATTGGTCTGCACGAAAAATTAGAATGGGCACCAGTGAAAAGATTGACCGATCTTATACAGCACCACATGCTTAATATAAGTAAAAATCACAATATAGCTCTTGAAGAATTGATTTTCAGTATTTTACTTCAAATGGAGAAGCCAGTTACCAATCTGAAAAGAATTCTGGAGATCTACCATGAAGTATTGGCTTTGAACCATTCCTCAGTACATCAGGAAGTCGTTGAAAAATTAAACAGTTGGAAGGAAAACTCGAGTCTTAAAAAAATATGTAATCTTCTTCTGAAAAAATAGAACATGGAAGATACGCTTATTTACAGCTATTCAGGAGTATCCTCTTTAGTCAGGAGAGGTACACTTGAAGAGTTATTTCTTGCCAAATACAGTGAGATTGATAAAAATACTGATATTCCCTGTTTTTTCTGGGGAAATGTAAAGCAGCCTTTTATTTTGGCCCGATGTCTGATCACACTTTCAAACATCGTGAAATCCAGTTTTAACCTGTCACCTTTTCAGATGGCACTTCTTAAAGATCCTATAGTGACAGCAGGAAATGAAAGATTAAGGTTTGAAGGTTTTTCTCATTGTGCAGGAGTGTATGCAAGAATAGATGTACTTCCTGAAGGCTTGGATGGAGAGTTTCTTGAAAACGGAACAACAAATGTGGATTTCAATCAACCTATGATAACAGAGCTGGGAAGTATACGTCCGAATGAAGAAATTATGCTTTCTGTAGGGCAAAAAGAAGTAGGACTATACAAGGGGGAAAGCAAAATAATAGAAAAGAAAGTACCATTGCCTGCTAAATGGATCAAAGGACTGGGAACTGTTCAGGTGTATTTATCAGAATCCGAAAAGCGTCATACATTCAATAAGATTCAGACACAGCAATTGTTCAGAGGAATGCCCAAAGGAGTGGTGAAATCAGATTATTATTTAATTGTGAGAGGAAATAAACCTGTTTTTTCTCCGGTAAAATCTGCAGATTCTGTTTGTATAGGAGGACTTCACAGACTACGCCTATTAGAACCTCTTCTTCCTTATATTGATGGTTTGCAGGTTTTTGCACATGCTAATATGCAGTCTACAACATGGCAACTCAATATGGGAAATATCCGGTTAAGTTTTTCTTTATCGAGAGAATGCTGGAGAGGTTTTTCAGGTGAAGGTGCGGTGTTGGATAGCCTGATTTCAGATGTTCCTGATGAGTGGATTGATGCGCTGGATAAATATGCCTATGCCAATCAGTCTTTTAATCCTGGCAGACTTACCTTGGAAGAGAACATCAGTTTTGACAATGTTAAAAATAGTACAGGCAGGCTTGCTGCAATGGGATTGCTTGGTTATGATCTTAATGACAGAGAATTTTTCTATCGTAGACTTCCATTTAAATTAAGCCGGATTATCGGGCTTAATCCCCGCATAAAAAATGCGGAAAAATTGATTGAAGACGGAAAAGTAGAAATCTTGAATAATAATAAAGAAAGAACAGAAGCCAGAGTAAGAGGAACCGGTGTACATCATACAGTAATCATTCAGGAAGAAAAAGAACGCTGTACCTGTGAGTGGTTCAGTAAATATCAGGGGGAAAGAGGTCCCTGTAAACATGTATTGGCAGTGAAAAAACTGGTTAATGTTTAAATACTGCTGATGCTCATCTTATCATTTTGTTGAGCAGCACAAAGGCGCAACATCTTGCGCCACTGTGTTGTAGTAGTGTCTTATTAATTACCAGTCTGCTTCATCCATTCCTCATAGCTCAGTACTCCCAGTTCCGGTCTGCCTTCACCCTCCAGAATAGAAATAAATTCAAGCTGATTTCCATCTGGATCATTAAAATAAATAGCCAATGCAGGCATCCATGCAAATACCATAGGCTCTACAGTTCCGTTTTTTAGAAAATTGTAAGGTTTTAAATCCTTTTTTTCAAGAAATTCTACAGAATAATTCAAAATATCTTCTTTACTGCTGGAAAAAGCAAAATGTCTGGTCTGAAGATTCTCCTTTTGCTCCCAAAGCCCCAGCATAAATTGTTTTCCTTCTCCCGCCCATAGAAAAGCAATAGGTCTGTTTTCATCTTTGTGAGCCAGTTTTAATCCTAATACTTCCGTGTAAAACTGTATTGCATTTTCCAGATTGCTCACCTGAATATGAGTCTCGTATATTCCTTTAATCATAGCTTAATTTTAATAAAACAAAGCTAGAAAACTCTTATCTGAAAATTCCGCATAGACGATTTCTTTAATTAAAATGAATAATAGAAGGATTTTATAATGATGAATTATAAATGATGAATGAAGAATTCAATTTTATTCCTACAGCATCTGTGTATTCTGTGTTATAATAATTTCAATATAGTACACAATAGAGTTGGTCTTAGCCCGCCTTTCAAATATAGCACCTTTCAGTCGGCTTTAACCAAAACTTAAAATCTGCGAGAATCAGATTAAAAATAAAAAAATCAAAGAAAAATTTTCTGCGCAAAAAGATTGCGTAATACTGTTTTTACTTTGCATCAGAAATCAGAAAGGAAGTATCAATCCTTCCCATGTTTAACAATAAAAACAGTAACCATGAAATTTAATTTTTTAAAAAAAGAAAATAAAGTAGTACAGAACTACGAAGGTACAAAAGCATATGCCATGACACCTGCAGAAGAACTGTATAGTGCTGTTGTTACAACAGGACTGTCAGATGCCAACTACGAAAAAGGAAATGACAGATTAGGAAGAATCCAGTCTCTGATCAAAAAAAATGATCCCGAATTTGTGGCGAAGCTGGCCGTATATGCAAGAAAAGAAATGTATCTGAGATCTATCCCATTGGTTTTGACAACTGAATTGGCAAAGCAGACTTCAGGTACAGACCTTGTAAGCAAAACAGTAGACGGAGTCATTCAGAGAGCAGATGAAATTACAGAATTGCTGGCTTACTATCAGTTTGCCAATAAAAGAACAGATACCAAGAAACTGAATAAACTGTCCAAACAGATTCAGAAAGGTCTGGTAAAATCATTCAATAAGTTTGATGAATACCAGTTCGCAAAATATAACAGAAAAGCAGAAGTAACCCTGAAAGATGCGTTATTTCTGGTTCACCCGAAAGCTAAAGATGAAAATCAGCAGGCAGTTTTCAATAAAATTGCTAACAATACACTGCAAACTCCTTATACGTGGGAAGTGGAGCTTTCAGTTTTGGGTCAGACAAAATTTGCAAATGATGCAGAAAGAAAACTGGCTTTCAAAAATAAATGGGAAGAATTAATTTTCAGCAACAAACTGGGCTATATGGCAACCATGAGAAACCTGAGGAATATTCTGGAAGCTAACGTATCGTCTGATGCGATGAACAAAGTGTGCAGATATCTTTCCGATGAAAGAGCCGTAACCAATTCAAAACAGCTCCCATTCCGATTCCTGGCGGCTTACAGAGAATTAAAAAACTTTGATTCTGCTTATCTGTCCTCCGTACTGGAAGCTCTGGAAAATGCTGTTTTGGTAAGTGCCACAAACATCAAAGGTTTTGGTTTTGAGACATCAGTGGTGATCGCTGCCGACGTGTCAGGTTCTATGCAGAAAGCAGTTTCCAGCAAAAGTAAAATTTTGCTGTATGATATCGGTTTGCTGATGTCTATGATCCTCCAGTCACAGTGTAAAAACGTGGTAACGGGTATCTTCGGTGACCGTTGGCTAAGAGTTCCAATGCCGAAAAATGGTATTTTAAGGAATGTAGATGCCTTCTACAAACGTGAAGGTGAAGTAGGATATTCCACCAACGGTTATCTGGTGATCGAAGACCTTATCAAAAGAAGAGAGCAGGTAGATAAAGTAATGCTTTTCACCGATACCCAGCTGTGGGATAGCACAGGAAACAGAAACTCTTTTGAAAACCTGTGGAACAGATACAAAGCGATCGCTCCCAATGCAAAACTGTATATTTTTGACCTTGCAGGTTATGGTACACAGCCGCTTGATATCAGAAAAAATGATGTACACCTTATTGCGGGTTGGTCAGACAAAATTTTCGATGTACTGAACGCGTTGGAAGACAAAAAGTCTGCAGTAAAAATGATTCAGAAAGTAGTGCTGTAACAGGCACTGCTTTTAAAAATAAAACCTATGGAAATGCGACATAGGAAACGGAGGTGTTAAGAAAATAAGCTATGCGAACGTTAAGAAAATTCTATTGTTTGAAGCGCGACACAGAAATTGAAACGAAGAAGTTACATTACATTCGCGCAAGTTTTAGAATTTTTAGAGAGTGTTGGTTATTTTTAGCCAAAGTTTCCAGGTATTGAACTTTTGGTTCTTTTGCTTCAAGGCAAAACGAACAAATATTTACATGAAAAATAAAAGTATGGGAAATTTAATGCATAAAATTAAGCAGGATCTTAAAGATGGCAGAAAGAAAAAAGCATGCGACAGATTAAGAAATATGATTAATCAGTTTCCTAATGACCTTTCCCTAAGAAGAAGATTAGGACAGATTTATTTTGAAGCAGGATTTCTTGATGAAGCAGGTAAATTTTGGATTCTTTCTAAACCAGAGAATAATAAAATGGAAAATGTAGTAGAGATTTACAGAAAGTCTTTAAGCAATTCAGGAAATGCCATTTTAAAAGATATTGTTTTCAGAGGAGATAAAAAACTGCTTGATGAATATGCATTGAAAGTAATCACTGAACTTGAACAACATAGTCTTAAAATCACAAAACAGATTCCTGTTTTCAAAATCAAAACAAGAGAGAAAGGCAGTTATTCAGAAAACAAAACAGATTTTT
Organism: Chryseobacterium sp. AG363; assembly: GCF_003610675.1. NCBI lineage: Bacteria > Pseudomonadati > Bacteroidota > Flavobacteriia > Flavobacteriales > Weeksellaceae > Chryseobacterium > Chryseobacterium sp. AG363. Next base: position 153,394 of record NZ_RAQF01000007.1, read on the forward strand.
TAAGTAAAATAGGAATCTTTTTATTGATCGGGTTCATTATTTTACTTCCGATTTTAGGGATTTTTAAACTTTTTGAAATTATTTCATTATTATTTTCTCAATAAAAATCAACTACGTAAAAAGATTGCGTACCTGCAATGTAATTTTGCAGTGTTAATAATACTGGTGCCGTTAGAAAGACCTCCTTCGATTCCAAACTGACAGAGTCTTTCATCAGATTGCCCGGTAGCTAACCAATGCCGTTAATAAGAGTTTCATCGTCAACTTCCAATTGAACATCAACTACTCTTATCATTCATTGCTTGGTTTTTAATAAAAAAACTGCGTAAGTAGAATTCGCAGTAAGAATATAATTTTGTAGAAAGAAAACTAATAACTATGAATAATTATAAACCAGATCTAAAAGAAGCGGTGTATTGAGGTTAATACTCAATACTTATGAAAAAAGCTAAAACGTTAAGACAGAAATTCGGATTTAATGAATATGGATTAATTGACTTTCCAAAGAAAGTTTCAGGCGTACAGATCTCAAGATTGATGTACGGAAATGATATGGGTTGTTCATATTGTTTTCCACATGGTTTTGAAGTGGTGAATGCAAGGTATACAAAGTTCCAGCGAAACTGGAAGAAATACAGAAAAACCCAATGGAAAAATTAAAATCAGGTGTCGTTTTGGAATCATACTTCGAGTCCCCCGTCAGATGCAGGTTCAATTCCTGTCATTCCTGTTGTAAACGGAATGTAGCTCAAATGGCAGAGTAGATGGTATAGAAAAGATTCAGCCGCTTTTACCCTGATGCTATAAAAGAGTGCCGTAGAGAAGGCTTACTTCGGTATAATATTGGTTCGACTCCATAACAGATCATGAAAATGATCTTGTAAAAGTCTTTTTGAATCTTGCCTCTTTTATTTAAATCACATCAATGAAAAAATAATAATAAAAGGTTGAAATTTCCACCAATGATAACTATGGAAATGTGACATAGGAAATGGAGGCGTTAAGAAAATAAGCAACAAGAACGTTAAGAAAATCCTACTGTTTGAAGCGCGAGACAGAAAGTGAAACTAAAAAGTAACATTAGATTCGCGCAAGTTTTAGAATTTTTAGAGCGTGTAGGTTATTTTTAGCCGTAGTTTCCAGGTCTTGAATTTTTGGTTCTTTTGCTTCAAGGCAAAACGAACAAATAGGTAAATAAAAATTATACTACGTAAATAGAATGCGCAATAAGAATATACTTTTGTAGAAAGAAAACTAATAACTATGAATAATTAAAATCAAGTGTCGTCTTAGAATCATACTTCGAGATTGAGTAAACATTGGGTCGCAGGTTCGAATCCTGCCTTCTCCCCCGAAAAGGAGAGGTAGCTCAGCTGGTAGAGCAAATGCACGGAAGATTCTGAAAAATATTACCTTGATTTGTAAAAGAGTGCCGTAGAAAAGACCTACTTCGGTTTAATTTGGTTGGACTCCAGAAGATCATGAAAGTGATCTTGTACAAGTCTTTTCGAATCTTTCCTCTTTTTATTTTAAAAACAAACAAGTGCCGTAGAAAAATGTTACTTCGCTCATCACGACGGGGTCACGGGTTCGAATCCCGTCTCTTCCACAATAAAAAACACAGTCTAAATAGGAAGAGTAGCTCAGCTGGTTAGAGCACGACTGCATTATTCACCTGTTGCCTTGTTTTTAAAATATATAAGAAGCCGGAAGTGGGACGTTGAAAGATATCTTTGTATATAATTTTCTATAAAGTCAGATGATTTTTTCAGACTTTACTCCTTTCTTCTGCCCACTTCCAGCTTCTTTATATTATTATTTTGAAGTGTCGTTAGGAAAAAATTCATCGTAACACAACTATGGGAGGAATAGCGAAGCCGATCACTCCGGCAAGGTTATCCGGTTCGACTCCGGCAAACGTTTAGCCCGGTTTTTTCCTTATTATTACCTTAAAAAATGCCGGTAGATTACTTACCGGCATTTTTCATTGTATTTTCAAGCTCTTCTTCAAACATTCCTTTCCATTTTGAAAGCGTTGTTCGGCTTATTTTATATTTTCGTGACATATAACTTGTAGAATGACCATGTTTTTTTTGATACTGAAGCAGTTTTAGCATAGTCTGTTTGTCATAGGTTTTGAGTTTTTGATTTTCTCTGGATTGCTTGAACAGTTTTTCATTGAACTTAAGAACATCTTCGCTCGTATGAAGCTTTTCAAGAAGATCTTTAATTTTTGGATCTTTAAGCTTTTCGGGATATTCCATCCTCAGCATATCCTGGTAAATCTTTTTGTAATTTGGGCGCATCTTTATCTGTTTATCCGTTTGCATTATCACTCTTCTGAAGCCATCTGTGAAGAGTACTTTTTGGAATAGAATACTCTTTAATAACTTCACTTTGAGTCATTTCACCGGAAAGAATCCTTTTCATGATAAAGTCTTTAATTTCCTGTGTATAAATATTTTTCCTGAAATAAGGTGTTTTTTCGGATTTCTGCTGGTTTTTGTTAACTGCCGATGGAGGTGCGTATAAAATCAAATGTGAGCTGTAAAGTCTGAAAAAATCATATTCCAGCAATTTGCTCCATCTTAAAAGAAGATCCGTATCCATTGATCTGCTGTCATACATCATTTCGACAGCCTCTTCATCTTTACTTAAAAATTTACATATCCTCTCTACTGTAATTTCATTTTCATCAACTCTTTCCTTAATAAATTTCCCAATATGGATTTCTTTATATAACATTTTTACTAAATATTGTTCTTTTGTTTAAACTTATATATAAAAAAACGAGAATAGGTGATATATATTATCTTACTTGGCAGGGAATAATTCACAGAAATTTGAAATTGATAAAGAATAGAAATTATGATTAAGAATATTAAAATAGCTTTTATAAGACGATAAATCTTATAAAATAGATTTGAATTTTGCCAAATATCTTAAAAACAGGTGGGTAGGGATCACCTTAATGTACTTGGATTATATTCTTTATTTTCAATGGTCTTCTCTTCTTCTCTTTCAAACTTCTTTTCCTGCCATTTGTGTGAAATAATATATAACCTATTAAGGTTTTATACAATTCTATGAGTTAAAGCTGCGATAGATTGATAAACAGCTTTTTACTCGTTGAATTTTTAATTAGTACCAAATAATTGCTTATTCGCTTTCAAATGTAGACAAAAATAAGAAGTAAAAACAATCATAAATATAAAAATTATACCTTATGTGTTTATTTTAATTAAAATTAACATATTATAAGAACTGATGTGTGAATTATTCAAATTAACAGATGGGTTCATGAAAAAATGATAAAAAGAAAAAATTGTATACCATCCTGACAGTCCATACCTTTGTCAATGAATGAAAAATACTATAAGATTATTCGATTTTTCGAAAAAAATCAATTATAAAAATGAACTGCTGGCTGGCTTTACGGTAGCGATGACAATGATTCCCGAATCTCTTTCATTTGCTATTCTGGCCGGTCTTTCTCCGCTTATCGGTCTTTATGCAGCTTTTATGATGGGACTTGTAACAGCTGTTTTGGGAGGTCGTCCGGGAATGGTTTCTGGTGGAGCAGGAGCAACGATTGTTGTGTTGATTGCTCTTATTCAATCCCATGGGATTGAATATCTTTTTGCCACTGTAGCACTTGCCGGAATCCTTCAGATGATGGTAGGTATTTTTAAACTGGGCAAATTTGTAAGACTGATTCCGCAACCCGTTATGTACGGATTCCTGAACGGGTTGGCTATTATTATATTCATGGCCCAGGTAGAGCAGTTTAAAATAACAGATAGTAGTGGTGCGGTAAATTGGCTGCAGGGAATGCCTTTATACATTATGGCTGGCTTAACAGCTCTTACAATTGCCATTGTTTATTTTTTTCCAAAAATCACAAAAGTTGTTCCTGCCTCTCTTGTGGCTATTATCATTGTCTTTGCTGTGGTTCTCGGATTTAATATTCCAACAAAAACGGTAGCAGATATCGCCCATATCAGTGGAAATCTTCCGAGTTTCCATATCCCACAGATTCCTTTTTCTCTGGAAACGTTACAGATTATTTTTCCTTATGCCTTAATTATGGCTGGAGTAGGTCTTATAGAATCTCTTCTGACATTATCTATGGTGGATGAAATTACAAATACAAAAGGAAGTGCCAATAAAGAATCCGTAGCTCAGGGATTGGCTAATATTACTAATGGTTTCTTTGGCGGAATGGGAGGTTGTGCAATGGTAGCACAAACGCTGGTGAATCTCAACGCTGGTTCCAGAGCCAGATTATCCGGGATTATTGCATCATTGTTAATTTTAATTATTATTCTGTGTGGAGCACCTGTAATAGAGAAAATTCCCATGGCGGCTCTGGTAGGAGTGATGATGATGGTTGCGATCAGTACCTTCCAGTGGGTATCCATCAGGATTGTGAATAAAATGCCGAAATCTGATATTTTTGTTGGAGTAACTGTAGCTCTGATCACTGTGGTTTTACACAATCTGGCTTTGGCGGTTTTGATTGGAGTGATCATTTCGGCATTGGTTTTTGCCTGGGATAATGCTAAACGAATCAGAGCAAGAAAATATGTAGATGAAAATGGGGTGAAGTACTATGAAATATATGGACCTTTGTTTTTTGGTTCAGTAATAGCGTTTACGGATAAATTTGATCCTGTGAATGATCCGGATCAGGTGGTTATTGATTTTAAAGAAAGCCGTATTGTAGATATGAGTGCTATTGATGCGCTGGACAAATTATCCAAACGTTATAAACAATATCACAAAACCTTGCATCTGCGCCATCTCAGCGAAGACTGCAGAAAAATACTTAAAAATGCAGAGGCTGTAGTGGAAGTTAATATTCAGGATGATCCTACATATAAGGTGATGCTGGAAAAATAGGAAAGGAGTCAATGAGTGAATTTTGCTTCGCAAGTGAAAAGTGAATTTTTTCAGAATAGAAAAATTGAAAGCACATCGAATTGACAATTGATCATTCACAATTTCATAGTCAATAAGTGAATTTTACTTCGCAAGTGAATGGTGAATTTTTATAGTAAAAAAAAATTGACAAGCGCAGCGGATTGACGATTGACTATTCACAATTTCATAGTCAATGAGTGAATTTTGCTTCGCAAGTGGATGGTGAATTTTTATAGTAAAAAAAAATTGACAAGCGCAGCGGATTGACGATTGACTATTCACAATTTCATAGTCAATGAGTGAATTTTGCTTCGCAAGTGGATGGTGAATTTTTTCAGAATAGAAAAATTGACAATCGCAGCGAATTGACAATGACCATTCACAAACAAGACAAGGACTGTAAGAAAAAATCTACAGTCCTTGCTTGTTTAGGTTATTAATGTGTTTGCAATAAAATCAGGCACTAAAGCATAGTGTGATAATTTCATGCTGATAGAAGCTCTTCCGCTTGTCAGCGTTCTCAGGTCAGAAATATATCCGAAAGTTGAAGCTAACGGAACTTCCGATGCAAAAATCTTTCTTCCTGATTTTTCGTCAATAGAGGTGATAATTCCTCTTCTTCTGTTGATATCCGCAGTGACAGCTCCCGTGTACTCCTCAATACTTTGGATTTCTACCTGCATAACAGGTTCCATCAATTTAGGATGACATCCTTTTGCCGCTGCTTTGAATCCTTCTCTTGCTGCAATTTCGAAATCAAATGCTGCAGAATCCTGAGCGTGGAAAGAACCATCCAGAAGAGTCACCTTCATGTTTTCCAGAGGATATCCTTTTAATGGGCCATGTTCCATAGCTTCTCTGAAACCTTTTTCAACAGAAGGAATAAATTCAGTCGGAATAACTCCTCCTTTGATCATATTAACAAACTCAAATCCATTTTCATGATCATTTCCTGGTCCGATTTCAAAAGTGATATCAGCGAACTGGCCGCTTCCGCCGTTTTGTTTGGAAAGTTTTTCTCGGTGAACTTTGGTTTCCGTTAAGATCTCACGATAAGAAACTTTAGGTTTCCCCTGATTGATTTCAATACCATGATTCAGACGGATTTTTTCCAATGTAACCTCCAAATGAAGTTCTCCCAATCCACTCAATAAAGTCTCTCCGGTCTGCGGATCTCTTTCAACCACCAAAGAAGGATCTTCTTCCTGTATTTTGGCCAATACCAAACCGAAAGATTTCTCATCACCATTCGTTTTCGGCTCGATAGCAACTCTGATCACAGGAGTCGGAATTGTAATGGCTTCCAGTAAAATCGGTTGCTCTGTAGAAGATAAAGAATCTCCGGTTTTGGCATCCTTTATTCCCGTTAAAGCAACAATATCGCCAGCTTTAGCATCATGCAGTGATAACGTTTTATCCGATTGCATCTGTAAAATTCTGGAAATTCTGTAGCTTTCACCTGTTCTTATATTGAGTATCGTATCACCGGATTGTATTCTTCCGGAATACACACGAAGCATAGCCAGTCTTCCCATATGTTTATCAATCACAACTTTGAAAACGAGTCCTGAAAAAACTGCTTTCTCATTTCTTTCCAATATTACCGTTTCATCTGTATGTGGATCTCTTCCCTGCAGGTCAGCAAGCTGATCTGGAGCAGGCAGATAAGTAACCACAGCATCAAGAAGAGGCTGGATTCCCTTATTTTTAAAGGCTGAGCCACAAAGAACAGGAACAGCTGATCCGGAGCTGCAGACCCTTTTTATCGCTTCTGAGAGTATTTCAACAGTTACTGTTTGTTCAGTATCCATAAAAATTTCAAAGAACATCTCATCATTCTCTGCAAGAGTTTCCATTAATTTAACTCTGTATTCATGGGCTTCTGTCATAGAAGCAGCAGGAATTTCCTTTTCCATAATGGTTTCTCCATTTTCATCTGTCCAGTATAAGGCTTTCATTTTAATAAGATCAATAACGCCTTCAAAATCGTTTTCAGCTCCAATCGGAATCTGAATGGCCAATGGAACAGAATTCAGCTTGGTTTTTATTTCATTAAGAACAGCAAAGAAGTCTGCACCCATTCTGTCCATTTTATTGATGAAACAGATTTTGGATGTTCCATGTTTTTCAGCCTGGAACCAAACATTTTCAGTCTGTGGCTGAACTCCTGATGAAGCACAGAAAACTGCGACAACGCTGTCAAGAACTCTTAGAGAACGTTCCACTTCCACTGCGAAATCAATGTGTCCAGGCGTATCAATAATGTTGATGTTATAAACTTTATCGTCTTTTTTCCATTGGGTAGAAACTGCAGCGGATGAAATGGTAATTCCTCTGTTTCTTTCCTGTATGTCTTTATCCATGGTGGTATTTCCGTCATCTACATTGCCGATTTTGTGAATAAGTCCTGTGTAATACAGAAGTCTTTCGGATAAAGTAGTTTTTCCTGCATCTACGTGTGCTATAATCCCTATATTTCGTGTGTTGTATTTCATTTTTTTTAATTTAAATTGTTGATTTTTAGATCTGTGTTCGGAAAAGGTTCTGAAAAAAATAAGCACAAAATACACTCCGGTCTTATAAAGCCGGTAAAACATTTTCGTATTTCGTATCAAAGGAAAATTTTCAGAGATCTTAACAAACAGCAGAAGTTGTTTGAATTGTTAAAGTCTGAAATCAGGGCAGCAAAAAAGACCTATCCGAATAGACAGGTCTTCAATATATTTTTGGGTATAAAAGATCTATAGAACTATTCAGATAAATATTCAGTGCTGCCAAAGAACACAGCTCTGACAGGATTGCTTAACGTTATAATATTTATCATTTTTGTTGACATTGTTGATTTTTAATCGGTTGCGAAATTATAATTTTTTTTTGATTTCCAAAGAATTTTTGAAAATATTTTTTTTAAACGCTTCATCAATCATCTTCTGTGAACCTTTCAAAACCTTGGATTTTCATAAAAATATCTTAAAACAGAACTTGAACGTAATGCTTTTATGATAAATATTTTATCTTTGGGAAGAATAGTATTGTAGACACTTTTTGATGATTAAAAAATTTTAAATCTTTTTCAAGAAGCTAAATAAAAACTTTTAACTTAAAACCTATTGAAAACAGATATCGACATCCATAACCACTGTCATTTTTCCTTTGACCTGTGGCTCACTTTAATCAAATCTCATCCTGAATTTAAAGCAAAAAGAGTTGAGCTGTTCTCCTCATTTTTTAACGTAGATAAACCGATAGATGAGGTTGCGAAAACCGTAAAATATTACGATGATCTTTGTAATACCATCAATGAGGTGACAGGGGGGAATATTGATACTTTTGAAATTTATCTGATGATTTTGGGGGCTTTGGATGTAGACGTAAAACTTATTAATAAGGAAAAACTTAATGAGTTTTATAACAAAAGTGAAGAATTGTTTCTGGAATATAAACCAGTTGTAATTTTTGAAAATATTCATGATTTTTTTGAGCATATTAAAAATCAGGGAAAGACCATAAATATTCTAAGCAACACTGGATTTATCAAAGGGAAAACAATGCGGAAATTCCTGATTCATGAAAACCTGGATCAGTACATAGACTTCCATATCTATTCTGATGAAATCAACTGTTCCAAACCTAACCCGCTTATTTTTCAGGAAGTGAAGAATAAGATCAAAGATCAGGATTTGCCCATGCACCAGATTCTGCATATCGGAGATAATCCGGTGGCAGATTATCAGGGAGCAAAGAACTTTGGTTTCAGTGCCCATTTACTTAAACACTAAAAATAAACATGAACAAAAGATACAGCTTACACCACATTCATTCGGCGGATGAGTTTACTTTCTCACCTGCAGAATACAGCTTTTTCAAGTATGGCGATAAGTCGTATGCTGAAAAATTCGCAAGAGAATTATTCGACGGATTTATTTCCGAAAATGAAGAGCTTTTAAGTACAGATAAAGAGATTGTAGTGCTTCCAAGCCCCTATATGGCGATTCCTACTGCATCCAACTTTTTATGTTTTTACTTTAAAAAACACCTGGATTTTTATCTGTTTCAAAAAGGAAAAAAGTCAAGTATTTTATCTAAAATCAACAGAAACCATACATACATCACAGATTACGGGAATCTCAATTTTGAAGACCGCAAAAATCTGATCGCCAATGACACTTATTATATCGATAAGGACTTTTTGAGAGGAAAACTTTGTATTTTTATAGACGATATAAAAATCACGGGAAGTCATGAATATACTGTCAACAGAATCCTGAATGAATATAACGTGGAGGCTGACTTTATGTTCCTGTATTATGCAGAACTGATGAATTTTGACCTTGACCCGAAAATTGAAAACTTTTTCAACTACTATGCTGTAAAAAATGTAAATCATGTTGCAGAAGTGATGAATAAAGAAAGTTTTCAGTTCAATACAAGGATTGTCAAATATATTTTAGGCCTAGATTCAAGTAATTTTGATTATCTTACGTCTCAAGTAAAAAAGGAACAGATGGACCTGCTTTTGGAGCTGGCGATCAGTAACAATTATCATTTAATAAAAGAATACGAAAATAACATCAATACTTTAACACAAACGGAATTATATTATGGCTATTAACTTACAAAAAGGACAAAGAGAAAACATTAACGCACCTAAATTTACTGTAGGTTTAGGATGGGATATCAATAATACTTCTACAGGAACCGCTTTTGACCTTGATGCGTCCTTGTTTTTGCTTGGGGACGACAAAAAATTAGTTTCAGATAATCACTTTATTTTCTATAACAATCTTGAGTCTCCGGACAAATCTGTAATCCACACGGGTGATAACCTTACAGGAGAAGGATCGGGTGACGATGAGCAGATCAAAATTGATCTTACTAAAATTGACAGCGCTATCAAAGAAATTACAGTAGTAGTAACAATTCACGAAGCAGATTCAAGAAAACAAAACTTTGGACAGGTAAGAAATTCTTTCATCAGAATTTTTAATTCAGATACGAATGAAGAGATCTTAAAATATGAATTAGACGAAGATTTCTCAATCGAAACCGCTGTAGAATTCGGAAGAATTTACAACAGAAACGGAGAATGGAAATTTGAGGCTGTAGGTGCAGGACAGAGAGACGGCCTTGAGAAATTTGTATCAATTTATCAGAAGTAATCATGGACAATCAGGAAAATCAACCCATAGATCCGCTAGGATCAATAGAACCCCTTAAAACCTTTGAACCGACTCCAATGGTTCCCCCAACTCCAGCTCAGCCCGCTCAGAATGCGGCGCCGGCAGTTCTTGTGGACAGAGAGGGAAATGTAAATCTGACACAGCTGCAGTCAGAAGAACGTCAGAAATATGAAGTTCTTGCGAACTCTATTGACGAGACCAACCCAGGTTCCATCGTGAATTTCGGGGCAGAGCTTCAGAAAACATTAACCAACCAGAGTGACAGCTTCTTAGGAAATGTAAGAAGATCAAACTCAGGAGAAGTTGGTGGGCTTATCAACGATCTTTTGGTAGAGCTTAACTATGTAGATGTTGAAGAACTTAACGGAAATAAAGTGAAAAGTTTCCTGAGCAAATTGCCATTCATGAAAAAGGTAATGACTCAGGTGGAAAATCTTTTTGCAAAATACGATAAGATCATCAACAATATCGAGCAGATTTCTTATAAAGTAAATGCGGGAATTATCACCTCTACAAAAGATAACGCTGTACTTCAGACTATTTTTGAAAGCAATGTGAATTCTATCAAGCAGATTGAAGAGCTTGTCATTGCAGGTAATATCAGAATGGAAAGAGCGGCAGGCGAGCTTGCTCAGATGGAAGCTAATCCGCAGATTTATCAGGATTATCAGATTGCAGATAAAAGAGATTTCATTGCAAGGCTAGACAGGAGAATGGCTGATCTTAAAGTGGTTCGTGTGATTATGATGCAGTCACTTCCTCAGATCAGACTGGTACAGAACAACAACGTTTCTATCGCTGAAAAAGCACAGACGATTCTTACCACTACACTTCCGGTTTGGAAAAACCAGCTTTCCCTTGCGGTAGCGATGTACAGACAGCAGCAGAATATTGAAATCCAGCAAAAAGTATCTTCTACTACAGAAGAGATTTTAAGAAAGAATGCGGAACGTCTTGGCCAGAATTCAGTGAATGTTGCCAGAGCCAACGAGCAGACTATCGTATCGGTGGAAACATTGAGAGAAACAACATCAATGCTGATCAATACATTGAATGAAGTGAAACAAATCCAGAAACAGGGAGCTGACAACAGAAGAAAACTGGATCAGGATCTTCAGACATTGGAGCACGAACTAAAAGCAAATGTCAGAGGTTAATTTATAGGATACCAAGGTGGGGGATGATGCAGCAACCATATTGTCGCAAAGCAAAAGAAGGTTAACAAAGCTTAAGCTTCTCGCTAATTTTTTTGAACATATTGATATTATATCTATTTACATCAAAACGGATATTATTCACAATCTGTTCCAGGAAAATACGGCTTTAGATTATAATAAACTGGAACTTTTCCACCTGCAGTATACCGACAGCCTTATAGAACTTCTGACAAAAATTAAAAAACAGAAGGAAAATGACATGCTGGCGGTCATCAATGAAATTAACATCAACAGTAAATATATTTCAGGTTTTGAAGAAAGAAGGGTAGACAGTTTTGAAACCGACAGGAAAATGTACAGCGGTGTCTTTTCCCAGCACTTGAAAACAGTGTATAAAGACTTAACGGAAGATCGTTTTACAGCCAATTGGGAAAATGTACTGTACTTTCATAAAAAATATGCCCAGGAATTTTACAGATCGGAGGCAGATGAAACACTGCTGAAAACTGATTCTTTTCCTTCCTATCAGTATAAAGAATATTCCATCGAAAGGAAACTGTTGGGAAGGCTTAATATACAGGGGTTTAAAGTCCGTTTCGTATGTGGTTACCTTATCGGAACCCACGATTATGAACTTTTTAGAATCTTTCAGTCTGATGATTATTTTATTTTCAGTGTAGACGAAAAGAAATTGTATCTTTTCGACAAAGAACTGGATAAGCTGGATATTTCCGAGAATCAGTCTAATCAGAGTTCCATTATTGATCAGCTGAGAAGTAAAAATGAGCAGCTGGAACATAGTATGAACGAAAGAAAGCGTACTTTGCCAGCTGAAGTGGAAGGCGTTCTGAAAGATTATATTAAAAACCTGGAAAATATGGATATTATGAGTAAAATCTTTGACTTCGACGAAGAAACGAATATTCTGCGGGCAATGCTTAATTTGAATTTGAATAATAACTAGAACGAAATTTGAAAAGCAAAGAAGATTACCTTTTTTGCAAAAAAGTAAATAACAACTAAACATAGAAAGATGGCTATCAACTTACAAAAAGGTCAGAGAATTAACCTTAAAAAAGAAAATGGAGCTGAGCTTTCCCAGGCTTGTGTAGGAATCAACTGGGGAGCAATCGAAAAGAAAGGATTTTTCGGAACAAAGAAAGAAGCAGTAGACTTGGACGGAAGCTGTATTTTATATGATTCAAACAAAAACGTTACAGAAGTAATCTATTTCGGAAATCTTAAATCAAGAAACGGATCTGTAAAACACAGCGGAGACGACCTTACCGGTGACGTGAATGGAGATGACGGATTGGATAACGAAGTAATCACGGTAGACTTCAGCCAATTGGAACCAAATGTGGAGCATGTGGCAATGGTTTTGAACAGCTACAGAGGCCAGGATTTCGGCACTATTCCTTTTGCTTCTATCCGTATTTATGAAGGATCACCTACCAATGTAAGAGAGGTCTTTGCAAAATATGATATTGCGAATGACGCATCTTTCAGCGGACATGTTGCCATGGTAATGGGTGTTTTCTATAAGAGAAACGGAGAATGGAAATTCAATGCGATCGGAGATCCTACAGCGGATAAAAAGTTGGAGCAGACAATCCAGACGGTACAGATGAATTATCTATAATCAATTGACAATCAAAGATAAATAAAATAGCAATATTTGTACTCTGTGCATCTATTGCTTTTATCATATAATAACATAACTCAAGTGGAACATCAAAGTATTTTAGAACTGCACCCTGGTCTGGTGTGGGGATTTGCAGTAACAGTCGTTATCATGCTGCTCCTGGACTTAGGGGTATTTAATAAAAAAAGTCATGAAGTCTCTTCCAAAGAAGCTACCATCTGGTCTATTGTATGGATCTCGCTTTCTATGGTTTTTTCAGGAGTGGTCTATTGGGTATTCAATACCGACGGAAGCCCTGAAAGCCATGCTTTGGCAGTAGAGAAATTTACACAGTATCAGGCTGCCTATTGGATTGAAAAAGCCTTGTCTGTAGATAACTTATTTGTATTTATCCTGGTTTTCGGGTTCTTTAAAGTTCCGAAATTTCTTCACCATAAAGTTCTTTTCTGGGGAATTATCGGAGCACTGATCTTCAGAGCTATATTTATCTTTGCAGGAGTAGGATTAATCAATCTGACGTATCTTCCTGAAATGAATATCTTCGGTGAAGCAGTGAAAATCAACGTTGTCATGACCTTATTCGGATTATTCCTTGTGTATGCAGGGATCAAATCATGGGGTGACGGTGATGATGACGATGATGAAGATTACAGCAATACGGCAGGAGCAAAACTGATCAAGAGTTTCTGGAAAGTTTCAGACAATTACGATGGAGATAAGTTCTTCACCATCCAGAACGGAATCAAAATGGCAACTCCTCTTTTAGTAGTAGTGGGTGTTATCGAGTTTACGGACGTTCTTTTTGCAGTAGATTCCATTCCGGCAATCTTTGCGATTTCAAATGACCCTTTTATCCTTTATACATCAAATATCTTTGCAATTTTAGGATTAAGATCATTATACTTCCTGTTAGCGAACTTTATTCATATGTTCAGCAAACTTCCATACGGATTGGCTATTATCCTGTCCTTCATTGGAGTTAAAATGCTTATTGCCCCATGGATTCATATTCCGTCTCCGGTTTCATTGGGAATCGTAGGAGGAGTATTGGTAATCTCTGTTCTTTTATCCATCATCTTCCCTGAAAAAGAAGAAGAGAAGAAGGAAGAATTGGACGAAAAATAATCGCACTTAAAATAATATAAAAGCCTCCGGAATGTATTTCTGGAGGCTTTTTTGTTTATCAAGCTTTTGTTTATCAAACATCTCAAGCCAACCTTCAAAGAAATATTTTCAAAAACAAAACATACAGACTGGTCTGTATATATTTTTTTTTCATACCTTTGTTCCAGAAAAGAAAAGCATATGAAATCTCCAAGAGAAAGAATTGTAGAAAAGACCTTTGAATTGTTTGCTAAACAAGGGTATAATTCTACCGGAATCAATCAGATTATTTCCGAAGCTGAAGTTGCCAAGGCGAGCTTCTATCAATATTTTAAATCCAAAGAAGATCTGTGTGTAGAATTTCTGAAGGTGAGACATGAGTATTGGTTCAATGAACTCAATCAATTTATAGCAAAAGGAAATGGCTTACAGTCTAAAATCATCAGTGCTTTTGATTTTCTGGTGTATATGAATGAAAAGGAAAACTTCAGAGGTTGCAGCTTTCTGAATATTCTGTCGGAAATCCCCATGGATAATACTAAAATACTGAGCGTTATTCAGTCTCATAAAGCAGATCTTAGAAATTTTTTTTTAGAATTGCTGAATGATGATGAACTTTCCGATCATATCTACATGCTTTTTGAAAGCAGTATCATAGAAAGCCAGCTTTTCAAATCCAATGAATTAATTGAAAAATCAAAAAAGATAGTCAGCAATTCAATACAATGAGTTATGGAACAGAAACATCCGCTTCCGCCTTTCACTCTTGAAACGGCACTGGAAAAAATTCAATTGGCAGAAGATGCCTGGAACAGTCAGGATCCTGAAAAGGTTTCCAAAGCATATACCATCGATAGCGAATGGAGAAACAGAGATACCTTTGTGAATGGGAGAGAAGAGATTGTACTATTTCTTCAGAATAAATGGGAAAAAGAACTTCATTATAAGCTTAAGAAAGAATATTGGGCACATACGGATAACCGCATTGCCGTTCGTTTTGAATATGAATATCAGACCAAAGAGGGAAACTGGTTCAGGGCATACGGAAACGAAAACTGGGAATTCGATGAAAACGGGCTTATGGCAAAAAGATATGCCAGTATCAATGATCTGGCGATCAAAGAAGAAGAACGAAAGTTTAAATAAGATGTAAAGACTGTTGTCACAACAGTCTTTTATTTTTTAGTTGGATCAATCTTTTTCACATCACATGCAAAAATTCATCATTCATAACTCATCATTATTTTAACTGTTTTTCCCATGCAGTAACTTATTAATTTTCCTTCTGGTCTGCACAGAAACTTTATAAGCTTCATCACGCAGCTTTTGTATTTTTCCTACAGGCTGAAAAAATATTTTACTCTCAAAAGGATTGAATGAAAGAAGTTCAGTGTTGCAGTTACGGGAATCCAGCAAAGAATCTTTGTCGATTTTTACTTCGCCGATTTTAATAAAAGGAGCATTTTTCCATTCTACATTCAGTTTGTTGACAGGCTGGTCTTTCAGGTCATAACATATCTGTATCAAGACATCTGCAGTAAAGTCATGGGTTTGCAAATAGTTTTTTAAAGAATCCTTGACCTTTTGTTTTTTTCCAATGTTCTTATCCACAGATTGAGGAGAAAGTTTTATTTTGATGATATGATCTCCAAGCCGGTAAGCTCCTATAGAATGATAGTCGAAGGAAAGAATAAAATCATTTCTTTTACGAAGGAGTTTAATCATATTACGAATCATATCAGCTGTTAGCAGGGAAGGAGTCATTTTAATCATCTGAAGCAGCAAGATAAACAAACTGCTCCATTTTTTGGTGTAAAATCTGTTGACCGCCGTAAACAGTTTCAAAAAATTTGAAACAGAATTTATAGGAAACAGGGGAAAATTCACCAATGGATAATTGGCAAGAAGCCCACCGTTTTCATCCTTGATCTGCACTGCAAAGCCGTAGGCAGGAATATCCTTTCTTGTATTCTTAATTTTCAGCTGAGCATTGGAAAACCGTATAGTAAGATCAAATTTTTCCTTATCAAAAAAAGGCTGCAGTGATTCAGGAATATCAGGTTCTATCCTGAATGTACCTTTTGCTGCCGCATACGTTTTGGCATGGGCATTTCTGGTAGCATAATTGACATCGCTGATGGAAGAGGATTGTTCAACAAAATCTGCTATTGTTTTTTTATTGATTTCCAGAAGCTTTTTTTCCTCTTCATTCAGTTCATCAAACTTCTTATTATATTTTAGTGGATTTGGCATTTAGTTTTTAAAATCCAATTATAACGCCAAGTTTCGAAATCTGTGTTAAATAAGTATTACAATTATTTGAATTTTGTGGAAAAGATCTTTGAAAATCAAAAATGTAAGACTATATGATTAATGATTATTGAAAAATAATCTTTTTAACTTTTTGATTATTAGTGTTTATTTATTTTTAATGAGAATGAATTAAAGTCACTTTGTTTGAGAGGAAAATTCTTCAGGCTTTTAAACTTCGCTTATCGTGCTCCCATCTTCCAAACCCAAAAAGCCTTATCTTTGTAAAAAATTATAATATGGGAGTAGCAGATATGTTATTTAAACGTAAAAAAGAATTAGCAGAAAAAAACCTGAAAGACGGTAAAGAATATATGGAAGAGTATGGTAAAAGAGAAAGCGTTGTGCAGTTACCAAGCGGCTTACAGTATGAAATCATTACAGAAGGCGACGGCCCGAAACCAGGACCCAAATCTACTGTAAAATGCCACTATCACGGAACTACTATTTCCGGGAAAGTATTTGACAGCTCTGTAAAAAGAGGTACACCTGCATCTTTCCCTTTGAACAGAGTGATTTCAGGATGGACGGAAGCTCTTCAGTTGATGCCTGTCGGAAGTAAGTGGAGATTGATTATTCCTCCGCACTTAGCATACGGAGATCAGGAGATCAGCAAGGAAATAGGACCAAACAGTACTCTTGTTTTTGAGGTTGAATTACTGGATATTAAATAATCCTTCTTAAAAATAGATTAAAAATTTACCTGATTTCAGGTAAATTTTTTTATTTGTACTATATTCGTATGGATGAATTGTAGAATGAAGAAGAAAAAAGAGATGATTTTACAATACGTCCGGGCAACACAAAATATGACTGTATGAAAAAACTTTTTTACCTTTTGATTGTTTTCGGGCTTCTTACTTCCTGTGTTTCCAGGAAGAATCAGGCTATTCAGCAGAATATTCTTACCCTGAAAGACAGCTACTGTAAAGCGCCGTTCAAATATAACTACAGCAACAAACTTCCGTCTTATAATTCAGATTCTATACTGGCAGCCAATAAAGAATTAAAAGAGGTCTTTTCTGACCAGAGTATCCTCATCTTAAACGCACTGGATAATTTAGATGAGGTTCATGAGATTATTGATCTTAAAAAAGACTCATCCCTTGCTTCCCAGATTAAAGTCTTACAGTTGAAGACAAAAATAAACAGCAAAATAACGATTGCTCTTACGGAACTGGATGCAGTAGCTGCAGAGTTTGACTGTGAAGGGGAAAGAGTAGCCCAGATTGGAAATTATGTGGATAATCTCAACTCATCAAGAAATAACAAACTTATTTTATATTCAATCGTTGCTGGAGCAGCCGCTTCCATAGCAGGAGGAATTGTACATGATCAAGGCTGGAGTAATGCCATTGATATAGGCGGAGGGGTTCTGGGAGCAGGTTTTGGACTGGCAACCCTTAATCCAAAAGGGAAAAAGGTAGAGTTTATTCACCAGAGAAACCTTTTGAGAGATATCTGGAAAGAAAAATTAGAGTCTCCGAATTTTCCCCCTTTTATCTGGTATATGTACACAGAGAAAAAGTTTTCCAACAGAGAAGAACACTCCATTATCGGAAATATGAAATTAAGATGGCTTCATTACCAGTTTGATGACAATAAAGAAACAGCAGATAAGTCTGTAATCTTCAGTGATGGAGGGTTTTACAGAGCAGACGATCTTCATAACCGCGCTGCCATGCTCAATCAGATGCAGTCGGCCACACGTACCATTAATCAAAATATCAATTATTTGTTGCTGGATCTGGATAAATTAATTCTTTAAGAAAAAATTAACTGTAATAAATTTTGTTACATTTAAAAAATGTGTATCTTTGCAAAGTAATTACAATGAACAATACAAGATTTGCTACGGCAGTACATATAATGACACTATTGGCGAAAAGCCCTCAGGAGTGGCTTACTTCTGACTGGATGGCCGGTAGTATCAATGTGAATCCGGTGATTATCCGAAAGGAGATCAGCGTATTGAGAGAAGCAGGTCTGATTATCAGCAGACAAGGAAAAGAAGGAGGAAGTCAGCTTGCAAAAAATGCTGAAATGATCACAATTTCCGAGATCTATAAAGCAGTAAAAAATACAGAAGTATTAGGCAAAAAAAATCAGAATCCCAATCCCGCGTGCAGTGTTGGAAAGGAGATCAACAATCATTTAAATACATTATTTGAAGAAACAGATCAATTGGTGGTAAACTTTTTAGGAGATAAGTCATTACAGGAATTCACTGACCAGTTCGAATAAAAAAATTTCATCTTAAATGTAACAAAATTTATTACAGTTTAATTAAAAAAAATAAAACATTATGAAAAAAGTAGCAGTAATCGGTGCAACAGGATTTGTAGGAGCACACGTAGTATCAGAATTAGCAGAAAGAGGATATGCGGTGGAAGCATTGGTAAGAGATGCATCAAAAGTGAAAACACAGGAAAATGTAACTGCAAAAAGTGTTGATGTAAACAATGTAAGCGAACTGGCTGAAGCATTGAAAGGAAGTGATGCAGTAATCAGTACATTCAATGCAGGATGGACCAACCCTAACCTTTACAACGATTTTTTAAACGGTTCTGAGAACATTGAAAAAGCTGTAGAACAGTCGGGAGTAAAAAGACTGATTGTAGTAGGTGGAGCAGGAAGCCTTTACACACCCGATAACGTACAAATTGTAGATACTCCTGATTTCCCTGAAGCTTACAAACCTGGTGCAACAGCAGCAAGAGATTATCTAAACAAAATCAAGGAAAATAATACGTTGGATTGGACATTCTTCAGCCCTGCTATAGAAATGAACCAGGCGAATGTAGGAGAAAGAACAGGAAAATACAGAACTTCACTGGAAACTCCGGTATTTGATGAAAACGGAAGAAGCCGTCTGTCTGTAGAAGACGTAGCCGTAGTTTTAGTAGACGAATTAGAGCAGAACAATCACATCCGTGAACGTTTCACAGCAGCTTATTAATTGATAAAAGAACAGAAATGATACAAAAAAAATTATGGTCGTTATTAGCATTGTTGGGATTCATCAGCATATTTGCAGGGAATCTCAAAGTGAAAGTTTATAATCCGGGAACCAAAGCTATTTTTCCCATTACTTCTACCATTATTTACGGAGATAAAGATGCGATACTGGTAGATGTTCAGTTTCAGAAACAATATGCGGAACAGCTGGTAAAAGAAATAAAAGCAACAGGAAAGAACCTGAAAACCGTTTTTATTTCTCACAGCGATCCTGATTTCTATTTTGGATTGGATGTGATTAAAAAAGCTTTTCCTAATGCTAAAATTATCTCAACGGCACAGACTGCTTACCTTATATCAGCATCAAAAGATGATAAAATGGGAGTGTGGAAACCACAGCTGAAGGCAGATGCCCCATCAGAAATTATAATTCCTGAAGCAGTTACTTCAATTCCTGATCTTGAAGGAAACAAAATTGAAATCAGACAAAATCCTGAAGATCCTGCACATAGCTTTCTTTGGATTCCGTCCATCAAAACCATTGCAGGCGGGATTTCAGTTTCTGTTGGCTCACATCTCTGGATGGCAGATACACAGAATGTCAAAGCCATTGATCAATGGATAGGGCAGATTGATGCTATGAAAGGTTTGAAACCGGAAAAAGTTATTCCTTCTCATTTTGCAGAGCTTTCCACATCACCACAATCTCTTGATTTTGTGAAAAACTATCTGGAAAATTATAAACAGGCAGTTACTGAAAACAAAACTACATCCGCAATTGTAGATTTCATGGTAAAAAAATACCCTGATCTGCCAGGAAAAGAAGAGCTGGAAATGGGAGTAAAGGTTTATCTTAAAGAAATGGACTGGGATCTTAAATCACCCTATCCGGCAATAGGACAAAAAGTGGAAGTGGACTTTGGAGAAGTTAAATTCGTTCTTGATTTTAAAGATAATAAAACCATGACATTCACAGGAACAGCCGGAAGTTCAAAAAACAGTACGGACACTGTAGAATATACTGCAGTAGAAGTAGCAAAAAATGTTTTTATGATCTACTGGCATGAGCCACACCTTGGTTTCAATGTAACCCATATTCAGGATTATAATAAAAATATCATCTTCTCGAATATTGCAGGTCCCGACGGTACATTTACCCACCCGAAAGGAACGCTTAAAATTTTAAAATAAAAAGACAGCTGCATTGGCAGCTGTCTTTTTTGTATCATAATAGTTACAATAAAATATCACTAAAGCTCATCAAATCAGCTTGCTGATTCTAACTTTGCCTCTTTAGCCTCAAAAGAAAGCAAATTAAAAACTTTGAATTAAAATAATCTCTCGCAGATTTTATAGATTTTGAAGATCTATGATCATGAGAATTATATTAGTGATTGGTTATATTCGTGGAACTATTCGTGTTCTTCGTGTTTAAAAAAGGTCTTTAAATGAATACTCTATTTTGTAAAACTAAAAAACTGTCTCATGAGAGACAGTTTTCTTTTATAGATTCATAAACAATTTCGGGTTAATCGGAGTATTGTTTTTGTGTACTTCATAATGAAGATGAGGTCCTGTAGAACGCCCGGAATTTCCGGATTTTGCAATGACCTGACCAACTTTTACTTTATCATTTACTTTTGCAATAAGCTGAGATAAATGTCCATATAAAGTAGCCAGCCCGTTTCCGTGAGAAACAATTACACAGTTTCCATAGCCTCCTTTTTGTCCGGAAAAAATGATTGTTCCGGCAGCAGCAGCTCTTACATCAGAACCATAGGCAACAGCAATGTCCAGTCCTTTATGGAACTGCATCTGATCAGCTTCAGCAGGTGGATTGTTTTTTTCAGCGACAGCAGTTTTAGTTGCAGGCGTTCCGGAAGCAGCTTTTGTTGTGGTTGCAGGAGCAGAAGTTGCAGCTACAGGAGCCGTTTTTGGGGTTACCATTACTTTTACTTCTCTCTTATTTCCATAGCTGTCTGTAAGTTCTATAATTTTCTCAACAGGTTCAGCTTTTACTTCAGGCTTAGCTGCTGCCACTACTGTTGGTTTTGCCTCTGTTGCTGCACTAGATCTTACCGAAGCAAAAACAGTTTTGAAAGGAATAGGATTTTTTCTTATCCCGAAATTAGAGGAAATATAGCCATCAGTAGGCATTCCTAAGGGAACCTGCATGAGTTTTTTCTGAAGATCCATCAGATATTGGCTGTATCGGTTAGCCTGTTTGGAAAGATAAATAGAGTTTGAAATACTGTCCTGGTTGAGCATCATTAGTTTTTCATTAGTGATGTCTTTGGACTTCAGGAAGGAGTTGAGCTGAGCAACGGTTTGATCTACAAGAGTAAGATCACTTTTCATTTTTAAATAATCTACACTGTCTTTTTCAGTGTTTATTTTTACAAGGTTTACTTCGTAGGTTTTGTCATCTCTTTCAGAAAAGAGTTTGGCAATGAATACACCTTGTGCAAAAACTACTAGTAAAAGTCCTCCCAGGAGAATGTTTACGTTCTTCTTGCTGTTTAGAAATTTTTTCATATTTCTTCTCTTAGTAAGTTAAAACGGTTTTGAAGCTGCAAATTTAATTAAAAATAAGCTTTGTGAGTTATTTTTAATTAAAATTCAGTTTTTTCTGTATTTAACGGCTAATTAGCTATTTAATTGTGTTGTAGTGTTAATTTTTTCAGAAAATGGTTTTTATCATAGTTTCAAAGCCTGCGTTACGTCTTTGTTTTAATATCTTTGCAGTTCACATTCCAATTATGGCTAAAAAGAAAATTATTTCAGAATCTTCGAATCCAAAAAAGAATAAAAAGGATATTTCTGTAGGAGTTGTAGGAAGCGGAAGTTTTGCAACCGCTATTGTAAAAATGCTTGTTGAAAACTGCAAAGTAGTACACTGGTGTGTAAGAAATGAATTTGTAAAAGGAGCTATTGAGCTTCGTGGACATAACCCAACTTATCTTACGGCTGCCCATTTTAATCTTAAAAGTTTAAAACTGACAACAGATATTAACGAACTGGTTACTGCCTGTGATGTTATTGTTCTTGCAACACCGTCTATCTATCTGTCTGATACGTTGGATAAAATGACCTGTGAATATTCAGATAAGATCTTTATTTCAGCAATTAAAGGAATTATTCCTAAAGTAAATGACGTGGTAGCGCACTATCTGCGTGATGAATTTAAAATTGGTTTCAGAAATCAGGCCGTTATTGCAGGGCCATGTCATGCTGAAGAGGTGGCTATGGAAAGACTTTCTTATCTTACTATTGCGGCTGTAGAAGATGAGACTGCTGAAAAACTTGAAGGAATCTTCAGTTCAGATTTTATTAAAGTTCATACAAGCAAAGATATTTTAGGAAATGAATACAGCGCCATTCTTAAAAATATTTTTGCCATCGGAGCGGGAATAGCAAGTGGATTGGGTTATGGTGATAACTTTACAGCAGTCTTTGTTTCCAATGCTATCCGTGAAATGGAAACATTCCTGGAAGCGATTTATGAGGCACCAAGAGACGTGAATGAAAGTGCATATCTGGGTGACCTTTTGGTAACGGCATATTCACTTTTCTCAAGAAACAGAAACCTTGGAAACCTTATTGGGAAAGGATATACCGTAAAATCTGCCATTCAGTCTATGAACATGGTAGCAGAAGGATATTACGCTGCAGATTCCATTTATAAAACGGCAAAACAGAAAAATCTTAAACTTCCGATTATTGATACCGTATATGCTATTTTGTATGAAGGTAAAAATGCTGAAAAGCAGTTTAAAAAATTGACCGCAAAATTGAATTAAAAAACAGGACTTTAAAAATTAAAGTCCTGTTAAACATAAATAATGAAACTTAAGCATTTTTCATGCTTAAGTTTTTTTATAGACTCATCTTGGTAATGACAAGTGATAATGATGATCTTACATTAAGATTACTGGCGGTAAAACCGTTTCCTGTATCAAATTCGAACTTCTGACGGATCGTTGTTGGAGAAGCCAGTGTTAAAAAATAACTTCCCTGGAAAAATGTAAATGAGCTTGATAACTGGCACATTCTGTTGGTTTCCGTAATGGTTGCACTGGTAGCGGAATTAATCAGATAAGAACGGGTACAGGTAAAATTTTGAGAAAGATACTGGGTGTTAGCCGTTCCGTTATTATTATTCGCATTGCTGGAATCCACAGAATACCGTACAATATATGTTCCGGCAGGCAAGGTAATCGTGGAATTATCCGCGCCTAGTGAAGCTCCTGTAATTTTATTCGAAGTAACCGCAAAGTTCCCTAATGTATTATTCGTGCTTCCGGTAGGAATAAGTACTCCCGGACTGATAAGCAAAGACATGATCTGAGGTTCTGAACCGGAAACTATAATACGTTGCCATTGATTTCTTACCCAAACATAATATCCTTTCGGAAAAGTAGATGCTCCTCCGCTATTGTAAATAATAAGCCCGTCTGCAGGATTCACAATGGGAGTGGAGGTACTGTTCAGAACAAGCAGATCATATTGTGGAAGAAGAACTCCTTTATTAGAAGAACTAATGTCCAGAACACTGCTTGAATTAGGCGTGTTTGTATTAATACCAACTTGTGCATTTGAAAAAATGCTTAACAGTATCATACCGATTATGTAAATAGATGTTTTCATTGTGCTATAAATTATTGATTAAGTGCTGATCTTTGAATATCAACTTTAGCATTCGTGATGATGATTTCTCCGTTATTAGGCGTTGTTCCTCCGGATCCGTTCTGGTAAGTTCCTCCCGCATCATGAGCAATGGCAGGAACTAAAAGAATAGGAGCTGCTGAAGTAGTTACAAAAGAGAAACTCATATTCAGAGTATGGGTCTTATTACTGGCAATTGATTGTGCATTGATACTAATTGTTTTACCATATTGATTTCCTGTGGACGGATCAATAAGTTTTACAAGATACTGATGCAGATGAACAGAAGTTCCTCCTATTCCGGCAGTCGTACTTTCAAGAGCTGTTCTGATGTTAAGACATACATTCACCAGATAACCGCTGTTTCCGGGAAGTGTGATAATTCCTGTAGAAGTATTGTATAAAGCTCCGATATCATTAGATACAACAGTAAATGCGGCATCATTGAAATTTTTGTATGTACCGTTGGCAAGACCTCCAAGTATTGAATAATCAGAGGTGCGTTGAAGCATCATATAACTTACCAGGTTATACGTATCAGAAAGCTGAGTCCACATATTGCTTTTCCAGATATAAAGACCGGGGCTAATGGAGTTCCCTTTATTATAAACAACCAGTCCTTCTGCCGGATTATTTACCGGAGAGGTATTATTCAAAACATCTATAATATCTACTCTTGGCAGAAGTACTCCTTTATTGGTGGTCTGTGAAACTTCCAGCACAGCTGAGCTGTTTACTGAGGTTTTCCCAATAGCAACCTGCGCATATATGGTATGAGCTATAATCAATAATAGCAGGATATAACTTTTTTTCATATGTTGATTGTTTTTTTATAGCTGAGATATTTTAATATAAGAGCCAGTAGGAATTACATTCACAAGATCGTAGAATGTACTGTTCTGCATTCTTCCAAGATTGAGTCTTAATCCTCCTATAATATTGGCGTTCACATTAGCCGGAACAGTGTAATAATAGGACCAGGTGGCAAGATGATTGGTGTTGACTTTAGAAACAATAGGAACTTCTTTCCTTGTAGCACCTCCTCCGGTAAAGGTATTCGTTGTATTATTATAGGTATCGTTGATGAAATCTATAAAATATCCCATCAGATAATAAGTACTCCCGGAAAGAGGTGCTGTACCTCCCTGTCCGGATGGACTTTCCTGAGGTGAATTTAAATTCAGGTTAACCTCTACCAGATATTTTCCCTGTGGAAGAATCAGGGAATATCCTCCGGAAGTGTTCGGAAGAACTTTAAATCCACTGATATTTGATACCCCCGAAACGGCAGGATTATTAACTATAAGCTGAGTGCTGGCACCTGCTATCGCATTGTCAAGAGCCGATAGTGATCCGGTAAAATCAAGATAGGCAACCTTGGGAGTGTTTTGTGCATCAATTGTGCTTTGCCATGAATTGGTCGTGCTATTAAAAAAATGAAGAGCTTTGTTGTTACTGTTAGTTCCTCCATTGAATCCAATAAGTCCATTGGCAGGCGAGACAACAGGACTTGTCGTACTGGTTAGGTTAGCAATATTCAGGTTGGGGAATAATACTCCTTTATTACCTCCGGAAACAGTTACTTTAGGAGCTGTAGTATAGCCACTACCTCCGTTGTTAATCGTTATACCTGTTAGCTGACCGTTGGAAATGACTGCTGTAGCACGGGCTTTTGAACCTCCATTCACCACAGATCCTCCTCCATAAAAATTAATTGTTGGTACCGAAGTATAGCCGCTTCCTCCGTTGCTGATGGTAATCCCGATAACAGCACCTCCCGAAATGGTGGCTGTAGCTGTAGCTGGGGTTCCACTGAAGTTCTCAATGTGCAGAATAGCACTGGGGTCCGGTGTGGACGTGTTGATTCCTACACTTCCGCTCTGGGCAAATCCCATTGTAGCGAACAATGTACTCGCGAAGTTAATAATTCTCATCTTTAGTATGTTTATGAAATAATTTTAATTAAATACTTGTTGGAATAGGTATTAAATCAATTGAAAGGTACGTAAAAAAAACAGTTTTTCAATGTGGCATGTATAGAATTGTATCTATAAAATTGCATATTTATCAATAAAAAGTGATATTTTATAATTTTAGTATAATTATTTGTCACTTGTTGTTGATAAAATAAAATAGTGTAAATAGTTATGATTGCAGTATTTAATATGATGAACTTAAATAAACTTAAATTTTTTAAAATTTTTACTCTTGAATTATTCATTAATTAGTTACCATTCAGTGAAATAAAAAAATAAAAAATTAATATTTTTATAAAGAAATATTTTACATTATCAATCATTTCAATGGGACTTTATTGAAATTTTCCATGGTTTTTTGTTGTGTACTCAATAAGTGTTTTGAACAAAAAAATAACGTGTTAAAATCGTTCCGCTTTTTAAAACTTTTCCCGAAATTTGAAGTAAAATTTTAAAATTATGTCACAATCGCTTACAAGCAGAACACCGAAACCTAAATACGACGTTGTACTGATAGGCGGCGGAATCATGAGCGCCACTTTAGCAACGCTGCTTCATGAATTTGATCCAAATCTTGAAATCGCTATCTTCGAAAGACTCGGAAGGTTTGCCAAAGAAAGTACAGCTGCATGGAACAACGCCGGAACAGGACATTCCGCTTTTTGTGAGCTAAATTATACTCCTGAAAAACCAGACGGATCTATTGATATTTCCAAGGCAGAAAGCATTGCAGAGCAGTTTGAAATTTCAAAACAATTCTGGTCTTATCTGATTACCAAAGGATATATCCGTGAGCCTAAAGAATTTATCAATTCCTGTGCACACATGAGTCTGGTATTCGGAGAAAAAGATGCTGAATACCTTAAAAAGCGCCACGATAAAATGGCAGAATCTGTCCTTTTTTCAGGAATGGAATTTTCTACAGATCATGAAAAGCTTAAAGAATGGATTCCTTTGGTGATGAGCAAAAGAAATCAGTCTGAAGTAATGGCTGCAACGAAGATGGATATGGGAACAGATGTGAACTTCGGAACATTGACGAGAAAAATGGGAAGACATCTTCTGGAAGATTCCAATGTTGAGGTTTTCTTATACCACGAAGTAAAAGATATCAGCCCTAGAGAAAACGGGACATGGGAAATGAAAGTGAAAGACAGAATCCATAGCCATAAACAGGAAGTGGTAGCAGATTTTGTATTTATCGGTGCGGGAGGATACGCGCTTCCGTTACTGGACAGCTCAGATATTAAAGAAAGTGAAGGATACGGAGGTTTCCCGGTTTCCGGCCAATGGTTGGTCAGTCATAATCAGGAGCTGGTAGAAAAACACCATGCTAAAGTATATACTCAGGCTACGGTAGATGCTCCGCCAATGTCTGTTCCACACCTTGATCTTAGAATCATCGATGGGAAAAAAGCCCTTCTTTTCGGACCCTTTGCAGGATTTTCAACTAAATTCTTAAGAGAAGGAAGCTATCTGGACCTTCCTGAAAGTGTTAATACCAAAAACTTAAAATCACTTTTCGGAGCATGGTGGCACAACATTCCATTAACGAAATATCTGATCCAGCAGGTTGCCATGACGAAGTCTCAGAGAATGCAGCATTTGAGAGAATTTATAAAAGATGCTAAAGAAGAAGACTGGGAACTGAAAGTAGCAGGACAGAGAGTTCAGATCATCAAAAAAGATGAAAAAGAAGGAGGTAAGCTGGAGTTCGGAACCGAAGTTGTGGTGAACAAGTCTGGAACCATTGCTTCTTTATTGGGAGCTTCACCAGGTGCATCCACAGCAGTATATGCCATGCTGAACGTGCTGGAAAAATGCTTCCCTGAAAAACTGCATGGAGAATGGAAAGGAAAGCTGCTTGAAATGATTCCTTCTTACGGACAAAAACTGGCTGATAACCCTGAGCTGACCCATGAAGTACGAAATTACACCAAAGAAAAATTAGAATTAGAATATTAACATCAATAATGAGCAATAAGTAATAATCGCTATTACTCATTGCTCATTACTTATTACTCATAAAAAGGTGGAAGAAGTAATTGTAAAACCAGTCATTGCAAAGGAAATCCTGGAATCTCTTCAGGCGAAAACAGAAGAGGAGAGGCAGGTTATTGTACACTGTTGCTTTCCGGCGTCACCGTTTCTGGGAAACCTGATTAGGATCTGGCATTCGACCTATCTTTTTGACAACCAGTCTGAGCATAGAAGCAAAATGATTCATGCGGAAAATATTTCAATTTCGCCCTATTGGACACCAGTTCCCTTTATGAAAGACTTTTGGTTTACCCTTATATTTTCAGGTCTCCCGAAAGACTGCAAAAGTTTTGATCTGAAAGAAGTTATTCCTGAGGAAGGAGGATTCTTTGTAGAATCAATCAAGAGAAATTCTTCTGACGTATATCGTGTAAAAATATCAGAATCTTATTAATATGAAAGTAAGGGAAGAAAAGCTGGAACAGATTATTCACTGGGCTGAAAACAATCCTGATATCCGTGCTGTTCTCCTGACCAGTTCATTGGTAAATCCTT
Organism: Chryseobacterium sp. AG363; assembly: GCF_003610675.1. Taxonomy (NCBI): domain Bacteria; kingdom Pseudomonadati; phylum Bacteroidota; class Flavobacteriia; order Flavobacteriales; family Weeksellaceae; genus Chryseobacterium; species Chryseobacterium sp. AG363. The sequence goes on from NZ_RAQF01000007.1 coordinate 181,847, forward strand.
ATGCTCCGGTAGATGATTTCAGTGATCTAGATGTAGAACTTGTTTTTGGTAACAGAGCAACTTATGAATCCGGAAATGAGTGGATCAGACTCTTTGGTGAACCTATTTCCATGATTGAAGAAGACGATCGTGTTTTTGCCGGAAGGCATGCTATGAAAATGGTGTTGTACAAAGACGATGTGAAAGTTGATTTTAAGCTGTATCAGGTAGCAGAGTTTATTGAAGAAATTAAAGAAGAAAATCTTCCTGAAGACTGGGATGTAGGGTATAAAGTTTTAGTAGATAAAGATGACCTGACTAAGAATCTGAAACCACCAACGTATCAGTCAATCATGATTCAGAAGCCAAAGGAAAAAGAATTTCAGCAGCTGATGAATGATTTTTGGTGGGATACAACCTATGTTGCAAAGTGCCTGAAGCGTGGAGATATTTTTTATGCCAAATTTATGTCTGAAAACATTCTCCGCACAGATTATCTCGTCCCTTTGATTGAGTGGCATATTGCCGGAAATCATGAGTGGAATAATATCACAACCAATAAACACGGAAGGCTTTTCAAAAAATACCTGTCCGCTGATCTATGGAATAAAGTGGAAAAAACTTTCTCAGGAAGTAATATTGAAGAAAACTGGAATGCATTGTTTGCCTATGCAGATCTGGTTCATGAGTTGGGAACTTCACTGGCTGAAAAGCTTCATTTTATCTATCCGTCAAAGCTGGAGGATGATATTCGGAACTATCTTAAGAATGTGAAGACAATGTCTTAATTTCAGGCAAATTCATTCTGTTTAATAAGGTTTTCAATACAATATTCTGCAATAGCCGTAATAGTTACAAACGGATTCACACCAATGGTTCCCGGAATTAAAGATCCGTCCAGAACATAGAGATTTTCATGATCTTTGAGTTTTCCATATTCGTTGGTTGCTTCTCCTAAAACACACCCGCCAAGCGGATGATAGCAAATATCTGCTCCAAAACCATTATCGAAAAGAAGATGACTTCTGGTACCGCCATTGGCTTTATTCATTTTCCGGATAAAATATTGGGCATTTTCTTTCATTTTAACAGTATTGCTTTCGTTCCAATTCAATGTAAGAGACTGGCTGGCTTTATTGTATGTGACTTCACCTTTTTTCTCAACTCTGTTGATAAGCAGATACAAAGCGGTAGCGACATCCATTCCCATAGGCAAAGGAGCAATTTCTGTGAAAAACGGATGTTCAGGATCATCCCAGTTATCAATTCCTCCCACAGGGATAGTAGATTGCTTAGCTCCGGTGCCACCAGACAAAGGCTTCACCCAGTTTCGCCCCGTCATAAAATTTCCGTTATTTCCCCAGTTTTTACCAATCTTTTCATGGATGGGAAATCCGTTCTCTGCATGAGATTGTAACAGAAGTTGTAAAGTGCCCATTGTTCCTGCAGAAAGAATCAGTTTTTTACAGGTAAAGACTTTGTCAGTAAGCAAAGCACCTGAAGTATCAATCTGCTGGACATTCAATGTATAGCTTTTGTCATCATTCAAGTGAATGGTCTGGACACGATGAAGATCAAGGATTTCCAGATTTCCGGTTTCAAGGGCTTTTCTGAGATAGGTTTTATCTAAACTGTTTTTCCCGTGATTGTTTCCATAAATCACTTCAGTATTAAGAGCTGAACGGGGAACTTCATTCCGGAATTCTTTTTCCATGTATTTAAAGTCATACACATTGGGAACCCTTATTGTTTTAAAACCAGCTTTATGGGCTTCTTCTTCACCTACCCGGGTGAATTTATAATAAGGACAGTCTTTCAGAAACTGTTCGTCAATAACATTTACTTTTAGTTCTTCCTGTACCAGAGGAAAATAATGATTATAAAATTTTTCAGCATCAAGATCAGGAAAAACCTCTTTGAAATAGCTTTCTTTGGGAGTAACAGCCATTCCGCCGTTCACCAGAGAACCTCCGCCAACCCCTCTTCCTGCCCAGATTTTAATATGATCAAAATCCAGACGGTCCAATGTTCCGGTAAAAGGAGTTAGCGAAAAGATATTCATAAAAGGAGCAATGCTTTTGTTTTTCAGCCATGCAGAACTTTTTCCGGGTTTCAAAAGATTAGAAAATGGAATTCCTGCTTTTTCCCAGTTAAGACCCATCTCCAGCAGTACTACTTTTTTTCCGGCTTCACACAGGCGAAGGGCAGATACAGCACCTCCATATCCACTGCCAATAATAACAATCGGAACATCATGGTATTCCTGTATCTGATTGTTTCTTCTTTCCGAAGCATGAAATAATTCAGATTGAAGAAAATAAAATCCCGATATTGCCAGAGCACTGGTCTTAATGAAGCTTTTTCTGTCCATGAGCATTCTTTTTCAAAAAGTATGCTAGAGGTGAAGGTGCTTATTTTATTTATCACAGATTATATTTTTTATTACAATTTTAACTTTTGTTGGAATGAAAATTCATAGCTTTACTTATAATTTTTAAATTCATGAAAAAATATATCATACTCTTTCTACTGCTTCCACTATGGGGCTTTTCTCAAAAAAAGATGTCAAAGGAAGAGAAAGAGGTCCAGAAATTTCAGAAAGAACTGAATGCGGAATACCTTAACCCAAAAGAGACTCCGTTAAGAGGTGATAATTTTAAAAATTTTAAAAAACATCCTTTCTTTCCTTTTGATGCTAAATACAGAGTTACTGCACAATTTGTAAAATCAGAAGATACAAAACCCTTTGATCTTCCTACATCTTCAGGAAAAACCAAGTCTTATCAGGAATATGGAAAAGCAACATTTACGCTGGATGGGAAACCTTATACCGTTACTTTATACCAAAGTCTGGACTTGATCAAACAGGAAAAATATAAAGACTATCTTTTCCTTCCGTTCCGTGATGCTACCAATGAAAAGGAAACCTACGGAGGAGGGAAATATATGGATCTTAAAATCCCGAAAGGAAATACCATTGTACTTGATTTTAATCAATCCTATCATCCTTTCTGTGCTTACAACGCTTATGATTACAATTGTCCTATTGTTCCGGAGGAAAATAAACTTCCAATAGAAATCCGTGCAGGGGTAATGTATGAAGATATTTACCATCACTAATACTATGATACATTTAGATTTCTTTAAACCGGAAGACCTTTCCGGAGTCAGTTATACTTTGGATGAAAATCAGATGAGGTTTACAGCGACTGCTCAGCAGGCCTTACAAAGCATCAGCGAACGGAATGATGATAACGCATTTCCAGTGACGATATTTCAAAATGATCTGCCTGTAGGTTTTTTTGTCCTTGATTTTGGAAAAGATAAATTAGATCTTACGGATAATGAGAATTCAGTTTTACTGCGTTCACTATCTGTGAATCCTCAACTGCAGGGAAAGGGAATTGGAAAAGTTGCTATGCAGGAAGTAGGTACTTTTGTCCAAAATCATTTCAAGACCTGCGATGAGATTGTACTGGCTGTCAACCAGAAAAATGAATCTGCTTACCATATTTATCTTCAGGCAGGATATATTTACGACGGTAAGACCAGAATTGGAAGAAGCGGACCTCAATACCTGATGTACAAAAAACTTTAATAAAATTTTAAAATCATAATTTTTTATCTGCTGATATCTTTCCATAACTTTGAGTAACATCAAATTACAAAACATGGAAATATCACTTCAAAATCAGGTGGCTGTAGTCACAGGAGCTTCCAGTGGAATCGGTTCAGGAATTGCAAAATCATTGGCGGCAGCAGGAGCAACAGTCATTGTTAATCATTCTTCGGAAAGATCTACAGAAGAAGCTAAAGCTGTTTTAAAAGAAATAACGGATGCCGGCGGTAAAGGAATAACCTACCAGTGTGATGTTTCCAAAGAGGATCAGGTTATCAGGATGTTTCAGGATGTTGTTTCTGAATTCCAAACGGTAGATATTCTGGTCAATAATGCAGGCATTCAAAAGGATTCAAAATTCACTGAAATGACTTTGGATCAATGGAATGCGGTCATAGGAGTCAACCAGACCGGACAATTTCTTTGTGCCAGAGAAGCTATTAAAGAATTTCTAAGAAGAGGAATCGATACTTCCCGCTCTGTTGCCTGTGGGAAAATTATTCATATCAGTTCAGTCCATGAGATTATTCCGTGGGCTGGTCATGCTAATTATGCTTCCAGTAAAGGGGCTGTAAGAATGCTGATGCAAACCCTTGCTCAAGAATATGGTGCCAACAAGATCCGTGTCAATTCCATTTGTCCCGGGGCTATTCAGACCCCTATTAATAAGAATGCGTGGGATACTCCGGAAGCCCTTAATTCTCTTCTTACTCTTATTCCCTATAACAGAATCGGACAACCGCAGGATATCGGAAACTTAGCTGCGTTCCTTGCCAGTGACCTTGCAGATTATATCACAGGAACAAGCATTTTCGTGGATGGTGGAATGACTACGTTTGAGAGTTTTTCTACCGGAGGATAAAGGAATTCGAAGTTCAAAGTTTAATGTTCAAGGTTTAAAGTTTTTGAGGTTGTTTTTAGAACTTGAAACGGAATTAAATATTACTCACTACTCATAATTATCGTTTATGTCGGAAAAACAGAGAATTTCAGATATTTCATGGAAAAAATGGGGGCCTTATGTCAGTAACCGTGAATGGGGACTTGTTCGTGAGGACTACAGTGAAAACGGAGATGCATGGAATTATACCAATCATGAAACTGCAGAAGCCAAAACTTACCGTTGGGGTGAGGAAGGAATATGTGGCATCTGTGATGATCTCCAGAAGCTTGTATTTTCTTTAGGATTCTGGAATAAGAAAGATAAAATGGTCAAAGAACGATTCTTTGGTCTCACCAATGGTCAGGGAAATCACGGTGAAGATGTGAAAGAATATTATTACTATCTGGATTCCACACCTACCCATTCTTACATGAAAATGCTGTATAAATATCCTCAAAATGCTTTTCCTTATGAACAGCTTGTAAAAATAAATGCGGAAAGGGGAAAGGAGGAAGCTGAATATGAGTTGATTGATACAGGGATTTTTGATCACAATGAATACTTTGACATTTTTATTGAATATGCAAAAGAAAGTCAGAATGATATTCTTGTAAAACTAACAATATTCAATAAATCTGAAAAAGAAGCGTCTCTCGTAATTCTTCCGACTATTTGGTTCAGAAATACCTGGAACTGGGGATATGATGATTATAAACCACAATTGTCTGCTGAAGATGCAGACCATATTAAAGTCAATCATCAGGATATCGAGGTTAAAAATGTATATGCAAAACAATCTTTAAAAACATTATTTTGTAATAACGAAACCAATAATGAAAGGCTTTACCAGTCTTCTAATGAGTCAAAATACTGTAAAGACGGGATCAATAATTTTGTGATGACGGGAAATTCCCAGTCTGTGAATCCCAAAAATGCAGGAACCAAAGCTTCTTTCTTTATTGATGAAGATTTTAAAGCGGGAGAATCAAAAATATTTGAATTCAGGCTTTCAGATAAAGATATAAGAGAACCTTTTAAAGATTTCGATATTCTTTTTAAACAAAGAGAAAAAGAAGCCGACGAGTTTTATGCAGAAATTCAGAAAGGAATTGCTTCGGAAGATGAAAAACTGGTTCAGAGACAGGCTTTTGCAGGAATGCTTTGGAATAAAATGTTTTACCATTACAATGTAGAAAAATGGCTGAATGGTGATCCTTCCGAAATGCCTCCACCAAAGTCCCGCGAAACAATAAGAAACTACGACTGGAAGCATCTGAACAATGAGCATATCATTTCAATGCCTGATAAATGGGAATATCCATGGTATGCAACATGGGATCTGGCATTTCATACTATCAGCTTCTCCCTGATAGATCCGGATTTTGCAAAACATCAGCTGAAACTTTTCCTGTTTGAATGGTATATGCATCCCAACGGACAGCTGCCTGCATACGAATGGAACTTAAGTGATGTGAATCCACCTGTACATGCCTGGGCGGTTTTCAGAGTATTTAAAATTGATGAATATTTAAAAGATAAACCCGATCTGGAATTTCTGGAAAGCGCTTTCCAGAAGTTATTGATCAATTTTACCTGGTGGGTTAATAAAAAAGACCTTAATGGCAATAATATCTTTGAAGGAGGATTTCTGGGACTTGATAATATTGGGGTTTTTGACCGGAATTCTGTTTTGCCCAACGGAGAACAGCTGGAGCAGTCCGATGGAACGAGCTGGATGGCTATGTTTGCCCTCAATATGATGAGAATTGCGCTGGAACTGGCTCTTTACAATAAGGTGTATGAAGAGATGGCTATGAAATTCTTTGAACATTTCCTGTCGATTGCCCATTCACTGGATAATATGGGTGATGAGAAATTCAGTCTTTGGGATGAACAGGATGAATTTTTCTATGATGCAATTACTTCCAGCGACGGAACTCATATGTATCTGAAGCTAAGGACTATTGTTGGATTAATTCCAATGTTTGCCGTTGAGGTTATCGATGATGAAATGATTGAAAACCTTCCCAATTTCAAGAAAAGAATGAAATGGGTACTGGATAATAAACCTGAACTGGCTTCTCTGGTTTCAAGATGGGAAGTGAAAGGGCAGGATTCCAAACACCTTTTATCTCTGCTTCGGGGACATCGTTTGAAAAGACTGTTAAACCGAATGTTGAATCCTGAGGAATTTCTCAGTGATTACGGAGTAAGAGCTTTATCCAAAGAATATGAAAGCAATCCTTACACGTTAACGTTGAATGATACGAATTACAGCGTAAAATATACCCCTGCTGAAAGTGATAGCGGCCTTTTTGGAGGAAACAGCAACTGGCGCGGCCCCGTGTGGTTTCCTATCAATTTTCTTATTATTGACAGTCTTCAGCGTTTTTTCTTTTATTATAGCCCGGATTTTTTGGTGGAATATCCTACGGGAAGTGGTAATTACTCAAACCTTGATCAGATTGCAGATGCTTTAAACAAGAGACTTGCCAAGATATTTTTAATGGATGAAAATGGGAAACGACCAGTTCATGGGCAGTATGAAAGGTTTCAGACCGATCCTGATTTTAAAGATTATATTTTGTTCTATGAATATTTTCACGGAGACAACGGCCGTGGAGTAGGAGCTTCTCATCAGACTGGCTGGACAGGACTTATTGCTAAGATCCTTCAACCTAGATTTTCCAAAAAAGAAATGGCAGAATCCGAAACAGAAATGCCGGAAGATATTGGAAAAACAACAGGGAAGGAATAATATTATTTATTCAAATATCTGCTGTATGATTTCCAAAGAGGCTGGAGTTTTGAAATCCGTGATGTGGTAATGATAGTATACTAAAAGACTGTCAAGGAAATCTTTTCTCAAGGAGGAATGGATTTTTGTGGCATAAAAATCTTCTGCACAAAGAGCTTCTTTCCATAGCATTGAAATTTCTTCATTGAAGAGCTGGTGACTTATTCCCAGTGAAAAAGTTCCGGTTTCCGGATCTAAAAACCTGCCTTCGCTCAATAAGGGTGCAACACCCTGAATTTTTAAAAAAGCCAGCAAAAACAGAAGATGCGCCTGATAATTTTTATTAGTCAGCTCGCAGATTAAATGATCAATACAGGAATAGATAGGAATATTTTTATTCTCATGTTTAAGAATATGGCTCAGAAAATCTGAGATAAAGAAAATAACGGTATTGACCTTGATGTCTGTATAAATATCATTGTTTTTTACCAGTTCAAACTTTGAAACAGACGGAATACCGTTGCCACGTGATGGATTTACAGAAAAATTGAGCTGGCTCAACGGTTGAAGCAAGGCTTTCTTTTTATTCTTTTTGGAATAAATTCCCTTTAGAAAATAGCTCTGAAAACCTTCTTCTTCTGTAAAACAATGCAATACAGCATCATTTTCTCCATATTTGATAAATGAAAGTAAAAAACCGTTTTGTGAATTCATTAATTAACCACTCCTATTTTAGCGGTAGCTTTATCAGATCCGTCTTCATTCGTCATCAGGACAAAATAAATCCCTGAAGCTACTCTTGTTCCTTTCTGATTATTGAGATCCCATTCATAATATCCACCTCTTGCGACTGCAGAGTGAACTACATTACCTGCGGCATCTACAATTCTTATATTGGTTTTTTCTGCAAGACCTTTAATGGTTACTTTTCCTTTGAAATTAGAATAAACAACAGGGTTTGGATATACTACCACATCACCGAAATTGGAAGTTACATCTGCAACATCTCCCTGATACGTTACAATACCATTATATGTTACAAAATATACCTTACCTGTTTTTTTATCAACTTTTATATCGGTAACACTATTCGTAGGAAGAGGGGAATTTTCTTTTGTAAAATGCTTTATAGTTCTCTGACCGTCGGCGGAGAGGTAATAAACACCACCACCATCAACAGATACCCACTTATAGTCACCTGCATCTACTGCAATCTGAAGAATTGCGGATTCTCTGAAAAGCTCTTCCCCCAAACCATTCTGCTCTATAACTATAGGCTCTACTTTAGGCTGCGCGCTTTTTATTTCTGTTGCTGCGTTAGACATAATTCTTAGTCCTCCATCTGTACCGATCCAGGCATCTCCAGACTTATCAAATGCTACCGATAAAATACCTCCTGAACTGTTAAATCCATTAGCCGTTCCCAGAATATAATCATTGTCATCAGAAAGATTAGTGGCATTTTTATAGTCATATACCCAGAAATTGTTAGATCTTGGCAGCGGAGTCCACAACATATTTTCGTGGAAAACCGGTTTTTGAGTACCATCACTGGCCAGAACTATTTTCTTGATAACAAAATCATCTGCTGCTTTATCATAAATTCCCATAGAAGGATTCCCATCATTGAAACCAAAAGAAACAAAAAGATTACTCTGAGAATCTGTGGCAAAACCTACAGGACGTCTGAAATATGGCTGTGCTCCAAGATTATAATATTTTACCAGTTCAAAATCTTTGCTGGTAGCATTGTACTTCATTCTGTATACACCATTATCAAACATCGTATAATTGGTGAAAAATACTTCATTATTACTAACAGGACTTAATGTAGCATCCAGTACATTGATGGACTGTGGGTTATTAATAAAAAAAGAAGGATAAATCCATTCTGTACCGGTGAAATAATAAAATCCTGGTTTTTTAGGATTGCTAACCGGTTCGTTATAATTATTAGCTCTTGCTCCGGTAGACACCAGAAGCTGATTGTTATCAAAAAGATTAATGTTGTAAGCAAAATTGAAGTAAGGGCCGGAAGGTTTAAAAGTATTGTTACCTTCATCCTTAATTCCCGATAATACCGTTCCTCCTAAAATCTTTCCGCCAGCTGTTAATGCAGTATTACATTCTTCACCAAGACTTACCGCATTTTGCGATACTCCATTGATTCCATAGGTGTATACTCTGTTATCTGTAACCACAATACTATTTGAAGTCATGACAACATCCCTGATTTTTTCAAAAGTTGTAGGAAGCTGTGTCGGGTTACCATTATTATAAATATAAGCAGCTGTAGCCGTTGAGTAAACCAATTCTGATTCTGAATCTATATGTTTGAAAGCTCCCGGAACTTCCGTTGTCCATGTAGAATATACGGGAAACGTAGTATTCATTTGATGGCTTTTCAATCCTGTATCCGTTACAGAATATACTTTATTCCCGAATATCGTAGCTTCATTACTTGCCTGATAAACACCACCAGAAAGGAAAAATGCAGAGTCACCAAACTCTTTATTCTGAAGGTTGAATATGGAAACACCGTACCCAACAGAAATGACAGCCTGATTTCCGGTTATCGAAATGTGGTTAATCTTTTTATCTCCATTATATCCTGTAGCAATAGGAATATCAACAATATATTTGATCTCCTGTGGTGTAATAACATCCATAGATCCGTTTTCATAACCGATAAGCCCTGTTTTAGTCTGCGGATTGTAATCGAAAGCAGTAATTCCAATGTTGTGCAGGCCATTGGCTTTGGATAACTTCGTAATTTCTCCTGTTGATATTGTATAATAGAATATTCCGTTTTGAGTAGCTGCAATGATTTTTCCATTGTCTTCTTTCATGGCTAAGACATTATTGTAGGAAAACAGATCTGCCCACTTTTTGGATGAAATAACCTGAGCTTTTGTCAGCTGCAGGGATGCTAAAATACCAAGAGAAATTATAGAGAGTTTTTTCATATTATGCGGTTATGCTGCTATCTATCACCTGATTGTTCCAGGAAATATGCTGTACGTTTTTGTTTGTATCAAAATAAAAATCTATTCTACCTAAAAGAAGACCTGCCCATCCCACCTGATTAACAAGGACATTTTTGCCCTGTCTGTTGGTAAAGGTCTGAGGTTCCGGTAAGAATGTATGAGTATGGCCTCCTAAAATAATATCAATATTTTCTGTATTGGCCGCTAAAATTTTATCACTTATTTTATCAGGTTCATCTTTGTAATCATAGCCGATGTGCGAAAGACAAATCACAAGATCACATTTCTTCTCTTTCTTCAGGAAATTTGAATAATGCTGTGCTACATCAATGGGGTTGGAGTAAACGGTTTCTCCGTACTGTTTTTTGCCTACAAGGCCATCCAGCTGGATTCCCACTCCGAAAATTCCTACTTTGATGCCATTCTTATTGAATATCTGGTAGGGAGAAGTTTTCCCGTCAAGAACAGTGTTTGTAAAATCATAATTGGAACAAATAAAAGGAAACTTCGCATTAGGAAGTACTTTTAAAAATCCATCAAGTCCATTATCGAAATCATGATTTCCCATGGTAGAGGCGTCATATTTCATCATAGACATTAATTTGAACTCCAGTTCTCCTCCGAAGAAATTAAAATAAGGAGTTCCCTGGAAAATATCTCCGGAATCAAGAAGAAGAACATTACTTTCCTGACTTCTGATCTGTTGGATTAAGCTTGCCCTCCTTGCAAAACCTCCCTGATTGGGATTTTTTGTATAGCTTGCATCAAAAGGCTCTATTCTGCTATGTTGGTCATTGGTATGTAGAATAGTCAGTTTATTTGCAGATTTTAAATTAAGAATTTTTAATTCCTCCGCCATCATCATATTGGGAGCCAAAGCCATTGCTAAAGATCCGCCTCCTATTGCTTTTAAAAAACTTTTTCTATCCATTATTACTTCCCGATAAAATTTAAACGAACATCCGAATTGACCACCACTTCAGGTGATTTTTTAAAATAATCGATAAATAAATCTCTCATTTTAATTCCTGTTGCAATGGATTCTCCTTTAGCAAAGAATTTCATATTGTCTCCTCCCAATGCAAGATAGTCTGAAGTCGCAATATAATAATCTTTAGCAGGATCTACTGTATTACCATTGATTAAGGCTTTGGTTACCTGTCCGTTTTTTGTTTCAATGTATAAATGAGAAACAGGATTGTTGACCTGCGTTTTTGCATAATACTCAAAAAGCCCCTGTAAATCTGCTCCCTTCATTTTCACAATCACTACTTCATTTTCGAAAGGCATTACTTCAAATACATTTTTAAGTAAAATATCTCCTTTTCCGATAGTGGTTCGGATTCCTCCGATATTGATCAATGCAGCATCTACATTTTGCTTAAGATGAGTTTTGATCCATTCATTACCTCCTTCAAACGTATAGTCAGCTAAAAGATTACCCAGATTGCTGTTATCGCCCTGTTTGGTAAGATCCACATTGGTGTGTGAGATCTTCTGGTTCATTTCTTTATCCAGTTTCTGCTTATACGGTTCGATAAATTTTACAAACTCCTCATCATTCTTTAGCTCATTATTAATAGAAATATTTTTCTGGGTCTTTACATTCACAAGCTGCGGCACAGAAGCCGTTTTGCATGCAGTAAGCGACACCAGAGCAATTCCTAATAACAAGAATTTATTTTTCATAATCTCTTTTAGTATATGCAAATATAACTATATGTATAATAAAACATTATTATTTATTACAAATTCTTACTGTAAATTATTAAATTTGGCAAAAATAATTCTAACAGATGAGCATTTTAAAAGGAGTAGGTGTTGCATTGGTAACGCCCTTTAATGAAGATTTATCCGTTGACTTCGACAGTTTAACAAAACTGGTGGAGTACAATATCGAAAACGGAACCAATTATTTAGTTGTATTGGGAACAACGGCAGAAGCCGCAACGCTTTCTGCAGAGGAGAAGAAACAGGTAATTGAGCACATCATTAAGGTGAATAATAAACGTCTTCCTTTAGTTTTGGGAATTGGCGGCAACGATACTCTTGAGGTCAAGAAACAGATTGAAGAAGCAGATCTTTCTGCGTTTGAAGCCGTACTTTCAGTATCTCCATATTATAATAAACCGAACCAGGAAGGTCTTTATCAACATTATAAAGCTTTAGCTTCCACAGGAAAAAATATTATTATTTATAACGTTCCGTCAAGAACAGGGCAAAATGTAGAAGCAGAGACTACGCTTCGTCTTGCAAAGGAATTTCCTAACTTATTCCTGATTAAGGAGGCTTCTCCTAACATTCTTCAGTATTTTGATATTCTGAGAAAGAAACCTGAAGGATTTTCTTTAGTTTCTGGAGATGATGAATATACATTACCTGTAACATTAGCTGGTGGTGATGGTGTAATTTCCGTAATCGGACAGGCGTATCCTAAAGAGTTTTCAACAATGGTACAGCTGGCTTTTGAGGGTAAAGTAAAGGAAGCTTATGAAATTCATAACAAACTGGTAGATATTACCCGTTTGATTTTTGCTGAAGGTAATCCTTGTGGTATTAAAGTAATCCTGACCGAAAAAGGAATCATCAAAAATTATCTGAGACTTCCTTTGGTAAAGGCTTCAGAAGGTCTTCATGCAAAAATTAAAGCTGAAATGGCTACAATTTAATAATGAACCGGCAAAATGAATTTTAATTATGTTAAAACTCATGAGTCATCATTGAACAATATAAAGGGTGAAAAGCTTAGGCTTTTCACTTTTTTTAATCATCATAATACAACCAATCATGAAATTACAACAGGCAACAGCTGCAGACATCCCGTTGATTCAGGATCTTGCAAGACGATCATGGGAAAATGCCTATGCAGACATTCTTTCTAAAGAACAAATGGAGTTTATGCTCGCAGAAATGTATTCTGAAAATGAAATTTTACACCATTTTCAAAATCCGTATTATCATTATTATCTTATTCAGGATGAAAATAATAATACTTTTGAAGGCTTTATCGGATATGAGCACAACTATGCAGAGAAAACCACCAAACTGCACAGAATTTATCTGGTTCCTGAGAGTAAAGGAAAAGGATTTGGGAAAGGAGCACTTCAGTTTCTGAATGAGAAAGTTTCTGAAAACGGAAACAACAGAATTATCCTGAATGTCAATAAATACAATTCAGCCAGAAACTTCTACGAATCTCAGGGATATAAAGTGTATGACGAAGGTGTTTTTGATATTGGTAACGGTTTTGTGATGGATGATTTTCTTATGGAATATCTAATTCACAGATAAATGACTTAAAATTTTGTAACTTTATCCTGTAATTCTATAACAAGTGATTTCTTTTTTTGATTCATCTTTGCTTCAGAACCAAATCACTTATACAATACATTCATATGCTTGGTTTTGAGCTGAAAAGCTTTTTATCAGTATATTTTTTTCATCCTTAGTGTTTAAATTCCTGTATTCTAAAATACAGGAGTTTTTTCGTATATATGGTAAAATATTAAAAATATACACCTATTTCACATTTACTTGAAATAAATTATTATATTTACTAAATAATATTGGCTTATATATACTAGGATGAAAATGTATGTTAAATTTGATTTCAATGCTCTTTGTAAAAAGGTATTGGACGAGAAACTTAAAGAACACGGGCTGAAGTACAGATTACTGAACTTCGGTGAAGTGGAATTCTATGAGCCCCTTACACAAGAACAGCACAATCTTTTTAAGAAAAATCTTGAAGATTATGGTATCGAGATCATAGAAAGCCAAAAAAGTGCACTGGTACAGAAAATAAAAGATGCTATTGTAGAGCTCGTGTTTTCGGATGAAATTATACCGGTAAAAGCCTCCATCTATATTTCTGAGAAGCTGAATCACAGCTATGGTTATCTTTCCAATCTTTTTTCAGAAGTTGCTTTTACCTCTATTGAGAATTTTATTATTCTGCAAAAGATTGAGCATGCAAAAGCCCTGATCATAAGAAACAAACAAAGCCTTACAGAAATTGCCCATAAGCTGAACTATTCCAGTGTGGCGCATTTAAGCACCCAGTTCAAAAATACAACAGGAATCACTCCATCCCAGTTTCAAAAAATTATTGGCAAACGAAGAAGAGTACAAAGCACTGTAATAAACCATAAAATGCAGTATGAATAAAGAATTTCTGAACGTAATAGTAGCAGATAACGATGAAAACACTTTGATTTTTTTTAAAAATATTCTGAAGGAGTTGAAGATCTCTATAAAAGTTCAATGTTTCAGTAACGGGAACAGCCTGATGGAATACCTGAATAATGATGATGCTGTAATTCCGGAACTTGTTTTTATAAATTATATGATTCCCGGAAAAGAGAGTATGGAATGCCTGGAAGATATTGGTTCGAATTCAAAATTCAACAATATGGTGACGGCCATTTTTTCTGACCCTATTCCGGAAAATGAAGTAGAAGATATTTTTGTGAAAGGTGCGCATATTTTTATGAAAAAACCGGACTGTTTTGAGAAGCTCAGAAAGGTACTTACGGAAGTTATTACCATCAACTGGCAGTATCACACTTCGGGTTTGAATAAAGATAATTTAATTCTGAAAGTATGATGAATAAAGGATTTATTAATTTAATATTAATAATTTAAAAATCGTATTTATTGCATACTATTCACAAATAGGTGAAAATTTTATAACTAATCATTAAAATAATATAAAAGGCATCTGAATTAATATACGGACATTTGTAAAAGTAAACTCAGACACAAATTTATTATATAGTACAAGATACAGATGAATGAGAAGTAATTGTTTCTAAAAATAAAAAAATTATATAAATCACGATGTTAGTTAAACAAAATGGATTATACTAATTTTCCAATTATAAAGCACAGAAGATCTTTAAACAAAACGGTACAATCATGAAAACTCAATAAGTAGTTGGAGATATTTTTATTCGTTTCATTCCCTCATCTCCACCGAAACACAGTTAGTTTTTATAATAAGCAAGTTGGAAAAAATAATTCATTTTGTTTTTTATAATTTATTTTAATAGTTATGGTTTTAGCTCATTATTATATTGTTATATAAATATTTTCACACCACATCACAAAATATTAAGCCTGAACTATTAAAATAAATTTTTTTTGGACATACCAAAAGTAATTTCTTCTAAATAACAGTTTTATAAGGGGGCCGCAGGAAGTTTTTTTCTGCGGTTTTTTTATGATATTTTGCTCCACTTATTTTTTCCTTTGTAGTATCTGATATAATAATTTTTGATGATCAGATTGTCGGATCTTAATAGCATAGGATCAGCTTCCAGTATTCTTTCTACCGTATTTTTTGTTGTTTTGATGATCGCAGAATCATTAATGAGATCCAGTCTCTTAAAATCTACCACACCACTTTGCTGGGTTCCCAGTATATCTCCGGGACCGCGAAGCTGCATATCTACCTCAGAAATTTTAAAACCATCATTGGTTTCAGTCATTGTTTTAATACGTGTTCTGCTTTCTTTTGATAATTTATCGGAAGTCATCAGGATACAGTAACTCTGTTCAGCACCTCTTCCTACACGTCCTCTGAGCTGGTGAAGCTGTGATAGTCCGAACCTTTCAGAACTTTCAATCACCATTACCGAAGCATTCGGAACGTTTACCCCAACTTCAATTACTGTGGTTGCAACCATTATTTCAGCTTTTCCTGAAGCAAAATAAGCCATGGCAGCATCTTTTTCATCCGGTTTCATTTTCCCATGAAGCATTGTCACATTGTATTCGGAGAAAAAATCCATCACATGCTCCAAACCTTCCATCAGGTTTTTATAATCCAGTGTTTCTGATTCTTCGATGAGAGGATATACGAAATAAACCTGTCTTCCTTTTTTTATTTCATCTTTACAAAAGTTATAGACATACAATCTGTCTTTTTCCCGGCGGTGCGCTGTGATAATAGGTTTTCTCCCCACTGGCATCTCGTCAATCACGGAAACATCCAGATCAGAATAAAAACTCATGGCCAGAGTTCTTGGAATTGGTGTGGCGGTCATCACCAGAATGTGTGGAGGAATCTTGTTTTTAGCCCACAGTTTAGCCCTTTGAGCAACCCCGAATCTATGCTGCTCATCAATAATGGCTAATCCCAGATTTTTAAATTTAACCTTATCTTCTAAAACGGCATGAGTTCCTACCAAAATAGAAAGAGTCCCATTTTCCAGTTCTTCATGGATAATTCTTCTTTCTGCTGCTTTGGTAGAGCCAGTGAGAAGGCGGATATTGATTCCTGTTTTTTCCAACAGTTCTTTAATACCATTGTAATGCTGTTGGGCCAGAATTTCAGTAGGAGCCATCAGGCAGCTCTGAAACCCATTGTCCATTGCGATAAGCATGGTAAGAAGGGCAACCATTGTTTTTCCTGATCCTACATCTCCCTGTAAAAGCCTGTTCATCTGAATCGGCCTTTTCATGTCCATTCTTATTTCCTTTAAAACCCTTTTCTGTGCATTGGTAAGCTCAAAAGGAAGATGGTTTTCATAAAAATCATTGAAGTGATCTCCAATAATCGGGAAAGGATTACCCTGGGATTGTGTTTTATGATGAAGTTTCTTTAAGCCATATCCTAACTGAAAGAAAAACGATTCTTCAAATTTCAGTCTGTAATCTGCTTTATCAAAATGCTCCTGATCTTTTGGAAAATGTACATTCAGAAAAGCATGCTGCCTGGACATGAATTTAAAGGTTTTCATCAGATATTCCGGAAAATTTTCTTCAATAAGACTCGGAATCTCTCTGCAGATATTTCTTAAAGCATTCTGGAAAAATCGTTGATTTAACCCTCTTTTGGTTAGTTTTTCAGAACTTGGATAAATAGGTTTAAGGCGGGTATCACCCTCTTTTTTTTCTTCCGCTTCAATTTCCGGATGCGGCATAGAAAACTGGCGGTTGAAAACATTAATCTTTCCGAAGATATAAACTTCCCTGTTGATGGGAAGCTGTTCTTTCAACCACTTGGAATATTGAAACCAAACCAGATCTATACTACCTGTTTCATCATTGAACTTTGCAGATAATCGCTTGGTTTTACCGGTCTGAATTTCCTGTACCTGAGTAATTCTTCCCTTCAGCTGTATTTCCTGACTGGTCTCGTCTCTAAGCTGAGAAACAGTATAGATTTTACTTTTGTCCAGATAACGGATAGGGTAGAAATTCAACATATCTTCCACAGTAGATAAGCCCAACACACTTTTGATGAGTTTAGCTCTTTCCGGACCTATTCCTTTTACATATTCTATGGAGGTTTCGAGATTCATTTTCAGGTTTCAGGATACTGTTTTTCGAACTTTTTGATTCTTATTTCGGATGATAAAAAATAAAGGTTCGAATTTCGGTAAAATAAAAAAGACTTCCAAAAAATTGGAAGCCTCTATAGTGAATTTTTAGCATTGAAACACAAAATCCTGTTTCAAAGTTCTGAATTAATCTTTTATTTTAGATTTGAATTTTTTCTGGTAATCCTCCCATTGTTCTCTGGTTTTAATCTTTTTAAACAAATCTTTGGAGATCAGTTCCAGATAAGGTTCCAGTTCTTTGGCAGACAATTCTCCCTGAAGAATGGTGATGGGATCGCCATGCTCGTCCAGAAATACCGTACTTGGAACAGCCCCTACATTCATATACTGGGTAAACTCATGAAGAGAATTTTTTCCCTTTTTATGTTCAGAATTAGGATTGGAAAATGTTCTTCCGAAAATTTCAATACTCTTTTTTTCTTCCGCATTAAACTTTACAGGATAATAATTATCATTTAAAACCTGAGCCAGTACAGGGTGGCCGTATGTTTTTTTATCCATGATTTTACACGGACCACACCAGTCTGCGTAGAAATCAATTAATATTTTTTTGGGACTTTCCTTTTGGGCTTTTAAAGCTTCTTCAATGGTCATCCACTTTACTTGGGCAAAACTAAAATTTAATAAAAATAAGAGTGTTATGCTTAAAATTTTCTTCATATTGTGATATTTGGATAAAAATAAGCATAATTACTTATTTTTTATTTTACATCTTGCATTAATTTTTTCACGTACGGAGATATCAAAATTAATACCACTCCGGCAATTACCGCATATAATCCTAATTGTTTATATCCATCAGTATAAGTGATCAATTCATCATAGTTGGTAGAACCTTCTTTGGCTGTGGCAAGACTGGCCCCAATAATTCCTGCAACATACTGCCCATACGCTGATGCAAGAAACCACATTCCCATCATCATTCCCTGAAGATTCTTGGTAGAAAGCTTGGTCATGATGGATAAACCGATAGGAGAAAGGCATAATTCCCCAAGGGTAATAATAAGCAATGCCAGTGTGAAGAAGTTCAGTGAAGTGATTCCCTGAAGGTCTGCGAAGAGGCGCGTTGCAAATAAAACATAATATCCTAATCCTAAGAAAATAAATCCTAATCCGAATTTGATAATCGTGTTGGGTTCAATTTTTCTTTTGTTCAGCCAGATCCATAGAAGTCCGATCAATGGGGCAAGGAAAATAATGAAGAAAGCTCCTCCTGAGTTATTCACTCCATTTGGGTCTAATCCAAAAAGATCTTTATTCAGATTTTTAGCTGCGAAAATACTTAAAGAACCTCCGCTTTGCTCATAGATTCCCCAGAAGATAATGGAGAATATAATGAAAACCAAAGCTGCCCAAAGTTTTTTGCGCTCAGAAGCTGTTACTTTAGACATTTCATAGAACAGATAGATTAAAGTTAAAGGCCCGATGGTCCACATAAAATAATCTGTATACTCTGTCTTGGCTACCATGGTCATGATGATGGGTACAAAAACCAATGACAAAACATATACTCCGTATTCTTTCCATTTGGGTATTGGAGCTGTTTTTACTTCTGCTAAAGGATGTCCCGGCTGTAAACCGATAGTCCCTAATGTTCTTTGTGTAAATACAAAATTAATTAAGCTTACTACCATTACTATTGAAGCAAGACCAAAAGCAATATGCCACCTCATTTCTTCTGCAATAATGTTGCTTAAGAATTCTCCTTTACCAATGGCAATACATAAATAACCGCCTAGCAATGCTCCAAGGTTAATTCCTGCATAGAAAAGTGAGAAACCTGCATCTGCTCTTGAATCATTAGGCTTGTAAAGCTGTCCCACCATAGATGAAATATTAGGTTTGAAGAAACCGGTACCTACTACGGTGAATGCTATTCCTAAGAAAAAGAATTTATGGGGATCGGTAGCCAGGATTAAACTTCCTACGATCATCAGCAAACCGCCCCAGAACAAAGATTTTCGGAATCCTAAAATTTTATCAGCAAAAAGACCTCCCACAAAGGTAAAGGCATAAACAAAAGCCTGGGTGGCACCATATTGAAGGTTGGCTTCTTTTTCATGGAAATTAAGCTGTGAGATCATAAAGAAAACCAGCATTCCACGCATTCCGTAGAAACAGAAACGTTCCCACATTTCAGAGAAAAACAGGCTCCAGATTTGTCTGGGATACTTTCCTTTGAAATTTTGTATTTCATCTAAAGTTAAGCTCATAATGATATATGATTAAGTTCTAATTAAGGGTTTTTATCTTTCTGATCCAGTTCAAAGCGGATTCTGTCCTGGTCAATAATTTGTTTTAATTCTTCTTCTTTTGGGAGGTACAGCAGATATTTGCTGGCAAATAAATTATTTTTATCATTCAAAACGGAGTATTTTACAATGGTCTCATCTTTTTCTGAACATAATAAAATTCCGATGGTCGGATTATCTCCTTCACTGCGTTTCAGATCATCATACATTCTTACATACATATCAATCTGTCCTATATCCTGATGAGAAAGTTCTCCTGTTTTTAAATCAATAATGACAAAGCATTTTAAGATGTAATTATAGAAGACAAGATCAATATAGAAGTCTGATGTATCCGTAGAAATATGTTGTTGTCTGGCTACAAAGGCAAAGCCTTTTCCGAACTCTAGTAAAAACTTTTGAATATGATCAATAATGGCTGTTTCAATTTCTTTTTCAGAAAATTGTTCATCAGCTTTTAATCCAAGAAACTCAAAAATATAAGGATCTTTTAAAACACTGTGAATAGTTTCCGGAGAAGATTTTTTATGTTCCAAAACCCTTTCGTAAGCAAGCGAATTGATTTGTCTTTTAAGATCTCTGTAATTCCAGTTATTTTGAACGGATTCATTGAGATAGTAATTCATTTTATCAGCATTGTCAAGCCTTATCAGTAATCTGTAATGGGTCCAGCTCAATTCGTGACGCAATGCGTCACATATTGGAAATGCATGATAAAAAGAGCGCATGTTTCTTAAGTTACTTTCATCAAATCCTTTTCCAAATTCTAAGGTAAGTTTCTGAGAAAGTTTTTTCAGCGTATATTTTCCGTATTCTGCGCGTTCTTTTCCCTGTTGTTCATCTTCAACAATCAATTTTCCAATCTGCCAGTAAGTGAGCAGTAGAGTAGAATTCGCTATACGAAACACTTTTTCGCGCGACTGCCTAATGATTTCCTTTACGGATTGGAATAAAGAATCTTCGGAAATTTCCATCATACGAAAATAAAAAAAACCTCTGACTTGGCAGAGGTTTTATGATATTTTGTTGATACATTAGTTTACACCATGCATCATTTTCTTTAAGATAGGTGAAATTAATCCTAAAATTACAGAAGCAATCCCACAAAGTACTACGAATACCATGAAGAATTCAAATAAGTTATGGATTTCGAATCCTACAAAAGTAGGGTTGTGTAATGGTAACTGAGCTTTATCAAAAGCAGCCACCTGATCCGCTGTCAGGGTCACTTTTTTATCTAAAACATCCTGCAGATTAACACCCATTTCTTCAGCTTTCTTGAATTTATCACCTGTTGCAGGGATAAGTGCTCCTAATGAACCTGCTAATGCATAACCAGCAGCGTTAGAAATGAAGAAAACACCATATAATAATGAAGCAAATCTTTTCGGAGCCAGTTTACCAACCAATGATAAACCGATTGGAGAAAGACAAAGCTCACCACATGTCTGGATGAAATAGAGTAACATTAACCATTTGATGGCCAATAAACCTGAGTTTCCAAGATCTTTTACATTGTGTGCAATGATGAAATAAGAAAGAGCGATCAGTGCTAATCCCATTGCCTGTTTGAACGGAGATACCGGCTCTTTTCCTTTAGCTCTTAACTTGTCCCAGATTAAACTGAAAGGAACAGCCAGAATAACAACGAAGATTCCGTTGAAGATCTGAACCATTGAAGGCGGCATATTCCATCCGAAAATGTTTCTGTCAGTTTGGTTATCTGCAATAAATGTTAATGAAGATCCAGCCTGCTCGAACGCAGCCCAGAAGAAAATAATAAAGAATGATACGATATAGATTACCCAGATTCTCTGTCTTTCAACCTTATTTTCAGCAGAAGACATAATTAAGAAGGCAAGAGAAATACCCGCTGAATAGATGAATGGGTAAATGATTCCTTTAATCAATTGCCCCATTTCTACAGAATTGAATCCAAACTCACCTACAAGAAGATATCTGAAAAGGAAGAATAAAACTACAAATATTCCACCAGTGATTCCTAAAGCCTGGCCAGAGAATTTAGCAGTCTGCGTTTCTCCTTCTTCAAAGTCAGCACTTGTATTATTTTTTGGTAATCCTCCGATAGGCCTTCCTTCCGGAGTTACTACGTATTTGTTTTTAAGGATAAAGAATGTTACCGTTCCGATAACCATTGCGATAGAAGCTGCCAGGAATCCCCATTTGAATGCGAAGATATCTCTTACTCCGGTTGCAGCATCTTTTACGTCACCTACGTATGGACAGATAAACTGACCAAGGAAAGCTCCGATGTTGATCCCCATGTAGAAAATAGTGAAAGCGGAATCCAGTTTAGATTTTTCCTGCTTTGGATAAAGGCTTCCCACCATAGAGGAAATATTCGGTTTGAAGAATCCGTTACCAAAAATGATCACGAATAATGCCAGCCACATGATAAGTTTGGCGCTTCCGATATCTGCTGAGAAGGTAGAGGCACTGATAAATAGCAAGAACTGGCCAATAGCCATTAATGATCCACCAATGATAATCGCGTATCTGTTTCCGATATATTTATCAGCAATAAATCCTCCCAAAAGAGGTGTTAAATAACATAAAGCTAGAAATCCACCATAGATGATCGCTGCATCAGCTTCTTTTATTAATAAGGAATTTACCATGAAGAGCGTCAAAAGAGCTCTCATTCCATAAAAGTTGAAACGCTCCCACATTTCTGTTCCGAAAAGAACCCATAATCCTTTAGGATGCCTGGAATTCTTATTCTCTACAAATTCATCCGGTTTCGGACTCAATGCTTCAATATTATCCATTTCTATTGTTAATTTTTGTTAAGACTGACAAATATAGTTTATTTTGGGTTTTTGGCAAGGTTTTAATTTTATTTTTAAATAAAAAAGCTGCGGGACTCTTCCGCAGCTTACTTTTCTTTATAATATTAAGGATTTTAATGCCCTTTTTCTGTCATAATTCTATTTAGCCTTTTTAACATAGAAAGACCTAAAAGTGTAGCAAATATTAACAAAGCGAAGTTTACAAGGAAATAATTCGTCTTGTTTTCATAGTTATACCATGTACTTGCCAGGATTCCTGAAAGCTTATTTCCCACAGAGTTGGCCAGGAAAAATCCTCCCATCATCAATGCTGTAATCCTTGCAGGAGAAAGTTTAGAGACAAAAGAAAGCCCCATTGGAGACAGGCATAGCTCCCCGATAGTAATGACTCCGTAGCTGGCAACCAGCCATAGAGGAGATACTTTTACAGCGCCATTGTCTCCGGCCATTACGGCTAAAACCATGACAAGGCAGGAAAGTCCTGAAATAAATAAACCTAAAACAATCTTGGTAGGCGTCAATGGTTCTTTTCCTTTTCTTCTCAACAATGCCCAGAATCCTACAATAACCGGAGTTAGCGCAATAACCCAGAACGGATTGATAGACTGAAACAGTTCTGTATTGTACAGATAAACTTTGTTTTCAGGGTTTTTCTCAAGAGCAGCACGCTGCTCTGGGGATATGTTCTTAAAATAAACATCTTTCCCCATTTCCTTTTTAGTCTCCCCATTATCATCTTTTTGAGAACGGAACTGATTGTCATAAACCGGAACTTCTTTATCTTCATAGTTTTTCCCTTCCACCATATAAATTTCCTCCAATGGCTTTTCAAGAGAAGCAGGAACACTTCTGTCCGTGTAATAATTAGCCCATCTTGTCAATGCTGTACCGTTTTGTTTGAAAACCGCCCAGAAGAACATACTGATCAGGAATACAGAAAGTAATGCTCCGATAGAGGCTTTTTCATCAGGTTTAGCTTTAAAGTAAAGTGATGCATAGAAATAAATAACCGGTACACATGCAAAAATAAAGGCATCTGTACTGTCACTTCCGAAAATATTATCAGGAATAAACCAACCTATTGCTCCGGCAACGATAGCAGGAACAAATACTTTGATCAGAATCTCTGAAAGTTTTGTATCACCTTCCTGTACAGGTTTCATCTGTGCAGCATGAATGTAATGCTTTCTTCCGATGGTAAAAATAACCATTCCGATAAGCATTCCTACACCCGCAGTGATAAAAGCTTCACCCCAACCGAATTTATTACGCATGAAAGCGGCAATAATATTACAGATAAATGCCCCGATATTGATTCCCATATAGAAAATATTATACCCGGAGTCTTTATTCGCTTTATAAGGTTCTTCAGAGTAAAGATTTCCTAAGAGAGTTGAAATAGTAGGTTTAAAGAAACCATTTCCAATAATAATTAATGCCAGAGAGGTATAAAACAGGGGTAAATCTTTAAAAACTCCCATACCTATATATCCTGCAGCCATTAAAAAACCTCCAAGATAAATAGATTTAATATACCCTAACACTCTGTCTGCCAGGAATCCTCCAATAAAGGGAGTCAGATAAGTTAAGGCAATATAAGTTCCGAAAATGTCATCAGCAGTTTTATCCGGAAGTCCAAGTCCGCCCTTCATGCCTGTAGGCTCAATAACATAGAGAACAAAGATTCCAAGAATCAGGTAGTACCCGAAACGCTCCCACATTTCTGTAAAAAAGAGATAGGGCAGCCCTTTAGGATGTTTAGTCTTCATATAATCAATTTTCAAATTTCCCAAAAATAGCTTTTTAATTTTAATTGATAAAATAAATAATAGCTGCGTAAATGATTAATGACATAAATAAGAAAAATGAATGTGCAGACAGGTTTTCTTTATTTAAAAACTTGTACATATTTCACAAATTAAAATACAATGAATAAACATAAAATATGCATATGTATTTCCTTTGTGAGTGATATTTGTTTTCTATTTTCGCCTATGTCAATAGTGACACGTAATTAAAAAAACATTTATTATGAAAAAGATCAATTTAAAAAAGATGAAAGGAAGTTTATCCCGAAATGAGTTGAAAACCATTAAAGGGGGATTAAGAGAGGAAGATCCTATTTCGGATGCAGGATGTGCATGTACCAATGCAGCATGTGCAAATACTCATAATGGGAATGGTGATTCGTATTGCAACGGTACTTTTTGTTGTGGGTAATTAAAGTAAATCTTTTAAAATGGCAACAGGAAACTGTTGCTATTTTTTTTAAAATACAAAAAGTTATAGTAAAATGACACGCAAAAGCTATACTGCTGTTATCAATTACCTGGATGATAATAAAATACATATTGATAAGGATGAGTTTGAACTTCAATTGGAAGGGCATCCCAATTTTCCAAGCCTTCTGGCATTTTCTGATGCTTTACATTTTTTCAATATTGAAAATTACAGTTACAGAATTGATAATGATGAAAAAGATATTTTACCTGAGGATTTTCTGGCTTTAGTAAAAGGAGAATTGGCAGTGGTGAATAATATAGGTGATAAAATAACAGTCAATGGTTCTCAAACGGAAGATTTTTTTTCAGAATGGGAAAATATAATACTTATTATAGAAAAGCCTGAGGAGCAGTTCAATACAAAATTAAAACTAGATTATACATACATTAACTGGGGAATTGTAACGCTGCTGTTTCTGTTCCTTTTCGTTTATGATGATTCCAATCTGGTTTTGAAACTGATCTTTGCGGCTACAGGACTTATCGGATTCATATTTGCCCGTGAAGCCTACAAAAAAACGCATGGGAAAGGAACATTCATACCGGTTGGAGTATGTAAAAGCAATTATCAGAATACGGATTGTGACCTGGTTTTTAATTCGAAAAAATGGAAGATTTTTAATAAAATAGATTTATCTGAGATTTCACTGCTGTTTTTTACCAGTCAGATCGTGTGTTTTATTTTATTGAGTCTGATAAAAAATATTGAATTCTTTTTTGAGATCTATCAATATGGATTATTTGCATTCATACCCGTTGCTTTCTTATCCTTATTCTATCAGGTATTTGTTGTTAAAAAGTATTGTCCTGTCTGCATGGTAATCATAACCTCAGTATGTATTCAGCTGGTGGCTGCCAATCTTATCTCATTTACCAGTAAAAAACCGGACATAACTGTTGTTCTGTTTCTAATAGGAAGTTTAGGTTCGCTCATTGTTTTGATGAATTTTAGGATAAAAAATAAGAAGGGACAGAAAGATGAAAATACCCTAAAAAGAAATCTGAAATTCAGGAGAAACTATCAGTTTTTCAAAAATAATTTGTCTTTACAGAAAAAAGTTGAGAATAAAGATTTTTCGAACGCTTTTGTGTTTGGAAATGAAAAAGCAGATCAAACTTTAACCTTTATTACCAATCCTTTTTGTAAACATTGCAAAGAATTTTATCCTGTTTTTCTAAAGCTGGTAAAAAAGTATTCTAATGAGTTGAGAATCAATATTTTCTTTGATATAGATCTTAGCAGGGATGATCTTGATAATAGAACGGTTCATGTCAACCTTACCAATATTTATATCAATAGTGAAAATAAAATAGAATTTCTGGAAGCGTTGAGCAGCTGGTATGATGTTCAGGGCTATAATGAAGACAAAAGTGGCTGGTATCATAAGTATTCTAAATATTTTGGAAGTTCAGAGAATGCACTTGCATTATTAAAAGGACATGAAGAATGGGTAAGCAGCAATGGGGTGCATTTTACACCCAATATCTTTATCAATGACACGGAATACCCGGTTCAGTATGAAAGAGCAGATCTGGAATTCTTTATCCCGGAATTATTATCCGAAAATTAAATTGTTATGAAAAGCTTATTATTTATATTGCTGGGAACTGTAATGTTTTTTTCCCAGAACAACAGGTTCATCTATGAGGTGAAATACAAGAAAGATTCAACCTCAAAAGATATTACCAGGGAAAATTATTATCTGGATATCACAAAAGAGGATATAGCGTATTACAACAGACTCAATTATATTAATGATTCAGTATTTACCGCTACCGGGCACTATGGATTTAAAGGTAATAGATTGACTTCTTTTTTAATAAAAAAGAAGGATGATAATATATACCAAAACTATGAATATATTGGAGATGTGAATTTTTATAGACTGTCTGAAGAAACGAAGCAACATTGGAATATTACAGACAGTATAAAGATTTCCAGTAATTTCCAACTTCAAAAAGCTACTACACAGTTCGGAGGAAGAAACTGGATCGCATGGTTTACTAAAGATATCCCAATGCCCTACGGACCTTATAAGTTTAACGGATTACCGGGATTGATTATGGAATTGTATGATACAAAAAAGAATTATTATTTTAATGTAATTAAGAGTGAAAAGATTCCGGATGAATATCAACGTAATTCATTAAATGCCTCTATATCCAGAGCAATTCCCGTTACTCAGAAAGATTTAAATAAACTAAGGCTGGACCTCTATTCCAATCCCTTTAAATATGTCTTGAATGGAAATCTGACCATGCGCGAAGGACAAAAATTACAGCTTGATGATGGTACAATTCTCTCCAAAGAACAGCTGAAACCCGCAGAAGCCAACGAAAGAAAAAAGTTAAAAGCCTTTAATAATCCTATAGAACTGGATAAAGCGGTGAAATACCCTAAATAATAAAAATCCCTTTCAGAATTTCTGAAAGGGATTTTTTATGAGTTATAAATTTAATATTATAGATTATTCAGGATGAAATCCGTCATTTTCTGGTATAACTGAGGTCTTGTCAGTCCACCGTAAATTCCGTGGTTTTTATCAGGATAAGCCATGAAATCAAACTGTTTTTTGTTTTGAATCAAAGCTTCAGAGAACTCCATAGAATTCTGGAAGTGAACGTTATCATCAGCCGTTCCGTGAATCAGAAGGAATTTCCCCTTCAACAGATTAGCATATTCCGTAGGAGAATTTTTATCATATCCATCCGGGTTTTCCTGAGGTGTTCTCATAAATCTTTCTGTGTATACAGAGTCGTAATATCTCCAGTTGGTTACCGGTGCTACAGCAATTCCCACTTTGAAGACATCAGCTCCTTTAGTCATTGCCAAACTTGTCATATAACCACCGAAGCTCCATCCGAACATTCCGATTCGGCTCTTGTCAATATAAGATTGATTCCCGAACCACTTGGCTGCTGTGATCTGATCTTCGATCTCATATTTTCCTAAATTCATATAGGTTACTTTCTTATATTTTGCTCCTTTATAGCCTGTTCCACGGCCGTCTACACAAGCAACAATATATCCTTTTTGTACAAGGTGATTGAACCACATGGCGTTTCCGTTGTCCCATGAGTTGGCAACCTGCTGAGATCCAGGTCCGGAATACTGGAACATAAATAAAGGATATTTCTTGTTCGGATCAAAGTTTTTAGGCTTCATGATCCAGGCATTCATCTGATCACCTACAGCGTTTGGAATCGTAATGAATTCTTTTTCAACAAAATTATCAGCTTTTAGTTTCTGTAACTGGTCATTGTTGTTCTGAAGTTCTTTTACCGCTTTTCCGTTACCGTCTTTTAAAACATAGGTATAAGGTTTAGATGCTGTAGAAGATGTTTCAATGAAATAATTATAGTTTTTACTGAAGTTTGCAGAGTTGTTTCCTTCTGCATTAGAGATCAGCTGAGTTTTTCCGTTGTCAATATTTACTTTGGAAATCACCTTATTAATGCTTCCTTTTTCAGTTGTCTGAACGTAAATTTCTTTAGATTTTGGATTAAAACCATAATAATCCGTTACCTCCCAGTTTCCTTTTGTGATCTGTTTTTTCAACTTACCATCTTTGTCATACCAGTACAGGTGACGGTTTCCGTCTCTCTCAGAAGCCCAAAGGAAGGAATCATCTTCAAGGAATTCAAGAGTAGGACTGTCTGTATCAATCCATTTATCATCCGTTTCAGTAAATAACTTCTGAACTGCTCCTGTTTTGGTATTTACCTTTAAGATATCCGAAGCGTTTTGTATCCTTTCAGACGTAATTAAAACAATTTCGTCCGGTTTTGCAGTCTGGAATACATTCGGAATATAATAGTTTTTGAAAGAACCTAAGTTCAGCTGCATTGTTTTTCCGTTATCAAGACGGTATAGCTGTGCTGAAACTACAGAGTTTTTCTCACCTGCTTTTGGATATTTATAACGCATTTCAGCCGGATAAAGGTTTTTTCCATAAATGGGAATATAGATTTCCGGAACCTGGCTTTCATCAGACTTCACAAATACGATAGCATCAGAATTTTTTGTCCACTCATATTGTCTTGCATGCCCGAATTCTTCTTCATATACCCAGTCTGCCAAACCATTCAGGATAGAGTTCTTTTTACCATCCGTAGTAATCTGTGTGATTTTTCCGGAGCTAAGATCCTGATAGAAAAGATTATTGTCAGCAATAAAGGCCACTTTTGTAGCATCCGGTGAAAATGTAGGCTCCTGAACCGGTTTTCCTTCATTAAGGCTGATTACTTTCCCGGATTTTAAATCTTTTACATCAAATTTCCCCAGAAAAGAATGTCTGTAAATAGGCTGGCTTCCTGTCTGTAAAAGGATTTTAGATTCATCATCAGAAAAAATATAGCTTTCAAACCTTCCATCCACAAGATTTCCTTCCTTCTGTGAAGTTTTGTAAGAATATTTTGCAATTCCCGAAGGTTCAATTACAAGATAGTTTTCTCCGTTTTTCATAGAAGAGATTCCTGCAATCCCTTTTCCACGGTAATATCCTGAATATATTTTATCTAAAGTAATTTCCTGTGCTGAGACATTTTGAAATACAGCAGCAACAGTAAGAGTTAAAAGGAGTTTTTTCATTTTCAATTTTAATGATTCCAAATTTAATAATTCTTACTTACATAACCATATAAAATAAAAATCGCGACCTGATATCATTTTTTCTTACTCTTTCAGGAAAATGTTTTTTAGTTTTCGAATCTGAAGTAATTGAAAATATTCATTAATGAAATTTCTTTAAAAAGGCAATTTGGCAAAAAAATTGAATATATAACAAGTATAAATCAAATGAAATAATAATTATGGAAACGAATGCATACAACCAGAAACTGAACCGTTATGTATTGAACGATCAGATTGTTTATACAGGTTTTTCCAGTTTTAAAGACGCTGAAGAATGTGCCCATAAAAAAGGAGGAACATTGGTGGAAGTCGTTTTTAGAGACGGAAATGATAATCCCGAAATTACTGATGAGGCGGGGTTGATAGAGAAAAAAATTCATTACTATGTGTATGCAGGCGATGAGTATAAATTTATCCATTCCTCAGATCCGGGATTTAGAAAATATGCAGATGAGCTGCAGAAAATAAAAGCAAAACTGCAACAATCTCCACCGGATGAAAGGTATTTAGCCAATTTTGAGATTGAAAATGCGGAAGACCCGATTATTGTGATCAAAAATGATCATTTTGAATCGGTAACATCGAGAGAGCGTTCAAAATATTTGAAACATGCGTGTGTCTATGAATTAGGGGTATCCCTGCCAAAATCTTAAAAAAAATCTGATCATGAGCAAGACTAAATATTCAGAAAAAGCTCAGGACAAAGTAGGAAAGGTAATGCACGAATTCAAGGAAGGAAAATTAAAGTCTTCTTCCGGAAAGAAAGTAACAAGCAGAAAACAAGCCGTAGCCATTGGTATTTCTGAAGCGCGGGAAAAAGGTATGAAAGTACCATCGAAAAAGAAAAATAAGTAATTCATCATCCGGAAAGAAAAACTTTCCGGATTTTTTTTATTTCATATCCTATATTTTATCTGTTTCGAACAATAAATAGGCAAAAGAAGTAATGAGAAAATTAGCTGGTTTTGTTTTTTTATGCAATTTTTCCTGTATTTTGATGTTGTTTATTTTATTTTAAATACTTGTAAATGTGTGTTTTGTGTTATTGATGTATATATGCTGTAGTTCACTTTGCTAGAGTTTGTAGTTTTTTGTTGCAAATTCGCATCACATTCATAACTCATTATCTTATTTCGATTCAAAACACAAATGATGAAAAAGAATTCTTAATGTTTTGTGGATGTTTAAAGTTTTTCTTTTTTCAATATTTAATCAATAACAGCCTTGGGGATTTTTTCTTTACTATTACGGTGCAACTCACATTCTTACAAGGCTGGTTTTTAAAACTAATTGATATGTTCAGAGTTTCAACTTTAAAATCAGTTTATATTCTTCTATTGATTTTATCATTTAATATAATTGCAGGACAATCACAAAAAAAGTCTAAGCCCAATGTAATTTTTATTGTCGTTGATGACCTGAGGCCGGAACTGGGAGTTTACGGTAATTCAACCATTAAAACACCCAATATAGATAAGCTGGCAAGAAGAGGTACAACTTTTACAAATGCATATTGTCAGGTAGCAGTTTGTGCCCCTTCCAGAGCCAGTGCCTTAACGGGTTTACGGCCGGATTCCACTAAGGTATGGGTGCTGGGAGAAGAATTTCGTAAAATACATCCTGATGTGGTAACGATTCCCCAGCAATTTGAAAAATTCAATTATCATACAGTATCTATCGGAAAGATTTTTCATAATCATATGCCTGATTCTATCTCTTTTCGTGAACCGGATCTCCGTCCTGAAGGATATGCCGTTAAAAATATGATAGACAGAGATCCGGAATCTTTTTATTTCAGTGGTGAACTTAAAGCTGAGCTTGCTGCCAAAAGATTGGAAAGATTAGCCAAAGATCCTAAAAGATATGGGAATGGCTGGGCATACGGACGTTCTGTAGAAGTTGCAGACTGTCCTGATGATTCGCTGTATGACGGAGCTCAGACATCACTTGCTATTCAGACCATCAACCGTATTAAAAATAAAAAGAAACCCTTCTTCCTTGCATTGGGGTATTTCAGGCCGCATTTACCTTTTGTAGCTCCCAAAAAGTACTGGGATCTTTATGATCCTATGCAAATACCTATGGCGGATAACAATTTTATTCCGTTCAACGCACCAAGTATGGCTATGTATAACCAAAGAGAGATGACTGCTTGCTATGATCTGGAATACGTAAAACATCCTGCCTACTTCCGGATGCCTGAAAAGGAAGCCAGAATGCTCAAACATGGGTATTATGCTTCTGTAAGTTATGTTGATGCCTGTATTGGGCGGCTTGTAGATGAGCTGGAAAAACAAAAACTAATGGACAATACCATTATTGTATTATGGGGCGACCATGGCTGGAAACTGGGTGAGCATAACGCCTGGGGCAAGCAGACTAATTATGTAAATGATACCCGTGTTCCTCTTATTGTATATGCACCTGGAATGAAAAATCCGGGAAGTAAAAACAATGAACTGGTAGAGATGGTAGATCTTTATCCTACCCTCTGTGATCTCGCAGGAATAGAAACACCTGCTTATCTGCAAGGCATAAGTTTTAAAAAGCTTCTGAATGAAAATAGTGTCGAATGGAAAGGAGCAGTATTCAGTCAGTTCTTACGCCCTGCCGGAGAAGGAATAGATCTTAATAAAAAAAATTACATGGGATATTCAATGGTGACCAAAAGCTATCATCTGATAGAATGGTACTATTGGGATAAAGTAACCCAAAAACCGGGGGAACTTGTGGCACGGGAACTTTATAATCTTACCTCAGATCCGAAGGAGAATTTCAATATAGCAGTTTATCCCGAAAATAAAGACATTCTGGAAAAGCTTTCTGAACAACGTAAAAAAGGATGGAAAGAAGTGAAAAATAAGCTGATAACAAATAAGTCTTATCAATAAAAGAAAATTATACCTCATGAAGAATTTCAACTTTTTAAAAATAGTATTCATTATATTGATTTGTAATTGCATGGCGGTGAGAGGTGTAAGCTTTAATAAAGATAATCCCAAACCTAAAAAAAGTGTAAGATCCGCTATCAAGCAAACAAGACCCAATATCCTGTTTATTCCTATTGATGATTTAAGACCAGAAATGGGCTGCTATGGAAATACAGTTATAAAAACTCCTAATATGGACAAACTTGCAGCAAGAGGAGTAATCTTTAATAGGGCATACTGTCAGCAGGCGGTATGTAATCCTTCGAGAGCAAGCCTTCTGACAGGTCTAAGACCAGATTCCGTTCGTGTATGGGATCTTCAGACAGATTTCAGGAAAAATCTGCCGGATATAGTAACCCTTCCGCAGATCTTTAAAAATAATGGTTATTATACAGTAGGAATTGGAAAAACCTTTCATAACACTTTACCTGATGATAAATCCTGGAATGAAGAACTTCATGTAAATGGATACCCTTTTGATCCGGACGCAGTGTATCAGCTGGAGAAAAACAAGATGATTCAGAAAGAAAAGGAGCTTGCCCTTGAGAAAATAGGAAAAGGAAAACCGGATGCTTATGGATTTATCTATACAAAGGCTAATTCTGTTGAAATGGCAGACGTTGATGATGATGCCTATTATGATGGAGCGCAAACAACCATGGCCATTCAAAAGCTGAAAGAATTAAAAGGAAAAGATAAACCTTTCTTTTTTTCAGTAGGTTATTACCGTCCGCATTTGCCATTTAACGCTCCTAAAAAATACTGGGACTTGTATAACAGAAACGACATACCTCTTGCGAAAAATCAATTCATACCTGAAAATGCTCCGGAATTTGCCGTACATGGTGATGCTGAACTGAGAGGGTATACGGACAGATCAGACCTGCCTTTACCATCGGAAAAGCCATATGATTTGGAAAAGCAAAAGGAAATTCTCCATGCTTACTATGCCTCTGTCTCTTATACAGATGCTCAGATAGGCAGGCTTTTAAAAGCCTTGGATGAATTAGGACTGAGTGAAAATACCATTATTGTATTGTGGGGAGACCATGGCTGGAAACTTGGAGAGCATAACAGTTGGTGTAAACAGAGCAATTACGAGATTGATACCAGAGTGCCGCTTATTATCAGCGGGGCAGGAGTAAAGGCAAAAGGAAAATCAAGCAATGCACTTACAGAGTTTGTTGATATTTATCCTACTTTATGTGATATGAGCGGAATAAAAATTCCCGATTATCTTCAGGGAATCAGTATGAAACCTTTGCTTTCGGATCCTGAACGTAATTGGAAAGCAGCAGCCTACAGCCAGTTTTTATTAGGCAGATTCGGAGTAAAAACGAGAGGTGTGCAAAATGTAGAAAGAATGGGATATGCGATCCGTACCGACCGGTACCGATATGTAGAATGGTTCGAATGGAATAAAGAAACGGAAAAGCCCGGAGACTATCTGGCCAGAGAACTTTATGATCATAAAAATGATCCTGATGAAAATATAAATATTGCTGAAGAAGTTTCTTCTAAAAAATTAGTCAATCAGCTTTCACTTCAGTTGAAAAAAGGATGGAGATACAGTAAACCGAAATCATAAAAAACTGTAAATATTCAGATAAAGATGATGTTTTCCATAAAGATGATAATTTGTACAGGAGTATTAAGTTTGGTATGTTCCTGTAGCAAAAATAAAGCCGTAGAACCTGTGGGAAATAAACCCGGGCATACCTGCATGACTATTCCGAAGAGATTAGGGACAACAGATTCTTCTCATATCAGTTTTAATGGAAAAACTTCTCTGGAAGCAATGGTGCTAATCCCTGGAGGAGAGTTTGATATGGGAGGCGATAATAGTCAGGCTGATCCAGATGAATACCCTAAACATAGAGTGAAGGTTTCTCTGTTTTATATGGATATAACAGAAGTGACGAATGCACAGTTTAATAAATTTGTAAATGCTACAGGCTATATCACAACGGCAGAACGTAAACCCGATTGGGACGAATTAAAAAAAAACCTTCCTAAGGGTACTCCGAAACCTCCGGATAGTATATTGGTAGCTGCTTCATTAGTATTTAAACCTACCAGCGGACCTGTGGATCTGAATGATTACAACCAATGGTGGAAATGGGTAAAAGGTGCTAGCTGGAAACATCCTGAGGGACCGGGAAGCAATATTGAAGGAAAAGACAACTATCCTGTAGTACATATAAGCTGGGATGATGCACAGGCTTATTGTAAATGGTCCGGTAAACGTTTGCCCACAGAAGCAGAATGGGAATTTGCAGCACGGGGCGGATTAAAAAATAATATATATCCATGGGGAAATGAACCCGTCAATGAAGGAACTCCTAAAGCAAACAGCTGGGAAGGAAAGTTTCCGTACCTCAATGAAAAGAAAGACGGTTATAGTACCCTTGCACCTGTACAATCATTTAAAGCCAATGGATATGGATTGTATGATATGGCGGGAAATGTTTGGGAATGGTGCAGCGATTTATATAATTATGATTACTATAAAAAACTGGAAGGCACAATGGCTCTAAATCCGAAGGGTGCTGACAAGTCTTATGACCCTCAGGAACCTTATAGTGTAAAGCGCAGCCTTCGTGGAGGAAGCTTTTTATGCAATGATAGCTATTGCAGTGGATACAGGGTGGCCCGGCGTATGAAAAGCAGCCCTGATACAAGTCTTGAACATACCGGATTCAGGTGTGTTCAAGACATTACTTATTAATTCTATTTTTGATTATTATAGAGGATCCGGTAGTATTCATCCGCCATCCTGTCGCTGTTGAAATGATCTTTCACATCATTCATGGCATTATGCTGAATTTTTCTCCATTCATCAGGGCGATCATAATACGTGGGAAGAATTTCGTTTTCAAGGATTTCATATAATGTATTTAAATCATAATTATCCTGTTCATAAATGCTCATATTCTGATAATCTGCTTTAGGAACAACGAAAGAATTTTCTCCGTGTTTGGCAAATTCCGGAATCCAGCCGTCGTCTGTGGATAAATTGACAGAGCCGTTCATAGCAGCCGTCATACCAGAAGTTCCGGAAGCTTCCCTTGGAACTCTTGGGTTATTAAGCCATACATCAGAACCTTGTTTTAGAGACTTACTTAAAGAAAGCTCGTAGCCTGTAAGAACAGCTATATTTTTATGATTTTTACTTTCTTCCACCAGTGTATTGAAGGTGGAAATAGCAGAGTAGTCCATTGGGTAAGGTTTTCCTGCCCAGATGATCTGTACCGGATATTTGGGATGGTTCAGAAGTCTGTAGAATCTCTCCTTATCATGCAAAAGAAGCTCTGCTCTTTTGTAGCCTGCAAATCTTCTTGCCCATACAATCGTAAAGATATTAGGATTAAATAAATTTCCTGTTTGATCGGCAACAATACTGAACAGTTTTTTCTTTAAATATTTCTTACGGAAATCGAAAGCAGTGGCATCATTTTCATCTTTTGCATTGTATAAAGGTTTATCAGACCAATATTTAAATTCCTGAGCATTAGTAATAGAAGTGATTTCACAGATTCCCGGATATTTATTCCACATGGCTCTGGAAACGACTCCATGAAGCTGTGAAACGCCATTGGCCATTCTTGCCATTCTTAATGCACAGAGAGAGTGATTGAAACGGTCATCATCAGATCCTTCAATCTTTTTCACTTCTTCCATGCTGTATCCCGAAAAATAGGACATGTCATAACATAATCTGAAGCTGTGCTTTTCATTACCAGCTTCTTCAGGAGTATGAGTGGTGAAAACCAGTTTTTCTTTAACTTTATCAAGATCTCCGTTATATTTTCTCAGAAGATAAAAGGCTGCCGGAAGTCCATGAGCTTCATTAAGATGGTAAACCTCTCTCTCAATGTTCATTTCATCCAGTAGCTTGGCTCCTCCTTTCCCCAATAAAATATATTGAGCAAGTTTTGTAGATTCATTCGCATCATACAGCTTGTGACAGATTGTTTTGGAAACATGATCATTTTCCGGAACATCTGTAGAAAGGAAAAACATGGGTGCCGTATTGAAAATTTCAGGATCAAGGTACCAAACTTTTACCCAAACCGGAGCACTATGGATTTCAATTTGGAATTTTATTCCGGTGTCTTCAAGAAAACTGTACATCTTTCTCGTCCATACAGGTTGTAAAGTCTGATCGTGGTTTCTTGCCTGGTCATAATAACCAAATTTCCATAGGATACCGATTCCAATAAGATCCTGCTTAAGATTATAAGCACTTCTCATGTGAGATCCTGCCAGAAAGCCAAGTCCACCCGAATATATTTTCAGTACCTGCTCAAGAGCAAATTCCATTGAGAAATAAACGGCTTTTTTTGAATATTGAGGATTAATCGTGTAAGGTATTCTGAAATTCCTGAAATCCATAAATGTGGGTTTGTGTTTAAAAAGGCAAAGGTATTAATTATGAAAATAAACTTTACATTAATTAATCGATAAATTAATAAAAAAAACTAAGTATTGAATTGTTTTTTTACTTACCTTTAAGAGGGTAAATTTTTGATTATCAAAAACTTTTAATGATGAAAGCCATTGGCTGCATGTGTTCTTTAATTAAATAAAAAAATCACACATGAAAAAGACGTTTTCTGAAGAAGATCTGATAAAGAATCTTAGCTTATACTACCTTAATCGGCATTTGAAAAAAAAGCCAATGGAAAAGTATCACCGTACCATAGATGAATCTCCGCTGCATGACCGTGAAAAATACAGAAAGAAATCCGAGATTCTGCTTCTCAATTCTTTTATGCATCATTTTCCCGAAGTGAAATTTGAAAACCTTACCTGCGAGAGTCCAGACTTTATCGCCAAATTAAACGACAAAAAAATCGGAATAGAACTGACTGAAGTAATCAATCATCTGGAAATGAAAAAAGTAGAAAGTACTTTGAATAAAATGTTCCGTCAGGCAGAAATATTATTAGAACAGGAAGACACTACGAAATATCGTGGTGTTTATTTTTTAGAATTCCACCCGGAAACCAAATTTGATAATCTGGAAATACAACAGGAAAATATCATCAGCATTTATAAGAGCATCAAAAAAAATAAAGGAGTGGGATGTGTAAAAAGTGTAAGAAAATCTTTCCATCGCAGAAATGTATTCATAACCCATGAATACAGCATGAATCTGTTTGATGAACTATGCTCAGAAAAGATTCTGGAACTCATCGAAAAAAAGAATGAAAAATTCCCATATTATGACACCTCAGTAGATGAATGCTGGCTGGTCATTGTTTCCGATATGAATTCTATTGCTTCACGATATACCTTCATTCAGGATAAAGAACATTTAAGAGAAGTAAAAAGTCCTTTCCATAAAATATTTCACCTGGAAAATCTCTGTGGAAATATTACAAGTATAAAATAAATATTGTGTATTTGATTATTTGTTGTATAATTTGATATAATGTAGATTATTTTGAATTATTTAATGTTTTAATTTGTAATAGTTTAAAATTGTTTAGATTTTATTGTTTTTAATTAAAATAAAGTTATATTTGATGTGCATTGATTATCAATGCAATGTATAAGTGCTATAACCATAAAAACATTCAATCTATGAGAAAACTTTTACTTTTTATACTTCTATGTCTCTCTCATACTTTCTATGCTCAGGCCGATTGTGCTACCGCTCTTTCCGTTTGCGGAAATTCAAATATCACGTATAGCCCTACTGGGTATGGTAATATAAAAGAATTGGTTAACTCAGGAAGCTGCATAGACTTTACAGGGGAGCACAATTCAATCTGGTATAAAATTACAATTGCTACAGGAGGAACGCTTACCTTCGATCTGGTTCCTAATAATCCGGATGCTGATTACGACTGGGCAATTTTTGGTCCCAATGTAAACTGTGGAAGTCTGGGATCACCTATTCGTTGTAATGCGGCAACCGTTATTGGGCCTGGTCCTGCAACAGGATTAAATATGACAAGTACGCTTTTAAGTGCTGCAGGAGGTTCTTTAACTCCTTATTGCAGATATCTTGATGTTTTGCCGGGACAGACTTATTATTTATTTATCGATAACTGGGTGAGCAGCACCAGTTCTACTACAGCACCGTTTTCTTTAACGTGGGGAGGAACTGCCACACTGGCTTCACCATTTACCGATCCAAATATTCAGACTCAGCCATTTATTCCTCCGGGTATTCCGGCGGCAAATCCTGCAGACCCAAGAGAGGTTGTAATATGCTCTGCTACAGCTTTGTTTGATTTTTCTACCTTATCCTCCGGAATTCTCAACGGAAATCAAAATTTTGGGGTAAGTTATCATCTGAGTCAGAATGATGCCTTAACAGGGAATAATCCTATTACAGCTCCTATTACAGTCAATACAACAACTGTCTATTATTACAGCATCAATTATACCGATCCGGCCAATGCATCTAATCCGCTTAATAAATGTAAACAGGTTGGAACATTTAAATTTAAAAATGGTTCTATTACAGCCAAAAATGCGATTTTGACCCAATGTAACAATAATAATGCAGGGACTGCTTTATTTGACTTAACCACAGCGGACGTTATTGGAAACCCAAATGTTACTAAGAAATACTATCCTACAATGGCGGATCTCAATGCCGGAACCAATGAGATTACCACCCCAATGGCATTTGTTTCTGCAGAAGGAATTATCTATGTAAAGGTAATCTCAGAATTTGGTTGTACTGCAGTCGCACAGATTACTTTGAAATTTTATCCGGTAGTGGTTGTGAATGAAACAACCCTGAGATCATGTTTCATCGAAGCCAGCCCAGCCACCGCTTCTTTCAATCTTGTCAATGCTTCAGTAACCGGGCAGACCAATCCGACAAAAAAATATTATCCTTCATTGACAGATGCTGTTAATCAGACCAATGAAATCCTGAATCCCAATAATTACATTGCACCCAATGGTTTTGTATACATAAGGGTTTCTAATGCTCAGGGTTGTTATAATGTCGCTAAAGTTACTTTGATCGTTATTCCGCCTGTCTATTCTGATAAACTTAAAGATGTGACTATTTGTGCAGAAGACCAGACTACGCTGGATGCAGGACCCGGATTTAAAAGTTACGAGTGGAGTACAGGAGCTACTACACAAACCATTAAAGCAGGAATAGGAGTATATTGGGTAAAACTTAAAACAGGAGAATGTGTTACCACACAAACTGTAAAAGTACTTCCTTCCGAGCAGCCGGTTGTTTCCGGGATTGATATTTCGAATAACACAATCACAGTATCCGTAATAGGTGGAACTCCTGCCTATAAATATTCAATTGATAATATCATCTGGCAGGATTCCAATGTTTTCAGTAACCTTTCCAGAGGAGATCATAAAGTATATGTAAAAGATGCCTATGACTGTGATCCGATAGAAATAGGAATTGTTGTCCCTAATCTGATCAATGTGATTACCCCGAATGCAGATGGAATAAATGATGTGATTGATTATTCAGCCTTAGCGAACAAACAAAACCTGATCATGAATGTCTTTGACCGCTATGGAAATAAAATCTTCCAGGCAGACAAATCCAATGGCTATAAATGGGATGGTACCCAGGGTGGAAGAAGAGTCCCTACAGGTACATACTGGTATTCTATCACATGGAATGAAAATGATAAAAAGAATACGGCCATTAAATATACAGGCTGGGTTCTGGTGAAAAACAGAGAATAATAATAAAACAGATAGAAAAAACCACTTCAATTGAGGTGGTTTTTAGTTTTAAAAGTTATTAAATTAGGAAATAAAATAGAAAGAATGAAAGACCTGCTTGTAAAACGCTTTGAATACTATAAATCTCTTGGTGATAAAACCTTTGAACAGTTAACATATGACCAGATGTTCTGGCAGTATAATGAAGAAAGTAATTCTATTGCCATTATTGTAAAACATCTTGCAGGAAATATGCTTTCAAGATGGACCAATTTCC
The DNA here is from genome assembly GCF_003610675.1 of Chryseobacterium sp. AG363. Lineage (NCBI taxonomy): Bacteria > Pseudomonadati > Bacteroidota > Flavobacteriia > Flavobacteriales > Weeksellaceae > Chryseobacterium > Chryseobacterium sp. AG363. The sequence continues at coordinate 222,253 of NZ_RAQF01000007.1, forward strand.
TGACTGAAGATGGTGAGAAATCCTGGCGTAACCGTGATGGAGAATTTGTCAATACTTTTACCACTAAACAACAGGTTCTTGATTTTTGGGAAAAGGGCTGGAAATGTTTTTTTGATGCTCTTGATAAAATAAACGAGGAGAATCTCTATTCCACAACGTACATCAGAGGAGAAGCACATCCGGTTATTGATGCCGTTCTTCGTCAATTGGCTCACTATCCTTACCACATCGGACAGATTGTTTATATTGCGAAAATGATAAAGAATGAAGATTGGAATACGCTTTCAATTGCCAGAAACCGATCTCAACAGTTTAATACAGAAATGAAAACCAAATTTTCAAATTAGGATCCGGATACCAATTCATCGCCTGTCTGCCTTCAAAACAGCCCCGAGGTAAGAGACGAATATAAACAATAGATTGAATCAATCTTGGATTCTTATTAAAATTACTATCTTTGCACCCATAAAATTCAGGAGTAACAAATGTCTACTTTTCACAGAACTGCCGCGTTTCATACACTTGGCTGCAAATTAAACTTTGCAGAAACATCTACTATTGCCCGTCAATTAACAGATGCAGGTTATGATAAGGTAAGCTTTGATGAAAAAGCGAATGTGTATGTTATCAATACATGTTCCGTGACAGAAAATGCTGACCGTGAATGTAAACTTCACGTGAAAAGAGCAATGAAAGCCAATCCGGAAGGACTGGTGGTAATTGTTGGATGCTATGCACAGCTAAAGCCTGAAGAAATTTCACAGATTGAAGGAGTGGACCTGGTTTTAGGAGCAAAAGAAAAATTCAATATTCTGAGCTACCTGGATGATTTGGAGAAATCTGAGAGTGAAGGCGTAGTGCATTCATGTGAAATTGAAGAAACCGATTTCTTTATCGGAAGTTATTCTATTGGGGACAGAACCAGAGCTTTCCTGAAAGTACAGGACGGCTGTGATTACAAATGTACTTACTGTACCATTCCATTAGCCAGAGGAATTTCACGTTCTGATACCATCGAGAATGTTCTTAGAAATGCCACGGAGATCGCTGCGAAAGATATCAAAGAAATTGTTCTTACAGGGGTGAATATCGGTGATTATGGTAAAGGAGAATTTGGAAATAAAAAACACGAGCATACTTTCCTTGATCTTATTTCAGAACTGGATAAGGTAGAAGGAATAGAAAGAATCCGTATCTCTTCCATCGAACCTAATCTTTTGAAAGATGAAAGTATTGAACTGGTTTCTAAAAGCAAAAGCTTTGTTCCGCATTTTCATATTCCGTTACAATCCGGAAGCGATGATCTTCTGAAAAAGATGAAACGTCGTTACCTGACCAAGCTTTATCATGACAGAGTGAACAAGATCCGCGAGGTTATGCCTCATGCGGCTATCGGCGTGGATGTTATTGTAGGATTCCCGGGAGAAACAGAAGAAAGATTTATGGAAACTTATAATTTCCTTAATGAGCTTCCTATCACTTACCTTCATGTATTTACCTATTCTGAAAGAGAAAATACGGAAGCTGCAGCAATGGAAGGAGTAGTTCCTGTTGCGGAAAGAAAAAAACGTAATAAAATGCTGAGAATTCTTTCTGAAAAGAAGAAAATGGCATTTTATCAGACACAACTTGGAAAAACGCTTCCTGTTCTTTGGGAGCACGAAAATAAAGACGGGAAAATGTTTGGCTTCACAGAAAACTATGTGAGAGTCCAGAAAGACTTTGATCCTGCATCCATCAATCAAATTGAATTTCTAAATTTAGAAAAAATACTGTCAGATGGCACGGTTTCTGTGCAATCTTCTTACCAAAATTTTTTAGCAAAAGCATAGGCTCTTTGCAAAAATTCTACTAAATTTATTTTTAAACTTTTAAATACTACATTCATGAGAGATAAGTTTTTATCTTGGGGAATTGTATTAGTAGCTGCTACATGGATTATAGCAATACTGATCAGAGCGCATTATTGGATACCTACGCTGTTATCCGCAATTTATGCATTGGGTGTTTACAATGCTTACCAATCGAAACATGCTATTTTGAGGAACTTTCCTGTATTGGGATACTTCAGGTATTTTTTCGAAAGTATTTCACCCGAAATGCAGCAATACTTTATTGAAAGGGAAACAGATGGGAAGCCATTTCCAAGAAACCAGCGTTCTGCAGTATACAGACGTGCAAAAAATTTAAGTGATACGGTAGCTTTTGGTACGCAGCTGGAAGTAAATCACAGAAAGTATGAAGGGATCAAGCATTCTATTTATGCAAAATCACCATCAGAAGAACTTCCGAGAGTATGGGTTGGAGGAGAACAATGTACACAGCCTTATCATGCTTCTTTATTTAACATCTCAGCAATGAGTTTCGGGGCCTTGAGTGACAGAGCACAGATTTCACTGAACAGAGGCGCAAAAAAAGGAAACTTCTATCATAATACAGGGGAAGGAGGAATTTCACCTTATCACCTGGAAGGAGGAGATCTTTGCTGGCAGATCGGTACAGGGTATTTCGGATGTCGCGACGGCGAGGGAAAATTCAATCCTGAATTGTTTACAAAATATTCCACCCTTCCTAATGTGAAAATGATTGAAATCAAATTATCACAGGGAGCAAAACCAGGACACGGAGGAGTGCTTCCGGGAGTAAAAAATACACCGGAAATTGCAGCGATTCGTCATGTCACACCGGGAATGACCGTTATTTCACCACCCTCACACAGTGCTTTTTCTGATGCCGCCGGATTGCTGAGGTTTGTACAGCAGCTAAGAGAACTTTCAGGAGGAAAGCCGATTGGTTTTAAACTTTGTATCGGTGATACCAAAGAATTTGAAGATATCTGTGTACAGATGAATGTATTGAAAATTTATCCTGATTTCATTACCATAGATGGTGCAGAAGGAGGAACAGGAGCTGCACCACCGGAGTTTTCAGATGGAGTAGGGATGCCATTGGAGCCTGCTTTGATTTTTGTGAACAGAACGCTTAATAACTATAACCTGAGAAGTAAATTAAGAGTGATTGCCAGTGGTAAAGTTCTTACCAGTCTTGATATTCTGAGAGCAGTCGCAATGGGTGCAGACATGTGTAACAATGCCAGAGGATTTATGTTCTCTCTAGGATGTATTCAGGCATTGAGATGTAACTCTAATAACTGTCCTACAGGGGTGGCAACACAGGATAAAATGCTTATTAAAGGACTTGATGTGACAGATAAGGCAGAAAGAGTATATCATTTCCACAAAAATACACTCCATACCTGTAATGAATTAATTGCTGCTGCAGGAAGAAGCTCTTATGAAGAAGTAGATGCCACCATGTTTATGAGAGGTGATGAGTTTGATCACCTTGCAGACCTTTATTTCCCTGATATCTTAGGAAATGTAAAACAGAAAGCAAGACCGTAATTACAGTTTACATCATAAAAAAACACCGTTTGAATAACGGTGTTTTTTTATATAATTATTTTTTATTTTATTGCTGTTGTTCCTGTGTTTGTTTGTCATCACTTGGTCTGTCCTCTCTTCCATAAATCTGAAAGTTGAATACAAAAGATTTATTTCTATAAGAAGTATTTAAATACGGATAATGAGGATTTCTTGCAAAAGCAGCTCTGGAAGGAACGATGATTACTCCTTGTAAGTTATAAGGTGTTTCACCGGTAAGATTATCAAATGCTTTGAATTTCTGTAAAGCTTCTCTAAATCCTGGAATTTGATAATATTTTGCTTTTTTTGCGGCATCCGGGGTAGTAACAGTGCTCAATATTGATTTCTTTACATAATAATACATTGGGTCAATAACAGGTACACCCGTTCCGTCAATGGTATTTAAAAAGGCGGCTTTTGCTTGAAACGTAGTGTTTCCATCAGAATTAACGGCCAGATACGAGTATCCTCTTCCCATAATTTTGATAATATCATCATCCTTGATGGTTTGATTAGGTGTAGGATTAACAGGCTGAGCACCGCTTCTCATTATATAGATTGTTCCTGAAGGAAGCGTTACAGGCGAAAGCTCAGATAATTTTTTTTCATTATCATCTGACGTGTCCGTAGAGCTGAAAGCTTTTATATTACCCTGCGCATCCAGATAATTCTCATCCATGAATTTCTTAATTGCCTGATCATCATAGGTGTTTTGCGTAGCAATATCTTCCGGTTCTACATAGGGTGATGTATCATCATCTTTCTTACAAGCAGAAAAACACAAAGATCCTGCAAGGATATATAAAAATATTTTTTTCATTTCAAAAAACTTTAATTACTTTACAAATAATATAACGGCAAAAGTATAAAAAATTATGAGAATAGATAAATTTTTATGGAGCATTCGTTTTTATAAGACGAGAAGTATTGCAGCAGAGGAGATTAAAAAGAATAGGGTTTCTATAGGAACGTCTGCCGTAAAGTCATCTAAAGAGGTAAAAGAAGGAGATACGATCAAAATCCGTAAGAATCAGATTGATTATAAAATAAAGGTAATTCAGATTCCTAAAAGCAGAATTGGGGCCAAGCTGGTTCCTCTTCATATTCAGGATGTGACAGATAAAGAGCAGTACGAACTGTTGAAGCTCCGTAAAATGTCACAAGACTATTACAGAAACAAAGGAGAGGGAAGACCTACCAAAAAAGACAGAAGAGAAATGGATGAATATGTAGGCAATGATATCGACTCCGATTTTACAGACTGGGATGATTTCTTCGGAGAGACCGGCGGTGAAGATGAGGATGAAGATTAATATAAAAATAGAAAAGCTCTAGAGATAGAGCTTTTCTATTATTTCGTTGACAATGTCTTCCGGTTCTCTGGAATCTGTCCCTACAGTGAATTGTGCTTTGCTGTAAAATTGATTTCTTTCAAATAAATGCTTGGCAATGAATTCCGGCAGGTCTTCATCGGATATATTGGCAATTAATGGCCTTTTTTCTTTCTGTTTTGAAAGTCTTTCCACCAATGTCCCAACTCCTGTTCTTAAAAAAATACTCTTGGAGTTATGATTAATAATCTCCATATTATTATAATATACAGGAGTTCCTCCACCAAGGCTTAAGACAACATTTTCTTCAGAAGCCAATATCTCTTCAAGCGCCTCTCTTTCCAGTTTTCTAAAGTAAATTTCTCCCTTTTTCTCGAAAATTTCAGGGATGGTTAATTTATTTCTTCTGGAAATCTCTTTATCAAGATCAATTAATTTAAAATCTATTTTTTCGCTTAATATTTTGGAAATGTGAGATTTGCCACTTCCCATGTATCCGATCAATGAAATTACCATGAAATTTTTTTTAACAAATTTGCGAAAAAGTTTTGAGATAAAGAAAAAAGTCATATCTTTGCACCACTTAAAACAAGGGACATTACTTAAATGAAAACTTGTTGCACAAGTGGCCGACTCGGTAGCTCAGCTGGTAGAGCAATACACTTTTAATGTATGGGTCCTGGGTTCGAATCCCAGCCGGGTCACTAGCAATAAAAATTACTGAATTTGTAATTTTATTGCCTGCGTGGTGAAATTGGTAGACACGCCATCTTGAGGGGGTGGTTTCCTAAGGATGTGCTGGTTCGAGTCCAGTCGCAGGCACTGCAAAGAAAATTTTATAATTAATATTGAAATTTATTTCATTTTAATTGCGGCCGACTCGGTAGCTCAGCTGGTAGAGCAATACACTTTTAATGTATGGGTCCTGGGTTCGAATCCCAGCCGGGTCACAAGTTTACTGAAAAGTAAATTTTTTTCATATTAATATTTTGTGATTTGGTGTTTCAAAGGCTTCCTTCAGGAGGCCTTTGATTTTTGTATGAACTCAAGTCTAAACTTCATCTCGTTTTGTTTTTTTGTATTTAATAATAATAATAATAATAATAATAATAATAATAATAATAATAATAATAATAATAATAATAATAATAATCCCCAGCTGAAATAGCCAGGGATAATATATTTTAATAGATAAAGATTAATCCAGATGTATGTTGTCAATTAATCTTACTCCATCTACTACAACTACGATGAAGGCTCTGAAATTTCTGTCTTTATAGAAAAAATCTGTCTCCTGTAATGTATTTTCATCAGCAATCAGAAAGTATTCAAGCTTCATACCCTTCTGATCATCAAAAATATCAGCTACTCTTTCCTTGATTTCCGGAATACTGACAGTTCTGAACCAGTCGTTTACTTTTTTTAAAGTCTCATAAATTACTTTAGAAGCTTCTTTTCGGTCTTCATGAAGTCTCTGGTTTCTTGAACTCAGTGCCAGTCCGTTTTCTGCCCTATAAATAGGAACTCCGGTTATTTTAACGGGAAGATGTTTTTTCTCCACCATTTTTTTAATAATAGCAAGCTGCTGAAAATCTTTTTCACCAAAATAAGCATTATCAGGCTGTACCTGTCTGAAAAGCTCTTCTACAACAGTTCCTACTCCGTTGAAATGTCCCGGTCTGGATTTGCCTTCCATTTCATTTTCCAGTCCGTCAAAATCATACGACTGGCTTTCAGTTTTTTCAGGGTAAATATCTGCTACCTCTGGGATGTAGACAGCATCTACAAGGCCTGAATTCTGAAGAATAAGGATATCTCTGTTAACATCTCTTGGGTATTTTTCAAGATCCTCAGGATTGTTGAACTGAGTTGGATTTACAAAAATTGAAGAAATGACAAGATCATTTTCTTTTCTTGCCTCTTCATACAGAGAAAGATGGCCATTGTGCAGGGCACCCATAGTAGGGGCAAAGCCAATTCTTTTTCCCATTTCTTTCTGTCTTTCAATGAAATCCTGAAGGACTTTTCTGTTTTTTAGAACTTCCATAGTTTATTTTAATACTATTTCAAAAATACTAAAAATATCGCATAATAATATGTACTTTTAATAATTTGAAAAAGGGAATTTTCGTAAAAAAATGTTAATTAAAATAATGTTGGATGTTTTTTTGTAATTTTGCACATTAAAGCATTTTTACAAAAATTAGATAGAAAGTTTATGCCGAATCAAAAAATACTGTACATTACTACAGAGATGTATCCATATCAGGAAGATACAAATATGGCTGCAGTGGTAAACAAAATGGCACTTAAGATGCACCAAGAAGGCAATGATGTAAGAGTTTTTATGCCAAGATTTGGACAAATAAGTGAGAGAAAGTTCCAGCTTCATGAAGTAATCCGTCTTTCAGGGATGAATATTATTATCAATGATCTGGACCAGCCTCTGATCATTAAAGTAGCGTCTCTTCCGGGGGAAAGACTTCAGGTTTACTTTATTGACAATGAAGAATACTTCAAAAGAAAACAATATTATTTCGACGATGAAGGAAACCCTTTCGAAGATAATGATGAAAGAGCTATTTTCTTTGCCAGAGGAGTTATTGAAACCATTAAGAAACTAAACTGGGTGCCGGACGTTATCCATTTAAATGGATGGATGTCTTCTTTTGTTCCAATTTATCTTAAAACTTACTACGAATCCGATACTTATTTCAAAGACGCAAAAATTGTACTTTCTCTTTACAATGAGAAAGATGCTGACCTGGACAAAAAGATCGATGAAAAGTTACAGTTTGATAATATTTCGGGATTAAAAGCGTTAGATAACCCAACTATTAAAAGTTTTGTTATCGAAAGTATGAACTATGTAGATGCCGTTGTAAAAGGTGACGAGTTTCTGGATGAAGACCTGGATAAGGCTTTCAATGAAACAGCAACCCAGAAATCGGAATATCTGGACGTAGATTCTATAAATCAACTTTATTAAAAACACATTTTTAATGACTCATAATCTTAAAAAGACCTTCGCCATGCTTGTATTGGCGATATTTGGAAGTGCACTCCTTTATAATTGTGAACCGGATCCGGATTCTCTTGGTGAGCAGCTGTTTAATGGTGATGCAGCACAGGGCAATGAAATTGCCTACCCTGTTATTGCATACAATTATGATAACAACGATTCAATCAGAAGTGATGCTTCAAGACTAATCAGTGGGTTGAGTGAATCAGGTGTTACTACAAATGTTGCTGTTCTTGGAGCCTTTACTGAATCCCAGTTTGGAATGCAGAGAGCATCTTATGTTACGCAGCTAAGAATGCCGACAGATAATTTTGACTTCAACGGTGCGAATCCAAAAGTAGATTCCGTAGTCCTTGTAGTAAGACCACCTGCAAATACAGCTTCGAATACTTACTTCTTTGAAGGTGATTCATTAAGAACAAATACATATACAAAAACAGATTTCCCGGTAGACGGAGTAGCTACGGAAGTTTCCATTGAGAAAAAAACTTATCCTGTTCGTAAATACGGTAAAATAGGGGGGGCTTCAAAATCAATGAAAATCAATGTACACGAAGTAACTACGTTCTTAGATACAAACGATGATAGTTTCAAACGTTCCAATAAACCCATAAGTACTGGTGAACTACTTGGATCAGGGGTATTTGACGGTAACATCAGTTCTACATCTATCACTAAAAAATCAGACAACTCAGTTGTATTTACTGGAAACTTAGGATTCAGAATGAAGTTAAGTAATACAAATTTTTTTCAGACTCATATTCTTGATAAAAAAGGAAAACCTGAACTTCAGGATGCTGCTAACTTTATCAGATATTTTAAAGGAATAAAAATTTCTGTGGACGAAACGGATAGATATCTGTATCAGTTCTCTCCTAATGACTTGCAGGTTATCATGTATTATAAATATGATAAGACAGACAACGGAACAACCACAAGACCACAGACAACACTTAATTTCAACCTAGGAAGTGCTAATGCACATATCGGGCTGTATGAATATAACAGAACCGGATCTGCTGTTAAAGACGCATTGGACAATAGTACCCCTGCTGAAGGAGATGAAAGACTTTTTGTTCAGGGAATGGGAGGCCCTTCTGTGGTAGTGAAAATTAAGGATGAGACTATTAATGAACTTAAGGAAAAGTTAATCACAGATAAAGTAGGTATTGTAAGTGCTAAGATCAGAGTATATCTGGATCCTGCAACATGGAAAAATACTGGTTCTACTGAAGATCGTAAGTTTACACTTTTAAACAATACATTAAATGCGGGTAAAATTGATTACTCAAAGTTAACATTCACTTCAGATCTTACAAACGGACTAGGTTTATATTATTATAAAGAGAATCCTGGTTATTATGATTTTGTAGTTACAAAAACAGTCAAGGATATTGTTGAAGGAAAAACAGAAACAGTAGGAGATGCTACACAGCCGATTGTTAATAAACCATTAATTATCAATGCAGGAGCATTTGCAGCAAGTGCTACAGGGACCCTTTTAGGAGTTCGTAACACAACAAGAGCATTTGATATGAACAGAATTATTCTGACAGGAGTAGCTAAAACAAATGCGAATCCGAAGAGAATCCAGCTGATGGTGACTTACGGAACGAAAAAATAGAACACGATAACAAACAACACTAGACAAAATAAAATATGTGCGGAATAGTAGGATATACAGGTTTTCAAGACGCTTATGAAATTGTAATTAATGGTCTTAGAAGATTGGAATATAGAGGGTATGACAGTGCCGGAATTGTTTTAGAAGGACCAGATAACAAGCTGGAAGTAGAAAAAACAAAAGGTAAAGTTGAGGATTTGGTGAATATTTCAAAAGAACTAAAAGGAACGTCTAAAATTGGAATGGGACACACCCGTTGGGCTACCCATGGAGTTCCAAGTGACAGAAATTCCCACCCGCACTTGTCAAACAACGGAAAAATTGCAATTGTACATAATGGTATTATTGAAAACTATGATACCATTAAAACAATGCTTACTGAGAAAGGCTTTACTTTTAAATCAGAAACAGATACTGAAGTACTGGTAAACCTTATCCAATATTTTATGGATCTTAATCCGGATATCGACTTCCCAACTGCAGTGAGATATGCATTGAATGAAGTATATGGTGCTTATGCAATCACTGTACTTCATGAAGATTATCCTGGAGTATTGGTTGTAGGAAGATTAGGTTCTCCTCTTGCAATCGGAATCGGAGATAAAGAATATTTTATTGCATCTGATGCTTCTCCTTTCGTAGAATTTACAAAAGAAGCTATATATCTTGAAGAAGGACATATGGCAACAATCTCTCTGGAAAATGGAGTAGATATCAGAACCATCAATGAAAACTCTAAGATTGAGCCTGAAATCCAGGAACTTAAATTGAGTCTTGAGCAAATAGAAAAAGGTGGATATGAGCACTTCATGCTTAAAGAAATCTTTGAACAGCCTAAATCTGTACACGATACAATGAGAGGTAGGCTTCTTGTGGATGAGGGAGTCATAAAAATGGCCGGAATCTGGGATCATGTTGAAAAATTCAAAAATGCTAACAGAATTATCATCATTGCTTGTGGTACTTCATGGCATGCAGGGCTTATCGGAGAATATCTGATAGAAGAATATGCAAGAATCCCTGTGGAAGTAGAATATGCATCAGAGTTCAGATACAGAAACCCGATCATTACAGATAAAGATGTAGTGATTGCCATTTCTCAATCTGGAGAAACAGCGGATACCATGGCTGCTTTAAAACTAGCAAAAGAAAAAGGTGCATTTATATATGGTATATGTAATGTTGTGGATTCTTCCATTGCAAGAATTACAGATGCTGGTTCGTATACCCATGCCGGTCCTGAAATCGGGGTTGCTTCTACCAAAGCATTTACGGCTCAGCTTACCATTCTTACTTTAATTGCATTTAAATTAGGAAAACACAACGGAAACTTAGGAAACGCTGAATTTATGAGCTTAATTGCTGAGCTTGATGCTATTCCTAAGAAAATTGAAGAAGTGTTGAATACTACTCATGAGCTTACGCAGAATATTGCAAAAGACTTTGTGAAAGCTACCAATTTCCTTTACTTAGGAAGAGGATACAATTATCCTGCAGCCTTAGAAGGAGCCTTAAAATTAAAAGAAATTTCTTATATCCATGCAGAAGGATACCCTGCTGCAGAAATGAAGCACGGTCCGATTGCCCTGATCGACGAAAATATGCCAATTGTAATTATAGCACCTAGAAAAGGCCACTATGATAAAATTGTAAGTAATGTTCAGGAAATTAAAGCGAGAAAAGGAAAAATTATCGCTGTAGTTAATAAAGGAGACCGTCAGGTGAGTGAAATGGCAGATTATGTTATCGAAATCCCTGAAACTTCAGAATGTTTCTCTCCAATCGTTGCTTCCGTACCTCTGCAGCTGCTTGCTTATTATATTGCAGTATATAGAGGAGCCAACGTAGATCAACCGAGAAACCTTGCAAAATCTGTTACCGTGGAATAAAAAGTTGTTGTAAATAAAATAAATTTAGATTTCTTCCGTTATTTCAAAAAAAATCTTAAAAGTTTCTTAAAAAAATTATATATTTACGGCTTAATTATAAAAATTAACATGAAAAGGATATTTCTTTTATTATTGTCTGCGTCGGTAGCATCGGTATCTTGTTCAGGTGGTGGCAGCTCTTCTGTAGGGAAGCCAGGAACAAAAGGAGAATTGATACCAAGAGAAAAAACTAAATCATTTGTTGCGGAAAGACCATACGGAATGGTTGCAATTCCTGCAGGTTCATTTGTTGCTGGTTTAGCAGACCAGGATCCAACAAATACTCCTGAAAAAGCAGCATTGAAGACAGTTACTGTTTCTTCTTTCTTCATGGATGAAGCAGAAACTACCAACTCGGAGTACAGAGTATTTATCAATTATGTAAGAGATTCTATCGCGAGAACTTTACTTGCTGAAGCTGCCGGAGAAGGTGGTGATGAAGGCGGACGTAAAGGAGCAGCAATAGGAGATTATGCATATCTTGCTAAAAAAGAAGAAAATTTAACACCTTATCAAGAATATATGGAAGGCCAGGGTGGCCGGGAAGACGGAAGCTATGATGCCAGTAAAAGATTAGATTGGAAAATTCCTTTACACTGGAGCACATCAAAATATCCGGATGTAGAATACGCAGAAGTTTTGGAATCTATGTATCTGCCTTCTTCTTCAAGAATCGGAAACGAAAGAATTTTAGATGTAAGCAAGCTGAAATATACTTACCGTTGGGGAGATATGGACGCTGCAGTTGCAGATAACGAAAGAGGAGCTAACTACCTGAAAAGCGAAAGTATCGCGATCTATCCTGATACTACAGTTTGGGTAAAAGATTTCCACTTTGCTTACAATGAGCCATTGTTTGAACAGTATTTCTGGCACAAGGCTTACAAAGACTATCCTGTTGTTGGGGTTACCTGGGATCAGGCAAGGGCTTATTGTAACTTCAGATCTAAATTGAAAACAGATTACAACGAAAGTTTAAAAAGAAAAAAACAAAGACCATTAGAGTTCCGTCTTCCAACAGAAACTGAATGGGAATATGCTGCAAGAGGAGGTATGCAAAATGCTACTTACCCTTGGGGTGGTCCATATTTAATGGACGACAGAGGTTGCTATCTGGCTAACTTTAAGCCGAAAAGAGGTAACTATATGGAAGACGAGAAAAAAGGTACTTATACATATACAGCTCCAGTTAAGAAATTTAAGAAAAATGGGTTTGGGTTATTTGATATGGCTGGAAACGTTTCTGAATGGACACTATCTTCATTTAACAATTCTTCTTCAGGATTCTCTTCTACATTAAATCCTTCTACTAAAGATAAAAAGGATACGAAGAAATCTGTAAGAGGTGGTTCTTGGAAAGATATAGGTTATGCACTAATGACAGGTGCTAGAGATTGGGAAAGAAAAGATTCCGCAAGAAGCTATATCGGATTCAGAACTGTACAGGATATTCCTGAAGCAGCTGTTAAACCAAGAAGAGTTAACAGAAATTAATCAGACAATTTTTCAATAACAATTTTATTTAACATTAAAAAAACTAACTCAATATGTTTAAGACTAAAGATGCTTGGATGAATTTCTTTTATTCATTCGGTGCTGCAATTGTAATTCTTGGAGCTTGGCTTAAAATTACTCACATTACCTTGGGACCTATTAACGGTAACATTGCTCTTACCGTTGGACTTATCACTGAGGCGATTATCTTTATCATCTTTGCATTTGACCCTCCAAAAACTGAAGAGTCTTATGCTTGGGAAAATGTTTATCCTGAGTTATTAGATAAACATGCTAATCCAAATCCTTTACACTCTAATGTAACAACTAAAAATACAGGAGCTCAATTTGCTGAATTAGAAAATTCTCTTTCTAACAAATTGGATAAAATGCTTGAAGATGCCAGATTAGACGTTCAATTATTTGAAAGATTAAGAACAGGAATTGATAAATTCTCAAACTCTGTTGATCAGATCAATCAAACTGTAGACGTATCTGCTTCTACTCATAAATATAACGACCAATTAAATAAAGCAGCTCAGCACATGGAAAGCATGAATGCTCTTTATGCAATGCAGCTTGAAAGCGGTAAGAGACAATCTGAATTTGCTAACAAGTATGTTGCAGATATGCAGAAATCTGCAGAGCAATCTGAGAAATTCAACCAAGAGCTACAAGGTTTAACATCTAATCTTAATAACTTAAATAGAGTTTATGGTGGTATGCTAACTGCTATGAAGTCTTAATTCCTAACCATTTCTAAATTTAACTACTTAATCAAAAAACAAAGAAAAGAGAATGGCACAAGGAAAACAGACCCCTCGTCAGAAGATGATCAACCTAATGTATTTGGTGTTCATCGCGATGATGGCCCTAAATATTGATGCAGAAATCATCAGATCATACTATGACTCTACCAGAGCATTGAATGAAACCAGAACTTTAACAGAAAAAAAGAACGAGAAGATTTTTGAAAGAACGTTGGAAGCTAAAGCTCAGCAAGTTCCGGATACCTATGCACAGCCTTGGGCTCAGTACAAAGTATTGAAAACCAAAATTGATGCATTGGTGAAATCTGCTCAGGATATTAAAGATTTGTTGAAAAAACAATCTGAGTTTCACGACAAAGATCCTCAAACAGGAAAAGATATTGATGTAAGTGAAAACTTCGCTGCATTGAACAATAATGAAGCAACTACTGAATATTTCTTCAAAGAAGGAGATGAAAATACTCCATCTAAGAATGCATTAGACCTGAAAGCTAAAATTGATGACGTAAGAAACTACATCAATGCTACCTTCGGAAACAATGCTCAGTTGCAGGATTTAGTCGCAAGAGCTAACAAGTCTCTTATTGCGGAGTATCCGAAAGGAACGTCTCCAAATGAAAAGACTTGGTTCCAGAATAAATTTTATCATCAGCCGCTAATTGCTGCAATATCTAACTTGGAGATTATCCAAAATGATGCCAGAAACGTTCAGTCTGATGCATTGGCATTATTACTTCAGGAAAAAGTAGATGCGAGTATTAAGTTCTCAAGCTACGAGCCTATCGTTTCAGGTCCGATTGATATTCAGGCAGGAAAACAGGCTGAAGTAAAAGTAATGCTGGGTACTTATTCTAACAGCAATAAGATCAGTATTTCTGGAGTAAGTAAAGTAGAAAATGGTAAAGGTTCTATCGCAATTTCAGGTTCTGGAATTGGTGAACATAAATTGGGAGGTACTATTACGTTAACGGATGCTTCTGGTAAACCACAATCTTTCCCTTGGACACATACTTATAATGTAATCGCTGGACCAAGAGAAGTAAAACTTGAAAAAGGTTTATTACTTTCAGCTGATAAAATGAATGTAATGTACAGAGGACTTGAGAACCCTGTTTCAGGATCAATCTTAGGTGCTGACAATTCTAAACTTTCATTATCTGCTCCAGGGGCAGCTGTAAGAAGTACTGGCCCAGGAAAATGGATTGTAAAACCAACTTCTGGTAATACGGTTAAATTGACATTATCAGGAACAGATCCTTATGGAAAATCTGTATCTCAGGTATTTGAATATAGAATTAAGAATGTACCACCACCACAAGGTCAGATCAGAGGAAGTAGTATAGTATCTATGCCTGCAACTTCTATTCCGAATCAAACGGTACAGGCAGCAATTCCTGACTTCGACTTCCCGGTTTCATTTACTGTAACTCAGTTTATGGTGAGAGTACCAGGTAGAGCAGCATTACTAGTTCACGGAAATTCATTAAATGATGCTGCTGGGTTAGTGAAGAATCTTAGATCTGGAGACGTAGTTTCTGTCTTTGATATTAAAGTTACTGCTCAAGGTTTGGATGGCCAGGTTATTAAAAACATTACTCCTATAATCATTAACATTCCATAGGACTAAAATTGTAATTTATTATGAAAAAATATATTAGCACCCTTTTAGTATTAGTTTCGGGATTTGCTTTTTCCCAGACTATTCTGAACGCATCTTCTCCGGAAGAGTTCAGACAGATGAGAGCAGAAAACAAACAGAAAGTTGGTGATACTATTGTAGATAAAACAGTAAAACCTCTTGAATATGGTTTTGTTGAAGACAAAGATATCCTTAAGAGTATGTTTGTGTGGGAGATCATTGATATGAATGATAAGATCAACCAACCATTCTACTACGATAATCCGGATGGTCTTCTTGCTACCCCTACAAGATCTCTATACCAACTATTATTGGATGCTGCCTTGAGCGGTAAGATTGAGCAGGTATATGACGATGAAAACTTTACTGTAAAACTTTCTCCGGAAGGAATTCAGAAGAGATTGGAAAAAGTAATCATCAATGATGCTGCTATTGATATCTTAAACTCTGGAAGACAGCTTACAGAAGCAGAAAAGAAACAGTATACTGATGTATTTAAGACGACTACTGATAAAGTAAAAGTTCTTAAAATCATGGGTATGTGGTTTATTGATAAGAGAGATGGACAAATGAAATACAGACCTCTTGGTATTGCTGCAATGGGACCAGATCCTGCAGTGCAGGGAGTTATTGGTCCGGATGGTAAGCCTATTGCAAGTAATGATGAGCTTATTGATCTTTTCTGGATCTACTACCCAAGTGCTCGTGATATCTTAGCAAACAATTTTGTTTTCAATAGAAAAAATTCATCTGCTGACTTATCTTTCGATGATGTTATCAATGCAAGAAGATTCTCTTCTATCATTTATAAATCTTCGGCTGGTTTAGGAGACGGTACTATTAAGGATTATATTCCTAAAAATGCCGATGAACAACTGGAAGAAAGCGATAGAATCAAAGCGCAGATTCTTGAAATGGAAAATGATATGTGGAATTACTAGATTTCACTTGATATTTATAGAAAACCTGAGTATTTTTACTCAGGTTTTTTTATTATGAGAAATGTAGATTATATTATTGTAGGAGACGGATATGCAGGGCTTTTCTTAGCTCATCAGCTGATCAAAAATAACAAGTCTTTTGTGATCTTTACGGAAGGAAGAAAAAGCGCTTCTCAGGTTTCAGCAGGAATTATCAATCCTGTTGTTCTAAAGAAGTTTACCACATTCTGGAAAGCACAGGAGCAAATAGATTTTCTTAAAGAGAGTCTTAAAGAAATAGAATCATATACCGGAGAAAATTATTTGATCAATGCTCCCATTCACAGAATTTTCCATGATGAAAATGAACAGAATTTATGGTTGAAAAAATCAGCAAATGAAGAATTATCAAATTTTCTTGATCAGAATTTTGATCGTTTAAATGTAGTAAAAAACGACTTTCTTACCGGAAAGGTGAATCAGTCTGCAAGACTCAACGTTAATGGATTTTTCAGTGGTTTATTTAATTATTTTGAAAAAAATGATCATCTGGTCAAAGAAAAATTCGATTATTCAAAATTGAATCCATTTGAATCGGTATATAAAGATTTTACTTTCAAAAATATGATCTTCTGTGAAGGGATGGGGGTGAAGGATAATCCGTATTTTTCAGAGATTACAGTAAACCCGAACAAAGGTCACCACATAAAAGTGAAACTTTCTCAACCGATTCCGGAAAATATAACCATTAAAAAGAAACACTTCTTATTTCCAACCGGAAACGAATTATATTTTTATGGAGGAACTTATGACAGAGAGCAGCTTCATCATCATATTGACGAATCAGCAGTTGCCCAACTGGTGAAAGGACTTTCAGAATTTTATCCCTATGATTTTGAAGTAGAAGAAGTGCATTTTGGATTCCGCCCGACCGTGAAAGACAGAAGACCTATCATCGGAAGACATGATACCTTCAGTAATCTTTATGTTTTTAATGGACTTGGAGCCCGTGGGATTCTTAATGGGTGCTATTTTTCAAGAGATCTGTTCCGTTTTATGGAAGAAGATATTCCATTGCATGAAGAAGTTTCGTGGAAGAGATTTCAATAGTGTATCTTAGAGTTGGTATTCAAAGTGAAAATTTATGAATGAAAATATATTAGGTTTAGTGGCCGGAGTTCTCACTTCCATTTCAATGATTCCACAGCTTGTCAAAGTAATCAGAGAAAAAAATGTGGAAGATATTTCCTTACTTATGCTCCTGGTCCTTATTTCAGGGCTTTCTTTGTGGGTATGGTATGGCTTTGAAAAAGACGAACTCCCTATTATTATATCAAATGCATTTGCTGTTCTGGTCAATGTCAGTCTTCTGATATGCTATATGATGTACAATAAAAAAAAATAAAAAAATACGCCTCATCATGATGAAGCGTATTTTTTTTATGTAAGTGAAATTTAATTATTGAAGAACAAATTTAGCTAAAGGAGCCATTCTTGCTTTGTTTAAAGTAAGGGTATTTCCGTTTACAGAGTAATTATCTGCTGCCAGGATTGCTTTCGTAAATTGATTTTCAATATCAAGATCTTCACAAGCCATCATGGTAGACATTCCCTGATTGAACTTAATTCTCATTACCTCAGGTTTGATCTCAAATGTTCCTCCCAAGCCATTACATCCGGCATGTCCCTGATATCTCATTCCATCCATTTCAAGTTTGAAATAAGGATTGTTTTTAGGATTCTTCAGTTCAATCGGTTTCCCGTTAAGCTCTGTAAGTTTCCACGTTTTTCCTGTAATATCAGTTGTCGCTTTTTGAGCATTTTGTGTTGTACACGAAACAACTAAAAATGTTGCGATAACAAGTGCCGAAAAATAATAATATAAACTTTTCATAATGTTTATTTTTTTAATTAGAATTGCTAATCCCTATGCTAATACGATGCCATTTTTGCAGGACCAGACTCTTTTTTTGCCTGTTTAAGATGAAACAGAACCATATCTACATTCTTTTTCAGGAAAGTGATATTGCCTTTAATATCAGAATATTGATACTCTTCATTAGAGGCTGTATATTCAGGTAAGGCATCACTTTTTTTAAGGTCAAAAGTTTTACCGTTTAAATGTATTGTTGCTGTATTTTTGGTATTGTTGATGGTCACTTCTATTTTTTCTCCATAACTGTCAACATACACATTTTTTGAAATGTCATCTGTATTTTCTGGGGCAGCAGCGGTAATGGTTTCAGCTTCTTTTCCGGGATGCTTACACGCTGTTAGGGAAATAAGGGTCAATCCGAAAAGGATTGGTACTAATAAATTTTTCATAGTGATAAGTGATTTTAAAGTGTTTCATGAATTATGATATTAATGCTATATAAATTTACAAATATTTTTAATAAATATGTGTTAATTTTTCATAAACTAACAGAAAATTAAAACATTAGCTCATTTAACTCACAGTTTTTTGAAACAGAATTCACGAAACAGAAGGTAATAATTATTGTGGAAAATTTAGGATAAACCTTGTTAATTCAGGATTTTTAAAAGGACTTGTTTCGGGGAGGATAGTGTAGTTTTTCTTCATTTTTCATTTGTTGTGTAAATTTTTGGCAAAAATAATTCAAAAAGAAGAGAAGAACAATAAGTTAATGTTAATAATCTGAAATTATGATAAAGTTTAGGTTTGGATAAGTGGGTCAAAATAGAATACCGGGACACGTGAAAATGTTCAAAAAAGCAACAGCTTTAAAATTAAAATTTCCTTAAATCCAAAAAAAGTGGCTTAATATTTGAAAATTCAAATGGGCACAGATGAAAGATTAGAATTGCTTGAATGATGCTTAAATAAACGAAATGTTAAATACTTTTCATCCTTTTATTTTCAGGTATTTTAAAGGAGAGTTAAATTTTGTTAATCTGCTATGATAGTATCATAATCTGGGTGTACATTTGCAACTTCAAAATGAGAAACTTTATAGTATACTTTTTAACCGGTCTTTTTCTGCTCTTTGTAGTGGAAAGCAGACTCAACGTTAAAACGCTTCGAAATGACTATTCCGGTCATGTTTCTCATCATATGCCCAAAAGAGCCAACCGCCTGAATCAGACTTTTGAAAAGCTCTCTATTCAGCAAATGGCAGACAATGTAGACAATTCCACTTTAGAACTTACCGAAAACGATTTCCAGCTGTCTGATGTATGGCAGGCTATTGTTGTTTTTGCCGGAGTTTTCAGTCTTGTTTATATTTTTGGATTGAAAAGTTGTAAGCGTTCAAAACCGGATATTCATGGTTTTGTTCTTGGCTTATCTACCAAAAGATTCATTCTTATCCGTTCCATTAGAATTTAAGAATTCCCCGTTTTATTGATTTTCTGCCTGATTCCGGGTAGAAATACTCTACGTTGTGTATGCCGGTAATCATCACACCGTACCCCTTTTATTACCGTTTTATTCTATCAAAACATTAACGATTTATATAAACTCTAGAATTATGATAAAGAGAGTTGTTTCGGGAATTGCGCTGAGTGTCCTTCTGCTGGCAGTTGGCTGCAATAAGAAAAAAGAAGAAAAAGAAGAAGTTACCGTATATCCGGTGACATCCCCTGTGGTAATGGATACCGTAATCAATAAAGAATACGTAGCCCAGATTCAATCTGTAAAAAACATTGAAGTGAGAGCTCAGGAAAAAGGTTTCCTGGAAAAAATCTTTGTAGATGAAGGCCAGTACGTACAGGCCGGACAAACATTGTTCCGGATCATGCCTAAATTGTATCAGGCAGAATTATTAAAAGCAAAAGCAGAAGTGGAACAGGCTTCCATTGAGCTGAAAAACGCAAGTACATTAGCAGGAAACAATATCGTTTCTAAAAATGAAAAAGCAATGGCAAAAGCCAAACTGGATGCTGCCAACGCAGAAATGAAACTGGCTCAGATCCATTTGTCTTTTACTGATATCAAAGCTCCGTTTTCGGGGATTATTAACAGAATTCCACTGAAATTAGGAAGCCTTGTAGATGAAGGCGATTTGTTGACATCGTTGTCAGACAATACAAGTATCTACACCTATTTCAATGTTTCCGAACCTGAATATCTAAGCTATCAGACTCATGCTGCAGATCGTGGCAGCAACCAGGTTTCTCTGATTACAGCCAATGGAGAAATGTATACTCAAAAAGGAGAAATTCAGACGATTGAAGGAGAATTTGATAATGAAACAGGAAATATTGCTTTCCGAGCGAAATTCCCTAATCCTGATAAACTTCTGAGAAACGGAGAAACCGGGAAAGTACAGATGTCAATGCCGGTTCATAATGCATTGATCATTCCACAGAAAGCAACCTATGAAATCCAGGATCAGAAATATGTATTCGTTATTGATAAAAATGGAGTAGCAAAATCCAGAAATATCAAAGTAGCCTATGAACTTCAGGATTTGTACGTGGTAGGATCAGGAATTTCAAAAGGAGATCAGATTCTTCTGGAAGGAGTTCAGAAAGTAAAGGATGATCAAAAAGTGAAAACAAAATTCCAGGATCCTAAGAAAGTTCTTCAATCATTGAAATTAAAAGCAGAGTAGTGGTCTCTAAAATGAAGCAGTATGTTTAAGAAATTCATTCGCAGACCAGTTCTGTCTATAGTAATCTCATTGATTATTGTATTTATGGGAATACTGTCATTGGTAAAACTTCCGGTGACACAGTTCCCATCCATCTCTCCACCTAAAGTAAATATCACCGCAGAATATCCCGGCGCTAACAACGAATTGTTGATTAAATCCGTAGTAATCCCCTTAGAAAGAGGATTAAATGGAGTTCCCGGTATGAAATATATGACTTCGGATGCCGGAAATGACGGGGAAGCTTCCATTCAGATTGTATTTGATCTGGGAACGGATCCCAATGTAGCTGCAGTAAACGTTCAGAACCGTGTATCTTCAGTAGTTAATAAGCTTCCGCCTTTGGTAGTGCGTGAAGGGGTAAAGATCACACGTGAAGAACCCAACATGTTGATGTATATTAACCTGTACAGTGATGATCCTAAAGCTGACCAGAAATTCCTTTTCAACTATGCAGATATCAATGTAATGTCTGAATTGAGAAGGGTAAGTGGTGTAGGTTTTGCCGATATCCTGGGAACCCGTGAATATGCAATGCGTATCTGGCTTAAGCCGGACAGGTTAACAGCTTATAATATTTCAGCAGATGAAGTAATGGAATCTCTGAATGAGCAGAGTTTGGAAGCTTCCCCTGGGAAAACAGGTGAAAGTTCAGGAAAACGCTCTCAGTCTTTCGAGTACGTATTAAAATATCCTGGTCGTTTCAATAATGAAAAAGATTACGGAAACATTATTTTAAAAGCAAAACCGAACGGAGAATCTGTAAGACTGAAAGATGTTGCCGATATTGAGTTTGGAAGTTCCATGTATGATATTTATTCCACATTGAACGGAAAACCTTCAGCTGCGATCACCGTAAAACAATCCTATGGATCCAATGCAAGTGACGTTATCAAAAATGTGAAAGCATTGATGAAAGATCTTGAAAAAAATAATTTCCCTAAGGGAATGCATTATGACATCAGTTATGACGTTTCAAGATTCCTGGACGCATCCATGGAAAAAGTAATTCACACTTTATTTGAAGCTTTCGTTTTGGTTGCCATCGTGGTATTCTTATTCCTTGGAGACTGGCGTTCAACATTGATTCCGGCATTAGCCGTTCCGGTTTCATTGGTAGGAACATTTGCAGTGATGTCAGCCTTTGGAATTACCCTGAATATGATTTCCCTTTTTGCCTTAGTAATGGCGATCGGGGTTGTGGTAGATGACGCGATTGTAGTTATTGAAGCCGTTCACGCCAAGATGGAAGAGAAACATCTTTCTCCATTGAAGGCTACCGAGGAAGCAATGCATGAGATCAGTGGGGCAATTATCGCAATTACACTGGTAATGGCATCGGTGTTCATTCCGATTGCATTTATGTCCGGACCGGTTGGGGTATTCTACCGTCAGTTCTCTATTACAATGGCCTCATCGATTATTTTATCAGGGGTAGTGGCACTTACGCTGACACCAGCATTATGTGCTCTGATCTTAAGAAATAATCATGGAAAAGCGAAGAAGAAAACTCCCATTACTATTTTCCTTGATAAATTCAACAACCTGTTCACGAAAGGAGCTGGCAGATATGAGAAGCTACTGAATAAAACAGTGACAAAAAAGACAATAACATTGCCGTTACTATTAGCATTCTGTGCCTGTACATTCTTCCTGAGTAACTCTTTACCATCAGGATTTATACCGGCTGAAGATCAGGGGATGATCTATGCCATTATTCAGACACCTCCGGGATCTACATTGGAAAGAACAAACCAGATTGCCAGAGAACTTTTAAGAGAATCTGAAGACATTGATGGAGTACAATCCGTTTCTTCTCTCGCGGGTTATGAGATTTTAACGGAAGGTACCGGGTCAAACTCAGGAACCTGTCTGATCAACCTTAAAAGTTGGGAAGAACGTAAAGAATCCGCCGCTGAAATCATTAAAAAACTTGAGGAAAAAGCGAAAAATATTCCAGGTGCCAATATTGAATTCTTCCAGCCACCATCCGTTCCGGGATATGGAGCAGCAGGAGGTTTTGAACTTCGTTTGCTGGATAAAGCAGGAAGTGGAGATTATCATAAAATGGAACAGGTAAGTAATGACTTTGTGAAGGAGCTTAAGAAACGTCCGGAACTTGGATCAGCATTTACTTTCTATTCTGCGAGTTTCCCGCAATATATGCTTAAGATTGATAATGATCTTGCAGAACAAAAAGGAGTGACCATTGAAAAAGCAATGGATAACCTATCTACATTGATTGGTTCCAACTATGAAACGAGTTTCATCCGTTTTGACAGACCCTATAAGGTAATTGTTCAGGCGGGACCTCAATACCGTGCCTTACCAACTGACCTGCTGAAACTGTATGTTAAAAATGATAAAGATCAGATGGTTCCCTACTCAGACTTTATGAGATTGGAAAAAGTATACGGATTATCAGAGATTACCAGACATAATATGTATAACTCTGCAGAGGTGAGCGGAACTCCGGCACCTGGATATAGTAGTGGACAGGCGATCAAAGCCATTCAGGAAGTTGCGGATAAAACACTTCCAAGAGGTTTTGGTATAGACTGGGCGGGTATTTCCAAAGATGAAGTAAGCCGTGGTAATGAAGCCGTATTTATCTTCCTGGTATGTTTAGGATTTGTTTACCTGATTCTTTCTGCACAGTATGAAAGTTTCATCCTCCCGTTACCGGTTATTTTATCCCTTCCGGTAGGTATTTTCGGAGCATTTTTATGCTTAAAATTATTAGGATTGGAAAACAACATCTATGCACAGGTGGCCATGGTCATGCTTATCGGACTTCTGGGTAAAAATGCCGTGTTGATTGTAGAATTTGCCGTTCAGAAAAAGGCAGAAGAAGGAATCCCTGTAGCCAAAGCGGCTATTGAAGGAGCGGCTATCCGTTTCCGTCCGATTTTGATGACATCATTTGCATTTATTGCCGGATTGATTCCATTGGTGATTGCAACAGGACCGGGAGCAGTTGGTAACAGAACCATTGGTACTGCAGCAGCAGGAGGAATGTTAATCGGGACTATTTTCGGATTGATGATTATCCCCGGACTGTATTATATCTTCGGAACCATTGCTGATAAGTCACGATTGGCCAGATATGAAGAAGAAAATCCTTTAACAGAACAAACTGAACCTTATGAACATGATGGAAAATTCGAAGACTAAAAATATAATTACAGCCATTGCCTTATCGCTTGTACTCGCAAGCTGTAAGGCGCCGATGGCGACTGTTATAAAAGATGAGGTAAAAGAAAATATTCCTCAGAACTTTAATCAGGAAGAACAGCAGGATGCTAACAACAATAGCGGAACAACTCCGTGGAGACAGTTCTTTACAGATCCTAACCTTGTAACGCTGATTGAAACGGCTTTAAAAAATAATCAGGAGCTTCTGATCACACTTCAGGAGATTGAAATTGCTAAAAGTGGTGTTTTAGCTAAAAAAGGAAGATTGACTCCAACGGTTTCTGCAGGAATAGGAGCGGGATTGAAAAAATCCGGCCGTTATACGAGTGAAGGAGCAGGGGATGCTACTACAGAAATAGAACCCGGAAAAGAAATGCCGGATCCACTGGGAAATTTTGAAGCAGGATTAAATGCAAGCTGGGAAATTGACATCTGGAAAAAACTCAGAACGGAGAAAGAATCTGCAGTAGCTCATTACCTTTCTACAGTGGAAGGGAAAAACTTTGTTTTGTCGAATCTTATTGAAGAAGTTGCGGATAATTATTATGAGTTATTAGCACTTGATAATCAATTGGATATTATACAGCAGTATATCAAGCTTCAGCAGAGAGCATTGGAAATTTCCAAAATTCAGAAAGAAGCCGCTGCAGCAACGGAGCTTGCTGTGAAGAAATTTGAGGCAGAGTTGGCGAAATCCAAAGCTTCAGAATATACAATTCGTCAGCAGATCACAGAGAAGGAAAACGAAATTAATGCTTTACTGGGAAGATATCCACAACCGATTGTGAGAACAAAGGAAAACTTTATGTCTACCATTCCTCCCACAGTGTATACCGGAATCCCATCTCAGTTATTAGCCAACCGTCCTGATATCAAGCAGGCAGAGCTGGAATTGAAAGCATCAAAACTGGATGTGGAAGCTGCAAGAAAAGAATTTTATCCTTCTTTGGAAATTTCTGCAACCTTAGGACTGGAAGCTTTCAAACCATCCTATCTTGTTAAATTACCAGAATCAATAGCTTACAATCTTGTGGGTGAGCTGGCTGGACCACTCATTAATAAGAGTGCGATAAAAGCTAATTTTCAGACAGCAGATGCAAAACAGGTTCAGGCATTATACGAATATGATAAAACCATTTTGAATGCTTATCTGGACGTTGCCAATTTAATGTCAAAGGTTAAAAATATTGACCAGTATTATCAGTTGAAGTCTCAGGAAACCATAGCCCTGGATCAGTCTATTGATATTGCTAATCAGTTGTTCCGTAATTCAAGAGCAGATTATCTTGAAGTTCTTTTGAACCAGAGAGATGCATTGGATGCTAAAATGGAGCTTATCGAAGCAAAACAGAAACAGCTCAGTACTGTAGTCGACATCTATAAAAGTTTAGGTGGAGGCTGGAAATAAAACATCATAATTCTATCAATAAACAGTTAATGTTTTTTGGAAGGGTCAATTCTTTTGAGTTGGCCCTTTTTATTTTTAATACGACAGGTTCTGTCGCTTCGAGAAAATATTTTTGTATTAAATCAAAGAAATATGCAATTAAATATGTTAAAATAACGTTAAATTTGCCGGGTTTTTATAAACCAACCCATTATGGCTAAAAAACAATAACTATGAAATTTTTATTCAGTTACATCCATTCGATGTATATTCTTCAACCATTGCTTAAATATTTAAAAATCAGTTTCACGTGTACACATTCAGTTCGCAGTTTATGCATATGAAATACACTATTTTTTGCACCCAAAGAATATTATATTTGAAATATTCTTTACCCTATAAAGGTATCTGATCCTCAGAAATGAATAATGATAAAAAAGAATTGGATCTAGTATGATCTATTATAATAACAATGTTAACTTAAATAAACACAGGAATGAGAAAACTTTATCTCGGTGCATTCACTGTATGCACAATCTTGGGCATATCTGCTCAGGAAGTGGTGTGGCAGAAAGACATCCAATCCTCTACCCAGGATTTTCTAAGCCAGGTTACCACAACTATTGATCAGCAATATTTGATCACAGGAAGTTCTATTCAAAGCAATAAGCAACAGGCTTCAGGCAGTAAGCACAATAACGGTTATGATTTTCATTTAGTAAAACTCAATCAACAAGGTCAAGAAGTCTGGGAGAAATATTTCTCAGGACAGAACCATGATTATTTATCTGCTACCGTTACTACTCAGGATGGAGGATTTCTTTTGGCCGGAACATCTTATTCCGGAAAAGGGTTAGACAAAAAAGACGATTCCAAAGGAGG
>NZ_RAQF01000008.1:0-13815 GCF_003610675.1 Chryseobacterium sp. AG363
TTTAGACGAAGTAGAGAAGATGATTCCAACGAGAGATGGTGGAGCATTACTGGGGATTTATTCAAGAAGTTCCGAGGTTCGTGTTTCTGGTTCTGAACAAGATTCCGGGATGCGAGATGCGGGTTCTGCATCCAAGATTCAAAACTCGAATCCCGTATCCCGCAACTCGAAACAAACTGAAAACTTTGGTGAAGGTGACTACTGGATCGTAAAATTGGACAAAAACGGAAAAGTAGAATGGGAAAAGAACTTTGGAGGAAAAGGAGATGATCATTTGAGAACTCTGGCATTAACTTCAACAGGTTTTATCATTGGTGGAGAATCAAGATCAGAAAGATCAGGTAATAAAACCGTAGGCATTGAAGAAGGAACAGACCTTTGGTTGATTGCTTTAAATGAGAGAGGTGATGAGCAGTGGCAGAAATCTTACAATTTCAAAAACAGAGATATTCTAATGGGAATGAGTGTTCTTCATTCTGTTGACGATAAATCTTCTAAAGGAATTTTATTAGGAGGTTACACCCAGGCTGAAGGAAGAATTCAAACCGATGATGAAACCTTTTGGATGCTGTATTTAGATCAAAATGGTAATGAGCAGTGGAGAAAACACGTAAAAGGAGAATCCAGACAAAAAGAAGAAAGACTTTCTGATTTAAAACTCAACAGAGACGGTTCCATTATTCTTGCTGGAACCAGTGCAGAAGAATTGGGTAAAGAAAACTGGAAAATTGTAAAACTGGGCGACAAACAGGTTGACCAGCTGATTGAAAAATACGATATCAAGATCTATCCAAATCCTGTTTCTGACTACGCCTATGTAGAAATCGGCTTCGATTTTAAGGATGCTGATATTCTGTTGTATGACATGAGCGGAAGACAACTTCAAAATATAAAAACCAAAAACAGAGTGACCAAGATCAATACCCAGGCTTTGGTGCAGGGAGCTTATCTGGTGACTATAAAAACGGATACTAATAAAACGGCGAATGCCAAATTAATTAAGAAATAAACTGATGAAGAAAATGATATTACTGCTATTATTAAGTATAGCGAATTCCTATCAAGGTCAGGATTTTGAAACAGGGTTTCCAAAACCTGTTGCTTCAGTATCTTCTTTAGCTACTTATACAAATTCACCTGTATCTTTAGCTACAGGAATTCCGGATATTTCATTTCCTCTGGCTTCTTTACCAACGAACAGCAAAGATATTACAGCAGGTATAGGGATAAGTTATCACCCTAAAAATCTATTGAGCGGAGAAAAAGCCAGCGAAGTCGGATTGGGATGGTCATTATTGGGATCTAATGGAGTGATTTCCAGAGAAATTATTCAGGATCTTGATGAAAGATACAGAGATCAATCGAATCCATCCTACTACAAAAATGAATTTAATGATATTTATTATTATAATATAGATGGAAATTCTGGGAAATTCAGAATAATAAGAGATATTACCAATAATACTTTTCAATTGGTTAAGCTCACACCATCTAATCTGAAAATTGAGTATACAAGAGACAGCAATACTGCTACTTTAGTATTCAACAGTTTTACCATCACTGACGACAGAGGTTACAAATATCTATTTGATAAATATTCTGTTTCTGAATTTAAAGGTTATGGAAGTAACGGAATAGATTATAAAAGTGCTTTTTTCCTGACCAAAATTTATGATTATAAAATGCAGGAACTGGTGTCCATGGATTATCAGGTGGATACTTATACTACTCCAATATCTTCAAAAATATTTCAGAATTGTAAACTAAAGAAAATATGGTCTAAAGACAACGGCTCTATAGAATTTGATTATACTTATACTGCATCATACAAAAATTCTATGAACGATCCTTATCATATCAATTCTGTTATTGTAAAAAATAACGCAGGAATCCTCACCTCAAAATCAGAATTTTTATATGATTTTCAATCCCTGTCGAATCCTCAAAATTATAGAGAATCTATTGATAAAAGAGTATTAAGAAAAATCAAAAAATACAGTGCAGATCTTACCCAAAGTGAAACCACAGAATTTGAATATAATACAACGGGAAGCGAAAAAGAATACAGCCCGATTCCCGGACAATTTAAAGATTATTTTCTTTGTGACTTTTTCTACGGAAGTCCTATCTATAATGAAATCGAAAATCCTAAATATTTTCCTGTTGGTTCATTGAAAAAAGTAAAACTGCCAACAGGTGGTGCGGTGGAATACAACTTTGAAGCAAATGAATATGCCATTGAAAATTTTGGACCAGAGTATATCAGTACACTTGGTTCGAGTGGTTTTACCAATCCACAGATACAGTATTTAAAACCTGTTTATTCAGCAGACTTTAATACCAATGTATCCAAAACGTATAATTTTACTGTTTCAGGAACAGCCAATACATTAAAAGTACTGTATGTAAAATTTACAGTTGATGAAATTTATCCTTATGATTCACATATAAATCCGGGAGATGGCTCGCAGCCAACGTTAGAATATATTATTCCCGATGCAAATTATAATGATGGGCAGACAGTTGTAATGTGTACCACAGAAACTTCACCCATTATCTCAGCATCAAAGTTTGCATTGGCTGGAGGGGCGCATACTCTTAAAATATTGAGTCAAACAGGTGGAAAAGGGCATTTTGAAATGTACGAAATTGCTTTGAAAGATGGGCCTTATAAAAATGCTGTTATTCATACCAATCAGGGTGTCAGAATTAAAAGTATCAAATATTTTGATTCTTATTCCGCAAATGTTCCTGTAAATACAGAAACATTTGCCTACGATATGTTTAATGATCCCAATACTTCCAGTGGCGAGAATATTCCGGAGGGTAATGAAGTTGAAAATGTAGTCTATAAAAATGTAAAGGTTTTCAATGGTAATACTTCAGGATATACTCTTTATTATTTTAAAACACCTTCAGCTTATCCTAAAGAAACAGTTCCTTCTGATTATCAGTTCTGGCCAAATATAAATATTACCCAAAACGGATTGATGGGAAAAAAAGAAATATATGATAACAATAATCTCTTATTGGCTTCCGAAGAGTATGATTATACCCTTCAGGATATGGATACCCCTAAATATATCCCCATTGCAGATGGATCTTACAAAACTAAAACGGCATGGATCAAAGAGCAGCGTTTGACCTCCAAAGTATATGATAAAAATGCCAGAACCATCACCACAAGCACTGAAAGCATAAATTCTGCAGCTGATTTTAACCTTATCTCTGAGAAAAGTATTCACTCAGACGGCACGGTACTGGAAACCTCATACCAATATGCAAGGGAAAAAAATAATACGGCACTTATGGCTGCTAATATACTGGGGCTTCCATTGGAAACACAGCTTAAGAAAAATGGAACTTTACTGTCAAAAAATGAAATAAAATATGACAATGCAGCAGCATTGTATCCCACTTCAGTATTAGCTTTTACTCCGGATAATCCTGGTAATTCTTATACAGGCATACGCTATGATATATATGATGAAAAAGGAAATATTGTCCAATATACTACAACACCAGATTCTTCTACAGGTGTGGGAAATCCTAGTACCATCATTTGGGGATACAACAAAACAAAACCTATAGCCAAAATAGACGGAGCCAAACTATCTGATATTCCGCAGAGTTTAATAACCAGTATAGTGAATGCTTCCAATGAAGATGCCAATGCATCCACTTCCAATGCACAGGTAAAAGAAGATGCACTACTGGCCCAGTTGGAAATTTTTAAAAACCATACTGCATTAGCCGGATTTTCAGTTATTGCTTACACCTACAATCCATTAGTAGGAGTAACCAATGTTTTACCTCCCAATGGAATAAGGGAACTTTATTTCTATGACAGCTTTGGCAGACTTGAAAAAGTAAAAGATGTGAATGGGAAGACTCTGAAAGAATACAAATACAATTATAAACAATAACCCTTGAAATCTTTTGATCAACATGAAAAAATTAATCATATTATCTACAATAATGTTGGGGTTAGGAATATCACATGCCCAAAACCTTACACCAGCAGAAAACTATGTCTACTCCAAAACCTATCTGTCGGAAGACGGTTCTAAAAAAGCGGAGTCTGTACAGTATTTTGATGGGTTGGGAAGACTGAAACAGACTATTTCTGTGAAATCCTCCCCCACTGGGAAAGATCTCGTAGTTCCTGTATATTACGATGAACTGGGAAGACAAACGAAAAACTTTCTGCCACTTCCTATGGCAACTACCAATTCCGGAATTCAAACGCCCGTA
This sequence comes from Chryseobacterium sp. AG363, assembly GCF_003610675.1. Taxonomy (NCBI): domain Bacteria; kingdom Pseudomonadati; phylum Bacteroidota; class Flavobacteriia; order Flavobacteriales; family Weeksellaceae; genus Chryseobacterium; species Chryseobacterium sp. AG363. The sequence continues at coordinate 4,255 of NZ_RAQF01000008.1, forward strand.
GAAGCGGATATCAATTCTTATTATGGTGTTTCCAATGCCTATTCTGAGAAAATTTTTGACAATTCTCCGTTGGGAAGAGTAATAGAAACCGCAGCACCGGGAGATACCTGGAAAAAAGGATCAGGGCATACCATAAAGTCAGATTATGAAACCAATATTCCGGCTGATCGGGTAAAGAAATATACCATTACATCATCATGGGCCAATACTGTCTCATCATTTTCCATTCCTGCTGTAGAATGGTTCACGGGAAATCAGTTGATGAAAATGGTAACTACGGATGAAGATGGCAACAAAAGTATTCTGTTCAAAAACTCTCAGGGGCAGACGATATTGGCCAGAAAAATGAATGGTTCCGTTCCGATAGACACTTATTATATCTATAATATCTATAATCAGCTCGTCTTGGTAATTCCTCCCAAAGCAGACAAAGAAATTGCGGAGAATGGGGATACGGTGACTCAGGCCATTTTGGATAAACTTTGTTATCAGTACAAATATGATAATAGAGGCAGGCAGGTAGAAAAAAGGCTACCCGGTAAAAACTACTGGGAATATTTTGTCTATGATAAGCAGAACCGCCTAGTGCTCTCTCAGGATGCCAATCAGCACTTGAAACAATGGTCATTTGTTAAATATGATCAACTGGGAAGAGTGGTCTACACCGGACTATTAGCCAATACTTCGGATAGAATAACGATGCAGAATGCTCTTAACAACATGGCTAACAACGCTATGAATAACGAGAGCAGAACTTCTACTCCCTTTGTATCCGGCGGACTGAACATTTACTATACAAACAATGCATTTCCAACTGCATCTATCAGCGTTTTAACCGTAAATTATTATGATGAATATGCTCCCGGAGCTCCTCAGAAGCCCGCAACCATTTTGGGAAAATCAACATTAGGGGCTACTCCTGCTCTGTTTACTTCTGATGGAGTTTCCTCTTACAGAAGTATCAAAGGAATGCTTACTTCTTCCTACGTGAAAAACATAGAAGATAATGGCTGGTCACAATCTTATATCTGGTATAATGCTGAGGCAAGACCCATAGGGACTCACTCCATCAACCATTTGGGAGGCTACACCAAAACAGAAAGTGAACTGGATTTTGCAGGGGTCGTAAAACAAACCAAAGTTTACCATAAAAGGCTGAATACCGATACGGAAAAAGTTATTACACAGACTTTTGAATATGACGCTCAGAACAGGCTGCTTGTTCATAAACATCAGGTAGATAACAACCCTGTAGAAATCTTGTCTCAGAATTCCTATAACGACCTTTCCCAACTGAAGGCAAAAAAAGTAGGAGGGACCAATCTGGCATCTCCGTTGCAAACTATAGATTATACCTACAATATCAGAGGATGGATGACTGGGATCAATGATCCGGGCAATCTTGGAAACGATCTGTTTGGCTATAAAATTAACTACAATACTGTAGAAGGGCTGCAGATTCCCAATGCTGCGTACCCTGATCTGAAAGTAACTCCCCGGTACAATGGAAATGTAGCGGAGGTTTCCTGGAAGACCCTTACTCAGGAAAATGAACCCCTGAAAAGATATGGATATTCTTATGATCCCCTGAACAGAATGACGGCCGGATTCTATCAAAAGGCCGGAAAGGAAACTGCCGGAGAATATTTTGAAAAAATAGATTATGATATCAACGGGAACATTGAAAGATTGAAACGTTCTGAAGAAGCCCTGAACGGGAATACTTTTGCCACAGTGATTGATAATTTAAGGTATGAATATACAGGAAATAAACTGACAAAGGTTACTGACGAACAGCAGAATCCTTCCGGATATCCTTATTTAGTAACTCCAAATACCATTTCGTATGATGATAATGGGAACATGAAAGATCATTTGGATAAAGGAATTTCCGCAATTCAGTATAATTATCTAAATTTACCGCAGCAGATTACCCAAAATGCAAAGGTAACCCAATATACCTACAGAGCGGATGGAGTAAAAGTGAAGAAGCTCTTTGGAGATTTAGAAACGGATTACCTGGATGGGTTTCAATATAAGTCTACATTTCAGAAAGAATCATGGAATGGAGAAGGAATTTTTCAGCAGGACCCTAATGAAGTTCCTGTAGTGAAATTAAGGATTATTCCTACTTCCGAAGGATATTACGATGCCTTGCTGAACCAATATGTGTATCAGTTTAAAGACCATTTGGGGAATATAAGACTTAGCTACACAGACACCAATAAAGACGGAATAATACAGCCAAGACAGTACAGTGTAAGGGAATGTATAGGAAAATTTGGATGTATTGATAACTGGAAACCCGGGGAAATTATAGAAACCAATACGTATTACCCTTTTGGCCTTCTCCACAATTATACAGCAACCACTCAAAATGCTTATCAGTATAAGTATAATGGTAAAGAGCTACAAGAAACCGGTATGTATGATTACGGGGCCAGAATGTATATGTCAGACCTGGGAAGATGGGGGGTTGTAGATCCACTGGCGGAAAGCTATAGAAGATTTTCACCTTATCATTATGCAATGAACAACCCCATTAATTTTATTGATCCGGACGGTATGGGGTCTTATAATTCTGAAGGTAGGTGGGTAAGTGAGATGGAAGGCTTTTATAACTACCATCATATGAGTGATCAGTATCGTCCTAAATCCTTTAAAACGGGTGGCTTTGGAGAAGGAAATGGTGGCGGTGGCTACATCCCATTTGGCAAGACAAAAGCGTATGCAGACTTGATGGATTCTTTTCAAAATGGAGGAACATTTGGCTTAACCAATTCCAATGGTGTTATGAAATGGTGGACTGATATATCAGATAGCTATGATGAGGAAGGAAATCGTGTGAAAACAATTGGTGCGTTTGGTATTTTGAAATTTAAAAACTATTCTGTTGACAATATTGATTGGAATTATACAGGGAGTACATTTTGGAATGCCGCTAAACTAACGGCAAATATGGCTGATTTTGCATATAGCAGAATGGCTGACTATCATTTTTATGATGGACCATGGATGAAGAGAGGATGGAGAAATGCAAATGGAGTATGGAATGATGCAACTGTTTTAGCAAGGCAGGCAAATGGTAGGTTTGTGAGAGGTGTTGCCGGGAAAAGAATTGCTGCCGCCAATGCAAAAGCTTTCGCAGGGTCTTTGGGGAGTATTGCTAAAAAGGCTAGTGTAATAGGCTATGCTATGGATGGATATGAAATAATTAAAGATGGTAAAGTTACTGTTGGAGAAGCAACCAAAATGAGTATTAATTTAATAGCAGGTTCAATCGGTCCGGTGGGATGGGCATGGATGGTAGCAGATATAGGAGTTGCTTTATTTAATAATGGAACAGGTTTAAATGATATAATTGCATCTGAAATTGATAACGTAACAGGAGGTGCAGCAATAAATGTAAATCCTTTTTAAAAAATGGAAAGAATAAAAAAAGAAATCAGATATATTTATTGGTTAGGAGCTAACGTCCAATATAGATATTTTGGAGAAAAGGGAGATAATGGTATCTACATAATAACAATGTTGATAATAACAGCATTATTAAATATTTTTGCTTTTTTTAGAGTGTTATTTTATGGACATGTGAGTTTAGGCGATACATCAGTAATTGAAAAATTAGGAGTTGTAGTAACTGTCCTCTTAATTTATTATATAATTAGCAAGTCTTTTACAGGTATCCCTATCAAAGATAATGAAGAATTTAAGCATGTTTCCAAAAATAAAAGAATTTTTCATACAGTACTTTTGTATGCTTTTTTGGCTTTTTTATTTTATGTATTTCTAATTATTATGAGTCCAACCTTTCATCCAAGGCAGCTAAGATTTTGGTAACATCCCCCCCGTTGGCGCGAGCGTCTCGCTCGTGTCCGTAAATAAAACACAAAGCCACTGTGTTGCAGTGGCTTTTACTCTCTATTCTGGATAAACCGTTATATTTACCGATATAGAAATCCCCGGACGGTATGGGGTCTTATAATTCTGAAGGTAGGTGGGTAAGCGAGATGGAAGGCTTTTATAACTACCATAATATAAGTGATCAGTATCGTCCTAAATCCTTTAAAACGGATGGTTTTGGAGAAGGAAATGGTAGCGGTGGCTACACACCATTCGGGCAGACAAAAGCATATGCAGATCTGATGGACGCATTTTATAATGGAGGAACCGGAGAATTGGTTAACCAGAATGGTACTTTGAAATGGTGGACAGACTATGAAGATCCTGATCCTACTGTCACAGGAATAGGAGCATTTGGTATGTTGAAGCTAAAAGATTATAGTGATAATATAGACTTTGGTAAAACGACATCTAATACTACCTGGTGGGTAAATACTGCGGTAGGTGCAGCTTCCACAGCAAATTTACCAAGAACAGGTTTCTTTAAGTATAATGAATTATGGCATCAGACAAAGACAAGAGGTGTTTCTTTTGCTTGGCAAAATAGATGGAAAAATCCAGGTGCTAAATTCTGGAGAGGACAGCAGGTAAAGGGCTTCCAGGGTGCAAGAGCTTTAGGAGATAAATTAACAAAAGCCGGGGCAGTATTACTTGTTGCAGACATTGTAATGTCCGGTGAAATTAAACCTTCTCATGCCATCAATACCTTTATGCTTGGAGCTTCTACAACTGGAGTTGGCTCCATCGTTGCCGGAGTTTGGTTTGTTGCTGATATGAGTACAATGGGAGTAAACTATTTAATGAATGGAGAAGCTAAGGGATTAGGTGATATGATTGATGAGTCGGTTTCAAATAAATATGGAAAACTTGAGCTATATGATGGCTTATATTAAATTAATTTAATCATGATAAAAAGTAGACTTTCGGGAAATAGTATTTTTTGGGGAATTTTTATGTTTATTCCTTTATTCTCTTTTATTTTTTTTTCTATAAAAATATTAAAGAAATATTCTGGAGAAATTGGTGGTACATTGATTCTACTGCTATTTGCTTTTTTATTTTATTTTTTAATGAACTTTCTTAAGCATATAAAGATTATAAAAATTAATAAAAATAAATTGAAATATTATTCTTTTATAAGACCTTTTGGTAAAACTCTTAATATGGAGGATTTTATTGGGAAAATAACTATTACTGAGTCTGGAACTAGAGGTAGTTACAATGTTGTGTATTTGATTGATAAACAGAATAAAACCTCTTTTAAATTAATGGGATTGCATTACAATAATTTTGAAGAAATAAATAATGCTATAAACTTAAAAAAAATCAATTTTTCTCCTACTGCTTCACAGTATTTTAAATTATTATTTTTTGAGAAAATTATTGTTAAAAATGATAAAAGCTCGAATAATGAAGTAATTAATATTATTTTGGAAGTATTTAAAATAATTTCTACAATAGGTATTATCTTAGTTATTTTAGGTTTTTTAATTAAGAAATTTCTTTAAATAATTAAGATTTAAACCTTCTCTATTGTGAGATATTTCAAATGTATTAGAGTATTGGTTTTCAATACTCTAATTTTTGAATATTACTTGAAAATTCTCAGAAGGCAAAATAGATGGAGTAACTCTGGAGCTAAATATTGGAGAGGACAACAGGTAAAAGGATTTCAGGGAGCAAGAAGTTTAGGAACAAAGCTGACAGCCGTTGGCGGTGCTTTACTGGTTGCTGATGTTGCAATGTCAGGTGAATTAAAAACATCACATTTGATAAATGGAGCAATGTTAACTATATCAATGTCAGGAGTAGGCTCTATTGCTGCCGGAGCATGGTTTGTAGCTGATATGGGAACAATGGGAGTAAATTATCTCATTAATGGTGAAGCTAAAGGTTTGGGGGATATGATTGACGAGGCAACTGGAGGTCCTTTAGTAGAAATATATGATGGACTTTATTAAATTAAGTTTATGATCAAAAGTAAAATACACCGTAATTGGTATTTGTGGTTCTTTTTTTTGGTATTCTGCGAATTTGGAATACTATTCAGCTTAATAAAAGCAATTATAAAAAAGACAAATAATATTCATGAAAATAATGAATCATTTATTCCGATAATAATTTTGGTTATAATCATTTTAGCATTATTGCTGGTAATTAAAGATTTTAAGTATGTAATTATAGATAAACAAAGAAATTTATTAAAATATTATTCTATATTAAGGCCTTTTGGAAGTACTTTAAAATTAGATGATTTTGATAACAAAATCAAAACATCAGAAACAAGTGTAAGAGGAGAATATGAAGTTGTTTATCTCGTCAGAAAAGGATATACTGCTTTTAAAATTAGTGGTCTCTTCTATGATAATTTAAAAGAAATGGACTCATATATAAAATTGAAGAGAATTTATAATTATAAATTTAATTTAAAATTGTATTTACAATTATTATTTACTGGTAAAATAAAAATTGAAGAAGAATAAGATATTCAAAATGTTTTGTAGATCAGAGTATTGATTTTAATACTCTGATTTTTAATATGAAAAACTTTATGAATAAAATTAAAAATGCTTATTTGTACGCTTATTATGAGTGTTATCTGCAAACACATATTTATTATAAAACACATAAGAATAAAAATTTTTATTCTTCTATGACTTTAGGTTTTGTACTTTTTTTCTTATGGGTATTCCCTTCCGTTATTTTTTTTGGAAATAAATTTGAAATTGGAAAATGGATGTATTTAATATTAATAGGAATTGCCTATACTCACTTATATTTTGATTCTTGGTTAATAGGTGATGACGATCTGACAGAAAAGATTAATGACTTTTATGCAAATAAAGATACTGTAAAAGAATCAAGAAAGATTGTATTACTTTTTGTATTGTTATGCATTATGTTTTGGATATTTGTAGTAAGGTGTGATTATTATTGATCCTTGATAATTTTAATAATGTTCCCCAGCTGCTCAAAGTCAGCTGACTTTGAGCCATTAATAAAATTAATTCTTTTCCAAAAAATGCCAAAGTCGGGAGACTTCGGAGAGCAGAAGATTGGGCAAGTAAGATGTTGAATAAACCTGATTATTAAATATAATAAATAATGAATACAATTGAAATAAAAAGCAGTAAAACAAAATTAGTATTACTAGTATCAGGCTCACTGATATTTATAATATTAGGTGTTTTTTTAGCAGTTAATCCTCACAAATTTGCTTCTTTTATATTTAGAAGTGTAACATTCATACGTATGGTAGGAATTGTAGCAATATTGTTTTTTGGATTATGCTTGATAATTTTAATAAAAAGTTTGCTTACAAAGAAATTTAATCTTATAATAAATGAAAAAGGAATTATTGATAATTCTAGTTATGTAAGTGTAGGACTAATTTTTTGGAATGATATTAACTCAATAAAACGGATTGATGTTGTCTCAACAAAATTTAATTATTAATGTAAAAGATCCCAATAAATATTTAAATAAACAAAGCGGGATAAAGAGAAAAATATTAGAGAGAACATATAAAATATATGGTACGCCTATTTCGATTTCTTCCACTACATTATCTTATAATTTTGATGAGTTTGAAAAGACTATCTCCGAATTTTATAATGAATATAAGAATGCTCCGAAGTAAAAATAAATATTAGAAATACATGTAAAAAAATAGGAACTATATTCCCCCGCTGGCGCGAGTGTCTCGCTCGTGTCCGTAAATAAACCAAAAAGCCACTGTTTTTGCAGTGGCTTTTACTCTCTTTTGTAGAGAAACCAATATATTTACCGGTATAGAAATCCCCGGACGGTATGGGATCTTATAATTCTGAAGGTAGGTGGGTAAGTGAGATGGAAGGCTTTTATAACTACCATAATATAGATAGTAGCTATCGCCCTCTATCATTAAAAACCGATAGTTTTGGTGAGGCAAATGGAGGAGGAGGTAACAGGAAAGAAAAATCTAAAACTAGTTTTTGGAAGGCTACAGGTCGTTTTCTTAGAGAGTTATTTAGTGGAAATAAAGGTGCAGGGATTAGTATGATTGTACCTGGAGCAGCCATTTCCAGAGTTTCTACTCTAGAGATAGGAAGTGTAACATTTAGAGGAATACTTTCTTCAGCAAGCCTTGATGCTGTTGCATTAGGTATTTCAAGAGTAGGCTTATGGAGTTTACCTCTAATGCTTAATGGAGATAGTTCACATGCTAGTGGTTATGATATACCTCTTACAGGTGCTATTGATGTACCTGTTACAACAACGGCTGATGAATCAGAGCCAGATCAAATGATTACATTGTATCGAGGGGTATGCATAGGACATTATGATTATAAAAATGCATTACAAGGTAGAGCGGTTCCACTTGGTGGACATAGTGATCCTAAATTACACAATTGGGGAGATACGGAAAGTATTTTCACATCTTGGACCACAAACGAAAATGTGGCTGCAAAATTTGCAAATAAAAATGGTGGTGGTGTAATTTTAAAAAAATCTTTTTATATAAATGAAACTGTACCTAGTCCTGACAAATATAATGAACAAGAAGTATTAATTCCTGGAATAGTAATAGGAGCAATACCAACAATAGTAAAACGCAAGTAAATGGAAACAAGCAACTTTCAAAGAATATTGAATTTATTTAAAAAACAAAGTGATAATTATTTATATGTAACCATATATAATTATTTAAAATCAGTAGATAAACTTGAATATATTCTTATCGATAAAAGTAAAGCAAATTCTATATATACTGTAAGAAATGAAATCAATAATACTGTAAATGAAAATTTAAAAATTCAAGGCTATGATGAACTATTAAACAATCTTAATATATTTAATAGTAAAAAAGTGATTATTTCTAACTTTGATTATGACGAAAAGGATTTTACTATATTCATCAATGATACAGAGACTCAAATATTAGGAATATTATGGCGGGATATAAACAATTAAATATAACTTCATTTTACTGGTAAAAGAACATATTATATGCATCTTCTTCTAGTTGAATATGCCCTCCCTATGTCTCAACAATAAAACAAAATGTTACTAGAAAAATGGAAAAATTGATATATCGTAAAATACAAGAATTTGATCCTCAATTAGATGACTTTGAAATCTCATATTCAAATCATCCTCTATTGTTGGATGACGTAATTATGTCCTATAAAGGAAGAAATAAATTAGCTAAAAGCGAAAGTATAAGAGAATTAACATATGAGATCTTAAATAATCTTCTTTTAATTAAAAACGAATCTGTTGAATATGTAAAATTTGTTGTTGTAAGATATAATATTACGAGTAGGCTGTTTGTTTTCGCAGAAGACTATTCAAAAGTTTTTTTTGATTTTATATCTCCAACTGAAAATAATCTAGAATTGAGTTAAAGAATATAAACAAAGGGAATATTCCAAACATATTGGCAATAAATTAGAGTGTTGATTCCCCCGCTCGTGTCCGTAAATAAAACACAAAGCCACTGTGTTGCAGTGGCTTTTACTCTCTATTCTAGAGAAACCGTTATATTTACCAGTATAGAAATCCCCGGATGGTATGGGGTCTTATAATTCTGAAGGTAGGTGGGTAAGTGAGATGGAAGGCTTTTATAACTACCATCATATGAGTGATCAGTATCGTCCTAAATCCTTTAAAACGGAT
>NZ_RAQF01000008.1:13911-191113 GCF_003610675.1 Chryseobacterium sp. AG363
TCTTATAATTCTGAAGGTAGGTGGGTAAGTGAGATGGAAGGCTTTTATAACTACCATCATATGAGTGATCAGTATCGTCCTAAATCCTTTAAAACGGATGGTTTTGGAGAAGGAAATGGCGGCGGTGGCGGTTATTCCTTTACAGGAAAATATGCTGTTAGTATGTTCAATTATTTCAAAAATGGAGGATCTATGTCTGGACTTAGCTTCGGTGATACTGAAATAACATGGTATACAGGTACTGCTACCCAAGATGCCTATAGAATGGCTAACGACATCTATTCAGATATACATCTTGGAATAATACATAAAGCAAAAATTTCTGAAGGCAGCTGCTCTGAAATCAGGACACCTTCCTATTATTTACAACCTCAGAAAGATTTTGATTGGGGACATATAGGAAATACAATGACTGCAGGAGCAATTACATATTACGCTTTAGAAAAAAGTATTTACAGTAAGTATCATTGGGTAGATGCAAAAGGTATTATTAAATCCACTCAACTTTTAGAAAAGGGGGCTAATGGCAAATTTATAAGAGGAGTACAAGGTTTTAGAAACGGATATGCAGCTGCTGGAAAAGCAACTTCTGCTTATTCAATAGCAGGGAAAGTTGTTGGAGGTATAGGAATGGGAGTAACTCTTATTCAGTTTGGTACAGGGCAAATTACTGGACTTGAAGCAAGCGTTGACTTAGCTATGGGAGCTATTGGTTTTACTCCTTGGGGAGCTCCTGTAAGCCTTATCTATTTTGGAGGAAAATTTTTATATGAGTATTCAACTGGTAGATCAGTATTCCCAAAACCAGGAGAAAATTAAAATTTAGATAATGAAAGTGTACTATTATTTTTTATTTAGAATTTATAAATATTTCAAGGATAAACGTAATGAAAGTGAATTTGAAGCCTTGTTTAGTGTTATCATTGTTAGTTCACTAATTCTAAGTTTTCACTTAATTGGAGTATACATTATTGCAAACTATTTCAATTTAGTAACTGTTGTTACAAATAAACTTTACATGGTTTTGTTTATGGTAATTACTGGTTTCATTAATTATTATTTTTTTATCAGGGATGAGAAATTTTTGAATTATGGTTTTCAAAAGGATAAAAAAGGAGGGGTTTATATTATTATATATATGATTTTATTAGGCATATCACTTATTATTATTTCCAATATTAATCGTAAAAAAATATTCGAGGAAAGAAGAAGAAACCTTTCTATAGAACAAATAGAACCCGGAAAATCTTTAATAGGAGATATTGTAAAATGGGTGGAAAAGAATAACTAAGAATATTCTATATATTATTTAAAATTAGAGTATTGGACTCAATACCCTAATTTTAATACAAAGCATACAATCAGTAATTATTTTTTTACTCAAGAGTTTCTATTAGTCTTGCTTAATTCAAAAGGAAATTTTATCTGAATATTCAACTGGTAGATCAGTATTCACAAAACCAGGAGAAAATTAAAATTTAAACATGAAAGCATATTATTATTTATTATTTAGAATTTATAGATATTATAAAGATAAGCAGAATGAAAATAAATTTGAAGCATTATTTAGTGCTACAGCAGTGAGTACAACACTTATAAGTATTAATGTAATAACTTTAACAGGGTTGGTAGGTTTTTTTTATAATATACAATTAATTCCATCGATTAAATATATTGTATTTGGCATATTATTAACTGGCATTCTCAATCATCTTTTATTTGTTAGAGCCCAAAAATTTTTGAACTATAATTTTCAAAAAGATAAAAAAGGTGGTGTCTTAATAATAGCATACATTATTATTTCTGCCTCATTCACATTTATTGTGGGGAACTATAATAGAAAAAAAATATTTGAAGAAAGAAGAAAAAATCCCCAAACAGAACAAACAAAAAAGCCTGCTTCTTTACAAAGTGAAATAGAAAATTGGTTTAAAGAAAAAAAATAATTGTACTTGATTAGTGTTCGAAAAGTGGAATATTTTAAACATGTTGGCAATAAATTGGAATGTTGGTTTTCAATACTCCAATTTTAAAAACAGGAATAAATCCGCCCACTGATTCGAGCGTCTCGCTGGTGTCGGTGAATAAACCAAAAAGCCACTGTTTTTGCAGTGGCTTTTACTCTCTATTGTAGAGAAACCAATATATTTACCGGTATAGAAATCCCCGGATGGTATGGGATCTTATAATTCTGAAGGTAGGTGGGTAAGTGAGATGGAAGACTTTTATAACTACCATCATATGAGTGATCAGTATCGTCCTAAATTCTTTAAAACGGGTGGCTTTGGAGAAGGAAATGGTGGCGGTGGCTACATCCCATTTGGCAAAACAAGAGCGTATGCAGACTTGATGGATTCTTTTCAAAATGGAGAAGACTTTTCGCTTAAAGTTAATAACGGATATATGAGCTGGTGGACAGGCGGTGCTTTAGGAGATGCCAATACAGCTCAGGAAATGGTTAATCATATGATGAAGCTTGAAAATAAAACTTTAAGTGATAGTTATTTTGATGGATTTGTTGGAGGTGCTCAGTCATCTTGGAATTATATTAAAGGACAATTTTTTGGAGAAAGTTACTGGAATGGACTAGCTAATACTTTTACTTTAGGAGCTTATGGAACGGTAAAAACAGTTAGTAGCTTAATAGATGTTACTCGTAATATTCCTAATTATACAGCAAATGATTACTCATATGGTGCAGGTTATTTAACAGAAAAAGCTGCTGAAGCAATAATATTAAAAGAAGCATCTCAAATAAATCCTTTTGGAATTAGAGGAGGATATGGATTTAAAATTGGAAAAGTAGAGTTTTTATATTCTAATCCTAGTGTTGGTGGTGGAACAATATTTTCATATGTTTCATCAACAAACAATAAATTTAGATTAGATTATCATGGATTACCATCATTAAATAAAGGTAATACTCTACATTTTCATACAAATTATTGGGGTTATACTAATTCTCCTCATAGAAGTTTAAATCCATTTCGTTGGGGACAACCTATAAAATAATATGAATGGAAATTAATAATAGTATTTTGAATAAAAATATAAATCTTCTTTCTATTGAAGATTTTGATTTAGATATGTCAGAGGATTTAATTCGTTTAAAAAAAATATATGAATGTCTATTTTCAGATAGTAATACTCTTTTTTTTGCTTTTCGAAGAGAAGAAAACTTAACTGATAAGGAAGAGCTTAAAAAACTTAAAGTTAAGATACTTGAAAATTTTGAAAATTATGGAGAATATATTGTACTGAAAGAACTGGATAATGCTCGTTTTGATAGTGTTGGCAGAATTAAGATAAATGAGTATACGTATAACTTTATTTTTGATGTTTGGAAATATTTTTACAGTTGCACTTTTTTTATTCCTACTGAAAATTTTAATTTTTTTGATTATATCACTTTTCAAAAAAAGAATAAATTTCATGATATAGGGAATGAAAAATTATTAATTAATCACTATGCAAATTTTAGCTGTATAAAAGGATTAGGTGGAGATGCCTTAATCATTAGTTATCGGAATGATTTCAAATTACCGGATTTAACGATTAGTTAAGTTAATAGTCGGTAATGTTCCAAACATGTTGGTAATAAATTAGAATATTGGTTTTTCCCCGCTCCTGCACGAATCCTTTCGTGTGGCAGGTAAGAATAAAAGCCACTGTTTTTGCAGTGGCTTTTACTCTCTATTGTAGAGAAACCGTTATATTTACAGTATAGAGATCATCTGGAAAATAGTAGGATAAGTTTTGCAAAAAACAATGAAGGAGCTTTTGAAGTGACAGATACTCAGCTGGGCAAAGTCTCCTGACTTTGAGCCAATAATAAAAGCAATCTTTTACAATATACTCCAAAGTCGGGAGACTTTGGAGAGCAGGGAATCTACAGTTTGGTACCTATAAAAAAATTAAATGAAAAAATATAAAATTAAAAATTTTTCAATAAAAAGACTGATATTGTTTGTGTCTTTTGCTTTTGTTTTAGTAGTATTGTTAAGTATATTAACTTCTCTTTATTATAATCCAAAGATTTTTCCTGCGATTGTACTTTTTATATTAACAGCTTTTAGCTTTATGATAATTAAAAATAATTGTATAATTACATATAATATAATTTTGGATAATGATTATATTTTTTTTAACAATAAAAAAATTGATATAATAGATATTCGTAATTATAATTTTAGTGAAACTGAAAAATATTATGGATGTAGATTAATCTTTAAGTCTTATAAAATTTTTTTAAATATTCCTAAAAAAGACAGTGGAAATTATTTGGATTTTAAAGAAGATTTAATTGAAATAATTACTTTACAGAATAAAAAAAGAAGCGATAATCTGATTGTTGAATACAATTGGTATAATACTAAATTAGCTAAGATATATGGTTATATAATGATTGGAATAATGTTAACATGGCTAATGCTAATGGTAATGTTTCCTAATAAACTGAATATATCAAATTTAGGATTGTTCTTAATTGTTTCAGCAGGTCTTTTACCAATCTTATTGAAGATTTTTAGAAATAATAGATATGTATAGAAAACTGTTAATTGGTAATGCTTCTCCGCTGGCGCGAGTGTCCCGCTCGTACCCACAAATAAACAAAACCACTGCACAGCAGTGGTTTTTCGTTCTATTAAAAGTGTATTTTTTATAAACTCTCTTACTTATCAAGCAGCTTTTCCAGTCTGCTCATCATTTCATCCTTTTCCTTCAGCATACGCTCATACAACGCGATTTTTTCTTCGTGAAGCTGAACAATTTTATCAATAGGATTGATGTTAAAAGTAGGTTTGGAATTTCCTATGTAAGCATCTTTATCAATATTAAATGTGTTAGAAATAATATTCACAGCTTGCTCCTCATCAAAGTTCTGAAAAGCTTCTACGGGGATTTTCAGTACTTCGGATATTTTTTCCAGCAGTTGGTTTTCAATGGTTTCTTTTTGTTCAAGTAAAGAGATCTTTTTTTGGTTCCAGTCTTCACCTAAGTCCAAAGCCAATGCTTCCTGCTTTATTCCCAGCATTTCTCTGAAACGCTTTACATTTCTTCCCTGATGTATTTTGTGGTCCATTCTTTAATCAATTTGTGAAGATTCAAAGATAATACATTCTGTAAAGTAAAGGTTAAAAAATATCCGGTAAAATATTCCGGTCATACGTAGTAAAGTGTCGGCAACCGGTTTATAAACGGTCTCCAGCAGCTTCGGAAGTGTTTTCAGTCACTCCAGTAAGTGTCTGCAGTGGCTCATTAATTTGCTGTAACCATTTCGTAAACGGTCTCCAACCACTTAAGAAATGCCTTCAGATACTATTGTAAGTATCTCCGGACACTTTATCAAATAGGCATCACTACTTTACAACCGTCTCAACTGTTTTCATAAGTCCCTATAGCCTTTTATTCAAGTAGCTGGAGACCGTTATGGAACCCCCTTCAGCCCCTTCGGAACAGCCTGTAACCCCTTCCATAACAGTCTCCAGACCGTTCCATAAGAGCCTTTATCCACTTATCAAAGTGGCTGGAGACCTTTAATGAACACCCTTTAGCCCCTTATATAACTGGATCTCCCCCCTTACCCAAGGGGGTAGAGGGGGTTGGTGAAGGGGGTAATCACTATATTTTCAATAAATGGATGTAAGGATTGGAAACAGGGCATACGGTAATATTTAAATTTCCTAACTTTGTAGTTCTCAATAACAATCAAAACAAAACGATGTCAATCACCAACGAAGATCAGATGCTCGGAATGCAAAAAGTAAGTGAAGCTGTTGCCTATACGCTGAAGAAGATGATGGATTACGCCGAACCCGGCATGACCACCAAAGATCTGGACGAATATGGAGCCAGAATATTGGAAGGTTTCGGAGCAAAATCAGCACCTTATCTTACGTATGGATTTCCAGGATGGACGTGTATCAGTGTAGACAACGAGTTCTGCCATGGGATTCCAACAGATCAGAGGATCTTGAAAGAAGGCGATCTGATCAATATTGATGTTTCTGCAGAACTGGACGGATATTGGGCAGACAACGGAGGTTCTTTTGTGATCGGAGAAGATATTCACGGACATCAAAAATTGGTGGAGGCCTCCAAAGATATTTTAAGAAAAGCTATCGACAATATCAAAGGCGGTGTGAAAATAGCAGACATAGGATTGTTAATGGAAACAGAAGCAAAGAAGAGAGGTCTTAAAGTTATTAAGAATCTTGCAGGCCATGGCGTAGGGAGAAGCTTACACGAACAGCCTGACGAATTGCTGAACTACAGAAACCGCTATGATTCCAGACGTTTCAAGAAAAACTCTGTGGTGGCTATTGAAACATTTATTTCCACCGAGTCCAATATCGCTGTAGAATTAAAAGACGGCTGGACCATGGTAGGCAATAAAGGCGGTTATATGGCCCAGCACGAACATACCATCGTAATCACAGATGGAAAACCTATCATTTTAACCGAAATGAACGAAATCCTGAATTAAAAGAACCGCACCGGTGCGAAAATCATCATCATCATTTTTAAGAGAAAAGAATGTTATTGGAATTCCCTGCTGAAAATCTTTGATCTTTTTGCACCTTACATATACATCAGCAGTAAAAACTTTGTGCCTTTGCGTTAAAAACAAACTAACAGCGTTACTATAATCACCAAGCTCCATCCAATTAACTTGTTGATTGCAGCTCTGTTCCCTTATATTTAGTTGTAAGAATAGAAAGCTGTGCGTTACAATAAAAAAACGCTTCGTTATCTATACTCCGAAAAATCTGCAGTAAATGTTCCACTGATGAAAAAGCCAGACTTTATATTGTTGGGCATAAAATACTTTGTTATATTTATAGAATAAAATCACTTCACAAACTATCCGCTATGAAAAAAATTCTTTTAATCCTTTTGGGAATCGTTGTCATTCTGGCTGCTGTCGTATTGATCAAAACCTACACCTATCCGTTTAAAAAAAATAATATCGGGGCAGGCGAGGGCTGGAAACCCATAAAAAATGATTCTGCAGTGATGAGACTTTCAGGAGGAATAAAAGTACCCACCGTTTCTACAGGAAGTTTGGGTGAATTTGATTATGCACCGTTTGAACAGTTCAAAACCTATTTAAAAACATCTTATCCGTTAGTCTATCAGAATACAGAAAATGTTGAGGTCAACCAATATGGACTGGTGTTCAGACTTAAAGGAAGCAATTCTTCGCTGGAGCCTATTTTATTCCTATCCCATATGGACGTAGTTCCTCCCGGAGATGCTGATATAAAAAATAATGATCCAAAAGTATTCCGTCCGGATGATAAACCTTTAGAACCCGTTTCAAAAGTAGCAGAAGATTGGGAATTTGCCCCCTTTTCAGGAGCTGTTGCCAACGGAAGAATCTACGGAAGAGGTGCCATAGATATGAAGGGAATGCTTTTTTCCTTGATGGAATCCATGAATTCTATGATTAAAAACAAACAGATTCCACAGCGTGATATTTATCTGGCTTTCGGTTTTGATGAAGAAGTAGGCGGAAAAAAAGGAGCGATTCAGATTGCCGATTATTTTAAGAAAAAAGGATTGAAGTTCGATGCGGTCTATGACGAAGGGGGATTGATTATGAGAAAAGGAAATGTAGCCGGAATTGATACAGACGTTGCCGTAGTAGGATGTGCTGAAAAAGGGTTTCTTTCTGCAAAAATCAAAGTAAAAGGGCTGGGTGGACATTCTTCTATGCCTCCTATGGAAAGTGCAATCGGAAAAGCTGCTGTTATCATGCAGCGTCTGGAAGATCACCAGATGAAACCTGTTATTACCCCTTTAATCAAAGAATTTTTTACGAATATCGGAGGTGAAATGACTTTTGCCACAAGAATGGCACTGGCGAATCAATGGCTTTTAAAACCGGTACTGATTTCCCAGCTTACCAAAAATAATACAACCAATGCTTTGGTGAGAACCACAACAGCTTTAACGATGATGAAAGGAAGTGATGGAACTAACGTCCTTTCTCCAGAAGTGGAATTTGTGGTTAATTTCAGATTACTTCCCGGAAATTCGGTGAAAGATGTAAGAGATCATATTGCTAAATCGACTGAAGGTTTTGATGTTGAGGTAGAAGAAATTGATAATACAAGAGAAGCTTCTGCTATTTCCCCAACCAATACAAGAGCTTTTAAAATGATAGAAGCCGGAGTGAAAGAAATTCATCCAGGAGCCATTGTTACCCCTTATCTTACTATGGCTGGAACCGATGCCGGTAAATATGAAATTGTAAGCAAAAACGTCTACAGGTTCATGCCGATTAAGATCAACAGTGCCGAGCAGCAGAGTATTCACAGTACCAATGAATATCTTAGTATTGAAAACTATCTGAAAATGATCCACTACTTTGAGTACATTATGAAGAATTATGATAAATAAATGTCAATGGTGAATGGTCAAATCGCTGTGCTTGTGAATTTTATAAGCTCGTATGTAATTAAACGTGGTGTTCGCAAAGTTTTTATGATGTTTACTTTTTTTTCGACCGCAGAGGCGTTTCACTCAGCAATGTACACACTAAGGTCTTTTGTTGAACGGAGAGCCTTTGCGAACTGATAAATTCTGTATATCAATAAACCTTGCGAACTTTAGCGTTAATTATGATTGACCATTGACTTTGCGAAGCAAAAATTGACCATTGACAAAAATCTTTTTACAAAAAATATATTGCGTCAAGTTTTTGATACACTTACATAGATTTTAACACAAAGTCCACTACGATATTTTATTATAAAAAACGATCTCGAAGGCGTTTCACTCAGCAATGTACACACTAAGGTCTTTTGTTGAACGGAGAGCCTTTGCGAACTGATAAATTCTGTATATCAATAAACCTTGCGAACTTTAGCGTTAATTATGATTGACCATTGACTTTGCGAAGCAAAAATTGACCATTGACAAAAATCTTTTTACAAAAAAATATATTACGTCAAGTTTTGTCGCATTACACATATAGCTTTGTCATATCAAAATTACAGAGCTATGGAATTGCCATTTTACTTAAACTTTAACGACTTTGAAAGTAATTATTACGATAACCTTGAAAAATGGTTTGAAGAATATCATAATACCAGCGAAACAGATTATCTGAAAGCGCTTGCAGAGCTTTATCGCCCCTATGTGTATTATAACTTTGCAGATGACATGCTAAAGCCCGATGCTTCCATTGAAGTGAAAGACTGTTTTTTCCCCTATCATGAAAAAATAGGAATCTCTTTCTGTATTGATAGTGAAAACGGAATTTCCCCATCCAGCGGAATGAATCAGGTATTTGAATTTAAAAATATCTCCATGATGGAGTATGCCCAGCATATTCTGGATAAGATCAATAAGTTTTGTTCAAAAAATGCTCATGCTCTTGATGGAAGTAAAAATATTCAGGACTATATTAATAATTACAGTATTATTACCTCAATGGAAGGAGTAGGGTATTGTATCAGCTACAACCGTCATCAGAAAGCCATTCCATTTTTAAAAGCTTATCTTCCCTATTATGGACAGACCGTTGATATGGCGGTATACAGGGATTTTCTTTTTTCTGTTGTTCAGATTGCAGAGTTTATAGACCAGAAATTAAAAACTGTGCATGCTTTTAAACAGACTATTTATGCACGCTCAAGAGCGGAAGCCAAATTCAATGTGCAGTTGAGCCGTCAGTTTCTGACTTTGTGCAACTAAATTTTACACCAAACATTCATACTTAATTATATTGCGGAAAACTTATGTTTTCAACCAAAAATCCCGGTCAGTAATGATCGGGATTTTGTATTGCAATTGTGTGAATACTTGCTTATGTGTATTACTTGTTTTTTTTATAAGGAATATTCCATACCAGGTCGGCTGCCAGATAATGAACGCCACCATGATGAATACTTCTGCTGTCTCCGATCAGATCGTCCATATATCCTATGTCTACAGTAAAAGGAGAGTTCGGAATTGTAAACATATAGTACGCCGCAATACGCATTTCACGATATCCAAACGAACTCCATTCAGAATCCGGCTCATTGAGATGGCTTATAGAAAACAGGGCTTCTGCACTCAAGGCCAGTTTCTGATTGTTTTTTGGAGATAAATTATAGGTGAGCTGATTCTTGATCCGTGTTCTCAACTGAAAATCCTCTTCGACTTGATAAAAGTCTGCATCAAAAAATTTCCTGAATTCCTGGCGTATGGTACTTTTAAGTTTCCATTTCCTGCCGAGATCAAAAGTATAGGCATATCTTCCGTAAATTCTGAATTCCTGTTCCGTACTTTCTTTATCATAAGGAGCTGTACTTTCATACTGTGGCTGACGTCGGTAACTTAATGCATAACTATATTGCTGGTGTGGCGCAAAGGAATGATAAACTTCATGATTTAAAACAATGATCGCCTGCTTCGAAAACAGATTATGATCATCCGGACTGCTTTTTCTCCCGATGGCTATGTAGCTCAAAGCCTGTTTTTTACCCAAAGAGTCGAGTTGTCGCTTCACTCCGAAGGCTCCCCAGAATGCATTGTTGGCATCTCCCAGTCCAGGTGGACTGATCTGCGCTTTGATCGATGTTCCTAAACATCCCAATAAAAATAATCCTGCAAAAAATTTCTTCATGCTCAATAGGGTGAATAATTGTTTTACTGTTAATTTTAAATAACTGCGAAACCATGAGACGGATAAGAATGCTGTTGATACGCAGAGAGAATACTTTATAATACCAAAATTAGAGGCTTTGTTCATAGAATGTTTATTCAAAATCTTTTAATACTGTTTAAAAACAAGACAAAGTAAAGGCCTGATTTAGGATAGATTTAGGAATAAAACTTTCTAAAGATTAAGTTTTTAGAACTGTATTGTAATTGTGGATAAAATGTGTATAACTTGTTAGTAATTTGAGGAAATCTCTCTCTCTCATTGATCAAATGATTACGTAAATATTTGATATTGTAGTGTATAGTTGTAAAAATAAGTTGCCACAATATCTATATATTGTGGCAATTTGGTTTTATGGACTGGTTGACTTATCTGTTAGTTCTGTCTTACTCCGCACATAGCATCCCATGTGGTCCAGAAATGGGCATTAATAGCTCCGATAGGAGGATTTGTACTGTCTGCAACAATTCCTACCATTGAAGCACAGTTGGAGTTACAGCCTATTTCATTATGACTTCCGGCCTGAGGTGGAATCTGGCGCCAGGTACCGGTAGATCCGCTTAATAATTCTACTCTGATTTCAAAGATCCCGGAAAGATTGGGAGTCTGAATCTGTTTGGTAGGATTTTCACTTGAGATGAAGTCGCTCCAGTCTCCCTGTGAAAAAGTTACACGCCATGTAGAAATCATTTTAGAAGTATCATTTTGTGGGGAAAGATACACCCAGAATTGTGCTCCGTTTCCAAGTACTAACTGACCTGAAGAATTTGCATTTACACTTGTTGATGTCATATTGATTTGTTTTTTAGGTGATTAGATTGTATTTCAAAGTAACGAAGAACAAGGCACCTGCAGTAGAGTATAAATGACCAATTATTAGAGTGAGTATAAATACCTACGAGAAAAGGTACCAAAATTTTAGGCATAAAAAAACCTGTGCTAATCATTAGCACAGGTTTTGGTTTCTTGCAGAGAGGAAGGGATTCGAACCCTCGATACAGTTACCCGTATACTACCTTTCCAGGGTAGCTCCTTCAACCACTCGGACACCTCTCTTTTTGAGATTGCAAAAATAGTGTATTTTCTGGAATATCCAAATTATTCTTACAAATTAATCTGTAATTTCTCCACAAAGACTTCTGGTGAAGTTATCGGCAAAGCTTCCGGAGTAACTTGGATTATCAATTAAGTGCATGGCTTTGGTAATCGCTGTTTCCGCTGTCATATCTCTTCCGCTGATTGCTCCGATTCTGGAGAAAATATTACTGTTTTCATACTTTCCGAATGAGATACCTCCTGAAATACACTGACTTACCACCACAATTTCAGTTCCGTTATCCCGGATTTCCTGAAGCGTTTCCTGAGTTTTTGCACTGCTGAAAATAGTTCCCGAACCAAAAACCTGAAGAATAAGAACCTTCATTTTAGGAATTTCCCTGAAGTGGCTCAGATGCATGCCCGGAAAAATTCTCCAGAATAAAATATCTTCGGAAATATGTTCATCCACGTGAAACTCTACCTCAGGATCACAACGGAAAAGGTTATCTTTAATAATATTCAAATGAACTCCAGACTGTCCCAAAATAGGGTAATTCGGGCTTGAATAGGCATCAAAATACTCAGCAGAATATTTCAGCGTTCTGTTTCCTCTTAATAATTTATACTCAAAGTAAATGGCAACCTCCTGAATGACTGCTTCATCATTTTCATAAAGGCTGGCGTAATAAAGGCTGGTCAGAAGATTTTCCTTGGCATCCGTCCTCAGATCACCAATCGGAAGCTGAGATCCTGTCATGATGACAGGCTTTCTTAATCCTTTTAGCATGAAACTTAGTGCTGAAGCGGTATAAGACATCGTGTCTGTTCCGTGAAGGATCAGAAAACCGTCGTATTCATCATAATTTTTTTGAATATAATTAGCGATCACCCTCCATTCTTCAGGTCCCATATCCGAGGAATCCAATGGTTTGGCGAAAGGATGTACAAAGACTTCGCATTCCATAAGCCTCATTTCAGGCATCTTTTCGAATATATTTCCAAAATCAAAGGCACGGAGACTTCCGGTTTCATAATCTTTTTCCATTCCGATGGTTCCACCGGTATAGATGAGCAGGACTTTTCGCTTCATGTACTAATTTATTAAGAATTGGCCCCAGATTAGGGTTCATAGGTCAAAATTACGTTAATTTGCAAAGATTTGAAAATGAATGAAACGCTTATCATGAAATTTTATAAAAATAAAATGAAAATGACTGATGTTTCATAGGGCTATTGAAAAAAATAACTAAATGCGGATGAAAGATTTAGCGCAAACCTTTGAATATTTAAAACAGTTTTTAACTGAAGAAAGACTCGAGAAAATTGAACATTTTTCTCAGGAAAGTTCAGACTTTGTCCTTCCGGTGGTAGAAGATATCTATCAGTTTAGAAATGCAGCAGCCATTGTGCGTTCTGTGGAAGCCTGTGGTTTCCATAAAGTAGTGGCTTTGCAGGAAGAATACAGTTTTGAACCCAATCTTCGTGTAACAAAAGGAGCTGATACCTGGGTTGAGGTAGAAAAACTTCCCCGAAATATGGAATCTTTCCAGAATATTAAAGACCGGGGATATAAAATAGTGGTTGTTTCGCTGGAAAAGAATGCTAAAATGTTACCTGAGTATGAAATAACAGAACCCATTGCTTTGGTTTTTGGAACTGAAATGGAGGGAGTTTCCCAGGAGATTTTAGATTTTGCCGATGAAACACTGGCCATCCCGATGTATGGCTTTACAAGAAGCTTCAATGTTTCTGTAGCGGCTTCCATTTGTATGTACGAACTGAAACAAAAGCTGATAAAGTCTGGGATTGATTATAAACTGAATGAAGAAAAACTTTTAAGGATGCAAATCCTTTGGGCAGTGAATTCAATAAGAAGCGGGCAGCAGATTTTTGAAAAATACCTGAAAGAGAATAATATTGACTGGAAATAAGGAGTCAAAAATAAAAACGAGAAGGTTTAGTGTCTTCTCGTTTTGTATTTATATCATATTGTAATAATTCCAGGCTGCAACAAAAACGCCAGCTGTTTCTGTTCTGAGTCTCTGATTTCCGAGAGATACTGCTTTTATCTTATTTTCTGCCAGAAATGCAATCTCCTTTTCGGAAAAATCGCCTTCAGGGCCTATTAAAAATGTAAGCTGCTGCAGTTGAGGAATGTTTTTAAGATCAATTCTTTCCAGATTTTCATGGCAGTGTGCTACAAAAGTATGTTCCGGATCAATATTTTTCAGAAAATCACCTAGCTTTAGAGCTTCATTGATCAACGGAAAATGAAATCTCAGGCTTTGCTTGGATGCTGCGATCGCTTGTTTCCTGATTTTATCGATGTTGATGTTTTTACGCTCTGTTTTTTCAGTGATAATAATGCTTATTTCTGAGATACCCATTTCCACTGCTTTTTCCACAAAGAATTCGATTCTGTCAATATTCTTGGTAGGGGCAATCGCAATATGAAGTTTTGGATTGAATTCCGGCAGATTTTCTTTGATCTCAGAAACTTCAATTCCGGCTTTCTTGCCTTCTATTATAAGTTTTCCGGAAGCAAGTTTTCCTTTTCCATCCGTCACATGAATATCTTCTCCATCTCTCATGCGAAGAACTTTTACGATATGCTGCTGTTCTTCGTCGTTGATTAAAACTTTATTTCCGTTGATGTCTCCGTAGAATAGTTTCATATATCCTGATTTATAAATGCTACTCCTGTTTTGATGGTTGTATATATGTCTGTATCACATTCCCGGTAAGAACACATGTATATTTCTTCTATCCATACATTATTAATGAAAATCAGATTTAAATATTCCTGTTTTCTCAAATTATTTTTGATGGATAAATAATCTCCTTCTTTTGGAGTATAGGGAAAACTAAAAAGATGTTCAGAATTAATTAATTTTAAAACTTCTTCTTTGATATCCTGAATATAACCTGTCTCAGAACTTTCTCCGTTAAACTCTGAAAAAGTTTCTGAGCCCTCATGTCTTCCTGTGATAGTTTCCAATACCCAGTAATATTTTGAGTTCTTTTTAGAATGTGTTCCCAGTACTTTTTCTTCTAAGAGTATTTTCATAAATCGTATTTTGCGGTTGCGGAAGTTCTTAAATCTGTAAATTCTCCTCGCTCAAACTTCAGTTTTGCCACCATAGCGATCATGGCTGCATTGTCTGTTGTATATTCAAATTTTGGAATATAAATACTCCATCCCAGTCTTTCTTTATTGTCTTCCATTGCTTTTCTAAGTGCAGAATTAGCAGATACACCTCCTGCAATAGCCACCTGATTTACATTGAGATCTTTGGCTGCTTTTTCAAGCTTATTCATCAGAATTTCAATAATTGATTTTTGTACGGAAGCACAAAGGTCATTAAGATTTTCCTTAATGAAATCCGGATTTTTTCTGACTTCTTTCTGAATGAAATACAGCACGGAAGTTTTAATACCGCTGAAAGAATAATCGTAGTTTTCAAGCTTCGGTTTGTTGAATGTAAAAGCATCAGGATTTCCTTCTTTGGCCAATCTGTCGATGATGGGTCCTGCAGGGTAATCAAGGTTAAAAATCTTTCCGATTTTATCAAAAGCTTCTCCCGCTGCATCATCTATGGTTTTCCCGATGATTTCCATGTCAAAATAGTCTTTTACCAATACAATCATAGTATGTCCGCCGCTTACGGTAAGGCATAAAAACGGAAAAGTAGGCGGCACAGGATTTGCATCTTCGATGAAATGGGCCAGAATGTGGGCTTGAAGGTGATTTACTTCAATTAAAGGTACATTCAGGCTCATAGCCAAAGACTTAGCAAATGATGTTCCTACAAGAAGAGATCCTAAAAGTCCCGGTCCGCGAGTAAATCCTATAGCAGAGATAGCATTTTGTTGTATATTTGCTTTAGAAAAAGATTTTTCAACAACGGGGATAATATTTTGCTGATGGGCTCGTGAAGCCAATTCAGGGACAACGCCGCCATATTCTTTGTGGATGGCCTGGTTCGCGGCAATGTTTGAAAGAATAGAATTTCCCTTGATGATAGCTGCTGAGGTGTCGTCACAGGACGATTCAATACCTAAAATTATAGAGTCGCTCATAATAATGGCAAAGTTAGAGAATAATAACGAGAATGAGAATAAAAAATCAGTAGCTGAAAACCTTGGGGATCAGGTACAGAAAACTGTTGAAAATGTAGAGGGGAAAGTACGGGAAACAGTGAAGGAAGCCTCTGAGCTTGCTTCGGATGCTCTGCATCATCCTGTGGAAACAGCTGAAGAATTTGGGAAACAGGCTGTAAAGGATGTTACCAGCTATACCTGGTGGGCAAAACTTCTCTTGATTCTCTTTTGGCTGGGGATTTTCCTTGTAGGTGGAATCCTTGTTGCCATCAATCTTCCGGTTACGAAAAAATGGGCAGCTGATCAGGCTCTCAAACTTGTTAACAATGATTTTAAATCTGATTTTTCTACAGAAAGTGTAGATGTGAATTACTTCGGTGATGTCACGATAAAAGGGCTAAAAGTAAAAGATTATAAAGGATTTAATTTTATTACGGCGCGTGAATTTCGTGCAGATTCAGATTGGATATCTCTTGCGGTAAATGCCATCTCAGGAAGCAGCAATTCTTTAAGTTTTAACTCTCTGGCTCTGGTGAATGCCGATGTAAAAGTAATTACTTATAAAGGCGACAGTATATCCAATTTTGTAAGATTTGTTGACCTCTTCGACAACGGGAAGAAAAGAGATCCCAAGAAACCTCCTTTTCAACTGAATTCCAGAATTCAGATCATTGATTCTAAAGTTTCCATTGTTAATGAAAACTCTCCCGGAGAACAAGGGAAATGGCTTACCGCAACAAAATTCAACTTAAAAGCACCGAACGTAAAAGTTAACGGCCCGAATGTTTCGGCGTTAATCAATAATATGTCATTTGTAACTTCAAGATGGGGGAAATCTCATTTTGTAGATACTTTTTCAACAGAACTGTCTCTAACGAAGCAGTTTTTGTCATTAAAAGACCTTACCCTGAATACAGATCATACCTTACTTCAGGGAGATATCAAATTTAATCTTCACGACGGATCCTGGGCAGATTTTGCAGACAAGGTACGCTGGGATATGAATATTCAGCAGGGAAGCCAGCTAAGCGGATATGACATCAGTTATTTTGTTACCAACTGGGATAATATCAAACCTTTCAATCTTTCAGGGGTTATGACTGGTCCTTTGAATAAATTTCATCTGGAAAATTTTCTGATCAGAAATCCTGACGTCAATATTGCTACCAAAACGATGAAGGTAGACAATCTGCTTAAAGGTCATTTTGCTATTGAAACAAAAGAGCTTTCCACAGATTTTACCTACAAGGATTTAAAAGCAATGATGCCTTCATTCATCTCCAAAAAGATGAAGAACTTTGCAGATGATTTCGGAAAACTGAAATACAATGGAACGGCTAAAGTGAATCCTGATCAGATTTATGTGGATAATGGTAATTTAATGACAGGAATCGGGCAGGCGAAAATTTCGAAACTTACCCTGACAGGCTACAGCACTGCAATGCCAAAATATTCCGGTTATCTTGATGTAAAAGATCTCAATACCTCAGTCATCACTAAGAATAAATCGGTAGGCTTAATTTCTGGTAAATTTGATCTTAACGGGCAAAGTTTTGATGTCAATACCATGCGTCTGACCACGAAATCTCAGATTGCAAGTATTGAAATTATGGATAAAACGATCAATAATCTGTATCTGGATGGTTTATTGGATCATAAAAAATATAACGGACTCATCACTGTTAATGATGAACAGGCAAAAGCTACAGTCAAAGGATTGATCGATTTCAGTACTCCGAGGATTGCTATGGATGTTAATGCGGACGTCACTTACCTGAACATGAATTACTTTACCAACAAGCCCGGGACTCAGGTGGTAAGTGGTCAGGTTGACGGAAAAATGGCCATGTCTTCTATCAACGATCTTACTTTAGATGTGAATGCCAATAACCTTCACTTTGCTTCAGCTACTCAAAAATATAATATTCCGAATGCCAAGTTAAAAACGTTTATTGAAGCAGGTGGTCGTGTTATTGATGTAGATGCTCCGGGAGCTGCCACAGGAAAAATTTCAGGAAAATACAGTCTTGCAGACCTTGCAGGTATGGTAGAAAATGGAGTTGGAAAAATATTAGTGGGTCCGCCGCCAAGAAAATTATACCGGGGACAGAATTTTGCGCTGAAGTTTGATGTTCAGCAAGGATTGATCAATTATTTTTTACCCGAATTGAGATTGCCACAAGGAGCTCTTGTAGAAGGGGAGTATGATGGAAACTCAAACAATCTGATTCTGAATCTTGATGCAGCCTCTTTAAAATATATTATGACTAAGGAGGAAGAGATTACAGACGCTGATCAGGCGCTGGCATCTTCAAATCCTGATTATAAAATTAATGACCGTAAGAATCTCAGCAGAGATAGTGCGATGGTGGATAGTGTTAAAGTTAGAATTAACACGGGAGACCTTAACCAGCAATTGTACGCTAAGATCAACAGAGTCATTTATAATAAAAATGTGATCAAAGATTTTGAGCTTAAAGGGAATAATGAAAACGGAAATACACTTCATTTAGCCACTGTATTTAAGCATGGAAGTCCTGATGATGAGATTAATGAAAAGCTTAAGGAATACGCCATCAATGTGGATCAGTCTACCGATGCAGCCGGAGATTATGTATTCAGGTTTGAACCTACCGAGGTAAAATTCAATGAAGTTACGTGGGCAATAGATACAAGCCCCGAATTGGATCACTCCATTACCTACAGAAAGAAAACAGGAGATTTTGATATCAGAAATCTGAGAGTTTATTCCGATAAAAGTGCTTTGTTTATTAAGGAAGCCCAGTTTAAGTCTGCGAAAGATTTTTATGTAGATGCAGATATTAATGACTTTGCAGTAGAAAAACTTCTGGAAATGCAGTCCGGAGGGAATACTATGGATATTAAAGGTCTTGCCAACGGAAGTGTTAAGATCAAAATGGATAAAAGTACTCTTCAGCCGCTGGTTGATCTTAACATTGATGATATTAAGATGAATGGCAATGATATGGGAGATATCTCTATTTCTGCCACCAATGGATTCTCACTGAATGTGTATGATATTGATGTAAAAGTTCACTCTGCCGGAGTACTTGGAAACAACAGCCTTAACCTTACAGGAACGGTTAATAATAATACTTCTTCGCCGATTATTGATCTTACAGCAGAAATGCGTGATTTTGACTTGGCATTTACGCAGCAGTTTGTGCAGACTATTTTTGGAAACCTTCGTGGAAAAGCAACAGGAGATCTTAAAATCAATGGAAAGCTTAACAACCTTGATTATAGTGGAGATATTGCTTTAAAAGATTTTGGATTAAAGCTTCTGTTTACCGGAGTAGATTATGCATTTGATGATACCGTAATTCAGCTTACCAAAGGGCTTGCTATCCTCAATAATATTGAAGTACACGACGGAAGAACCAATTCCAAAGGGAATGTTTCCGGGGCGATTCAGTTTGAAACCCTTTCTTCAATGGGGGTATCTCTCGTAATGAGAGCAGATAATCTATTGATGCTGAATACCACACAGAAAGATTTTGACCTGTTCTGGGGAAGAGTTTACGGACAGGGAGATCTGTACGTGGACGGACCGGTTTCAGGATTAAGCATAACAACTCCTAATATGAAGGCACTTAATGGAAGTACCTTTACCTTTAATTCCAGCTCCACTTCCAATGTAGAGGAATTTAAAATGCTCAGATTCCTGAAAGAAGGAAAAGACGGTCTGATCACACTGGAAGAAAAGAAAAAAACAGGAGCCAACATGAATATTGATTTCAACCTGGCTGTAGATAAAGGAACTACTGTAAACGTACTCGTAGGAGACGATGTGGGAAATATTACCGTAAAAGGATCTGCTGATCCATTGAGGTTTCATATGAACAGACAGGGTAATATTGCCATGAGCGGTACCTATAAAGTAGATAACGGAACATTTGTCTCTAAAGCCATTCTTAATAAAACATTCCAGATTGAAAGAAACAGTAGTATCAGATGGGATGGGGATGCTATGAAACCTGCGTTGGATATTAATGCCAATTATATAAGAATGGTTTCCAATGCAGGAGAATATCTTAGTATGGGGAAACTACAGCCTATAAGTATTTTGCTGCAAGCCCATATTACCCAGTCGTTAGTAGACCCTCAGATTGATCTTAATGTAACTGCAATGGACGTATCCAGCCAGGTAAGAGAAACCCTTGCCGCGAAAATGAGCCAGGAAGGAGAGAAGGTTCTTCAGTTCGGATCTGTATTGTTATTGAGTACCTTTAACGTATCCAACACTGGTGGATTCGATGTAAATGTAGGAAATGTAGCGGAATCCTCAGGATATAATATACTTCTGAAGCAGTTGGGATCTGTTCTTAATACAATGAGTAACGAATTTCAGATTGACCTTAATTATGTGAAAGGAGATCAGAATTCGAATTATGGAGACAGAGCCAATGCGGGAGTAAGTGTAGCCCTTTCCCCGAGAGTCAATATCAAGACTGGTTTGGGTATTCCGTTATCAAAAACAGATGGAGCCCAAAACAATTACCTTTCTACGGAAGGGTCAGTAGAGTACGATTTATCTAAGAAGAATGACGGTTCATTGGTTATACGTGCTTATTCCAAGCCTACAAACATCGGAATGGTGAGTACAAACGGTTCTGCTAATCAAGCCTATGGCGGAGGGGTAGTGTGGAGTAAAAGCTTCAATTCTTTGTTTAAAAAGAAGAAAAAAGACAAAAAAACTCCAGATGCAAAAGGTGAAATAAAAACAGATTCTATAAAATCGCAAGGTAAATAATTAGAATATTTTAATGATTTTTATCATCTGTGTTAATTATTGTTAATATTTGATATATATTTTTTAGTTAAATTATTTTTTGTAAATTTGCAAAAAATACATAGATTTTTTAAAGAAATTGTAATTTAACTAATATGAACTATCAACTGGACGAAATAGACAAGAAGATTCTTGATTTCTTAGTAGAAAACACAAGAATGCCTTTTACTGAAATTGCAAAGCAGATGGATGTTTCTGCTGGAACAATTCACGTAAGAGTGAAAAAGATGGAAGATGCAGGTATTATTTTGGGATCATCTCTTAACATCGATTATGGTAAGCTTGATTATCACTTTACAGCTTTCATAGGTATCCTTTTGACAAAATCAAACCGTACTCAGGAAGTATTGAAAGAATTGTCAACAATCCCCAACGTAATCGAGGCTAGCGTTATTTCAGGAAAATATAATATTTTCTGTAAAGTAAGAGCTAAGAATACTGATGATGCTAAAAGAATTATTTACCAGATTGACGACATTCAGGATGTAATGAGAACTGAAAGTATGATCTCTATGGAGGAATTCTTAAGTGACAAAAACAGACTGATCAACGCAATCTCTGTGTAAGTCAAATTTTAAACGAATAATTATAAAAGAACTTATGAAATCTCTCATAAGTTCTTTATTTTTGTAGGTATGGAAGAATACAGCTATTTTGACGAAGACCCAAAGAAAGGATGGGGATTCATTCTGGCATTTGCTGCCTTGATGTTGTTTACTATAATGGGGCTTGGTATCGATGTAGATGAATATCTGCAGCATGAATATCTTCAGATTCCGAGGTGGTACTTCTATGTGATTTTTTCTATTGATGTACTGATGATGATTGGGCTGGTACTGATGTTCTTTTACAGGAAAGTAGGAATCTTTATGTTTCCGGCGTTACTGGTGCTGCATTTCTTTATGCATAATTATTATCTGTCTACATTTTTGTATACGGATGTTACCAATCTTTTCCTGTTTACGGGGTTCGGAATGCTTGCCATTATCCCGAAATGGAAGTTTTTTAAATAAAGTTTCAAATACAATAAAATAACAAACCGCTTTTAAATTTAATTTAGAAGCGGTTTTCAATTATAACAAGGTTTATGAAAAAAATTATCTGAATTCCAGGGAATTAAAAATTTCTTGTTTTAAAGGATTTTTGGACCAGTCCTCCCACACACCCGTATAAGGATTATAGCCACATTTCAAAGGTTTTGATATATTCAGACCTTCTTTGCTTTTTAGAGTGTTTTCAGTGTATGCCCTGCAGTCTGTGCAGACATAACGGAACTCACAATCTTTACATATCTCAATTTGGTCTTTGGTAAGATCCCAGTATTTTCTGAAATCAGGTTGATTGAGGGCTTCTTCAAGGCTTTGTTTTTGGATGTTTCCAAAGCTTTCATTCATCAGTGGACAGTTTTTAATATTACCTTTTCTATCAATGCCTATCTTTTTATGCAGGCAGGAATTGTGGTTAACTGCTTCCGTCACTTTAATAATGTT
Organism: Chryseobacterium sp. AG363; assembly: GCF_003610675.1. Classification (NCBI taxonomy): domain Bacteria; kingdom Pseudomonadati; phylum Bacteroidota; class Flavobacteriia; order Flavobacteriales; family Weeksellaceae; genus Chryseobacterium; species Chryseobacterium sp. AG363. The sequence goes on from NZ_RAQF01000008.1 coordinate 36,014, forward strand.
AGTATTGAAGTACTTCAGTTCCACTTTTCCACACGCAGATATTTTCAGATCATCTTTCAGGAAATGCAGCGAGAAACGGTATTCATCTTTAGCTTTGAAAGGAGGTTTTGAACAATTGTAAAGAATGAGACTGTAAATTCTGACCGTGTTTTTTTGAAGAGCCTGCATAAAAGATAGGTTCATTTTCTGATGAAACGGGGAGAAAATCTCTATTCCTGATAAAACTGAGGTTTTAAAAATTTCATCAATTTCTATACATTCTTTTAAGGTTAAGGATTTCAAACTGTAAATAACCAAATGTTTAACTCCAAGATTTTCTATGGATGGATATATTTTCTTTAAGATCCCGAGATCTTCCATTTCGATAAAAAGATCTGTTATAGCGTTGGGTTCATGATAGTCGTAAGAGAGAGGAGGAAAATTTCTGTCCCAGCCATTTTCAGTAACAAATCCGTATTCTTTTTCCAATAGAAGATTGATATAGTTCTCAACTATTTCTTTGGATTCTTCATCATAACTTATCATTGTATCTTCGATAGATTTGTTTTTCAGCTCTTGTATAATTTCAAACAACTCCAGAGGATATAGTTCAGATACATTTCTCTGTAGATCTGAAATGAGAATTCTGATGGATCCTTTGGTGATAAGGATATTGCTAAATAGGTTGAAATATTTCATATCTTGGTAAGATCTTTTTTACATCATTTTTACAGATTATGAATATCAATTTTTATTTTTTTTGAAAAAATCTTTTGCGATCAATTGAGCATGCTTTAAGCTTGGAAGTCCTATATTTTTGCGATTACGATTGACGGTTGCGGAATCTTTTATATTTTCATATCCTTGATAAACTCCATAGGTATAAGGAACTTTATGATGCAAATTATTTCTGTCTACCATCGCTGCATAATCTCTTGGAGGACATTCACCAGATTTTACATACTCTAATAGCTTTATTTTCAAATATGGGTAATATTCTTCATAATCTGCCATGTGTAGTAATATAGGTCCTGATGGCATAAAGAAATCACCATTTGATAAACCAATTTTTTGCAGACTTGGGAAACCATAATTCTCAAACATCCACCTCAGAAGTTCAGCATTCTTTTTATCATTTTTATTGATATCTGCATAATTTGATTCAATACGACTGTCTTGATCACGTTTAAATGCGACTGTAAAAGAATCTACAAGTTTTTGATTAAGTTTTTTTTTCCATTCTTCAACTTTCAATTCCATCTCCTGTCTGCTAATACCATATTTTTGATAGAGTTGTATAAAGCTGGTGTCTTGCTTTTTATATTTCCAATTAGGTGCAACTAACGGAATAAGCTTGTATAGACTTTTCTTCCCTCCGAAATTTTTGTGATGTTGATCTGCAAGCTTTATATAATTTTCATATTCTTCTCTCCGTTCCTGATTTTTTGGCTTATATTTTCGGAATAATTTTCGGTACTGCTTTATAGCTTCTTCAGGTTGATGTGTGACACTATAAATACTATCAATTTCATTTACCTGATTATAATATAAAATGTAATTTCTATTTTTGCAGGCACAAAGAAATAAGCAAAGAATCAGACAAGTGATGTACACTAGACCAATGTCTTTATTTTGTGTTTTTATATTATAATATATCATAATAATCTTACAATTGATTTTGTGGGCTTTACTCTAATTAAAAAATCAGTTTGATATTCTGTTGAGAAAATATAATCAACTTTATAGTTATTCTGTGTTTCTGCCGAAGCGTCCCTAAAATTTTCCATATACTTCAGTGTAAGAGGTAATTTATTTTTTTCTTTAAATTTCTTTTTCATAAGTATTCTGCTATTTCTTTTTCAAGTAAGTAATTGCAAATTGCAGATAATCCTAAAAACTGACCAACAGGGTTTATTTCTAAAAAGTAAAAATCATTTTTGGTTTTTATAAAATCGAGCGAGCCACAATTTATATCCAGTTGCAGCATAAGGATATGTATTTTTTCTTCAATCTCTTTTGAAAGATTATATCTGACATTCCGATTGGGCGTCTCATGATTATATTTTCTATGATCAATTTGGGTTTTCTTATCATTTTGAGAAAAAATAGCAGTAGACCATATTTTACCATTAAGATAAAAGGCTCGTACTTCAAAATCCTTTTCAATCATTTCCTGAAAAAAGGTAATAAAGAAATTTTTCTTTTCTTTTTCTGTGACAAGAGAGGTATACAAAATACCTTCAGGAAAGTTACCCACTGATTTTAATATTATATTTTCAGCAATAGATTTGGTAATCGTTTTATTAACAATTAGCTGATCTGTGTTTTCTGCCAAATAATATTCTGGAACTTTCAGTCCTGCTTTTTTTGCTTGGTCAAGTACGAAAAGCTTATTCAAATGACTGTTGCTTTGCTTATTAATGTGTTTTTTAGCTTCAAGCAATTTTATAACATAATCTTCAAGCCAATATTGAGTTTCATTCATATAGGCATTAATTGAAGGGTTGTTATATTCTTTCCTTATAAATTGTAATCCTCCTCTGCGATACCAAACGCTCGTAATATCTTCAATAAAAAAGTTATTTCTTTGACTTTGCAAAAAGATTCTGTTTTTACATACTTTTATATCAAAAATTTCATCTTCATGAACACGAATAAAAGCTTTTTTTAATGCCTTTAGCCATTTAATAACTTCATTTGTTGTTGTTTCCTGATTAGTAGAAAGAATAAGAATCATTTTTTCTTAAATTTATCTTTTCTGATTTTAGATGAATGTTTTATACTGGGAAGTCCAATACTTTTTCGGTTGCGGTTAATCCGAACAGAATCTGTATTATTGTTCCGTAAGCTGTATCTTACAGCAGTATTTCTATAGTAATCATAGGTATCAGACATTAAGGCATATTCCTGTGGAGAACAATGACCTGATTTTACATATTCGAATAATTTTTTTCTGAATTCAGGATATTTTTTTGAGCCTATCATATGACTTAACAATGTAGGCATGGCGATGAAAACATTATCATTTCCTAATCTCCCTATTTTTTGCTCATCAGGAAACCCATAATGTTCAAATGTCCAGAAAAAAAGATTTACATTTTTTTCAATGTTTTTATTTACAAGGGCTATATTTTCAGGTCTTCCTTTCTGGTCACGAATCATCGCAATACTAAAGGAGTCTATCAGTGTCCTGTTCAGATTCATTTTCCAATGGGTTACTTTTTGGCTTACTTCCAGACTGTCTATTCCGTATTTCTTACAAAGCGGATAAAGTTTTTTATATTCATTACCATAGGGCGCTAACAGGGTAATAAGTTTGTATAAACTCTTTTTTCCGCCAAAATTTTTATGGTATTGATCTGCAAGTTTAATGTAGGTTTTGTATTCTTCAGTAAGCTCTTGGTTTTTAGGTTCATACTTGTGAAACAGTTTTGTGAATTTTTTTATGGCTTTTTCAGGTTTATTAGCCATTCTGTAAATACTGTCAATTTCATTCACTTTGTTATAATAAGTAATGTAATTTGTTCCTTGATTTTTACATGATAAAAAAAAGACCAAAATAAAAAATAGAAAACAACAAGTATATTGTTTCATAATCTTGTAAAGAAGTTTTTGATAGTTAACCTAAGATTGAAAAAGGAGGGCAAGGCCCTCCATACATTAGTTTGCTGACTCGTCTTTTGGATTACATACCGTAATTCTACCTATATATGTACCTCCTGGGCTTGTATAGGTGTCATATTCTTCACAACCTTCTCCAACAGAAACGTTAGATTTAACATTATAACTGCCTCCTTGAATTGTTTTAAGATCTTTCAGCTTTTTGTTTTCCAAAGAAGAGAAGTCTCTCTTCATTCCATTTAATTTTTTCATGTGTGTAATTTTTAATTGTTTTTATATGAATCATTTGTGTCAAATAAACCCTGACTTGGGTGAATAATTCTACCTATTTATCATGCACTGTACACTTACATTTTAAATTTGAAGAATATATTTCATCAACGTTGATGGGATAAAACTATAAATATTTAGATCACTTCATGGGGATAAAATGTGTAAATGATTTGTATTTTACTTGATACACAAATGCAAATTTTACTCGGAATGGTAGTTGTATTTTGGTGAAATATTTGAAATTCGAAAAAGTATAAATTGCATGCCAGCCATAAAAAGAAAATTACAGGCTTTAACAGTAGGTTGTATGGTAATATTTTCTATTGTACAATATCGGAAAACAGATGATTTTAGCGTGATAATAAGATGCTGAGTCACTTATTTTGACCACAATTTGTATGCTTCTGGTGATTTGTTTGTTTTAAAATCACATTTTTTAATCCGAAAACGAGGTAAACATCTTATCAATTTTTGCAGAAAACCCTGGGTTTTTAAAATTTGAATCCGTGCAAAGGAACCTGAGATATAAAAATAAAGCTTTTCAACATGAGGTTAAAAAGCTTTTCATTTGAAATAGAAATAAAATATGGGGCGTTTACTCAGAGAATACTCCCTGGAAAAAAGATTCTAAAGCAGTATTTTCATCCAGCCCGAACTTCTTTTTCAGGCGGTATTTGGTCATTCTTACACTCTTAGGCTCTACATTGAGGAGGTTGGCAATCTGTTTTGTATCCATTCCCAGATAAATATAGGCGCAGTATTTCAGATCCAGAGCAGTAAGTTTTTGCTGGGCTTTTTCACTGATGTTTTTAAAGAAATCCGGATGCAGTTCCTGAATAGTAAATCTGATTTTTTCAAAATCATTGTCAACCCGATTTTCTCCCTTTACCACCTGATGAATATTAATATCCGTATCGGAAAGCTGGGTCTGAAGCTGCTGCAGAACCTCATTCTTATGCTGAATATGAAGCTGGCTGGCCAGTACCTCACTTTGAAGTTTTTGCTGCTGAAGCGTAAGAAGTTCCTGTTCTGCCCTTAATCTTGCCTGCTCTTGCTCCTGAAGTTTTACCTGCATTTCTGCTTCATGCTTTTCTGTATCAAGTTTATTTTCTCTTTCTATAGAATACCGCAGTTTAAAATGATAAGAACGGAACATAAAAAAGGCTCCAGTTAATCCTATGATTCCCAATATAATATAAAGGAGTTTCTCTTTTTTCAGAATGGCTGTTTTCTCAGTGAGAGATCTGAGTTCAGATTCTTTTTTCTGAGACTGGTATTGAGCTTCCAATCTTTTTGCGGTTTCAGCTTGCCCTTCATCAAAGAGAAGATTGCTGTATTCTGTTAACTTTGATTCATATTCATAAGCTTTCTGATATTTCTTTTGTTTTGCATACAGCTGGGCAAGATCTTTCACCACATTGATCATAACATGGTAATAAACCGGTTGCTGGGTAAGCAGAATCTGTTCCGCTTTCAAAAGATAATGCTCTGATAAAGTATCATTATGATCCCGTGATGCGAGATTGCTCAAAACACCAAGTGCACCTGCCTGCATACTCTGATTAAGGGTTGTATGCTGCGTAAGGGTCAGGATTTCGTGGGCGTTATTCTGAATTTCCTCACGGATTTCAGGAGTCATAACCGGATAGCTCAGATAATAGTTTGTGAGATTCAGTAAGGCCATTGCATGTACATGGGCTGAGACATGACCGGGAAATTGATGGTACAGGCCAACAGCTTTCTTACACATCTCTATGACGGGTTTCAGATCTTTTGAGTTTCCACTTTTCTCATATTGAAAGGAGTAGCAGACAGCCAGCGCCGAATAGGTAGAGCTGAGTAAATTTTTGTTTCCTGCCTTTTCAGCAAGTTCTATGGATTTTTTGGCATATCTGGTGGCATTTTCAGCATCGTTCCATTCTGTATAGATTCCGTAGAGAAGATAATTGAGCTTAGCATTTAATAAGATTTCGGAAGGTTGTTTTTCAACGATGGGAAGGACTTTCTGAACAAGCCTGATTGTATTTTCAAGTTCGCCAAGTGCATTTCTGTAGTAGATATTCAGATAAGTGGCATATAGTTCCGCAGTTTTATTTTGACTCTTTTGAACAATTGCATTCGCAGCATCCAGAATAGGAGGAATCTTATCATATTCAGACTGATTAAGCTTAATAACTCCTTTTTGACTGAGAGCTTTTACTTCTTCAGCATAATCATTTTCTTTTTTAGCAAGATCAAGTTGCTGCTGAACATATTTTTCAGCTGTAGGATATTGATCGCTAACTCTGTAATATTCGGTAAGTTCATTGTAAATTCTGAATTTTTCTGCAGTAGAAATATGATCTCCTCTCAATTGGTTTTTAAGGCCATCAATAAATGCATTCTGTGCGGGATATAATGTGCAGATAAAAAGTATACAGTATAAGAGTAAGTACTTTAATTTCATAAGGTGAAAGTACAAAATTTGTAGACATCTGTCAATTTCCTGTCTGAAAAACTAGAGCTATGTGTTGTTTGTAATTTGTTGATTATTAACTTTTTAAATGTTTTTGTAGACATTTTGTAGTCATCTGTGATCGGGGTTGAATATGTTTTGTAGTCGCATAAAACAAGACTGGGATCTTTTTCTTCTGCAATTTAGGGCCAGAAAAAATCAAAGAATATTAATTTAAAATTTTACAGCTATGGACAACAAAACCTTATCAATTGTTTCTTACATTACGCTTTTCGGATGGCTGATATCCTTCTTTATCGGAAAAGAAAAGTCGAACAGCCTTTTAAAATACCATCTGAAACAATCATTGGGATTAATTCTTTTTTCTATTTTTTTATCTATCATTCTCAATATTGTATTGATGGTTACTAAAATCGGAATTCTGGGACTATTGGGTTTGATTCCTTTGGTGTTGATGATTATCGGAATCATTAATGCAGCCAACAATGTTGAAAAGCCTTTGCCATTAATAGGGAAAATATTTGAGGACAAATTTTCTTTTATCGGATAGGATTCAAAAATTTTTGGAAACACCAATTTAACATTTAATATAAAATTATGAAAACACCATTAATCATCGCAGGCATGCTTTTTTTTAGCTTTTCTGTTATATCATGCGATAAATTGGAAAAAGTTAAAGAAAAGCTGTCACAGAATGATTCAGGGCAGGTAAACACTTTTAGTGTTAATTCCGGGGATGTAAACAGAGATATTATTTCTTTTAATAACAAAGTTGTAAAAATGGATGATGAGCAGTCAGATTTTATCAAAGATTTTCAGAATATATTGATACAGATGGAAGACTATGTGAAAAATGCCGGTGCCAATCCAAAAGCTTCCGGTATTATGCCCATATTTACGCCTTCAGTGATGTTGTACACCCGTCAGGAATTAAAGGCTCCGGATGTATTGGGAAAGAATTTTCAGACACTTGTGGATAAGATGAAGGACACAATGGTCCGATTGGAATCTTTAAAAAAAGAACTGGACACTTACAAACAGGCAGAGGACTGGAAAGATGATAAAGGAAAGAAAGTCGCCGAAATCAACGAAAAAGCAATACAACTTATTAAAGAAAACCGTACAGCGGCCAATGACTTATTCACTAAGCTTTCCCCAAGGGCAAATAAAGCAGAAATTGAGATGCTTAAAGATCATCCGCTCAAAACACAGATCATTCAATCTAAGGAGGTTATGGAGCTGGCTCAGAAAATTATTGATGATTCCTATGATGTAGCGGATATGAATGTCTATAAAAACAAATTTTCCCACCAATACGAGCAGATGGAAAAATTATATAAAAGGAACATCAATGAAAAAATTCCGTCTTCAGAAAAGCAGAAGGAAAACAGTTATCAGGCATTCAACAGTTCTGTCAATGATTTCCTGGGTAAAATGAGAATCGTACAGCGAAGCCTAAACGAAAATAGTCAGGATCTAAACCGTGATCTTGATAACCTGGAAAGAGAAGCAGGATATGTTCTTGACCGTTATAACACTTTTGTAGATTGATTTTTAATTCCCGGCTGGATTATATATAATAAAAACAGCTAGCTATAATCATGAAACTGGCTATACCTTTAAAGAGTATAATATACTGATTTAACAGGATAAAGGTAATTTTACCGCCCATTTTAGAAAAGAAAAGAAGTATGGATTTTGAAATTTTGAAACAGCAGATTGAAGATGCTGCAAGGAAAGCTTTTTTAGAAGTGTATGAAAAGCATGGAGCAGAAGGAATTTACAGCTTTGCACTGTACAGCGATGAAGGAGCAATGACAGTTTGCCCTGCTGCCAATACATTGAAAGTAATGGAGAATGCAGATGAAGAAGATGCTCTTTATTATAAATATGAACCGGCAGAATGGACTTACGAAATGAAAGGTGCCGATAAAGAATTTGATATAATCTGCACTCAGTTGAGAGCAGAGCTTAGTAAGCACGATGACGATGATCAATGGTTTGAGAGTTTTCAGGCTAAACTATATTCAATCTGTATTGAAGTATTGGAAAAACTTAAAAACGAGAACTTTTTCACAAATGTCACGAGCAAAGATATTTTCCTGATTTTCACGGTTTCAGATTATGAGTTTGAGCAAGAAGACTTGAAAAACCTTATCATCAGACTGAATGATAATGAATACCAACATGAATATCTGGACTGGATGGCTACCTGGGGCAATTAAAAGTATGAAGAATTAAAAAAACACTTTAAATATATACATATGAAGCCGATAAAATAATTGTCTCAGAAGCCTCTTATACATTACAATCTCTATACATGCTTTTTATAACATTAGACTCAACTCCCAACCAAAATATTAAGAACAATTACATTCATTATGAACAACTATCAATTTTATAAGCAAGAAGGAAATCAATATATTTTTAGAAACCAGCCGGTGTTTATTGCAGTGCTCTGTATTATTTTTCTGGTCATTGCAGGACTCATTTTTAATAGTGTAAGAACCGGGAGCTATATTATTATGGCGGTAGTTGCACTTATTGTAGTCAACTTCTTTACCAAGAAATTTATCATTGATATGGATCGTAAAACAATTACGGGAAAACATACCATTTTTGTTCCGGCAAGAACATATCCGATTGAGAATTTCAGAAATTTTCATGTGGTGGCAACAAAATATATGGGATTTATTACCACTAATGTAATGCTGTCTGTTTATTTTGAAATAGATGGAAAAGAAAAACAGCTTACAATAGGCCAGGCGCTTACCCAGAAAGGAATACAGAAAATGGTCAATGAAACAGAGGATATTTTGAACATTAATCATCCTGAAAATGGACATCAGAGACCGCTATAAGTTTGAAGAAAACGGACGAGAAATAAGCTTTATGCCCAATTACAGTTTTCTGCGCACTTTGGTTGGATGGCTGGCATTGGGAGTCATTGCACTTCCTGTGATCATCTATTATTTTATGGATAAAATATCCGGAGATCAGTTCAAAATTGCAATGGGATTATGGAGTGTTTATATGATCTACTTTCTGTTTGACCTCTTTTTCAGAATTCCTGTGAAATATATTTTTGATAAATCGGAAAAGTGTATTTACAGAAAACTGTTACTTTCCAAAAAGCTCATGAATTTTGATGAAATGACCTATTTTGTGAACGATGAAAGAGGTGGATATTATTATTCCATCGGGAAAAAGAGAAATCAGTTTGTAAAAAACTACAGAATCAGTAATTATTTTTCCGGATCTAAAGCTTCTAACAGAAGAGAGGAGGAGTATATAAAAGAAATTTTATGTCCTGTTCTCATTGCTGTAGGAATTCCCCTGAATCAGGAAGAACAATAAAACAAGTACCGAAAAGCAGGGTAAAAACTAATAAGATGAAGAATGGAGGTATAACCATTCCCCTCCCTTGGAGGGGTGGCAAAAATTCAAAGAATTTTTGACGGGGTGGTTGATACACAATAACAAAAAACCCGGCGGTTTCGAAGAAACCGCCGGGTTTTGTCTATATAAAATAGCTTATTTTAAACTATTAAGCTAAAATTCTCTTTACAGCTTCTTTTACTGCAGCAGAGTCAATTTTATACTTCTTCATCAATTCTGCTGGTGTTGCAGACTCTCCGAAAGTATCATTTACCGCCACAAATTCCTGTTTTGTAGGTCTTTTTCTTGCCAACATACCTGCAACAGATTCTCCTAAACCACCAAGGTAGTTGTGCTCTTCAGCCGTTACAATCTTACCTGTTTTTTCAACAGATTTTAAAATGATCTCTTCATCAAGAGGCTTAATCGTGTGAATGTTGATAACCTCACAAGAAATACCTTCTTTCTCAAGCTCATCAGCAGCTACAAGAGATTCCCATACAAGGTGCCCTGTTGCAACAATCGTTACATCAGTACCTTCCTGAAGCATAATTCCTTTTCCGATTTCGAAAGGCATATCTTCCGGAATGAATACAGGAACTACCGGTCTTCCGAATCTTAAATATACAGGACCTTCAAAATCTGCAATCGCTAAAGTAGCAGCTTTAGTCTGGTTGTAGTCACAAGTATTGATCACGGTCATTCCAGGAAGCATTTTCATCATACCGATATCTTCAAGAACCTGGTGAGTAGCTCCATCTTCTCCTAAAGTAAGACCTGCGTGAGATGCACAGATTTTTACATTTTTGTTAGAATAAGCGATAGACTGACGGATCTGGTCATATACTCTTGAAGTAGAGAAGTTAGCGAAAGTTCCTGTAAAAGGAATTTTTCCTGTAATGCTAAGACCAGCTGCAATCCCCATCATGTTTGCTTCTGCAATACCAATCTGAAAGAATCTTTCAGGAGCTTTCTCAATGAATTTCTCCATCTTCAAAGAACCGATAAGGTCTGCGCAAAGTGCTACTACATTAGGATTTTTGTCAGCCAGTTCAGCTAATCCTGCTCCGAATCCTGAACGCGTGTCCTTTTTTTCTGTATATGTATATTTCATTTTTATTTTATTAATCGAGATGTTAAGATATTAGTAATCAGCCGGAGCTTCTAGGTACAATTGCTTGAATGCTGTGTCTAATTGCTCATCATTAGGAGCTTTACCATGCCAGGCATGAGATCCCATCATATAATCAACTCCGTAACCCATTTCTGTATGAAGAAGAATTGCTACCGGCTTTCCTTTTCCGGTTTCTGTTTTTGCCTTCTCAAGAATTGCAATCACAGCTTCAAGATCATTACCATTTTTTTCTTCCAGAACAATCCATCCGAATGCTTCCAATTTAGCATGAAGATTTCCTAAACTTAATACATCATCTGTATCACCATCGATCTGACGACCGTTATAGTCAATTGTAGAAATGATATTATCTACCTTTTTAGCAGCTGCATACATCAATGCTTCCCAGATCTGACCTTCCTGAAGCTCACCGTCTCCGTGAAGAGAGTAAACAAGAGATTGATCACCATCTAATTTTTTACCATCAGCTACCCCTAATGCTACGGAAAGTCCTTGTCCAAGAGAACCTGAGGCAATTCTGATTCCCGGAAGGCCTTCGTGCGTTGTTGGGTGTCCCTGTAATCTTGAATCTAATTTTCTGAAAGTACTTAGTTCTTCTACAGGGAAGAAACCAAATCTTGCTAAAGTAGAGTAGAATACCGGAGAAATGTGTCCGTTTGATAGATAAAAATGATCCTCATTCTTACCTTCCATTGTAAAAGGAAGTTTATAGTTCATTACCTTTCCGTAAAGGGCTGTAAAGAATTCTGTGCACCCTAAGCTACCACCAGGGTGTCCTGAATTTACAGCGTGAACCATTCTTAAAATGTCTCTTCTGATCTGCGTAGTAAGAGTTTTTAACTCTTCGATACTTTTACTCATTATATCTGATTTATTTGCATGCGAATTTACAATTTTTTACCGGCTTATGGAAATGCAAAATCCGGATATAAAACCCGGATTTAGTATGATTTGAATATTTTCCCGCTTTTAACAGCCTTCGTTAAGATAAACAGAGATTTCAGTTACTATATTATTAACAAATTTAAAGCTTAATAATGTTCCTGCCTGGCTGTCTTCAAGATTAAAATAACCGGCATCTTTAATCGGCTTACCATTGGAGTCCCAGTCCGGGCGTACACTGAAATTGGCGTAACTTCTATACGTGTTGATCAGGTCATCTCTGGTGCTTCCCACCCCGATTCCGCTTTTGGTTTTGAATTTTTTACTTGTTGTTGTCATGTAGGTAATGGAAGGAACACTCGGGTTGGCTTCATTGATGTAATTATCAAAAAGATCAATCTGAATAGTTTCTCCATTATATTTTACGATGTTTTTTTTCTCTCCGCCAGAGTTGGACAGTTTTATTCCCGCTATTTTTTCAGCATCAACCTTAGGCATGAAAACTTTAAAGGGGCCAATTCGTAATGTTGAGACTTCAAAGTTGTCCTGAGCATTCATAAAACTAAAAGTCAATAGAAATGTGAAAATTGCGATAATTTTTTTCATAGTTTTTAATTTTTGTTTTTTTTTATTTCGATGTTTTTTAAAATTAATTTATATCATTCGTGTTAAAGATAATTAAAATGCAAAAGTCTATAAAATCAGTTACTTAAACAAATACGAAAAAATAAAAAATATTTATTAACGGTAATGCTTTGTGGTAGCAGGATCATTGGTTTTTTGCTACTAAACATTGATTTTTTTTGAATTTTAATATGTGGTATTTAGATTAATTTAACTAATTTTATAATTCAAATAATCATGAATTATGAACCTTTAACTAATTATTTTTTTTTGTTTTTGGTTTTAATGTTTGGATTAATAAAAATTACATACCATTATATATGAAAATTAAACAATTATTTTATCTGGGGATATTCATTATATCCGTTTCCTCCGGGAAAGCACAGGACTTTTTTACAGTAATCAGTGAGAGGTCCATCAAAGCAGATCCGAAAAACAGAACTGTACAACCGGAAAAGTCACTTACCTATACCTTGGATGTGGCCGGAATGAAAAGTTATTTCAATTCTGTTCCGGAACTGAAAGACAGTGACCGCAAAGAAAATGCTCCGATTATTGTTCTTCCAATGCCAGATGGTACGAAAGCCAAATTCAGAATCTGGAAATCTTCCGTGATGGCTCCGGAATTAGCCAGCAAGTTTCCTCAGATTGTCACTTTTACCGGACAGGGAATTGATGACAGGTATGCAACCCTAAAACTTGATTTTACAGAGTTAGGATTTCATGCGCAGATAAAATCTATAGTCGCAGGTGATTCTTATATAGATCCTTATGCAAAACAGGATGTCAGTAATTATATCATTTACAAGAAAAGTGATTTAATTGATAAAAATCCAAGAACATGTGGGCTGAAAGATGATCAGGATGCTCCACTAGAAAAAAAAAGCCAACAAAAAACCGTAGCTCCAAGCGTAGGAACTCAAATTAGAGTTTTCAGATTCGCAGTGGCTTGTACCCATCAGTATGCAATTGCAGCAACGGGTTCTGCAACTCCTACAGTAGCACAGACTCTTTCAGCTATTGTAACCTCTGTAAACAGAGTGAATGGAGTATATGAACAGGAAGTTGCTTCAAGATTGGTATTAGTAGGTACTGAAACCAATGTGATCTTTACCAGTGCGGCTACGGACCCTTTCACAGGAAATGATAGTGCGGGAACATTAATTAACGAAAGCCAGACCCAAATTGACTTACTGATAGGAAATGCCAATTATGATATCGGACATACCTTCAGTACAGGAGGTGGCGGATTAGCCGGATTAGGAGTAATCTGTAACAACTCTAATAAAGGAAGAGGAATCACCGGCTCACCAAATCCGGTTGGTGATCCTTATGATATTGATTATGTAGCCCATGAAGTAGGACATCAGTTTGGGGGGCCACATACTTTTAATGCAACAACAGGAAGCTGTGGAGGAGGAAACCGCAGTGCAACCAACGCTGTAGAACCTGGAAGCGGAATTACCATAATGGCTTACGCCGGAATTTGTGGAAGTACCAATAACCTCGCTCCTAACAGTATTCCGACTTTCCATACTAAATCATATCAGTCTATCACCACAAAAGTTCAGTCAACAACTTGTCAGGTAACACTTCCAAGCAACAATTTCGCTCCTACAGTCAATGCCGGAGGAGATTATACCATTCCTAAAGGTACACCATTTAGATTGGAAGGATCTGCTACAGATTTAGATAACAATCCTCTTACTTACAGCTGGGAACAGAATGATGTAGGACCTGCGGGTGACTGGAATGCACCAACATTAAATGCACCTCTGTTCCGATCATACGTACCTGTAACCGTTCCTTACAGATATTTCCCAAAACTTACAGATGTAATCAATGGAACTGTTTCCAAAGGAGAAGTTAGACCTTCTTATGCAAGAACAATGGAGTTCAGATTGACTGTAAGAGATAATAACGCGGGATGTGCAGGAGTAGCCAATGATGATGCTATTATTACTGTTGATGGAAATTCCGGACCTTTTAACGTAACTGCACCTACTACAGCGGTAAACTGGGCAGGTAATTCTACTCAGACGGTAACCTGGGACGTAGCCAATACAACTGCATTTCCTGTGAATGCCGCTACTGTCAATATTTATCTTTCAACAGATGGCGGGCTTACCTATCCTACACTGATCCTGGCTTCCACTCCGAACGATGGTTCTGAAACTGTTACTATTCCTAACGTAAATACCACACAGGCAAGAATTATGGTTGCTGCAGAAACAAATGTTTTCTACAACATTAATCCAATCAACTTTACCATTACCCAGACATTAGGGGTGAATGAAACCTCTGCCAATAAAGATGTATTTGTGGTATATCCTAATCCAAGTAAAGGACTTCTGAATGTGAAATTTACCAATTCAAACGAAGTATATGATATTACAGTATACGATGTAAGCGGAAAATTAGTGTTCACTCAGGCAAATAACAAATTGAATCATGATAAAACAGGGTCTTTTGACTTGTCACATCTTGTTCAGGGAGATTATCTTGTTAAAGTGAAATCTAAGAATCTCGAGAAAACAATCAAGTGGATTAAAGAATAATCTATTTCCTTGATTCAAATAAAAAAGACTGCCTTCAATAGAGGACAGTCTTTTTTTGGAATGTATGTTATTTTAAACAACTCTTAAATGTTGTTTGTTTTTTACCAGCCACAGACCAATGAAGGTTAGTAATCCGTTTAAAACAATGAGTTCTACTCCGATTTTATAATCGGTATAAGTAGTAACAGCCAGATTGATTAAATAAGTTAATACAGGTGCCAAAAGGGTAACCGTAAGGATGGAATATTTTCTTGAAATCTGGAACTTGGTGAAAATTCCAAAAGCAAAAAGTCCAAGAAGCGGTCCGTAAGTATATCCTGCAATTTCCATGATCAGATAGACGATAGATTTGTCATTCAATGCTTTGAAAACCATAATCAGGATGAAGAACACTACGGTGAAAATCAAATGCACTTTCATACGAAGGCGTTTCTTCTCTTTTTCAGTTTTTGTTTTATCTTCATTAAGGTTTAATAAATCTACGCAATATGAGCTGGTTACAGCTGTTAGAGCCCCATCTGCAGAAGGAAATAAGGCTGAAATTAATCCGATGATGAAAATAACAGAAATAGCCATAGGAAAATATCCCTGAAGTGATAAAGCGGGGAAAAGGTCATCTCCCATTACGTTTTTAATATTTCCTGCTGGATCTTTAAATCCAAAAATATTCGTAACTGTTTCACCGTTTATAGTCCCATATTCTGCTCCATGTTGTAGAGCAAAGAGGTATAATAATCCTCCCAGGAATAAGAAGGCAAGGTTCACAATAAGAAGTGTTCCTGCAAAAGTCAACATGTTTTTCTTTGAATTCTTAAGATTATCCACAGAGATATTTTTCTGCATCATTTCCTGATCCAGCCCTGTCATAGCAATGGTAATGAAAATTCCGCCCAGAATGGTTTTCAGGAAAAAGGTTTTGGAATTCGGATCAAAATTGATGAAGTGAGTATAATTTTTCTGTTCAAGAATCGTATAAGCTTCACCAAACGACAGATTCAGGTTGGATAAAATATAAACAATACAAGCTACAAGACTGATAATCATAAAAGAAGTCTGCAGCGTATCTGTAATAACAATAGTTTTTACACCACCTTCAAAAGTATACAGAAGTACCATTAGCAGAAGAACAAGAGAAGTTACCCAGAACGGAACTCCCAATCCTTCAAGTAAGAATATCTGTAAAACATTCACTACCAGGTATAATCTTGCAGTAGCTCCAATTGCTCTTGAAATAATAAAAAAGATAGAACCTATTTTATGCGCTTCTACATTGAATCTTTTTCCCAGATACGTATAAATAGAAGTCAGATTCATCTTGTAGTAGAGTGGTAGTAATATTGCTGCCACAATGAAATATCCGATAAAGAACCCGATTACCATCATATAGTACTCAAAACCTCCATAGATATATTCTGAACCGGTCATTTTTCCGACAGTTCCCGGAACGGAAATAAAAGTAACTCCGCTTAAGCTGGTTCCTATCATCCCGAATGCTACGAGCCACCATTTACTCTTTTTGTTACCGATAAAAAAAGACTGGTTATCAGAATTCCGGCTGGTGAAATAAGAAATCACCAAAAGGCCGATAAAATAGACGAAAACAAATAGCAAAAGGATAGTTCCTGGATTCATGCTTGATTTTTAAATTTTAGCAAATATATAAAAAAGATCAGTCGTGAATCATGAATTTGAATTCCTGTTCGTGTCAAAACAAATTGTGATGGTTAATTTACTTGTAAGCAGTGATTTACTTTTAAAAACAAAAACCTTCCAGAGATCGATCTGAAAGGTTTGTATGGTAAGGGTGTAATACAGTGACTAATTCACTAAAACATCCTGAAGTTCCTCACTTTTCTGGAAACTTGCTTTAGCGAAAGGACAGAGGGGAATAATCTTCTTATCATTTTTTCTGGCAAAATCTACGGCTGCCAGAAGCATTTCCTTGCCTACTCCTTTTCCGTTGTAAGCTTCTTCCACCTCGGTGTGGTCTATAATAAATCTTTCTTCTCCGGCCCAGGTATAGGTCATCATTCCTGCGCGTTTTCCATCTATGAAAGCTTCAAAACTTCCGTGTTTTTCGTCGTTGTTTTGTTTTACTTCGATCATGTTATGAGAATTTAGTTAGTATTTCTATGTCGTTGGTTAATATTTTGTGAACAGGGCATGCATCCGCAATGGTGTGCAGTCTTTTACGCTGCTCATCATCCAGAATACCTTCAAAACTGATATCTCTTTTGAAGACCGCTCTTTTTGTTAATGGAAAGTTTTCAAGCTCTACTTCTACATTGATGTTTTCTATATCCCATTCCTTTCTTTCAATATACATTCTCAAGGTTGCTGCTGTACAGCTTGCCAGTGATGTAGCCAGGATTTCCAGCGGATTGAAACCCTTGTTCTGTCCGCCTTTATCAATCGGTTCGTCCGTAATAATTGTATTCTCGCCGGCTGTTACTTCTGTATAATATTTTGTTTTTCCTAAACTTGCCTTTACTGTTACCGCCATTATTTTGCTGTATTGAATTTATAACTTAATGCACCTGATGGGCATAGGTCGATCTGATTTTTTAGTTCTTCGGGACTTGCGTTTTCTGCTTTTATCCAAGGTCTTTCTTTAGGATCGTAGACTTTGGGGAGTGTTTTTACACATATGGCAGAATGGATACATTTTTTAGGCTGCCAGATGACAGTAATGTTTCCGTTAGGATATTCGTGTGTTTCCATATCAATTTTCTTTTAATGTTTTTTCGATTCTTCTGTCCGGAATCAGCCATATAAGAGCCACGATATAATAAAAACCTATGGCAATATAAGGATAAAAAAATGAAGTA
This sequence comes from Chryseobacterium sp. AG363, assembly GCF_003610675.1. Lineage (NCBI taxonomy): Bacteria > Pseudomonadati > Bacteroidota > Flavobacteriia > Flavobacteriales > Weeksellaceae > Chryseobacterium > Chryseobacterium sp. AG363. The sequence goes on from NZ_RAQF01000008.1 coordinate 53,747, forward strand.
GCGATTCCCAGGACATAAAATACAATTGAGATATACTCTTTATATTTCGAATGGATGGCTTCTTTCAGTTTTGAATCTTCTCCTTCACAACGGATAATCACATGCTCCAGAATAGTGTAGGCAATGGCCGACATAATGAGCCCTATACCATAGACTGCAACGGGGTTTTTTGCAAAATTTGTCGTCCCGATCCATTCTGTAGCAATTGGCATCAGAGAAAGCCAGAACAGAAGGTGAAGGTTGGCCCAGAGAATGCTGCCATTTACTTTCTTTACTGTCTGAAACAAATGATGATGGTTGTTCCAGTAGATTCCTACATAAATAAAACTGAAAATATAAGCCAGAAACTTAGGAAGAAGAGGTTTGACACTGGCCCAGCTATTTCCTTCAGGTACTTTCAGTTCAAGTACCATAATGGTGATAATAATAGCAAGGACACCATCACTGAACGCTTCCAGTCTTCCTTTGTTCATTTACTTTATCTGATTTTTAAAGTTTTCTATTTTACCTTTCAGATCATTCAGCATATCGGGATTGATGACACCGCTTTCCATATCAAAGTTTTCATAAAATTTGGGCAGTGAAAAAGTGTCCTTGATATCTGCTGCAAACTGTGGAAAAAATGTTTTTGCTGTATTCATCACATTTCCACCTCCATAACCTCCGGGAGAGGTACTCATCAGAAGCATTGGTTTATTCTGAAATACTTTTACGTTAATTCTTGAAGCCCAGTCAAAAACATTTTTAAAAGCTGCACTGTAAGAACGGTTGTGCTCAGCAAGTGAGCAGATGATTACATCACATTCCTCAATCGCTTTTAAAAACTGGTGGGCTTCATCCGGAAAACCTTTCTTTTCAAGGTCTACAGAGAATACAGGCATCGTAAAATCGTTGAGGTCAATCAGATTGATTTCCTCATCCTGAAAATCTTTCAGAACAAATTTTACCAGTTCCCTGTTGATAGAGGTGGAAGATGTACTTCCGGCAAATGCTAATATTTTCATAGTTAATAATCTGAACTGAAGTTATTTTCTGTTTAGAATAGCCTTAGGAAGCGGCACATATTCGTTTTCGTCACCAGGAACCAGAGGAAATGCATCGTGATTCTGATCATTCCAGTTTACTTTTGCCTGATCAATTAATTCCTTGTCAGAGTTAACGAAATTCCAGAAAATAAAACGCTCTTCATCGAATGGTTCGCCACCGAAAAGATAAACCGTTCCGTTTTCACTCATCTCAAATTCGCAAAGCTTGGTATCTTTAGCAATCATCAGCTGTTTGGAACCATAAGAATTTCCATCGGTAGTTACTGTTCCATCCAGAACGTACATGGCTGCTTCTCCATAAAGATCTTTTCCAATGCTGATTTTTTTTGCTTCTTTTGTTTTAATTTCAAGGAAAAATAATTTGCTGTGTACCGGAACTGCAGATGTTCTTCCAAATGCTTCACCGGCAATTAATTTATACTGAATGCCATCTTCCTCCCACACCGGAATTTCATCTGCTTCAATATGATGAAAAGTAGGCTCAGACTGCTCAAGATGCTTCGGAAGACCTACCCAGATCTGGAATCCGTGAAGTCTTTTATCACTGTGTCTTAAATATTCAGGTGTTCTTTCTGAATGTACAACCCCTTTTCCGGCTGTCATCCAGTTAACAGCACCCGGTTTTATTTCTATAGCACTTCCAATACTGTCTCTGTGGAAAATAGAGCCTTCCAGCAGATAAGTCAATGTAGATAAGCCGATATGCGGATGTGGCGGAACATCGAGATTCTGATAATCTTTTAATTCTGAAGGTCCCATGTGGTCAATAAAAACAAAAGGGCCAACTGCTCTTTTCTCACGGAAAGGAAGAAGCCTACCTACAAGAAAATTTCCGATATCTGCTGCTTTTTCTTCAATAATAAGTCCAATATTTGACATGATGATGTGATACTTTTTAAAATATTATTTAAATAAATTGATGAGTCCTGATGAAGGTTTAAAGTTTGTCGTAGCCTTCAAATCTCTCATCCACGATACGTTTCCATTCAGGGTGTTTCTTAATAAAAGCGAAAACATAAGGACAGAAGGGTAGAAGTTTTTTTTCACTTTCTTCAATAAAATTCAAAGTTTTCTCTACTACTGCGGCAGCCGCGCCAGTTCCGGCTAATTCCGGTTCTGCTTCAGTATGGATTAAAGAAATCTGATGCATGGTTTCACGGTAATCAATAAATGCATAATGTCCGTTGAATTCTATTTCAAATCTTTTTTCGGCTTTTACAAGAGGTATATTTTCAAATTCTGGTTTCATAATATTTGTACTAAGGGTGCTGCATTTCCTATAAATGCAGGAAATTGCTTGTTAAGACAATTAAACCTTATAGGTTCATAAAACCTATAAGGTTTGCCATTATATAAAGTTAATAAAAAAAGGAATAATCGAAGATTAAGATAAATTTAAATCTTTAATCTTCCAGGTATCCGAATTTTCCGGTATTAAAATCCTCGAAAGCCTGCATGATTTCTTCTCTGGAATTCATCACAAAAGGTCCGTGAGGATAAATAGGTTCGTTAATAGGTTCTCCGCTGATGATTAAAACAACAGCATCTTGTTTGGCTTCGATAGTGAATGTTTCCCCTTCATTTTTAAACAGGGCAAAATGATCAGCTTTAACAGCTTCTCCCTCGTTAATAATAATACTTCCTTCAATTACCAAAGCTGCAGTGTTGAAATGAGCAGGGAAATTAAACTCTGCTTTTCCTCCAGCTTTCAGTTTGGCATTCATCATATGAACCGGAGTGAAAGTACTCGCAGGTCCTTTATGACCATCATATTCTCCGGCAATCACTTCTATGTAGCCATTTTCGCCCAGATCCACTCTTTCCATTTTAGAGTTTTCGATAGCCTGGTATTTTGGGCAGCTCATTTTATCTTTTGCCGGAAGATTCACCCAAAGCTGAACCATCTGAAAAATTCCTCCTTCTTTTGCCCATTCTGTTTCATGATATTCCTTGTGCAGAACTCCTTTGGCTGCAGTCATCCACTGAACATCACCTTCTCCGATCACACCGCCGCCGCCAGCGCTGTCATGGTGTTCTACTTTTCCGCTATACGCTATCGTTACTGTTTCAAAACCTCTGTGAGGATGTACTCCTACACCTCTTGGTCTGTCTGATCCGTTGAAATGAAATTTTGAATTATAATCCAGCATGATAAACGGATCCATTCTTTTCATATCCAATCCAGGAACTCCCGGAATGAAATTGTGAACCCTGAATCCATCGCCTACAAAGTGCGCAGGTTTTGGAGATACTACGATTTCTATTTTTTTAGTTGCCATCACATTGTTGATTTATGTAAACAAAATTACCATTGTTATATGCGAAAAGCATTGATCTGTGTTAAGTTCGTGGGAAAGGATGAAGCTGCGATCAGATATGTTTAATCTTCCTTGGACTTCATATTCTTTCCATCCGAAATATGCAGCCTCCTGAACACGAATCCAGATAAAATCGTTAGTATTCCCACCGTAAGAAATGTAAGTCGGAAGGCATTATGGATTTCACCATTAATAAGATCTGTATTTTCAAATAACTTTAAAACAATCAGTCCGAAGGCAATTCCGAAGCCTATCGCCAGCTGTTGATTGACTGAGAGTAAAGAGTTTCCGCTGCTGGTCTGAAAGTTACGAAGATCGGCAATAGAAATAGTATTCATGGAAGTGAACTGAATAGAGTTGAAAAAACCTAATATTGCGATGATCGGAACAAACCAGTACAAAGATGTGTGTATATCAGGTATGGCAAGCAGGCATATCAGCGTTCCGATGATGAATGTATTAATCATCAAAGTCTGGCGGTAGCCATATTTATCTAAAATTTTAATAACATATGATTTTCCGAAGATAGCCGTCAAAGCCATAGGAGCAATGATCCAGCCCGAAGTGACTGCAGACTGTTTATAGGCAATCTGGATCATCAGTGGCAGCAATAGCGGAACAGAGCTGATTCCTAATCTGGTGGCAAGATTTCCCACAATGCCTACCCGGAATGTTCTCACCTGAAAAAGGTTTAACGGGAAGATAGGATTTCCTCCTCTTTTAGCATGCTTATAATAATAATACAGGAACAGGAAGCCCATTATAAATACAAGCAAAACAGGGGTGATATTCTGGATGTCCCCGAAAAGTTCCAGGGAAACAGAAAGCAGGAGAGAGGCTGCTGCAAAAATCAAGAAGCCCTTTAAATCAAAATCAACATCATCAGATTTGTAATTGGGCATAAATCTTAATCCTAAAAGAATTCCCAGAACTCCAATCGGAATATTGATCAGAAATATCCAGTGCCATGAGAGGTAATCTACCATATAACCTCCGACCAATGGTCCCAATACAGGTCCGATAAGAGCAGGAATGATGGCAAAGTTCATGGCTTTGAGCAGTTCGTTTTTATCAAATGTTTTAATGAGTGCCAACTTTCCAACAGGCGTCATCAAGCTTCCTCCAACTCCCTGGATAACTCTTGAAATTACTAAATGAGTGAGATTTTGAGACATGGAACAGAACAAAGAACCCAGACTGAATAATACCAGAGAAAATATAAATATTTTTTTTGTTCCAAACCGGTCGGCAAGAAATCCGCTGGCGGGCATAAAAACAGCAAGGGTTAGAACATAACTGATGATAGCGTTCTGCATATTGAGCGGAGACTCATTCAGATCTTTTGCAATAGCAGGCAGTGAAGTATTCAGAATCGTGGAATCCAGCATTTGCATGAAAATAGCAGTGGCCAGAATTAAGGGAAGTATTTTTTTTACGGAGGTCTGTTGTGTATTTGCTTCTGTCATTTTGTATCGGCTGGGTTGTGAAAAACTCCCAGACTTATTTATTTGAAGAACCGCTTACTCTAAGCGTTTTGATTCTTAGATAAAGAAATCCATATAAAATTAAAAAAGTCCTGTGAAATTTCACAGGACTTTTTGATTTATTTTCTAGGTTTTTCTACTCCTTTCCATTCATCACCGGCTTTTCTGTACTGGCTTAAGGTGAAAGTTTTGAAATCCTTTGTTTTATATTCGATGTTATCGGTATTCTGCTCAAAAGGCATGATATAATAATATTCAATGTCTGTTTTATCAGATTTGTTTCCTTTTTTTACAGAAGGAACATATTTTGAGAATTTATAGCTTGGAAGATATTGTTTCAATCTTGTGTAGAAAGCTTTGTCTTCTTTTTCGCTAGGGATGATATCTACAATATTAAGATCATCTTTTTTCTTGTCAATCCAAAGATAATATGTCTTTTCTTCTCCTATATTTCTATTGAATGAGTTGAAAGCAAATAATTCCTTAGGTACAAGTTCCTTGATTTTTTCGGGATCTACTTTAGTATAATATTGACCTTTTGAAGGATCTACATACGTTTCAAGGTTATACATTAAAACAGAATTGTTCTCGAATTTTTTATTTTTAAAATATTGATTTAATGATAATTCTGCAGTTGCTCTCAGCTCTTTACCTCTTGCATCCAGTTTTTTTGTCGGGTTCTGAGGGTTTACATATTTTACAAATTCATATAAAACAACAGGTTTAATGTCTTTAAGGTGAGGATAAGTTTTCAGTTGCTCTGCCTTTACAAGCCAATAATATTGTTGATAGTAGTCATCTTTATCCTGGTCTTTCACACTCTTATAAGCCAAAGCAAGCTTCTTTGAATTCAGATATTTGCCATATTTTCCTTGTCCAAAAGCAAAACTTATGGCTAATAAGGCAAATAAAACAGTAAGGTTTCTTCTCATTTTTTTATAATTGATATTTTCGTTTTCCAAATATAATTATTTATTAGATATTATTTTGGATTGTGAGTTAAATTATGCCATATTGTTAGTGTTAATTCAAGAAAAAATCCTGTATTGCTACAGGATTGATAAATTATAACAGAAGGAGTTATAGGTTTGAATGTGAAAAATATACATGTAATTAGTGAATTTTGCTTTGCAAGTGAATTATTAACTGTCAATTTTTGCTTTGCAAGTGAATAATAAAGCTGTAATCCGTAACCCGAATCCCGCAACAAATTGACAAGCGAAGCGAATTGACGATTGACTATTCATCATCCCTTCCTAATATGAAGTTTCATGTACCTTCACCGCTCTTCCACTTGGATCATTCATTTTTTTGAACGCTTCATCCCATTCCAGAGCAATAGGAGTGGAGCATGCAACAGAAGGAACTGATGGAACGGTAGCAGCTGCAGTTTCACTCGGGAAATGTTCTTCAAAAATAGTTCGGTATCGGTATTCTTCTTTGTTCTGAGGTGTGTTTAGCGGGAATCTGAATCTTGCGTTAGTCATCATTTCGTCTGTCACTTCTCTTTCAGCTACCTCTTTTAAGGTATCTATCCATGAATATCCCACACCATCCGAGAACTGTTCTTTCTGTCTCCAGACAATAGAATCTGGAAGAAGGTCTTCAAAAGCTTTTCTCAATACCCATTTTTCAATTTTTCCTTCAGCAGTACTGATCATTTTATCCTGAGGGTTAATCGTCATTGCAATATCCATGAATTCTTTGTCAAGGAAAGGAACTCTTCCTTCAATTCCCCAGCTCATCAACGCTTTGTTGGCTCTTAAACAGTCATAGAGGTGAAGTTTGCCTAATTTTCTCACAGTTTCATCGTGGAATTCTTTTGCATTAGGAGCTTTATGGAAGTATAAATAACCTCCGAACAATTCATCCGAACCTTCTCCTGAAAGAACCATTTTAATTCCCATGGATTTGATGACTCTTGCCAAAAGATACATCGGTGTGGATGCTCTGATGGTGGTTACATCATAAGTTTCAAGATGATAAATGACGTCACGTACAGCATCCAGTCCTTCCTGAACAGTAAAGTTAACCTCATGGTGAACAGATCCAATGTGCTCTGCTGCCTTTTGTGCAGCTGCAAGATCCGGAGAACCAACCAATCCTACCGCGAAACTGTGGAGTCTTGGATACCAGGCTTCCTGAGTATCGCCACTTTCAATTCTCTGGCGGGCAAATTTCGCAGTGATGGCTGAAATAACAGACGAATCCAGTCCTCCGGAAAGAAGTACACCATAAGGAACATCACTCATCAGTTGTCTGTGAACGGCATCTTCAAGACCTTTTCTCAGTTTTGAGATATCTGTTTCATTTTCTTTTACATGATCAAAGCTGTCCCAGTCTCTTGTATACCATTGCTGAAGTTCTGTTCCGTCCGGACTGTACATCAAATGGCCGGGTAAGAAAGTTTCTATTTTTTTGCAGATTCCTTCAAGAGCTTTTAATTCAGAAGCGACATAGTAGTTTCCGCTTTTATCCCAACCCTGATAAAGCGGACAGATTCCCATATGATCTCGGGCGATAAGATAAATATCATTTTCGGTATCGTATAAAGCGAATGCAAAAATTCCGTTAAGTTTCTCTACGAAATCTTTTCCGTATTTTCTGTAAAGAGCAAGGATCACCTCGCAGTCGGATTGAGTCTGAAACTCATAATCCTGAAATTCTTCTTTAAGTTCTCTATGGTTATAGATTTCACCGTTCACCGCTAATACTACTTTTCCATCTTTAGTAAATAGAGGCTGTTTTCCAGAAGTAGGATCTACAATGGCAAGTCTTTCATGAGAAAAAATTACTTTCTCGTCCTGAAAAACTCCACTCCAATCCGGTCCTCTGTGACGGATTTTTTTTGACATTTCCAATACCTGAGGTCTTAATACTTCAGTTTTTTGCTTGGCGTCGAATAAACATACAATTCCACACATGATTTTTATTATTTATGGAACAAAAGTAGAAGGGATGTTTATAAATAACAATAAAAAATATTTAAAAACGAAAATCTTTAATCAATTAATATTTTAAAGTTAAAATTTTTAACTATTTCTTGAAATTAACATGTTTTTGATTAATTTTTTTCGTTGAGCCGAAATGGATGTGGTTTCTATACGAAATAAAAATGACATATTTATTAATCTATGGTAATTAATTATATGAATTTTACCCCTTACTTTGTGGCTCGAAATAATTTTTTTTCATCATTTGTGTTTTTACCTTCTTGCAATTCTCATGCAAGAAGGTTTTGTTTTTATTGTACTCCCAGTAAAGTTCCTGAAACATTCCAAGAACTGAAACTTGTTCCTTCTGTAGGTCCTTGAGGAATTTTTATCTGTATGGTATGTTTTCCTGCTTTCAAATATCCCAGAGGGATGAAATTAGGATTGGTAACGGTTCCCGGGCACCAGTTTGATCTGCTGAGGTCAGAGGATGAAAGTCCGTCCTGAAAATTTCCAGAGGCTGGATTGTATAAACGATACGAGCCACAATCTGTTCTCCATGGGATAAATGAAAATACAGGATTTCCATCCATCAATATAGAATTGGCTTTAGGAACGAATTCATCACCATTTTCCCAACCGCCGTGTCCTGTTGTGGTATACCTAAGTTGCGCATTTTTCAGGTCTTTATCTAACGTGAAGTCAACAAGAAGACCTTTGTCCTGATTAAACATGGTAGAGTAGTCCTGTCCTGCCATTTCCATAATATTTAAAGTATTAAACAAAGGAATAGCCGTATTGTTCTTATTTACGGTCTGATCACTTTTATGAATCGTAATATCAAGGCTTACTTTATGTCCTCCTTTATCATAATTGCCAATAAATGTACCTATCCAAAGTTCTTTTCCTGATAAAGCAGGTTTCAATTCTGTGATATCCTGTCGGTACGGGCTGATAGTCTGCCAGTCTTTTCCTTTAAGCTGAATATGATTGAATTTCTGGATACCAAAAGCGGTAAAGAATCTCATCATTTCAATGGCAGGGCTATAATTGTCGGCAGCAGTTACTCCGTAATATTGTTTTCCATTTCCGTTTTCGTAAAGCGGAAGTGTTTTTACTCCCTTTTCCAGACCGTCAAAAAAAGACGTTTCTTTATCCTGTGGAATGAAAAATACAGTTCCGGTTCTGTCATAGGCATCCCCATTGGATTGCTGCTTCAGTTCAACAAAAATATTTTCTCCTTCTGTAATAGTGGGGAATTTTATTTTTTTCAGAATGATGGTTCCGTTAGCGTATCTCTTGATCTGGTCATCAGATTTTGAGGCATCAGAGAAATTGATGGTTTCATTTTCAAAAACATTCAGTGTGGTAAATCTGCTTTTCCAAAGGAGATCTTTATATCCCAGCTGATCGGTTGTCTGTATGTTTCCTTTCAATATGTTTTCAATCCTTGTGTTCTTTATTTTTTTGATTGAGCTGGCTGTTGTTAAAGAATTTTTATTTCTCTCTATTTCCAGAACTAATCCTAAATTCTGTCCTAAAACAGAAGGACCTCCTTTCAGTTTTAAGTCATTGGTGTACCAGATTTCAATGGTATTTGAATTGATTTTTGTAACCGCTTTTTTACAGTTGTATCCTAAGATCTTTTTTGTTTCATTGGTGAGTTCAAAATTCTGTTTTCCAACAGACTCTGTATCTGATGCTGAAATAATGGATCCTGGTTTTAAAAATGCATAAGAAACAATAGAGTTAGATGGCTTTTCTACCTTAGTGATCTCATAAGGATAGCTGCTTTTTTGTTCTTTGATCGTACTATTGAGAATAAAATTTTCTTTCTCATTGACCCAAATGATGGTAGAGGGCTGATCCGTTGATACCTTTCCGTTATAAGAACCAGTGTACTGAATTTCATAGGTCTGTGCAGAAAACAGACAGTACGCGAAAACAGCCAGAAAATTGAAAACAATTCTTGTATGCATAAATAAATGAGTTTGCTGCAAAGGTATTCTAAACTTTCTACAGCATCAAACCGGTTTTGATCTATACAGTTAGTAGGCAATGGGGGTGAAATGTTACAAAAATTGTTACATTTTTTCAGAAAGGTTTTAAAACAAAAAAACTACTCCAGAAAATAGAGTAGTTTAGTGTATTGTTGTTGGATTTAAATTAAGAAATTCTCTCAATCAAAGCCATATAGAATCCGTCATACCCTTCGCTAGGCATTACTTTTTCATCTTTAATCATCTTGAATCCAGGATTGTTTTTGATGAACTCATCTACCTGAAGATTGTTTTCAGATGGAAGAATAGAACAGGTAGCGTATACCATTTTTCCTCCTTTTTTAAGCATTTTAGAATAGTCCTGAAGAATTTGTTGTTGTTCCTTTTTAATTCTGTCAATAAAGTCCTGATCAATTTTCCACTTGCTGTCCGGGTTTCTTTTCAAAACACCAAGACCTGAACATGGTGCATCAATCAGAAGTCTATCAGCTTTTTCATGAAGACGTTTGATTACTTTATTGTCAGAGATCATACGGGTTTCAATATTGTGGGCTCCGGCTCTCTTGGCACGACGCTTCAGCTCGGCAAGCTTCCATTCGAAGATATCTAATGCTACAATCTGACCTTTATTTTTCATTAATGCTGCCAGGTGAAGTGTTTTTCCACCAGCACCAGCACATGCATCTACTACTCTTTGTCCTTCTTTTACATCAAGAAAATACCCGATTTTCTGAGAAGAAGCATCCTGAACTTCAAATAATCCTTCTTTGAAAGCGGTAGTAAGGAAAACATTTTTCTTTTCTTCCAGCTGAACAGCGTCAGGATAACCTTTAACAGGATAAGAAACAACACCCTCATCTGAAAGATCAGAGATAAGTTCTTTAGTGGTTGTTCTTAAAGAATTGGCTCTTAAAACCGTAGGAGCCTGTTCGTTTAAAGCAATCATTTCTCTTTCCCAGCTGGCACCCAGTTCTTTTTCAAGAGTTTCAGCAAGCCATTCAGGAATAGAGTGTTCTATTGCTTTTGTAGGAACAGTGTTCTTTTTAAGTTTGGTAAGAATATCGGCGATTTTGATTCCGTCAAATTCTTCGAATTTTTTATAATTGGTTTTACTCCAGAGTAGATACGCAATGATCAGTTTGTAGATATTGTTGGGTTTCACGCCTTCACCCATGTAGTATTCAAGGCGTTTTTTCCAACGGATAATATTGTAAAAAATTTCAGAAACAACGGCTCTGTCCTGGCTTCCCCATTTTCTGTTTGCTTTCAAAAGTCTTTCAATAACTTTATCGGCATATTTGTTTTTTTCAAAAAATGTCTCCTGTAAGGCATCGTGAATTCCGATTGCCAAGTTTCTGTGAATAAGTTCCATAAATTTTCTTCGCTGTTTGAATCTGCAAAAATACGACTTTTAATTGAGAGTTTGGAATTTGGAGTGGGAGAGTTGATGAAGGGGTGTGAATTGTGAATGATCAATTCGCTTCGATTGTGAATTTCGGATTTCTGGTTGAGAGGTTTGAGTAATTATATATTGTACAGATCAGTTTTCTAATGGAAGGGTGTGCATTCCCGATTCACTTTGCAAAGCAAAAAAATTGACTATTGACAATCTGAGATTCAGTAGTGAATGGTCTGTGTGTTTATTAATTTTTACAGGGTAGAAATAAATTTTAATGCTCAATTTGTAAAGGTTTTCCGATTATTTATATTTTTTATTTGTTGACGATAGCCTTTTACTATAAGACGTATAAACCAGTGTTTTTTGCTTAATGAAAAATATTTGCTGATAAAATATACACTGTTCATTACTATACTTTATTTTCTTTGCGGCAAGTTTATTTAATTTGCATTAATTCACTTGTGTGTGTAAAATTAATAAGCGCTTATGATCTACTATACTGAGCTTTATCTATTGACTTCAACCTTTAAAAAGTTCTACCTTTGCAAAAAATAAAAATATGAGTGACACAGTAATTTGTCCAAAATGCAGCTCTGAGTTTACATACCCGAGCGATAATATGATGGTATGTTCCCAGTGTTTCTACGAATGGGATCCGGCTGAAGCCGCTGCTGAAGCCGCAAATGAAGGAAAAATCCTGGATTCCAACGGAAATGAACTTCAGGATGGTGATTCTGTAGTGGTAATAAAAGATTTACCTGTAAAGGGAGCGCCAAAACCGGTAAAAGCCGGAACTAAAGTGAAAAATATCCGTCTGAGACCGGGAAGTGATCACAATATTGACTGTAAAATTGATGGTTTTGGAGCAATGGCTCTTAAGTCAGAATTTGTAAAGAAAGCATAAGAACTTCGTTTTTCTATGCCCTGAAAATAAAGAAAAGGAAAAAATTGGACAGTGTAATCTTTCAACAGACTTAATTGCAATATTGCTAATGTCCGTCTGGAAGGCAGAAAGAGAATTAACCAAAAATTTCCTTATACTTTAGAAATACAAATGTAAGAAAAAGTTTCATATACAGATTCTTATGTTTGTATTTTTTTATTGATAAGTGTAAGTAAATGTATGAGTTATGCAGCGAATATTGAAAGTTAAAACGGGCTCATAGAGAATGGACTGTTTCTCTTTTTCTGTTAAGTCTTTTCGCTTAAATAAACGAAACATTTATGGTTCCTGAAATTTTCTCGTCCGTATACACAATGAGTTCCTTTCCTTTTGCCTTTAATTTATTCCAATAATAATTTCCTGCAAATCTGCTTTCAAGAACTTCGGCTTCGAGACCAGTTTCTGTAATTCTGATTTCTTTGGGATAATAAGAGAATTTGGTAAGCTGGAAATCTTCAGCTTCTGCTTCCCTGAAAATATTCACTTCCCCAAATAGCTTAGCAACATAAGAGTTGTAAGGATTTCTGTAGGTTTCTTCCGGACTGTCATTCTGAATCAGTCTTCCATCCTGCAGAATAACAATCTGGTCCAGCCATGGCATGATATCCTGAAGTTCATGAGTGGAAATAATCATAGAAACGCCATGCTGTTTTACATATCTGAAAAGTCTTTCCCTCAGTTCAATTTTTCTCGGAAAATCAAGATTACTGAAGGGTTCATCTAAAATAAGAAGCTTGGGAAGTACAGACAATGCTCTGGCAATAGCCACTCTTTGCTGTTGTCCGCCGCTTAAGTATTTTGGAAGTACGTTCGCAAATTCTTGAAGCCCTACCACCTCAAGAAGCTCCGTTACAGTTTCTTTTTTTTGTTTTAAATTGATATTAGAAATAAATTTTCCTACGTTTTCAGCCACTGTAGCGTAGGGCATAAGATCAAAATTCTGCGCTACGAATTTCATTTCCGGTTCTCCCGGAACAAGATTTCCTTTCGGTCCCAAAAGCTTTGTTCCGTTAAAAATAATCTCGCCGCTTTCCCAATCCAAAAGACCATAAATCAGGTTGAGAAGAGTAGATTTTCCACATCCGCTTTCACCGGCCAGCGCTATAATTCTGTTTTCTTCAAACCTTAGGTTAAGGTTCTGAAACAGGGGATTTTCTTTGTTGTGAGAGAAAAATAAATTGTTTATTTCTAATAGCATATTACAAATGTAAGGTTTTTATGAAAACATAATTTTTTTTATTATATTAGCGGAACTAATAAAAATAAATCAAAAATGAGAAAAAAACTGTTTTCGTTAGCTATTCCTGCATTATTTATTGCTGCTGTAATGGTTTCTTGTAAAAAAGACAAACCACTTACCAGTGAAAGTAATGAGGTGACGACTACTAAAGAAGGTAGCCAGTTCACTTTGGACACGCTAAACAGTAAGGTTGAATGGAAGGGATACAAAGTATTTAAATCTGAGAATACAAGCCATTTTGGAACAATCAGGTTTGAAAGTGGAGATGTGACGGTGAAAGACGGAAAACTGGAAAGCGGAAAATTCGTTGCTGATATGAACTCTTTAACTTCTGTGGATCTGAAAGACAACCCCGAAGATTTAGGAAAATTAAATGGCCACCTGAAAAGCGGAGATTTCTTTGAAGTTGAAAAATTCCCGACAGCTTCTTATGAAATTACAAAGGTAACTCCTGCTGCAGAAGGTGATTATAATACTCTTTTGGATGGTAATTTAACCATTAAAGGAATTACAAAACCTGTTCAGTTTAAAGCTAATGTTTCGGTGAAAGCAGGAGAGGTGAGTGTAGCTACTGAGCCAAAAGATATCAAGAGAGAAGAGTTTGGAGTGAAGTTCCAGGCTCCGGCTGAAAACGGTGTGATTAAAGACGAGGTAACTCTTCAGATCAGCGTTAAAGCTTTAGAAAAGAAATAATTTTTTTATTTAAGTGAAATAAGTGATTGAAGTCTGCCTCCCGAAAAAGAGGCAGATTTTTTTTTGACGGACTTATTATTCAACTTAAAATCGTATTTTTGCAAAACATTTTGAAAGGGTAAAATAATGATAGAAAAGATAGAAGAACTACTGGTCGAAGTAAACGGCTTCACTGCTACCTCTAAGGAAGAGATTGAAAACTTCCGAATCAAGTATAATGGTAAAAAAGGGGTTCTGAATGATTTTTTTGAAAAATTTAAAGAAGTTCCTAACGATCAAAAGAAAGAATTCGGACAGAAGATCAACACTTTGAAGCAGGCAGTTGCTGTAAAACTGGAGGATTTGAAAAATGCTTCCGCATCTTCTGTTGTGGTTGAAAAAGAAGATCTTACAAGACCTGCTTTTCCATTGGAATTGGGTTCAAGACATCCGATCAACCTGGTAAAAAACAGAATTATTGAAATCTTCAAATCTATCGGTTTTGCAGTAGCAGACGGACCAGAGATTGAAGATGACTGGCATAACTTTACCGCGCTTAACCTTCCGGAATATCACCCGGCAAGAGATATGCAGGATACATTCTTCATTGAACAGAATCCTGATATTCTTTTAAGAACGCATACTTCTTCCGTACAGACCCGTTATATGGAAGAAAACCAGCCGCCTATCAGAATTTTATCTCCGGGAAGAGTGTTCAGAAATGAAGCAATCTCTTCACGTTCTCACTGTATTTTCCATCAGATTGAAGGATTATATATTGACGAAAATGTAAGCTTTGCAGATTTGAAGCAAACGATTCAGTTCTTTACGACTGAGCTTTTCGGAAAATCTAAAATCAGAATGAGACCTTCTTTCTTCCCGTTCACAGAGCCAAGTGCTGAAATTGATGTGTATTGGGGATTGAACTCTGAAACAGATTACAGAATTACGAAAGGAACAGGATGGTTGGAAATCATGGGTTGCGGAATGGTAGACCCTGCCGTACTTAAAAATGTGAATATCGATTCTGAGAAATATTCAGGATATGCATTCGGAATGGGTATTGAAAGAATTACCATGCTTCTTTACCAGATGAGTGACATCAGAATGTTCTTCGAAAATGATATCAGAACACTGGAACAGTTCAAAACACTATAAAAAATCAAACCTCCGGAGCTCCGGAGGTTTTTTGTTTTTAATTACTGACCTAAGAAACAAAACGTAATTAAAAACTGATCTTATTGAAAAATTTACACGTGTCTGTTTCTTATGCCCATACTTCGGTTCGAATCCGCTAGGTACCTCAAATGAAGTATTGACATACTGCAGTTCTTTGTCTGCCTCTATTATAAAGACAATTATAACCCTACAAATATTACAACAAAGTTGAATTTTTATACAAACGTTTGCAGTTAAAGAGTTTCAACTTTAGTTATATATGGTTGTTTCTAAGAGTTACCAGAATATTTTGTTATTCATGAAAAATATAATGTTTGAAGAAATACTTTTGAAAAAAGTATAAGAGTTTTTCATATGTGGTATATCTGCGCTTTTTTGTTGTATTTTAAGCCTTTTTGTGTTTATTGAGTATAGTGTTAAGTGTTTGATTGTTAGTATTATTGCAATATTAGTATTGGAGTGATACTATGAATAATTTATAATAAAAATCAAATGAAAAAAACTCTATTGTTAGTCGGTACATTGGCAATATCTTTTTTGTCTGCACAAAATAATGCTCAACTAAAGCAAAAATTTGCAGAACAAAATAGGATTAATCAAGAAAGATATGAAGCTCTCCTGAAAAAAAGGGCTAAAAATAAAAAGACTGATAGTCTTACTAATAAAATTTGGGGTCAAAAATCAAAATTATCTGGCTTTCTACCTAATGGAATCCCTTATTTTTATCATGAAACTGATGTTGACCAAAATACAAATTCCAATTCCGATTTTCTTCAAAATGGAACAGTAAATGGTTTGACAGGCTCCTATAATGGAGAAAACATCAAGTTTACTGTTTTTGATGGTGGGAAAGCTTATGAAAACCATGAGCTTTTTAATAATATGCCCAATAGAATTGATAATAAAGAAGCAGATAGTATAGCATATAACTTTCATGCGACAGGAGTTACTGGATTTATTGGAGCAAAAGATCATCCTGCTACCATTACAGTGAATGGTGTTTCCAAAAATGTTAATTATAAAGGTATTGCACCTAATTCAACATTTGAAAATTATTCATTTCAAACTACAGTTTTACCAGGTAACACAAATACCAGTTCTGTAATGGAAAAAATACTCATTGCAGAACCTAAAATTTCAAATCATTCCTATGGATCAAATTTGGGGTGGCAAGCGGTTTATGGCGGTTTGGTTTGGATATGGAGAGGAAGTCATGAGGCACCGTTTCCTAATGCAAAAGGTACTTATTTAGATTCAGATCAGAATTATGATGAAATTGTTTATAACAATCCTTCCTATATTATTGTAAAAGCAGCAGGAAATGAATTTGGAGGAGGTCCTGGAAATGGTTCTTTGGGAAATTATTATGTGGACCCGGATACTGGTGATCCTGTAGCATTTCCTTCCGGAGCAGCTCTTCCACCAAATGATTGTGCAGAAGGCTATGATTGCATAGGGACAGGATCCTTAGCCAAAAATATTATTGTTGTAGGGGCAACTGATATTATTTCTGCCAACGGAGGAAGATATACAGCCAGCTCAGATGTAGTACATTCTGTTTATAGTAGTGCAGGACCGAGAGATGATGGTGGGATAAAGCCTGATATTACAGCAACAGGAACTGATGTGGTACATGCATCTACAAGTGATACGGGAAGTACTGAATATGATCAAGGAAGTGGAACATCTTATTCATCACCTGTTGTAACAGGTATTATAGGTCTTTGGACACAAATTAATAAGCAGCTTTTTAATGGTGCAGAGTTAAATGCAGCATCAGCAAAAACCCTGATGATACATTCGGCCTCAGAAGCTGGAAATGTAGGTCCAGATCCGCTTTTTGGATGGGGATACATTGATGCCAAAAAAGGAGCTGAGCTTCTGGTAGAGAAATCAAATAATACAATTATCTTCGATGATGAAGCGCTTAATAGTGGAGTTGTAAACAGTAAGATAGTAAAAGCTGAAGGAAATAAACCTTTAAAGGTTACTGTATCCTGGGTTGATCCTGAATCTAGTGTGCCTGATCTTTCTACAGCAACATGGAATGATATTCATAATAATAGAACATCAAAACTTGTCAATGACCTCGATGTAAGGATTGTTGATACAGAAACAAATACAGTTTATTTTCCTTGGAGATTGGATGCTGATAATCCACTTACTCCAGCTATAAAAGGAGATAATACTGTAGATAATGTAGAGCAGGTTGTTCTGGATAATCCGGTTGCCGGGAGAAATTATAGGGTTGAAATTTCAAATAAGGGGAATCTGGTTAATAATGCAGGGGGAGCTGCTCCGCAGAATTATTCTATTATCGTAAGCGGATTTAGTGAAAACGTGTTAGGAACAAAAGATGTAAATATTAAAAGTGATATCATCATCGCTCCTACATTAACTAAAGGAAGTGTGAAAATACTTAAGGCTCCTGCTCGCTCAGAATTTGCTATTTATGATTTATCCGGAAAAAAACTACAAAATGGCAAAGTAAATAGCCATGAAATGGATTTGGATCTGTCATCATACGCAAATGGTATTTATATCGTAGAAGTAAAAACAGAAAAGGGAAATATTTCAAAAAGAGTAATTAAGCAATAAACATTTTAACAACAAGAATTTATTTTTTTACTGCACTAGAGTGAAGCTTTTCATAGACTTCACAACATTATTAACAATTATAATTTTTTACTCCTGTAGTTTTTACAGGAGTTTTTTATGTATTTAATTAAAATATAAAAGCCTGTAAAATTTACAGGCTGTATCTTTAAAACTGATGATTGTTAGTTGCTGAACTTTAAAGGATATTTTACGTTTTTGTAATCATCAATACTTGCTTTCAGTGATCCTACTGCAAGTTCTGCTTTCAATAACATAGGAACGTGGTTGGCATCATTGGAAACCCACATGGTTACGCCTTCTTTTTCTTTGAATACTCTTCCGCTCTTTACAGATGGAATAATCTTTAAACAATTGATGGTTCCGAATTTTGTCTTTAAGTTTTCTGTTCCTGTTACTTTCAGCTGGAAAGGAAACATCTCATCATCAATCCATACATTCATATTAATAACAGTTCCCACTTTCAGTTCATCCGGGCTTTTACTTCTTAAATAATAAAAACAGGAAAGCATATCCTGAACGCCTTTTACTGATTTTAAAACCTTAGAACCATTGGCCGGAGTTTTTTTATCAGTTAAAATTAAAGTGTTGTTATCATGATTAAAAACTGTTTCAAAATGCTGTCGATAGCTTCCCTCACGTACATTTCTTACATAGAAACTTGGTAATCCTGTCTGCGTATTAATAAAACTTTCATATAAATCTTCTACTTTGAAGAATGCTTTTACAGCACCTGTGGTTTGTCCTGTTCCTTTTACATAAAGATGAGGAACTCCTTTGTAGGTAGTCTGCTTGGTAGTAAGGTTGGCAGTTCCTGCATTAAGGAAACCATAGTGAATTCTAAGAGTAATAGATTCGCCATCCGCGATATTATCAATCTGGGCTGAGCCAAAAAAGAATATTAATAATGCAAAAAGGATTGAAATTTTCTTCATAACAAGACATTTACAAAAACATTGCCAAATTTAAAATCTTAAATGATAGATATTTGACAAATCTCAGGTTTTTATTTAGAATCAATTAAATATGCTTCGCATTAAAATTAGTAAATTTGCAGTTACATGTATAATTAAATTATCTTAAAGATTATGATAACCACTGATATATTGATCATAGGTGCGGGACCTACAGGACTTTTTGCAGTTTTTGAAGCTGGTTTATTAAAAATGAAGTGTCATATTATTGATGCACTTCCTCAGCCGGGAGGGCAGTTGGCAGAACTTTATCCTAAAAAACCTATTTTCGATATCCCAGGTTATCCTTCCGTGAATGCTGGAGAATTGGTAGATAATTTGATGGAGCAGATTAAGCAGTTTCAACCTGGATTTACTTTAGGAGAAACAGCGGTTTCCTATACAAAAGTAGATGATGAGTGGTTTGAAGTGATCACAAATAAAGGAACTGTTCACAGATGTAAAGCGATTGCCATTGCAGGTGGATTAGGAACTTTTGAGCCTAGAAAGCCTACTTTCGACAATCTTGCTGATTATGAAGAGAAAGGTCTTGAATATTTCGTTAAAGAACCTGAACATTTCAGAAACAAAAAAGTAGTGATCGCCGGAGGTGGAGATTCTGCTTTGGACTGGAGTGTTTTCCTTTCAAACGTTGCAAGTGAAGTGACTTTGATCCACAGAAGAAATGAGTTCAGAGGAGCTTTGGATTCTGTAGAGAAAGTTCAGGATCTGAAAAACCAGGGGAAAATCAAATTAATTACTCCTGCTGAAGTTACCGGTATTAAAGGCGACGGAAAAGTAGAAGCGATCACTGTAGAAGTAGAAGGGCAGGATGCTTATGATATTGAAACAGATTATTTTATTCCATTATTCGGATTGACTCCAAAATTGGGAGAGATCGGAAACTGGGGACTGAATATCGAAAAAAATGCAATTGTTGTAAACAATGCTCTTGATTATCAAACCAATATTGATGGTATCTATGCAATCGGAGATATCAACACGTACCCTGGAAAACTGAAGTTGATCCTTTGTGGTTTCCACGAAGCGACTTTAATGTGTCAGAGTGTGTATAACAGACTAAATCCTGGTAAAAAATTCGTATTAAAATATACAACGGTAAGTGGTGTTGACGGATTTGACGGAAGCCGTAAAGAAGCAGAGAAGGCAGTTGTGAAAAAAATTGACTAATTTTGCAGAATTATGTCAGACGTTAATATTAAAATCACCGACAGAGAAGGTGTAATCCACGATGTCGTAGCTCCTACGGATATGTCCATGAACTTAATGGAAATTATCCGTTCCTACGAATTGGCAGAAGAAGGTACTATTGGGGTATGCGGAGGAATGGCGATGTGTGCTTCATGCCAGGTATATGTAATAAATGATCCCGGTTTGGAACCGATGGGAGATGAAGAAGATGCCATGCTGGCTGAGGCTTTCCATGTGAAAGATAACAGCAGATTGGGATGCCAGTTACATATTGCCGATGCCATGGAAGGGCTCGAAGTGGAAATTGCTCCTTATCCTTAGAAAATATTTTTTAATCTTAATAAAAAAAGCTCCTGAAGATTTATTTTCAGGAGCTTTTTATATGGAAATTAATAATACGTTGAATTTACTTATGAAAAAGGAACCAACAGAAAAAAATCTGTTGATTCCAAAAAACAAATGTGAAAAAAAATAACTTAACTGGATGATGATGTTTTATATTTTAAATAGTTTTTTCCATTTCGTAACAGTATTTCTGCTCATTTTGAATTTTGCAGCAAGCTGTATATTGTTTAAATTATTTTTCTTTTGATAATCTAAAATATAAAATATCATTTCTTTGTCATAAGACTTATGCTTTTGATTTTCTATATCTAATTTTTCAAAAATAATAGAGTTAAGCTTCATAACATCTTTGAGAGAGAGAATTTCATTTTGTAGTATATCTCTGCAGCGTACTTCTTTTTCCGGATATTTTAATGCTATTATATCTTGGTAAATCTTTCGGTAGTCAGGCTTCATACGGTGTTTTTTTGATGTAGGTATATGTTAATTCATTTGTTGTGGTATATCATCTTGAGAATTTTGTTCTCCTCAATGACCTGTATTTTGTTACTTAACTGCTCAAGAATAGAATTAATAATCTTTTTTGAATATTTTTAAATATATACATTTTTACAAGCAGACAATGCAGATGTAGATGAGCACTTATCTGCATTGTACTGCTCATAAGAAAAACCAAAACTAATTATTGTAAAACTAATGTTGTGTTACCTTCATGATATATTACCTGGATATATCGATCTTGCAGTATCTTCTAGACGTTTGTTTGAGGGAGATATTTGTTAACCCATTTATGCAATGTGGTCTTGGGAATTCTGTATTCTTCAATGATCTGTTTTTTTGTTTTAGTTCCATTACTTACCTGCTCCAGTATAAAATCAATAATCTCCTTTGTATATAAGTTTTTTCTGAATTTAGGAAGAGAAGATCCGGACCTTTTAAATTCTGTCTGCAACCCTTTGGAAGGAGGTGAATACATGATCAAATGTTGAGAAAATATTCTGAAAAAATCATATTCAAGTAATTTACTCCATTTGAGCAGAAGTTCGGTATCAAGATTTTCAGATTCATACATGTTTTCAATTTCATCCAATGAGCATTTAAAAAAAGAACATATTCTTGTTGTTTCAATATCTTTTTCTTCTACACACTTCAGGATCATTTTACCTATATGAATATCTTTGAAATTGTTTATCATTAAAAAGTTTTATTTTAAGAAAGACTCTTGAAAGCAGCTATGCAGGGTATAATACACAAATCACCTGCACTTTGCTGCTCATAAGAAACCATGATTAAAAACTAAAGAACTTTATTTTACTATGAAATACTTCTTTGTATCCATTATTAAGACTGGTATCAGAGGAAAAAATCAATATAATTTTTTTCATAAAGAAATTTTTATTTAGATTAAAAATGTAAGCCTGTGTTTTTATAGTGGGCATTTTTTAGTATTTAATTTAAATAAGGCTTGTTGTAGTGATTTTAATAATTTAATCATTTGCTAAATCAATATTTCACAAGCCTTATTTGTTCATAATCCCAAAAAATTTTATTGATGCTAAGGTATTTATATGAGTTATATTAGGCAATACGCAAATTAACTCAAACGATTGTAAAATATCTTTAAACAGGGCTTTTCAGAATAATCCATAAAAATTTATAGGATGTCCGGTCTGGATTGGCCGTTTTAAAGATAACTACTGATGAAAGTATTTTGAAATGACTATATTTTGTAAAGCAGAAATAATCATTGGAGGATTAGGATGTTTTTATAAGCAGCCGTGCAGAATATAATAAAAATTATCTGCACGATGCTGCTCGTAAAAACAGGGTGAAATTATTAAAGTTAATAAGCTATATTAATGGTTTGAATAATGCCTTTGCATCTGTTTTATTTTTATAGAGCTTCTTCTGACTGGCAATTAGTCTTATCAGCTCAATATTTAAGAAATTGTACTGTCAATTTTATTTTCTTTTATGATGAAGTACCATTTATTACTTGCTGAGATTTTTTCAAATTATTTATAATTATTTTTTTTAAAAATACTAAAAAGTAGAGGCAGGATTGGTTAAAACCTGCCTGACTACAAAAGTTGATAAAACTTTATATGAAACTAATAAAACATTATATTATTTATACTCCACTTGCCCAGAACATCCATCTGTAAATTCCTTGTCCATTACTTACGAGCTTAAAATTTAAAGCTCTGAATATTCTTGATCTGTTGTTTACAAAAGTAACTTTAGTATTATTCCAGGAAGATATTAAGTTGCTATAAGGGCTGGTATTATTAGAATCACTCAGAATAAGGTTTGCAGTAGTATCTGTTGCTGGCATACTTACACTGAATTCTTGCGTTAATCCTGTTGTAAAAGAGTCTGCGGCTCCTCCCGAAATATAAAAAGTTATTTCTACTCCTACCAATGCAATAGTGGCTTTAGGTAAGGTAATTGTTGCTCCATGGCTGAAGAAATAAATATCCTTAAGATTTGCTCTGGTTGTATTAGTCAAATCAAGATTTTGAAAAGAACCTGTAGTGAATTGTACGGAACCAGTTATATCTAATTCTTTACCTAATGTTCCATCAGTCTTAGCAACTATTTTATATGGATGAGTTATAGGATTTGCATCAGGAATTTGTCTTATGCGGGCATTTCCGTTTACGTCAAGCTTTTCTGTTGCTGCTGTTGCGCTGTAATCACCTATCGCAACATCACCGTTTTGATATATATTTTGAGTGTTAGAATTAGCTTTTGTCGTACTTCCTGTAATTTGCCATGGTTCTAAACCTGCAACTTCATTTTTACTGGTTATTTTTTGCCATACATTTGCTGTGCTATCAAAGTAATAGTATCCTGTCTGCAATATGTTAACTCTCTGATTAGTGTTGTTTCCCCCTGAAATATCAGTAATATATATAATTGTACCATCTTGAGAGGCTGTATATAATGCATCTCCTTTTGCTGTCAGTTCAGCTCTGGTAAGACGTGGCGGAGTAAGCCCGTCCTTATCTGTGGAACCTTTTTTTCCAACGATATCTAATGTAGTTTGTGGGGTGGATGTGTTTATACCTACCTGTCCGAATAGCAGAGATCCTGCCATAATTGAGAACGTCAAAGTAATGTTCTTTTTCATAATTTATTTTTTTTAAAAATTGTTGTGTCTTTAAATGTTTAAATATTTAAATGTTGGAATACAATCATTACAGGCATATAATTATTGTATTATTATATTCATCATTTGCTTTTTGTCCCAATACAAATCTTATGTACAACGACCTTGCTAATGATAATTGAGAATAATTTCGAGTGCAAATGTATAGGAAAGGTAAAGTGAGAACAACACGCAAATAATCTCAAAATACTGTAAAAAAGTCTTAAAAAGGATTTTTATAATAAGTGCCATAGAAAATTGTCAGATAGAGAGAATAGTGACAAAAAAATAGCAGGAAATAAAGGTGCTAATGTAATAGAAATGAACATTGTATGTAAGAAAACATTAAAAAGAAGACCTCCAAAAGTAATCACAAACAGGGGTGTTTATGAAAAATACACAGATTCAAATATTAACTTTTGATTAGTGAGGCCTTCTACTGTAATAAAACTAAAGAGTAGAAATTATATTATATCCTTATGAGTTGATTGTGTCAATAAGATAACAGGTTACGATATTTTAAAACAATAGTTTTAAAAAAGACAGATCAAAAGATACAAATGATCTGTCTAAAAACATTGATGAAAAAAAATAAAACTCTGTAATTAAATGTTCCCTCAAACATTAATTCTTTATTTCATTTTCAAAAATACAGCTTTTTGTAAATAAGGGACTTACGCAAAAAACAGCAACATATCTTAAAGAATGATATATTGTTGAGGTTTTAGATTTATTAGATGTATTTATTTTGTAATCAATGAAAATATTATCCTATATTGGAAATAATAATGTAGAGGTCATCCTGCCCCTGCAGCTGCATCTTTTTACGAATTCTGTAACGTCTACTCTCTACGGATCTTAAAGTAGTATTGGTATAGGTTGCAATTTGCTTAATATCGAATTTCATTTTTATTAAAGAGCAGAAATTAATATCTGATAAGTTCAATTCTGGATATTTTTCTTTTAATATAACTTGAAAAGAAGGATAATTTTTTTCAAATTCGATATAAAATGTATTAATATCTTCTTTAACAAGATTTACAAGCTTTTTATTATCTTCAGCATTGTTTTCCGGAATATATCCATTAGTGGAATTATCAAAATGTATTGCCTTATATTCTTTGGATAGAGCTGTATTATTATTATTGCTATTTTTCTTTTTATTGAGATAATAATATATGGCAATGGAAAATAGGATAAGAATTACAGATACAGTACTATAAGGAAAGCTTTGTTTCTCATCTAAATGAGATATCTCTTTATTTATATTATTAATTATAGAAGCATTATGCCCCTGTACTCTCAGTTCTCGAAGTTTTTTAGTCATATCTTGTGCTTTCCATGAATAAGTCATAGCATTTCGATAATCACTCAGTTCCCCATAAGATGCGGAAATCATTGGAAATACTGTGTAAAGTTGAAATATGGCTTGAGATCTTTCTGATTTGTCAATAGCTTCTTGGAAATATAAAATAGCTTTCTGATGATTTCTTAGGATATTTTCTATGGCGCCTTTAGTGATGAGGCAGTCTATTGTAAAATAGTAATTAGGGTTTTGATTAAGTAAACGATCAGTTAAAGCAAGGTAAGAGTTTGCTTTTTCAAATTTTCTCGAAAGTGCACAAGACCAGCTTAGTGATTGTAATGCGTAAATCTGAGTGAAAATTTTTAATGGGTTGTTATTTTCTATTTTTAAAGATTCATTATAAGCCTGTATCTTTAAAGAAATGACTTCATTCATATTGTTGGCCAGCCCTTCATTGTTAACATAATTATCTGCCTTGGCAACGAGGATATATATTGTATTTATCCGTCTGTCATCTTTATTTTGTACGCGTTTATTAAGCTCAATACACTTACTTATAAAAACATTGATCTCTTTATTGCTATAATCAAGATGATTGAGTAATTTCTGATAAATGATGATAAATCTACAAAGAAAGTTGTAGTCATTCATTTCTTTAGCAAGTTTAATCCCTTCATTTATTTTTTTTAAAGTAACTCCATATTTATTTTCCATAAAATAAATTCTGGACTGTTCAAATAAAGAAAATAACATACTTTTTTTGTCGTCTTTATTTTTGGCAAGATAATATAGTTCGGTGCTATATCTAAGCACGTCTTTATGATTATCAAATACGTCATTTTTATAACTACTGGCAATTAATACTTTTAAACTGTCTCTTGCTGTTATTGTAGCTTGCATAAAATTTATTGATGACAGAAGTAAAAGTGTTAAAGCAAAAATTAACTTATTATTTAAGTTAAATACACTCATATCTTTTTATTATTGTATTACAAAAATATTTTTTTATATAAATAAAGTTATACTCAAAAATACGCAAATTAGTTTTTTTATCTCTAAAACAATAGTTGTTCCAAGTTTTAATAAAGTTATTTGTTGTTTTTTAGATATATTATTATTTTGAGAGGTTGTGCATGTTTTTCGACTGAAAGAATGATGGTAAAGGACGTTGACTTATAATTCAATTGATAAGCTGGTATTTCTTAAATGTAAAAGTTTAGCCTATTTTAGATTTGATAACAATCACTAAGACTTTTTTGGGAGCATCTAATAACATTCGTTCTTTGTTCTTTTCTTTATTTAAAATTTTT
Organism: Chryseobacterium sp. AG363; assembly: GCF_003610675.1. Lineage (NCBI taxonomy): Bacteria > Pseudomonadati > Bacteroidota > Flavobacteriia > Flavobacteriales > Weeksellaceae > Chryseobacterium > Chryseobacterium sp. AG363. Next base: position 79,854 of record NZ_RAQF01000008.1, read on the forward strand.
AAATCATACACTTTTTAATCTGAATAAGCAGGAAAAGATATAGGTGCAGAGCTAGTAAAGGTTGGGAGTGTAATGTTGGATCCGCGGGCCACCTAATAAATGTCAGGAATACTTTGTAGGGGAGCATTGGTTTTATATTATGGGTTGCGGCCTCAAAGCTAATATTTTGTAGTTTTTTATCATTTTTTATTTCTGGGAAAGTACTGCTTTTAAAGTTCCGTCGATTCTGTTTCCAACAACATTTGGAAAGTTTTTGGATTCCTGCATGTTAGGAATAGTTCCCGTTGGGATAGAGGTTGGCGGATTGTTTAGGCCGGTGAGGTCTCTAAGTCTTGCTGTTCCGTTTACATTATAATGCTTGTGTAGGATTTACAGTGTTTATTCCTGCTTTTTGGGAGCACATAATACTGAAAACCCAAACAAAGCTAAGTTTAATAATTTTGTTTTTCGTATAAAATGTTTTTTTTCAATATACCATCATTTAATAATGTCATCTACAGTAAAACTTTGTAGTTTAAATGTAGAAAGCTATATATTATTTAGTGTGCAATTATTGTCCAGCAAATTTATAGTGTGGACTTTTATAGTAGTGAACTCAAATTAGCGCAAATAAACTTAAATAGGTTGTTAAATAGTGGTTTTAAATCGAAATCGATTTTTAAAACTATTTAATGATTATCAAGTATTCTAATTGATAATAATCTCAATGATATATTGAGAGACTCTTGTATTAATTTTAACTCATTTTTATTGACATATTTCGATATTATTTTTCTTTCTGTGGCTCTGTTCATATTTTATATAATAGTCTCTAAGTCAGAGAATAATTATTGAAATACAATATATAATTCTCATTATGTTGATATATGATGTTATTTGAATAGTATTGATGTTTTTTGAGTAAGGTAAGGAAGGGTTAATTCACTTAACTTTGAAAAGTACAATACGCGTAAGTACATATCAGATTATTAATTACTAATTATTAAAATCAAAAAAATGAAAAAAAGAATCCTTTTTAGTACACTGCTGACAATGTCTGCATCGGCATTTTTCTTTGCGCAAACTGAAGCTGATCGTAAAGAAATCACAAAAAAATATGACCAGAAAGAGTTGAATAACTTATTTGAACAGTATTCAAGAACAGCAGAAGAAGAAAAAAGTAGAGTAGATGCCTATGCTAAAGAAAATAATATTCCATTAATTGTAAAAGAAAAAGATGGCTCTACAAGACAGCTTATGAAAATAGACGAAAATGGAACTCCTGTCTATTTTACCAATAATAATGTAAACGCTGCCAAATCTACAAGAGCCAATCATCTTAATACGGGAGGTTCTTTAAATCTTAATCTAAATGGAGAGAATATGATTGTTTCCGTATGGGATGCTGGTTCTATCAGAAAAACTCATCAGGAGTTTGGTTCCAGAATTACAGTAAAGGACGGAGCAATAGCAGATGACCATGCTACGCATGTAGGAGGAACAGTGGGAGCATCAGGTTTGGTGAGCAATGCAAAGGGTATGGCACCAAAGTCTAATATTAATTCTTACGACTGGAATAATGATACCTCTGAGGCTGTTTCGGCAGCAGCTAATGGGTTATTATTGTCAAATCATTCTTATGGCTGGATTTCTCATACATTACCAGATTGGTATTTTGGCGCATATTTAACTGAATCGAGAAACTGGGATAATATTTTGTTTAATGCACCTTCATATCTGGCAGTGAAAGCAGCAGGCAATGATGGTACGAATTACTATTGGGATCAAAGTTCCAGGACATGGAAAATTATTAATGCAAGTCCAATGGGAGGTTCAACAAATATGTATGATAAACTAACCGCAGCAGCAACCGCTAAAAATGTATTGGTTGTAGCGAATGCTCAAGATGCCAATATCGGAACAAATGGTAATCTTGTAAGCGTTGCAATTAATGATACGAGCAGCCAAGGTCCTACTGACGATTTAAGGATTAAACCCGATATTACGGGAAATGGAACCGGAGTTTATTCATCGGTAGCTTATATCCCAGATACGCAGATACCAGATGATCCTAATACATCTGTCAATGAATATAGCCCTGGTACACCAAGTAATAATTCTTATAATACTTATAGCGGAACTTCTATGGCGTCTCCGAATGTGATGGGGTCTTTAGCTCTTGTTCAACAGCACAGCCGTAATGTGGAAGAAAGATATATGTTGGGAGCAGAGCTTAAAGGTCTTGCCCTTCATACAGCTGATGATGCTGGAGCTGAAGGTCCTGATGCCATGTTCGGATGGGGCTTGCTTAATGTTAAGAAAATGGTAGAAGCGATCAATGCAAAAGGAAAAACTTCGCTTATTGACAATAGAACGCTCAACAATCTAGCTACTGATACATTAACTATAAAATCAGACGGAATAAATCCTCTGACCGTTTCTATTTCATGGTATGACAGAGGAGGAAATGTACAAACTCAAAACCAGCTTAACGACAGTAATACTAAGAGATTAGTAAATGATCTTGATGTAAAAGTAGTCAAAGTAATTGATAATACGGAATATCTGCCTTGGGTATTAACCTCACGTTCTACAAATGCTAAAGCCGTCAACAATAATGATAACTTCGAAAGAGTTGACTTAGGAGTTGTTCCAGCCGGACAATACAGGATCGAAATAAGCCATAAAGGATCATTGGTAGGAAATTTACAAAATTATACTCTTATTGTTACGGGTAAAGAAGATTCAAGTGAAACATCCGAGGGTACTTCTCCATCATGTGTAAATGCATATGAATATAATGAAACATTGTCAGAAGCTGCAACAGTTAATATAAATCAAACCATAACAGCTGCTATATCATCTGCTATAGACAAGGATTTTTATAAGTTCACTATCGGAGCAGGAAATCTTACTGTAGGACTGAATGGGCCAGCTGGCGTGGATTATGATCTCTTTGTATATAATTCATTAGGACAACAAATTGGTAAATCGGAAAGTACAACGGCAAATGAAAGTGTGACATTATACAACAGATCCGCAGGAATTTATTATGCAAAGGTAATAGGATATAATGGAGCAAATAGTAATAACTGCTATTCATTAAATATTTCAGCTTCATCTCCTAAATCACCAGCAGCCCCAGGTTCATTAAATAGTAATGCTGCAATATATCCTAATCCTGCTGATAAGGAGATTACAGTAAGAGATGCTAAAGAAGGTGATGGCTATACAATATATGATTATTCTGGTAAGCTGATGAAACAAGGAATGATAATCAGAGGGAAAATAGATCTCTCCTCATTAGTTCAGGGTAATTACTTACTGAAAGTCAATAATAAGAGCTATAAATTTATCAAAAAGTAATGAATTTTAAATACTTATTGATCTTATAATTGTTTGATAAATTGGCCGCAATGGTAAAAAGGCTGTCTCAAAAAATGAGACAGCTTTTTTTATTAAATAATTTGTCTCGTCCTAAAATAGCGTTACACAATTCAAGTAATGTTATGGAATAAATTAAAAATCAGTATGTAAAACGAAGTCAAAAGGATTATAGCTTATCCTTTAAACCTCGAGTAGTACAAGAAGTTGAAAATTTTAGTTGAAATCTTAAAGATATGCAGGTTTGTTTTATTTAAATTATAATGCCTAGCTAATCTCCTCCCTAGAAATCCACTTTCCAACTTTAGGAGCCTGATAATTTCTCATCTTTTCCAACAGATCATCAATGGTATCGCTGATCAGAAGCATATCTCTGTTTACCTGTTTTAAAAATCCTTTATCCACCATGGTTTGTACAAGTTTGATAAGATCATCGTAAAATCCGTCAATATTCAAAATTCCGATAGGTTTTTGATGAAGTCCCAGCTGTGCCCATGTGATCATCTCGAAAAACTCTTCCAACGTACCATAGCCACCGGGAAGAACGATAACCCCGTCACAAAGTTCATTCATTTTGGTTTTTCTTTCGTGCATGGTCTCCACTATAATAAGCTCTGTCAGGTTTTTATGGGCAATTTCTTTAGACTGTAAAAACCGGGGTAAGACTCCTGTTACTTTACCTTTTTCACTTAAAGCACCATTAGCAATTGTTCCCATTAAACCGGTTTCCGAACCACCATAAACCAGTTGTATATTTTCTTTTGCTAAAGTTTGTCCCAGCAGAAATGCCTGTTCTTCATAAATTTTATCTGTGCCGAAACTTGAGCCACAGAATACGGTTATACTTTTCATTGTATTAGATTTGTTTTTTATACTATTGTTGAGATGCTTCGACAAGCTCAGCATGACGCTGCTAAAAATTATCTCTAAAAAAGCAGTTAGTATTAGAGATACCATGCTGAGCCTGTCGAAGCACTTTTATAATTAAATAAATATATTCAGACTAAAACTAAAAATATCCAAAATCTAAGACTTTGGATATTAATATAATTATTTTAATGTTCTATTTCTGAGGGATATTGGCTAAAATATCTTTCAGGAAGCTCCAGAATTTCTGAGTTGAAGGAATATTCGCTCTTTCATCAGGAGAGTGTGCACCTCTGATAGTAGGTCCGAAGCTTACCATTTCCATTTCAGGATAGTTGGAACCGATGATTCCACATTCAAGACCAGCATGACAAGCTACTACATGAGGCTTTTCGCTGAACTTTTCAGTATAAAGCTTCTCCATCAATTGTACAATTTCTGAACCTGGTTTTGGCTTCCATCCCGGATATGATCCGCTGAATTCAACATTCATTCCAGCCAGCTCTGCTACCGATTTCAATTGTTCTGCCACTGAATATTTGGAAGAATCTACAGAAGATCTCGTAAGGTTTAAGATCTTAAGTTCTCCACCTTTCAGTTCTACTCTTGCTACGTTGTTGGACGCTTCTACAAGATCAGCCACATCAGGGCTCATTCTGTATACTCCGTTGTGAAGAGCCTTTAAAGTGAGGATCACTTTTTTTGAATCTGCTTCTGAAATAGCTTTATCGGAAGACGTAGAGTTTTCAATATTGATCTGGATTCCCGGTTCTACAGCAGCAAATTCTTCTAAGATCTCTTTTTTAAGAACCGTTACATTTTCAATAAATTCCTGAGCATTTCTCACTGAAATTACAGCAACTCCTTCTCTTGGGATAGCATTTCTCAATCCTCCGCTGTCGATAGAGATCAATTCAATATTCTGGTTTTCCAGTCCGGTATAAAGAAGTCTTCCTAAAATAATATTGGCATTTCCAAACCCTTTATGGATATCCATTCCGGAGTGTCCACCCTGAAGACCTTTTACTTCAAGTCTTACAATTTGTCCTTTTGAAGCTTCTGCAGCATAGGTTTGAGTGATTGTCACGTCTACACCTCCTGCACAGCCGATATCAATTTCATCATCCTCTTCCGTATCAAGATTCAATAGAATTTGTCCTGTCAATTGTCCTGGTTTTAATCCTAAAGCACCTGTCATTCCAGTCTCTTCATCAATCGTGAAAAGAGCTTCCAATGCAGGGTGTGGAATATCTGAACTTTCAAGGATAGACATGATGGTAGCTACTCCTAAACCGTTATCAGCTCCCAAAGTAGTTCCTTTTGCCTTTACCCAGTTACCGTCAATTTCCATTTTGATTCCTTCTGTTTCAAAATCGAAATTAACATCATTGTTTTTCTGGCAAACCATATCAAGGTGGGATTGAAGCACAATAGATTTACGGTTTTCCATTCCTGCCGTGGCCGGTTTCTTAATAATAACGTTTCCTACTTCATCTACCGTAGTTTCCAGTCCTAAATTTTCACCAAATCCTTTGATAAAAGCTATTACTTTTTCCTCCTTTTTTGAAGGTCTTGGAACAGCATTTAATCTGGAGAAATTTTTCCATATAATCTGCGGTTCTATATTAGATAATTCCATTGAAATTTATTTTTCTCAAATTTACGAAATAAAAAATGCTTCCGTGAGATACAGAAGCATTTTTGTAGGATTTAGCTTTATTAACATCCACACTCTCCATAGATCGGAGTGGTAAATGTAGTTCCGTCTGGTTTCTCTATAGTGAGAGTTCCTTCAAAAAGTAAAGCTTCTTCGCCCTTTATTTTTTTACCTTTTACGGAAATTTTATAATCATCATTTTCTATTTCCTTGGTCAGCAATTCATCTACTTCCATATCACTTGATGAAATGAGATTCATTGCCAGTCTTTTACCGTCAAGCATCATGTATGCTGTTTTTCCGGCATCATCGGCGTAGATATATCTTTCATTTTCAAAATCAGATTTGCTGGCTGCAAAATAGCAGGAACATTCTTTGATTTCTTTTGGAAACGGAATGGTTCCCACCAGAATATTTCCTGAAGAAGGCCCAATAGAAGCAGTATCTTTAGCGATATGTAAAGAATCGGCATGAACAGAACCTGAAACAGTTTCTTTTTCCTTTTTACAGGCTACCAATAGAAATGCGGAAAATACAATGATTACATATTTCATGTCTTTGTGGTTTTATAATTTGTTTATCCTCTTGCTCTTTCAAGAAGTGTCATCATCAATAAAGAAAGGATTACCAGGCTTTCTTCCTCATCATCAATATCGATCAGTCTGTCCAGCTGGAATCTTCTTCCAAAGAATGAAGGCATCTTTTTCAGTTTAAAATAAGCCTTTCCGTCAATTCCTGTTACCGTGTAAGATGGATTAAGGAAATACCCTGTAAACATTCCGATAATAGGAAGTTCTCCTACAAAGCTGTCCCAGAATCTTACCCATGCACTGTCTTCCTGAATTTTAAACTTAGGCTGATCATGCGCATCCAGAATATCATAACTTGCTTTCCAGATAGAACGCATTCCTTTTCTTGCCAGTCTACCGAAGTTTTTATTATCGATAAGATCATTCAAAGAATAAGAAGCATTAAAATCAATCCATTGATTCGCTCTGATTCTGAAAAGTTCCTTAGACTTGCTTTCATCATTAAAAATGATAACATCTTCTTTCAACTTGAACATTTTCTGACGAACATATGCCACATAATTTCCGTTTTTGTCAGTAATGTTGAAGTCACTTGCTAAAGTAGTGATTTTGAATTTGAAATCCAGAGGATAATTAAGATTGTTAAGTACCATGTCAGTTTATTTTTTTCATATTTAATTTAAGCCGCAAATATAAAGGTTTTTTTAGTGTTCTCAGGTATGGGAGAAATATAAAATATCATAATGGGACATTAACCTCATGGTCAATAGTCAATTTTTGCTGCGCAAAGCCAATAGTCAATAATCACTTTATACAAATTCACAAACGAAGTGAATTGACCATGCACGATTCACTATCAATTATCAACTTTAATCCTTATTTTTGTACCTATGGATTACCCTAGTAAAGTATTGGCAAAAGCAGTAGATGAGATTTCGGGATTGCCTGGGATTGGAAGAAAAACGGCTTTGAGATTAGCACTCCATTTGTTGAAGCAGCCCAATTCCAGAGCTGTAAGTCTTGGAAACTCCCTGATTAATCTTGTCAATGAAATAAAATACTGTAAAGAATGTCACAATTTTTCAGATTTTGACATTTGTGAAATATGCAGCAACGAAAAGAGAAATGGTGAACTGATTTGTATCGTTGAAGATGTACGTGATGTGATTGCGATTGAAAATACAGGAAAGTATACAGGAAAATATCTGATTCTCGGGGGGAAAATTTCTCCAATGGAAGGAGTGGGGCCAGGCCAGCTGAATATTCCAAGCATTGAAAAGAAACTGAATGACGGAAAGGTGAAGGAATTTATTTTCGCATTGAGTGCCACCATGGAAGGGGATACCACAGCTTATTATATTTATAAGAAATTTAAAAGTTTCAATGTGAATTTTTCAAGCATTGCAAGAGGAATTTCAGTAGGGGATGAATTGGAATATGCCGATGAAATTTCTTTAGGAAGATCTATTATCAACAGGCTGCCTTACAACGAAAAGGATTAATATGAAGCTGTCCGTTATTATTGTTAATTACAATGTTACCCAATTGCTCAGAAGCTGTCTCCAGTCGCTCCAAAAGTATATACAGGAAATAGATTATGAAGTGATTGTCATTGATAATGCTTCTACAGACAATTCATGGGGTGACCTTATCCCTGAGTTTCCCAATGTATACTTTATATCTTCTACAACAAATGGTGGTTTTGCAAAGGCGAATAACAAAGCTGTTCAGATGGCAAAAGGAGAGTATATTCTGCTTTTAAACCCTGATACGGAGTTGGAAGGATTTTATATGAAAGAATTGCTGGAATTTGCAAAGGCCCAGCCTTCATTCGGATGTCTGGGAGTGAGAATGCATGATGCAGAAGGTCATTTTCTTCCTGAAAGCAAACGCTCAGTTCCGGATATGTTCAACTCGTTTGAAAAACTGTTTACCAATTTTAAAAAGAACAATTCGAAATCCTATTACAGGAACGACATAGAAGAAAATGCCATTGCAGAGGTAGATGTGATCACCGGAGCATTTTTATTGGCTAAAAAAGAGGTCTATGAAAAAATAGGAGGATTGGATGAGGCTTATTTTATGTATGGAGAAGATATTGATCTCTGCTATACATTTTTAAGAAACGGATATCAAAACTTCTATTATGGAAAAGTTTCTATCCTTCACCATAAAGGAGAAAGTACAATTAAGGATGAAGTATATCTCAACAGATTTTATGGAGCCATGCAGATCTTTATTGATAAGTATTATAAAGAATCGAAGCCTGTACAGTATTCTTTTTTGAAAGCAGGATTAAAGCTTCGGCATCAGATTGAAAAGATCAAATTAAAATAAAAAAGCAACTCAATTTGAGTTGCTTTTGTTGTATGTAAGATAATATTCTTCTTATTTTGCCGGAGCTACCGGAGTAGTTGTAGTAGAAGAAGCAGGAGCTGACTGTTTAGCCGGAGCTTCTTTCTTAGCAGGTTGTTGTGCAGGAAGTGTCTGAGATGGCTTACCTGTGATAACAACGCTTAAAAGGATAAGAACGATGATAGTTCCGCCTAGAGTCCATGTTGCTTTTTCCATGAAATCATTGGTTCTCTGTACCCCGAACTGTGCAGATGATGCACCTCCGAATGTACTGGAAAGGCCTCCTCCTTTTGGGTTTTGTGCCATAACGATAATTACCAATAAAACACTGGCAACCATAACAAGAACCATTAGTAGTGTAAATATAGTATCCATTAATTCTTATATCTTTTTGAATGGGCAAATTTAATCTTTTTTTACTGAATGACAAAAAAAGATGTCGCCAAATGTTGATAAAAATAAAAACGGCAACAATTGTTGCCGTTTTTTGTATAAAAATAAGGTGTTCTTATTTAAAATCCGCATCTGTAGCCTTATTGATCTCATAAGACTTTACCGTCATCGTCATGTCCATTCCCATTTGACTTACAGAGATGGTGTAAGGCATTTTAACTCCGTTTACATCTTTGTAATTAGAGAATGTTGTTGGGATGGTCATTTCCTGGCCTTTAGCTTTTACTTTTTTAGTTTCTCCGGTTTTTAATCCCGTTGCAACACTATAGTAATAGGTGGTATCTCCACCTTTAATAGCATAAGAATCTTCCCCTCCGATTTTTTCAATTCCGCCTAATTTATAATCAGCAGATTTTGCAAAACCTAATTCTTCGAAAAGTTCAGGGTTCTTTTGTTTTTCAGCAATTTCTTCCGGTGTGATATCCACCCTTTGTCCCATTTGCATCGAATAACCGGTTTTTCCATCGAAAACCTGCTTCTGAACAACCTGTCCCATTGCTGTTACAGTGGTAAGTTCCTTTCCGCCTTGTGCCTTAACGATTTTAAAATCGATGTTTTGTCCTTGCATAGACATTGAGGCATTGGTAGTATAAGAAGTGATTTTTGCCAGATTAGCTTTTCCTCCGATAGCATTGATGTATTTGTCAACTACAGAAGCTACCGTTACACTGGCATCCACTTTTTGTACAGTTGGTTTTGCAACAGGATTCGCTTCCTTATCAAAATATTTTACAGGATAACCTAATTTTTCCAATCCTTCAGAAATGTCAGATGCCTTACCAGCGATGAAAATTCTGCTTTGGTTAGGTAAAATAGTAGCTTTTACAGCATTGGAAACATCTGCAGCAGTTACTTTATCGATAGACTTTAAGTAATTGGTATAGAAATCAGCAGGAAGATCCTGAACTTTTTGGTTCAAAGCGAATCTTGCGATTGTCGCCGGCTGCTCTAAAGACATAATGAAAGATCCTTTCAGTTTAGCTTTAGCATTGGCTAATTCTTCTGGTTTTACAGTAGAAATAGCGTTAAGTTCATTCATGAATTCTTTAACAGCTTTGTCTGTCACTTCGTTTCTTACGCTTGCACTTGCAGAGAATTGTGGAGAATACTTGCTGGCAACCATACTTGAATACGCCCCATAGGTAAATCCGTTTTTCTCACGAAGATTCATGAAAAGTCTGGCTTCACCACCACCACCAAGAATATAGTTGGCAATTGTTGCAGGGAAGTAGTTGGCATCTTTCATTTTCAGAGTGTTCAGGTTGTTTAAAGAAACAACAGACTGTACTGCAGAAGGAACATCTACTACGTTGATCTCTGTTTTAGCAACATTAGAAGCTGGTTCTAACTGTGCAATAGGAGTGTTTGCTTTTTTCCAGCCATTGAAAGCTTTTTCAATCAAAGGTTTTACCTGGTCAAACTTTACGTCTCCAACAATTACTAAATAAGCATTATCCGGAGCGTAGTATTTTTTATAAACATTTTGTACGTCAGCTAACTGAATTTTATTGATAGACTCAACGGTTTCAAACTCACCTCTTGACGTATTCTTTCCATACATCAAAGCGTTAGAAACTCTTTCAGCAATAGAAGATGCATTTTTTTCTTCAGACTTTAATCCCTCGATAGCTCTTTCTTTAGAGCTCTGAATTTCTTCAGCAGAGAATTTAGGGTTAATGATTGCATCAGCCATCAAACCTAAAACTTCCGGGAAATATTTTGAAAGTGAATTGGCAGAAGCACCTCCTGAAGAGAAATTAAGGTTCGCTCCAAGGTAGTCTACTTTTTTGTTGAAATCATCTTTGCTGATATTGGTAGTTCCGTTTTCGAACTGTTCAGCCATAATTTCGCTTACTCCGGTTACTGCTCCTTCGTTGTATGGAGGTCTGTCCATAGAAAGGCTTGCACTTACTCTTGGTAATTTGTTGTTTTCAACCACCATTACTGTAAGACCGTTGCTTAGCTGGAAAGTTTTTGGCTTCGCAATGTTAATCGCAGGAGTAGGTCCCGGTTTCGGCATTGCATTAAGATCTATTTTTTGTGCTGAAACCATTCCTGTAAAGAAAAATGCTGCAGCTATATATGTTAATTGCTTTTTCATTTGTAAAAATTTAATTTTTAATAATCATGTTATCACCTAAAAGTTGAATGATTACTTTTTCTCAGGTACGTAATTGATGATTATTCTTTGGTTGGAATTAAGATACTTTTTAGCCGCATTTTGAAGATCCTGTCTGGTGATAGATCTGTAAATGTCAATTTCTTTGTTGATCAAATTCGTGTCACCCATCAATACGTGGTTGGTTGCCAATGAAGCAGCAATTCCCTGAATGCTAGAGTTCGCATTTACAAACTGGTTTTCGTATTGGTTTTGAAGTTTTTGATAATCTTCTTCAGAAATTAAAGTAGTCTGAAGCTTTTTGATTTCCGCATCAATATCTGTCTGTAAAGCCTGTTTTGTAGTCTGTCCCATCGGAATTGCGAAGAAGGCAAAAATACTGTAGTCTTCAAGTCCCTGGTTGAAAGCCGCTACCTGAAGTGCTTTTTTGTCCTGGTCTACTAATTTTTTATATAAAACTGAAGACTTACCGCTGCTTAAATAAGAAGAAAGCATATCTAAAACATACGCGTCTTTTTCTTTGTTAGCCGGAGTTCTGTACGCGAATACATATGCCGGAAGCTGGATGTTCGGGTCAGTAGCAGTCACTTCTTTTTCCTGTGTGATAGGCGTTTCTTTCGGGAAATCTTTTGGATAAAGGGTTCCTTTTGGAATACCTCCGTAGTACGTTTCAATCCATTTCTTAGTCTGCTCAGGTTTGATATCTCCTGCAACTACTAAAGTAGCATTATTAGGAACGTAATACTTTTTGTAGAACGCCTGGAACTCTTCTAATTTAGCAGAATTCAGATCTTCCATAGAACCAATTGTCGGCCAGTTGTATGGGTGATTGGTAAATAAATTTTTCTGAATGGTCGTGAAAAGATTTCCATAAGGCTGGTTATCCATTCTTAATCTTTTCTCTTCTTTTACAACCTCTCTCTGTGTATCTACACCAATCTGGTTGATAACAGCGTGACGCATTCTTTCCGCTTCCATCCAAAGTCCAAGCTGTTCGTTGTTGGAAGGGAATGTTTCGTAATAATAAGTTCTGTCATTGGTGGTGTTGGCGTTGTTCTGCCCTCCGTTTGAAGAAACGATTTTAAACCAGTCTCCTCTCTTGATGTTAGGAGTTCCTTCGAATAAAAGGTGTTCAAAGAAGTGAGCAAAACCTGTTCTGCCTTTTACTTCATCTTTTGCACCTACATGGTACATTACACCTGTTGTTACAACTGGTGCCGAGTTATCCTGATGAAGAATTACGTGAAGACCATTGGGAAGGTCATACTCTTCGAATTTGATTTGCTGTGCATTCAGCATTAGCCCGAAGAAAGCTACGGCAGCAGCAGAAAGAAGTCGCTTTTTCATAAAATTTAGAAATTGTTTATCAATTAGTATGAAAAGTGAATTAAATGTTACAGAATGTGTAGAAATATATAGGTGACGGTGAATAGTGAATGGTGAATTCGCTTCGCTTGTCAATTTGTTACGGGATTCGGGTTGCGGGATTTGAGACCAAGACTAATCATTCACAATTCACTTGCGGAGCAAAATTGACCATTGACAAATACTATCTGAATACTTCAAATTCCTAACTTCTCTATGAAAGTTTGAATTCTCCTCCGAATACCTTAATTTTGTGTTCCCAAAATTTTTTTGCTGTATGGACTATTTGAAAGGACTCAACGAATCACAATATGAAGCTGTTACCTCTTTACAAGGACCTCTGATGGTACTTGCCGGAGCAGGTTCCGGGAAAACGCGTGTATTGACTATGCGTATTGCCCATTTAATACACAACGGAATAGACCCTTTCAATATCCTGGCGCTTACCTTTACCAATAAAGCAGCACGCGAGATGAAAGACCGTATTGCAAAAGTAGTTGGAGACAGCAATGCAAGAAGCCTTTGGATGGGAACATTTCACTCCGTTTTTGCAAGAATTCTGAGAATTGAAGCCCATTACCTTGGATATCCTTCCAACTTTACCATCTATGATCAGCAGGATGCTCTGAATGTGATTAAAAAAGTTCTGAAGGATATGAATATTGATGCAGATCTTTATAAACCAAAAAAAGTTCAGGCAAGAATTTCAACCTATAAGAACAACCTGATCACGGTAAAAGCTTATTTCAACAATCCTGAACTGATGGAAGCGGATGAAAAAGCGAATATGAAATTCATTGGGCAGATTTACCAGAAATATGTGGATCAGTGCTTCAGAAACGGATCTATGGATTTTGATGACCTGCTATTGAAAACCAATGAACTATTAACCCGTTTCCCGGAAGTACTGGCAAAATATCAGGACAGATTCCGATACATCATGGTTGATGAGTACCAGGATACCAACCACTCTCAGTATCTTATTGTAAAAGCTTTGGCTTCAAAATTCGAAAATATCTGTGTGGTAGGAGACGATGCACAGTCTATTTACTCTTTCCGTGGAGCGAATATCTATAACATTTTAAACTTTAAAAAAGATTATACGGATGCCAAAACAGTATCATTGGAACAGAATTACCGTTCCACACAGAATATTGTAAATGCGGCTAATGTTGTTATCGCTAAAAACCTGCAGCAGTTTAAGAAAAATGTCTTCAGTGATAATGAAGAGGGAGATAAGATCAAAATATACCGATCTCTTTCCGATGCTGATGAAGCCAATTTCGTAGCTGGAAATATCTGGGAACTTCGTAACCGGGACCAGAGAAAATACAGCGATTTTGCCATTTTATACAGAACCAACTCTCAGACGCGTGCTTTTGAAGATGCACTGAGACGTAAAAATATTCCGTACAAAGTGTATGGAGGACTTTCTTTCTACCAAAGAAAAGAAGTAAAAGACCTTATTGGATACCTTCGTCTGCTGATCAATGAAAATGATTCTGAAGCATTGATGAGGATTATCAATTATCCTGCAAGAGGAATTGGAGAAACGACACAGAATAAACTGATTGTTTTTGCTGATGCCCACAATATTGCAGTTTCAAAAGTATTGGAGAATCTTCCGATGTATGCACCGCAATTAGGTTTGAATAACGGCGTTTTAAACAAACTGAACGATTTCTGGTCCATGATCAAGGCTTTCCAGGTATTGCTGAAAACAGAAACAGCTTACAGTGTGGCTATGGAAGTAGCAAAGCGAAGCGGATTAATCAAGTTTTTAAAAGATGATCAGACTCCGGAAGGAATTTCCAGAGTAGAAAACGTACAGGAATTGATGAACTCCATGCAGGGATTCATTGAAGAACAGATGCAGCTTGAAGACGGAGATCCTAGTCTTTCCAACTTCCTTGAAAACATTGCCCTTTCTGCAGATACTCAGGATAAAGAACTGGAAGATGATATGGTTTCTTTGATGACGATTCACCTTTCAAAAGGACTGGAATTCCCGGTGGTTCATCTGGTAGGACTTGAAGAAAACCTTTTCCCAAGCTTTATGAGCTCGGCAACCAGAGAAGACCTGGAAGAGGAGAGAAGATTATTCTATGTGGCTTTAACAAGAGCCGAAAAACAGGCCTTCTTCTCTTATGCTGTTTCACGTTTCCAATGGGGGAAAATTACAGATGCTGAGCCTTCAAGATTCTTAAGCGAAATTGATGATGAATATATTGAATTCCTTAATCCGGCTTTGGAAAAAAGGTTTATCAATAATTCAGGAGTGAAATCCAATATCTTTGATGAGCATCCATCTGAAATGAGATCTTTCAAAAAGGTTGAGAAAAAGACCATCGACAGAGGAGATACTTCGAAACCTGCTCCTGAAGTCAGAAAACTAAAACCGGTAAGTACTGCTAAAATTATCAATCCAAGCGGAGCTTCTTCTCAGGATATTGAAGTAGGAGATAAAGTGAGACACGACCGTTTTGGAATAGGAGAAGTTACTTTCTTAGACGGAACAGATCCTCAGAACATCAAAGCAAAAGTAGTTTTCATGCATGAAGGAGAGAAAAATCTGATCCTGAAATATGCTAAACTGACTAAGATTTAATTTCAGAATAAAAATATAAAAGAAACGGATTCAATTTTTGGATCCGTTTTTTGTTTGACTGCCATGTTCGCAATGTGACTATTACGCTGTGTATATTTTTCGATCGCGAGCTAAGATAATCCTCTCCTGAACGAAGTGCCGTTGCAACCGGAAGAATAATCAATAAGCAGTTTATTTCTTTGCGTGGGTAACATTTTTCAATATTTATTATGAACTTAATCTTCTATAAAGCAATGTTTTTTACGAATGTTTCCTTAATTTATCATAACTTTAAATGAGGGATAGAAAGAAACGATAATAGTTTTTTACAAAAACAAAGTCTATCTGTTTTGTAGACTAATAAATAAATTTTACATTTGCACCTTGTAAAAACATAAATGTTAATCAAATTCTAAACTATGAATAATAAGAAAAATATTCTTTCGGCCTCAGTTTTATTTTTCCTCGGCGTATTCACTTACGGACAGGAAAAAGACAGCATAAAAGCACATAAAGACACTATAAAAACCAATACTGTAGAAGAAGTAGTCGTACTAGGTTCAAGAGCCGGTGCCAGATCTAAAGTAGACAGTCCGGTTCCTGTAGATGTATTCAATGTAAAAGAATCTTCTATTATCCTTCCACAAACCAATATCGGACAAATTCTTAATGCGGTTGCCCCTTCATTTACTTCTACCATTCAGACCAATTCAGATGGAACAGATCACCTGGATCCTGCACAGCTGAGAGGGTTGGGTCCCGATCAGGTTTTGGTTCTGGTGAATGGAAAAAGAAGGCATACTTCAGCATTGGTGAACGTCAACGGAACACCCGGAAGAGGTACGGTAGGAACTGATTTGAATGCCATTCCTTCTTTTGCTTTAAACAGAATTGAAGTACTAAGAGACGGAGCTGCCGCACAATACGGATCCGATGCCATTGCCGGTGTTATCAATCTTGATCTGAAAAGAGATACAGGAAAACTGGCAGGCCAGATCAGTTATGGAGGAAACCTTACGCCAACCGCAAATGATCATACCGGGGATTTTGACGGACAGAATATTCAGCTGGATTTAAACTATGGGAATAAAATCGGAACCAAAGGAGGTTTCTTTAATATTACCTGGTCTTCACAATTCAGAAATCCTACCTACCGCGCCGGTACTGAAAGTGGAAAAATCTACAACGCTTATAATGCGATAGAACAACGTGCGTTGAATGACGGAGTCAATCTTTCTTCTCTTTTTACCAATATAAATAATACTCCCAATTCACAGCAGATTATTGATTATGTACATCAGTATGCTCAGGGAGTAAACTATTTTAGTGCAACTCAACTCTCTGATATACAAAATGCAAATACATTCAAAGACATTACGGATGCTTCAGGAAGTGTTATTCAGAAAGGACTTTGGTCTTTATTGAGTGCTGATGTGACAGATCAGGAACTGGCTTACAGAGGGCAGGTCAGAAAGGATTTTAATATGCAGGTAGGACAGTCTAAACTTAACAATCACCAGCTTTTTGTGAATGCTGAAATCCCTGTAAGTGACAACTGGAAAGTATATACTTTTGGAGGATACAGTTTAAGACATGGAACTTCCGGAGGATTTTACAGAAGACCGAGAGAAAGCAGAACGTTTACAGGATTATATCCAAATGGTTATCTTCCACACATCGGAACAGATATTCAGGATATCTCATTAGCAGCTGGAATTAAAGGAAAATGGGAAGGCTGGAATATTGATTTCAGTAATACATACGGACAGAATTCATTTACCTATAATATTCAGAATACAGGAAATACTTCTTTGCGTTTTGCTTCACCAAGAGAGTTTAATGCAGGAGGACTAAGATTTTCTCAAAATACCATCAATTTAGATTTCTCTAAAAAATATGATGTATGGGAAGGGATTAACGTTGCCTTCGGAGGAGAACACCGTTATGAGAATTTTAAAATTACTCAGGGAGAAGTAGCTTCCTATCAGACATATGACCAGTTTGGAAATATCTGGAACGGAGATCCAAGTCAGAGAGCCACAGACTTTTTCGGACAACCCTTGCCGGGAGGATCACAGGTATTCAACGGGTTTAAACCTGGAAATGCAGTGGATAAAAACAGACAGTCGGTAGCAGCCTATGCAGATGTGGAATTCAACTTTACCAACTGGTTGTTAGTGGATGCAGCAGCCAGATATGAAAACTATTCGGATTTCGGGTCTACATTCAATTACAAACTAGCTTCAAGAATCAAAGTGGCGCCTAATTTCAATGTGAGATTTGCAGGATCTACAGGATTCAGAGCGCCATCAATCCACCAGATTTATTATAATGTAACCTCTACATTATTTACGAATAATCAGCTTTTGGAAGTAGGAACATTCAGTAATGATTCTCAGCTTGCAGGGCTTTTGGATATGCCAAAACTGAAGCAGGAAACATCCAAATCAGCAAGTGTAGGATTTACGTACAGAATTCCTTCAGCGAGTCTTACCTTTACAGCAGACGGATATTTCACGAGAATTGACAACCGTATTATTCTTACAGACCAGTTCTTAAAAGCGAATGTTCCTCAGAAAGCACAGGAAGCTTATGATCAGTTAGGAATCAATGCAGCGCAGTTCTTTACGAATGCCATTGATACGGAAACAAAAGGAGTTGACGTTGTAATTTCACATAATGCCAGATTCTCTGGATTTAAGTTGGATAACAATTTTGCCATTAACCTTAATAAAACAAAACAGGTTGGTGATATCCATTCTGCAGGACTTCTGCAGTCTCCACAATTGGAGAAGGTATATTTCTCTGAGAAATCAAGAGTGTATCTGGAAGAAGCAGTACCGAGAGTGAAAGCCAGTCTTTCTCATACGCTTTCATGGAAGAATGCAAGTTTATATCTGAGAAATACCTATTTCGGAAAAGTAACAGGAGCCGATATTATTGATGTAAACGGAGACGGAATTATTGATTTTAATGAACACCAGCAGATCGGAGATAAGATCATTACGGATTTATCTGCTGCTTATCAGTTTACCAAAAATGTAGGATTGACTTTGGGAGTAAACAATTTGTTTGATATCTATCCGACGAAAAACCTTACTGCTTCTACCAATAATGACCAATTCATCTATTCAAGATCTACTTCACAGTTTGGGCAGAATGGAAGGTATGTTTTTGCAAGATTGAATTTCAATTTTTAAATAAAACAAATGCATAAAAAACAGTTCAGAAATCCTGAACTGTTTTTTCTTTATGTAATATGAATTAAACTTTTATTTTTGAACCATTAAGATGTAATAAGAGTGTACGAGTATTAAGATAAGATTCGCTTTAAGCTTAAGAATCAGAAAGATTCATCTTAACTATACTTTATTTCTTCAATCCTCCTTAATGGTTTTTCTTTAAAAAATTTGAATCTTATCTTTCTACCAGTTCTTTCACTGGTTCACCATAATGGTCAATTTCAGTTGTTTTGATTTGAAGAAGCTGATACCACTTTCTGAAAGCTCCTGCAAATACAATAAGCATCAGAACCATGGCTGTTATTGCTAAGGCTGCCAGTAAATATTGTCCTTTAGGAATATAAATGGCAGTTACCTGAATATAACCTGCCCAGAAGGTAATTCCAGCCATAAACACCCCTGGAATAGCCGAACATAAAGCATATTTTCCCCTGTTCATTCTGATCAGCATCGTCGTACAGACAATAAGCCCGCAGGCTGCCAGCAATTGGTTACTGATTCCGAATAACGGCCAGATACTGTTCACATTTCCGGTGTACACCAGATATCCCCAGGCAAAGGTGAAAAGAAGACTGCTGATAATGATTCCCGGAATCCAGTTTTTATCATTGAATTTTGGTACAACAGATCCAAGCATTTCCTGTAAAAAGAAACGTCCGACTCTTGTTCCTGCATCAATAGCAGTAAGAATAAATACTGCTTCAAACATAATGGCAAAATTGTACCAATAAGCCGTCAGCTGATCCATGTACGGGATTTTGTTAAAGATATGGGCCATTCCCACGGCCAGAGATACAGCACCTCCGGTTCTGCCGTACAGATCAATACCTATTTTCTGTGAGTAATAATCAATATCTACTCCGTGCAAAGAAGGATGCGCTGCCAGAAATGAATCATAAGCCTCTTTGGGAGTATTGATCGCAAAATAATCACCAGGCATCAGCGTACATGCTGCAATAAGTGCCATTAATGCGACAAAACCTTCTACCAGCATTGCTCCGTAACCAACAAAAAGAATTTCCCTTTCTTTATTAAGCATTTTCGGAGTGGTTCCCGTAGCAATCACCGCATGGAATCCGGAAATCGCTCCACACGCAATTACAATGAAAATAAAAGGAAGGACCGGCCCGCCAATAATAGGGCCACCTCCATTAACAAAAGCTGTGATAGCAGGCATCTGTATCGTAGGATGGATAACGATTACTCCTATAGCCAGCATGATAATGGTTCCGATTTTTAAATAAGTTGAAAGATAATCTCTTGGAACCAAAAGAAGCCATACCGGCAATACAGAAGCAATAAAACCATAGAGAGGAATCGCTATAGAAATCGTTTTAATATCCCAGGAAAATAAACCATTCATTGTAGGATTCTGCATCAGAGTGTGTCCACCAATAATCCCTGCAATCAGAAGAATTCCTCCCAGAATACTTGCAAACAGGACACTGTTCTTTTTATAACGCATAATCAATCCCATAATGATAGCAATAGGCATCGTAATGATTACTGTAAAAAGAGACCATGAAGCTTCGTGCATCGCGTTGATACAAGCCAAAGATAAACCTGCCAGCGTAAGAATCAAAATGAAGAGGATTGCAAAACCCGCCACCGTACCCGTTGCTTTCCCGATTTCTTTGGAAGCAATCGTGGCTAGACTTTGCCCTTTATGTCTCACTGAAGCAAAGAGCACAATCATATCATGAACACCACCTCCCAGTACGCATCCTATCAATATCCATAAAGCTCCCGGAAGATATCCGAACTGCGCAGCAAGAACAGGTCCTACCAAAGGACCAGCAGCTGCAATAGCCGCAAAATGATGCCCGAAAAGTACATTTTTATTGGTAGCCACGTAATCTTTACCGTCGGCAAATTCTACAGCAGGTGTCGTATTTCCGTCATTGAGCCTGAGAACTTTATTGGCAATGAAAATACCATAAAAGCGGTAAGCTATCGCAAAAAGAAGAACAGATACAAAGATGAGCGTAAGTGCGTTGATATTGTTTAAAGATTCCATATTCTTTATTTTTGTTGATGAAAAATTAAATTATTGGTGCTTTTGTTGTTAATAATTTAAACAATAGCCAAGGTAATTAATTCTCAATGAAAAATATCAATATGTATATCAATCTAGCAAATTTATTATATTTGTATTTGTTAATGTTTTGATTTATAGTTATTTGAATTGTATTTTGATGAGAGTATATATATTACTTCTTCTGTGAAAGAATGAATTCCACCATCTGATCCGTAATTTGATCCAGATAAGCTTTATCAGTGGTGCCAAAGCCATGGACTCCGCCATCAACGACGATCAATGAGTTCTGTATTTTAGCTCTGTTTAATTTTCTGTGAAGCTTTTTAGACTGGCTTAAAGGGACAATTTTATCATTATTCCCCTGAACAATCAAAGTTGGAACTCCTCCGGAAACAAAATAGGCAGGGGAAATCGTTTTAAGATAGTCAATAGCACTGTCCTGATTTTTTCTGATATCAAACCCGGAAATTCCTTTGACAAGATTTTCCTGTAAACCGACAATTTTTTTGGACATTAATCCAATGAGTGCTACCGGGATTGTGCCTAATTTGGTGTGGAAAAGTTTGTTGAGGTCTGCAGGGCCATAGTGATCAATCACATAATTCACCTTAGCCGAATAAGAGGAAAGTTCCGGATTACCCAGATAAGTATTGTCTGGTGTATAGGCTGCCATCAGAGAAAGATGAGCTCCGGCAGAAGCCCCGAATAACCCGATATTATTGGGGTCGAAATGATATTTCTCTGCATTTTTTCTTACCCACCTTATGGCATCTTTGGTGTCTTCCAGAGGCAAAGGAAAATGAATGCTGTCACTTAAAAGCGTATAATTAATACTGATCACCGCATATTGTTTGTCTATCAGTTTTTTTACAGTCGTTTCAAGATAATTATCTGCATTTACCACTTTGTCACCTTCTACCCATCCGCCTCCATGAACGTAGATCAATACCGGAAGCTTTTCAGTGGTGGCATTCTTGGGAGTATAGAGATCAAGAGCGAGAGGTTTCCCCTTTTTGTTTGTTTTGTAGACGATATCTTCGGAAACTGATGCAATTTCAGGAAGTAATGTACTTTTTATAGCAGAAGCTTTGTTTGGTCTTAACGGTAATTCTTGTGAAAAAAATAAATTAGAAAATCCTATAATTAAAACAAAAAACAGGTTTGTGAAAAACCTGTAGATTGATATGTTGTTTGTAGATAAATTCATAATAAATTTTTAAGAAAAGTGTTACTTTACTAACTCCTCAAAAAGCTTACCAAAAGTAACATTCAGATCCTTTGATTTTCCCGGATGAGGTCTTGAGGTCTGGACTACAGAACTTCTTACCGCTGTCAGCCATCGGAAACGTTCCGGAATATCAAGAAAAGCAATAGGACCGCCATCTTTCTCACCGTTAGCAATTTTTTGAAAGCTTTCAAGATTGTGGATGATATCATCGTAATCCAGTTTGCTGTGCATCAGTTTAAATTTGTCCGGACACAAATAGAATTCCACTCTGATGAATTTTTCCTTCTTGGAAAACATCACCAGTCCGATATTGAAAAATTCTTCTCTTTCAACTTTAGGTACCAGGCGTATTACCGCATATTCATATATTTTATCCTCTTGCATTTTTCGCTTCGTTTACAAAGATTTGAGAATTTTCTAATCTGGTTTTCATAAACTGAAAATAGATCTCACGGATTTCTTCTGGCGTTTCGTCAGCATCATTCCAGTGTAACCAGTCTTCAGGAATCATATTGACAATATTTCTGAAAAGAGTGTCATTCAAAACTTCATGGGCAAATTTATCCGCTTCACCAAGCATTTTGGCCTTAGGAAGAAGCACATGATCTTTCACATATTTGAAAGGCGTTTTGGCCGCTGCATCGAAATTCTGCCATGAGTGGTGAAAGTAGAACGAAGCACCATTATCGATGATCCAAAGTTCTTTATGCCACATCAGCATATTCGTATTTTTAAAAGTACGGTCGATGTTGGTAATAAATGCATCCAGCCATACTATTTTTGAAGCCAGAAGCGGATCCACACTTACTCCCGGATCATATGTAATAGAACCGGAAAGATAATGTAACCCAAGATTCAGACCTTCAGAAAACTTCAGAAGATCCTGTATTTCCTCATCGGCTTCCGTTCTTCCGAAATCAGCATCAAGATTAACGAAAACAAGTTCAGGAATTTTAAGTCCCAAAGCTTCGGTAATTTTCCCGCCCAACAGTTCGGAAATCAGCATTTTTACCCCATGGCCTGCGCCACGGAATTTTAAAACATATTTGAAATCATCATCAGCTTCTGCCAGAGCCGGAAGAGATCCTCCTTCTCTCAAGGGCAGAATGTAACGCATCACGGTTACAGTTCTTAAATTCTGCATGCAGCAAAAATAAGCTTATTTTTTAATAATTTTTTTAGTGAATTCCTTTTCTCCTGTTTTATATTGCAGGAAATAAACTCCGCTGGTCAAATGTTGAAGTGAAATACTGTAGCCAGTCTCTGTTTTATTCAAATGATGAGGAATGATTTTTCCTGAAGCTTCTGTAAGGGAAATTACTTCAAATTTCTTTTTAGAAACAATGTAAATAAGGTTTTGAACAGGATTTGGATAGATTTGAATTCCATTTTCTATAGTTGTTTCTGCTGTATGTAATGTGCTTACAACAACCAGTTTTGTTTTGGTCGTAGTTGCTCCGCAGGCATCTGTAGTAAGTTTTACATGATAACTTCCTCCCACAGTATAGGTGTGTGTCGGATTTTCCAGCGTAGAAGTCGTTCCATCGCCAAAATCCCATGAATAATTAGCTGCATTCTGGGTTGTATTCGTAAACTGAACGGTGCCTGCTCCGGTAAGCTGATAAGTGAATCTGCTGTGAACATCATTGTTGGTTACATACCATTTATCAGGCTGGTTATACACTTCTGTTTTCACAATATCTTTGATCAGTTGAGCCTGTGCCGGAGTAAGATTTCCATTAAAAGGAATCTGGGTAGGATCTTTCTTGAATATAATCGTATAAAATGTATACGCAGCTGCCATAGAACCAATGTAGCTCGGGTGCGATTCATCCTGATCATACAATTCAATTGCTGGGTTTTGTTCTCTGATCGTTCTCCAGACTTTACCTACAGGAGAGACAATACCTTCATTGTTCATCGCCATTTCCATGTAACGGTTATAAATTTGAGTGTCCATTCCCTGATATGTGCAGACTGTGGGAAGTCCTGGACAGTTGGTTGCATCACCATTTTTACGGCCCCAGGTCATATAGAAAATAACATTTCCACAAGGATTGGCTGTTTTAATTAAATTGGAAAGCTGAAGAGCATAAGGATACACCTGATTTTGTACCTGTGAATCGGGAAACGAAGGAAGCTGGCTCTGTTCCTGTAATACCACGTAATCCCAGTTTCCCTGATTAATATCTGAAGTGACATTCGGATTGTTGGCATGATCCTGCAGGGTAGCACCTCCCGGAGTCTGGCTGTGATGTTCGAATACATCACCATTAGATGCAGCAATGCTTTGAATAAGACCAGGTAAATTGTTAACATAAGTATAACTGTTTCCAATAAAGAATACCCTTTTGGTCGTCTGGCTCAGGATGAAAGAAAATGTAATTAAAGATAAAAAAAGTAGAGTTTTTTTCATAAATTTCAGTTTGAATTCATCCTATAAATATAAATAATATTAAGTAAAACCCATTTGTTTTATGAATTTGATTATAGAAAAGAATATATACTTAGAAAATAAAGAAACAAAAGGTTTTCTTGCTGATGCTTTTTATAAAGACAGTCAAAAAAAACTTCCCCTGATCATATTTGTTCACGGATATAAAGGGTATAAAGATTGGGGAGCCTGGAACCTGATGGCTGAAAAGTTTGCGGAAGCAGGCTTTTTCTTTGTCAAGTTTAATTTTTCGCATAACGGGACAACAACCGATGATCCGCTCAACTTCGGCGATCTTGAAGCTTTTGGAAATAATAATTATTCTAAAGAACTTTCAGATCTTGGCGTAGTGATTGATCACTTTAGTAAAGATCCCCATGTGGATGATGAAAAGATTGTGCTGATCGGGCACAGCAGAGGAGGAGGAATTTCTATTGTTAAAACTTTTGAAGATGAAAGAATTAACGGGTTGATTACGTTGGCTAGTGTGGATACTTTAAATCGTTTTCCAAAAGGAGAAGCCTTGGAGAACTGGAAAAATAATGGTGTTTACTATGCTTTAAATGGGCGTACACAACAGGAAATGCCTCATTATTATCAGTTTTATGAAGACTATGAAAAGGATATTCACCGTTTTGATGTAGAACGAGCTACAGAAATGGCTAAAGCTCATATGCTGATTATTCATGGAACAGAAGATGAAGCGGTAGAGGTGAAGCAGGCAGAACATCTTCATATTCTTCACCCTAATTCTGAGCTTTTTCTGATTGAAAATGCCAACCATACTTTCGGGGGAAAAGAACCATGGGAAGGAAATGATTTACCAAAAGATCTCCATACTGTAACTGAAAAATGCATTGATTTTATCAAAGAAAAATTGAAATAAAACATTTAAAACTACGTTATTATATAGTAACCACCATAAAATATATTTATGAAAAAAATTATTGCAGGCGCATTTGCGCTTTCACTATGTGTTGTTTCATGTAAAAAAGAAACAAAAACCGAATCTTCTGTAAGCAGTGATACTTTGGCAACCGTAATGCCTAAGGATTCCGTAACAACTCCAAAAGCAGATTCAGCGGCAACTGCAGCTCCTTCTGCTCCTGCTCCGGATAATGTTATTACCAAAAACGTGGGTAAATATCCTCATGATATTAAATTCTTTGAAGATAAAGGTATTTCAGAAAGACTGAAAAAACTTACCGGTGCTCAGTATGATGAAATGGTAAAGAATTTCAACGTGGAAAGTCCTATTGCATCAGAAAATGGAATCTACAAACTGACAGGATGCAAACAACACGACTGTCCGGGATATGCCACAAGCATTTACTATGATGCTAAAAATGACAACCTGAATATTTCTATTGATAAAAACGGTAAAGCAACAGAATTTGCTGAAAAAGGAAAAATTACTGTTTCAGAATCGCTTAAATCCAAATAACAGAAAAGGAGTGAAACTTTCACTCCTTTTTTATTGATGATCGATAGATATCTTTAGTTCGTTTTAACAGCGTTCTTTTTTACTGCCTTTAAAAGACTTCGAAAGTTTTTCATAGTCATCATTTCTGTTGAAGGATCAAAGATAGTCACCTTTTGATCTTTTTCCACCGAAACTTCTGAATATGCTTTGAGAGAATATATTTTCTTCATAGTGCTGATATCATAGACATCCATCGTTGCAAAAGTTTCATTTTTTTTATATTCATATTGCGTTCCCATTGAATTGTCTAGACCGTTTCGCACTTTCATGGTGTAGATGTTTACCAGGAAATTGAAATCAGAATCTCTTTTCAATACCTCAAGATCTTCAGTTTCCGGATCAAAAGGAATACTATTCTGAATGATATTTTCTGCTTTTGCCGTTTTTAAGTCAAAGGCTTTGCCATTGCTTAAATCCTGGAATAGTTGAAATGCTTCCTTGTTCATCATTTCCCGGTGGTGCGAATCTACATCCGTTTTGATGTTGTTAATCAGCCACTTTTTGTCCTTCGAAAATACCAATGATTTGCTGTAAATCCCGTAATCTTTTCTTACAGGATAATAACATGACTGTAAGGTGATTAAGAGAAAAAGGAAGAATATATATTTTTTCATCTATAATTCAGACTACTTAATTAAAATCTTCCAGGCTTCTTCAATTTTACTTTCCAGAAGTAATTTCTGGGCATCTAGATGGATGTTTTCATCGGCATGAAAGTCTCCGGCTGGTAATACTTCCGTATTGGCAAGCATTCCAAGGTCATTTCCTGTAAAGACTTTACTGTATTTAATAGAATCTGGCAGCAGATCGAAACCGATTCCTTTTGTTACCAAAGGTTTGGGTACTTCAAAAAGACTGTTTTCATTGCTTCTGGAATACCAGTTGCTGCCTAAACGGGCTACCATATCCAGTTTTTTCTGATCCAGATTTCCTGCTTCATTCAAATATTCTTCTCTGATATGGATTTTCTGAACTTCACAGATTACCAGATTTCCTGCTCCGCCCTGATCACCCAATGATTTTACCTCTAAAACCTTACATTCAAAGTTAACAGGGCATTCTTCAATAAGCTTAGGTTGAACAAGGTCTGCATCTTTCATGGTAAGGCCGGATTTGATAAATTCATTCACTCCGGTTTCGTATTCTGTAGAAGCTAAAGAGATCTGCTGTACAATCGGAAAATTGACTGTTCCGATGACTACTTCAGGTACTTCAATAACATTTTCCAGCGTATGTTTGGTGGTATTATCACGAACCCTTCTCGATGGTGAAAAAATCAAAATCGGAGGAACCGTACTGAACATATTAAAAAAACTGAAAGGAGATAAGTTATTATTACCGTCTTTATCTACAGTAGATGCCACTGCAATCGGTCGTGGTGAAACGGCCGTCTGCATAATGGTCTGTAGTTGTACGGAGGTTATCTCGGAGGGGATTACTGTTTTCATGTTTTTACTTTAAAAGATGCTTCGACTCCGCTCAGCATGACATTTCGAATACTAACTGTTAAGCAGTATATTTCTAGCGATGTCATCCACCAAACCTTATAGGTTTTCAAAACCTATAAGGTTTAATAGTAGTATTGTGCAGAGCTAAAATTTAGATAAAAATTAAAGTGCTGGAATGATTTTACCGGAAACTTCCCCGAAACCTACTCTCACACCGTCTTTTTCAGCCCAGGCCTTCATGGTAACCGTATCATTGTCTTCAATGAATTTTCTTTCTTCTCCGTTGCTTAATGATAAAGGATTTTGTCCTCTCCATGTCAGCTCAAGCATAGAACCGAAAGACTTTGGATCACTTCCGGAAATAGTACCGCTGGCATATAGATCACCTACTTCCACATTACATCCGTTTACGGTATGGTGTGCCAGTTGCTGGGTCATATTCCAGTACATGTGTTTGTAGTTGCTTTCACAGATCAGATTCTGATCTCCGTTTTCAGGCTGGATATATACTTCAAGGTTGATATCGTAATTTTTATCACCTTCAAATTTTAAATAGTCTAAAACCTCAGGATCCTGCACTGGAGAAGCAGTTCTGAATGGTTCCAAAGCTTCAAGTGTAACCACCCATGGAGAAATGGATGAACCGAAGTTTTTCGCAAGGAATGGCCCTAGCGGAACATATTCCCAGGATTGAATATCTCTTGCAGACCAGTCATTGAAAACAACCATTCCAAAGATCGCATCTTCTGCATCTTTGGTAGAGATACTTTCTCCCATCTCTGTATTTTTATTGATGATAAAGGCCATTTCCAGTTCGAAATCCAGTTGTTTACATGGTCCGAAAACTGGTTTGTCTGCATCTGCAGGCTTCATCTGACCTTTAGGACGGTTGATTTCCGTTCCGGATACTACGATAGAAGATGCTCTTCCGTGGTAACCTACCGGTAAATGTTTCCAGTTGGGTAATAAAGCATTGGCAGGGTCACGGAACATTTTTCCTACGTTGGTAGCATGTTCGATGCTGCTGTAGAAGTCCGTGTAGTTCGGGATGTGCACAGGCATCATCATTTTTACTTTATCCAGGTCATAGAAAGCTTCTTCAATAGTTTTCTGATCTTTTGATAAAATTGATCCTTCCTGTAATAAGGTTTGGATTTTAGTACGAACAGCGTTGGTAACAGGTTTACCCAGCTCGATAAATTCGTTGATGGTATACGCTTCAAAAACATTGTCGTCTAATCCTTCAATATCTTCAAAATACCCAAGATCGTACAATGTAGCAAGGTCAATGACCTGATCTCCGATTCTTGTACAGCATCCGATATATTCTTTGTTAAAAACTGCGACTCCGAAAGGAATATTGTGTATAGAAAAATCCGAATTTGAGGAATAGTCTACAAATGATTTCATAAGTTTAGATTTTAGTTAGATTCAATATCATCCGGAGAATTCCCCGGAACATTTATTTGGTCTTTTTTGAGTAAGAGGCTTCATCAATCCATCTGTCTCTGGTATTGACATCAATAAGGTACAGAATATTGTCCTGTTGTGTCAGCAATAAAGTCTTCGTGACAGGCATTGGGATTTTTTTGTTTTCAAGCATGTCTGCTCTTAAAGAAATAATATTTTTTTTCCTGATGATATCACCGGTGAAAACATTGGAACTGCTTTCTCCAGTTGCTTTATCATCGAAAACTTCTACATAGGTGGCATTATTCCCTTTGATAATAATAAAGTCCCTCTCCGTATGGTCGGCTTCATCTTTAATAAAAACAAACTTTTTGTTGTCAATATTTACATTTTCAAGATGCTGATTGATGCCTTTTCTTTGTTCAAGTCGGTTAAGGATTTCATTCAAAGTTCCATATTGGGCTTTAAGCCCTAAGGTTCCCAGAAGAAAAATCCCGATTAAAAGTTTTCTCATATACTGTGTTTTATAAAAAAGTTTTGCCAGAATACTGTATTCTGACAAAACTTATATTTTCTAATGTAAAATTAAAGATTACCTCTTCTTTCCTGCTCTCTTTCTAATGCTTCGAACAATGCCTTGAAGTTTCCGGCACCAAAACTCTGTGCGCCGTGTCTTTCAATAATTTCGAAGAATAGAGTAGGACGGTCTTCTACAGGCTTCGTAAAGATCTGTAATAAGTATCCTTCTTCATCATGATCAATAAGTATACCTAACTCCTGAAGTTTTTTAAGATCTTCATCAATATGACCAACTCTTTCAGGAACCATGTCGTAATAAGCTTCCGGTGGAGCAGAAAGGAACTCTACACCACGTTTCTTCAATTCAGTTACGGTGTGGATAATATCCTTTGTTGCCACAGCGATGTGCTGAACTCCTTCACCTTCATAGAAATCAAGATATTCTTCTACCTGAGATTTCTTTTTACCTTCTGCAGGCTCGTTGATCGGGAATTTAGCATATCCGTTTCCGTTTGACATTACTTTAGACATCAATGCAGAATATTCTGTGTTGATCTGCTTGTCATCAAAAGAAAGGATGTTTACAAATCCCATTACTTTTTCATACCATTCTACAGTTGGGATCATTCTGTTCCAGTCAACATTTCCCACACAGTGGTCTACGTATAATAAACCTGCTTCTTCAGGCTTATAATCACTTTCCCACTTTTCATAACCAGGCATGAAAGCTCCGTTATAATTTTTTCTTTCTACAAACATGTGAACGGTTTCTCCGTATGTATAGATACCGGACATTCTTACCTCACCATGCTCATCAGTTAACGTTACAGGCTCTAAATAAGGTTTTCCACCTCTTTTAGTTGTTTCTTCGAAAGCTGCATAAGCGTCATCTACCCAAAGTGCCAAAATTTTTACTCCGTCACCATGTTTTTTTACGTGCTCGCTGATAGGAGAGTCAGATTTAAGTCCTGTTGTTAATACCAATCTGATTTTTCCCTGTTGAAGCACATAAGATGCACGGTCTCTTACTCCTGTTTCAGGACCCGCATAAGCTACAGACTGAAAACCGAAAGCGGTTTTGTAATAATGGGCAGCCTGTTTTGCATTTCCTACATAAAACTCAATATAATCTGTACCGTTAATCGGTAAGAAATTTTCTGCTTGAGCTATTTTCTCGGCAAATGTAAGTGTTGACATATTTTCTCTTTTACTTTTATTTTATTGGTATGCAAATTACAAAATTCTTAGATATGGCGAAAATATTCCCAAGGATTCATTGAATATATTTAACATAACGTTAAAGAAGAGTTTACTTAAGTATATTTAAGTTTCATAAGTCTAAAATCATCTGCCTACATTTGTTATACAAAAGACAAGTGAAAAAAAATATTTCGAAACATGAAAGCCGTAGATACTCTCTACGGCTTTCTTATTTTAGGTTGTTTCAATTTTTCTGTTGAGCATTCCTGCATCAGGATTATAATTGTCCCAGATTTTCCAGGTATTATTTATTTTTTTGATAAAATAAATTTGTGTACTCAGTTGATTGACAAAATGTTCTTCTCCGGTTTCTCCTACTTTAAACAGAAGATTCCAGAATTCCTGTGATTCCAGAATTTTTTTGTCAGGTTCATCAGTAACCACATGGATATCAAATACCTCGTAGTTGGATCTGTTATTTTTTGTTACCAGATGGAAATCCTTGTCACACAGTTCTTTACTGAATTGTGAAGCCCTTTCTAAAAAAGGAGAATCTTCAAATACCAGACCTTTTAAAAGTTCGGTATTGTGAACGGGGAATAGCTTATAAAACTCAAAAGCCGATGCACAATAATCATAAACCATTTGGGTTAGATAGGACTGGTCATCAATTTCTTTGTCGTCAACTTTCTTATATCTTATCGTAAGGATGTAATCATTAAGATCTTTGTATCCTAAGAAGATGCAGATTTTATCAAGTGTTTTAAGAAATCTGAGGTCACTATGGGTTTTATCCTGATAATCATTTTCAAAAAAACGCTGAAGAGTAACATGAGAAATGGTATTTCCGATTTCAAATTTTTTTCCTCCTTTCAGTTCTTCAGCTTCAGAAAGCTCGTCTTTAATAATTTCGGAAAGAATAATATAATGGCTTCTTTTCCATTCATTCACATTCCCCAAAACAGAATTCCTCACCTTGGAATGTTTTACCACTTCGTCTCGTATCGAATTATATATAGTTTTCAATTTCCTTGTTTTTGAATGAATTTTATCAAATATACTGCCAAAAAATTAATATTTTCATATGATTCTATGATGTTAAATTCAAAATTTGTTTTAATTTTTATAGCAAAAATAGTTTTGAAAACTTTATGGTTTGATTATCAGTGTTTAAATCTTTCAAAAGCAGCTCTTTCCAGCATTTCTCTGTCATCCGGATGGGCAATGCTGATAAGTTCCTGTGCTCTCTGGCGAAGGTTTTTTCCGTACAGATAAGCTGTTCCGTATTCAGTTACAACATAGTGAATATGCCCTCTTGTAGTAACTACACCAGCGCCTTGCTTAAGAAAGGGAACGATTCTGGAAATTCCTTTTTTTGTTCTTGCGGTAATGGCTATGATAGGTTTTCCCTCATCACTTAAAGCTGCACCGCGCATAAAATCCATTTGACCTCCAATTCCGCTGTACTGGAGTGTTCCGATAGAATCGGCACACACCTGGCCTGTAAGGTCTATTTCAATGGCAGAATTGATGGCTACCATCTTTTTGTTTCTCATGATATTGATAGGAAAATTAACCTCGCTTACATCCCTGAAAGCAAAAACAGTGTTATCATCCACATAATCATAGAGTTTCCGGGTTCCGAAACAGAAACTTGTGATGGTTTTATTATCGTTGTAACCCTTGTATTTATTGTTGATTACATCATTTTGAATCAGGTCAATAACACCGTCGCTAAGCATTTCTGTGTGGATTCCCAGATCCTTGTGATTGGTAAGGCATTTCAGAACCGCATCAGGAATGGTTCCAATTCCCATCTGAAGGGTCGATCTGTCTTCAATAAGCTCTGCTACATTTTTTCCTACGAGCATTTCTTCAGGACCTACTTTGGAACCATAATCTACTGTTGGGAGTTCCTCTTCATGCCAAACCAGCTTGTGGATTCTGCTGATGTGGATCATTCCGTCCCCGTGGGTTCTTGGCATTCTTGGGTTAACGATGGCCACAATGATTTTTGCCGTATCTACAGCGGCTCTCGCAATATCCACTGAAGTTCCCAACGTACAAAAACCGTGTTTGTCGGGTGGAGAAACCGTAACAATAGCTACATCAAGAGGCAGAATATTTTTTCTGAATAAAATAGGAATTTCACTTAAGAAAACGGGAACAAAGTCTCCGCGGTCAGAATTCACAGCATCACGCACAGGTGTGGAAACAAATAAGGAGTTAATGAAAAAGCTGTCTTTGTATTGTGGTTTTGCGATTTCCACATTTCCCTGCTGGGTAATGGAAACCATCTCCACATTTTGCAAACGATTAGACTGTCTTGCCAGTTCATCAATAAGATAATTGGGAGTACAGGCACTACCGTGAAAAAAGACACGGTTACCGCTTTTTATCGTATATATTGCTTCTTCTGCGCTGATGTAATTATTCATATTTTGTCTTTTTAAAAAGGTGTTAAGATAATTTTATAATTCAAAAAAATACCGCTCTTCTTTCAAAGATAATCTTTATAATTTTATATTCATATAAATATTTTGAGGATATTGAACAGACTTTTATCATACCAATAAACCACCTTTGATTTAAAATAGAAAGGACTGAATGTGTTGGCATTCAGTCCTTTTGTTTTATCTGTTATTTTGATAAAAATCTTAATTAGCAGTTTCTACTGCAGTTTTCTGTTTCATACTTCCGGTTTCTGCAAATCGTAAATGCCAGCTGAAAGATTCTTCCAATAAATGAGGGGTATGACCTCCTCTTTCACAAGCTCTGTCGAAGTAAGACTGTAGTTCTTCTTTATAATCCGGGTGAACACAATTATCGATGATTTTTTGAGCTCTTTCTCTTGGCGCTAATCCTCTTAAGTCAGCCAAACCAACATCTGTTACCAGAATATCTACATCATGTTCTGTATGGTCAGTATGAGAAACCATTGGAAGGACGTGGGATATATTGTTGCCTTTTGAAGCAGCCTGAGTTACGAAAATACTTAAATAAGCATTTCTTGCAAAGTCTCCGGAACCTCCGATTCCGTTCATGATTTTGGTTCCTCCGATATGAGTAGAGTTTACATTTCCATAAATATCGAATTCAATAGCTGTATTGATAGCTATTACTCCTAACCTTCTGATCAATCCCGGAGTATTTGAAATATTCTGAGGTCTTAGAACGAATTTGTCTTTATATTTTGAAAGGTTTCCTAATACTCTTTCATAGCATTCCTGAGAAACGGTAATGGATGATGCCGAAGCAAAACTTAGCTTACCGGAATCGATCAGATCAAATGTACTGTCCTGAAGCACTTCGGAAAACATCGTCAGATCATAAAAATTACTGTCTTTGAACCCTGTCAGAACAGCGTTGGCTACTTTACCGATACCTGCCTGCAGAGGAAGTAAGCGGTCTGTAAGGCGTCCTAGAAGGACCTCATTTTCAAAAAAGGCAAGAAGATGTTTGGCGATTGCTGTTGTTTTTTCGTCCGGTTCTGCAATATCAGCCGGACTGTCTTTACGGTTGGTAAATACGATAGCCTCAATTTTTTCAGGATCTACAGGAATGCTTTTTCTCCCGATTTTGTTCCATGGCGCAACAATCGGAATAACATTTCTGTAAGGATAATCTTCGGCCTGGTAGATATCATGGATTCCATAAACTTCTTCAGGAACTTCCGTATTGATTTCAATAATAACCTTTTTAGCCAAAGCCGCAAAAGTCACAGAATTTCCTACAGAAGTAGTAGGAACGATGCTTCCGTCTCTTTCAATATAAGCCGCTTCGATAATGGCTACATCAATGCTTTGGAGATTTTTGGTGTGAAGAAGCTCGGCACTTTCACTTAAATGCTGGTCGATGAAGAGAATTTCACCGTTGTTAATTTTGTTTCTTAAGATAGGGTCTACCTGGAATGGCATTCTTTTTTTCAGAACATTGGCTTCCGCCAGTTTTCCATCGGTACCGTGCCCCAGTGAAGCTCCGGTCATCAAAGTGACCTTAAGGTCTTCTGTTTTTCCTCTTTCAGCCAATGCCGGTAAAATGGCTTTGCTGTCACCTGCTTTTGTAAAGCCGCTGGACCCGATGGTCATACCGTCTTTAATGATTTTTACAGCGTTTTCGGCTGTGGTTACCTTTTGGTGTAAACTTTCTAATCTGATTCTTTCTAACATGTAATATTGATTTTGTTTTAAACCACCATTACTTAGGATGCGATATGAAAAATAATGATGGTCAATATGTTAACCATACCTCACAAATTTACAAAAAAAGACGCTTTAAATAAAGGATTTAAAGCGTCTTTTGTATGTATTCAGTAATACTTTTTGATAATTTTTAATGATTTATTCTAACCATGAAGTTTTATAAGAAGGATCTTCTACTTTTAAAGCTTCCTCTGTAATTTTTAACGGACGGAAAGGGTCTACCATTACGGCATATTCTTCCGTGAATTTTTTGCCGATACTTCTTTCCATAGCACCAGGGTGAGGTCCGTGTACAATTCCGCCAGGGTGAAGGGTAAAGTCCATTAAATCAATGTGGTTACGGCTCATGAAATCACCTTCTGTATAGAATAATACCTCATCAGAATCAATATTAGAGTGGTTGTACGGAGCAGGAATAGCCTGTGGATGATAATCATACATTCTTGCACAGAATGAGCACACTACGAAATTGTGTCCTTCAAAATTCTGGTGAACCGGTGGCGGTTGGTGAATTCTTCCGGTAATCGGTTCGAAGTTTTTAATATTGAATTTATAAGGATAAAAATAGCCATCCCAGCCCACGACATCGAACGGGTGAGTAGCGTAGATGAAGTCGGTAATCTGGTTTTCTTTTTTTACTTTAATAAGGAATTCTCCTTTTTCGTCTATGGGTTCTCTGTAAGTAGGAGCAATGATATCTCTTTCGCAGAATGGCGAATGTTCCAAAAGCTGTCCGAATTCATTTCTGTATCTTTTCGGAGTATAAATAGGAGAGTGGCTTTCCAGTACAAAAAAGACTGTATCATCAGATTTCAGTTCTACCTGATAAATGGTTCCTCTCGGAATAATAAGATAATCTCCGGTTTCGAATTCAAGATCTCCCACAAATGTTTTTAAGATTCCGGCTCCGTTATGAACATACAAAAGCTCATCACATTCTGCATTTTTGTAGAAATAATCCATCGATTTTCTTGGCTTTGCCAATCCCATTTTCAGGTCATTGTTCATCAAAAGGATCTTTCGGCTGTCCATAAAATCATCTTCAGGAGTGACGTTCATTCCTTTAAACATTCTTGGAGCCACATTTTTTTCCACAGCGATTTTTGGAGTAACATCTTTCGGCTCACCGATAGATTTGATTTGTGTAGGGCGGTGGATATGATATAACAGAGAAGAAATACCATGGAAGCCTTCTGTACCGAAAAGCTGTTCATAGTAAAATTTATCTTCCGGAGACTTAAAGATCGTATGCCTTTTTTGTGGGATATTTCCCAATTGATGATATCTCATTTTACTTTCATATGTAGTTTCTCAAATTTAATCATTTTTCATGAATTGGCTCAACCTATATTTTCTGGATTAAGTTTTGTATTTGAAAAATAATTGTTAGATTTGTCTAACAATTTTAATTTCATGAAGCGAATATTATTTTCTATTACTTTTTTATCTACCTATTGCTTTGCGCAGGAGACGGACAGTTTGAGCTTGCAGCAGACTAAAAGTCAGGATTCTGCCAGGGTTATGAAGAGGGAATTTAAGACCAGTACCATTGAAGATGTAGTGGTTACCGGTACCATAAAACCGATGAGCAGGTCCAAAAGTCCTGTTGCCGTAGAGATCTACAGTCAGAAATTTTTTCAGAAAAATCCTACTCCCAGTATTTTTGAGGCCATTGCCATGGTGAATGGGGTAAAACCTCAGTTGAATTGTTCTGTTTGTAATACTGGGGATATCCATATCAATGGATTAGAAGGACCTTACACCATGATTCTGATTGACGGAATGCCCATTGTAAGTTCACTTTCCACCGTCTATGGACTAAGTGGAATTCCTAATAGTTTGGTTGACCGAATTGAAGTAGTAAAAGGCCCTGCATCTTCCATCTACGGTTCTGAAGCCATGGGAGGGGTTATCAATATTATCACCAAAAATGCACTGACCGCTCCTAAATTAAGTATTGACCTGATGACATCGAGCTGGTTTGAAAATAATCTGGATCTTTCTACTAAATTCAACGTAGGGAAGAATGCAGCTTCATTATTAAGTTTAAATTATTTCAGTTTTCAGGAAAGAATAGATCAGAATAAAGATAATTTCACGGATACCACTTTACAAAGTAGAATTTCCGTATTTAACAAGTGGAATTTTAAGAGAAAAGAAAACAGACAGGCAAGTTTTGCTTTGAGGTATCTGTATGAAGACCGCTTTGGGGGAGAAATGCAATGGAATAAATCTTTCCGCGGCAGTGACGAAGTATACGGAGAAAGTATCTATACCAACAGAGCAGAGGTTTTCGGATTGTACGAATGGCCGATGAAAGAGCATATCGTGACACAGTTTTCTTATAATTATCATGATCAGAATTCGTTTTATGGATCAAACCCATTCAATGCAACACAAAAGGTAGCCTTTGTGCAAAC
The DNA here is from genome assembly GCF_003610675.1 of Chryseobacterium sp. AG363. Taxonomy (NCBI): domain Bacteria; kingdom Pseudomonadati; phylum Bacteroidota; class Flavobacteriia; order Flavobacteriales; family Weeksellaceae; genus Chryseobacterium; species Chryseobacterium sp. AG363. The sequence continues at coordinate 116,774 of NZ_RAQF01000008.1, forward strand.
GTATTGGGACAGGAGCTTCGGGAAACATGATATCACGGCCGGACTTACCTTCAAAAGAACTTTTTACGATGATAATACTCCGGGAACACTCGATGCAGATGGCATCACCAATGCACCGATGAAATCTCCTATCTGGGGAGCTTTCATTCAGGATCAGTGGGAAATCAACGATAAAAATACTTTGCTGATTGGATACAGATATGATTATGATAAAATACATCACTCCGTTCACTCACCGAGGTTTGCATGGAAATTTAATCCCAATCCATATCATACTTTACGTTTCAATTTTGGAACAGGTTTTAGAGTGGTTAATTTATTTACAGAAGATCACGCAGCTTTGACAGGTTCAAGGGAAGTTGTGGTAAAATCTGACCTGAAACCGGAAAGATCTATTAATGGAAACCTGAATTATATCTGGAAAATTCCCGTAGGAAACAGAATGGTGAATCTTGATGCATCTGCATTTTACACTTATTTCAGTAATAAAATTGTAGGAGATTTTGATTCTGATCCTAATAAAATTATTTATGACAACCTTCACGGATATGGAATTTCAAGAGGTGCTTCTCTGAATGTGGATTTTAGTTTTCAGTTTCCTTTGAGTGTCAATCTTGGTGTTACTTATCTGGATGTCTATCAGAAATTTGATAATGAAAATCAAAAAACACAGCAGCTGCATGCCCCAAAATGGAGTGGAACTTATAACCTGACCTATAAGTTTGCGAGTAACCTGACCATCGATTTTACAGGACAGTTCTACGGTCCAATGCGATTACCTGTCTTAGTAAACGATTTCCGCCCTGAATATTCACCCTTTTATTCTCTGGCCAATATTCAGGTGTCCAAGAGTTTCAAATCCGGATTTGAAGTGTATTGCGGGATGAAAAATTTATTCAATTTCAGACCTAAAGACCCTTTGATGAGACCATTTGACCCGTTTGATAAATATGTTGATGATCCTATAAACAACCCTAATCATTATACTTTTGATACGGCATACGGTTATGCCCCGATGCAGGGAATCAGAGGTTTCTTAGGAGTAAAATATACTTTAAAGTGAAAAAAATAGCTTTATTTTTAATGTTAGTGCCCTGTTTTTATCTGTCTCAGATGAAGACAGGCACTTTTTCTGATCTTGAGGTTCAGCAGAAAGAAAATCCTAAACCGGTTGTGATCCATCTTTATACAGATTGGTGTGCGGTGTGTAAGATTGAGTCTTTCCGTATGAATAAAGATAAGGAGCTGGTGAGTATGATCAATGATCACTTTTATTTTATCAACTTTGAGCCAGAGAAGACAAAGGAGAAAATTCATTTCCAGAATCAGGAGTTTGAATATCTGCAGAATGGAAATTCCGGAATTCATGAGTTGGCGCTGGCTTTGTCTAAGAATAAAAACCAACCTGTTTATCCTTTGTGGATATTCCTGGATAAGCATCAGAATCTGGTGTATTATCAGGAAGGACAGATGACGCCTGAAAAAATGAAGCAGAAGCTGTTGGAGATTTCTGCTTTGTGAGGTGTAAGATTAAATATAGACAATTATACACAATTCCACATTAATCCTGCTATCTTATTATTAGGACACTCTCATTCTGAATGTAACGCAGTGAAATGAAGAATCTAAGCTTTACATGAGATTCTTCCTTCGTCAGAATGACAATCGTGTAAAATCTTATATAGTAGTCTAAATTTAGATCGCTGCATCAATCAAAACCGCCAGCTGAATGCAAGGCTCGTCAGAACGGTTGCTCCATGCATGATTCGTTCCTCTCTGGATAACGATGTCGCCAGGTTTCAAAAGCGTTTCTCCTTCCTCCATGATGAGGTAAAGTTCGCCGGAAAGAATAATGATATAATCCAGTGTTGGCGTTTGATGCATCATCGGATGAGGTTCGTTCTTTTTCCATTCTACACCTAAATCTTTATCAGGAGGAACTACTACATATCGGAAGTAAGTACCATTTTTAGGAGTTTGTGGAAATCCGGTATTGGGAATTTGGGTTTCAAAGTCCAGGCTGGCCGGCGTTGTCTGGGTATTCCATACATCTGAAATGATAAGCCCCGGGAAGTGTTCCACAGCGTTTTCTACTTGTTGATCTTCTATAATAACGGATTTTCCATCTTTTATTCCTGTTACGATTCGTCTTGGTATTTTATTCATAGATTAATGTTTCATAATAAGTTTATGACCTTGAGTCTGATTATTTTTTAGAATAGAATGTGCCTGTAGAACGGTATCCAAAGAAAGATTTCCAACGGTTCTATATTGTGGAGGGAGAATCGTTCCGTTTTCAATAAGTGTTTTGATGGTAAGCAAGCTGTTTTTATAATACTCGTATTTTTTTACCATTCCATACATATAATTGGAGATATTCATAATCATAGTTCCTTTGTTGAAAAGGGTTTCGTGAGCATCTCTAGTGACCAAGGCTGTCACATCCACATACGTTCCGTTGATTTTTAAAACTTCTGCGGTGATTTCAGACATATAGTTTCCCACCAGATCAATTCCATATTCGAAAGGTTGATCATTATTGGCTTTTAGAATATTACCGATTAGATTTTCTTCTTTATAGTTGATGATCTGATGATTTTTCAATCCCAGATTGAGAAGAATCTGTCTGTTTTCCTCGCTGCCAACCGTGGCTGTGATCTGTTGGATATTATGTGCTAATAAAATTTTAATCAGAAATGAACCGACTCCTCCTGTTGCTCCTGTTACTAAAACTGTATTTTCGGGGTTTAATTTCAAACGGTTAAAAATCTGTAAAGAAGTAAGACCTGCCGAAGGAATGGCAGCCGCCTGTTCAAATGAAATATTTTTTGGTTTAAAGGAAACAATGGCTTCAGGAACGACAATATATTCAGCGTAAGTGCCGTTGCTTCCCATGGAACCGCTGCCACAATAGACTTCATCTCCAATATTGAATTCTGTAACATCAGAACCTTTATCCACTACAATTCCGGATAGTTCTCTTCCTAATATCGGAGAACTGATCAGTTTTCGTTCCAGTTCATTTTCCAGCATCTGATAATCGATGGGATTGAAACCACTTGCTTTAATATGGATTAAAACTTCATTGCTTTTAGGTTTTGGCTGTTCTGCCAGTCCGTTTTCCAGTGCTCCGTTCTTATTTAAAATAACTGCTTTCATTATTGTTAATTTGATACACAAATGTAAAGCGGGAATAGTTTATATTTGCTACTAGTTAACCAATGGTAACTAGTTACCTTCATGAAACTATTATGGCAAAAATCATTGAAAACGGAATTGAAAGAGAAGCCAGCTGCACAGAGGAATTGTTCGCGATGCGGGACAGTCTGGACGTTTTAGGAGGAAAATGGAAACTGATGATCCTGCGTTATCTTACCAACAGACCAGATCAGATGATCCATTTTAAAAAGCTGGAACGCAGTATAGAAGGTATCTCTGCGAAAATGTTGAGTAAAGAATTAAAAGAACTTGAAACGAATCTCCTGATCACAAGAACCATTCAGGATACAAAGCCGATTACGGTAACTTATGCGGTGACCGAATATGGAAAATCTGTATTTCCGGTGACAGAAACATTGGTGAATTGGGGGATCATTCATCGGGAAAAGATCAAAGAATCAATGAATTCTTCGGAACAATAGATCAAAAAAAATCCTCAGACCGGATTAAGGTTGAGGATTTTTCATACTATCAAGAAGTATCTTTTTGTTAATTTTTATTTAACCACGACTGTACAAGCTCAGCGTGATCTTTCACCCATTCTTTGGCGGTGGCTTCTTTGTTTTTACTCTGTTCCATTTTCATTAAAAGATCGGACATGTTTTCATCATCAAAATGGAGTTTTGAAAAGAATTTGGCCAGCTCAGGATGATCTTTTGCAAAGCTTTTTCTGGAGTAAGTTTTAATCTCTTCTGCTTCACCATATATCTTTTGAGGATCATCAAGAAATTTAAGCTTCATTTTTCCGAACATCCAGTGAGGCTGCCATCCGGTTACCACAATCCATTCTTTACGTTGGATAGCGTTCTGTAATTCGGTGATCATGGCAATGGTAGAAGAGTTAATCTGATGATAATCCAGTTTATAGTCAATAATTGCTTTATCCGTTCCGGTGGTTAATCCGGCTCCTTTTTCAATTCCAATGATTCTTTGATTGAACTGATTTTTATTGTGATTGAGCTCTTCAATGGAGTTAACAGGAACGTATTCAGGTACAACTAATCCTATACGACCGTTGTCATAATTGGTTCCAAGATGAGTCAGCCCAGGAAATTTAGCAAGCTTTTTCGCATGAGTGTAAGGAAGCCAGACTCCCATGAAAAGGTCTGTATCTTCATTATTCATCGAAGCCAGAATCATATCTGTAGAAGCTTTTTGAATAATCACATGATAACCTTGCTGGTCAAGAATAGCTTTAGCAACGTGCGTCATTGCAACATCTTCCGCCCAGCCGTCTACCATTCCTATGGTAATATATTTAGAATTTTTTATGTTTTCACACGAACTTAATGCTGTAAATAGTAACATTAAAACGGGCAAAAACAAATATTTAAATTGTTTCATCTTATTGCTTTTTCTTTACAAATCCCTGAGTAATACGGTCGAGGATAATGGCCAATATCACTACGGATAAACCACTTTCAAATCCTAATCCGATATCCAGATTATTAATTCCTTCCAGTACTTTCTCCCCTAAACCGCCTGCAGCAATCATTCCTGCAATAACGACCATGGATAATGATAACAATATGGTTTGATTGATTCCCGTTAAAATCGTTTTCATCGCTAAAGGAAGCTCTACTTTGAACAGAATCTGACGGTTGGTGGCACCAAAAGCTCTGGCAGCCTCCACAATATCTTTCGGAACGGCTTCAATTCCCAGTGTCGTTAATCGAACTGCTGGCGGCATGGCAAAAATAATCGTTGCAAAAGCACCCGGTACTTTACCGATACTGAAAAACAGTACAGCCGGGATCAGATAGACAAATGCGGGCATAGTCTGCATCAGATCCAGTAAAGGACGAATGATTTTGTCAGCTATTTTGCTTTTAGCGGCCAGAATTCCCAATGGAATAGAAAGGATAAGGGCTGTAATGGTGGAGACAAAGATCAGAGCCAGCGTTTCCATGGTTTCTTTCCATAATCCCATTAAAAATATTAAACTTAATCCGGCAGCCGTTACTACAGCAATGCCTTTTCCGGCTTTCCATAGTGCCAGCAGGGTAAAAAAGAGAATGATTACATAAAAAGGAGTGTTTGTTAAAACCCATTCAATCCCCATAATAGAGGAATTTCCCAGATGCTTTATGACATCAAATACAGGTTTTCCGTTTTCTGTGAGCCAATTGATTGCAGTTTCTACATATTGACCTATATCTATAGTTTTATTCATCTTATTGGTTGTTTGCGATTTCTTTTAATTCGATAATCTCTTCTTCGTTAAATTTGGTCGCTTCTATGACCAGTGATAACTGAGTGACAAGACCTAAAAATTTATTGTCTTCATCAATAACAGCAATGGATGATTTATTTTCAGAGATCAGCGGCAGCATTTCTTCTACAGTTACTTCAGGATAAACCGAAGGAACATTGCTGTTGATAATAGATTCTACCGTAGGTTCTTTCTTTCTGGCAATGCGGACCACATCATTAAGGGTTACAAAACCCAGAAATTTATTTTGAAAATCTACCACTGGCAAGTTTTCTAATCCCGTGGCTCTCATTTTTCTTAAAGCTCCTTCAGGACCGTCTTTTCTGAAACGTACAACTGTCGCTTTGTCAAACATTAAAGATCTTGCGGTAATAATGGTTTTACGGTCTACTTTCTCTACGAATGCTTTCACATAGTCGCTTGCCGGATTGGTTAAAATATCTTCAGCAGTTCCTATCTGTTCTATGACACCATCTTTCATGATGACGATGCGGTCTCCGATTTTAATGGCTTCGTCCAGATCATGGGTAATAAAGACTATGGTTTTTTGCAACGTATTCTGCAGTTCAAGCAGCTGATCCTGCATTTCAGATTTTATCAATGGGTCCAGTGCGGAAAAGGCTTCATCCATAAGCAGAACTTCAGGGTCGTTTGCCAGTGCTCTTGCCAATCCTACTCTCTGCTGCATTCCTCCGGAAAGTTGGGAAGGATATTGGTTTTCAAAGCCGGTTAATCCGACGATGTCCAATGCTTTCTGTGCTTTTTTATCGCGTGAAGCTTTGCCTTCTCCTCTTATTTCCAATCCGAAACCAGCATTGTCGAGAATTGTATGATGGGGAAGTAATCCGAATTTCTGAAATACCATACTCATTTCCGTTCTTCTTACTTGTAAAAGTTCCTTGTTGTTTTTACTGGTAATATCATCGTCATTGATGAATACTTTTCCTGAAGTGGGTTCATTCAGTCTGTTAAGGCAACGCAGTAAAGTAGATTTTCCACTTCCCGAAAGTCCCATGATCACAAAGAATTCTCCTTCATAAATTTCAAAACTGGCTTTGTTGATTCCTATGGTGCAGCCTGTTTTTTCAAGAATTTCCTTTTTGGAAAAACCTTTATCCAGAAGTTCCTGTGCTTTTTCTTTGTTTTTACCAAAGATGATGGTCAGGTCTTCCACTTTAAGTTTTACTTTTCTAGTGTTTTCATTTTTTTCCATATTCAGAATTTTTCAATTAATAATTTGATATAAAAAATTGTACACCAATTCATTACATACATTTAGCTTTTGTTGTTCTGCTGTTGATCATAGGATAAAATAATTTGCTAAGCCTTTAGTGATAAAAGCTTTAAACAAAAAAATAACAGCATAAAGACCTGCCGGCCTTATGTTTATTTTAAATATTTCAATAGATTATACTCTAGAAAAAGAGTGTATTATGTAAAAAGAAACTAATCTTTTACATAGATTCTACAATTAAATTACTGATGAGGTAATTACAGATATGTGTACTGAACAACTTGAATGGCTACATTTCATCAAAATGCTTGCCAGCATCAAAAAACTGTATATCAATTTTTTATGACGGTGCAAATTTACGAATTTTATATTAAATGGATTTTTACATATGTAAATTATTGATTTTCACTACTATTTCAAAGATGTGATTCCATGACGAATTTTCTCTTATCATTAAAGTTAAAAGATAAATAAGGTAATTATTTTAAAAGTTAAGCTGTAAGATTATTTCAATAAAACAGCAATAATGGCAAGGATAGCTGGTAAAGCCTGAACGAAAAATATTTTTTTAGTGGCAGAAATGGCTCCATAGATTCCGGCTACAGCTACACATCCTAAAAAGAATAATGCCACATTGGTCTGCCATTGCGGATCTTTAATCAGGAATGACCAGATCAGTCCGGCAGCCAGAAAACCATTGTAAAGTCCCTGGTTGGCAGCAAGTCCTTTCGTTGGTTTAAACATTTCCGGAGGGAGAGCTGCTTTAAAAACTTCCTTTCCTTTGGTTTCCCATGCGAACATTTCCATCCAAAGTATATAAAGATGTTCCAGTGCAACGACAGCGATCAGAATTTTAGCAACGATTTCCATGATTCAATATTTTTCTCATTGTAAAACTAAAAAAATAAAGTTAAGTTTGAGTATTAAATCTTACAATGGATTCATTCAAATCACATTTAAACAAATTTATTACGGTAACTGACGAAGAATATACTTCTATTGTATCATTTTTTGAGGTAATGGATGTTAAAAAGAAGCAAAATCTGGTGCTGGAAGGTGAAGTATGCCGGACCATGTATTTTGTAGTGAAAGGATGTCTGAGAAAGTTTTTTATCAATGAAAAAGGAGTAGAGCAGACGACGGAATTTGCCATTGAAAACTGGTGGATTACAGATACATTTTCTTACGAAAGGCATATACAAACTAACTTTTCTATACAGGCGGTAGAACCTTCTTCCGTTTTGGTGATTGATCTGGAGCGACAGGAAGAGTTATTACAAAAGCATCCTGTTATGGAAAGGTATTTTCGCATGATCTATCAGCGGGCATATGCTGCTGCGGAACGCAGAATCCGTTATTTATATGAGATGTCCAGAGAAGAACTTTATATGCATTTCAGTACATTGTATCCGTGGTTTATTCAAAGGATTCCTCAATATCTGATTGCCTCATTTTTGAATCTTACTCCGGAATATCTGAGTGAAATCAGAGCAAAATTACGATCTTAAACCAGTTTAAGTTTTTTACGGATCAGAAGACGGAAATTTGTCATGTGATTAAAAGCTAATGCAATGACAGATCAAAAAAATCAATTTCCGCAACTTTTTTTAAGACTGGCTCTCGCCGTTACGATGCTTTCTGCAGTAGCAGACAGGTTCGGATTATGGAGCAAAGAAAATTCTTCATGGGGAAACATGGAGCGTTTTAAAGAATATACAAGACAGCTTACCTTTTTTCTTCCGGAAGCTTTAAGTACGGTTTCAGCGTATGCCGCAACCTTTTTAGAAATTCTTTTTCCTTTGATGCTGATTTTTGGATTTAAAACAAGAATTGCGGCCTACGGAAGCAGTATCCTGCTGTTAATTTTTGCGATATCCATGACCATCGCATCGGGACCAAAAGCTCCACTGAACTATTCCGTATGGGTGGGAAGTGCAGCAGCACTTTTACTGGCGGTACAGCAGCATTATTCTTTAAGTATAGATCAATTAACCAAAAAAATATAATATTATGAGCGCAAGATTAAATATTGCAACAGTAGATTCAGCAGCCTATAAAGCTATGCTGGGATTGGAAGGGTATTTACAAACGATTTCTTTAACACACATTCAGAAGGAACTGATTAAGATCAGAGCTTCACAGATCAATAAATGTGCTTTCTGTCTTGATATGCATACCAAAGATGCCATCAAATACGGAGAAAATCCTCAAAGAATTTTTATTCTGAACGGATGGACAGAAGCAAAAGAATTTTTCACTGAAGAAGAGCAGGTACTTTTGGCAATGACAGAAGAAATTACACTGATCAGCGATAAAGGTTTAACTGAAGAAACGTATCAGAAAGCAAAGTCTTTCTTTGATGAAAACCAGATCGCTCAGATTATTATGGCGATTATTACCATCAATGCCTGGAACAGAATTGCAGTAAGTACTCATCTTCCGATTGCAAAATAGGGAAGTCAGGAAGATGGGTGATGGAGGATGAAAGTTGGTGAAAACTGCATCATCTACGGATGTTTACTTTATTTTAAGAAACGGCCTTTCAAATTTTTGAAAGGCCGTTTTGATGCAAGATGCAAAGTGACAGTGTAACAGGGTTCGGGTATTAATTCTAAAAATAAATTTTTTGGTTCATTTTATTTTTTAAACCGGAATTACATTGTCTCTCCGTTTCTCGGATTATATTTCTAATAATTAAATTAATAAATAGCTACAGGATTTACATTCACCTGAGTAGAACCTACATACAAAGGCTGTCCCAGCACGAATAAAAATTCCCAGACTTTTTGTTTTACCAAAGGACGGCTGTCTATCAGTTCCAGGTTATAAATTCCTTTTTTAGCCAGCATAAACTGGTTGATGGGAAATTCTTCCTTACTTTTTGGGTTAGGATATACTTCGGAAGCCCAGGTGTCACCGCCAAAAGCAACGATTCCCTGATCGGCAAGCCATTTTGCGGCATCCATTCCTATTCCGGGTTCTGTTTCAAGGAATTGCTGATTGTTTTTACCAATCAATTCAAGCCATCCCGTATTGAAAAGAACGATATCACCTTTTCGTAAGGTAAGTTCCTGTTTCTTCAAAACAGATTTAATATCTTCTACTGTAAATTCTGTTCCTCCGGGCACGATTGATTTTCCGTAATGTGCAGTCATATCAAGCACTACACCGCGGGTAACGAAAGGGGGTACTTTTTCAACACCTAGTCTTTTTACGCCTTCTACGGTTACGAAATCTGTTGCCTTGTTTCCGTTATAGTAAGTATTGTCAATACCAATATGTCCGATACCGTTCAGCTGTGTTCCCACTCCGGTCCATCCGTTGACCAGTTCGTCATTGAAGGTGAATTTATTAGGACCTATGCTTTTTCCGCCCTGTTCTCCGGGCTGAATATTGTATAAATTGAAACTTCTGTGTCTGAAAGCAGGAAGGTTTTTATCAATAGGAACCGCAAGCGCTAATGTTTTGCCCTGTTTTACTAATCCTAGTGCCTGTTTTACAACTTCCGGCGTTAATAGATTGACTGCTCCAATCTCATCTTTCGCACCGTAAGCAGAAGGATACCATGATTGATCTTCCGGATTGACGAGTGTCTGAGCTTTTAAACTAATGCTGTTGATAGTCAATAGCGTAGCTAACCCGAACATTTTGATCAGATTATTTTTCATTTTTAAAAAGATTTGGGGGTTAAAAGAGGGAAGCAGAAAGCTGGGAGAGGGAAGTTCTATTAGTGTATTGATAATTAGGTGGTTTCTATGCACTTTTCTGCATGTAACAAAGAGATTCCTCCTTCGTCGGAATGACAGTTGAAGTTCAATCGTAAACCAATCTATTGGTTATCCGACATCAATAACTTCCATCTTCCAGCCTCCTTCTTCCAGCTTTATATTATATTTCGCTCAAAGCAGAATTGATAAACTTCAATTCTTCCTGTGAAAGGTCAATAGACATTGCTTTTGCGTTTTCGATGGCTTGCTGTGCATTTCTTGCTCCTGCTAATACGACTGTGATTGCTGGCTGAAGCGTTGTCCATTTTAATACCAGTTGAGAAAGCGTTGCTCCTTTTTCCTGTGCAATAGGTTCTATTTTTTCTAAGAAAATTTTCACTTTATTCAGATCAAACTGAGAGAAATATCCGTTTCTATGGTCGTTTTCTTTTAATTGGTTTTCTTTGAAATATTTACCTGTTAAAAGACCTCTTTCCATTGGGCTGTACACAATAATTCCTGTATTATTTTCTAAAGAATAAGGGACAAGATCGTTTTCAATAGCACGGTTCAGCATGCTGTAAGAAACCTGGTTGCTGGCAAGTAGTAAAGTTCTCTTGGCTTCTTCCATTTGAGCTACACTGTAGTTGCTTACTCCTGCAGTACGGATTTTTCCTTGCTGGATTAATAATTCCATCGCTTCCATAGTTTCAGAGATAGGCGTTGTGCTGTCCGGCCAGTGAAGCTGTAAAAGATCGATATAGTCTGTTCCCAATCTTTTTAAGCTCTCTTCAACTTCTTTGATAATGTTTTCTTTTGAAGCCAGCTTATAAACCGGAAGAGTTTTTCCTTCATCTTCTGCATCAAAGAAAAATTCTCCTTTTCCGTTGTTGCTTCCGTCCCATACCAATCCAAATTTTGTTAAAAGCTGAATTTTTGAACGGTCTTTTCCTTTGATAGCTTCACCGATCATTTCTTCACTCAGTCCGAAACCGTAGAATGGTGCGGTATCAATAGAAGTTACTCCGTGATCCAATGAAGCATGAATAGAATTGATGGAATCCTGTTTTTCATTACCGCCCCACATGTTTCCACCGATGGCAAAAGCTCCGTGTGTGATTGCTGATAATTCTAAATCGGTGTTTCCTAATTTTCTGTATTCCATTTTGTTTGTTTAAAAATTGTTGTTGTGTTATACCACCCCGTCAAAAATTCTTTGAATTTTCGCCACCCCTCCGGAGGAGGGGAATTCTCGCCGTTTCAGTAGTGACCCTTTTAAGAACTTTTCGGATTTAAAAAGAACTTAAGTGTTCTTCTCTGTATTCTGAATAGCATCTTTTTTTACTTAAGTGACTGAAAACTGTTGTGACTTTTGTGGTTAAAAATTGTCTGTTACTTATTTAATTCCTTTACGATAGCTTCTCCAACGCTTTTTGCAGACTGTGGATTCTGTCCTGTGATTACTCTCTGATCTGTTACCACATGATTTTGCCAAAGCCCTGATTTTTCAAATTTTGCTCCTCTTTCTTTCAGTTTATCTTCCAGTAAGAATGGAACAACGTTCGTTAATTTTACTTCAGATTCCTCTTCATTGGTAAAAGCATTGATTTTCTTACCATCTACAAGATATTTCCCATTATTAAGCTTGATATTCACCAAACCTGCGGGACCATGACATACTCCGGCTACAATACCTCCATTTTCATAAATTTTGGAAGCAATATCTGCCAGTTCCTTATTGTCTGCAAAATCCCACATTGCTCCGTGTCCACCTGCATAAAAGATTGTTGAGTATTCTTTCGGATTCACTTGTGACGGCGTCATAGAATGGTCAATCTTATTTTTATATTCCTTGTTCTCCCAGAATTCTTTGTTGACAGGATCTTTTAAATCGAAGCCGTCTACCGGAGGTGTTCCGCCTTTCGGGCTTACAAAGTCGATTTCATATCCTGCCTTGTGAAGAACTTCCCACGGATGAGAAACTTCACCCAGATAATATCCTGTATCTTCACCGGTACTGCCTTTTTTATCATGGCTGGTAACGACGAATAAAATTTTCTTTTTCATATTCTTTGATTTTTTGGTTTGTGCCTGTATGAATCCTATCGTAAAGATCGCAAGCATTAAAAACGCTAATTTTTTCATTGTTAAATAAGATTGGTGATATAAATCTGTGGTTTTTCCTGAAGTTTCTCCTCGACCAAAGCTCCGAAGGCCTGAATGTAAGGCTGTTGGTTGTGTTGTGCCAACCCTTCCTTGCTTTTCCAGATTTCGTAGAAAACAAATTCATTTTTGTTTTCAATTCCCTGATGAAGGTTGTAAAGTTCACATGCTTCTTCTTTTCTTGTTTCTTTTACCATATTCTGAAGAACTTCCAGTACTTCTGCCTGATGTTCTGCTTTGGATTTTATAATGGCTGTAAGATGAATTTTCATATTAAATAAAATTTTCAATTGAATTATAAATAGGTTTCCAATCCAGTTCTGCTTTGGCTTTATCTGAACTGCATCTGCTGTTGGATGCAAAACCGAAATAACCTCCTGCAGGACCAAATTTGTCAACCGCATCCTGTATGCTTAATGATTTAGCTGATTGTAAGTTATATTTTTTACTGATATTTTCTGCAATGTTTTTCAGAGAAGATGAACCGTTTTCTGCATAATAGATAGAGCCTCCTTTTGCTTTTTCCAATGCGAGTACATACAGATCTGCGAGATCTTCAATATGTAAATTGGACCAGATATTTTCACCTTCACCAAAATAAACACCATGCCCTTTCTCCTTAGAAAAGTTGATAAGAGCCGGAATCTGAATGCTGTCTTTTTTTATTCCAAGGCCTTCTCCGTAAACCATGGTAGGAACAATAACAATACTTCGTATGCCTTTGCTGGCAGATTGCAGGACGTACTTGTTGATCAATACTCTTGATGCCATTTCCAGTCTTGGCTGCAAAGGGAAATCTTCTCTGAAGATAAAGTCACTTTTTTGGCCATTCTCCTTTCCTCCAAAAATGGCAGAGCCTGAAGTGAATATAAAGGTTTTCTGACTTCCTTCCAGAGCTTTGATAAAGTTATCTGCTGCATACGCATCATCTGCTGAATCTGCATTATGAATAACTGCATCTGCATCGGAAACTGCTGTTCTGATAAGATCTTCATCATGAATATTTCCCACAATGGTTTTGATTCCTAATGATTCCAGTTCCTGTACATGGGTTTCATTACGAACCAGTCCTGTCACTTCATAATTCCTGTCGAGGAGTTTTTTTGCGATAGTTCCGCCTATATAGCCGGTAACACCTGTGATCAGTATTTTTTTCATGATACCAGTTCAGATCTTAATTCTTTTTCAAAAACATTTCTCACATGTTCTCTGTAAAGCTTCATATCGCGTTCTATATTGGCGTTTTTCTCCACATCGTGGAAGTGGAAGCTTTCCATTTTTTCCATCGAAACAAAGGCATTCATTCTGTGGAATCCAAATAATGGTCCTTCATCCACACTTTTTTCACTGAAAAATTCTCCGGGAAGAGTGAAAGCAGTTGCGGGAGCGTTCCAGCTTGTAGTCAACATATATTTTCTTCCTCCTAGCATTCCTCCTGTACCATAGTTGATTTCCGGATTTTCAGCATTTCTTCCGTCGCTCATATAAATTCCTTTAGCGTGACCTGCTGTGAACACTTCGTCAATATACTTTTTCAATCCGTTAGGCAATTGGAACCACCAGATTGGAGTGTGATAAATAATGTAGTCTGCCCAGACAAATTTCTCCACTTCTTCATTTTTGTCGTAATTTTCACTTACATTGGTTATCTTTACTTCTACATTATCAAATTCTTTAAGAACGGCTAATGTATTGTCTGCGATAGTCTGATTATATTTTCCCCCGGAATGTCCGAAATTCTGTCCTCCGTTGATGATTAGTACTTTTTTCATTTTTTTATGATTGTTTGAATTTTACTCTGCAAAGTTAGATCAGATGATTGTATAATAAAAATAATATAAATTATAGGAAAGTATTATTTAAATTATAGTTTGAGAGATTTAAGGTTATATATGTGAATGGTCAATGGTCAATACGCTTCGCTTGTGAATTTTTTACACGTTTTGGGGTACGTGGTCCGGGTACGAGATGTGAGGTTTGTTGATCGTGACTGGCGAAGAATCAATCCGCTTCGCTTGTGAATTTTTTACGCGTTTTGGATACGTGGTTCGGGATTGAGTGCAGCTGATTTGTTTGTATATACAGGTATTTCTAATCAGCAGTTAATCATTCACTATTGACTTTGCGAAGCAAAAATTGACGATTGACAATTTCCCCTTTCATGGTAAAATATCATATCATCTCTGAACCGGAATTATTTTCTGACAGGTAAATTTGTCTAACAAATTGAAGGACAATGATACAGATAGCTGTTTTTAGTGATGTGCATGGAAATCTTCCTGCATTGGAAGTTGTGTTGAAGGATATAGAGCAAAGAGGAATCAGTCAGAGATTCTGCTTGGGAGATCTGGTTGATTTTGCACCCTGGGGCAATGAAGTGATAGAAAAAATAAGAAGTCTGAACATTCCCTGCCTGATGGGAAATCATGACGAAAGAATTGCCTTTGATATTCCTGTAGTTCCTTTGTCTAAGCATTCAGAAGAAGAAACCACTGCCAGATTCATTGCGATAGATCATTCTAAAAAACATATTACAGAATCCAACAAAAAATTTCTTTCCGAACTCCCTTTTCATTTAAAACTAAATTACAAAACAGGTAAAAAGCACTGGAACATCCAGCTGGTTCATTCCAGTCTTGAAAGTAATGATACCTATTTATACGAATCTGAGAATGATGAGGTTTTTACATCTATGTTGAAGAATGCGGACGCTGATCTTGTTGTGATGGGGCACACCCATTTATCATTTAAAAAACAGTTTGAAAATAATACCTGGGCTGTCAATTGTGGTTCCGTGGGGCGTTCTAAAGAAAAAAACAGACTGGCTTCTTACCTTATTCTTACATTAGATGAAGAAAAAATTACTCCTGAAATTATTCAGCTGTCTTATCCGATTGATGAAACTGCCCGCCAGATAAGGGAAAGCGGGATTCCCGATTATTATGCGTAATTCCTGGAAAATGAAAACGTATCAATATTATAATTATTTTGTAATTTTGTATTATAATATTAATAATTAAGTCATGGTTAATTTAGAATGGTATCGTACTTTTAAGGCGATCTATAAAACCGGGACATTGACAGGTGCTGCCGATGCTCTGTTTATATCACAGCCGGGAGTGAGCCTTCACTTAAGCTCATTGGAAGCTTATGTTGGATACAAACTATTCGACAGAACGGGTCGAAAAATGATTCCGACAGAAAGAGGAAAAGTATTGTTTAATGCAGTTGCCGAACCTATTACCAAACTCGAAGATGTAGAGAAAAATTTCCAAAAATCTACAGAGAAGCATACTCCAACCATCAGTGTCGGGATGTGCTTTGAGACTTTTCAGACCACTTTGGAGCAATATGTTTCTTCATTGCCTTTTAATCTGATTATCAGTTTCGGAGAATACCCAGAAATGCTGGACCAACTGGATAAGGGAATCCTCGATCTGATCATCACTCCCAAAAAAGGATCTTCACCCAATATCGAACATGAAGCATTCTCTTCCGAGCAGATCATTCTGGTTGGAGGGAAGGATGTGGATAAGACAGCTTTCAATAAAGTATTGAAAACAAAAGATGCCGAACAGATAGAGGAGTGGCTGAAAAACGAAAAATGGTACGGAACCACTGGTGATATGGAACATCTTTTCCAGTACTGGATATTGAATTTTGGTCATAAACCGAATTTTCGTCCTAATTATATCGTTCCCAACATGAACTCAATCATCCGTTGCCTCAAAGGAGGAACTGGGTTAGCCGTTGTTCCTGACTTTCTATGCAGAAATGATATTGCAAGCGGTAATATTCAGCTGATCTGGGAAGGAAAGAAAAAGTTTGAAAATACCCTGTATTTCGGTTGTCGTAAGAAAACCAATTATCAAACCGAAATAGAACATATCAAAGGCTTATTCCGCAAGGTGATGGCTTAATAAAACCATATCTTTCATCTGTAAACCGTTTTCATAAATAGGAGCCGGATAGTTTTCAATAAAAAAATTTTTCAGGATTCCACTTTTAATAAAACCGTTTTTCTCATAAAATCTGACCTGTTGGACACCGGTATCCGATGTTCCAACAGTCAGTGTTTTATAATGATTTTCTTTCGCAATTTCTTTTGCTTTATTCATCAGAATACTTCCGATGCCTTTGCTTCGGTAGCTTTCAATGACGGCAACATTTTTAATTTCCAGTTCAGTATTGCTTTTTCTGCACAATGCCATTACCGCAATGCTTTCAGTACCGTCATGCAGAAGATAGATATCAGAATTGAAAATGTATTGATTAATTGCTTCCTGGGTTTCATCAGCCAACAACAGGAGATGATAAGGAATCTCCGAATCAGAATGCAATAGATTGAAAGTGAAATTTTCCATTTACAGACTCATATGAATAAGTGGATAATCCTTTCCTGAACCATCTTTCTCAGATCTTCCGGCCTTTTTGAATCCCATTTTTTCATAAAACCCAATGGCTTGGGGATTTTGTTCGTTGACATCTACTTTCGTCAGTCCGGTTTTCTCTTTCATAAACTGATAAAGTTTTTTACCGTACCCTTTTCCACGCGTGTCATTATGAATGAAAAGCATTTCCAGATTACCGTCTGCTACAGAAGCAAACCCTTTAGATTCATTATCTTCAGTAATTAAATACACTTCCAGATGAGGAAGGTAGTCTCTTGGAATGGCTTCCTTGAAATAATTGAAATCCTCTTCAGTAAGAAAATCGTGAGTTGCTTTTACTGCTGATTCCCATATTTCCATAATTGCCGGATAATCCTCTGCTGTAGCCAATCTGATATGTTGTGACATGATTTCTAAATTTTAGACAAAAATAGGGAAAATGGAGGTGAGATGCTAGCAGAAGGGTGGATTTTGAGGCTGGAAATTAGAAGTAGACATAGCCGTTTTATCGACCACTCATTCCCCTTCTTTGAAGGGGTGGATTTTTGCAAAGCAAAAAGACGGGGGTAGTTTAAACAAACCTCATTAAATGACAATTTTTTAACAGGAACAGTAAAATTGGTAGGCTGTATTTTCAATTTTTTATTGCAAATTTGTTTATCACTTTATATTAATAATTAAAATAAAGATTTATGCAAAAGAAAACCTATACAGGACAACCTGTGGTAACATTAAATAACGGAGTGGATATCCCGGCTTTAGGATTCGGAGTATGGCAGATGGAAGATCTGAAGGAGTGTGAAAATGCGGTAATTAAAGCTATTCAGACGGGATATAGAATGATTGATACTGCTGCTATTTATCGGAATGAAACCGCGGTAGGTGCTGCTGTGAAAAATAGTGGTGTAAACAGAGACGAACTGTTTATCACCTCCAAAGTATGGGTTCAGGATCATGGATACGAAAAGGCGAAAGGTGCTTTTCAGAGAACATTGGACAGATTACAGATGGATTATCTTGATATGTATCTTATCCACTGGCCATACGGAGATTTTCTGGCTACATGGAAAGCTTTGGAAGAATTATACCACGAAGGAAAAATCAAAGCGATTGGAGTATGTAATTTTACAGTAGAAAAACTGGAGGAATTGAAAGCTAACTCAACTGTTTTACCGGTTATCAATCAGATTGAACTGCATCCTGTATTTCAGCAGAAAGAACTGCAGGTGTATGACAGAGAAAATAATATCGTAACTCAACCTTGGAGCCCGTTAGGAAACGGTAATGCAAATCTTTTAAGCAATCCTGATCTGAAAGCTATTGCAGAAAAATATGGAAAAACAGTAGCTCAGGTAATTTTGAGATGGCACTTACAGGAAGGATTTGTCGTGATTCCAAAATCTGTAACCCCTTCAAGAATTGAAGAAAACTTTAATGTATTTGATTTTGAACTGACAGAAGATGAAATGAATGTTGTCCGTTCTTTAGATACTGGGAAAAGATTATTTTTTGATCCTAAAGATCCTGAATGGGAGCAAAAAATGTTAAATTCCGTAGCGGATATTTAATCTGGAATTTATAAAAAATACATCCCGCAGCTTTCACAAATTTACAGATCTACGAATCTGAGCTATTGTGAGATCTGCGGGATTTTTAAATCAATATAACCATGACTGCAAAAGAATTCATAGAAACACTCGCATTATTTAAGAATGAAAAAGAGCTTAATAAAGCCGAGAAGTTTTTCAAAGGTAATGATGGTATTACCAAGAGTTTCGGGACGAAATTCGGAGATGTTTTTTCTACGGCTAAAGAATTTTCGGAGATGTCTCTGGAGGAAATCAATAAGCTTCTTGACAGTGATTTTTATGAGGTAAGAATGGGAGCGGTAAGCATCATGGATTTTCAGGCGAGAAATAAAAAAACGTCTGAAGACCATAAGAAAGCCCTTTTTGATCTCTATCTCAACCGCCATGACCGTTTGAATAACTGGGATTTTGTAGACAGAGCTGCCAGAAGTATTATTGGAGAATATCTTATTGATAAACCGAGAGACATTTTATACAAACTTGCTGATTCCGACAGTCCATGGGAAAGAAGAACAGCCATCGTAAGCACTCATGCATTTATTCGGAAAAATGAGGTAGCAGACACTTTTGCCATAGCGGAAATTCTTGTTCGCGATCCAAATGAGCTAGTGAATAAAGCTGTAGGAAGCTGGATTCGGGAAGCCGGAAAAAAAGACAAAAAGAAATTACACGGTTTTCTCACTGCTTATGTAAAAACAATGTCTGCCGTTACATTTTCTTACGCAACAGAAAAACTGGATCCGGAATTAAAATTGTTCTACAAAGAACTCAGGAAGAAAAAGTAAATCTTTATTCATTTAATATAGAATAGAAGTTGATCAACAACCTTAAACTCTAAACATTGAACCTTGAATAAATAGTGAGCAATATCATATCTTGGAACAAAAACTATTGCTTTGTTCTTCATACATTTTAATAAAAATAATTCTTATGTTTTGGCCGGATACAATCAGTAAAAAACTAGGTATAGAATATCCTGTAATTCAGGCTCCAATGTTTGGAGTGAGCACGGTACAGATGGCATTAGCAGCTACAAAAGCAGGCTGTCTCGGATCTTTGGCGCTGGCTGACCTTTCTGCAGACCAGTCTGTGGAATTAATCAGGGAAACAAGAAAACTGACTGATAAACCGTTTGCTGCCAATATATTTGTTCATCACATTCCTGAAGTGACAGATGCTTTAAGAGAAAAGTATAGTAAAACCAAGCAATTTATTGAGCAGCTGGCCAAAGACAATAGTATCGAAGTGCACCTTCCGGATCTTGA
Organism: Chryseobacterium sp. AG363; assembly: GCF_003610675.1. Taxonomy (NCBI): domain Bacteria; kingdom Pseudomonadati; phylum Bacteroidota; class Flavobacteriia; order Flavobacteriales; family Weeksellaceae; genus Chryseobacterium; species Chryseobacterium sp. AG363. The sequence continues at coordinate 136,554 of NZ_RAQF01000008.1, forward strand.
AGAAATCAGTGTCAACGGTTATCGTGAACAGGTGGATGCTATCATTGAAGAAAATTGTAAAATATTAAGTTTTACTTTTGGAAATATGGAGGATCAGAGTATTCAGAAATTAAAGGAAAATGGTGTTACCCTTATCGGAACATGTACTTCTGTGAAGGAAGCTTTATTTCTTGAGAAATCCGGTATTGATATCATCTGTGTTCAGGGAATAGAAGCTGGAGGACACAGAGGAAGTTTTGAAGCAGAAAATATTCCGCAGATCGGAGGTTTATCTTTACTATCGCAGATCTTTGATCAGGTAAATGTTCCTTTAATCTATGCAGGAGGAATTTACGAAGCAAGAACATTAAAGGCTGTGAAAGACTTAGGTGCGCAAGGTTTTCAGGTTGGAAATCTTCTATTAACTTCTCAGGAAAGTGCTCTTTTGCCTTTTGAAAAAGAACGATTGAAAAAAGTAACAGAAGACGAAATTGTTTTAACGAAAAGTTTCTCCGGAAGGTATGCCAGAGGAGTGAAAAATCAGTTTATAGAAACAGTTGAAAACTCAGAATATATTTTACCTTATCCTTATCAGAACAAACTTACGAATGCCCTGAGAAAAGCAGCTAAAGCTCTACAAAATCCTGAATTTGTAGGAATATGGGTAGGGCAGTCCATTCATCGGTACAGTGAAGAATCTACGGAGGAAATTTTGAGAAATCTGATTAAAGAATGTGAAAAATAAATCTGTATGTTTTAATTTGATGATAATTTTATATTTTCGTACATCAATAGTATTGATCTGAACCAATATAAAACTAAACCAATAAAAACATCCATGAAATACTCAGAAGGAATTCAGAGATCTCTTCCGTTCGGATATCTTTTCCTCGTCATAATGGGAATATTAAAAGAGAGTGTATTCTATTATCAGATAGGGATTAATATTCTGAAATATTCAACGATAATGGATATTTTGATAAGCCCGATAGCCACTCTAACGGCTCACCCGGTAATACTGATTGCCCTCATTATTATAGTTGTATTTTCATTTGCTTTTCCCTCTTTTTTGTCAAAACAGGCCAATAGAGATAAAAAATGGGCTTTAAAAATGGCTTCTCTTAAAGAACATAAAACTATGACTAAAGAAGCTATTGAGAATCATTTTACCAATATGTTTGTGAGATTTCTTGCCATGATGTTACTGTCTTTTTTTGTAGGGATAGGATGGGGAGAGGGTCTTGGGCTCACCAGGAAGATAAAGGAGAATAAACTTAAATATGACTATAAGTTAAACTATGGTGATGAAAGCTTTGATCAGGTACATCTCATAGGATCCAACAGTATGTATTATATTTATCTGGCCAAAGGAAATAAAACGATAAAAATAGCACCGGTAGGTTCCATAAAAAGTATCGAACTGACCAATAATAAAAAGTTGATCGATTAAAAATAAACTACCATAAAAAAGCTTCAGATATACTCTGAAGCTTTTTATTTATTTTGTTAAGTCTAATCCTCCAAAATTTCCGGAACTCATCATCAGATAAACACCATCCGTTTTATCTAATGTATTCCAGTAGGTATGAAGATCTTCAGCATTGGTGAAAACCCTTAGATTTTCATTCCTGAATTTTTCTTTGATAAACTCAGGAGAAATAGCTTCCATTCTCTTGATCTTCAATGCGTCTTCAGAATAGAAAACAATGGCTTCCTCCAAACCATCCATAGCATGGTCATACTGTTCAAGGAAAGCAGGATTTAAGCTTGAATAGGTATGAAGCTCCAGGAATCCATATTTCTTATCCTTTTTAAATTGCTCTGCGAAGGCTTTTACAGCTGCTTTCACCTTACTTGGTGCATGAGCAAAATCTTTGTAAAGAATTCCTTTATCTTCTCTTTCCACTTTTTCAAGACGCTTGGATGCGCCTTTGAAACTCATGATTGCCTCATAGAAATCTTCATCCATAATTCCCAACTGCTGGCAGATATGTCTTGCTCCTTCAAGGTTCAGCAGGTTGTGTGCTCCAAAAACAGAAAGAGGAACATCTCCCATTTCCGTTTTTAAATATACTTTACCATTATTGATTTCGTATTCAGGAGTTCTGTAAGGGATCTTTCTGAAATAGTTTTCTGCATTTTCCACTACTTTTACGACTTCCGGGTCTTCTTCGTTATATACCAGAACGCCGCCTGCTGTAATGCTTGCCACAAACTTTCTGAACTGCTCGATATAATCATCAAATGTTTTGAATACATTGATATGATCCCATGCAATACCACTCATTAAAGCGATATTGGGTTGATACAATAAAAATTTCGAACGAAGATCAATAGGAGATGAAAGATACTCGTCACCTTCCAAAACCATGAAATCATTATCCTGAGTCAGTTTTACCATACAGTCGAAACCTTCAAGCTGGGCGCCTACCATGAAATCCACATCTTTCTGATGGAAATTCAGAACATGGAGAATCATTGAAGTAATGGTTGTTTTACCATGTGATCCTGCAATGACAACTCTTGTCTTATTTTTAGACTGTTCGTACAGGAATTCAGGATAAGAATATATTTTCAAGCCCAGTTCTTTTGCTCTTGCCAGCTCAGGATTATCCTGGTGTGCATGCATCCCAAGAATGACTGCATCAATATCCGAAGTGATCTTTTCCGGGAACCAGCCCATTTCCTGAGGCAGAATTCCTTTCTTTTCCAATCGGGACTTTGAAGGCTCAAAAATAGCGTCATCAGAACCTGTCACCTGATATCCTTTGTCTTTTAATGCGATGGCGAGATTATGCATGGCGCTTCCGCCAATGGCAATGAAGTGGGTTTTCAATTGTATTTACTGTTTTTTAACATTAGTATTAATGATCTGCTGAAAAGCTTCAAGAATATTGTTCCAGTTGGTCTTGTAATTCGGAATGATCATACTGGCATCCGTTTTACTGCCTTCATTGGGACCTTTCTTGACGTTGATGGACGTTGAAATATTGTCGTACAATTTTTTACGGTCTTCCTGTATTCTCCTGAAATTATTCTGAGAAAGAACCTGATCCAGTTTCTTTAAATCTTCATCAGAAATTTTAAAATCCTGTTTGTATTTCTTTCCCTGTCCTTCAAAAGAGTAGTGTACATTATTTCCTTTGATAAGAAGATTTTCATAAATAGGAGCAACACCTCCGCTTTTCGAATAGCTGATGTCAAAATCCGAATATACCTTTTGGCTGTTGCATGAAACTAATACTATGATTGCGAATAGGATTCCAAGTATTTTGTTCATAATTTTTAATTTACTTTAATTATTTGAGTCCTTTTGTTCTAATTTTTTAGCTTTAAGTTCTTCATCATAACTGTGTAATAGATTGAAATCTTCTGTCTGCTCAATAGCAGTCATAATTTTCAATAAAATTTCCGGTGCTTTTTCATTATCATAATCAATATCCAAAGGAGCTTTAAATTCCATCGTAGGTTTTACACCGGTTACCTTTACGCGGAGTCCTTTTTTATCAAAAGCTCTTCTGAATCCGTTTATTTTGATTGGAATTACAATAGGACGCTGATTTTTTACCAGTTTGGCAGTTCCTCTTCGTCCCTGTGCAAAAGCCGATGTAGTTCCTTGAGGGAAAGTAGCTACCCAGCCATTGTCCAATGCTTTCATAATATTATCTACCTCGCTCATGTCTACCATTCTGTTGACATTTTTCCCTTCAGATCTCCATGTTCTTTTTACCGTTACAGCTCCGGCAATTTTGAAAATTTTGGGAAGAATACCTTTATTCATGGTTTCTTCTGCTGCCACATAGTAAAAATCGATCTTCGGATTCAACAGATAGATCGGGTTTTTTATTGTATTTAAATATCCGTTGTTCACAGCACAGAAGGCATGATACATTGCCGCCACATCTGCAAAATAGGTCTGATGGTTGGATACAAACAGTACGTTAGAGTCCGGAAGATCCACAAGGTGTTCTGTACCGGTTATTTTTAACTTATTAAAGCCATTGAATCTTCTGTAAGAAACAATTCCTAAAATAAAAATAATAAACCTTTTCAAAAAATAAGGAGTTCCGAATGCATCGGTGAAAATATTTTTCTTCGCCATCTCTCAATTAAACACGGTAGTGCAAAGTTACATTTTTTTCAGCAACTGACTGAATTCACTTAATATCATGGCTGTAGCACCCCAAATGATATATCCGTTGAAATTAATGACAGGAACATCATGTCCGCCTGCGCTTGGCAGAGCCATAATCTCCGGGGTATCCGACAGGTTTAAAAAGGAAGTGATGGGAAATTCTATGGTTTCCACAGCTTCAGTCTGTTGAAGAACAAAAGCAGGATTCTTTTTGGTATAAGAGATATAGGGATACACATAAAAATTGCTTGGCGGGATATAGATAGGAGACATTTCTCTGATGATCCTTACATAATGTTTATCTATTCCGATTTCTTCAGAGGTTTCACGAACTGCGGTTTCTGCAAAATCTCTGTCCATTTCCTCACGCTTTCCTCCAGGCAGTGATATCTGCCCGCTGTGTCTGTCGTGCTCATTAATCGTTCTTTGAATCAATGGAAAATACCATTCGTTGTCTTTCAGATATAAAACAATATTGACTGCCGCAAATTTGGGATTCTTTGACAATACTTCATCATAAGTAAAAACGGGACGGTAGGGAGGCGAGAATACTCCATGGGCGTGTTCACCGGGAAGTTCCACGCTTTTTATTTTTCTTAATAAATCTTTTCCAAAATTTTCCATAGCTCAAATTTAGCAATATATCTTGAAGAAATAAGTGCCTTAACATTAATTAACCTATGAGAAAGACCGCATCGTAGCCAGAAATATTTACTTATTAAACCTAATAAGATATCATGAATGATAAAATGCAATCTATTTCACTTTCAGTCTTGAATTTCTAATATAAAATTGATTTTCGGTGGATAAAATAAATTTGAAAGGATTGGGTAAGAAATAGCGTAAAACCCTGAATTGTGATGTTTTGAATAGATAAAAAATCGGGCTTGCTTAGAAGAAATCATCCTTGCATAAATATTAATATTCACTATTGATGGATTTTACTGTAAATCAATATGTTGTGATGGTGTTTTTCCGTAACGGTAAATAATGACTTGTCCAACTGGAAACAGTGATTTTCAAAATTTACACTTTGATGGTGGTTTTTCATTTTGACGGGGAAGCTACCTTTGCCTTACTATTAACCAATTAATTTTTACTAAGATGAAAAATTTACTTACAGGTGTACTTACACTATTCGCAATGAGTTTCGGATTCGCACAATTCAATATTGATGTGACTACTCAAACAGGAAACTTAAATGTTGCTACAGTAGACCAGACAGGTCTTTTGAACATCAATTCTCTTACACAGACAGGGAATCGTAATACTGCAGATATTGACCAGGTAGGAATTTTAAATGTCAATAATGCAAAAAGTATCGGAAACAGAAACTCTGTAGATGTAGATCAGATGGGTATTGGAAACTCAAATGAAGTGTTACAGATGGGTAACAGAAACTCTGCTTCAACTTGGCAATTAGGAGTACTTAACTCTACAGAACAAACTCAGATCGGAAGAAGAAATGATGCTTCTTCAGTACAGATTGGATTAGGAAACTATGTTTTCCAATATCAGGACGGAAGAAGAAATGATGCTTCTGCTATTCAGGTGGGTATTGGGAATGACGCTTATCAGGTTCAGCTGGGAAGAAGAAATGATGCCAGCGGACTTCAGATAGGAGCTAATAATGTTCTTGTTCAGTATCAGGATGGTGATGACAACAGTGCCACTCATATTCAAGCAGGAAATGGTAATATTGCGGCCTCAGTACAGGTAGGAGATGACAACACTTCTGCAGGAGTACAGATAGGTAATGCTAACCAGCTTTATCAGTTCCAGATAGGAGATTCCAACACAGCTCTTGATCTTCAGATGGGTAATGGTAACTTTACCTGGGTAGCTCAGAGCGGTCTTGGCCATGTTCATGTAGGAACTCAGATGGGTAATGGAAACTCAATGATTGTAAATCAGTCAAATTAAGCCCTATAACAAGATACTGTAAATCTTAGAAATTGTAAAGGAGAAACTGCAGTGTTTCTCCTTTTTTAACCCTTCGGTTTTCTCCGTTTTGTTATCATGTAATTTTAATACTAAGGCTATGTTTAACTTAAAATGGAGTGTTTTGGCTCTTTTCATAATGTTGCCAATACATGCACAGGAAATAGACTGGGATAAGGTCAACAGCAATACAATCTTTAATCTTATAGCCAGACAACAGACAGATCAGAGTTCTTATGGATCCGATATCATCCAGATAGGAGACTATAACAATGCCGAACTTTCCCTAAATACCCGAACGAATATTATAGTAAGACAGCTGGGAGATTTCAATACACTATATTTTATCAATTCATTTACAGATAAAGAAACAAAAGCTGCCATTACTGCACAGGGAAACAATAATATTATTGATGTTACAGGAAGCAACAGTATTTCGGATGGAATTCAGATTAATGTAAAGGGAGATAATAAGACAGTTTTCATGAGAAACTATTAAAACACAAATGATGAAACTTTTATATTCCCTTAGCTTGGGTACATTTTTTACCTTCCTGTCTGTATGGGTTTATGGGCAGGAAGATAAGAAAGTAAACGCAAGGATAGAGAGTAGTGTCCTTGAAAACCAGGTCAGATTGAAAGCAGTCGTAATCAATAACACTGCTGTATATAAAGAACTGAATTACCTTTTGATTTCCATTAAAAAAGGCAATAGTGGAAATCTTTCAAACAACCAGCAGAACGGTAAATTTTCCGTCAATCCCAATGAAGTAAAGGTATTATCGGAAATCAGTGTGAATCTTGAATCAAAAGATGCTCTCAAAGCTTTCCTTTATATCAGGGATGAAGAAACCCAGAAGCTGATTGCCAAAGACAGTGTTGAACTGAACAGCGATCTTTTCAAAAAAAAAACAGCTAAGATAGAAGAAGATGCTGCTTACGAACTCAGAGGACTTACTATTGATGAGACAAAAACCAAAGTAGGAAAAGACTTTTATGATATGTTTTACATGCAGTACAGTCAGCTTCCTGATAAAAGCAGTAGCGTAATAACTATTACAGAACTTCCTCTCCGTGGAACAAGTGGTCAGATTAATATTCAGATGGAAGATAAAATTATTTACAGTTTTATGACCAATCCGGCAGAGGATTATTTAAAAGAACAATTAAGCTATAGCTTAAAATATATCAAAGAATTTAATGCTAAGAAAAATCTTATTAAAAATGAATTCATCTATTAAAAATGTCCGCCATGAAAACATTTATCATTATTTTGACATGTATTGCGGGTATTTTCTACGGAAAAGCTCAGCAGCTCGTCTATAAGCCGGTAAATCCAGCCTTTGGAGGAGATACATTTAATTACCAGTGGCTTTTAAGCTCTGCTAATGCCCAAAACCCATTTGATGAAAAAAATGATTTCAGCAATTTGCTGGATCGGGTGAACTCTCTTGATAGTTTTACTGAGAGTCTTAACAGGCAGATCCTCAGTGAGCTTTCACGAAAACTGTTTGAAGAACAGTTTGGTGATGGAAACATAAAACCCGGAAATTATCTTTTCGGTTCCCTTTATCTACAAATTACCAATACTAATCAGGGACTTTTAATCAATATTTTGGATACCAGCAATGGCGATCAGTCCGAGATCGTAATTCCAAAATAGGTAATCACTAAAAATAAACTTACCATGACAACCTACACTTATACCAGAATCTTTTTCTGCACCTTCCTGCTATGCATTCTGCAGGCCTGTAGTTCAATATTTGGTTTACCTTCGGATCCCGAAAAACCAACAATGGGAGAGGTTACATCTTCCACCGCAGAATTAAAAAATCTTCCGCTTCCCAAAGAGAAAATTGTAATAGGAGTCTACAAATTCAGAGACCAGACCGGCCAGTATAAACCTTCCGAAAATGGAAACAACTGGAGTACGGCAGTCCCTCAGGGAACTACAACCATTCTTATCAAAGCATTAGAAGACAGCCGATGGTTTGTCCCTATTGAAAGGGAAAACATCGCTAATCTTCTCAATGAAAGACAGATCATCCGTTCCACCAGACAGGAATATATCAAGGATGCAGACAAAAACAATCAATCACTTCCACCTCTTTTATACGCCGGAATTCTTCTTGAAGGCGGCGTTATCTCATACGACAGCAATATTCTGACCGGAGGACTTGGAGCAAGGTATTTCGGAATCGGAGCTTCCACACAGTACCGCCAGGACAGAATTACCATCTATCTCCGCGCTGTCTCTACACTTAACGGAGAAATTCTTAAAACGGTTTATACTTCTAAAACCATTCTTTCAACCAGTGTTAACGGAAGTTTTTTCAGATATATTGATACTGAAAGATTACTGGAAGCTGAGGTAGGTCTGACTCAAAACGAACCTGTTCAGCTCGCTGTTACAGAAGCAATAGAAAAAGCAGTAAAAGCCCTGATTGTTGAAGGAATCAGAGATAAAATATGGGGGAAGGCAATAGATGAGAATGGAGGATATCAAAGCTTAATTAATGAATATAACAGAGAGCAGGAGCAAAATAATGACAGAGTTGTTGGAGGCAGATATCCGCAGGATTACAGACAGAAAGTATCCATATTTGCCAACGTTGAAGGACAGAAAGTTAAAGATGACTATGTAGGTCCTAAAATGAATGTTGGTGGAAAAATTGGGCTTAAATATTTCCTTACTCCTTATCTGAATATGGAACTGAACGCAAGCTACTTTACGCTTGAAAATTCAAATATTGTGAAAAGAAACTACTATGGTCCTGAAGTGAATCTGGAATACATCCTTTTTCCGAAATACAGATTCAGTCCATTTGTGTATGGTGGAGCAGGAGCGTTGTATTCAAAATATAAACCTCAATATAAAGCACAGTTTGGTGGCGGGCTGGAATATATGATCAGCAAGAATTTTTCGCTGAGAGCCTCAGCCCAATATGATCTTGGCTTCAAAGACGACTGGGAAGACCTTGTTAATGGGAAAAGAAAAGATCAGGCTTTGCGCTTTGGAATAGGAATCAACTTTTACTTCGGAAACAAATAAAAACACGAACTATGAAAACTATAATTAAAATATTCAGCATATTCATCTTTGCTTTTTGTCTGTTTTCATGCAATGAAGACCTTGTAGAACAGGCGCAAACAGGAATGTTAAAAGGAAAAGTCGTGAAAAGGGGTAGCAATGTGCCGCTTTCTAATGTGAAGATATTTACAAATCCTACGACACAAACGGTTTTCAGTGGTACAGACGGTTCATTTGAAATCGCTGCCATGCCGATAGGGAATTATTCTGTAAAAGCAGAACTTTCAGGATATATCACAAGCTTTCAGTCAGTCAATATACAAAATCAAAATCAGGTGGTAACGGTAGTTTTTGAGATGGATGATGATACTTCATTGAATTCTCCTCCCGCTACACCACAGTTGCTAAGTCCGATAGATAACGCAGTAAATCAACCTTTGAGCGTCGAATTAACCTGGAGCGCAACAGATCCCGATACAGCAGATGTATTAAGATACAGTCTGACCATTAAAAATAATCTTGACACTAATGTGATTCAGGTTAATGATTTGACAGCAAACCACTATACGCTTTCAAATCTGAAGTTTGGTGTAAGTTACTTCTGGCAGGTGTCTGTTTCGGACGGCATTCACCAGCCAGTTTTAAGCTCTATCAGTAAATTTACTACCAATACAGTTCCGGCCAACAGGTATCATTACGTTCAGAAACAAAATGGAAACTTTGTGATTATTTCCAGTGATGATCAGGGAAATAACTTCCAGTTTACCAGTTCTTCCTACAACAGTTGGCGACCGCGTAAAAACAATAATGCAGGTCTCATTGCATTCCTTCGTACGGAAGGAGGAAGTACCCATCTTTATACTGCCAATCCGGATGGCTCCAATCCTTTTAAAGTAACAACGGTTGCTGTTGCAGGCTTTAATAACTATGAAATGGACTTTGCATGGAGTACCAACGGTAAGGAGCTTATTTACTCCAATTTTAATAAGTTGTACAGAATTAATAAAGATGGAAGTGGCTTGAGCTTAGTCTATACAACTCCGGATGGAAGCCTGATCTCCGAATGTGACTGGAGCTATGATGGTAGTAAAATAGCATTGAAAACCAATGATTATAACGGATACAATACTAAAATTCATGTAATAGATATAAATGGTGCTGTTCTTAAAACGGTATTGTCAGGTACTGCAGGTGCCAGCGGAGGCTTAAACTTCTCTGTAGACGGACAGCTTCTTCTCTTTACCCGTGATATGTCCGGATATTTGGATGGAAGTGGAAATTACCGTCAGCTGGATTCACATATCTTTATCTATAACCTTGTTACAGATGCTGTGAGTGATATTTCTGCAGAAAGCGAAAAAGTACTGGGAACGAATGACCTCGATCCTAGGTTCTCACCAAATAATGCTCAGATTATATTCATGAATACCTCCAACGACAATATTTCTCAAAGGAATATAATGGTCATTGACCTTAGTAGTACGCTGACCGATATGACAAGGGCAATACTGTTCAGTAATGGAGAAATGCCGGATTATGAGTAAAATATAACGTGTAAAGTTCAATGTTTAATGTTTAAAGTCCAAGGTTTTAGTTTTAAAGTGAGGTATGAGATCATATCTGTACCATTAGAGATCAATTTTTTAGAATTAATTAAATATGTTTTTCATGTTTTGTCTCTAGTTTCTCTGCCTCACTTTTTATCTTCAAAACTTTGAATAATTAATAAAAGACTTTCCCTGAAGTATTATAGAAATTAATATCAGGTGTTAAAGAAAAAATTCCAGACTTTGCATAAGCCTGGAATTTTTGAGTGATTCATGGAAGTCTTTCAGTCGATGATATGATTCTCGATCGCATATTTTACAATTCCGACTGAGTTTTTCGCATTGAGTTTCAAAAGAATTCTTTTTCTGTGTGTTTCTACCGTATTGATACTGATAAATAATTTTTCTGATATATCTTTACTGCTGCATCCGTCACAGATCAGTTTGAGAATTTCCATTTCGCGGCGGGTGAGAGGTTCTTTGATGTGAGGGTTGGGTTTTCCCTGTTCATTACTAATAAAATTGATCATTCTTTCCTTTGCCTGATCACAGATATAGATCTCATTAAGAAGTAAAACATTGATGGATTTAAGAAATTCGTCATAGGAACAATTTTTATCCAGATAAGCCTTAATACCTTTATTGAAGAGTTTTCGGATGTCAATCACATCATATGAACTTCCAATGATAGTAATCTTGGTATTTTTATGCTTTGCAATAATAGTCTCCACAAGCTTGCATATTTCTGAAAGCATAAGCATGTTGGAACTCATCACAAGCATTTCCGGAGGTTCTTCTTTTAAATGTTTTGAGAGGTTTTCTAGAGAATTGCAAATATCAATTGTACTAAAAATTTTGCTTTGAGTAAGTAGTCTTGATAATCCTTCTGTATAGAGCATCGGTTCATCAAAAATAGTCAATTTTGGTTTCATCATGGTTTATTTTGTTTATATAAAAATAGGAAAAAAACTTCATATTTTAAACAAAATTGACAAATAATTTCAAATTATTATGTTTTTATTGATGGTAAAATATTATTTTTATTGATTTTTCGCTAAATAATTCTCTTTTTGTGGAATTTTTTGGAGTTATTATTGTTGAAATCTATTATTCATCGTTGTTTTTAAACGTTATTTTGAAATGTGGTACTATTTAACTAACGTGGTAGGGATATGCTTTACCGGAAAGTTAACGGAGTTGGCAATGAAGCAGAATTCGCTGGCCTTATGATGAAGTTGTTCTGCTTTTTTAATCATAGATTCTTCAGCAACTGTTACTGTTGGGTGTAGAGTTACTTCTGTAAAATGACCGCTTCCACTGGCTGTTTCTACCATGGTACCTGTCGCTTCATCAGTATAATTTGTAACGATAATGCCGGTTTCAGAACAAAAATGAAGATACCATAGCATATGACAGGAGGAAAGTGAAGATAACAGCATGTCTTCCGGATTATGTTTTGTTCTGTCACCACGGAATGCAGGATCTGATGAACCTTCAATCACAACTTTGTTTTCTGCTGAAATGGTGTGATTTCTTTCGTAGTCTCTATAGCCGCTGGTTCCTGTTCCCTTATTTCCTGTCCATTGGACGATAATTTTGTAATGGTGGTTTTTCATAGATAAAAGATAAAAGATAAAAGATAAAAGATAAAAGATAAAAGATAAAAGATAAAAGATAAAAGATAAAAGATAAAAGATAAAAGATAAAAGATAAAAGATATTGTTGTTAAACAACTATTATACATCTGGATATCAATATCAATAGGGTGGGCTTTAGCCCGCCTAGTGTAATAATCTAATCGTCCATTGTCTTGAGGCAAAACTTAAATTATTAATTGCAATACATTATAAAAACGAAAAAACCTCCAGTACAACTGAAGGTTTTAAATTTTTTAATTAGAGAATTCTATCAATTCTTCTTTTTTGGCATTGTAGATTTTGTATTCTAAATATTTAAAAGAATCCCTTGGAACAATGGTTACCCACTTTTTGTATTTGATAAACCATTTCATCTGGATACTTTTAATGCCTTTTGTAAGGTAGGCTTCCACAAATGGGTGTACGTGCAGGTAGATTTTTCCTTTTTCTTTCTGCAGGATATTTCTTAAGGTTTCACCCATTCTTTCCACGATAACAATAGGAGCTACAATTTCTCCGTCTTTGTTCGGGTTTTCTTCTTTGGTGTCGATCTGTTTTTCCGGACGGTTTCTTTGTCTGGTAATCTGGATCAGACCAAATTTACTTGGAGGAAGGATTTTGTGGCGTGCTTTGTCGCGCTTCATTTCCTCTTTCAGATGCTCGTAAAGATCTCTTCTGTGATCAGAATTCGGCATATCTATGAAATCGATAACGATGATACCTCCCATATCGCGGAGGCGAAGTTGTCTTGCGATTTCTGTAGCAGCCATTTTGTTCACTTTCAGTGCATGCTCTTTGTTGACAGCAGTTCCGGTAGTAATATTGTTTCCGGAGTTGACGTCTACTACGTGAAGTGCTTCTGTGTGTTCAATAACAAGATAAGCTCCTTTGGAACTCGGAATGTTGACGTGTTTTCCGAAGCTCTGTTTAAGCTGTTTTTCAACATTGTAATATTCCAGAAGTGGAATATGAGAATCATAAAACTGGACAATGTTTTTCTTTTCAGGGGCAATTACTTCAATGTAATTTTTCATTTCGTTGACCATTTGCTCATCGTCGCAGATGATATTCACGAAATCCTGATTAAAATTGTCTCTTAGAATAGCTGAAGCTTTGTCTTCTTCGCTTAAAACTTTAGACGGAACTTTATTTCTCTGGATGTTTTTGAAAGTGCTTTCCCACTTCTGAACCAGCTGGTTCATGTCATTATGCAGGTCTGCTACTTTTTTTCCTTCTGCTACCGTTCTGATGATTACTCCGAATCCTTCAGGTTTAATGCTGTCGATAAGGGTTCTCAGTCTTTCTTTTTCCTCAGAACTTCTGATCTTTTTGGAAATAGAAACTTTATTGTCAAAAGGAATTAAAACCAGGAAACGCCCTGTTAATGAAATCTGGGTAGAAATTCTTGGACCTTTGGTAGAAATAGGTTCTTTGGTAATTTGTAACAGAACAAGATCGTCCTTGGCAATTACTTTGTCTACCGTTCCGTTTTTGTCTATTTCGGGTTGTATCTCGAAATTTTTTAAGCTCGAAGTGCTTTGTTTTTTAGAAATAGTATCTTTTAAAAACTTTCTGTACGTAAGATACTGAGGTCCCAGATCCTGATAATGCAGAAATGCATCTTTGTCATATCCGATATTGACGAATGCTGCATTCAGATTGGGTGCCAGTTTTTTTACTTTTCCTATAAACAGATCTCCAACTATAAAATCGCTTTTGTCTTCTTGCTCATGAAGTTCACATAGTCTTCCGTCTTCCAGCAGCGCAATCTTTGTAAGATCATCTTCATGCGAAACTATTAGTTCTTTCTTCATTTTTTAATAAGATAAAATTGTTAAGATTATAGGAAGTGGATGTTTTTTATCGATTAATTCATCTATTAAATATAAGGATTTTGAATGAAAATCATTATATGTTTATTAAAATAATATTTGAAACCCTCCGTTTTCCGCGGAATCTTATAGTTGCAAACAAAAATATAGTTAGTGAACTTTAAAAATTTAAATCCACCAACTATATTATTATATTGTAAATCTCGAGAAAAAGAGATTATTTTTTCTTATGTCTGTTTGCTCTTCTTCTTTTCTTTCTTTTGTGAGTCGCAACCTTGTGTCTTTTTCTTTTCTTTCCGCTTGGCATAATTTTAATTTTTTAGTAACTAGTTAATATTCAGTTAATGTTCTTATTTTACTGCAACTTTAGTTTTTACTTTCTCAACAAAAGATTTTGAAGGTTTGAAAGCAGGAATGTTATGAGCAGGAATCTCAATTGCAGTGTTTTTAGAAATATTTCTTCCTGTTTTAGCAGCTCTTGTTTTAATGATAAAAGATCCAAAACCTCTTAGATAAACGTTATCCCCATTATACATAGAAGTTCTGATCTCCTGCATAAAAGCTTCTACAACTTTCTGTGTTTCATTCTTTTCTGTTCCCAACTTATTTGAGATGGTGTTTACCAATTCTGCCTTTGTCATTTCCTTATTTTAATTTTAAATTTTAGGTGTGCAAATTTAGTTAAAAAAATTGAATACTAGCAAATTAGTGGCAAAATATTTTTATTCAAAGAGTTGGACTTTTTATGTATACACTATATTAAGGTGCGGTGAAGATTATTTAACAATAAAATAATACAGCCGGATAAAGGTACAGAAATTTGGTGAACAAAATTTAATAAATGCTGGTTATAGCAGGCTTTACAGTACTTTTTAATATTGATTATAATATTTTGAAATCCTCTTCTCTGTCCTCATACATCACGAGGAATTGATTTTTTTAGTGAAATCAAAATTTTTTATAAACTGGAATTATAATATCCGTTTTCTACACAGAAACGTATCAGATGAAGTTTGGTCTTTAACCCCAGCTTTTCTGTTAGCCTGTTGATATAAGTGTCTATAGTCCTGGTACTCAGATTAAGTTTTTCTGCAATTTCTTTATTACTGAATCCTTCATAACAGAATCTCATAAGTTGTATTTCCGCCGGTGACAGCTCTTCCTGTCCTTTTTTCTGCCTGTCCATGTATTCCTGTACAGCAAGAGGTTGCTGTTCCCATTCTTTGGAATAAGCCTGATAGTCGAAGTCGTCAGACGCAATACTTCCTTTAATAATATCCTTTATAATGGTGCTTTTTTTCTGACAGTAATAGATGTTGGGAATCTTCGAAAGGATTTCCGCCATATCTTCCTGATAAGTGCCGGAATACGTAATAATAGGGGTTTCAGTATTGTTTTTTCTGATATACTTAATAGCTTCAATTCCACTTAATACCGGCATGAAGAGTTCAATAATGAACACATCTTCCTGTCTTCTGTAGATTCTGTTTACCAGTTCATGCCCATTGTTACAATCATTCAGAAGCATATAGAAAGGATTTTCCATAAGAGTTTTGATCATTATTTTTTTAAAATAAAAATCACTGTCTGCAATGGAAAAACGTACGGTATTAGATAATATTTTACTCATTCTTAATATCGATTTGGCGAATGATATTTAAAATTCAGAGGTCTAATTTATGAAAAACTTATCAAAGTGAAAATTAATATTAATTTAATCAGGGTTTTCACGAAACAGGGTTGGGGAAATTACGTATTGTGCATAAAATTTTTTTTTTATATTTTCACAGGCCAAACAAATCGCAAATTATGTCTTCTAACAGGGAAAAAAAATTAAACAAATCTGACGTCAGAACGGGCATTTGGAAGTTTATTCTGTCATTTGTTGTTTTGTCGGTTGTATCTTTTACGTGCTTATTTCTCTTCTTTAAGAGTTATGATATACAGCGCGAAGGGATTAGCCGTGAAGCTGAAGCTTATAAAGAACTGATGCTTCGAAGTGACGTGCTTAAGGATCACATTGATGATATTTACGACAAAATGAACCAGCTTAGCATTAATAAGGTGGAGAATGAAGTGTTTCTCAGAACCAGTATTATGGATAATGTGAGAGATGCTAAAAACATTATGGGTAAAGACAGTGTGCAGAGCTTTAAACATTATGCTTTATTGATGAAGCAAATTGTACCGATGATGACTTTAAAAGCCAAGATCATTGAAGTGGAGTATCAGAAGAAAACAGTTTTAAGAGATCTTGATGAATGCATGGGGAAGATCAAAGTAACCAATAATGAACTGAGAAAAGACCCTACAAGAAATTTCACAGGAAGTAAAAGAAGAAGATAAAAAGAAAAGATATGCAAGGACAAATCACATTATCTAAGAAAGAAAGGCATTATCAGTTTTTTTATTTAATACTGATGCTGGTAACTGCAATGTTATTTTTGGGAGTGATCTTTTTAAAAGGATTTGTATCTCCTTTTTCTGATGAAGATGTAAGAGGAATTCAGAATCTTGAGCAGAAAGCCGAATTCGAACAACACCAGAAAGTTGTTCTTCCTATCATGGACAGTACGTATACCATGATTACCAAACTTACGGACGACGGGCCACAGCCTTTCATCGAAAACAATATCCAGCTGGGTGTTAACGACCTTAACAGCTATTTCAATAGTACTGACGTTGTGGATATCCGCAAAGATGCTTATCCACAGATCGCAAAATTTTATAAAATGTATTTTGATGACAAAAAAGTCATTTCAACCACCTCTGAAGACATTAAAATTTTCCAGAAACAGGTAGATGAATGCAGAATCGGATTTAAAGATAAGCAGAATAAGCTCTATCAGCGCGAGCAAGATCTGAAAGCAAGAATGCAGTAAGCAATAAATACTAGGAACTTTAAATAAAACACATCACAATTACTAACTATGAATTATTTTCAAAAGAACAAGAAAAACATTATTATCGGTGTTATTGCAACTTTGCTGATCGCAGCATTGGTTGCTCTGTGGCTGCAGAAAAAGGTAATACACTCAGCCGATGATATTGTTGGGGTGGTTTATCCGTCTTCATTGGCGGTAGGAGACACACTTTTATTCGAAGATAAAACCCAGTTTGCGAAAACCAAAAGATGGAATTTCGGAGATGGAACAACTTCAGATAAAAACAGTGGTATTCACTTCTATAATAAACCAGGGTACTATCAGGTAAGCTTGATCGTTGACAACAAGTACACGAAATCTTTCCCTGTAATGGTAGGCGCAAGAAGCGTTCAGAAACCTAAAGATACTGCAACGACAAAAACGACTATTGAAGCCGTGAGTCAGGCGATGCAAAATGAAAATGTGACTTTCCGCGCTGTTTCTGATGCAAAACAGTTTGCATGGAAATTCGGTGAGTCTGGAAATACAGATGCGAAGGATAAATTTACCATCTATTCCTATAAAAAACCTGGAGAGTATCTGGTGACTCTTTACACAGAACAAAGCCAGGACCCTATCTATCACCGTATCAAAATTCTTCCGGCTTATGATGCTCTTGCAGAAGATGAAGTTTCAGTGGAAGACTCTTATGCCAAAGTAGACAATGATTTTAAATATCACCTGCAGCAGATTGCCAACGGAAACAGTTTCAATATGCACTACAATTACCTGCTGAAAACTTATCTGTGTAACAATGAAAATACAGTGGTAAAAGTAAATGACAGCAAAGTGAATAACTTCTACATGTATTGTGCAGGCCTTCAGTTTGACAAAAATACGGTAATCCAGACGGTAAAAGTAAACCTGGATGATACGCAGAACTGTGTAACTAAAGTAGATATTAATCAAAGCAAATAATTTCGTCCGGTCTTACGGATGTGCCAATCATAAAAAGATTAAATAGGATGAAAAATAAATTTCCTCTAGCAGCATATTATATAGGGTTATCAGTATTATTGACGAGTTGCCAGGTAAAACTGCCGTCAAAGAAAACCCCGGAGCCTTCACAATATGGGCAGGTGGATGCTTCACCTGTCGTTAACGGATATCCAAAAAAGTCAGTGCCATGGATTGTTATTTCAGACAGATCCAGAAATACAGCTTATTTGGATAAAGATGATGAGAAGTCTTACAAAGAAGTGAAATTCCTTGAACCTTTAATGGTTTTAAAACATAGAGACGGAATGGTAAAAGTAGCAGAATATGTTCCGGATGCTTTAATGAAAAAGGTTTCCCCAAAATCAGTCAAAACATACGGCTGGATTCAGGAATCTGACCTCCTTCTTTGGAATAATGCCTTAAAAAGCGAAAAAACAGGTTATCCTGTAAGAGTCGCAGTAGTCCCTAATAACAGCGAAGTCATCAGAAATGCTGAAAGATACTACAAAAACGACTCTATTATGGTGTTCAACTCACCAAGTCTTATTGAAACAGCCAACGTGAAAATTCCTAACGGACAAATTGTTTACGTATACAAGATGGCTGAAAATAACAAACGTTTCCTGGTAGGTAAAAAACCATCTGTTGATATGGACAGTATCAACAAAGGACTTTACGGATGGGTAAGCTCAAATGTAATTTCCAGCTGGGGAGAACGTTCTGCAATCAAACTAAAAAATACAACAGGAATTAATGATACAACACTGGGAATTCATGAAGGGCATCCAGGTGGATCAGCTTCTGATGCTGACAACAAAACCGCAGTTCTTCTTACTGATGTAAACAGGAGAACTCCTCTTGAAAATATCTTCCCGGTAAATCTCCCTTTAGAAGAAACACCAACTCCTGATTCAAAGACAAAATATTTCACCAATATTTTAGATTACAGCAAAAACTTTGTATCCAATGTATTGGGAGAACCCATCTATTTTGACCGTTACAGAGAAATCACGGAAAGAGATAAAAATATCAATATTGTTTTCGCGCTAGATGTAAGTGCAGCCAATGCACCTTATGCACCTATTGTAAAATCATTATTACAGGATCTGCAGCTTAGATTTGAAAAACCATCTTATTTTAGTAATGTTAAATATGGAGTGGTTTTATATAAAAATAATCCTTGTGGGGAGAATATTTCTGTATCCAATTTAAGTACAGATTACAGCAAGATTTCTTCGTTTATCGATCAGAAAACAAATGAAATGAACTGCGCAAGCAACAATGGTTATCAGCCGGTAGGAGAAGCTCTTACTGCAGCTGGAAATCTTCTTTCAAATGTTCCTGATGAAACCAATATTGTAGTGACTGTAGGTACTTCTGCTAACCAGAGCGGAAATATGTACAGTGTAATCAGCTCATTGACGCAGGCTCAGGCAAGGTTAATCATGTTCCAGACCAGTGCAAGATCATCTGATACTTATAATGATTTTGTATTGATGGCAGAAAATGTGGTAACCAATACAGCTAAAAATATTGCTGAACTTAAAAAGCAGAAGATCATCAACCAATATGATGTACTTACCAAAAACAATTTCAACCTTGTGGAAGGTGATGAAGGATTTTTCTCTTTAGCTTATCCTAAGCAGAGTATGTCTCAGGGATTCGTTATTTTCCCTAAAAAAGGAGATATTACCACTCCGGGATTCCTGAAAAAATCTGTTGACAGCCTTATTGCGCAGGTTACTTTAGACAATCAGACTGTTGATAAATCTCTGAATGAATATTTTCATTCATCGGTAGGCGCAGGAAGAACAGATGTAGATCTGAAATATAAATATCTGTATCCAGGGCTTACCAATCCTGTTTCTGCCGGAATTGCTGCACAGCTGATCAACTACGGAAGTCCATTCCTTGTGAAAGGATATATTCCAAAAGATCTGAAAGATTATACTCCAGCAATAGAAAAGGGAATCCTTATTTCTGAATCCGAATATGATAACTTAAAAGCATTCTACACTGAAGTTTACAGAAACACTCAGGCGGACCGTGCAGACTTTAATCAGGCAAGAGCGGTGAAAGAATATGTAAAGCTGTTGAAGAAATATAATCCTACAATAAAATTCTTAGATAAAGGAGCACTTTATGAGCTGCCAATGTCTTACGCTATCGGAATGAGTACAGGATTTGATCTTTCTGAAGAAGAACTGATGGCTAAATATAAGCTGAAAGGTTGGAAAAAATCAAAAGTTGTTCCTAGTGAAACGGTAAAGAATTATTTCCAGCATTATAAAAACTTAGCGGACAGAATGCTTGCCAACAGAAACAATCCGGCTGTAAAAATTCAGCAGAACGGACAGACTTTCTACTGGCTTAATGAGTACTTTACTCCATCAAGAATTCCAACAGAACAACCGGAATACACAAAACATTAAAAAATTCATTTTATGATATTAAAAGCAGGAGTATATACTTCTGCTTTTTTTGTCGCATAAAGACAGATTGACCAAAAAATTGATTTACATAAACCTGAAACCTCGGACTTTAAACCTTAAACTTTGAATCTTAAACCTCATTATTTCTCCTTCATGTGTAAAATTATTTTTTATCTAAAAATGGAGAGATAATTTAAAACACTGTATTAATGGATGTTATCGTGTGGTGTGTAAATCCATTGTCGTAGAATTACGACATTAAATCGTAGAACTACTACAAAATCTCAGATTTATAGGGAAAAGTTTTTTTTAGCGGAAAAGAGCCTCTATATTTGCTAACACAATCACCACATCACAAAATATTACTAACGATTAAATTTACTAATCATGGCAGAAAGAAATTCAAGAGGAATCTTAAAATTCAATAATGGAGAAGGGCAGAAGCTGTTAAAAATGAATTACAGCGTTTCCAGATCTACAGATGTTTCAGGACGTGTAGCATCAGATCCTTCCAACGCATTAATCAAGGTTACAGTAGAAGCTACTGAAAAATCAGATATCCTTGAAAGCTTGCTGAACGGTAAATATAAGCCGACTGTAGGAGAGATTACTTTTAACAAATCTCACGAAGAAGGAACATTGATTACACTGAAATGGCAGAATGGATATGTAATCCAGCATCAGGTAGATTTCGATGCTATCGACAGCAACAGTATGCTGATCAGCTTCGTAATCAGTG
The DNA here is from genome assembly GCF_003610675.1 of Chryseobacterium sp. AG363. NCBI lineage: Bacteria > Pseudomonadati > Bacteroidota > Flavobacteriia > Flavobacteriales > Weeksellaceae > Chryseobacterium > Chryseobacterium sp. AG363. Next base: position 157,690 of record NZ_RAQF01000008.1, read on the forward strand.
CTGAAACAATAGATTATGGTACTTCTCAATATGCTGGGCTATGGCCATCCAGCTAAATACTGACACACATTATCAACATTCATAAGAAGAAAGACTGTCCCTATTTAAGACGGTCTTTTTTTGCCTGAATAAAAAAACTATACCTGAGAATTTTATTTTATAACATATTTATATAGTGTCTGTTACATAAATTTTGTTATCTTTAATACCAAACACAAACACAAACACAAACACAAACACAAACACAAAGCATATGAAAACCGAATCAAAGACCAAAGGATCTTCTTTCCGCCCATCTCAGAATGCAGACGGGATATCCGCGAATCATCACGCAGGGATCAACCGGCTGGTTAAATTATCACTGGTTGTAGAAGGTAAAATTATTAAGTACTATAAACATTTCACTCTTAAACAAAAAGCGGGTCACCACCACGAATTCAATCTTATTCTTGCTCACGATGCTTTGGGAGACAGGCAGAGCCATACCCTTGAAGAAGCCAACAAATTTCTGGGAAAACGTCTTACGGCTGTTATTTCCTACAAAGATATTGAAGAGAGTCCGGAAAGGAATTTTGTCGGGGTTATTACCAAAGTAGGATTCAGTCAGGAAAAAATGAGTCTGGGAAATATTGTACTTTCCGGATACAGTCCAACGATCCTGCTGGACGGTGCTCCGCATATCCAGAGCTTTGGCGGCAGCCAGCCTGTTAATATGGGAATCATAGCCAAAGAAGTAATACAACAGGGAATAGATAAAGAACGGTTTGATATAAGAGTCGATACCAATGATTATTCCCAGATCATTTACAGCAGCCAGTATAACGAAACCCATTATAATTATCTGTCGAGAATGGCAGAAGCTTATGGAGAACAATTTTATTATGATGGTGAAGTATTGCATTTTGGAAAACTTCCTCCACAGAATAAGCCTATAAAACTTTTATACGGAAGCAATGCTGATAATATCAGGGTAGAGCTCAAAGCAGCTCATACAAAACCTCAGTATTATGGCTATAACAGCAGTAAACATGAAAAACTGACCTCAGGGGAAACTCCGGTTGATCATTTAGGTGATTTGGCCCGCACAGCATATACTCATAACGATAAAATCTATAAAACTCCGGCACTGCAGGTTGCGCCTATCAAAGCAACAACGCATCTGGATGTGGAGCATTCTCAAAGAAGCGCGTCAGGAAGTGAAGCAGTTAATGTATTTTCGGTTTCCGGATCTACAACCGTTCCTTTTTTGCATCCCGGATGTATTGCGGATATTCATATGAGAAAACCGGACAGCAGTGAAACATCTTATTTTACGAAGGTGATGGTGACAGAAGCCATTCATGAAATTGATACGATCGGACATTATACGGGAACTTTCGAATCCATTGCCGCAGACACGGGTTTTCTGCCCAAACCGGAATTTACGGTACCGGCTGCACAGCCACAGATTGCAACGGTAATTTCCAATACCGATCCGGAAGGGCAGGGAAGAGTTCAGGTAAGATTCGACTGGCAGATGAATGATAACACTCACTTTGTAAGAGTAATGAGCCCTGATGCAGGAGGAACCGATCAGATCACTCAAAATCGTGGTTATGTAGCTATTCCCGAGGTAGGCGATCAGGTGATGGTTAATTTCGTGCACAGTCATCCTGACAGACCATTTGTGATGGGAGGAATGTTCCATGGCGGAATAGGCCTTGGTGGAGGAGCAGACAATCGTGTAAAATCTATACAAACGCGAAGCGGCCACAGAATCGTTTTTACAGAAGACGAAAGCATTATTATTACAGATAAAAGCGGAAATGAAATCCATCTGGATACAACCGGAAGTAATATCAACATTACAGCACCGGAAACCATGACCCTGAACTGTAAGAATATGAACATCAATGTAGGAGAGAATATGACGACAACGGTGGGAAATAACCAAAGTACAAACGTTGGAAATAATATCACAATATCTGCTGGTAATGATATTATAGAAACTGCTACGGGCAATAGAATGGAAATGTCTGATAACCGGACAGAAATGGTGGATAATGATTATACAAGACAGTCTTCAACGTCTGATATTTTTGCAAAAAAAATGACTGCTATAAGTTCAGAAGATGATATTCTTATACAAAGTGCTAAGACTGTACATATGAATAGTGGTGAAAAAGGGACTAATCATTAAAAATTAACGTCTATGGCAATTATAAGAAAAGCTTCGAATATTAAAATTATTACTCAAAATAAGGACGCTGTTTTAGCTGGGAGAATTCACATGAGTACCAGTAAAAAAATGATATTCGATGCAATCGAAGATAATCTGGAGTTCAATAGCGCAAAAAAAATAAAAGCAGATGGCAGGGGTTAGTTATAATACTTGGTTTAAAGTCACGAGAGAAATATTTCCTACCTCTGTAAATTTTGAATGTACAAGAATAGTAGAGTATAACATTAGCTTGAATGAAACAAGAGAAATTAGATTTAAGGTAGGTGGGAAAAATGATGATAAGAAGCGTGATCTGAAATTTGAACTTAATAATTCAAATATATCATTATCTACTTCTTATTGGAGTGTTGAAAATGAATGGGTAATAAAGACAAAAGTGACGGGCAAAAAGCTTGGTGAAACTCTTATTACGGTAAAAGTGGAAGGAAAGACGTTAAATACGATTAAAATAAAATGTGTTGATTATAAAGACGTATTTTCTGAAAAAGATGTGGAAAGATTAGTTGAGGAAAATAAGATTTCTATTTCTCGACATACAGCATGTATAATCGCTGCTGACAAACAATTAGGGAAGTTATTATTGGACAATAAAAACTTTATAACTGAAACTTCAAATAATAAAGCAAATGTTTATAATGCTTATACAAGAATAGATCAAATTAAAGATTATGGTTTTGTTAAGAATTTTCAAATTTTTGAACAAAGTACTTTTAAGGGTGGAGGTAATTACCAACCAAAGGAATATAATACTGGAAAACAAAATGTAATATCAAATTATTTGAAAAATGCAATTGGTAGTAAAATTGGTTATCACGTATTTTATTTTACAATTTTAAATGGTTATCATGTATTGCTGCTTGTTGTAAATGCTTCAAATCCATGTGATATGAAATTTAAAATATATGATCAATTAAGAGATAGAGGAGATTATCAAAATTTTTCTTTGATAGATGATAAGTTGTTAGAGATGAATGTTAATAATTGGTCTGGAGCAGCAAGTTTAACCAGAGATAAAACAGCATCAACAAAATTTGGAATATGGAAAATACAAAAAAAATAGGATATAGTATTTTGTTTTTATTAATTATGCTTTCATGTGATGGACAAAAACAGATCAATTATTATGATACACAATTAAAGGAAATTAATAACAGTAATAATATTAGAAAACTAAAATTAAATCTATATATGTATAATGGTAAAGTGAATATTTCATCAGATTATACTATACAATATGCGGGAACTAATGAAAAGATAATGACAAAAAATAAAGGATTAATTTTACAGGATTCTATCTTTTCTTTAAAAACAAATTCTTTATGGAGTACTGATGCTATTATAAAAACAGCAAGTTATCAGGAAGTGGAAAAGAATATTTTATACAAGGATGTAAATAATATTTATTATAACTCTACTTCGAGAAATAATAATTCTCCATATATAATATTAGATTTAGTGTCTCCAGAAGTCAAATTATTAAGTGGTAATTATATTAGAGATAAAAAGAATATTTATAGCTATGGAGGGATAAATTGTCAGAAATTGGAGGGTGTCCAAATAAATTCATTTAAAACCGAAAAATATATGAATTCAATTAATGGTAAAAGTATTTATTTGGGACTCGATGGTGAAAGTATCTTCCATAATGAAGTCAAATTATCTATTGATGATGTAAAAAATTTGCCTATTCATGAAAAAATAAAAGACTCTCTCCAAAAAGAATATTTTTCTGATAGGTAAGAAGAGTTATTATATAATAATGAAATCTTAAAATATTAATACATGTAAGCTGTTTGTTAATTCTATCCTTCAGGGTTAGATATTTTAAAAAAAATCACACAAAGAAATTACTTAGGATAAGGGCTTAGAAACAAGCAAGTTGGACTTTTACTAATACTTTTATGAACAGATTACTAGAGCATTTAGTTTAGTAATAAGTCTTGATGAAAAAAGAACAGCTGGTATGGTAAGGTATTTAAAAGCTAACAATATGAATTGCTATAAAAATGGAAAACTTATTAAATCAACACATCAAGGGATTTTTAACAACCATCGTTAAGGTTTTCTTACAATTATTATTAATAACTACTGTAGCTTGTACAAAAATGAATGAACAAACATTTAAAGTATTTGGAAAAGAAGATATATTGAAGAATACTAAAATTAATATCATAAAGATAGATGATAGAGGAGCAAAAACTGAAAATACATTATTGTTTTTAGGAAAAGAATATGACATAAATGCAGAAACGGAAGCAGGTGCTACCTATGAACTTTATGTTTCTTATAAAGATTCATTAGTTAATATATTGAAATTTGAAAATGTAATGAGAAATGCAAATGAACATATTAATCATATTTATTTGAATGAAGAAAATAATAGCATAAACGTTATTTATATCGGAAGAGAATCAGATGTGGTTAAGCATCATGGATTTATGAAAACATTGATGCCAAAAAACGATTTTTATAAAGCTAATAATATTTCAGATGATAAAACGATAGAAAAGTATAACCAGCTTTTTTTGATGAAGTTAAGTAGCTCTTAAATTATGAAATTAAAAGTTTTTTTTTACTGTTATACCTTTATTTTTCCCAATGTAAAAAAACAATAACCTATAAAAAATATTGTGAATAAAATAATAATATTAGTTGGGTTGGGTCTTTTTACTCAATTTCAATCTCAGGAATTACAAAAGACAATGATCCCTAAAATTAGTAACAGATTTGAAAAGTTTGATAAAGACAAATTTAGTAAATCAGCAAAAAAAGAAACTGATGTTGTAAGAGAGTTTCTGCCCAATGGAAACTATATTGAAATGAGTATGGCAAACTCTGGTAAATATTATACCGAATCATATAAAGATTCCTATTTTATGATATCTAAATCTTATTACACCAGTGGAAATATAAAAGATAAAGGTATCATGTTTAATGTTCCTTGGGGAGCTCCTTTTCAAAAAGGAATTTGGTATGGTTTTGATGAAAATGGAAAGCTGATTAAAGAGATTGATTATGATAAGCCTTACAAATATACATTTGAAGATATTTTAAAATTCTGTGAAAAAGAAGCTATTCCCATTACAAAAGGTCCGGTATTACAAAGTATAGGTTTTCATACTATAATTTCAAGAAGAATAGAAAATGAAAAACCTATTTGGGAAATAGAATGGTTAAAGAAGTCGAATCGTGTTGAAAATATAATTTTGGATGGTATTTCCGGTAAAGTAATTTCAAGAAGAGAGTCAGAATTTATAAACAATTGATTTTTTAGTTATGAACTAACAGTGGGAATTACATTTGAATGTCATTAACATATACACTGTATTATTGAAAAAAAATCAATGTGCAAGAAGAATATTATGAATAAAATAATAATATTAGCTGGGTTAGTTTTCTTTACTCAATTTCAATCGCAGGAATTACAAAAGACAATGATTCCAAAAATTACTAATGAATTTGAAAAGATTACTATACAGAATTCTAAGAAAAAAGATGATGACAGATGTATTGAAACTCCAGAAGGACGAAATGAAATCTTTTCTACTTCTGAAGGTGGATATAAATTAAGTATTTACTATGAGAATTCTTTTTATAAATCAGATAAATTCTATTATAAAAATGGGTACATAAAAAATAAATCATTGGCATTTAACACGGGCTCACCCGTCGGAATATTATATCATTTTGATAAATCAGGTAAGCTTACTAAGGAAGAATATACAGATGAAGGATATAGTTTTACTCCTGAAAAGGTAGTGAAGTATTGTGAAAAGAATAAAATCGCGCTTCCGAAAGGATATCATGATTCTGGGTTTTATACCCGGGTTAGAAAGGATGTTCTTGATGGTAAAAAAGTTTGGGTAATAGAATAGCTTATCCCGGATGGAGATATTCAAAAAGTTGTTTTAGATGGTCAATCAGGTACAGAACTTGAGAAAAAAGTGGTTCCGTTTGTGAGCCGTTAATAGGTTAATCTTTTTTCTATTTTGGCCGGAAAGAGATCCAGAAAAGTAATATGTCACCATCAGAACTACGATTAAAAACAAAAAGCACCGTTGTTACTTCTCTAATTGAAGAATTAACTATCTTTATATCGTTTAGAATAAAATAGCTAATTTTAGCTGCACAAAAAGAATAAGTTTTAATTCTTTGAAAAAAGAGATGAAAAATATACTTTAAAATCATCAAATCGTAAGCACAACAGAACGCCAATATATTAATATAAGAAAATTATAAATGGGAGTACTAGTAACCAACGAAACAGTAAAGCAACTATTTCACATTGCTCAGTCGATAGCGAAGGAAAATTATAATGGAACTTATGGTGGCCCGCACATCCTGCAGGCTTTAATGCATAAAGATATCGGACTTAATGAATTCCTGAAAAGCATAGATAAAGATCCGGGCTATTTCTATGAATGGGCAGATGTCCGTATCGAAGAATATCCGAAAACCAGCCATCTTCCCGATGAAGTAGGACAGGATGATGCAGTGGATACCCTTATTGAAGAAGCTGATGATATCCGTTTAAAATTAGGATTGGATGAGATTACTCCTATCTGTATCCTGACAGCCATTGTAAAACCACAGGTTGTATTCTCTCTTCAGCAGTTAAAGTCACTTCCGTTGAGAGAACATGAGATCTTTAATCTATACAGAAAAGATACTCCGTTTACCGTTTCAGAAGATGGGAACTTCTCATCATTATTTTCAAATGGTTCAGACTATTCAGACTCTTCCTTTCCTTCCATTAAAAGCTATTGTGTAGACAGAACGGCGCAGGCAAGAAAAGGAGAAATAGAAAATATCATCGGCAGGGACAAAGAACTCAGAATGCTGGTGGAAATCCTTTGCCGAAGAAGCAAACCGAATGTGATCATCATCGGGGAGCCAGGAGTAGGAAAAACAGCTTTGGTAGAAGGCTTTGCTACAGAAATTATTAAAGGAAATGTTCCTGAAATGCTTAAAAACGGTACCCTTTTAGAACTGGACACCGGAGCATTATTAGCCGGAACTTCTTATAAAGGGGAAATTGAAGACCGCCTGAAAAAAGTCATCAATGAATGTAAGAAAATTGAAAAAGCCATTCTTTTCATTGATGAAATCCACACCCTTTTAGATCCGAAAGGAAGCATCGGAAACGTTGCCAATCTCTTGAAACCTGAGCTTGCCAGAGGCGAAATTACTGTAATCGGAGCTACTACGCAGGAAGAATACAGAAAAATTATAGAGCCGGAACAGGCTTTCAACCGTCGTTTTGAGGTGTTAACCGTTCTTGAACCGGATGAGAAAACATGCGTCAAAATGATCGATGTACTCCTTGAAGGATACAAAAAGCACCACGGTATTGAAGTGGAAAAAACAGCCCTTCCGGAATGTGTACGTCTGGCAAAAAGATATGCAAAAGGTAAAAAATTACCGGATGCCGCTATTGACTTATTAGACAGAACAATGGCAGCCATCAAAATGCTTGATGAACTTTCCGAAAAAGAACTTGAAAGCTGGAAAGAAAGTTATGATGCGATTTTGAAGGAAGAATATGCCGACAGCAAAGATAAAGCGGATGAACTGATCTGGACGTATAACCTGCTGAGAGATAAAATAAGCCCGATTCTCTGGGGATCACTTAGTGAGCAGCCTTCCATCGACAACTCTATGCCGGTAGATCAGATTCAGAAAATCATTGAAGATACTTATGCTGAGCTTTTACAGCATGCTGCCAAGAAAAGAGAAAAAGTAGACAGGTTGGAGCTGGCAGCTGTAATGGCCGCTAAAACCAATATTCCAATCGGGAAAATTCAGGCTCAGGAAAAAGAAAAACTCCTGAATATGGAATCCCTTCTATTGAACAGAGTAGTAGGGCAGGATCACGCACTAAAAATCCTTTCCGATGCTATTGTTGAAAACCGAAGCGGATTGAACAAACCGGGACAGCCTATCGGATCGTTCTTCCTTCTTGGACCTACCGGAACTGGTAAAACAGAGCTGGCAAAATCAATGGCAGAATTACTTTTCAACGATGAAAAGGCAATGGTACGCTTTGATATGTCGGAATTTAAAGAAGAACATTCCGCAGCGTTGCTATACGGAGCGCCTCCGGGATATGTAGGATATGAAGAAGGAGGAATGCTTGTTAATAAAATCAGACAACAGCCATATACCGTTGTGTTATTTGATGAGATTGAAAAAGCCCACCATTCTGTTTTTGATGTATTCCTTCAGATTATGGACGAAGGGAAAGTTCATGATAAATTAGGTAAAGAAGGAGATTTCAGCAATGCATTGATCCTGTTTACCTCCAATATCGGAAGTGAAGAAATTGTAAAACAGTTTGAAGAAGGAAAAATTCCGGAATCATCTTCACTCATGCAGATTATGTCAAACTCCGGACGATTCAGACCTGAGTTCCTGGCAAGAATTACAGAAATTATTCCTTTTGCACCGATCACAGAATCTATTGCAGAAAGAATATTTAATATTCAGCTGAAATCACTTCATACTTCATTAACAAGATTGGGAATTGCTTTGAAAATTACCGATGAAGCTGTGAAAAACCTTGCATTAGGAGGGTTTAGCAGTAAGTATGGTGCAAGACAGATCTCAGGGGTCATCCGTGCTCAGCTTGCAAGACCAATCTCTAAAATGATTGTGAGAGAAGAAGTGAAATCCGGCCAGACTATTCATGTAGATTGGAATAAAGACGAAGAAAAATTAAGCTGGAAAGTAGATTAAGTATAAAGTAAAAAGGCCAATTTGTTACCCACTTTTGCCTTTTAGCTTATAAATAAAATTAAAATGAAAACAATTGTCAGAAATATCTTTACAGGTTTTCTATTATTAGGATCCGTTATCATGATCAACGGACAGTTTCTTGCCGCTTCCGATACCTCTGAAAGCAGTGTGAAAAAGTATAAAGGTATCATTAATGCCAATAAGGATCTTGTAGAATTTATTGAACAATTACTCCTTCAGAAAGGCCTTCCCAAGCATTTGAGAAATCTGGCCCTGATTGAATCCCATTTTGACAGAAATATTACCTCAGGTGCCGGAGCAGTAGGAATCTGGCAGTTTATGACTGCACATGCCAACCAATACGGGCTTACAGAGCAAGGACGTACTGACATTTATAAAAGTACTAAAACCGCTACCATTTCCTTAAGTAATCTTTATAAAAAGTACAATAATTGGGTGACCGTGGTTGCAGCCTATAATTGTGGTGAAGGAAATATTGCCAAAGCAATGGAAGCTGCTGGCTCTACTCAATATCATGTGTTTTATAAATACCTTCCGGGAGAAACCATTAATCATGTGAAGAAATATCTTAATGCATGCTATGCAACAGGAGAACTTCAGAGTGTATTAAATAATTATAATTCTGCAAGGCTCAACAAGATTTTCTTTGAGGGAGATCGTAAAGAAACTGCTGCAGCGCTTTCAGAAACAGAGATCAATGCCGGATTCAATCTGAACGTTGTTGCTGCAGAATTGAACGTAGAAGTAGACAAAATCCTTGCCTGGAATCCGGGAATCGTAGAAGAACTCCATAAAAAAGGAGAAAGTCCATTCTATCTTCCTGTGGATCTGATGCCTGATTTTCTGCTGAGAAAAAACAAAATATTGGTTCGTTCCATAAAAGAAGGTGGAAAGACTCAACAGTAAAATAATATCCGATAACAATAAAAAAGCAACCCATAAAACGGTTGCTTTTTTATTGGATAATCTGTTAAAAACATCCTAATATTTTATTAAGAAAATCTTAATATTTCTCACTGATGTGGAAAATTATTGTTTTTGTTGTTAATTTTCAATCAATTAAAACCTTTTATTGATAGGCTTTTGGTTGGTGTTCTTAAATCAATTGTCGTAGAATTACTACAAGAAATCGTAGAACTACTACAAATTTTCAGATTTATATTCAAAAGTTTTTTTTAGCGAAAAAGAGCCTCTATATTTGCTAACACAATCACCAAATCACAAAATATTACTAACGATTAAATTTACTAATCATGGCCGAAAGAAATTCAAGAGGAATCTTAAAATTCAACAACGGAGAAGGACAGAAGCTGTTAAAAATGAATTACAGTGTTTCCAGATCTACAGACGTTTCAGGACGTGTAGCATCAGATCCTTCTAATGCATTGATCAAAGTAACAGTAGAAGCTACTGAAAAATCAGACATCCTTGAAAGCTTGTTAAACGGTAAATACAAGCCAACAGTAGGGGAAATCACTTTCAACAAATCTCACGAAGAGGGAACACTGATTACTTTGAAATGGGAAAACGGATACGTAATCCAGCACGAAGTAGATTTCGACGCAATAGACAGCAACAGTATGCTCATCAGCTTCGTAATCAGCGCTGAAACCATTGACTACGGTACTTCTCAGTACGCAGGATTATGGCCTTCAGCAGGTAAATAAGCCTATTCATCATCTTAGTAAAAATAAAATTGGTACAGAACAGTACGCTCATTCGGGTATACTGTTCTGTTTTTCCGTTTAAAAGAATTTCGAAAATCATTTTTCAAAAGGAAAATGATAGATGCACAAATGATTTATCAATCTCACACTTTCTATGCTGTAAGTATCAGCAGTTTATTTACGATTTAACTTAAATACAAAACGCTATGTTTCAGGATGGTAAAAAAATTAAAGTAGCAAACCCGAAAAACGAGATAAACGCGGGCAAACAACAGTTGAAAAATACAGTGCAGGAGAATGTTACCAAAAAAGCAGAAGGAAAATTGAATAAGGCAGATGAAAAAGTAAAAAAGGTAGCAAAAGCAGGACAGCAAAGTTTAAATATTGCTCAAGGTGCTGATATGTTTATGAACCAGACTTTTGTACCGAACAATCCTTCTATTGTTGATAATAAAGTGTGGGCGAAACAGCCAACTTCAAAAATACACAATGCTGAAGCTATTGCTCAAAGTTTTATTGCAGGAATCAATCGTGTGGTAAAGCTGGATGTGGTTATTGAAGGACAAATTATCAAACATTTTAAGCATTTCAAACTTACCCAGAGTGCTGCAAAACATCATGAATTCAACCTGATGTTGGCTCATGATGCCCTTGGCAATGCAGAAAATCACAATCTTGAAGAGGCCCAAAGCTTTTTAGGAAAAAGAATTACTGTTGTATTTAAATATAAAGATATAGAAAAAGGCGCTGAACGTAATTTTGTAGGAGTCATTACAGAAGTAGGTTTCAGCCAGGAAAAGGGAAGCCTTGGAAATATCGTTCTTAAAGGTTTTAGCCCGACAGTACTTTTAGATGCGGCTCCCCATATTCAGAGTTTTGGAGGTGGACAGCCTGTCAGCCTGAATAGTATTGCCGACCAGGTGATCCGTGAAGGGCTGGGACAAAATAAATTCGACTTCAGAATAGATGCTCAGCACGGAAATGTGGCCTACAGTTCACAATACGAAGAAACTCATTATAATTATCTTGCGAGAATAGCTGAGGCTTATGGTGAGCAGTTTTATTATGATGGTGAAGTATTACATTTTGGAAAACTTCCACCTCAGGAAAAACCTGTTAAACTTACCTATGGAAGCAGCGTAAGTGATATTGCTGTCAAAATGAAGGCACAGCATGTCAACCCTACATTTTATGGCTATAACAGCAGTAAAAATGAAAAACTGACCACTGGAAGTTCGAAAATTAGCCATACTTCAGATATTGCAAGAAGAGCCTACGAAATATCTGAAAAGATCTTCACCACACCTTCTTTGAGAGTAGCCCCAATAAAAGCAACCTCTTTTATGGACATTGATGCCTCACAGAAAGGAACAGCAGGAAGTAAAGCCTCGGAAGTATTTATTACATCGGGGACAACTACTTTTCCGTTTTTATATCCGGGATGTACAGCAGATATTGAAATGCGGAAATCTTCAACAAATGAAACTTCCTATTTTACCAAGCTGATGATTATCGAAGTAACCCATGAAGTAGATGCAAGAGGTTACTACGACGGTAAATTTGAAGCAATTGCCGCAGACACAGGTTTTATACCACGGCCTGAATTCGAAACTCCGAGAGCTGAGGCTCAGTTTGCAAAAGTAATTTCCAATACAGATCCTATGAATCAGGGAAGAGTTCAGGTACAGTTTGACTGGCAAAACGGGCCGGACAGTACAGAATTTATCCGTGTAATGTCTCCGGATGCAGGAAGCAGTGATAAAGTCAATAAAAATAGAGGCTTTATGTCAGTTCCTGAAGTTGGAGACCAGGTAATTGTCAATTTTGTACATCAGCACCCTGACCGTCCTTTCGTAATGGGAGGAATGTTTCATGGTAGTATAGGAGCCGGTGGCGGAGCTGGAAATAATATAATGAGCTTTAGCGGTAGAAGTGGTGCAGAATTAAAGTATGATAACGGAGCCGGATCGATGAATCTTAAAGATCAGGGTGGTGCAAATATGTTTTTTGACGGATCCGGAAATGTTATACATAATGCCAATAACAACAGCACTAAAACTGTTGGTAATGATAAAACAGATAAGATTGGAAACAATAAAAAACTGGAAGTAGGCTGCGATCATATTTCAGACGTAGGCAATACCCATAAAGTCTCAGTAGGTAAAGACCAGAGTGTATTTACAATGGATAATGCCGGAGTGATTGATTTAACCGGAGCCCAGAAAATTACCATTAAAGTAGGTAACAGTGAGATTATCATTACCGGAACGAAGGTTTCTATTAAAAGTGATGAAATCGACATCAACGGAGGCGGTGCAACAGCTAATTTTAAAGGCTTGACAAAAATAACAGGATCACAGGTAGATATCAATTAACAGAATGGATTTTATAAAATACGAGATTAAAAAAGGAGATACCCTGGAATCTCTTGCAGAGAAACAAGGGACATCGGTTAAAGAACTGATCAATTTTCATAACCTCTATTGTGGAACCACAAATTTTATTATTGGAGAAAAACTGCCTATTCATCTGCAATATCTTTTTTTAGAAAAGAAAACAGGTGAAGAAATCAATAAGGCAATAGAAGACAGGAAATTTCCCCAAAAAGCAAGATACAGATGCGAACAGTTCAATACTACAAAGGTTGAAGATAGAATCACATTTCATTGCAATACCAAAAAAGAATATGTTGTTGAAAAAGATGCAGCCAATACTAAAGCTAAAGTGAAGCTTAAGGAATATTTATATAAAATAAATCCCGAAAATATGGCTCTTGCTATAGAAGCTGTCAAAGAACTGGAATTTGATAAAGAAGATGTAATTTTCAATTTAAATGATGACCATACCATAAAAGGAGTAGAAAATTTTCCCCAGATAAAAGAAAAATGGGAACTTTTTAAACCCAAATTAAAAGCTTCGGAATTTTACAGACAGGTGGAGAAAATTAACTCCAAAGCTGCTGAAGATATCATCAAAGGTGGCGGACTGGAATTTGAGAACGAAGCCAATCTGAGAAAAACCTATGACAAGTGTCTTCTTTATCATGTCTTGTTTAATGATTTTGATGCCCGTAAAAAGAGAAAACAAAATGATGTTTTAAAGTTTATTTCACAGATATTTGTCAATGTTCCTATTGAACTGGAATTGCAGCATACCATTATAAAAGAAGATGACTACTTTATAGAATTCAGAACTGTGGGGACACTTTTAAAAGATAAAATAGATAATGCTGTGCTGGAAGAACAATACAACAAATTCTACAAACCTATTATTGAATATGGTTTCAGTGAATATAATTATGATTATAGAATCAGAAGAATGGTCGATAAAAAAACAGGAACTATCATCAATGCATCAGCATTAATGAAAGAAGAAGTAAAAAATAATTATCAGTTTGTTACCCAGTTTGATCTAAAACAAATTGAATATTAAAAGTAATTTTTAAGTATGGCCGAAAATAAAGTGTTTACATTCAATAACGTTTTGCCTTATCATATTGCCAGAACACTTCTGGTTATTATCCCATGCCTGGTTTTCTATGGAGCATTGTATTATGTTCTCTTCAAAGGAGTATTCAGACTTTCTTTCGTTATGTTTTTTTTCCTTTTTTATTTTGGAAGCTGTTATCTGATCCTGAAAGCAATTTCTGTGAAGTTGAAAATCTGGTTTGATGAAAACTATTTTTATATACAGAAGGGAAACCAGACTCCTGAAAAATATTCCAAGACAGATATTGAAGGATTTTATGCTTATGATTATGAAACCAAAGCACCGTCATTGCAAAGCTCAAAAATATACTTCAGATTCCGCTTGAAAAATAAGACAGACATTTACTTAAATGATGTTGAATACAAAAACAAATACGAAGAAGAGAAAGGAAACGAACTTAAAAAATTTCTGATATCAGCTCAGAAAGAACTCCATTTTTCAAAAACAGAAAAGAAAAGTCTTCAGAATGTTTATTGGTATTCACAATATAATTAAGACATATAAACTCTGAAAATTTAAAAGACAAATTCACTATTTACAGGATGTGTTAATCAATAAAATGTAACATTATGAGTGCTTCCTATATACCCAAAGATGTTTACACAGTGTGTACATTTCAAACCGATTCAGAACCAAGACAATTAATTCCTACAAGAGAACCCATTACTGTTTTCTATGGATCTGATAAAACCCGGCCCTTATTAACAAAAGAAGATCGAAATATCAATAAAGAATTTCCCTGTAAAAGTCCTAAAAATGCCATGTGGGGATTTCTTTGCTTTGGAGCAGGCCTTATTGTTGGTGCACTGCTTGTGTTATCCGGACCTATTGGCTGGGCTGCATTAGCCGTGGGAGTTGGTGTTCTGGCATGTGGAGCAGCAGCAGCATATCATGCAACAAAAATAAACCACTTATGTACTGAATCTTTAGGAAAAGGAAACTGGAAAATTGAACATGAAAAAGTAAAATTTGATCAATTTATGGCCATCACCCAGAACTCTATACTGGTTTGTGATACCGGAGGACTATTAAGCCCCATATTCAGCTATTCTGTGGCCAAGAAATACGCACAGCAGATCGAGAGTAATAATGGAAAGGAAATTGTTCTCAATGCCGCTGCTTCTTTCTTCGGAGGAGCTGGGATCGTTATTGCAGGAGTAGAAATGGGAATCGGTAAGACGCTATTGTGGATGGGTGGAACCATGGCAGTAATGAACGAAGGAAGTTACTGGGAAAGAGAAATCATCAGAAGCAACTCATTGGAAGATAATAGCCATTATCAGGATATGAATAAAGAAGCAGATGAAAATAGCAGAGTTCCCGGATACCTAAAGGATTTTCCAAAAAATGTGACGGGCATAACTCCTTCAGATCTTGCCAGCCCGGATATTCTGGAACTTAATGAAAAAGGAGGATTGGCAAGCAGAGACGGTAAAACCCCTATTTTCTTTAACGGAAAATGGTATGTCCAGGATTGGCAAAAAAACCTGATTGAAATAAAACAAGGGACAGCTTTATCTAAAGATTTGACAGCTTTAGAAGGTGTAGATTCCCGTGAAGTATGGAAAACATCTGAAGGAAAGGCTATTGTAGAAAATATCCGTAACGGCAAATATTCAGAATCTCTGGTTGCCACAGCAAAAGACGGCTTAGGAAGAGTACGTCCCCGAAACTTACCGAATTTAGCCAAAGAACTTCCCAGCATAAAAATGCAGAATATCAAAAATATTGGTAAACTTGGCGTAAAAGGTGGTGGATTCATCGGTTTCTTTTTCCCATTTATCGCTACGTATTTTTCTGAAGACTCAAGAAGAATATTAGCTAATGCAATGGCGGAAGATGCCGGAAACGGAATACATGTAATAGCAAATGATGCCTAGACTCAACCCAATTTTTTGATTTTTAAAAGATAAAATAACCAGACCTGTATAAGGTCTTTTTTTATGTATATAAGTGAATTTTATGTATATTATTTCTCTTAATGGTGTAATAAGTTGATGTTTGTTAAAGATTTTTAATTATTTTTAAAATATTTATTTACAGTGTATTGTGCTTTGTTTTAAATCTAATATCGTAGAATTACGACACGAAATCGTAGAACTACTACATCAAATCGTACAATTACGACACTTTTTCAGATTTCCCTTCAATTGCTTTTTTATCAAACCCAAGGAGGCTATCTTTGTTATATAATTATTGAATTACAATTTATTACTAACGATTAAAATTTACAATCATGGCAGAAAGAAATTCAAGAGGAATCTTAAAATTCAACAACGGTGAAGGGCAGAAACTGTTAAAAATGAACTACAGTGTATCAAGATCTACAGACGTATCAGGACGTGTAGCATCAGATCCTTCCAATGCATTAATCAAGGTGACAGTAGAAGCTACTGAAAAGTCAGACATCCTTGAAAGCTTACTAAACGGTAAATACAAGCCGACAGTAGGAGAGATCACTTTCAACAAATCTCACGAAGAAGGAACACTGATCACTTTGAAATGGGAGAACGGATACGTAATCCAGCACGAAGTAGATTTCGATGCAGTAGACAGCAACAGTATGCTGATCAGCTTCGTAGTAAGTGCTGAAACCATTGATTACGGTACTTCTCAGTACGCAGGACTGTGGCCTTCTTCAGGTAAATAATCCCATAAACTTAAATAAAAAAAGGAACAGTGTACCTTCGGGTATGCTGTTTTGTTTTTTTAACCCCATCTCGAACCCTCGAACCCGAATTTCCATTCCCGAAACCCTTCAACGGGCTGCCAGTTTTTACTCCTATTTTCTTATATTTGTTCATTATTCAAAATATGGACGCAACACAAGATAAAAGGCTGTTTCTCATCGATGCTTATGCGATGATTTTCAGAGGATATTACGCATTAATCAGGAATCCGAGACTTACCAGCAAAGGTCTGGATACTTCTGCCATCTTTGGTTTTACCAATTCTTTGATCGAATTGATCAGAAGAGAAAAACCAACACACCTAGCAGTAGTTTTTGATGTTGGACAGGCCAGTGTAAGAACTGATGATTTCTCAGAATATAAAGCCAACAGAAGCGAAACTCCCGAAGCAATCAAAATTGCGATTCCATATATTCACAAAATTCTGGAAGCAATGCACATCCCGATTCTTGGGGTGGAAGGATATGAAGCCGATGATGTCATTGGAACTATCGCATGCAAAGCAGAAAAAGAAGGATATACCACTTTCATGGTGACGCCGGATAAAGATTTTGCACAGCTGGTTACCGATAAAATTAAAATTTATAAGCCAGGTTTAAAAGGCGGTGACATTGAAATTTTAGGAGTAGAAGAAGTAAAGGCAAAATATGAGATTGATGATCCTAAGCAGGTGATTGATTTCCTTGCTATGATGGGAGATGCAGTAGATAATATCCCTGGATTAGAAGGGGTAGGAGAAAAAACGGCTATGAAATTCCTGAAAGAATTCGGCAGCATTGAAAATTTATTAGCCAATACGGATAAACTGAAAGGAAAACTGAAAGAAAAAGTAGAAGCTTCCGCAGAACGTGGTATTATGTCTAAAAAACTGGCAACCATTATTTGTGACGCTCCTGTAGAATTTCATCAGGAACAATATGACCTTGAAACTCCTGATTTTGAAAAAGTAAAAGAAGTCTTTGATGAAATAGAATTCAGAAGGTTATACGAAAACTTATACAGGGCTTTTGCTCCTGCAGCTGTAGAAACAGTGGTTGTAAGTGAAGTAGAAGTAAAGCAGACTCCGGCCGGAACCGAAGTAAAAGGGCAGGTGATGCAGCTTGACCTTTTTGCCAATTTTGAAGAACTGGAACAGGCTACTTCTACAAAGTCAACGATTGAGAATAATGATCACCTTTATCAGTTTATCAATAATCCGAAAGCTCAGAAAAAACTGGTAGACAACCTGCTGCAGCAGAAAGTAGTATGTTTCGATACGGAAACGACATCATTAAACGAACTGGAAGCAGAACTGGTAGGAATGAGCTTCTCTTATAAAAAAGGACTTGCCTACTACATTCCTCTCTCTGAAAACAGAGAAGAAGTGTTACAAACCCTGGAGATTTTCAGACCGTTTTTCGAAAAAGAAGACCTGCTTAAAATTGCTCACAATCTAAAATACGATTATAAAGTTTTAAAACAATACGATATCACCGTTAAAGGGGCTATGTTCGATACCATGATTGCCCACTACCTGCTGAATCCGGATGGAAGACACGGGATGGATTACCTTTCAGAAGTATATCTGAACTATAAACCGGTATCCATTGAAACCATCATCGGAAAAAAAGGGAAAAAACAGGGGAATTTCAGAGATGCTGATCTGAGAACGCAGACAGACTACGCGGCGGAAGATGCAGACATCACTTTCCAACTGTATGAACTTTTCGCACCACAGCTGAAAAAAGAAAACCTAGAAGAGCTTTTCTTTAATATTGAAATGCCTCTGATGGAAGTACTTGCAAAAATGGAACTTTCAGGGATTTCTTTGGATGAAAAATGGTTGGCACAGGAAAGTGTTGACCTTGAAAATGATCTGAAACAGCTGGAAACAAAGATTTTTGAACTTTCAGAAGAAGAATTCAATATGAATTCCCCTAAACAGTTGGGAGAAATTCTTTTTGAAAAATTACAGCTGGATCCCAAAGCCAAAAAAACAAAGACAGGACAATATGCAACCTCAGAAGATGTTCTTCAAAAATTAAGTTCAAAACATGAAATCATCAAGCATATCCTGGAATACAGAACCTATCAGAAATTAAAATCAACTTATGTGGATGCATTGCCTTCACAGATTGAGAAAAAAGATAACAGAGTACATACCAACTTCTCACAGACTACAGCTGCTACAGGCCGTTTGGCGAGTGTAAACCCTAACCTGCAGAATATTCCGATCCGAACGGTAAGGGGCCAGCAGATCCGTGGAGCATTTGTTTCCGGAGAAGGGAAGAAGATTATTTCTGCCGATTACTCTCAGATTGAACTTCGTTTGATTGCTGAGATTTCCGGAGAGGATAATATGATCAAAGCTTTTCAGGATGGAGAAGATATCCACGCTTCTACCGCTGCAAAACTCTTTAAAATTCCTTTGGCTGAGGTATCCAAAACCCAGAGAAGTCAGGCTAAAACCGTAAACTTTGGAATTATCTATGGACAAGGAGCTTTTGCTTTGGCAGAACAAACCGGGTTATCCCGTACAGAAGCCAAACAGATGATCGAAGCTTACTTCGAAACCTATCCGAAACTTAAGGAGTACATGGCTGAGCAGGTGAACAAAGCACGCCAGGTAGGATATGTTGAAACTATTTTAGGAAGAAAACGTCATTTGAAAGATATTAATTCCAATAATTTTGTGGTAAGAGGTCATGCAGAAAGAAATGCTGTAAACGCACCAGTTCAGGGAAGTGCAGCAGATGTTGTAAAGCTTGCCATGATTAAAATAGACAGAGAACTTGAAGAGCAACAGCTTAAAACAAAGATGCTGCTTCAGGTACATGACGAATTGGTGTTCGAATCTCCGGTAGATGAGATTGATACAGCCTCAAAACTAATCAAAACTGAAATGGAAAGTGCCCTGAAAACACAGGTTCCGCTATTGGTAGAAATTGGAGTAGGAGATAACTGGTTAGAAGCACATTAATCAATACTGTAAATCATACTTTAAATAAAAAACTTCCGTCTTTTAGGCGGGAGTTTTATTTTGTTAGAACTGGACAGCTTACTCCTGTTCTACAGAATTGTAAACATTGGTGACAACATCATCAGGAGAAACATTTTCAAATAAAAATCTTTCTTTTTTTACCTGTACTTTTTTAGTTTCTGATGGCATTTCTTCTTCCATGGTATTTACCGTTTCCAGTATTACTTTACCTTTCATAGGCTCATAATAGAGGGCAGAGTGGGAACCCGCACCCATATTATACGTTTCAATATAGCTAAGAATCAGGTTGTCATTCACATATTTGAATTTACTGAACTGATTACCATAAGGTCCGATATCATAGAGATTGATATTCAATGTTCCTTTTTCAATACTGATGTCTTCAGGATCGTGCATTTTATAACCAGATTCATTGTATTCATCGGGAAAAACGGTTTCAGAACTTTTAAATAACCGGTATGTTTTGTCAGGATTCTTTAGAAGGACTATCATAGTTCTCTGTGCTAAAGTGTCGTCTTTTTTTCTAAGAACCAAAGCTTTATCAGGGACTCCGTCATGGTTGAGATCACCTTCGGTTTCGTATTGAATTTCATATTGACTGGATACAAAATCTGAGACTTGTTTTCCTGCTGTCGACTGTTCCTTCTCAACTGGTGCCGTATCCTTTTTTATAATGCCCGAAGAATTTTTCGGAGCCTGGGTTTTGGTTTTGTTACATGAATAAGCAATTAAAGAAGCAAAAAGTAAAGTAGAAATGATTTTTTTCAATGGTTTTTGTTTTTAAGATACAAATCTAGCTTTTATTTCCTGATAATGTAAAATTACAACACACAAACATCCCAGTACGATAACAGGTAGAAAGGAAAGTGAAATTGTATATTGGATTTCCGAATTGAAATCGTAAGTACTCCAGGAAGATTCCCTGTCTACAAATAGGGTGTAGTTCCAAAATAACCAGACAAAGATCAGGAATAGGAACTCGACTGAAGCCTTGAAGAAAATCTTTTTAACAAAGAAAAGCAGAGAAAAGACAATTGATAAGAACCCACCGGCTATAAGGGATATATACACCGCATCTTCAAAAAATGAACAGTCTATACAGCCGCTTGAAACACGTTCTGAAAGGGTTCCCATTGACCAGTAAAATTGTAAGAATGTAACCACTGAAATAAAGATGGTACTAATGAACCATCTCTTCAGAAAAGAGTAGAACTGATTAAGTTTGAATTCTTTCATGATGTTCAAATGTCTGAATTATTTTATCATTCTTACAATAGCTAAATCATCTGTGGGTTTTACTCCGTACTGATGTTCCAACCGCTTTAGTTTCCTGTTAAGCATTTCTTCAGTGTCGATATTCTGACGGTCTATCATTAAATATTCAGCAAAATTGATCATTTGTTCAGAATTCGTTTTTTTAATTTTTGAAAAGCTCAAAATACCATCAGTAGCAATGGAAACATCATCTAGACAATCAAAAAATAATTTCTGAGACTGATGAGAATACCATTCTTCAAAGTCTTCATAAAGATGATAAGCTAAATAATCCGGTTTATTATTACGGTCAAATTCTGTGATATTTCCATTGATACAGACAACTCCGTCACCAATGGTTAGGATGAATCCTTCGTCCTTTGTGATGTCATAAACCATGATTATAAGAGTAGATAACAACTCTTTTTCGTCCAGCATCAGATGATTTTTTACAAATTTAAGTTCGTTGAATAAACCTTTTATGATTTCTTTGAGCTCTTCTTCCGGACTTTGCTGGCTGGCTTTTTCATATAATGCCTTGTAACCGTTTTCAATAATGATTTTACGTAAAATCTTTCCAGTAAGTGTTGACGCAAAATGACTGTCCATAGCTGTAGAGCATCCATCCATCACAGCACACAAAATCTTATCAGAACAGATTTTTTTGATGAGGAGATCATCTTCACAATGGTTAACATGATAATCTCCGATTTGTAGGGCAGAATATAAATTCATCAGCTGCAAAAATACTTCTATTTTTTTGATGGATAATCGTAAACTTACTTCAAACCATCGATCTCCTTTTGCATCTTATCTTCCCAACCTTTTCCATTTCTTTTTTCAAGATAGGGATTCACTATTTCTGTGTATTTCTTTTGCGCTTTTAGATCTATAGGATCAATAATGCAGCCCGTATTCGTATAAATGACACCATATTTCTTTCGGATGTCACGGATTTTGCTTAGCGTTGATTTATTATAAGAAGGAATTGAAAAACCTCCGGCATAAGATAGCGTAACCTGATCATTCTGTATGTCTTTTTGGGCTTGCAGACCATATTCAGTTTCTTTTTCTGAAAGTTCTTTTTGTTTTTTTATCAGTTCAGTTCCAAATGAGATGATGAAGAAAAGAAGAATAATAGAATTGAGAATAGGGTAAATCCTTAAAAACTTAGCCTTGAAGCTTAAATTTTTAATTGATAAATTACTCACCAGATACGTTATAAGAGCTGTAACAGCTAATATAGCCGGGAAATATTCAAATCCGGATTCTTTTAGAGAATACCGGAAATTGAATTCCAAAGGATAATTAAGAAAATAATATCCGGAAATATAGGCCACTGCCAGCAGCAGTATGATCGTAAGATTAATGATAATAAGATTTCTGTTCATGATGATAGTTTACAGATTAAATCATCACTTTTTATGCCATTTCAGAATCTTATTAATAACAAGTAACTCCATTCTTAATGAAGTTACTTGTTATTAATGATAGTATTAAATATCGTATTCTATTTCTCCCACATAATGCAGTGAAAAATCATCATTTTCTACAGAAACCGGATTAGGAATCACAAATCTTGTGGCGAAAATAATGGCATTTACAGGCGTATCCAGACTAAGTTCGTTTAATTTATTTTCCAGGATCGGAAGCCATTGGTCCGCATAAGAATACTCTGCAAACTTATCGTAAAGGCTAAGGCTTTCATCCTCAAAACCATATTCTATAAAATCATCATCAAACCATTTGATGTTTTGTGATTCTGCAAACTTGGAAACATACTGATCATCAGTTTCTTCCTCTATATAGTAGTTTTCATCCTCTTCTATAAAGCTATAAAAATCTTCTTCATTCTTGAAATATCCTAACCAGAAGTGTGAAATTTCTTTATCCATAATTGTATATAAGTATTATTTTTTTTGATTTTTTAATAAGTGACATTTTTCCGCATTGATGAATATCCCTTTTATACAAGAAAATTTCCGCAATTAAAATGTAACATTGCAAAAGTTTTTCATGCAATAAATTTTTTGAGGCAGCAACGCAAAATCTCCTCAGCAAAGATAGTTCCTTAATAGTATTTATTGTAAATTTATTCTCTGTTTAAATTGTAAAAGATGGATTTTCTTCAGGACCACTATATTATTAAAAATGAATTGCTGCTGATCCTTATTTCAGTTATTCTAGGATTGTTTATTGGTGCTGAACGTGAATACCGTAATAAGTCGGCCGGCCTCAGGACCTTTATTCTCGTTTGTTTTGGTGCCTGTCTGTTTACCATACTTTCTATAAAAATAGGCGTGGCCAATCCGGATCGTCTGGCAGCTAATATCATTACAGGAATCGGATTTCTGGGAGCAGGGGTTATTTTCAAAGGAGATAATAAAATTGAAGGAATTACCACAGCCACCACTATCTGGGCAACTGCTTCTATTGGAATGGCTGTAGGTTCCGGCTATGTTTATATTGCATTGTTGGGAACTACGTTGGTATTACTTATTTTAAGTGCCCTGACTTATCTCCAGAATTTTATTGATAATTATAATAAAGTAAGGGAATACAAAATCGCTGTAACAGACTCTCAGGATATTAAATATTGTGAAAATATATTCAAAGAAAATCACTTAAGATATCAAATGCTTAAACAGCAGTATTCTCAGGAAAGCTTTACCATTATATGGAGGCTTACCGGAAAAAATAGCCATCATGAGGAAGTTATCGGACGTCTGGTGAATGATCCGAAAATTAAAGCGTATCAGTTTTAGACCGAAAGAGAGCAAAAAAATAAAGGCCTGAGCCTTTATTTTTATTTTTTCTTGAATACATAAAGATTCTTGTTCGGACCATCGATCTCTTTTCCTTCCATATCCAGCTGGATCAGCATATTCTCACCCACTTTATATTTGTAGTTGGCAGATTTCCCTTTTAAAGTAATAATACTTCCAGTAGCATCCCAGGAGAAAGATCCCTTATCCTGGTTCTTTGAATTTCTGTCAAGATATTCTTCAGTAATACTGAATGTTTTATCATCATTCAATGTCAAAGAAGTCTTTATTCCCGGGCAGTCTGCACAAGGAACTGTTGCTTCATAAGTACCTGCCCAGTCCAGAGCATTTTCAGAAGTGTCACCAGCTGCTGTAGGAGTTGCTTTAGTGATACTGTCCGTAGCAGTAGGTTGTACAGCCGTTGTAGAATCTGTAGTAGCTGTTGTTTCAGTGGTTTCTTTTTTAGAACATGAAGCAAGGAATAGAACAGATACCATTCCCAACATGAGCATTTTACTTTTCATCATAATAATTAATTTAAGGATGTTTTTTATAATGATATACTTCCAATCAACAAAAACTGAGCCAGAGGGAAGGGATAGAATGTTTGAATGAATAGTGAATAGTCAATTCGCTTCGCTTGTCAATTTTTAATGAATTTACTTATTGTTTGATTATAAAAATTCACCATTCACTTGCGAAGCAAATTCACCATTGACGATTCAACTTTTGAATGCATTGTGAATAGTGAATAGCCAATTCGCTCCGCTTGTCAATTTTTAATGAATTTACTTATTGTTTGATTATAAAAATTCACCATTCACTTGCGAAGCAAATTCACCATTGACGATTCAACTTTTGAATGCATTGTGAATAGTGAATAGCCAATTCGCTCCGCTTGTCAATTTTTAATGAATTTACTTACTGTTTGATTATAAAAATTCACTATTCACTTGTGAAGCAAGATTCACTATTGACCATCACTATTGTCCAAAAACGAACTCTTAGTAACTTTTCCACCCGTTTTATAAA
The DNA here is from genome assembly GCF_003610675.1 of Chryseobacterium sp. AG363. Lineage (NCBI taxonomy): Bacteria > Pseudomonadati > Bacteroidota > Flavobacteriia > Flavobacteriales > Weeksellaceae > Chryseobacterium > Chryseobacterium sp. AG363. The sequence continues at coordinate 182,544 of NZ_RAQF01000008.1, forward strand.
GCCTGTTCCTATTTTTCTTTGTAAATTGGGGCAAAATTTTGATTATGACAAAAAAGATACTTTTATCTGTATTTCTTTTGCCAGCTGCAATGGCATTTGCGCAACAATATGGAGGGATGTGGATTCCTACAGAGCTGAATGAAAAGGAAATGAAGGATTTAGGAATGAAGATTTCTGCAAAAGATATTTTCAATCCTCAGAAACCAAGCATTAAAGATGCGGTAGTACAGTTTAATGGCGGATGTACTGCAGAAATTATTTCGCCTAAAGGATTGCTTTTAACGAACCATCACTGTGGTTTTGGGCAGATTCAGGCACACTCTACCGTTCAGAATGATCTTCTTTCAAACGGATTCTGGGCAAAAAATACAGAAGGTGAGCTTCCTAATCCGGGAGTAAAAGTAGATTTTATTGTAGATATAAAAGAAGTTACTGATCCGATATTAGAAGGTACAGACAATCTTACAGAACCAGAACTTACTAAAAAGATCAACAACAATATTGAGGTGTATAAAAACTCTCAGAAAATTGAATCTTACCAGTCAATCATGGTAAAACCAATGTATTATGGAAACAAATACTATGCTTATACCATCGAAACGTATAAAGATATCCGTCTTGTAGGAGCTCCGCCTCAAAGCATCGGGAAATTCGGAAGCGATACGGACAACTGGGTTTGGCCGAGACACACCGGAGATTTCTCTATGTTCAGAATTTATGCAGACAAGAACAACAAACCTGCAGAATATTCTAAAGACAATGTACCTTACGTTCCAAAGCACTATTTACCGGTTTCTATCAAAGATAAAAACGAGAACGATTTTACTTTTGTTTTCGGATTCCCGGGAAGAACTACAGAATACCTTCCTGCAATCGCTGTAGAGAAGATCATGAAAGATATTGACCCTGCGAGAATTGCGGTACGTGATGTTGCTTTAAAAACTTTGGACGAAAAAATGCGTGTTGACAATGAAACGCGTATCAAATATGCCTCAAAATATGCTTCAGTAGCCAACTATTGGAAAAAATGGATCGGTGAAGTAGAAGGATTGAAAAAATCCAATGCTGTAGAAAAGAAAGTAATGTATGAAGGTTCTTTGGTTGCTAAAAATCCTGAGATCAAGACTACTTTGGATCAGCTGAATAAACTGTACAATGATCAGGCTCCTTATGCATTAAACAATGCTTACTACACAGAAGTGATAAGAAATGCAGAGACTTTGAAGCTTGCCGGAGATTATTATGACTTCGTAGCTTCTGTAGAAGCAGGAAGAATGGATGAAAAGGAACTTTCAAAGTTAAAAACAAAATTAACTTCTTTCTATAAAGATTACAGTGCTGAGCTTGATGCAAAAGTAACTGCGAAACTATTGGCTTTATATGTGAATAAAACGGCACCTCAGTTTTTACCGGCAGGATTCAGCAAATATAAAGATGAGAATGCTAATATTCCTGTTGTAGAAGATATGTCTAAAAACTCTGTCATCACAGGAAGAACAGCTGTAAACGGAGGAACATTAACTGCCGATATTGATAAAGCATTTTCTAATCAGGATAAACTGATCAGGACTTTAAAGAAAGATCCTATTTATCAATTATATGTTTCGATGAAAGAAACCTATATGAAAACTGCAGATCCGCAATACACTTCAATGCAGGCAAAAATTGATGCTTTGCAGAAAAAATTCATGGCGCAGCAGATGAAGACGGATAAAGACAGAAAATTCTTCCCGGATGCCAACTCAACGCTTCGTGTAACTTACGGTAAAGTGAAAGGTTCTACTCCTAGAGATGCTGTTTCTTACGGGTACCAGACTCACCTTGCTGGAGTAATGGAAAAGTATGTTCCCGGAGATTACGAATTTGATGTTCCAAAGAAACTGATTGACCTTTACAACAAAAAAGACTTCGGAATCTATAAAGATAAAACAGGTGATGTTCCTGTAGGATTCACTGCTACCAATCATACAACCGGAGGAAACTCGGGAAGCCCGGCTTTGGATGCCAACGGAAACCTTGTAGGATTGAATTTCGACAGACAGTGGGAAGGAACAATGAGTGATATCAACTATGATCCGCGTTTCAGCAGAAACATCATGGTAGATACAAAATATATCCTTTTCATCATTGATAAGTTCGCAGACTCAAGATGGCTTGTAGATGAAATGAAGATCATAAAATAATTTTAAAAGTTATACCTTTAAGAATCTATTTGAATTTAATTTTGAATAGATTCTTTTTATTTACAATAGGATGAAAGACAGCATCATCAATGTTTTGGCAGCTTTTGAAACTGGGAATATCGGAAAATCATTTCCGCTGGACTATTGTCTGCCGCTTTATCACAGTGTTTCAGACAAAGAACTTCCTCATTTAAAACATGTGATCCGTTATAAGACGACTCAACAGTTTGAGAATGATCTGGATTATATCGCAAAGCATTTTCAGTTTGTAAACTGGCAGGAGTTCAAAGATTATATGGCCGGAAGTTTTAAACCTTCGAAAAAAATTGCCCTTTTAACTTTTGATGATGGTTTCAGAGAGTTTTACGATATTGTAGTTCCCATTCTGGAACGAAAAGGAATATATGCCTGTAATTTTATCAATCCGGCTTTCATAGATAATAAAGAGATGATGTTCAGGTGCAAGGCAAGTCTTCTTGGCGATGCTGCTGAAAAAATGAAAACAATAGATCCTGAAATTTATTTTATCCTGTCGTTGAAAAATATGGATAGACGCGCTCTACAAAAGAAAATTTTATCCATAAATTATCAGAAAAGAAATATTCTGGATCAGCTTGCTGAAAAACTTGAAATAGATTTTAAGGCTTATTCAAAGGAATTTAAACCTTATTTAACAACAGAAGAATTAAAAGAACTTACCAACAAAGGTTTTGGAATTTCTTCGCACAGCTGGGATCATCCCAAATATGGCGATTTGTCTTTGAAAGAACAGATGACAACAACCGACAGAACCTTTGCTTATTTAAAAGAAAATGGTTTTTTGTACGAAAGTTTTGCATTCCCGTTTACCGATTTTGAAGTAAAGAAAGATTTTTTTGATGAACTTTATAAAAATGAAGAGATCTACTGCAGCTTTGGGTGTGCCGGTATAAAACTGGACAGTGTGAAGAGAAATTTTCAAAGAATTCCAATGGAAATGGGAGAGAGCGGAGCACAGATATTGAAAAAAGAAATAGCTTACTTCAGATTGAAAAGCCTGATGAATAAAAATACGATTGTGAGAAAATGATAGCGCTGAAAACATTCAATAGAAAAGAACTGGAAGATTTTATATCCTCCGGAAATTTTCAGCAATATGATTTTCTTCCCATTACAAGACATCGCTCGCTGTCTCATATTCAGAACCCAAAAGCATCAGATCATGATACACTTCTCATTCTTGCTTTTTATGAAGAAAAACTGATCGGTTATGTGGGATGTTTTCCGGATTGTTTTACTATAGATGGAAAAGAAATCCGCTATGCCTGGCTCAGTACCCTGTATGTTAACCCGGAATATAGAAAAAAAAGACCGGCGAAAGCATTGCTGAAAAAAGTTTTTGAAGAATACGAAGGCCGGATTGCCATTACAGAATTTACTAAAGAAGCAGAAGCCCTCTATAATATTATGGGTGTTTTTGATTATGTTTTTCCCAAAGAAGGGAAACGCTACTACTTCAGAACCGATGCCGCTAAAATGATTCCTGAAAAGAAACCTGGAACACAACCGTTGAAACCTCTTTTTCAAATTCTGGATGCTGTCGCCAATGGAGTGATCTCAATAAAGAACCTAGCCGCACCAAAACCAGATTTTAAATATGAAGTTCTGGATCAGATCGACAAAGAAAGTGCAGATTTTATGAACAGGTTTCCCGGGATGCGTAATGCAGATGAAATCAATACTTTTATCAATTATCCCTGGGTTTTAGAAGGCAAAAAAGATGAAAAATACCTGTTTTCAAGTTTTGCTGACAGCTTTAAATATTTCTGGATCAAAATTTTAAATAAAAATAACAAGATTACATCCTGTTTTCTGCTGCAGCTCCGTGATGGCTATCTTAAAATACCTTACCTTTTTACGGACGGTAATTTCGATGAGGTTATCCGGTTTTTACATTATTTCATCGTGAGTCATAAAGTAAAAGGCTTTACTTCTTATCAAACCGCATTAAACAAGGAAATACAACAGTCAAAAGTATTTTCCCCTATCTATGAACGTGATTTTAAAAGAGAGTACCTGTTTCATAAAAATCTTTTGGAATTACTTCCTGATCATTTTAATCCAAAATATCAGGATGGTGACGGAGATTGTATGATGACGTAATAGATTTATAAATGATGAATGATGAATGATGAATGATGAATGATGAGCTACACGTGATCAATTATCATTTATCACTTATAAAAAAACAAACCGCCTGATAATTCTATCTGGCGGTTTGTTTTTTAATGTCCGAAAATATCTTTCAGACTTACTTCTTTAAATATTCCCATTTTGTTGACAGCTTCCATATCAAGATTCTCTTTTTTGCCGATAATAGCGGTGTTAAAATGTATTGATTTGACTTCTGTCTGATAAAAATGCTTGATATCCTCAAATGTTAACTGCTGGATCTGTTCATAAATATCTTTTCTGAAATCATGATAGATATTTAATTTCTGCAGTCTTAAGGTATTGAAAAATATATTGTTTCGGGTAACCCTTGTTGAAGCAATCTGTTTCAGAGCTGCATTTCTGGCATTCTCAAACTGAATAGGGACTTCTGGCAGCTCGTTCATCAGTTCATTCAGGGTATCTACAGCGATCATCAGCTTGTCAGGCTGGGTTCCGATATAAGTCGTTACATAATCAGGATGGTTCAGCTCAGAGTTCGCTGCATAAGAAACATAAGCAGAGTAGGCAAGACTTTTACTTTCCCGCATTTCCTGGAAAACAATGGAAGATAACCCTCTTCCAAAATATTCATTGAACACATTGATCTTTCCGAAATGAAGCGGGTTCACCTCGCTTCCTTTACCAATCTTGCTCATTTCCATCTGAACCATATCATAGTTGATGAAATACACGTTTCCTCCGGTTGCCGGTTCCGGATACAGTTTGGCAGCTGGTATCTGAAGGCTTTCAGGTTCTATGTACTCACCGATGTATTTTGTAAAGGTTTCAAAATTTTTACCATAGAAAAATACCTGATAAGGATATTGGAAAAGCTTTTTCATTCTGTCTGTAAAAACTTCAGCACTGCTGTTTTCAAGCTCTTCCTTAGAAATAACATCCGTAAAACGTGAGTTGCTACCCAGCTTTGTATAATTGTTCAGGGCTGTTATAATCCGGTTTTTATCTTTCTTCATGGCCTGACGGTTTTCCAGTACTGTTCCCACAAACTGATTATAGATTTCCTGATCAGGCTGTACATCTCGCATCCAATGCTGCAGAAGGGCAATTCCTTTTTCTATATTCTCTTCCAGTCCGCTCAGCGAGATGGTCAACTGATTGTTCGTTGTTTTAAAATCATTGCTGATTCCGATTTTGAAAAACTCCTTTTTTAAATCCTCCGGCGAAAGGGTATCAGTTCCCAAATACTGAAGAAGCTGAGTTGAAACCCCTAAATCTCTGTCATGATCACTTCCAAAAGAGAAAATGAAATGTACCTGAGCAATATCGTTGTATTTATTCTTTACGAAACTTAATTTCTTTCCGTTAAGCTGATCTGTAACGATTCCTTTTTGATAATCAATAAATTCAGGCTTGATATCCTCAGTTTTATCCGCTAAAATCTCTTTCAGAAACTCTGACTGCGTATCACGGTTGATCTTAACAGGAGTGATACCTGGATTCTCAACTCTGATCAGTTTGTCGTTTACCCCTTTTTCTTTATTAACAACCACATAGTTTTCCTTGAAAAACTCATTGGCAAAATTCACTACGTCATCTTTGGTGAAAGAGGCATACTCATCCATTTCATTCAGTTCCTCTTCCCAGGTTCTTCCTTTTATATAAGAATCGTAAAGATTGGTAGCAAGGCCTTCGGCGGTTTCAAGACCTTTCATTCTCTGAAGTTTGAAATCATTGATGATGGCTGGCAGCATCCAGTCCGGAAAATCTCCTTTCTTGATCAGCTCAATTTCATCCAATACCATATTCTTTGCTTCCTCCAGGGTCTGTGTTTCCTTAGGAACCGCAACAATGGAGAAATATCCATACTGTCTTAGTCCTACAGAAAAGGCTTGAGCCCAAAGCATCTTCTGCGTCTGGTTAATGTGTAAATCCAATAATCCGGCTTCTCCTCTGTTGCTGAGAATATTGGCAGCTATATCAGCCAGCATTGCTTCTCTTGTTCCATAGCTATCTGTTCTCCATGCAAGCTGAGTACGTGGAGTAGTAGGGCTTTTTACTGTTCTGGCTACAACTTCTGTAATAGGCTGTTCAGTAATGGGTGTTTTTGCAGGAAGCTCTTTATAAGGTAAAGTCCCGAAATACTGATCAATTAATTGGATCGTCTCATCGAAGTCAAGATCCCCGACTAGTACCATAGCATAATTATTAGGAACATAATATTCATCAAAATACTTATGAATAGCCTTCATCGATGGATTTTTCAGGTGTTCAGGTTTTCCCAGTGTCGTTTGCTGTCCATTAGGATGAGTCGGGAAAAGAGCATCCATCAGTTCGTAACTCACAAGTCTTGTGTCATTGTCCTGCGCCCTGTTGAACTCCTCATACACCGATTCCAGCTCAGTATGGAAAAGACGAAGTACAATTTCAGAGAATCTTTCCTTTTCTATTTTCAGCCATTTTTCAAGTTCGTTATTCGGAATATTGTTTTTGTAAACCGTTTCATCAAACCAGGTATGCGCATTAGTACCGCTGGCTCCCAGAGAAGAAATCGCTTTATCATATTCATTGGCAATGGCATATTGGCTGGCTTCCTGGGAAACTTCATCAATCTTTTTGTAGATTTCCCTTTTCTTTTCAGGATTCTGTTCTGCTTTATGTTCTTCATATAAAGCCGAGATCTGATCAAGAAGTTCTTTTTCCTTTTCCCAGTTCTGGGTTCCGATTTTTGAAGTTCCTTTAAACATCATATGCTCAAGATAATGTGCCAGCCCTGTATTATCAGCCGGATCATTATTACTTCCTGTTCTTACCGGAATGAAGGTTTGTATTCTTGGGGCATCAAAATTCTGAGCAAGAAAAACCTTTAATCCATTTTTCAAAGTATAGATTCTGACGTTATTTTCGTCATGGGTTACCGTAATATAGTCATATTGGTTGTTATCTGTATGTACCGTTTCCTTATATTTTCTGTCTGTCATATATAAAACTCATTTCATCCCTTAGAAACCGGAATGCACTACAAATGTAAGGAATCAAAAAAAATGTTAGCCTCTTTTTATCATTATTACATCTATTATTACGGTTGAGAAGGTGAATCATTCTACAGAAACTGTTTGTCAATCCCGTATACCATTATATACAATCACTATAATTTCATATTCCCAACCCTCCAACTCTCGAACTTTATAAGGAGCTATTTCCTGCTATCCATTCCTACTCCTCGCACCAGCGCTCTCCCACGCTCCAACCCTCCCACCCTCCGACGCAAGCTGCGGGGTAACCATTTCTATCAGGGCTAGGGTAGGAGTCGTTAATGATAAGTGGTTAATGATGAATGATGAATGATGAATGATGAATGATGAGGTTCTGGTTATTGAGTTTCGAGGTTCGGGTTTCCAGGTAGAAAAGGAATATTGGTTTGAATTTTCATATTGCAGAATTCTATGTAAACATATTATTGAGTGTAAATCCCTATTTCCATTGTATCATTCTGCAGGAATCCAAATTCTTTACAAGAGCGCTTGTAAGTTGGCAGGATAATATCTGAGGTCTTTTAGCAGTTAGTATTAGCCATGTCATGCTGAGCTGAGTCGAAGCATTGTAATTAATTACGCGTGTAGGAGTTAAATCTTATTGCTCTATATAATATATAAATATACTCTTCAGTCTTCGTCGAAGAAAGTAAGCTCTCTTGTATAGTCTGGTCTCTATATTATATAATATATACCCTATTTGACCATAGTCACCCCAAACCCTCCAACCTACTTACTCTCCAACCACACCTCCAAACAAATGTTTAAAATTTTTCACCCTGCTATCCAGCTGATTAGGATAAAAACCTATCCGAATATGAAATTTATGTTAAATAAACTTGTTTTGCGTTGTATGAAGTTACTATCTTTGCCCCACTGAAAAACGAAAGCTATTCAGTAGCGCAGAAGAGCCTTTAGATGGGCAGAAACGATATTACTTTAAAAAAGAAACGGACGAAAAAAACTTTAAAACTTTTTTAAAAAAAAGTTGCCAGTTTAAAAAGAGTTTGTATCTTTGCAGTCCCAATTAGAGGGAGCGCAGGAGTATAGAGATTGAGGTTTTGAGAAGGGTTAAGGTTACTTAAAAAACTTTAAAATTTTCTTCAAAAACATTTGGTCATTAAAAAATAAAGTTTTACTTTTGCACTCGCAAATACGGAGCGACACTGACAGAGAGATTGCTTCGTTGAAAAGCGAAAGA
>NZ_RAQF01000009.1:0-127945 GCF_003610675.1 Chryseobacterium sp. AG363
AAACTCAATAACCAGAACCTCATCATTCATCATTAACCACTTATCATTAACGACTCCTACCCTAGCCCTGATAGAAATGGTTACCCCGCAGCTTGCGTCGGAGGGTGGGTTTTTGGTGTGGGACCTTCGGCTTCGCTCAGGGTGACAGCGTTGGAGTGCACGGGCGCGAGGAGTAGGAATGGATAGCAGGAATTAACTCCTGAAAAAATTGGAGAGTTGGAGGGTTTGAGAGTGAAAAAGTTTAAATGTACTGGTGAAGAGGGAATAAAAAATAGATATAAAATCGTGATGATTTGAAAGGCGTGCTAAAAGAAACGCTTGATTAATAACTTATAGGTATAATATCCTAACAGACATCCGATCGTATCTGCTACGATATCTAAAGTTTCCATCGATCTTCCCAATCCCATTTCTTCCTGCAGGATTTCGGTGAGGAAAGCATAAATAAGGATGAGCTGGACAAAGTATGAGAATTTTATTTTGGGAAAAGCAGCAATGAAAGAGAAACCCAGTGCTGCAAATATGCTTACATGCAAAACCTTGTCGATACCGCTGAACATGAACCAATATTCATGGTTTTCTTCTCCCGGCTTGAGAAGCATATAAGTAAGAAATGCCCAATAAATGGGCAGTATCTTACTAAATATTTTTGAAATCTTATCCAATGATCGCTTTGTAATCATCTGCAGAAAGTAACTCTGACTGATCTGCTCCATCAGCAATTTCCAATTTGATGATCCATCCGTCTCCATAAGGATCTGTATTTAACAGTTCAGGCTGATCTTCTAATTCTGAATTAAACTCGATAACTTTTCCTGAAATAGGTAAGAATAGATCTGAAACAGTTTTTACTGCTTCTACACTTCCGAAAACATCTCCTCCATTAAGATCATCATCTACAGTATCTACATCAACGTAAACGATATCTCCAAGTTCTCCCTGTGCGAAGTCTGTAATACCGATTGTAGCAACGTTACCTTCGATCTTGATCCATTCGTGATCTTTCGTGTACTTTAATTCTGATGGTGTGTTCATTTTTAAATTTTTATTTTGTACAAATGTATTCAAAAATATAGTAGCTTCAAATATTGGATATAAAAAAAGTCCTTCAAATGAAGGACTTTTATGTTTGTATTATTTTTAGAATCCACCTCCGGAATCTCCGAATGTAAATGTGGCTGAGATACCTGCTCTGACCGTAGACAGCGGGAATGCTGTGGAGATCTTATATTTTGAGGTCATCTGTTCGTAGAATACTCTCAGATTCAGATTCTCGGAAACATTGTAATCTGCGGAAAGTTTAATGTTCATGAGTCTCTGTCCTCCTGTAACCTGGGCATCATTTAACAGAATATTCATAATAGATGTTTTACTGTCTCTTAATGAAATATCTCCTCTGATGTTAAGGTCACTTCCTTTTCCTCTTGTTCCTCGACCTCTGATATTAGCTGTTCCCAATCTGAAGTTTCGTACAATATAACCAAGTCTTACTACATATTCTGTATTGGCATCTTCGGTAAGCGTCTGGTTCACTAATCCCAGTACCATCATTCTGGTTCTGTTGTACTGTATTCCGAACTGCATATTGTTTCTCATGGTAACATCTACTCCGATAAGTGGTGAGAAAGATTCTACATATCCCACCTGTGCGAATGTATATGGGTTAATTTTATCACCACCATTTTTGTCTATATTACCAGCATTATCTACTGTCTGATAATATCCATTCGGATTACCATGATAATCCACATTGCTTTGAATACCTGTCGCTGTATAAGTGGCGGTATAGGCATGTAAGATATCAAACTTCGAGAACTGTCCGCTGATCATCGGGATATTCTTTAACCCGGAATAGGTAATTCTCCAGTTTGGTAACGGGAATCCTGATTTTTTAGGATTGCCCATAGGCGTCACTGATTTTCCTTCCATCGCTGCTCTAAAGGCAGGAATCAATACATAGGCATTTCCAATGCTGTAATGCTTAGCAAATCCGTTGTTATCCAATACGGCTCCCGGATCTCCCAGCTGTTGAGAAAGAGCTCTCGCATTTTCTCTGATCGCCTGATAAACTGCCTGCCCATCTTTAAATGATGTACCAAGAAGCGTTGTTGTATTGGAATAGGTTATCATTTCGCTGGCAAATGTAAAATCTGTATCAGGAACTCCACCATTGGTATAGTTGAATCCTGTATGGGAGAAGTTACTGTTAAAGGTATGCAACACATTAAGATCTACTCTTAAATCGTTCATTGGTATCACCTGTAGGTCGGCTCTCAATTCTTTGGTCGACATTCTTACATAAGGATCTGTCATGTATTTAGAATCACTAACCCATCCGTTTTCCATTACTGTTCTTCTGATATCTGCCTGTGATCCTAAAAGGAATCCCAGTGTCGGACCTCCCAATGTCTGTCCGTATCCATACCAGTTTGGAGCTGATATTAATCCCGGAAGTACTGTTCCATTCGTTTCGTTATAACTTACGTTTAGCTGTTTGAAAGAAGTTAAGAAGAATGCAGTGCTTTGAAGTGGAGTAAGCTTATTCTTAAATTTATATTTCTTATATCGGTATCTGTTTTTCTCCCATTGTTTCGAATATACATTATTCAGAGAGTCCATCTCCTGTCTGCGTTTCTGAAGTTTGGCATTAATATTTTTGAAATAATTAAACTGGCCAAAGAACTTCGGAAGATCCGCAGAAGCTGTTGCCTGAATCACATTGGTATTTTGCCCAATGGATCCTAAACTCGTTGTTTTATTATTGTTAGGATCTACAAATCCAAGCAATGAGGTAGATCTTGCAGCCCAGTTATAAGTAAATCCATATCCTACTTCCGCATCAATGAAATCCAGATAAGGCAAATATTGGAATGGTAGTTTATAGTTTAACTGTGCTCTGTGATTATACAATACCGGCCTTCCTGCTCTGAATATATTTCCGAAAATCGATTTGCTGTCCATCGAATTTACATCCAGATTGTCATTTAATGTTCTGGTTGCGGAATTGATTTCCAGTTTTAATGATTTTGTAAAATTGAATCCTAATCCATACTGCCATCCAAAGAAGAAGTTTCTGTTTCTGATGGCATCGAAATTACTGTTCATATCGCCATTAAGGATTGCTTCCACATTTCTGAACTCAAGCTCGTTGTAGTTTCTGTCGATTTCAGTTCTGAAAGAGATTCTTGTAGGAATTGGATTGATATTGAATTCTTTTACCCATCTCAGATACTTTGTCGATTTTGCCGTATCACTGATCATCTTGTTGAAAGGTTTCAGCACCCACGGTTTAAAGGTGTAGTTATAATCAATATACCCTCTCAGATACTGTCTGTAATTTCTCTTGGTATAGATATCTCTGAAATAGTCATCGTTATAAACAGCAGTTACTGATACGTTTTCAATATCATAAAACTTAGGCTTTTTATTTGGATTTACTCTTTCTTTATGCATGTTAACGAATCCTATACTTCTCTGTTGAGTATAGGTTCTCGCTACTTTTTTCAACTGATCTTTATTTGGTGCCTTATTAAATTCTACATCGGTATCCAGAGGATTGTACTTTGGATCTTCAATAGTCTGCGAGTAAGAATAGTTTAAAGGAATTTTCACCCCTGTTTTTTCCGGAAGGAATTTATCTACATTGATCGCCGTATTGATGCTGAATGCAGATTGAGTAGACTGTGTTCTTTCAGCAGGTTTTGAATCGATATTTCCGAAACCAACTGAGGTATAAGAGGCATTGGCATTCACTGTTGCCAGGTCTCCCATATTGAAGTTTAAGCTGGCATTTCCTGCATATCCACCATCATTCTCAATTTCAGAAAGACGGATTTCGTTAACCCAAAGAACTCTTGTTATGGTAGAGTTTGTTCTTGGATCTGCATTTCTTACCCCAATCATAATGGTGGTAATATTTCCTAAACTTGGTCTACCTTTGATATAAATATTTTTATAAGGTTCCTGATATCCTGTGTCAACGGTTCTATTTGTAATAGCAACACCAGATTTATCTCTTCTGATCTTTGCATCTACAAAGTTCTGAACATCAAAATCAACTTCGTTTTCCATTGGCCAGATCTCCATAGGAGCTGTTGCTGTTGTAGGAGTCATTCTTAAAGATGATTCATACTCGTAATAGTTATCAGTAGCATCGCTTCCGAAACGAATAAAGAATTTGGTATTCTCATCCAATCCAATCACTCTGTTCAATGGATCGTGAGCATGTACAAACAACTTCAGCTTTTTGTATCTTCTCATATCCAATGTTGTATTTTTGAATACTCCTCTTGCCTCAGTTTTAAGGTCTTTCACTTTCATGTAAAGTGATGCTTCATTCTGTCTCTGCGCTCCTGCATTTCCACTCAATACCTGTCTGTCAATTCCCGGAGGCAATACATATGGAGGTTGGTTCAATGCATTTTCTTCAATATTTACACTTCCTATTTCAAAGTTTGGATCTGTCACAGTTCCGGTTCCTTCGTCGAAATTAGGAACATTTACACTGGCAATTTTACTGGTATATTTTCTCCAGTCTGATCTTACAAGATCCATTGTTCCGAATCTCAGAGTAGAGGTCTGATCAAATCCTGCAAGCATTAATCTTGCAAATCTTACATTATTTAGTACTGCATCTTCGTGTGTTCCTTCTGCCGGATCATAATTCGCTACAGGAATTCTGAATAGGTACCATTTAACATCTGAACTCTGTCCGTTCTGGAATGTTGCTTTTACTGTTTTTACATCTACAATATTATTCGTGCCAAGTGACAAACTTGGCTGGTCAAGCTTTATAACATATTGGTTATAATTTTCAGTCTGATCCAGATTGTAATCTTTGTTGATATCTTCAGCATCCGGAGTTTGCGAAGCTACATTCAGAGAGTTTGCTTCTGAGTTTCCTTCAGGGTTTCTGAAATATTTATATCGTTCCACTACTGAAGCTGCCTGACTTCCTGTAAATTTATCAGAAAGATAGAATACGAAGTCATCCACTGCAGGGTCAGCAATATTGGTTACGGGGTTTACAAAAGTATTTCCGAATCTCATCGCTTCCTGATCAGAAGTAAGACCATCATATCCGGCATCCTGTGTTTTTCTTTCATCTCCTTCTGTAGAGAATGCATATAAAATTGGTGGCTGTTTTGGTTGTGTTCCCCAGTTTGAATTCGTTGTAGAAGAAGGATTACCTGGAGTTGGAAGTCCGTTTTCATACTGCATTTTTCCATCTTTCAATACATCTTCTGAAACGTTTCCTAAGTGAAGTAAAAGTTTTGGATCAGTACCCAGCGTTTTACCATCTGCATAAGGGTCCATCATCCAGAATTCAACATATTCAATGTTTGAAGTAACAAAGTTGGGAACACTGATCGATCTCATGATCCCCGCCCATCTGCTTTGTGGCTGTTCTGTTAACGGGTTTACGTTGTATGGTCCTTTTTCTTTAGGAAAATATGAAATATCGAAAGTATTCGTGAAGGTTTGTTCTCCTGCTACGAAATCTCTGTTATTATAAATCTCCGAATATTGTACTCTTCTGGAAGCGTGATTGGATACAGACTGTGGAGTAATTCCTGCCGGAGCTTTTCCTCCCACTCCCCAGAATCTAGGGTCAATATTATACCATGTTAATAATCCTCTTCCATATCCGCTTGTTAGATCATCATTGGCCGGTACAGTGTTAAATGGCGGCAATGTATTTTTTTCCGGTTTTGAAGCAAGGCTCCATGCTGCCGGCTCTTTTAATGATATTTTAGAAGTTGTTTGTTCAAAATCGTCAATGTAAGATTGATTATTTGTTCCTTTATTCAAGCCAGGTAACAAGTAGGCCGCTTCCATCTTGAAGTTTAAGTTGGATGGAGCTTCGGTTTTCACCATCGGAAGTTTGTTGGTAAGTCTTGTAAGATAAGGAGCCTGATTGTTATACATCAGGTTGATCCCTGCCATGGTATTGTTTACCGCTTCCTGGCCAAAGTTTACTTTCTGAGTCAATGGAGATTCAGAGTAATTGATTACTGTTCCTCCCAAGATAAAGTTTTCACTGAATCTTCTTTCTAAGTTTAATCCTAAGAATCTTTTCCTTTGGGTATTAAATGTCAACTGGTTTTCCAGTGAAATATTGATCGCCTGTCCGGACTGTTTTACATTTTCATTGATGATGGTAACCGTACCAAGCATATAATCTACGGTATAATCAACTCCTTCTGTAAGCTGTACCCCATTTGCAGCCACTTTTACTGATCCCTGAGGAACGTTTACAGCACCCAGAGAAATACCTTGTCCCTGAACACCTTTGTAGCGTCCTTCCATGGTATACCTCTGCGCAAGGTTACTGGAAATCGCCTGTTGTTTTTGTTTGGTATAAAGATCCTGAAAAACATATTGAGGATCACTTGTACCTAATTTTGATTCCAGATATTTACCGAAAGGCTGCACTTTGGTAAAGATGACTCTTCCTGTTTCCGGTCTGATGGTAATTCCATTCACAAAGTCGAAAATACCATCTCCCTTACTTCCGTCTTTATTGTTTTGAATATCGCCGTTCATATTGAGACGGTCCCAGTTAAATAACTTCAATAAGTTCTGATCTTTTACAGGAGTGTCCGGAAGATAATTTACCTTACCTCCAGTTTTTGGATCTCGGTAATAGACGTTAAGGATAAATCCATCCGGAGATACCTGTCCTGCATCTATAGAATAGATATTCTTCATCATCAGATCCCACATCGGAGACTGCGTATTCACCTTATTGTTTACTCTCAATACTTTGGTAATCAACACCGGGCTTTCTTCAGAAAATTCCCCTACTTTGTATACTTTATTGCTTCCATTAACGGTGTATGAGTAAGAAACGGCTAAAAGCTGCTGGTCATTAAGCTTCTGATTTAATGAAATATATCCCAACTGTGGCTGGAAAGTAAATTCATTACTGTTCAGCTTTCTGGCTTTTGTATTGTAAATGAATTGTTCTCCGTTATCGTAAGGAGCGGGATCTCCAGGAAGCACCTGCCCCTGGAAAATAGTTCCATAGTTCTTACCTGCTTCTCTGGTTCCTGCTACCGATGAAACAGCATCATAAAGACCGTTCAGCGAGTTATCCGGCAGCGTAACTCCTCCGGGTCCTTCTCCAAGGTCTCTGATCCCGATAATACTTTTCTGATATGCCAGATTACTGTTCCCCTGATCCAATACCCAGACTTCCATTCTGGTAATGTTGATGGTTGAGTTGATCTGCGGATAATTAAGTAAGGCATCATCATACTTATTCAGGAAATAATGTCCTATAAAGAAGTGTTGGTTTTCTTCGTAGTCAATGGCGTTGACTTTAAAATTGTTCATCACACCACCTCCCTGTACTACAATATTACGGGCTTCACCCTGCTGCTGGGAAAGAACTACGGTTCCAAATGTTTTTCCTAACTGGAATTCTGTTTTCACCCCGAACAGTGATTGTGAACCACGGATAAGGCTGGTTGAAAGCGGCATGTTTACATTACCAAATTCAACTCTTTTGATGATTTTATCTTCTCCTCCTTCATTAGGTTTATCTACATTTCCAAGCCCTTTGCTCTGAAGATCTTTCCAGCTTCCTTTTGCCTGCCATACAAGATTCATTCTGTTTTCAAAAGCAAAACCACTCTGGGTATCATAATTAGCCTTTAACTGAAGGTTTTCCCCTACTTTTCCCAATAATCCCAACTGAATTCTCTGATCAATATCAAAGGTAAAACTGGTCCTGTTCTGAGGCAGGATCATTGGGTTATCTATTTTCTGGTAAAGTCCTGCAAAATCCAGGGATGCATACCCTGAAGGGATGATTTCAATTTTATTACCTCCGAAAATGGTTTCGAAAAGCTTGTTATTGATCATTACAGAAGGAATAAGTCCTTTTCTCCTTGCATCTGATTTATCTTTTCTGAAAAGAAGATTGTACTTATCTGATTTTTCCTTATAGTAAGCTCTGGTCTGACTGGCAAGCATATATTCTTTATATTCTTCCGGAGACATGGCTGTAGGAGGACCTGTAATGGTATTTCCGATTTTTGGATATACATAGTACATCCCTGTTTTTATGTCGTAATAGGCTTCATACCTCGTAGGGTCGGCCACTTCATATTGTTTTCTTATGATCGCTGTATCTTTCTGTGCCTGCCCAAAAGCACTCACAGACATACACAGGAACGACAGGAACAAAAATATGTTAAGATGCTTAATATTCGCCACCAAATGTTAAATGTTTTTTAAGATTTGTTTAACCAATTCTTCTACCGAGATGGTTGGATTTTGTTTGATAATTTTATCCGCAATCTTCTCGCTTGTTCGTTTAGGAATGCCTAAAACTTCTAATGCAGATAACGATTCTTCCTTAATTTTATTATCCACCATCACAGAAATATTCGCGTTTGGATCGCTGTATTTCTGTACTTTATCTTTAAGATCCACAATAATTCTTTCGGCAGTTTTTGCACCAATTCCTTTTGCTTTTTGGATCAATGCACTGTTTCCGGAAAGTATAGCCGAAGCAATCTCATCAAGACTCAATGTTGACAACAGAATAAGGGCTGAAACAGCTCCTACTCCATTAACGCTTATTAACAGATTGAACATTTCTTTTTCTGAACGTGTGTTAAATCCAAAGAGAAGATGAGCATCTTCACGAATGATCTGCTGAATAAATAAAAAGGTCTGCTGATTCAAAACCAGCGTCTGTGAGGTCATCAAACTGATTCCCACATAGTAACCAACTCCCTGAACATTGATGACAGCGTAGGTAGGCGTAAGTTCTTGAACAGTGCCTTGTAAAGAAAATATCATTATTAATTTTTAAAACTCCCAAATATAGCAATTTAAACTAATTAATGTTTTCATTTGATGTACGAATGATTTTTAACTTAAATTTCAAATAAGAATTCAAGGAATTAACAGAAAAACAAAAGACTCCAAAATATGGAGTCTTTTTACTATCTGAACACGGTTTACAGTGTCATTTTTTAAATAAGAGAGATGGATTACTGTTTCCAGTTATACCGCTCATTCTATATTACGATTTCTTTTCTCTCCTTTGAGCATCAAGAACAGCAATGGTAGCAAGGTTTACGATCTCATCAACGCTCGAACGCATCTGAAGTACGTGTACCGGCTGCTTTAATCCCATTAAGATAGGTCCGATAACCTGTGCTACTTTCATTCCTCTCAGGATTTTGTAAGAAAGGTTTGCACTTTCCAGATTCGGGAAGATGAATGTGTTGGCAGGAGTAGTTCCTAATTTTGAGAATGGATAATCGCTCAAGTGATCTGCATTCATTGCAAAGTCTGGCTGAATTTCACCATCCACAACCATTTTCGGATATTTTTCATGAAGGATTCCTACTGCTTTCGCTACTTTCTTGGAAGTTTCAGAAATCGCAGCAAAGTTTTCAAATCCAAGCATTGCAATTCTTGGTTCAATGGCAAAAGATTTTACTGTAAATTCTGCCATTTTAGCAATATTCACAAGATCTTCTGCTGTAGGGTTTTGATTGATAGAAGTATCTGCGAAGAAAATAGGTTTCTTTTCAGACAGGATCATCATCATTGCCGCTACTTTATCTACTCCTTTATCTTTTTCAATAACTTCTAAAACAGGACGTAAAACGGAAGTATAGTTTTTAGAGAATCCTACAATAAGTCCATCCGTATCACCATGCTTCAGCATCAAAGGCCCGAAATAGTCTCTCTGGCGTACATATCTTTTCGCTTTGTACTCGTTCATTCCTTTTCTCTGGCGAAGTTTCCAAAGGGTTTCTCTGTATTTTTTTCTGTTTTCTTTCTGATCGTCATCACTTGGATCAATGATAGGAACATCCAGAGTAATTCCGTAACGTTCCATCTGCTCCTTGATGTATTTTTTGTCTCCTAAAAGACTTGGGTAAGCAATTCCTTCTTCATAAAGAATCTGAGCCGCTTTCAAAACATTGTATTCTTCTGCATTTCCAAGGGTAATTCTTTTCGGATTGGATTTCGCACGGCTCTGCATCATTCTTACCAATCTTTCATCTCTACCCATTCTGTCTAAAAGCTGGTGCTCGTATTCGTCAAAATCCGTAATGGTTTTTCTGGCAACACCACTTTCAATAGCTGCTTTTGCCACAGCACTTGATACTTTTGTGATCAGTCTGTTATCAAATGGTTTCGGAATGAAATATTCTCTTCCAAACTGAAGATTCTGAACATTGTATGCTAAAATTACAGCTTCCGGCACCGGTTCTTTGGCAAGATCAGCAATAGCGTGTACAGCAGCCAGTTTCATGGCTTCATTAATTCCTGTAGCCTGTACATCCAATGCTCCACGGAAGATATAAGGGAATCCCAATACGTTGTTTACCTGGTTAGGATAATCACTTCTTCCCGTTGCCATGATCACATCTTTACGGGTTTCCAGTGCAAGGTCATAAGCAATTTCCGGATCCGGGTTGGCAAGAGCAAATACAATAGGATTTTCATTCATGCTCTGCAACATCTCAGGAGTCATTACGTTTCCTTTTGACAATCCTACAAAAACATCAGATCCTTTTACAGCATCTTCTAATGTTTCGATATCTGTCTGAGCGATGAAATCCAGTTTTTCAGGAGTAAGGTTTTCTCTTTTATGATTGATTACTCCTTTACTGTCACACATCAGGACGTTTTCTTTTTTCAATCCTAATGAAATATAAAGTTTGGTACATGCAATAGCTGCAGCTCCAGCTCCATTCACTACCATTTTTACTTTATCAATATCTTTATTGGCAATCTGCAGAGAGTTGATCAATGCAGCCGCCGAGATAATGGCTGTTCCATGCTGGTCATCGTGCATCAAAGGAATATTCAATTCCTCTTTCAGTCTTTGTTCTATATAAAAAGCTTCAGGTGCCTTAATATCTTCAAGATTGATACCTCCAAAAGTAGGAGCAATCCCTTTTACAATTTCAATAAATTTATCCGGATCTTTCTCATCGATCTCAATATCAAAAACGTTGATATCTGCAAAGATCTTGAATAAAAGCCCTTTCCCTTCCATTACCGGTTTTGAAGCCTCAGCACCGATATCTCCCAGTCCAAGTACGGCAGTACCGTTAGAAATTACTGCTACCAGGTTTCCTTTTCCTGTATAATCATATACAGTTTCCGGCTTATCATGAATTTCCATACAAGGAACTGCTACTCCCGGAGAGTAAGCCAATGACAAATCTCTTTGAGAAGAGTGTGGCTTTGACGGGATCACTTCAATTTTTCCTTTGGGTTCTGCTTTATGATAATCTAGCGCTGCCTGGCTAAAGTTCTTTTCGTCACGATTGTTGTTACTTGACATAAAATTTTGTTTTTTGTTAAAGTATATATTTAATGTGGTAATCTACTAAGCTTTCAATTGGTTTCTGCACAACATGTCCCACATTTAAATTAAGTTCTGTAGCTACAGAACGTAATGTATTTTCATAATAATAAGCGATGGAACCGATAAAATTGATCTCGGCATCATGCGCTTCCTCATAAGGAAGAACCTGATATTCGAAGAAACTTTTCATTTCCTCAAAAACCATGTCTTTGAAATAAGGATGATCTTTTCTTTCGATTACAAATTTGGTAAAATTCGCCAGATAGGCGTTTGGCCTCGGAGTATGATACATATTTTTCAATGCATCTTCCACGGTAAGCTGATAATCTGCTTCAAATTCTTTATGAAGATCTGCAGGCAGTTTTTTCATAAAATATCTGCGCACCAATTGCTTTCCGATAGCACTTCCACTTCCTTCATCCCCAATCAGGAATCCTAGTGAAGGCAGTTCTATCTTTACATTTTCACCGTCAAAAAAACAGGAATTTGATCCTGTGCCAAGAATGCACACAATAGCAGGTTTCCCACTGTATGCCGCATAAGCTGCAGCCATCAGGTCTTCCTTCACAATAATCTCCGCTTTTCCAAAAACCTTTTTCAGCTCTTCCTCTATGGTCTCGCAGTTTTTCTTCACACCGCATCCGGAACCATAAAAAAAGACTTTGGTAATTGAATTTTTAACCGATATCAGATTGCTATTCTTCTGTATTTCAGGAGCGATAAGTTCTCTGTTGATAAAATTCGGATTGAAACCGATTGTTTCTGTTTTCAGAAAAACTTTCTTAAAGTCATCAAGTATTACCCAATCCGATTTAGTAGAACCACTATCTACAATAGCAACCATATTTTAGATTTTAATTTAAGGGTGCTAAATTATGAATTTATCTTCAATTAGCGTTTAAAAACAACCTGGAAGCTGTCTAAAATCATTAATGCTTGATTTGTGTTTTTTTTTCGTTGAATTGTATAAGCCAATCTTCTATTTCATCTTCCAGATAGGAAGTCTGTAATACCATTGCATTGATAAAATCATCAGGTACCGGTTCTCCGCTGGAGTTTTCAAGATTCCACAATTCGTCTGACATATTTTCATATTCTGAATACACTCTTTTGAAGCGGGAATTTTCTTTCTCAAGAGCCTCAATATTTTTCTGTTGAAGCTGGAATTTTCTGTATTTGTTTTGACGTTTCAT
Source organism: Chryseobacterium sp. AG363 (assembly GCF_003610675.1). NCBI lineage: Bacteria > Pseudomonadati > Bacteroidota > Flavobacteriia > Flavobacteriales > Weeksellaceae > Chryseobacterium > Chryseobacterium sp. AG363. Next base: position 12,547 of record NZ_RAQF01000009.1, read on the forward strand.
ACAAATATTATTAAAAAATGGGTCATAAAATGTTTGGAGTATATACGCTTAACCGCGTACTACAAGATAGAAAAAACCATCAACACAAGGAGTTGAAAATGAATTTATTATCAGGTCTTAATTACATCATTCTGAATATTAAAATTAGAAATAATTTTTATTAAAAAAAATATTTTAACAACTTTTTTCAGTGTTTAACATATAGTTATAAATTTGCATATTCATATTGTAAAGCCATGGGATTATTGAGATTTCAAAACCATTAGTATCAGAGGGAATTCGCTAAGGTGTTTATCTGCTGAGATATAAACCCGCCCGATATGCTATCCAATATGTACAAACATTTTTAGTTTTATAATCATTAAATGAAAGAAATACTCTTACGCCAGAAACAGGTTTTGTTCTTCATCATTGCAGGAGGACTGAGTGCCATTGTAGAAATAGGAAGCTTTAAGATTTTCAGCACCTATCTTCCGCACTTCTTTGTAAAGGAAACCAACTTTTATGGGGTACATTATCCTTTAAGTAACATTTTTTCCACAAGCTGCGGTATTATTACCAATTACTTTCTGAGCATCTGGTTTGTATTTGAAAGAGGAAAACATTCAAAGAGAAAAGAGTTTGCTTATTTTATGGTGGTCTCCTTTTTTTCAACATTACTTAGCTTAGGCTTTTTCCAAATATTCTATAGTTTCATATTTAAAGATAATATCAATTTATTTTTTTATACCTTGAGCCCGGAAATGATCAGCAAAATTGCAGCAATATTGCTGGTTTCTATTCTGAATTATTCGATAAAGAAGAAAGTAATTTTTAACGGTTAAGCTGTGACAAAAATTTTAAATTATCTCTGGAGATTCTGGTTGCTTCTGTTGGCATTTTTTCTGACAGTCAGCATTGGAATCCCCGTTTACATTTTATCCTTTAATAAAAAGCATTATAAATACGGTTATAAACTTGTCAGACTCTGGTGTTTTGGCATGTTTTACGGAATGGGCTTCAGGTATGATTTAATTAAACTTTCAGAACAGAAAAAAGACAAGAATATACCTTACGTATTTATCTCCAATCATACGTCCATTATGGATATTATGCTTGTATGCATTCTCTTCCCTGATCATCCAATTTGCTTTGTAGGAAAAAAAGAACTGGTAAAAATTCCGATTTTCGGAACCATATATAAAAGGATATGTGTAATGGTAGACAGAGCCAGTGCAAAAAGTCGTGCAGATGTATACCGCAGGTGTGCTGAGAAAATGGAAGAAGGCAACAGTATCGCGATTTTTCCTGAAGGCGGTGTGCCAGATGATACTTCAATTATCCTGGATGATTTTAAGGACGGTGCATTTATGCTGTCTTCAAAACATCATTCTCCTATAGCTGTTTATACCTTTGTGGGACTCAAGGAAATGTTCCCTTTTGAAAACTCAAAAGGCTTTCCCGGAAGAGTAAAGGTATATTTTAATGGAATCATTGAGCCTACAGATTCGCCAAAAGACTTAAAGGCAGAGGCTTATGAGAAAATAAAAAAAACCTTAATCAGGTATTCCGTTGAAAGGAAATAGTTATATTTGTTTGTGAAATCTATAATAAATATGTCAAATTATTCTAAACAAACCAATTGGGCCCAATTCATTCCGTTGGTTACTGTATTCTTCTTTTGGGGATTTGTAGCAGCCAGTAATGATATTCTGATCCCTGTTTTTCAAAAAGCCTTCAATCTATCCCAAACTGAAAGTATGCTTGTACAGATATGCTTTTATGTAGCGTATACTGTAGGCTCTTTAATTTATATGCTTGTATCAAAGAGCCTTAAACAGGATTTGATCAATAAAATCGGATATAAGAATGGTCTTATTGTGGGGCTTCTGATTTCCGCATTGGGAACCTTATTGTTCTACCCGGCTGCCAATATGCATTCTTTCCCTTTAATGATCTCAGGGTTATTTATTGTAGGTTTAGGATTCTCTCTTCAGCAGATTGTTGCTAATCCGCTTGCTATTGAAGTAGGTCCTACGGAAACGGGATCTCAGAGGCTAACAATGGCAGGAGGGATTAATAACTTAGGAACTACTATTGGACCTCTTATCGTTGCATTTGCTATTTTTGGTTCTGCAAGCGCAGCCAATACTGAAGCGAGTATAGAAAGTGTAAAAACACCTTATCTTATTTTAGGAGCAGCTTTTGCTCTGGTAGCTTTAATGCTTAAATTCTCTTCCCTTCCTGCAGTAACTCCAACAAACACTGAGGACACCGATGATACAACTCCGGGAGAACATAGAAAGTCAGCATTCCAGTATCCTCAGCTGGTGATGGGAATGATCGCTATTTTTGTCTATGTAGGCGTAGAAGTTTCCACAGCCAGTAACCTTCCGGCGTATATGGAAAAAAGCTTGGGATTTGAAACGAAAGAGGTAGCCCCTTACATCTCTTTATACTGGGCATCATTAATGATTGGCCGTTGGACAGGTGCTGTAGAAGCATTTGACGTCAATGCTGGATTCAAAAAGATCTTAAGATTCTTAGCTCCTTATCTTGCATTCGGTGTATTTTTATTGGTAAACGCTATTGCCGATCATGATCTTTCTCCGTTCTATGTATATGGGTTTATCATTATCGCAATGATTATCTGTGATATTTTAAGCAAAGGAAACCCGGCAAGAATGCTTCTGATCTTCTCTCTGGCAGGGATCACAGCTCTACTTATAGGGATGTTCACTACAGGAATGGTATCTGTATATGCGTTTACCAGTGTAGGTCTTTTCTGCTCTACTTTATGGCCTTGTATTTTCGCATTGGCTATCAACGGACTTGGAAAGCATACCAATCAGGGTTCAGGATACCTTATTATGATGATTATGGGTGGAGGTATTGTAAGCTTTATACAGGGTTATATTGCAGATATTACCAATATTCATTTCAGTTATATCGTAGGGGTGATTTGTTTTGCTTATCTTGCATTCTATGCGATCCGTGTAAGTGGGATTCTGAAAGCCCAGGGCATTGATCTTGATAAAATATCCAAAGGCAGTGGTCATTAATATAATAACAAATATATATAAAAAAAAGAGATTTTGGGCAGGTGTATTACTTGCCCAATTTCTTTTGTTTTATGGATTCTCAAAATCCAAAGTGATAATTTCTTTTTTTGAAAGTTTTTTTGAACTTCAGAAAGAGTTTCATCAGATGCTGTTCAGCTGGGTTCCGTTTTCTGTTGGAGATTTGATTTATATTCTATTGGGAATATTTCTTTTATACTATTTGATTACTTCATTCAGTAAACAGCGAAGAAATGATTCACTGATAAGGATTCTTCTTATTATAAATGTTTTTTATTTTATTTATCAAATCTTCTGGGGAATGCTGTATTTCCAGACTCCAATTATTAAAAAACTTTCCAGTCAGGAGGAACCCAATATGAATAAGGCAAAAAAATTAGCCCTTATCTATCTTGAAAAATGTAAGCAAACCAGACAGTATGTTCATGAGGATAAAAATGGTGTTTTTATCATCACCAACCTTACGGATATACAAAAGGAAATCCTGTACCAACAGACCAAACTGCCTTCTTATATTTCAGATAAAAAAGCTCCTCAACTTCTGGATATCAAGCCCAGTTTATTCAAAAAAGTAATGAACTTTACAGGAATTCTGGGATACTATAATCCTTTTACTGCTGAAGCTCAGTTTAACAGTGAATTACCTCATACATTCATTCCCTTTACAACAGCTCACGAAAGTTCGCATCAACTGGGTTTTGCCAGAGAGCAGGAAGCTAATTTCGTAGGGTATTTAATAGGCATTCATTCCGATAATCAGGAGTTGAGATACAGTACTGAATTTTTCACTTTAAAAAGTCTTTTAAGATTCATTGTGGAGGAAGACCCACACTTTGTAAAGAATATTCTTCATCAGTACTCTCCAGCTATGAAAAGAGACCGTGCTTATGAAAAAAGTTTTGTTTTTCAGCATCAGGGATGGTTGGATGACTTCTTTGGATTTACCAATAACCTGTTTCTGAAAAGTAATCAACAAGAAGGCTCAGTTACCTATTCTTACTTTATTGATCTGCTCTTAAATTATGAATCATAAATAAAAAAAGAATCGTATCAGGCGATACGATTCTAAAAACACAAATGATGAAAAAAAATTTATTACCTTGACTTGTTCCCTCATTCAAGGCGATGTAAAAGTACGACATATTTTATAAATACAAAAACATTTCCCTCCTTTTTTAAAACTTTATGAAAACTTTATGATTTTTTAAGTTTTTTTGAGTTCATTTCTGTTTATTACAAATTACATAGAATAGCGAAATTTAATAAACAAAACAAGGGCAAAACCCACTACAAGCTATAAAATAATAACAAAATAAAACATTTGTTTAAATAAAAAATATTATTTCTCAGCTTTATTTTCTATGCTTTAAAGTTGGAGTTATCCTCAGTATTTTATATGATATTTCTAAAAATCTGAACTTCAAAATCACAGGATATTCTGATATAAAAATCCATTCATTTTTATATCTATTCCGTTTATTGTCTCAAAATAGGAATTTCCACATAACTGTCATTATACCATTTGATCTCCAAAGGCTCTTTAGCATCAGCCATTGTTTCGAGGCTAACATCTTTTCCGGTTCCGTAATTCATCTGTTCGAAGGGAGATGTATTGACCCCCAAAACAATAATCAGCTTACTGCCCTTTTCTATTTTTTTACTGACGAAATAGGTATTATTAACAGGAATCTCAGATATTTTGCCCGGAACAAGCAACTGTCTTTTTTCCTTATTTTTTGCATAACTTGCCCGCCCTAAGTAGCTAGAAAGCTGAATATATTCCCCTTTAGAAGTTAGCTCATAGAGGATTATTTTAACATCAATATCTTTTTTATTGATGGTAACTTTCAGATTTCCGGTGAAACTGCCATTGATCTCCACAGGATCCTGCAATGCATCACTTTCAAAAACAAGTTTATCTTTTAAAACAGCGGGATCAATTGCCATATCCATTATTTTATACCTGTCGAAATTTTGCAACGTATCTTTCCTATTTGTGAAACTGATCGTCTGTAAGGTATTATCTAAAGCCGGTTTTACTTCCTGCAGTTTTGATCTGCTGAGAAACAGTTTTAATTTTTTATTACTTATTTCATCAATATTTGCAGCGCTTTTCCATTGATTGGTTCCCATCACCTGGTAATTTACTTTTCCTTTTAAGAACCCCGGCTTTTTCTTTCCTTTCAAAATATAATCAAACCATTCATAGGATAAGGTATTGTGATCAATATTGGCAGCCGGATCTATGGTATATCCTCTCAGGTTATTTTTAATAGACCCCTGCGCTCCGTAATGATCGTAAGGACCAATAACTAAATAATGATCAGCATTTTTGTTATACTTATAATGTTCATTGTAGTAATAAAAGGCACCCCTCTGGTCATCATCATAATATCCGGTAAATGTCAAAACCGGAATATTGACTTTTGCAAAGTCTCTTTTATAAGGTATTTTAGAAGTCCAGAATGTATCAAACGATGGATGCTGCACCCATTTCTGAAAAAAAACATTCTTATTTCCATTAAGACTATCCAGATCTTTAAATGCCGTACCATTTGTATACATCTTGTTAACAAGGCTCTGCCATTTTAATGTATCAGAATCATCATAATCTACATAACGGCTTCTGGAAACATACTCCAGCCATCTGACCATATAAGTATTAAAGACATTATTTTCCATCGGAAAATCTATTCCAAAACCTACGGATGCTGACGGAACAATTGTTTTCAAGGCTGGATGCATGTTTTTAACAGCAGCCCATTGACTGAATCCGTTATAGCTTCCTCCGGCCATTCCTACTTTTCCGTCACTCCATGATTGTTTAATAATCCAGTCTATGACTTCATTAACATCTTCCGTTTCAAATTCAAATGGTGCAAGATTGTCTTTACTTAAGTACACTCCCCTGCTGGTAGCATATACAATAACGTAGCCTTTCATGGCATTTAACTTTTCAGCGTAATCAATTTTTCTTCCTCTGTAAATACCAAAATTCAATATGGTAGGAACCTTGGCCTCAGATCCTTTATACCTGATCATCTGTAAAGAAATCTCATTCCCTTTATTGCTTTTAATGACAATACTATCTTTAATTTCAAACTGCTGCTGTTCTGTTTTTTTGATGAAAGGAATCACAACAGGATTTGTTTCTTTTACGACAAGGTACGAAGTATACAGCCTGCACAGTTTTACGGCATCAGCCAGAGAAATGCTGTCATTCTTTATGCTTTTTTTCAGGGCATTTATTACTTTGTCTTTTAGATCCTTTTCTGTAGACCTGAAGAAACTGCTAACATACATTTTCGTTTTCTCTGGCAGGGCATTAATTTTTTGTTCAAAAACTTTTCTGTATTTTTCATTATAAGGAGTTGGCCCCGGGACTGATTTTGACAATGCATACAGTTCAAATGAAAGTCCGATAATTTCTCTGTAGTCAAGATTGGCATAATCCGGATTATTTTTAATTTCATTTAAATAATAAATCCCTTTCTGATAATCTCCATCAAGGATATGCAGCCGGAATATGTTGTCGTTAAATATAGCTTTGTCTTTGTCCTTATAATCTCTTAAAACTTCTTTATTAAGTTTTTTGATCTCGTTATAAAAAAGACTTCCCTCTATATTTGGATTAGATTTAAAATAATACTGCTGAGAATGAAAACTCATTGAAAACAATACCAGACTCAACAACACTATCTTTGTTAAAAAAAGCTCTTTAGCCATGCGATTTCCCATACTGTGCACTTTAGATTATTATATATTTTAGTAGGCAAAACAAATACTTTTATACGATTTAAAGAAAACAGGTCTACCAAAATTGATCAATATCGTACACATTTTTCTGTAGACTACTTAATTTATTCTCTGTTTCTGTAATAGTTTTATATAATAGGAAGGCAGTGTTCCTGTAATTTTTCTAAATGCATTGGAAAACGATTCCGAATTATTATAACCTATACTATCAGCTATAGCTGCAATGGTATATTTTCGTATTTTCTCGTTATGATTGAGCTCTTCTACAATATAATTAATTCTCAATTCATTCAGATATTGTGAAAAGTTCTTTGCCTTAAGCTCATTCACTGACTTTGACAGATAATCTCTGTTTGAATTAAAATCTTTAGCCAGGCTGTCTACCGTTATATTCTTACGTAAAAAATCTTTATTTAGTTCAAATGCCTCCAGTTTCACTTTTATATCCTGCAGCTGTTTGTCCGGGAGAATATTTTTAGCCTTTTGCTCTTTTGTTTTCTCTGCGAGCTGATCAATCTTTACACCAGAAGCTTCCATTAATCTTGATTTTTCTAAAAGGTGGTCCGCCTGCTTTTTATAGTGTTCTGCATTTCGTCTGTTCCGGATAAGTAAAAAGAATAAAGCACCTAATACTAAAACACCACCACACAAAACAAAATAAAGGGTAGAGTTTTTATTGTTCAATTCATCAATAAGTCTTTCTTTTTCTTCCAGCAGAGCCGGTGTGTCATATTTTTTATAAATCTCTTTGGACAAATACTGCTTACTACTAGTAAGAAAGCTATCCGTCGCCACCAGTTTATTAATGAATTTCAGCTGATTTTCCTTATCTCCTTTTTTCTTGTAATAATCAATTAAAAACTCATATCCGTTTCTCATAAACGGATCAAACTTTTTAGACACTGAAAAGATAGAATCTGATTTTGTGAAATAACGCACTGCTTCAGTTTCCTTGTGAAGATCACCATTGATTTTACCTAGAAAATAATAAGTAATCCCAAGGTTCCAGTCATCATTGTTTTTTTTGAATTTTTGCTCAGCCAACAAATGATTATTATAAGATTCCTTATAGTTTTTCAAGTAATAATTAGCTATTCCTAAGGAAGAGATCAGATAAGGATAATGGGTATAGTCATTAAATTTTTTACATTCTTCAATTCCCAAATGGATGTAAGGCAAGGCATTATTATATTGCTTGTTTTTGTTATAGCTGTTTGCTACAGAAAAAATAGATCCGATATAGCTTTTTACATCTCTCTTATCAGTATGCATTTTTTCCTCCTCATACTGGTAATATTCCAGAAACAGAGGAAGAGCTTCTTGATCTTCACCCGTTGCCGATTTTAAAATACCAACCAGTTTTTTCACATAAAAAAACTGATCCGGGTTCTTTTTACCAGCTAATTTTTTTGCCTGAACATATTGATCTAAGGCCTCCCCGTATCTGGATTCATAATTGAACAGGATACCTTTAATAATATGAGCCTTCGCAGGGTAATCCCTGGTATTCACATACTGGGTAATCCTGATGAGCGTATCCGCGTAAGGATGTCCGTTTTCCGATTTTAAACCTTTACTGTGAGCCAGTTTGTAATAGCCGTCATAGATCAGATCATTATTTTTCTGCTTTTTACCTTTACTTAAAATAACATTGGCATAGAATTCTGCTTTATTATTATCGATACGAAAGGTCCTATCATAAGCCTTCTGTAATTGGTCAGCATTTTTATTTTGTAATGAATCCGGTATATGAAATCCACTAATGCTTTGAGAAAAGCAGAAATTCTCAGCAAACATCAACAGAAACATAAAAAAAGCCTTGCGCATATATTCTTTTAAAGGCACAATATTACACTTTTTTAGTTTTTAATACATTTTCATGACAGAAAATATAAAGTATTAAAAATCAAAACATTAATTTAATACTTTATTAAAAACCCGCTAATAAACATCCCAAAATTTATCAATTCCGACATCCCTTTCTTGCATTCCCAGCGTTATGAATGCATCTTTGCCTCAGGTAAAAACACGAAATACTTTGTTTTAAAAAGATCCTTTACTTCCCACAGGCAACATTTAATGTACACTTAACCATGAAAACTTTAGAATACCTGCGTGTGGGAAATGGATCTTACCTTCGTAAAATGTTACCGTTTAAAATACTAAAAACATCAACTACACAAAGAAATAATACAAAAGCCATATTACAAAATCTGCTTTCCATTTCCGGATTCAAGAAAATAAAATACTGAAGATCAAATAAAATCTACCAACATCCGTTTATATCTCACTAATAAAGGAGATTTTTTTTTGTATATTTAAAACATCTGTGTATTTTAGATAAAAATATTAATATGATTTTTGACAAACTAATTAACCATCTAAAACTCGATAAACAGGAATTTATTTTCCAGTTCAATTCCCATCCCAATTATCCATCTGCACTGGCATTTAGTGATACACTCAACTTTATGGGAGTAAAAAATGACGCTTACGAACTTGACAAAGAATATTGGGATGAACTTCCGGAAGAATTTATTGCGATTGTTGAGAATTCATTTTCCCTGGTAAAAAAGGCAGGAAACAATTATTCTGTATATTCAGAAAAAGCAAAAACCTTCGGTAAAGAAGAACTTTATAATAAATCAACAGATTTTGTACTGTTGTTTGAGAAAACAGAAAATGCAGAAAGTAAACTGGCTTTCAATTTCAAACCGGTTCTTTATATTATTTTTGCAACTGTTCTTGCCTATTCTTTTATTAGCCAAACCATTTACGAAGCTCTATTTAATGTACTTTCCTTAGCAGGAGTTTATATTTCCCTGGAAATTTTCAATCAGAAATTCGGGAATACCTCTACTGTCATTGGAAGTATATGTGGAGGCGGAGGTGCTGCAGCAAGTCAGACAGCCAACTCGTGTGATAAGATCATCAAACAGGATAAAACCAGTATTCTGGGCTTAAAATTTGCAGATTTTTCTCTGATTTATTTTGCAGGACTTGCCGTACTAGGTCTGTTCTTACCGGCAACAGCGTATATCGTAAAAGGTTTCACATTCGTTTCTGTAATTGCCATTGGATATTCTTTATACATCCAGGCATTTGTAGAAAAAACATTTTGTAGAGTATGTCTTTTGATTATTTCAATTCTGGTTGGACAAATTGTAATCAGCAGTTTATTTTTTGAGAATCTGTCTTTCAGTGTGGGAGCTCTTTTATTGACTGTTATTCTTTGGGCTCTTGTATTTTCTGCAGTTATCTATTTCAACACTCTTCTTGAACAAAAAGAAGCTCTTCAAAAATCGAATGCAAAAAATCTCAGATTCAAGAGAAACTATGAACTTTTCAAAAACCAGATGGAGCAAAATCCAAAAATAGAATTCCAGGATACTGAAACTTTTGCAGTTGGAAAAAAAGATGCCAAGCTTCGTATTTCTATCGTTTCCAACCCATATTGTGGTTTCTGTAAAGATGCACATAAGCTTGTGGAAGGACTTTTGGAAAAATATCCGGAGAATATTTCACTACAGATGAGATTCAATTACAGCCCAGACAGAGCTCCAGAAAAATACACTCAGCTTATTTCAGATTTAACTCATATCTATCATAACAAGCCCGAAAAAGAATTTCTACATGCTGTAGAAGAATGGTTTGAAACTAAGGATGAAAGCAAAATCAATCTGCTCTCCGGAGGAAAGGTAACATCAGAAAATCTGAATCCATTAGTAGAGATGTCCATAGAAAACAGTAACGCAGGATTAAGCTTCACTCCTATCTTTATCATCAATGGATATCAGTTTCCAGACAAGTATGATCGTGAAGATATTTTATTCTTTATTGATGAATTAATAGAGGATAATGAGATCTAGTAAATAAATCTCATTCATTTAAAAATTTCACTATCTTAGGAAAAACAAAATAACCATCTGAAAAGATGTAAAAGAGTAGAAAAACGGTGATCAATGGGACTATTTCCAGTTTACCATTTCATTGAATTATAATTGAATTAAAGCAAAAATGTCGTCATTTATTGACGGCATTTTATAATGAGTAGTAGTTTTGAAAAAAAAGTTTCCTTTTTATAAGCAACCAGATACCAAAGATTGTGGCCCTACATGCCTGAGAATCGTCAGTAAGTATTATGGTAAAAGTATATCTCTGCAGCAGATTCGTAACCTTTCCGAAACAACACGGGAAGGAAGCAGCCTTCTTGGGCTGAGCGATGCCGCGGAAAATCTTGGATTCCGTTCAATGGGTGTCCAGATCGATTTCAATACCCTAACAGAAGAAGTTCCTTTTCCATGTGTAGCACACTGGAATAAAAACCATTTTGTTGTTGTATATAAAATCGACAAAAATAACAAAGTATATATTTCGGATCCCAGCTATGGATTGATTACTTATACCAGAGAAGAATTCATCAAGTCCTGGATTGGAGAAAATGCCAACGAAAATACAGAAGAAGGAATTGTACTGATTCTTGAAACTACTCCTGCATTCTTTCAGACAGAGTTTGATGCTGAAGAGAGTAAGGCAAGCTTTACATTCTTGTCCAAATATCTTTTTAAGTATAAAACACTTGTTATACAATTGGCTATTGGACTTTTAGGTGGAAGTTTACTTTCCCTTATATTCCCGTTTCTTACCCAAAGTATTGTAGACGTCGGGATCCAGAATCAGGATATTAATTTTATCTATGTAGTTCTACTTGCCCAAATTATGCTATTCCTGGGAAGAATGGGAATTGAGACAATCCGAAGCTGGATTCTTCTTCACCTCTCAGCAAGGATCAATATTTCGATCATTTCCGATTTCTTTATCAAATTAATGAAACTTCCGATAAGTTTCTTTGATACCAGAATGACAGGAGATATCATGCAGAGAATTAATGACCACCACAGAATTGAGCAGCTTCTTACAAGCTCTTCGCTGAATACATTATTCTCATTGGTCAACCTTATTATTTTTAGTATTGTATTATTATTTTACGATTACAGACTTTTCATCGTTTATCTTGTAGGGGCCGTATTATATATTGGCTGGATCAGTTTTTTCCTCAAAAAGAGAAAAGAGCTTGATTATAAAAGATTCTCTCAGGTATCTCAGGAACAAAGTAAAGTAATTGAGCTTATCAACGGTATGCAGGAAATCAAAATGCATAATGCAGAGAAGCAAAAAAGATGGGACTGGGAATTTCTTCAGGTAAAACTGTTTAAGATCCGAATAAAATCTCTTTCATTAGAACAATGGCAGTCTGTTGGAGGAAACTTTATCAATCAGATGAAAGATATACTGGTGAGTTTCCTTTCTGCTAAACTTGTTTTAAGTGGAAATCTTACTTTGGGGATGATGCTTTCTGTTCAGTACATTATTGGACAGTTAAACAGCCCGCTTCTTCAGCTTATCGACTTTATTAAACAAACTCAGGATGCTAAAATTTCCCTTGAAAGATTAGGAGAAATCCATGATAAAGATGATGAAGAAGATAAAAATGAGCAGTACGTCACAGATGTTCCGAAGCAAGATATCGAAATAAAAGATATGTCATTCAGGTATATTGGTTCTGACGTTCCGGTTTTTGAAAACTTAAACCTTACGATTCCTTATCAACAGACCACAGCTATTGTGGGAGCCAGCGGAAGTGGAAAAACTACTTTATTGAAACTGTTGATGAAATTTTATGATCCGGACCAGGGTGAAATCAGAATCGGAAATACCAATATGAAAAATATTTCCCCAAGATACTGGAGAGATCATTGTGGAGTTGTAATGCAGGAAGGATATGTATTCAATGATACTATCGCCAATAATATTGCTGTAGGTGAAGATCATATAGATAAACAAAAACTTAGACGTGCCGTAGAGATAGCCAATATTAAAGATTTTATTGAAAGCCTTCCATTAAGTTATAATACAAAGATCGGAAATGAAGGAGTTGGTGTCAGTGGTGGTCAGAAGCAGAGACTTTTCATTGCAAGAGCTGTTTACAAATCTCCAGAATATATTTTATTTGATGAAGCTACCTCTGCATTAGATGCTAATAATGAGAAAGTGATTATGGAAAATCTTGAACAGTTCTTTAAGGGCAAAACAGCAGTGGTGATTGCCCACAGACTTTCAACGGTAAGACATGCTGATAAAATCATTGTACTGGATCAAGGAAAAGTAGTTGAAGAAGGAAGCCATGCCGATCTGGTAGATTTAAGGGGAGAATATTACAGACTTGTAAGAAATCAGCTTGAATTAGGCAATTAATCATAAAAACAATACAGCGGAATCCGAAAAGCTTATAGAGTAGGAAAAATAAAATTAATTAATCATGAAAAATCTTAAAAAACTTTCGAGAAGAGATTTGACATTAGTAAGTGGAGGAGTAATTATTCCGGACAACAACTGTTGTGGATCCTGGTGTCTTGGCAGCTGGGTACCATGCCGTATCAAGCATTTTGAATGCCCACCGGATGCAGACACTTCACCACCATCTTGGTATGATGGGAACTGCCCAATTATTTAAATTATATTCCCCCTGAAATATTGGGGGAACTTTTACCTCAAAACAATGAAAGAAGACGTTTTAGACAATATTGAACTTCGCTCAGAGAGCGTACAGGATATTCTGACCCAGCCACCACATTGGATGATCCGTTGGGGAAATACAGTGATATTTATTATCCTCCTGTTAATTCTCTTAATGAGCTACATTATAAAATATCCGGAATTTGTACCGGCTCCTATTATTGTAACTTCCCAGAATCCTCCTGAGAAAATAGAAGCACGAACCAGTTCCAAAATTGAGAAAATATTCATAAAAGATCATCAGGAAGTTAAAAAGAATGATGTTCTTATGGTGATGCAGTCTGCAGCTAACTACAAAGACATTTTAGAGCTTAAAAAACTGGTAGACTCTATCACACCTGATAAATTATATACCTTCCCTATCGCCCAGGCTTCAAGATTTAAGCTGGGTGAATTGCAGGGAGAATATAACAGTTTCGCAAAAGCATTTCAGGATGAAGCTCTTTTTACAAGACTACAGCCTTATGCACCAGAAAACCTGGCCGCCAATCAGAGCATTTCAGAATACAAAATAAGAATTGCTACCTTGAAACAGCAGAAGAACCTGGAATCTATAAAATATGATCTGACAAAGAAAAACTTCAACAGATCTCAGGAGCTATTCAACCAAGGGGTTATTTCAGCCATGGAACTTGAAAATGAAAAAATCAAATATCTTCAGGCTCAGCAAAACCTTGAGAATATTAAAATCTCCATATCCCAAATGGATGAAGGAATTTCCAATCTGAATAAGACCAAAAGCGGAACTGCCATTAATACAGAAAAAGACAGAATCACATACTCTTCACAAACTCTGCAGCTTCTTGAACAGCTGAGAAAATCTTTAAAACAGTGGGAACTGAATTATCTTGTGATTTCATCCACTGATGGGGTTGCCAGTTTCCAACAGTTCTTCGGAGAGAATCAGTTTGTAAAGGTAGGAGAACCCATCCTTTCTATTCTTCCTAAAAATAAAGAGCAGTTAGTGGGCAGAATGTCAGTCCCTACCACAAATTCAGGAAAAATAACTCCTGGTGAGAAAGTACTTATTAAACTGGACAATTACCGATTCCAGGAATACGGTATCATCGAAGGAAAGGTACAGAATATATCACTTATTCCTGATGACAAAGGAAATTATTATGTAGATGTAATTTTACCGAAAGGATTAAAAACCAGCTACAACAAAACACTTACATTCGATAAAGAGCTTAGAGGCAGTGCAGAAATTGTAACACAGGATCTGCGACTGATTGAAAGATTCTTCTATCAAATCAGAAAGTTACTTGGATATCAGGTTTAATGAACCTTTCACTAAAAAATTAACCCCGTTTTTCAAATTGTAAAACGGGGTTTTATTATGTATTTTTTAAATTTCCCAGTCGACTGATAATGTTTTGCAGAAGCTCAATCAATGTCATTCATTTAAACAGCCTATTCTAGCCACAATCTATCTAAGCAAAGGGGTTTTATCGCAAAAAACATAATCATTCAAAAAAAGACAAGAAAATAACGAATACAGGGAATATCATAATGTTACTTGATTATGAAAATTAGCCGAACATTATAATGAAGCTGAAAAAGTATAATTATTCCCTTAATATTCCATCAAAAGAATGAAACCGTGAAAAAATAAAATTCATGTGAAAGAATTATAAGATAAAAGAGTAATTCTTTTAAAAGTAAAAACCGCAATCATTGAATTATGATTGCGGTTTATTGTAGCGAAGACGGGAATTGAACCCGTGACCTCAGGGTTATGAATCCTGCGCTCTAACCAACTGAGCTACCTCGCCGTTTTGGTGGTGCAAATATAGAAAATATTTCTTTACCTCCAAAATTATTTTACCTTAAAATATTCTAAAACATCGCCAACATGATCTGGTTTGCTGATTATCTTATTGTTAGCATCCAAAATAAAATACGTCGGAGTTGCATGAATATTATATAAATCTGTGTAACTACTGTTCCATCCTCTCAATTCTGAATCATTCACCCAAGGAAATGCAGCAATTTTTTTGGTATATGAATTCTTATCCACATCTAAAGACAGTCCTACAATCTGAATATTTTTCGATTTCAGATCATTATATTTTTCCAAAAGTTTTGGAAGTTCACTTTCACAGTGTGAACATGTGGATGACCAGAATACCACCACCTTTTTATCGGCCTTTATATCGTGTAAAGATTTTGCAGTGGTATTAACAGGTGACTGGAACTTATAATTAGGGAAAATAGCCCCCATTTCAATGTTTGCATTCGATTTCAATGTAGAAGCAAGCCTGTCAGTAATGGTACATTTAAGATTTTTAGCTAGAGACAGATATTTGCTCTTGTATTCATCCATCTGATAGACATCAAAAATATCAATCAATTCTGACAATACAGTCTGCCCTCTTGGAGTTTCTACTTTTAAACGATCCAGCAATTTATCAACAGATGCTGTAACATTGGCATTTCCTCCCGAATTCAGATAAGCTACTAATACAGGTCTCAATAACGATGAGCTTTCAAGCATATCATTTGATTTGTCAAGAAAGTTGATTATTTCTTCCTGATCTACTTTCTTCGTTGAATCGGGTGAATTGGAAAGAAACTTGCTGTAATTCGTATTATAATAAGCAACAAACGGATGTTGTGCAGCATCAATAGAACCTGGAGCACCGGAAAGTCTGTCAATTTCTGTTTTCAGAGCTTTTCCAAAATCTGTATTGTCTTTGTAATATTCTTTGATTTGTGCTAAAGCCGGTAAAATAAGCTCTTTCTTTTGGGAGCCTTCCTGTTGTTTGCTCATCAGATTATTGGCATCATCCAGATAAATAACATCTTTTACTTTGCTATTCTGAATATCCAATTTAAAATTGACATTCTTATTTTCAGAAATAAAACTTACTGTATTATTAGAGCCAGGAAAATAGACTTTCATCATCCCCATATAATGACCCGGATATTTAAAAGTCCATGTACTATTCTTACTCTGTTCTTTAGTAACAATAATATCTTTTGATCCGTTAAGTGTATATAGAATAGCATCCTGGTCTTTAAAATCTGCCGGAGTCTGAATTGTAACAGTAAATTGAGCCTTTAAAGCAAATGCAGCCAAAACCGCTGATAGCGTATAAATCTTTTTCATAAAGTAAAAATAAAAAAACTCCCTGACTAATCAGAGAGTTTAATATTATTTTAATAAAATTTTATGCTTTTACGCTTTTGTACTTTTTTGTAAAGTAAACAATAAATCCTATTGCTACGATACCCAGTACATATACATACATATCAATTGGTGAGGCAGGTGATCCGGTACCATTTCCTCCATTTCCTCCTCCTCCTGGGATTGGTGGAGCGGCATTTGCTAAAGATACAGCAAATAGGAAAAATGCCAGGACTAGTTTATTAATAGTTCTCATGTGGTTTATTTTAAGATTTTAGTGTTAACAGTTTCTCCCTTATCAGAAACGATTTTTACAACATATGAATTTTTAACTGAGCCATCAAGCTCGATTACAAAATCTCTGGATGTTTCAACCGCTTTTTTAGAGATTACCAGTTTACCGCTCATATCATAAACTTGAATGTCTGCTTTTTTCCATTTTGGATCAAATCTAACAATGTAATTTGTAATAGATGGATCATAAACAACAAGTGTTCTGGAAACACTAGGAGTTGTTTTATTAGTAGCTAAAGTATTATTACTTGGCTCACCATAATACAAGTTAGCTTCTTCATTTGTTACAGCTACAACATCTCCCTGCTTAGCCTGTACTAAATTCCCATTTTCCGCTTTATAGTAGAAACCAATTCCTGAAGATAACTGGTGTGCACCAGCAGGAATAAGTTCTGCATTTTCTCTGATCTCGAATTTATAAGATTTAACCTGATCAAGTTTGTAGTTAACTAACTTAACATTTTTACCTTGGAAGTTACCCTCATTAGCTTCGTTAATATATAACCAATAGTTCGTATAATTATTATCATATCCGCCATTCAATGCTTCTTCGTAAGTACCTATAATTCTGGTACCTGCTGAAGCCTGAACTGTCGTGGCAGTAGAAACCTGGTGTCCTGTTGTAAATGATGGAGAAACCACGTAGTACGTTCTGGAAATCTCATTACCATTAGCATCAAGACCAATTACACCAAGCTGCTTCACTGTACTGTTTGTACCCTTACCAGCCATTTTAGCTGCATTTACACCATTTGGAGTACCTGCTGTTCTTGCGGTTGATTTGAATCTTCTCAGTGTATTAAAGTCTAAAGTCTGAGCTGTATTATCTCTTAACTTTATTTTAAACGACTGCATTGGTTTGATAACCATTTTATCCAGGTTCACATCTCCAACTGCAGGAGCGACCCCGTCACCTGTAGCCACATAAGTAACCACCTGAGCACCTGTAGCATAAGTAGAGCCTCCAGGAAGTGTCACAACAGTACCAGGGTTGTATTCAATACCCCAGATATTTTTTACTGCATTTCCATCTGATCCGGTAACACTTTCAGTATATCCAATATTAGATAAATCTAAATTGGTAAGGAAGGGGTTACCAAACTGATACCAGTTCTGACCAAATGTTCCAGCCCATGCGCTTGTAGTAAACTCAAAACTGTCATCTAAATAAGTGTTGTACTTTTCGTTGTAAGAATTCACAGCGTTACCACCAACCCCGAATACGACATTAGAAGGTCCCAAATTAGATTTCCCCGCATTCTGCAATGTTACAGTTCCAGCTAAGGGAGCATATGGTTTCCCGTTAATATTGAAAACAGTTGCTGCACCTGTAGGAGCACTTGGATTCCAGTCGTTATTGGTAACTTTCAGCATATAGTATCCTGAACCATCAGCAGTAGTAGATGCTAAATTTGTAAAATGCGCAGAAACGGCATTAGCGTTATCCCACTTTAGAATAGGGTTGCTGCCAGTTCCTGTTCTTTGGGTATTGAAAGTTTTCCCAAGTTCTGCAGATAATGAATTGAAAGCTTTACCCGAAAAAGGTAACGCAACTTGTTGAAAATAATTACCGGAACCATGACTTGTAGTTCGGTATTCTTTGGTTACAATACCTGTAATGTTGGACTGGGATAGTCCGTCGATGTACAACTGTCCATACGTGGAAGTAGCAAAAGAAGCAGGGGTATTAAGTCTTAAGATGATATTTCCGCCGTCAGTCTTATCAGAACCGGCAGCATCAATTGTCTTAAAAGCATCTGTACCAGATCCTACAACCATGATATTTCCATGCACGTCCAAAAGGCCATTACCCTTTGTTTGTACACCTCCACCGCTATAAACTAGGGTGCCTTCGCTCACATACATATTAGCATTAGTGTCAACATGACATAGTATCTGCGCCTGAACAGAATAACTAATTGCTAAAAGACCTATAGCAAATAAACTTTTTCTCATTGTATAAATTATTTGTGTGTTAATACAATCTTCACCCGCAAAGGTATTATTATTTTTCTTAAAAAAAAAATATTTTATCTATTAATCAAAACATTATCTTCATTTAAGATGATATCTTTCTCCTCTCCTATTGAAAACATATAGTCTTCTAGAACTTTTTCGGTGGTCCCTCTAAGCCCTCTTGCACCTAATCCTTTTTCAATAGTTTCCTCTACGATTTTTTCAATTGCTCCGTCTGTGATAACCAAATTTGTGCCATCCATTTTGAAAAGTTCCACAAATTGATTAACAATAGAGTTTTTAGGTTCCTTCATGATTCTTACCAACGTCTCTTTTGTGAGTTTATCGAGGTAAGTGATGATTGGAAATCTTCCTAAAAGTTCCGGAATTAATCCGAAAGTACGAAGGTCAATTGCATTAATATTTGTTAATATATATTCGTCTTCGTCTGTTTTATTGATTTTTTCAGAGCTGAAACCAATTGCCTGCTTGTTCATTCTTCTTTCGATGATCTCTTTGATCCCGTCAAAAGCTCCACCTGCAATAAATAAGATGTTTTGGGTATTTACCTGGATATATTTCTGATCTGGATGCTTTCTTCCTCCTTGTGGCGGAACATTCACAATACTACCTTCCAACAGTTTTAATAATCCCTGCTGCACGCCTTCTCCTGAAACGTCTCTTGTAATACTTGGATTGTCTGATTTTCTGGCAATCTTATCAATCTCATCAATGAAAACAATTCCTTTTTCAGCTTTTTCCACATCATAATCTGCTACCATCAAAAGTCTTGAAAGGATACTTTCAACATCTTCTCCTACATATCCGGCTTCTGTTAAAATAGTAGCATCTACGATACAGAAAGGAACATTCAGTTCTCTTGCAATAGTTTTTGCCAGAAGCGTTTTACCCGTTCCTGTCTCTCCTATCATGATAATGTTTGACTTTTCAAGCTCTACTTCTCTGTTTTCGTCCTGAGCGTGAAGCAATCTTTTATAATGGTTATACACAGCAATGGAAAGTTGCTTTTTTGCCTGATCTTGTCCGATCACATACTGGTCAAGAAATTCTTTGATCTCTTTTGGCTTTTTAAGCTCTTCCATACTATTAGCAGGTGAATATCCTGTTTTTGATGCACCATCTTTTACGATAGCATGTGCCTGCTCTATACAATTTTCACAAATAAAACCATTCTGCCCAGAAATCAGCATCTGTACTTCATTTCTTTTTCTGCCACAGAAAGAACATTGGTTGGAATTCATATGATATAATATATGTATATGTTAAAGAAAATCGTAAAAAATTACTTTTTTACGATTTTCTGGTTGTTAAGAATTAATAATTGAGTGTTGAATCTCTGTATATTCTTCGTTCGTTAATTTTAATCTTTCATTTCTGAAATTCATGTCTTCCATCTTATTTAAAGGAATCAGATGGATGTGTGCATGAGGAACTTCAAGTCCTACCACTGCTACTCCTACTCTTACACATGGAACTGCAGTTTTGATCTTCTTGGCTACCTCTTGGGCAAATCCCCAAAGGTTTTTGTATTCTTCACTTTCAAGATCAAAAATCAAATCCACTTCTTTTTTGGGTACTACTAAAGTGTGTCCCTTCACTAAAGGCATTGCGTCTAAGAATGCAATAAAGTTTTCATTTTCTGCAATCTTATAAGAGGGAATTTCGCCATTAATGATTTTTGTGAATATAGTGCTCATTTTATCAGAAGTTTAGGTTAGATATTTAGAAGTTCAGAAATAGAAAGGAGTATCAGACTATAAAGAGATGTCTAATACTTCGAAAGACAGTTTGTTTCCGTTAGGTAAAGTAATTTCAGCAATTTCGCCAATAGCTTTTCCTAACAATCCTTTTGCGATAGGTGTGTTCACAGAAATCTTTCCTGTCTTCAGGTCGCTTTCGTTATCCGGTACCAATGTAAATACCTGCTCTTGCTTGGTAGCATTGTTTTTAAGTTTCACTGTTGTTAAGATTGAAACTTTTGAAGTATCTAATTGGCTTTCGTCTATAATTTTAGAAGTAGAGATAACATCTTTCAGCTTGGAAATTCTCATTTCAAGCATCCCCTGAGCTTCTTTAGCTGCATCGTATTCTGCATTTTCTGATAAATCACCTTTATCTCTTGCTTCTGCGATCTGCTGAGTAATTTTGGGTCTCTCCACAGTTTCCAACTGTTCCAGCTCAGCTTTCATTTTCTCTAGGCCCTCCTTAGTAACATAGCTTGCCATAATTTTCAAAATTTAGTTTTAGTATAAAAAAATAATCCGACATTTGCCGGACAATGTTTTCGTGTTGTAATCGTTTAATTTTTACAAATATATAAAAATTTAAATTGAAATGAAAAAAACTTTTTCAATCTTATCCATTTTCATTTTATTGATTTCCAGTAATTTAACTATAAACTCATGTGGAAGCAGAGAAGATACCGTGAACTGTTTCCCCAATGTTCCTATTAATGTATCTCTTAATTTAAACCTGCCTGCTTATTACGCTTTAAATAATATCAACGGCTGGATTTATGTCAACGAGCAGCAGTCAGGAACAAGAGGGTTGATTATTGTCCGGACAGCAAACGGATTTAAAGTCTATGACAGGAATGCCCCACATCTATGCCCCGATAGCAATACAACCCTTGAGGTAAAAGATAATATTGCCATTATATGTCCACAGGATAATACAAGATGGATCTTAAGTACAGGACAGCCGGAGTCTGGAGCCCAAACGTCTCTTCCTCCCAAAACTTATCCTTACAATTACGACGCTGCAAGTAAAACTCTAAATGTTTATTATTAGAAATACAAGATGAAGATCGTTATACAAAGAGTCTCCGAAGCCAATGTAAAAGTGGACGGAAAAATTGTTGGAGAAATCGGGAAAGGGCTTATGCTGCTGGTAGGTATAGATGAAAATGATGAAAAGCCAGATGCGGACTGGCTTGTACAAAAGGTTTTAAACCTGAGAATCTTTGGAGATGAAGATGACAAGCTTAATCTTTCCGTGAAAGATATTTCAGGAGAAATTCTTTGTATCAGTCAGTTTACATTGATTGCAGATTATAAAAAAGGCAACAGACCTTCTTTCATAAAGGCTGCAAAACCGGATAAAGCGGTGCCACTTTTTGATTATTTTAAGGAAGAAATCACCAAATCCGGATTAAAAACAGAAAGCGGAGTTTTCGGAGCAGATATGAAGGTTTCCCTGATCAATGACGGACCCGTTACTATTGTTATGGATTCTATCACCAAAAACTAAGCAGGAAAAGACAAATGTGTAAAATACACCCGATACGCTTCAATTTATGAAGCGTATTTTTTTGATGAGTAAGTATCAAATATCTGCTCTTAAACCTCATAGGTTTTGAAAACCTTTGAGGTAATCACTCAAAAACAAAAAAATCCCTTATATAAAAGAAAAGAGTAAAAATTTAAAAAATAAAATCACAAAAAAGTGATTTGTTTTCATTTTATTATTATTTTTGATATAAATCAAAACTGATTTACAACCATTTAACAAAATTATATGAAAACAAAAATCAACCTTTTCGCATTATTTGCGTTCTGCTCTACTCTGTCTTTCGGACAGGACAGTCAGCCAAAAATGGCTAATGATCAAAATTCAATTATTTACGTCTGCTTTTCAAAAGGCATTAATTCAGAAAAAACGGCTTTCAGCAGAAACGCTGATCTGGAACGATTCTCAAGAGAAAATCACATCTCATTTAAGTATGATCTGGACTTTACAGACAGCAAACTTGATGAAATGGCCAGAAGCAGCAAAGCCATCGGTAATTCCGGAGAGTCTGTGGAAAAGCTGAAAAGAATCTATAAGGCTGATATTCCTCTTCAAAATAAAGAAGTTTCAGAAAAAATTATCCGTACTCTTGAGAGATTTCCTGAAATAGAATATGTATCTGTAATGAGTGCCGAGCCTATTGAACCTCCTTTGGTAAATGCTTTTGTGGCGACTCCTGATCTGGAAAGCCTGCAGACCTATCTGAATGACAATCCGGGAATCAATGCCAAATACGCATGGTCAAGAGGAATCACAGGGCAGAATATCCGTGTGCGCGATGTAGAATATGGTTTCTATAAAACTCACGAGATGCTGTCTAACCAAAATTCAATTCAACTTGAACCCGGCTACTCTCCTAATGCAGGATTGGCCAATAATAACTATCGTGACCATGGAACTGCTGTAGTAAGTATTTTAGGTTCTATAAAAGACAATATAGGACTTACCGGAGCTGCTTATAGTGCTTCTGAAATAAAAGGTTATATGGAATGGACTACGGCGGGATACAACCGAGCTTCTGCTGTAAGCAGATCTATCAATGCATCTCAGGCCGGAGATATTATATTATACGAAATGCAGACTGGTGGAAAAGACGGTCAGTATTGTCCTGCGGAATATGATAAAGTAATCTGGGATCTTACAAAAGCTGCTACTGATTCAGGAATTATTATCATTGCAGCAGCGGGTAATGGAAATCAGAATCTGGATGACCCGTTTTATGCCACCTATCTTGCGAGAGGAAACAGCGGTGCTATCATTGTAGGAGCAGGATCTCCTAATACTACCCATTCGAAATTAAGCTTCAGCACTTTTGGTAGCAGAGTGGATGTTCAGGGTTGGGGAAGCAGTGTGATGGCTGCAGGTTATGGATCTTATGCGAAATACGACAATGACAACAACAGAACTTATAATTATTTCAGTGGTACAAGTTCTGCAACACCGGTGGTTTCTTCTGCTGCTATTTTAATCCAGTCTTTCTATCGCCAGACTACAGGTCAATATTTAACACCTTCGGCGATGAAAAACCTTTTAATTTCAACAGGAATTCCTCAGGGAGGAACGGTGACAGGCCAAAAGATCGGACCTCTTCCTAATGTTAAAAATGCTATCCTTCAACTGGAAAGTAATTTTGCAGCACCTGTTAAGACTTTACCATCATTAGAGGTTAAAATTTATCCTAATCCATCCAGCAGTTCCATTGCTATTCAAAGCAGTGAAAATAAAAAACTGGATGTAGAGATTATTAATCTTCAGGGACGTAGAGTGATTAAAACTTCCGTTCTACCGAATGAAAAGATTGATATTTCGCAACTTCCTACGGGACAGTATATCATCAATATTAACGAAGGCCAGAGGAGAGTTGTTGAGAAATTAACCAAATTCTAGAATACAAGATTTTTTATACATTTATTTCACATCAAACCCTCTTTCAGAAAAATGAAAGAGGGTTTTTACTATCAATTTTTATTGATTTTATTTTGCCGGAACGCTGCTGAAATTAAGCGCTACTTTGATGTTCATATCTGAAGAAGTCTGATTCTTCAATTCATAAACGGTTCTTACCGTTAACCCTGAACTTTTTACAATTTCGTCCAGGAATCCTGTATCATTAAGATCAAGATTTAAGCTGGAAGAATTGGTGGAGATATTGGAACGTGAAGCTACTAATCTTTCTCCTGTTCCGTTAGAAGAAACGTATATTTTTACCGTTTTGAATGCACTCAGATTTCCTCCGGAAGGAGATGCCACAGAGATTTTCGCATCTGAAATTCTTACATCTTTAATTTTTGCATTATTATTTCCTCCGAACCAGGTCTGTACATTGGTAGCCGTTGCAGTGGAAGAAACTTCTTTATCCGCAGGAACTCCTGTAGACACTAAAACATTTGTTGTGTAGGGAAATGTATTCTGAACCAGCGACTGTACAGTTCCGCAACCTACAAGTACAGCTGAAGCGGCCATTGCTGTTAGAACTATATTTTTCATAATTTTAAATTTTAAACTTCAAAGTTTAGTTTGCAGAAATTGTACCAAATTGGTTGGGTCTTATTCCACAGTTACCGTAAAACTACCTTTGGTATTTCCCGAAGCCATGTTACTTTTTCCGATAATCAACCATACTTCACCTTGTCCGGGAGTATCATAAGTAATTTCTCTTCCAAAAGGTCCGTCGTAGTTCCCGTTTGGAAGTCTGATCTGATTGAAACGGATATTAAAATCTTTCTCTTTTGTTGAAATTTTCGCTTTGATATTGGGACGATCATAACGGGTCAGTTTTAAAATCAAATCCTGATCATCCTTTGTAAATTCTTCTCCAATTGTAAAAGGCAACTGGTTGGCATCTGCCGTTCTTATAATCTGGCCGTCTTTTTCATCTCTCATTACGCCTTTGCGCAATACTTCCTTAGTGACCGGAGCGTTGTTAATAATTGAATCTTTTTTCCTTGATGCTACAGAATCTTTTTTTACCACAGAATCAGGCATTTCTGTTACCACTGTAGAGTCCTTATCCGCGACATTTGTCACAGCAGGTTCTTTTTTACAGGCAACAATTATCAAAGGAATTAACAATAAGCTTTTTTTCATAATAATTAATTTTAAGAATGGATCAGCATATATTATGCTGAGCTCATTGAAATGCTAAAATTGTTCCAATCCGTTGAATGTTTTATTTTCCGTTTGTAATTCTTTTTCATCATTTGTTCCTGCCCATTTAAATGTAAAGTACATAAAGTTGAGCAATACTCCCATCAATAGAGTAACACCCCATGTTTTGGTATATTCCATAGGATAGATGAATCTCACCACAATATCCGAGAACAGGCCAAAGGGATTGTTGAGAACATCCCAGCTGTTCCATCTCAGAAAACGGCCAAGATAGACTCCAAAGCTGCTCATAAAAAGAAAAAGGACAACTAACCCGCTGATGATATTTCTATTCATATAATCAGAAAGCCTCTTTTCAATATCATGAAGACTTATAAAGCCACAGATCAGTCCTGTCCAGGCATAGGAAAGAATCACAATGAGGTCATACCAGATCGGTATCTCATTTCTTGCTCTGAGGTGAAAAAGATCTGTAAGAATGTAGGGAGAATTGGGAAAGAACAATATCCACACTATTACTATAAGGATCAATGAAGTTTTGCTTTTGATATTAAAGGCAAGAATAAAAGAACTTAGTAATAAAGGAATCCACGCAAGAAAAAGATTCCAGTTGAGAAACAAAAACACTTTTGTATCGCTGATATAATATCTGAAAGCTGAAAGGCTGAAACAGAATATGGTCATCATTATCAACAATAGTTTAATTTTAAATCTAGAGGATTCCACTAAGTTTTTCATGATATTTTATTTGATGGTATGATAATATATGATCTTTGAAAGGAATGTTTTGGATGTTTCATTTTTCACTTTATCCTGCAAGGTCTTTTTAAGTTTCTGATCATTTTTTTCATCCGCATATTTAAGAAGTGCTTTTTCACTAAAATTGATGGAGGTTACATGATAATTGACCGCAAAATCCTTTCGTTTCATATTCTGGGAAGTAATAAAACCACCCCAGTTGAAGTAACTGCACGTGAGAACAGTTCCATAAAAAAACCAAATCATTTTATTGATAAGGAAAATGTTTCTTTTCTGTTTTTGGATTTTAATATAAGTAAGGACCAGGCCAACTAACGATAACAACAGAAAAGCAAAAACCCCCAACCTTTTATAGGTGAATGCATAATTAACAATATACTCATAGTTTTTAAGGGCTGCGGAAACCACAAGAATAGCATTTAGGAATATCCAGATTTTGGCTAAGATTTTCAACAAACCTGCTTTTGGATCAAAATTAAATCCGGCTTTAAAATAAAACATGATCACCAAAATAGCCATGACAATAGACATGATTACTGCATTTACTCTTTCATGGGTTTCTTCTGAAAGCTGAACCGGTGTTTTTATGGCTTCATAAAACTGTTCATAATTGTAAGTAATAATAAAGAACACCAATAAAACATTCAACAAGACAAAAGAGATTACTCCACTCATTCGTTCTGCAGCAAGGTCAAGAAAAGAATAAGTAGCCTTTGGAACCCAGGAATCTTTGCGGAAATCATTATCCAGAACATGATTATTTTTGTAAATGAGTTTTTCCACCGCATAATTCCAATAATTAAAAGCAATAAAAAATCCTAAAACCGAAAGACAGAATACCTGCCAAATATTAAGATCCAACTCATAATCTGTGAAAAGGGCTGCAAAATGATTACTTCCTGCGGAATAAATTCCAAAGAAAACAGAAACAAGTACCAGCGGAATCAAAATGAAAGCCAATGTCTTTTGCCATAATCCGGGAACATTCTTTTTAGGCAGCCATTCATCAAAGCTGAAAAAACGGCAGAATGAAGTACAGCAGTTTATCATAAAAACCGGAATTAAGAATAAAATTTTCAATCTTCTGTTCTTCGATTTATAGCCAAGCAAAAGCAGTGAGCTTGCCACCGCAATAAAAGAGGTAAAATCTCCGAACCACGCAAATGCAACACCAGACAGAATACTTGTTGTAAAAAGGACATATAACGTTCTGGTTTTATTTTTTTCCGGTGTTCTAAACAGCGTTAGTACGGCATAGACAATTCCCAGAATTCCAAGGTTCAGCCCTATGTCCTGATCATAAAAAACGATGACAAAAAGAAGGGCTGTAAGAAATATATAATGATGTGTTTTCATGAGGTTTATTATTTAATATTTGAAAATTTAAAGGATTGAAAGATTTAAATTTTGAGAACCGCTTCCAACCAGGGAAACTGTGTCATTATATAGAGGTATAAGGTTGTAATCGGAATATTGACAAGCAGGAGAAGGACCGAATTACCAGAAGCTTTCTGTTCTGAAACATCAGTAAGATAAATAATCAACTCGTGCAGAAGGATAAACATATTAATCACGGCAGTTACCAATACATAATAAAAGCCAAGCTCAAGAAGAAATTCTGCTCTTATCAACCAAAATGCAAATAGCAGAAGGGTTCCCAGCAGAAAAGAAACAATGAATGATCTTTTCCCTAGCGGACTGAATTTTATTTTTCCCATCATCTTTAGTTTTTAATGAAAAACTACCGTTTCTTTTTGTTGAATAAAGTCTTTTACATGTTCAAAATTCTGCCATAGCAATTCTTCAAAGTCCCAATGATGGAAGGTTCTCATATTTTGTCCCTTTTTATAAGCTTTGATATAAATTTTTACATATTCCGGTAGGATAAGTGTTCCTAATACGATAGCTGCCAGAAGATGCGCATTGAGCTTACCGTTTCCCAGAAGCAGGTACTGCATGGCAATTTCATCTTCGAAGTTGGTTCCACAGCCCGTAATCAGGTGGTGAACATCATGGTTTTCCATCTTTGGAATCATTGAGAAGCCGTGTTTCCTGTAAAATTCTCCCAGTTTTCGGCCTAAGGAATCTTCCTGAAATTCCAGCAGTTGTTTTTCATTGAACTGCCATTGTCTTTTTTTCTTTTTGAAATATTTTCTGTATAACTTTTGAGTTTTATCGTACACAAAAAGCAGAAACTGAACACGTATTTTTTTCATACCGTATTATTTAAAAATTAGATATTGATGAATATTAATTATTGAAAAAAACTAAGACCTATCATGGCGTACAGAAATGCGATGGGAATATTAGCAGTCAAAATAAGTATGGCTATCATACATTCTATAAATTTTGATGTATTTAAAACACCATATATCAAAAGCCCCAATATGCATAATAAATTGACTGGCACTCCGAAAACGATCAGCAGATACCCTGCTAAGGCAAACCCGTCATTTTTTGTAATAAGAGCTCCTAAAAGACAAAGAGTTCCAATTGAAAAAAATACTCCGAATACTGTCTTGTCCAGATCTATTATTTCTGAATCTTTCATTATTATTTAGGATTAATCACAAACCAAATTTTAGCTTCCGGCAAACGGACTTCCGAAAATCCCTACTGCTAATTCAATCCATACCAATGCTATAGTCAGCACAATGAAAATACATATCATCACTTTCTGACTTTGTTTTTTAATTCTGCTTCTGATCAGATTGATGAGAAAAGCGGTTGTAAAAAGCAAAGCTCCTGCAATAAGAAAATCTGCTCCTGACCAGTTCACTTCCTTAGAAAATAGATTTCCAACCAAGGGAATACTGAGTAAAGCTAATGGAAGGGCATAAATTGTGAGTGTTTTTTGTTTTTGTGTCATCATTTTATTTAATTTTATTATGTAAAGTACTTTGTAATTCAAAGTTAATTTTTAAAAAAATATAGGACTATCGCCCCAATAATTTTTCCAGTGCATTCAAATGTTCCGTAAAAGCTTGCCTTCCACTTTGTGTAACACGATAAGAGGTTTTAGGCTTCTTACCTACAAATTCTTTTTTCACTTCTATATAACCAGCTTTCTCCAGTGCATTGCTGTGGCTTGCCAGATTCCCATCGGTTATTTCGAGCAGGTTTTTCATTTCGGAAAAATCAACCCAGTCGTTGACCATAAGAACGGACATAATGCCCAGTCTTACACGGCTTTCGAATTCTTTATTGAGCTGATTTATTTTGATCATTTTACTTTTTCTTATTTATTCTGAAATAGCCAAAATCTGACTATCCTTCATTTTCTTTACTTCTCTATTAATAATGTCTGGAGCAATTTTATAATTAAAAAAATAATATTAGCTTCCAGATGTACACCGCTCCAATACTAACAATAAGAGATAAAAACAGTATTAACGAAGGCCAATAGCCCATAATATTGCTTTTCCTTTCTGAATAAAATTCAGTTGTATCTACTAGATTGAGTTTTTTATTTACATGTAAAGCACTTAACTCTTTCTCTGTCTGAAAAGTTTTTACATCATTTGTTTTTAAATCAATGAAAAAATACTGGTTGTCAAATGTTTTTCCAAAAACCTGATTACCCAATTCTTCTATTTTAGCCACTTGTGAAACCAAAGTCAGCCCATTTCCAGTATTAATACTTGCCTGCTCAGGCAAATCAATAAATAATAGCTGATAGTTATTTTTTAAAGGAACATACCAGGCATCGCCTATTCCAATATCTACTTTTTTATTATCGGACACTAGGGATAAACCAATAATCCCTACAATATATAACGTATAAAATGCCACAAAAGGTGCTATAAATGCTAATATTACTCTATTCCTTCTTCTTTCTTTTCCGCCTATAAAATAAGTAAGTAAACAACTTACAACAGCACAGATAAAACTGAAAACTGAGATAGCAAAAAGGTGTATTAATATGACAAAACCAATTCCCATTATTTATACTTCTTATGCATGATCAATCCATAGACAATATGCAGAACACCGAAACCAATGGCCCAGAACAGCAATCCCCATCCTAAAAAGAACAAAGAAATAAGTCCTAAAATAATTTCAAGATATCCTAAATACTTTACATCTGTTAATGTATATCGTTCTGCAGCTACCAAAGCTAATCCATAAAAAATAAGAGTAGCCGGAGCAATGAAAACAAAAAGATGATGATAAAGCAGAGCGAGACAAAAGACACCGCCTGCTAACAAAGGTACTGCAAAGGTAATCAAAAGTCGCTTTGTCGTGGCATCCCAGATCTTCAAACCTTTTTTTTTGCTTTTGTGCGCAGTAAAAATATAACCACTAAGAACAGCTACAACCAAAATAGCAATCCCAATCAGAACAAGTTCTTTAACCAAGGCAGGTCTCAGAATATTTCTGTCCCCATCAAGATAATTGATCCCTTCTCTCTGAAAAACAAAATACACATATACGACTCCAATAATAGCCGTTAAACCCGCAACAACTCCGGATAAACCACTTAGCGAAATAAATCTGGAGGACCGTTCCATCATAGAACGGATATGGGATAAGTCTTCGTGATAGTTTTTTGAATCCATAAAAAGAACTTTGAATCACAAAGTTATAATTTATTTTGAATTTTCCTACTCTTTATTTTAAATTTTAAAATATTTTTTACTAAAAACCTCATCATTGCTAACAGAAGTAAAAAAAAGAGAACCCTACTAAAGCAGGATTCTCAATCATATATTAAAATCTGTACGTGTTATAATGGATTCTGAACAATCAATGGGTTAGCATTGATTTCAGTTCTTGGAATCAGGAATTCCCAACGCAAGTCTGTATTAGCTACTGTCATTACATTATTAGTCACTACTGAAGAATGATTAGCTCCTGTTCTGTCCAAACCTAAATTCAATCTCTTAAGATCTAAGAATCTGAAACCTTCACCCCAGAATTCAAGTCTTCTACTGTCAAGAATTTCTGTGATATAAGCAGCACCTGTTGTAGTAGCCCCAGGATATGATGGGTTTCTGTTTTTAGCAAATACGTTGAAAACGGCTTTAGAACCAGCTTCGTCTCCAGATCTTGCCAAAGCTTCTGCTTCAATAAGATACATTTCTGCAGATCTCATATAAGGAACATCTACCCTGCTGTCTGCCTGGCTTGCAGCAAGAAACTTCTGTCCTGTATAAGGGAATTTAGCATATGTTGAAGGTAAAGCAAGTGCTGTATGTGCACCCGTTGGATCAAAATTCTTAGTTCTTACATCTGTAGATGGGAATGAAACGAATAATTTAGTATTAATCGCTTTAGGAGCCTGACGAATATTGGTGGAGTTAAAGTTTCTTGACATATATGCTCCAAAATTCGAAAATGTATCACCTTGGTCTGCTAAAATTGTAGCACCCCACATCCACTCTCCATTAGATGCAAGGTTATTAAATCCAGAAAGATACACGCTATTACTCATCAAAGGAGAATCTGACCGTGCTGATTGAGCTGCAGTAATAGCTGCTGCATATTTCCCTTGTGTTAAAGCAACTCTAGCTCTCAATCCTAAAACTACTTTATCATTAAAATGTGATTTTGTAAGTCTTGAATTTCCAAGTCTGGCAGCAGCTTCATCAAGATCTTTATTGATCTGAGTATACACTTCTTCTACTGTATTTCTTGCCAAAGGTATTTCATTAGCAACTAGTCTAATAGGAACACCAAGCTGAGTATTATTTACACCCGGCACATATCTTTTACCATAAATCTGAACCAACATATAATAACAAAAAGCTCTGAACGCATAAGCCTCACCGATCGCTGTTTTAATAGTAGCAACATCAGCATCGTTGGGCGCAGGAACCGAAGGACCATTTGCAATAACCATGTTCGCATTTCTGATCAAAGCATAGTAAAACTGATATGGATAAAAATCATTAGCAGCATTATCATTTACCTGATCCTGCCATCTCACTGTTGAGATATACCAACCATTTCCTGTAGATGGGAAAACAAGATCTTCTCCCAAAGCATCCATCATGATCATAATTCCACCCTGTCCATTTTGTCCCTGATTATCATTTTGTCTGTAATACATATCTCTATGCATACCATTTACAATTGCCATAAGGTTGGATGCACTTGAGTAAGCTGCTTCTTCAGAAACAGCAGTAGTAGGATTAGTTTCAAGATAATCACTCTGACATGAAGTCATTCCTGTAAGAGCTGAAAGTACCACAGCCCATTTTATATATTTTTTTGCAATATTTTTCATATTTATTTTTTTTAAAATGATACATTAAAACCTATAGTAACAATTCTTGCTGGGGTATACCTATTTGATGCAGTACCATTGAATGCCTGAGACGGCTCTAATCCTTTTCTAGCCGTTTTACTCCATAAATTTTCTCCTGAAACAAGAATTCTTAATCCTGACACACCAAGCTGAGATAAGGTCTCTGGTGTAAAACTATAGCTTAAAGTAGCCTGTCTGAAGGTGATAAAATCTGAACTTACTAACCATCTTGATGAAGCTGCATTAGAACTTGTATATGTTGTGGAATTCAATGCCGGAATATCCGTAATCTGACCTGGAGTTGTCCATCGGTCAAGAATATCTGTACTTAAGGCTCCTCCTTGTGAGAAACTGGACATCAGAGCTGCATAGTTAGAATCATATGTTTTCCCTCCTAGTTGATAAGTAAACAAAGTGGATAATGACCATTGTTTATAAGTAATCGATGTTCCAAAACTTCCGAATAAATCAGGAATTGCTGTCCCGGAGTAATCATATTTCGCTTTATTAAAATTTGTTGTCACTTTAGTTCCATTTACGGTTCTGATATCTGTTGCTGTTGTATTTGCATAGTTATCAGCAACAAGAAACAAAGGAGAGCCGTCAGCCGGATCTACACCATACCATTGTCTCAACCAGTAATCATACACTGAGTGTCCTACAGAAATTTTCTTAGTTCCATTGATAATTTCCGTTATTCCATCGGACAATTCTGTGATTTGATTTTTAAGTGTTGACGCATTGGCATTAATATTCCATGTGAAATTTTGAGTTTTAATAACATCTGCATTAATACTGAATTCAAACCCACGATTATACATTGTTCCCACATTCCTGCTGATTGTATTGCCAGGAACACCAGAAGAAACCGGAAGAGGAACTGGGAATATGAGATCTTCAGTAACCCTGTTATAATACTCAACTGAACCTGTAATTCTATTATTTAAAAAGCCGAAATCAATTCCTACATCAGTTTGTTTATTAGTTTCCCAAGTTATAGTAGGATCTGCTAAAAATCCAAAAAGGATTCCAGGTTCCTGAGCATTATTATACCCTAGTGTATAGGTACTTTTGTACATATAATAACTATCTGTTCTATCATTACCTACTTCACCGTAAGAACCTCTCAATTTCAACTCACTGATAAGGTTAGAATTACTTAAAAATTCTTCTCCTTTTAATCTCCATCCTGCTCCGAGAGACCAGAATGAACTCCATCGTACATCTTTGGCAAATCTGGATGAAGCATCCCAACGGATAGATCCTGAAAGTAAATATTTTGATTTATAATCATAATTCAATCTTGAAAAAACTCCTTCTTTAGTATAAGTATCTGTATATGATGGAAGAGAACTAAGAGTTACGAAGTTTACTAATTCATCGTTCCCGTCTACAATCTGACCTTTTTTATACCCATAAAGATATTCATACATGAATTTATAGTTTTCATGCCCCAAAAGGAATTCAAAATTATGATCTCCGAATTTTCTTTTATAGTTCAGGAGCTGGTTCCAGGTAAAGGTTTGTTCCGTAAAACTATATTTTTCTGCTGAACCTCCAGGAGCAGCATCTCCAATAATTTTGTTTCCATAGGTACTTCTTCTGTTATTTCTGATATCGTATCCTACATTAGTAGATAAAGTAAGATAAGGATCTACTTTGATTTCTGCATAGGCTCTGGAAATTATGTAATAGTTTTTAGAAAGATCTTTATTTAAAAGTGTTTCCTGAATTACGTTTCTTCCTGCCGCAGCATCAGCCCCTCTGGCACTTCCCGCATCATACACTATGTTTCCGTCATTATCATAAAGGGTAGCAAATGTGTTAGGATCGTGAGCATATGGACTATAAATAGGCCCTATTGTTCTTGTCCATCTGTATGGATTGATATAAGCTGAATTATTATCAGCCCCATCCACAGAATTATTCCCGTTAGAAGATACCCCACTGATACTTGTTCCAAGTTTTAACCAGCTTTTAACCTGAGAATCTACTTTCAATCTCGCTGTAAATCTTTCAAAATCCGATTTGATAAGATATCCGGTTTCGTTGGTATATCCTACTGAGGAAAAATAGGTTGTTGTATTACTTCCTCCACTGTAATTCAATTCATAATTCTGTCTGAATCCGGTATTCATCAAAGGTTTCTGCCAGTCTAAATCTGTATATTTCAATTTAGCATTTGGATTTAATACTCCATCAATAACTAACTGATGAGGATCAACATCAAATACGTTTGTTTTTAGAACTCCACTTCCAAATGGAATGTTTCCTGTAACCAAAACTATAGAAGCATAATTATTAGCTGCAGCAAGCCCTAATCCAGGATTAGAAGTAAATCTTCCATTTCTGATAGCTTCCCATATTAGAGGGTAATACTGATACACATCTACCCTGTCATATTCCGGGATTGATCTTCCTACAGCTCCGGTACTCATGCTAAAGTTAAATGCATCTTTTCCTTTTCTACCGGATTTTGTAGTGATCAAAACAACACCATTAGCAGCAGCAGAACCATACAAAGAAGTAGAAGCAGCATCTTTCAGGATATTGAATGATGCAATATCATTGGGATTAATTGCCGCAAGAGATCCGGTATACACTGTACCATCAACTACATATAACGGAGCAGTTGTAATTCCATAAGAGCCTATCCCACGGATCTGGATACTTGGTGAACTTCCCGGCTGTCCTGTTCCGGTACTTACTTTTACACCAGCACTGGCTCCATCCAAAGCCTGCCCGATACTTGTTATCGGTCGATCGGCAAATTGTTTTGCTTTAATTTCTGTATTGGAACCAACCATTGTTTCTCTTTTCTGGCTTCCGTAAGCAACCACTACAATTTCATCAATCTTGGTATCCTGCGGTATGGTGTCGCGCTTAGCCTTTTGGGCTTCTACCATGTGTCCTCCTACAAAGAATAGCACGGCAGTACTTAATATTAACTTCACTTTCATATTTAACATATTTTAACAGTATAAATGCAAATATATGTAACAAAAATTAATAAAAAGGCAATAAAAAAGATAATTAAATAAATTAACCGCAAATGATTTATATTTTTAATCAATTAATCAATATTAATTAAAAATATAAGTTAAAATTGAGTTAATTTAGTTTTAAAAACATTAAACAATTATTTAAAATTAGTTAAAACAATGAGAATATTATACCAAAATTGTCATTTTATTGACACAGAAAAACAATTAGATAAAATAACATATGAATAACACAATATAAAAAATACAAAGAAAAATGCTAGATTTCTATTAAAAACATTAGAATCTAAGATTAAGATAAAACATAAAAAATCCGGAAAAACAAATGTTTCCCGGATCATATTTAGACAAAATACTTTTTTTTAAAACAATTAAAAAATTACTTCACTCTTAATCTTTCTTTAATAGACTCAATATTTTTCTTTGCAGAATCTTCAAGAATAAGACTGGCACTCATATGAATCCTTGCCGGCATCAGCTCATTGAAGTGGTCAGTTCCTTCCCATGAAACTTTTTTGATTAATGCTAGAGCATCGCTGCTTCTTGATGCTAGAGTATGTAAAAACTTCTCCAGCTTTTCATCCATTTCTTCAATAGTATCTGAAACAGAATGGTAAATATTATGTTGCTCAGCCCATTCTGCAGATCTGAAATCTGCATCAATGGCCATAGCGGAGAATTGTGACTTACCTATTTTTCTTTCAACATAAGGCCCAATTACAAAAGGTCCGATTCCAAGATTGATTTCAGTAAGTGCCAGCGCTGAATCTTTAGTAGCAAAACAATAATCTGCTCCGCAGGCAATTCCTACTCCTCCACCGGTAGTTTTCCCCTGTACTCTTACCACTACAATTTTTCCGCAGTTTCTCATTGCATTTAAAACTTTAGCAAAACCTCCGAAAAATTTTGTGGAAGCCTCCAGTTCCTCAATGGCTAAGAGCTCGTCAAAACTTGCTCCTGCACAAAACGCTTTCTCACCTGCACTTTTTACTAAAATAGCCTTCACTTCTTCTTTTGCTCCTTCTTCAAGGATGGTTTCTGCCAGCTTTTCTAAAATTGCCCCCGGAAGAGAGTTGCTTTTGAGTGTTCCGAAAGTAATTTCGGCAATATTATTTTTAATTTCTGATGCTACAAATTCGTTCATTTTTATTTTTATTGGATTCTTACAAAAATACGAAATACAGCTCGTTTAGAGAAACTTAAAGTATAAATTTTCTTTTTAAACCTGCATATTTCACAACAATCTATTACGTAGAAATACGGAGTTTTTAATTTGGTATTTTCTACTCTAGCACCACCCTACTATTAATCGTTCCTTTGAACTGAGAATACATAATAATCAAAAGGCGGATTCTGAAAAGCCTGCAAGAGAGTAAGAAATTTAAAAAACTAAAAACATTTTATCATGGACGAGTACATTGGAATTGTAAAATTATTTGCAGGAAATTTTGCACCTAGAGGCTGGATGTTTTGTGACGGAAGTCTGATAAGCATTTCAAGAAATTCTGCCTTATTCTCTATTTTAGGAACAACGTATGGTGGAGACGGTATTACTACTTTCGCTTTACCTAACTTAAAAGGGCGTATGGCTCTAGGAGCAGGAAATGTAAATGCCAACCAATTTTATCCTTTGGGAGTAGTGTCCGGAACTACACAAAATACACTTTTAGCATCCAACCTTCCAAGTGTGGGTGCAGGATTTCAGCTTAAGGTAGCTAATAAAAATGCTAATTCATCTACCCCTACAGCCACGTCAACAATTGCGATCTCAGGGACACAAGTGGGAAGAGATTTCAATGCAGTACCTAGTTTCGTGAATGATGCCAACCCTGATACGATTATTAATAATCAAAGTATTGCCTTCATAGGACAAAATCTGCCTGTGAACAATATGCCACCTTATCTAGGTTTAAATTATATCATCTGTGTTGAAGGTATTTATCCTCCAAGAGATTAATAGCTATACAATAACCTAACATTTAAAACAAAAATCATGAAAAGCACTACTTTTTTAGCAATCTGTAGTCTGCTCATTTCAATTTTCTCATTCGGGCAGACCAGTACGGAACAATTTGAGACAGAATCGAACGGGAGTACAAGCTTCACCGATAATGGAGTCATTTTCAATATCATTTCACATGTAAGTGTTTTTGATATTCAGGGGAATTTCCCGGGAACTGGCTGGAGTGGAACAGCTAATGATAACAGATACATTGATAATTCTAACAATACTCAATCTCCGCCATCATTCAGTATAAAAACCACTTCCAATTTGTTTAAAGTAAACAGATTCTGGATGTATCTTTCTGCATTGAACCTGGATCTTAATGTAGCAGGAACACTTACTGTAACCGGAAAACTAAGCGGTGTCACAAAATTTACGCAAACAAAAACTACCGGATTTGCAACCAGCTTAGGCAGCACAAATGGATACACCTTAATTGATCTTACCAACTTAAATGGTCAGAATTATTCAAACATTGTGATTGATGAGTTACAAATCACCGCGAACGGAGCTTTCCGATATGTAGGTTTGGATGCTTTCACTTGGGTGAAAGACAGTAATCTGGTACTGGGTACTTCGGAAACTAAAAGCATTAAAAAAGACCTGACTGTTTATCCTAATCCAACCAACGGACCTATTTCTATTACTACAGAAAAAGCCAGTGAAGCTAAAATCTATAGTCTGGATGGTAAAATGCTGAAAACTATACAAACTCAAAAAGGGAATAATGAAATCAATATTTCAGAGCTTCCAAAAGGAGTTTATATTATTAAAACAGCAACAGAATCTACGAAAGTTATTAAAAACTAATCGTAAGAAATTTCACAAGTTCCATATTCCCATAAAGATTCTAATTCATGAATGACAAATCCCTTTCGACGAAGGGATTTTGTCATTTCTGCAAAGCTAAAATGTACTTGTCTATATAAAGCTGTTTTTCTTTCAATTTGTACTGCTGGATATATCTTGGATGTTCCAACACCGTCATTGTATCAAACAATTTTGCTTCTTTATTTAATTTTGAAATAAAATCGGCATTCTTCTTACCAAGAACAAAAACTTCTGAAGTATCGAGATTAAGGCTGATATGATTATTCAGAGATTCTATCATAAAGTCTTTTACCGCTTCGAAAAGTTTTTTATCATCATAGTAATTGGCATTAAGCCATCCGTTTTTTGTTTTCCTTACGATAGCCAATGGAAATGGAGAGTTGATATAAATATCTTTGTAAAAAAGATCAGCTCCACCATAGCTATCCATCATGTCATACATAAATACGGAAGAAATTTCATGGGTATGGGCAGATTCCATTTTGATTCCGCAGACACTTTCCAATCTTTTGGTATCGGTAAACGGAACTCCTGTTACTCCAGCTCCATGACGGCTTGGATTGATTCCAATGATAAATTTTCTTCGAGATGAATCATTATAATATTTATGATAAAACTTCTGCATTACCATCAATGTTTCAGGATTTTCCAGATACGGATTCAGAACATCAAAACCTTCAGGTAGATTCCCGATATAGTTCAGATTTTCATTGAATGTAATAACATGGTCTGCAAAAGTTGTATTCATATTTAGTTTTTAGAAAAAATAAAATTTTCAGGCTGATCATCATCAATATCCTCATCTTCATCTTCTTCACTTAAAGCCAGTTCAATATCAATAAATTGAATATATAAACCACATATCTCTCCATTGCCATCATAAGCAAAATAAACAGGGTAGCTGCCGTCACCAAAGCCGCTGGCAAACATCGGAATCTGATAGTCGGTACCTGGAACCGTCCAGTTGATCCAGTCTCCTGCTTCTCTCTGATTGTTGGGATAATCTTTATAGCTCTGTGAGAAAAGCTCTGCAAAATAATCATCATAAACATTGTCGACATTTATTTCATCAACAAATTGATCTACAAAAGGAAGCACTTCTTTATCCGCAAT
Source organism: Chryseobacterium sp. AG363 (assembly GCF_003610675.1). Taxonomy (NCBI): domain Bacteria; kingdom Pseudomonadati; phylum Bacteroidota; class Flavobacteriia; order Flavobacteriales; family Weeksellaceae; genus Chryseobacterium; species Chryseobacterium sp. AG363. Next base: position 51,695 of record NZ_RAQF01000009.1, read on the forward strand.
ACAACCTAAACCAGCATCCACCTCAAAACCAAAAAAATCTTCATCGGTTACCCCTTCCAATTCTTCAATCCCGACCAATGCTTCTCTATAAATAACAGGTTTTTCTTTGGTAAATTCAACTTTTATAACAGCATATCTATCTCCCCAATCTTCAGATTTTACTACAGCAATAGCTACAGGAAAATTCCCTTTCGGAGCCTGAATAAAATAAGGCGATTGATTGCCATTCAGGGATACCAGCGGATCTCTTACCACCACTTTTCCGGAAGGAAGAGAAACATTTCCAATTTTCATGGTCTCCATTTTCAGCCCCATAATTTCATCAGAAATAAAATAGGTTTCCAGATCTGTAGGACAAACCAGAATATTTTTTACTTCTTCCCATTTTTGCATCCATTTTTCGTTCATTGCTCTCGATTTTATGATTGAATTTTAAAATTAGTACTTTTTTACAAGAGAAAGAAGAAGCTGAAACTAAGAATATGTTAAAACTTAATCATTCACTTAAATAAATTATCGATCAAAAAGAAACTGAATTATCATATTTCATGATCCTCTTCCTAAGTTTTAATTCATATTATTTTTTTTATTAAATTCGTTTTCAATGAAATAGCGATTTCACCTAAAACTTTTAACCTATGATCGGAATTATCATTGAGCTTATCATTTCATGGCTTCTCCTTAAGTTTATAGCAAAAAAGGATCTTTCTGTTTTAGGATTTAAGCCTAATTCAACAAGGCTGGCTCATTGGAGCATTGGTCTTCTTTTGGCTGCTGCTATTTGCAGCCTTTATCATATCATGACAACTGCATTCATCAATAATGGCTGGATTCTGAATAAGCAACTTACATTATCCGCTGCATTAATGGGTATATGGTGGGTTCTGAAGTCTGTATTGTTTGAAGAATTACTTTTCAGAGGAGCTTTGCTTTATCTTGCTATAGAAAAATGGGGTACGACAAAAGCCTGCCTTTTATCTGCTGCGTGCTTCGGAATCTACCATTGGTTTTCTTATAATGCATTTGGAAATCCTTTTCAGATGGGAATTATTTTTGGAATGACTGCTATCTTTGGGTGGATGCTGGCTGTATCTTTTGCTAAAACTCAATCTCTATATCTTCCTATAGGTCTCCATCTGGGCTGGAATTTGTTTAATATTATTGTATTTTCAAATGGTCCGTTAGGCAAACAGCTTTTCATGAAAGCCAATATAAACCATTTGGAAGGAATCCCTTCATTGCTTGTTTTTTTGTTTCAGATATTCGCGTTACCCATTTTAATGTACGGATATTTTAAGTTTAAGAAAAAAATATAAAAAAACTGCCAATCACGAGGAGTAGCAGCTTTGTGTATTGTTTTAAGTTAAAAAAGTCTAAGAATCCGCACAGATATAACATGCTCTGGCAATATCAGGCCATCTTCCAGGAAGACAACAGCTTCCGGGAGGACAAGGATTAAGGGTGCAAGACCAGTTTGGCCCGGCTCCTTTAAGAGATCTCAACTCATGTCTTGAAAGTTTTTTTAAGTTTTTCATAGTGGTTTGTTTTGATGTTCTCTCCTACTCTATATGCTTTTCGGATTTCGCCTATTAAAGTTAGTAATTTTTCAAACAAAAAACCATAACTAACTGAAATAATGAATATTTCAATTTATACAAGACTAATATTCTAAAGGCTTATAATTTCTAAAAACCTTATAGAGATCCTTATCATTTCCTTTGAATACTTTTTCTTCAATAACCTTAAACTTGCCTGTAGAATCTTTTTCTTCCACCACTATTTTATCAGAAACATCCACTCTGGCAAATTCTTGAAGAGAGTCTTTTCTGATTGTAAGAAAGGATGTGATAGTAGAGCCAGTTAAAATCAGTGAATTAATACAATTTAATTTAGGATTATAAGTTAAGTTTGGATAAGATTCAGAATTTTTGATGTGGATGAAATCTTTATTCTCGGGATCATAAACAAATAATGTCATCACTATATTTCCTCCTCTTCCTGCGATTCCACTTTGATAAGTCACATCATTAAAGCCATCATTATTAAAATCACCAATTTGAACATCTAAACCCGTTACTCCATCTTTGATAAATTTAAAAGTATTTTTTAATTCCCAGGTATGAAACATAGATCCTTTACTTTCCACCCAAATATCTTTTAGATCATAAACATTCAAGGTAACAAATACATCACCATTCTTAATATGTCTAAATTTTTCAAACTCTACTTTAGTTTTACCTTTTCTTCCCACATTCAGACTGTCAACAAATTTTTCTTCAGAATAATAGCCGTCTTTATCTTGTTTTAGATTTCCTGAACAGGAAAAAAGAAATAAAATTGAGAAAGCGCAAAAGACAATGTTAAAAGAAGTTTTTAATGATTTCATGATTAAAAATTTTCAAATTTTATTACTTATGTTAAGGTTTCAAACCTTGGCAGGAGTTATTAAAAAGTCCCTTTCAGTTTAAACCGGAAGGGACTCTAAATTTATATTTTATTTTGAATTAAATCAATCCAAATTGTTGGAAGTGGTGTGTAAAATGCTTTTTGTGCATCAGTTCCCACATTTCTTTATTCAGCTTTCCGAAAACGTAATTCATGTGCTCTGCCTGCGGGTTTTCCTTATAGTAGATCACAAACTTCTTCAGGTTATCCATGAATGACAGTTTTGCTGCTTCCAGATTTTTATGTTTGGGTTCCGGAAGTGAACCGTCCTGCGGAAGGAATGGAGCTGTAAATTCTTTTGGCATTGCTCTGTGGTTGTAAAGAGAATCCTGCCATTTTTCAAGATTTTCTTCTGGAGTAAAGCATTTTTCTGCTTCAGGCTCTCCAAAGCTTACCAATACCGTCTGTTCAAGATGTTCTAACATCTGCTGAGGAGACATTTTTCCCCAAAGTGCAGGTGTACTTTCTGTTAATCCATTCAGTATTTTCTGAACATTTTTCAAATTCAGATCAATGAAAGGAGATTGTTTTGCTACCAGTGTTAAAATTGTTGCCACGCAAACTACCTCATCTCTTTGGTTTACAACTTCAACCAGCCATTTTACAACACCTGAAGGAATATTTCTTCCTTTTACTCCTCTGTTGATTTTCTCTTTTGCTGTCAGATAAACAGTGATCGTATCTCCGGCATATACAGGCTTGAAGAAACTACATTCTTCTAATCCGTAATTGGCAATAACAGGCCCTTTTTTACCTGAAACGAATAATCCCGCTGCTGCTGAAAGAATGAAATATCCGTGAGCAACAGTCTTATCGAAAATAGTACCTGTTAAACTTGTAGCATCTGTATGGGCATAGAAATGATCCCATGAAACATTGGAGAAATTAACGATATCTGCGTCAGTAACCGTTCTTCCTGCTGTTTCCAAAGAATCTCCTACTTCCACTTCTTCAAAATATTTCTGGAAAGGATGTTTATCTGAGAATTTTTTCTCTGCTCCCTGCTGGTAGATCTTAGTAATAGCTTTCAACACATCCGGTGATCCCTGGATTGCTGTTTTCTGTAAGAAGAAATGAAGACCGCTAAGTCCGCCCATTTCCTCACCGCCACCAGCTCTACCAGGACCTCCGTGCATTAATGTCGGAAGTGGAGAACCATGACCTGTGCTTTCTTTGGCGTTATCTCTGTTCAATACAAAGATTCTTCCGTGCTGGGAAGCCATTTTCCATGAAGTCTCTGCGATAAAGTTCTCATCGTGAGAAACAATAGATCCTACCAGACTTCCTTTTCCTCTTTTTGCCAGTGCAGCTGCTTCTTCAGCATCTTTATACGGCATCAATGTAGATACTGGTCCGAAAGCTTCTACATCATGAGAGATATTTTTTTCAAAAGGCCTGTCGTTCAGGAATAATTTCGGGCTCATAAATGCACCATTTTCATAGTTAGCATCTATCAGTTCGTGTTTACCGTCATAGACAAGTTCTGTTTCTGATTTTAATAGGTTTACTTTTCTCAGAACTTCTTCGTACTGCTGTCTTCCCACCAAAGATCCCATTTTGGTTTCTCTGCTTAATGGGTTTCCGATTTTTGTTTGATCTAAAGCTTTAGATAAAGCATTCTGAACATCACCGATTAAATGCTCGGGAACGATGATTCTTCTGATCGCAGTACACTTCTGCCCTGCTTTTGTCGTCATTTCGTTACGAACTTCTTTGATGAACAGATCGAATTCAGGAGTTCCCGGCTTTGCTTCCAATCCAAGAATTGAACAATTCAGGGAATCTGCTTCCATATTGAAACGAACCGCATTTCCTGCAATAGATGGCAGTGATTTTAATTTTCTTCCTGTATTGGCTGAACCTGTGAACAATACAGAATCTCCATCCTGTACATAATCTAAGATATTTCCTGGTTCTCCGCACACTAACTGAACAGCTCCTTCAGGTAATACTCCACTTTCAATCATATCCTGGAATACAGCATTGGTAAGGTAAGACCCGAAAGGAGATGGTTTTACAATAGAAGGCACACCCGCTAACAATGAAGTTGACAATTTTTCCAACATACCCCAAACCGGAAAGTTATAAGCATTGATCTGTACTGAGACTCCTTCACTAGGCGTTAAGATATGTGTTCCCAGGAAAGTTCCGTTAGCAGAAATCTTCTGGGTATCACCATCTACCCAAAATGAAGTATTCGGAAGCATTCTTTTTGCCAATCCGGAATAGGTAAAGAAAGTTCCGAAACCTCCTTCAATATCCACCCATGAATCTATGTGGGTAGCTCCCGTCTTGTATGATAAGTCGTAGTATTTTTTCTTTCTTTCCAGTAAGTAAAGTGCTACTTTTTTCAGCATTTCTCCACGATCGTAGAAAGTCATTGAAGAAAGGTTTTTGTACCCTACGGTTCTTCCGTAGTCAAGAGCCTGTTCAAAATTAAGGCCTTCTGTATCGGAAACAGCTACCTGTTCTCCTGTAACGGCGTTGTACAAAGGAACTCCGTTTCCGGTACCTTCTACCCATTGTCCGTAGATATAGTTTTTTAACTTTTCCATATAGTTTTTTACTTTTTGCTTAGATTAATCTTTTTGATAAGGTTTCTGATAACCAGGTAAGGAATAAAAAGTGCCAGCCACCCATCTAAAATGATAACAATTTCAATAAATAAATTATAGAAATAATCTTTACGCTCTAGCTTAGCTATTACCTCATCTGATTCAACATGTTCCAAAGCATCTGAAATTCCTATTGATTCTTCTACAAAGTGAAATCCTAAAGCATTCACAATGATTATGATGATCAGTATTATGATCCAATATTTTTTCAGACTGCTCATCAACTGGAAGTGATTTATTTCGGTTCCTGATAAGGAAACAATTTCACTAATCCTTCATACAAACTTCTGTGAAGAATGGTTGCATGATTGTCTGTTTCCATCATTTTATATTCTAATGTCCAGTTTTTCTTTCCTGCTTTTTTCAAAACATCATAGAAAACTTCTGCATCTTTTATCATTACCGGATGTTCACCTTTTCCTACAGAAACGTAGACAAACTTTTTAGTGTCCGGGGATTTTGAAAGCAGTTGTGGAGCTTGTTTTAAAAGGCTTTCATCATCCCACCACAAACTTGGACTGATAATAAAATAGTTATTGAACATTTCCGGCTTTTTTAAAAGGATTTCCGTTGCCAATAGTCCTCCCAAAGACTGACCGAAAAGGTATTTATCTGCAGTTTTAAACTGACTTTCCACGTAAGGCTTTAGTTCTTTTTCAACGAATGCAATAAACTTATCTGAATGTCCTGTTGTAGGATAGTCTTTTTGTAAGTCTTTCAAATCCGTATGAAAGGTAAAATCTCTTTTTCTGTCTACATTAGCAACTCCCACCACAATGGTTTCCGGCATGGAATACATCTGATTAAAGAATTGTACTAATCCTGTAACGTGAATAAAATCTTCGTTCATACTTCCATCTAATAAATAAATTACCGGGTATGATTTTGTTTTATCATATCCCTGTGGAAGATATATATTCAGCGTTCTGTCTTCATTTAAGGTTTTGGACTTAATGGTCCTCACTTCTCCTATTGTAAGCGGTTTTGTAGCAACAGTCTGTGCTGATAACGTACACCCCACCGCAAACATTATGCTGCATGCAAGCGCAATTTTTTTAATCATATTTAATTGTAATGGTTATTATTTTATATCATCCCAAATACTGTAATCCACAATTTTAGTTGGGATCTGCTGAACATATTCTGTAAACGGTTCGCAAGGTAGAATAGCTTCTTTTCCTTCTCTTGCCAGCTCCTGATATAATTTTGTTCCTTCTGTTTTCCAGTGAATCATTTCATCAGAAACATCACGGATCACTTTTGCAGGACTTCCTACCACCAGTTTTCTTGGTTCACATCTGAAATTGGCTGGTACAAAAGCTAATGCTCCAACAATACTTTCGTCGCCGATATAGGCTTTGTCCATTACCACAGAATTCATTCCAATCAGACAGTTTTTTCCAATGTGCCCGGAATGAATAATCGCGCCATGTCCGATGTGTGCAGATTCTTCCAGGATCGTTTCTATATTCGGGAAAACGTGAAGGGTACAGTTTTCCTGCACATTAGCTCCGTCTTTAATGATAATTTTTCCCCAGTCACCGCGAATGACCGCATTGGGACCAATATAGACTTCCTCACCTATTTCTACATTCCCGATAATGACTGCCTGCGGATGAATATAAGCAGAAGGTTTTATAATGGGACGTATCCCGTGGTATGAGTAGATGTTCATATTTTTTAATTTGAAAATCTGAGAATGGAATAATTTGAAAATTAATAATGGTTTTAAACGTTTTCAACTTCTCAAATTAACTCACTTTCAAATTCATTATACTTTTTCGATGACCATTGCATATCCTTGACCTACACCGATACAAAGGGTACACAATGCATATTTTTTATCCTGCTTCTGAAGTTCTATTGCTGCAGAACCTACGATTCTTGCTCCGGAAACTCCCAGTGGATGACCGATTGCAATTGCACCTCCGTTCGGGTTTATTCTTGCATCGTCATCTTTCAGCCCTAAACTTCTTGTTACAGCCAATGCCTGTGCTGCAAATGCTTCGTTTAGTTCAATAATGTCTATATCTTCAAGAGAAAGATTTAATCTCTTTAATAATTTCTGAGTAGCTTCTACCGGTCCGATTCCCATAATTCTTGGTTCAACACCTGCCACGGAAGATCCCAGAATTTTTGCTTTGGGTTTCAACCCATATTTTTTAACAGCTTCTTCACTTGCTAAAATCAAAGCAGCGGCTCCGTCATTCATTCCTGAGGCGTTTCCGGCAGTTACCGTTCCTTCTTTTCTGAAAGCGGGACGAAGTTTGGCCAACCCTTCCATCGATGAAGTTGGTTTAATGAATTCATCTTTTTCGAAAACGATCGGATCACCTTTTCTCTGAGGAATTTCAACTTTTACAATTTCTTCTGCCAGCCTTCCGCTTTCCTGAGCCTTAGTTGCTTTCTGCTGAGACCAAAGGGCAAATTTATCCTGATCTTCTCTGTTGATCTGGTGAATATCCGCTAAGTTTTCAGCTGTTTCTCCCATTCCATCAACGCCGTATAATTCTTTCATTTTTGGGTTGATGAAACGCCAACCGAAAGTAGTATCAAACATCTGGCTGTCTCTTCCGAAAGCTGCGCTTGGTTTTGACATCACGTAAGGTGAGCGGGTCATATGCTCTACTCCTCCTGCAATATAAATTTCTCCTTCTCCTGCAGCAATGGAACGGAATGCATTGGCTACCGCAGACATCCCTGAAGCACACAATCTGTTAACAGTCTCTCCTCCAATTTTATAAGGAAGACCAGCTAATAAAAGTCCCATTCTGGCAACATTTCTGTTATCCTCACCCGCCTGATTGGCACATCCGAAAATAACGTCTTCAATTTCCTCAACTGGAACTTCAGGGTTTCTTGCTACCACTTCTTTGATCACAATAGCAGCCAGGTCATCTGCTCTTACTTCTGATAATCCTCCCTGCAGTTTTGAAATGGGAGTTCTGACATAGTCTATGATGTATACGTTGTTCATTTTTATTTGATTTAGGCTTTAAGCTTTATGCAGTAGGCTCTGTCAGCTTCAAAAAAGCTTACTGCCTATTGCTTCAAGCTTACTGCTTATTATAATTCTGTTACTTTTTTCCCGATTTTGTAAACTGTTCCTACAAATTTTGCAATCAGCTCTTTATTTTGATTGGTAATCTGAATGTCATAAACAGCTGTTTTCCTCGTATCATTGACCAAAACACTTTCTGCTCTGAAAACATCACCTTCCTTTCCTGCTTTGGTAAAATTGATGATACAGTTCAATGCTACAGCTGCATCTCCGGTATTATTAGAGGAAAATGCCAGCGCAGAGTCTGCAAACGCAAAGGTAACTCCGCCATGAACTGTTTTAAGTCCGTTCAGCATATCCTTCTTGATTGGCATTTCTATTAAACAGTAATTTTCTTTTACTTCAATCATTTTAATATTCATCCACTGGGAAAAATAATCCTGATTGAACATATAATCTGCTACTTGTCTTGGATTCATTTCTGTTAATTATATGTTTATTATTTCTTCATACAGCTCATCTGATAATCTGTCGTAAACACTCATGGTTTTCCCAAGAATAATCTGCCCGTATGAAAGGTTTTCTGAGTCTGATGAATTTTCAGAGGGATAGGATTCGTTTAAATCAATTCCATTTTCGTTGGCCAATCTTTTGATCAGCTCTTTATATTTCTCATTAAATTTTCCTAAAAGCTCAAGTCTTTCCTGCTCATCAACGGAGGAAGCTTCCTGAGTTAAATACTGTTTCTCAATTAAAAGTCTGGTCTCCAGTTCAGCCCTGAATTCATCTATATTCATTATTTTTTTAAATGTAGCAATTTAACAATCTATCAGTTTAGCAATGTTTATAAAATGATTGTTCCATTGATAAACTGATACATTGGTATATTTTATAATTTACGAAGTAAAGGACTTTGTCTGTATCTTTCTTCCTGATATTCTTCATAAAGATTCTGAAGGGTTTCGGAGATTTTTGCATATCCGATTTCTTTACCCCAGCTTAATAATCCTTTTGGATAGTTAACGCCTTTTTGCATGGCCAACTCGATATCTTCATCATTGGCTACTCCTAATCTTTTCGCTTCAACAGCCTCATTGATCAACATGGAAATGATTCTTAAAAAGATTTGTTGGTATAAAGCATCGTCTTTCTGAGGAATAGGTTTTTCTGCACCTTCGCTGTAATCATAAAACCCTTTTCCTGTTTTTCTGCCGTGAAGTTTGGCTTCAGACATTCTTTGCTGTAATAAAGAAGGTTTGTATTTGGGATCGTAGAAATAATCTTTGTACACAGTAGTTGTTACTGCAAAATTGACATCTACTCCGATAAGATCCATCAATTCAAAAGGTCCCATTTTGAAGTTCCCAAATGTTTTCATAGCATCATCTACCTGTTCCGGTGTGGCGATGTTTTCTTCAACAATTCTCAAGCCTTCTCCGTAATAAGGTCTTGCAATTCTGTTGACGATGAATCCTGGAATATCTTTGGCAATAACAGGAGTTTTCCCCCATTCTTTCATGAGGTTGTAAATTTTTTCTGCTAATGTTTTTTCTGTTAATAAGGATGGAATAACTTCCACTAAAGGCATCAATGGAGCCGGATTAAAAAAGTGAATTCCGATGAAACGCTCCGGTTTTTTGAGTTCTGCACCCAGAGAGGTGATAGAAATAGATGAGGTATTGGAACTGAGAGCACAACTTTCAGAAACATAGTTTTCAAGTTCTGTAAACACTTTGGTTTTGATCTCTTTGTTTTCGATAATGGCTTCTATAATCAGCTCACAATCTTTGAAATCTTTCAATTCGGTAGCAATAGAAATATTAGCTAAAATTTCAGTCATTTTCTCTGCCGAAATTTTTTGTTTATCAACCAATTTGGTCAAGGTTTTTTCCAAACCTACCGTTGCCGTTTCTACTTGTTTTGCGTTGGCGTCATAAACCCATACTTTGCATCCGTTCGTTGCGGCTACTTGTGCAATGCCGATTCCCATGGTTCCGGCACCGATAATTCCTACATATTTCATAATGTAACAGTGTATCAATGTAACAATGTAACAATCATTGTCATGCTGAGCTTGTCGAAGCATCTCATTGATAAACTGCTACATTGGTACATTGTTATATTAGTTCTTATTTTCCTTTATAATTAGGTTTTCTTTTCTGTAAAAAGGCATTTACTCCTTCAATGAAGTCTTCTGTTTCTGCAGCTTCCTGCTGAAGATCACCTTCCAGTTCAAGCTGTTCTTTCAATGTGTTGTTATAAGAATTGGCAAATGCTTTTTTCGTAAGCTTGATGGCTGCTGTCGGCATGTTTGCCATTCTTTCAAGAATTTCCATAGATTTCGGAACAAATTCTTCTTCAGTGAACACTTCTGCTACAAGGCCATGTGCTTTAGATTCTTCTGCAGATAATTTTTTACCTGTAAATGCTAAATAATTGGCTAATTGTCTACCTAGAAGTTTCGGTAAGAAGTAAGTTCCTCCTGTATCAGGAATCAAACCGATATTTGAAAATGCCTGAGCAAAATATGCTTTCTCATTCGCTAAAACGAAGTCAGAGATTAACGCCAACATTGCTCCAGCTCCTACTGCAGGACCGTTTACTAAAGCAATAACCGGTTTTTTGCAACGGGTAACTTCCATTACTAATGGATTGTAATAGTCTACCACAATTTTTCTGATGATGTCATGATCATGGTGTTCTTTGCCTACTACAAAAGCTTCGTCCAGATTCTGACCTGAGCAGAATGCTCTTCCTCTTCCGGAAATGGCAACACATCTTACCGTTTCGTCTTCGCTGCACTCTTTAACAAAGTCTCTAAGATCTGATAAAGCCGGTTTTGTAAGGGCGTTCATCGTGTCCGGTTGGTTAAGATATGCGATTTTCAGCTTTCCGTCAAAATGCGTTTCAATATCAAGTTGTGTATACATAGTTTTTATTAATTTATTATTTAACAACGCACTAATTTAACAATATAAATCAATGTAACGGTCTAATAATTTAACATTCTAACAATTCCTTCGTTATGCTTTGCATAGCCGTAAAATTTGTTGTGTATGGGTTGATTATTCATCAATGACATTTAAAATAATCAAATGGCTCCAGGCAGTCTAAGCATTGATAAGAGGCCTTACACAAAGTAGACCCAAATCTGCTGATCTGTTTGGTATGCTCGGAACCACAGCGCGGACATTTTTTCGGTTTTCCGATGTGGTGTTCGTCTGCTCCTTTTTCGGGAGGAGTGATTCCGTAAGCACGAAGTTTTTCTCTCGCTTCATCAGTAATCCAGTCTGTTGTCCAGATCGGAAACATCTTGGTGACTACTTTTGCATCCCATCCGTTTTCTTTCATCATTTTGATAATATCCTCCTCAATGGTAAACATGGCAGGACAAGCGGAATAAGTAGGTGTAATGATCACTTCACAGGTATTTTCACCTGTAATCTGTGCATCTCTTACAATTCCTAATTCCACAATATCAATGACCGGAATTTCCGGATCGGGAATGGTTTTTAATAAATCTAAAAGCTGATTCATATTTTATTTTTTATCAGAATCAAGGATTATTTTCATTGCTTTCTGATAATCTAAATTATCTGTTATGCCGTTGTGATACTGATCTTTTAATACAATCAGACAATCACCTTTTTTAAAGTTATTTTTAAGTTTTAAAGAGGCTTTATAGTTAATAACCTCATCTTTATCACCGTGAAAAATAACGACTGGTGACTTAACGGTTTTTAAATATTCACAAGTCTCAAAATTATATTTCAGTAAAAACTTCGGAAGGAATGAAAATTTCTGATTCATTTCATCTTCCATACTGTAATATGGTGCCTGTAAAATCAATAATCCTGCATTATGCATGGATGCTAATTTTGCAGCTAATCCTGTTCCTACAGAATATCCCAAAATAATAATTCTATTCTCAGGATATCGTTTTAAAAGCTCTTTGTAAGCATTCTCAACATCCGAAAAAAGCTGGTCTTTACTGTTAATTTTATCTTCGCTTTTTCCATATCCTCTGTAATCAAGTATAAACGTATCATAGTTCATACTCCGATATAATGGAGCTACTTCTCCCCAACCTTTTATCGATCCTCCGTTTCCATGAAGATAAAAGATGACTCCTTTTAGGTTTTGTGCTTTGAATAAAACAGAGCTCAAATGCTTTCCATCCTGCATTTTAATGGGTGCTTCTTCAAAGTCACCATCAAATGTAAACTTGTAATTTTCGGGTAACTTTTCAGGATAAAAAATAATTTTCTCCTGATAGAAATAGATTCCAACACATAGTATCACATAGGCTGCAAGAAAAAAAGCCAATATCCCAAGAAGCAACTTCTTCATAATTTACTACCACGTACAGCCAGGATACGCTCTCTGCATATACTGAAGCTCACAAAGAATATATCCGAAATATTCTGTATGGTATCCTGTTCTTGATTTTGGCTGCATGAAAGCATTTTCAGGATATTCTAACCCAAAATCTGCAAAATCTTTCTTGGTAATTGCAAGAAATTCTTCGTAAAGCGCATCTGAGTTGGGAGCAATATTTAAAACAACAAGGTCATCTTCTCCTTCAGTTTTAGCAAAAAGACCTTTCGTATATTCCCAGATATTTTCAATGGCTTTTACCAAACGGCCACGACTTTCTTCCGTTCCCTGAGCAAAGATTTTCATCCAGGATGCAGCGTGTGTATAGTGATATCTTACTTCCTTCAATGATTTTTGAGCAATGGCAGCCAATTCTTCATTAACAGAGTTTGATAATGCTTCATACATCAGTTTCTGATAGACAGACAATACGTATACTTTAAGAATAGTCTGTGCATAATCTTCATTAGGAAGTTCTACCCAATGGGCATTCACATATTCATGCTCATATCTTAAAAATGCGATATCATCTTCACTTTTTCCGTTGTCAATCACTCTTGAAGCGTAAACGTAAAAGTTATTCGCCTGACCTAGTTCATCCAACGCAATATTTGTCAATGCAATATCTTCCTCTAAGTAAGGACCTTCACCGCACCACGCAGACAAACGCTGTCCCATAATGAAACTGTCGTCTGCAAGTTTTAATAAATAATTATATAATGGGTTCATTGTTTAATAGATTTCAGATTTCAGATGCTAGATTTCAGATTGACAAAAAAGTCTAGTATCTGAGATCTCACATCTTGAAGTCTTTATTAATTACATATTTTTTACGTCGTTAGGAATCTCGTAGAACGTTGGGTGACGGTAAAGTTTATCATCAGCCGGATCAAAGAATGCTTCTTTATCTACTCCTTCCGAAGTCACAATATATTTACTTGGAACAACCCAAACAGAGGTTCCTTCTTTTCTTCTTGTATAAACGTCTCTTGCGTTCTGCAAAGCCATTTCTGCTGTTGGTGCCTGTACAATTCCAACGTGTTTGTGAGATAATCCCGGTTTAGTCTGAATAAACACTTCCCACATATCTAATTGACTCATTATCTATTTTTATTTTTTTAATTTAATTTGATATTGAAGCTATCTTCAACATATTTTAAAATTTTCATGAAACTTTCATATTCATCAATCCCTGGGTACTTATCTAAATAGACTTGGGGATTAAGATAATGAAACTCATTCTGTGTATTATAAGACTTATATTTCACTAAGAAATCTGCCCCATCTAAGACACTCATCTCCTGCGACATTAAAACATAATCTTTTTCATCTTCATCAAAAATAACTTCTCGTTTTGATTTTTTATAATTAAAAAATGTTTCTTTCGGAAGATCTCCAATATTTAATGCTTCAAGATTTAAAAAGACTTCTTTTAATGGAATCTTTGATCTTGGCTTTGTTACAATAGGAGGAATTGATTGAAATTCATCTTCACTTATCTTTTTTGGAAAAAACCATTGTACTAATTCGACATTCCATTTTTTATTTTCGTTAAGATAAATTCTAAAAACTTTTCCACTGTTTGTAATTCCATTACCAACGTAAATTCTTACTTCATTTTCTCTATCAAGTTTTAAGGGTATGTTTGCAAGTATATCAACACTTTGACCTTTAAAAAAAGAAATAGCCAATAATAAAAATATCTGAAGTAAGGTTTTCACTGATTTTCTAGTTTACTTTTTCGTTCTGTTTTTCTGCAAAAGCCGCCGCAGCTTCTTTTACCCAAGCATTCTCTCTTTGAGCTTTTCTCTTCGTTTCGATACGCTTTTTGTTGCAAGGACCGTTTCCTTTTAAGATTTCCATGAATTCATCCCAGGGAAGTTCTCCGAAATCGTAATGCTGTCTTTCCTCATTCCATTTCAGATCTTTATCCGGAATGGTTAATCCTAAGAATTCAGCCTGAGAAACGGTAACATCGATAAATCTCTGACGAAGACTGTCATTACTTTCTCTTTTTACTCTGTAATTCATAGAGATTTTAGAGTTGGGTGAGCTGTCATCATTAGGTCCGAACATCATCAGAGCCGGCCACCAGAAACGGTTTAATGAAGCCTGAGCCATTTCTTTCTGTTGTTTTGTTCCACGGCACAATGCCATAAGAATTTCATACCCTTGTCTTTGATGGAAAGATTCTTCCTTACAGATTTTCACCATCGCTCTTGAATAAGGACCGTAAGAGTTCCCCATCAGCATTACCTGGTTCATAATAGCAGCACCGTCTACTAACCAACCGATGGCACCGATATCAGCCCAGCTTAGGGTAGGATAGTTGAAAATACTTGAATATTTAGCTTTTCCTTCCAGCATATCATCATAAGTAGCATCTCTGTCTGCTCGGATGCTTCCGTCTCCTAATGTTTCGGTAGCAGAATAAAGATATAAGCCGTGGCCTGCCTCATCCTGAACTTTGGCTAAAAGAGCCATTTTTCTTCTCAATGAAGGCGCTCTGGAGATCCAGTTGGCTTCCGGCAACATTCCTACAATTTCAGAATGCGCGTGCTGTGAAATCTGACGAACCAGTAGCTTTCTGTAATCATCTGGCATTACATCTTTTGGTTCTACTTTATTTTCTTCGTGAACGTATTGAACAAATTTTTCTAAGTCCATAATTTTTTCAATTTAACAATGTATTAGTCTAGCAATGTACCAATGATTGTTATATTGATACATTGTTATATTGTTACATTAATTTTTAAACATCATAATTAAGCATCACCACATTCGTTGTCGGGTGACATTGGCAGGTAAGAACATAGCCTCTGGCTACTTCTTCTTCGGTAAGCGCATAGTTTTTCTCCATGAAAACCTCTCCTTCCAGAACTTGTGCTTTACACGTACAACAAACACCTCCTTTACATGCAAAAGGTACAGGAAGGTTGTCTTTCAATGCTTTATCTAAGATACTCTCTTTTTTAGAATTAAGGTGGAACGAATATTCATCATCATCAATGATAACCGTTACCATACTTTCAATATTGGCAATGGCTTTGAATTCATCGCTCATTTCCTCCGTATTTTCTTCATCCGGAGCGGTGAAATATTCAAATAAAACCTGAATAGCAGGTACTTTTTTATCTTTTTTCAGATAGTCTGCAATCCCTTTAATCATTTCTGAAGGTCCGCAAATAAAATAAGTAGCTTCTTTTACATCAATATCTGTATATCTTTCAAACAGCTGCTCTAATTTTTCTGACGAAATTCTTCCTTCAAAAACAGGGTCCTCGTGTTTCTCACGGCTTACCAGGTAAATCACTTTAAGTCTTCCGTTGAAGTGCTCTACAAGTTTATCAATCTCTGCCTTTCTTAAAACATGATTCATGCTTCTGTTACTGTAAAACAGATAAGCGTTACTGTTAGGTTCCTGATAAAGGCTTTCTTTAATATTGGATAATACAGGCGTAATTCCGCTTCCTGCAGCCAGGCCAACGTAAGTTTTTACATTGCTTGGGTGATATGAAGTATTGAAACCACCCATCGGAGGCATTACTTCCAGCACTTCATCCATGTGAAGGTGTTCATTGAAATACCCTGACACCTTTCCGCCTTCCAGCAATTTCACCAATACTTCCAGCGTGTTGCCTTTTTCACTTGGAGCATTACAGATAGAGTAAGAACGTCTTTCTTCATTTCCGTTGATCATCATTCGGAAATTCAGATATTGTCCCTGCTTGAACCTGAACTTATCTTTCAGTTCTTCAGGAATTTCTACCGCCACATTCACTGCTTCGGAAGTATCTTTCTGAACTTTAACTGTTTTAAGTTTATAAAATGAATTCATTATTTTTTAAGTATTCTATTAATTTTTCCACCTTCGCACTTTGGCAGGCTGTCCTGAGCATGAACTTTTACTTTCGTAGTGATTCCTACTCTCTTTTTTATTTCGTTTTCTATATTTTTCCCAAAGTTGCCGACAAAATTAAAATAATCATCGGTATTTGATTCTATTTTTTGAGATTTTACCAATTCATCATCGATTTCAACATCAATATCCAAAGCAATACACATATGTTCTTTCTCTACAGGCGTAAGATAGTAGTTTGGAACCACTCCTTTTACATAAGAAAAAGCATCTTCAATCTGACTTGGATAAACATTGACTCCTCTTACGATCAGCATATCATCTGCTCTCCCGACAATGGGTTTCATTTTTACCATGGTTCTTTTGGCATTTTCATCGTAGTAAAGGCTTGTGATATCATTTGTCCAGTAACGTAAAAGCGGCATTGCTTTTTTGGTTAAAGTGGTAATCACCAATACTCCTTCATCTCCGAAAGGAACCGGCTGTTTGGTCACCGGATCTAAAATTTCCGGATAAAAATGATCTTCCCAGATATAAGCGCCTCCCTTCTCTTCAAAATCCTCCATGGAAACTCCTGGACCGATAATTTCACTTAATCCATAGATATTGGTTGCATGAACGCCTAATTTTTCTTCAATATGGCCTCTGATAATTTCCGTCCATGGCTCTGAGCCTAACACAGCATATTTGAGACTGATCTCTTCTGCAGTAATTCCTCTTCTGGCAAATTCATCCGCAATCGTTAAAGCGTATGACGGTGAACAACAGATCACTTCAGGTTTGAAATCTATAATCAGGTCTACCTGTCTTGCCGTCATCCCTCCGGAAATAGGAAGAACACTCATCCCCAACATCTCGGCTCCGTAATGAAGGCCTAAACCTCCTGTAAAAATTCCGTAGCCATAAGCATTGTGCAATTGCATTCCCGGTCTTGCTCCAGCAGCATGTAAAGATCTTGCCACCACTTCACTGAAAATATCTACATCTTCTTTGGTATACCCTACCACAGTCGGTTTTCCTGTTGTTCCACTTGAGCAGTGTATACGCTGAAGCTCATTTTTAGGAACGGCAAATAGTCCGAACGGATAGTTATCTCTTAAATCCTGTTTGTAAGTAATAGGAAGTTTAGCGATATCCTCAATCGACCTTATATCCTGTGGAGATATTTGCAATTCATCAAATTTCTTTTTATAAAATTCCGACTTCTCTCCCAAATAGCTGATCAGGCTGATCAACCGGCCGGATTGAAGCTGTCTCAACTGACCCAGCTCCAGATATTCAACTGAAAAATCCATAAAACTAACTAACATTTGTTAGGTGTAAATTTAAAAAGATTTCGGAAGCTGGCAAAATTTTTATGACTTTTGTCATATTTTGAATGATTCTAAATAAGAAAGACGGTTAAAATTATGTCCAATGGTCATTCTGAGCGGAACGAAGTGTAACGAAGAATCTTTAATCTGATCATTTGGTACGAAATGCATCCTTCGTCAGAAATCGAAGATTCGACGTAGTCAATGACAAACGGAGTGCTTATTTTTTCTGGTTTCCAAGCAGGCCGAAAAGAATTTTCTCTCTGATTTCTTCGGTAATTTCATCCGTAGAATCGCTGCTTCTTTTGAACCAGAAATAGGAATTATTTAAAGTATGAAGGATAAATCTGGTGGTAAATGATGGTGATTTCAGTTCCCAGTTTTCTGCTTTGTAGATCTCAGAAATCAATTCTTCTACTTCCTGCTGGTAGTTTTTCCTTAATTCTACAAATTCGGGAAGCCTTTCTTCAAGATGTTTCCATTCATTGGAATAGATATGGGTAACATCACGATTTTTAAGAACAACAGATAAGTGTTTATCCAATAAGAGATTCAGTTTTTCTCTGGGAGCGATATTGGTATTTTTTACTTCCTGAAGTTCATCGAAAAACTCCTGGGCAATACCGAAACAAATCCATTCCAGAATTTCTTCCTTTGAACGGATATGTGCATACAGTGATGCTGCTTTGATATTAAGTTTCGTAGCCAGGTCTCTTACTGAGCTCCCCATATACCCTTTCTCTTTGAAAAGTTCTACGGCTACTTCCAATATTTTTCTCTGTTTTTCTTTTAGTTCCATCTGGTAAAATGCAAAAGTAATTATTCTGAATTAAACTGTTTATTTTTTGAGCATAAAAAGAAAAAAGACCCATCGCCTAGATTCTCAATCTTTAGTTATTTTCTGTTACTATGACTTTTTGTTCATGGATTTCCAAGAAATAATTACGAAATCGGAAATTCTGTCAAGTTAAATTTCCGTTAAAAATACAATATCCGGAAAATTTGTCCTATTTTTTTGTAAATTTAATAATTGAATAGTTTTTGCGATACAGTAATCGAATAAATGATTAAATAATTGATGGCATTAAGAAACTAAGCCTCAGAATTTGGTTTCTTGATGTTTTTAAAAAACTAAACTTTAAACAAACCATTACCAAAAATATATAAAAATATGAACTTAAACCAATATACCGTAAAATCACAGGAAGCCATCCAGGCAGCACAACAGGTTGCTATGGAACTGGGCAATCAAAGTATCGAACCTCAACATCTTCTTGAAGGAATCTTCCAGGTAGATGAAAATATATCACCTTTCTTATTAAAAAAATCTGAAGCAGATGCTAATTTAGTAAGAGAGCGCAACCGTGAAAATTTAGAAAAACTTCCAAAAGTACAAGGAGGAAACATTTATCTATCACAATCTGCCAACAAAGTATTGCTGGATGCACCCAACATCGCTAAGAAAATGGGTGATGAATATGTAACGATTGAACATTTATGGTTATCCCTTTTGGAAACCACTTCTGAAGTATCAAAAATGCTGAAAGATATGGGTGTGACCAAAAATCTTTTGGAAGGTGCTATCAAAGAATTAAGAAAAGGAAGCAAAGCAACTTCTGCCAGTTCAGAGGAAACTTATCAATCCTTAAATAAGTATGCTAAAAACTTCAACGAGTTGGCAGCAGAGGGCAAACTGGATCCGGTGATCGGGCGTGATGAAGAGATCAGAAGGGTTTTACAAATCCTTTCCAGAAGAACCAAAAACAACCCCATCCTTATTGGAGAACCGGGTGTGGGTAAAACAGCGATCGCGGAAGGAATTGCCCATAGAATTATCAGTGGTGACGTTCCTGAAAACCTGATGGATAAAACTTTATTCTCGTTGGATATGGGAGCTTTGATCGCCGGAGCAAAATATAAAGGTGAATTTGAAGAGCGTTTAAAATCCGTTGTGAATGAGGTAATTAAGTCTGATGGACAGATTATTCTTTTCATTGATGAGATCCACACTTTGGTAGGAGCCGGAGGTGGTGAAGGAGCAATGGATGCAGCCAACATTCTGAAACCTGCTCTGGCAAGAGGAGAATTAAGAGCGATTGGTGCCACTACATTGAATGAATACCAAAAGTATTTTGAAAAAGATAAAGCGTTGGAAAGACGTTTCCAGAAGGTAATGGTGGAAGAACCGGATACTGAATCTGCAATTTCTATCCTTCGTGGTATTAAAGATAAATACGAAGCTCACCACAAAGTAAGAATTAAAGACGAGGCAATTATTGCTGCGGTGGAAATGTCTCAAAGATATATTTCAGACCGTTTTTTACCGGATAAAGCCATTGACCTTATTGACGAGGCTTCTGCAAAGCTGAGAATGGAAATCAATTCCAAACCGGAAGAACTGGACGTTCTGGACAGAAAACTCATGCAGATGGAAATTGAGCTTGCTGCTATTTCAAGAGAAGGCAACCAGACCAAGATTGATCACCTTAAGGAAGATATTGCAAAAATATCCGAACAGAGAAATGAGATCAATGCCAAATGGCTGAAAGAAAAACAGAAAAGTGAAGATCTTACCCAGATCAAAAAAGATATAGAATCTCTGAAACACGAAGCAGAAAGAGCTTCCAGAGCCGGAGATTATGCAAAAGTAGCGGAGATCCAATACGGAAAACTTCGTGAAAAGGAAGAAGAGCTTGCCAAGGTTGAACTCGAAATGCAGAATCATCAGAATGAACTGATCAAAGAAGAAGTGACTGCTGAAAACATCTCTGAAGTGATTGCTAAATGGACAGGTATTCCTGTAACTAAATTGCTGCAATCAGAAAGAGATAAGTTATTGAATCTTGAGGCCGAACTGCATCATAGAGTTGTGGGACAGGATGAAGCGATTCAGGCAGTAGCAGATGCCATCAGAAGAAACAGAGCCGGATTGAGTGATGATAAAAAGCCTATCGGATCCTTCTTATTCCTGGGAACTACCGGAGTAGGTAAAACGGAGCTGGCAAAAGCACTGGCGGAGTTCTTATTTGATGATGAGAACAATATGACCAGAATTGATATGAGTGAATATCAGGAACGTCACAGTGTTTCCAGATTAGTAGGAGCGCCTCCTGGATATGTGGGATATGATGAAGGCGGACAATTGACTGAAGCGGTTAGAAGAAGACCTTACTCCGTAGTGCTTTTAGACGAGATTGAAAAAGCACATCCTGATGTCTTCAATACATTACTTCAGGTTTTGGATGACGGACGTCTGACGGATAATAAAGGCCGTGTAGTGAATTTCAAGAATTCCATCATCATCATGACTTCTAATTTAGGTTCACACCTGATTCAGGAGAATTTTGAAAACCTTACAGAGGAAAACCAGGATGAAATTGTGGATAAAACAAAAGATGAAGTTTTTGATCTTTTAAAACAGACCCTGCGTCCGGAATTCCTGAACAGAATTGATGAAATTGTACTCTTCCAGCCTTTAAGAAAAAAAGAAATCGGAAAAATTGTTCAGTATCAGCTGAGAGGGTTTAATGAAATGTTGTCTAAACGAAACATCATTATGACTTTCACTCAGGATGCGGTAGATTATCTGATGGATAAAGGTTATGATCCTGCTTTCGGAGCAAGACCATTGAAAAGAGTAATCCAACAGGAAGTTCTAAACAAATTATCTAAAGAAATTCTTGCCGGAAATGTGAATGATGGAGACAGAATTACGCTTGATTATTTTGTAGAAACAGGATTAGTTTTCCGACCTACCGAAAAATAAAATAGTTTTTTTCATATACATTATTTTTGTGAATAAGTGCTGCAGAGTATTCTGCAGCACTTATTTTTTACACTTTTTATCCTAATTAAGTGAAATAAACCTATCTTTACTATACTAATAACTAAAAACAGAATCAGTATGAAAAAGCTAAAAAGAAATGATTTGAAGAAAATTGATGGCGGTCTTATCACTCCTATCATTATGTGTGATGAAAATATGAATTGTCCGGTCAATTTATGTTGTACATCAGGATACATTTGCAGGGACTGGAGAAAGTATCCATGCATTTAAAGAATAAGCGGAGAAAGATATTTTCTCCGTTTTTTTTTGTAACATCCATACAGATTTCAATCGCATGAAAGCTGTATTCTTTACATACAATCCGTAAAAACACGGTAAAAATAACAGTGTAATTCCCAATTAGCAAATACATTTTCTATAATATTTTTTACGAGATTTGCATATTAATTGAGTTTTACCGTAAACCACTAAGCTATGAATACAGAATCAAACAACCCATTACAGCCTGGTACTATGTCAAACAGTCTTATCCAGACTCTGATCGACAATTATCGTCAAAATCATTTAAGTGCTATTAATAACACTTTAGGAATACAAGATGCTCATTCTATTTGGTTTGACCTTCCCAAATTAAAAAATTTTATTGCAAAAATTGAAGAAGAAGCTGCAAAAGTGGATCCAGCTACCTCTGAGGGAGATTTGGGAATAAGATTTTATTACGCTTCTTATCCAAAACAGGAAAACTGGTCTATTATGGACTCCCACCCTGTTCCTGAAGAATATGCAGAAAAACACACACTGGTAATGATCCCAACATTGAAAAAAGCGGACGAAGCAGGCGAACTCATTGATTATGATTTCAATCCTTTCCAAAGCTCTGAAGGGAAATCAATGGCATTAAATGCCCGTTCTGTCAAAGCTATAGGAGGAGGAGAAGATGATGATGATGATAAAGGTCTGGGAGAAAATAGCGGAACACTTATTCCACCATCACCTCCGTTGGGTATATCTTATTAATTATCATTCATATCTTTAAACACAGTATGACTGAGATTCAAAAATTTTTTTCTTCATTTATGTATTGGGGAGAAGCATTTGCTGCCATCACCTCCCTTGTTTATTACAATCGTGTAAAAAAACTGCATTGGAAATATCTGGCCATTTATCTGATTGTTATTTTTTTATGTGAATCAGCTGTAAAATGGGGAGAAAAGCCGCTTAAAATAGACAGAATAAATTTTCATAACTATTTTGTGATTCCATTGCAGTTTATATTCTTTTATTGGCTGTATGCAAAAGAATCTCTGAAGAGAACAAAACTATTCTATATCTTAACAGGAACATATCTTTTAACATATATCCTCAGAGCACTTTTTTTTCCGGAAAAGAAAGTAATCTTTTCTTTCAATTACAATATAGGATGTCTGCTCTTAATGGCTCTTGTCATTATGGAGTATTATAAACAGGTTAATTCATCTGAGATTCTTAATTTCAGTAAAAACAAAATGTTTTATATCAATCTGGGGGTAACGCTTTTTTACATCGCTAACCTACCATTTATGACATTTAACTCTCTTCTTTGGAAATATATTGATATCTGGGATATTTATTTTATATATTTCCAGGTTTCAGGTGCTGTTATGTATATTTTATTTGCAAGTTCATTCATATGGGGAAAACAGAACTCTTAATAACTCTTATTTCATTCAACATCTTTTTTTTGATGTTTGTAATAGCCGTATTTATCTATATCCGGAATTACAGACAACGGAAAAAAGAGTACTTAAATGAAATTGAAAGAAAAAATGAACTTCATCAGAGAGAACTTCTGTCTACCCAACTGGAAATACAACAAGCCACCATGCAGCAGATTGGTCGGGAACTGCATGACAATATCGGCCAGAAACTTACCCTCGTAAGTCTGTATGTACAACAGATGCTTTATGAAAACAAAGTTTCTGAAGCAAGTGAAAGAATTGATCAGGTTTCACAGATTATTAATCAATCTCTGCAGGATCTTAGAAGCTTGTCAAAAACATTGACAGATGATAATATCAACCAGAAGGAAATTGTAACTTTGATACAGGAAGAAGTGGATAACACCAATTCCTTCAAAAAATGTCATGTGAGTTTTGAACACAATTTCAAACAACTGGATCTGGGCTTTGTTCATAAAAATGTTTTACTAAGGATTACTCAGGAATTTATTCAAAACAGTATAAAACATTCCCATTGTAAAAATATTTTTATAAACCTGAATACTTCAGAAGATACTCTTTGGGAGCTTGACATTCGTGATGATGGAATCGGGTTTGACACCTCACAGATCAAGTCCAACGGAATAGGACTCACGAATATGAAAAACAGAGCTGAAATCATAGGAGCAAGTTTCTGTATGGAAAGCCAGGAAAATGCAGGAACACAAATCAATATTATTTTAAAAAAACAGTCATGAAAAAATCTATTGTCATTGTTGACGACCATATACTTATTGCAAAAGCTCTGGAAGGAATTATTGGTAACTTCAGTGAATTTGAAGTAATCTATGTAAGTGAAAACGGGAAAGATCTTATCCAGAAATTCGAAGAGGGCAATACCATTCCTGATATTATTCTTTTGGATATCAGCATGCCTATTATGGACGGTTTTGAAACCGCAGCCTGGCTTAGCAAAAATCATCCTGATATTAAAATCATGGCTCTCAGTATGCAGGGAGATGACAATAGTGTGATTAAGATGATTAGGAGCGGTGCCAAAGGTTATCTGCTAAAAAACACCCATCCAAGAGATCTTGAAACTGCACTTACCCGTCTCAATAGTGATGGCTTTTTTTATCCGGACTGGGCTTCAAAGATCATATTCTCCAATCTTAACAAGGAGACAGAATCTGAGATCGCAATAAGAATTTCGGACAGAGAAAAAGAATTCCTGAAATATACAGTCACTGAACTCAGTTACAAAGAAATTGCAGATAGAATGTGCTGCAGCCCAAGAACAGTAGAAAGTTATCGTGATCAGCTATGTGAAAAGCTGGATCTTAAAACCCGTGTAGGGCTTGCCGTTTTTGCCATTAAAAATGGTTTCGCAAATTAGACTCTACCATAAAAAAATTCTTTCAAAAGCAAATTTAAACGTAAAGTATTCGTATAAAATAATTAAAACCAAGATCACATTAGTACACTATTTCAAATTAATTAAAATTTAACACATTTTAAAAAACATTAAATTAAAACCAATAACATTCAATAATATTTAACAAAATCACAAATAAAAAAGAAAATCATTTGCATATTAATTTTAAATAATATAATTTCACATTCTCAACCTAAATGATTTTGATATGAAAAAACTATTATTTGGAGCTTTTATGCTCACTGTAATGGCTGCATGTAACAATGACAGTATTACCAATCAAAATGAAAACAAAACCGACGAAGCTGCAACTCTTGCAGGTTTAGCTCAAAGAGGCTGTGCTTCTGAGGAGATCAGACAGGAAGCATTGAAAAAAAGCCCTGAACTTCAACAAAGATTTGCGGCATTAGAAAGCAATACAGAAAAATTCGCCAATGATGTGAAATTCGGAAAAGTTCTTGCTGATGGTACTGTAGAAATCCCTGTTGTCGTAAATGTTATCTACAAAACTACAGCTGAAAACGTTTCTGATGCAAGAATTGCAGAGCAAATTGCAGTACTGAACGCAGACTATGCGGGTACGAACAGTGATATTAATAAAATTCCAACCGAATTCCAACCCGTAAGTTCTGGTGATACAAAAGTAAAATTCAGACTGGTAAACACCGTTAGAAAATCCACTTCAAAAACAAGCTGGGCAACTAATGATGATATGAAAAAAGCCTCTAAAGGAGGCATTGATGCTACTAACCCTACCAATTATTTAAACTTATGGGTTGTGGGCAAAATGACCAGCCAGGGACGCACTATTCTCGGATATGCCACTTTCCCTGAATCTGCAGGTTTATGGAATGATGGTGTTGTAATAGCCGCTCCATATTTTGGAAAAACCGGAGCTTCTTCTCCTTTCAACCTGGGAAGAACTGCAACACATGAAGTAGGTCACTATCTGAACTTAAGACATATCTGGGGTGATGCCAATTGTGGAAACGACCAGGTAAGTGATACACCTACACAAACTACTGCTAATTATGGAAAACCTTCTTACCCGCTATACAATACCTGTAGCGGTGTACAAAGATCTGTAATGTTTATGAACTACATGGATTATGTGGATGACGCAGCTATGTTTATGTTCTCTGCAGGACAAAAAACAAGAATGCAATCTGTAGTAGCTTCTTCTGGAGCAAGATCCGGCTTAAGAGTGTATTAAAAATAAAATCTTTTTGCATATTTAAAATCTGTCTCAAGTTTGAGACAGATTTTTTTTCTATCCGTCCTCAAATGAAAAATACTAAAATCAATGGTTTCTTGTTTTTAAAACCTGTATCAGTCGGATTTATTATAAAAAACATTCTACAAAAAACATAAAAACGATAAAATTATTTACCATTAAAATACACTTGAATGTGAAATATAAAATAAATAATAGATTTTAACTAAAATTCAATACATTAATAATTCAATTGATTTTAATTCAAATAAATCAATCAAATATTGTTTATTTGTTAAATATTTATGAAAATAATTTGCATATTAATTTCAAATGATATAATTTCACGCCCTCAACCAAATTATATTATAACGATATGAAAAAATTCTTATTTGGAGCCCTGATTCTGGGCCTTATGTCGGCATGCAACAACGACAGCTTAACCAACCAAAATGAGACTTCTCCGGATCAGGAAAACATTGTTCCGAGTGCTCTTAAAAGAGGTTGTCCATCAGAAGAAATCAGACAGGCAATGCTTCTGAAAAACCCTGCATTAAAACAAAAAATGGCTGATATTGAATTCAGTACTGAAAAATTTGCAGAAAATCTTAAAGTGGGAAAAGTTCTTGCAGACGGAACTGTTGAGATCCCTGTTGTTTTTAACGTAATTTACAACACTTCTGCTCAAAATGTTTCCGATGCAAGAATTGCAGAACAAATTGCAGTCCTTAATGCCGATTATGGTGCTACTAATTCTGATATCACGAAAATCCCTTCTGCATTCCAACCTTCAGCAGCAGGTGATGTAAAAATCCGTTTCAAATTAGTAGCTACCAACCGTAAGCAGAGCACGAAGACAGGTTGGAGATCTGATCTGGAACAAATGAAAAAAGCCAGCACTGGAGGTATTGATGCTACTGATGTAAATAAAAACATGAATATTTGGGTTGTTAATTCAATTCTTGACGAAAACAACCAACCTGGAACTCTAGGCTACGCTTATTATCCTGAAAATGCCGGGCAATGGTATGATGGTCTTGTAATTGGATATCAGTATATCGGAAAAACAGGTGCATCTGCGCCATTCAATTTAGGAAGAACAGTAACGCATGAAGTAGGACACTATCTAAATCTTCCTCACCTTTGGGGATCATCCGATGCGGGTTGTCAGACAGATTACTCTAATGACACTCCTACCTCTCCTGGTCCTAACTATGGAAATCCGACCTATCCTCTAAACAGAGTTTGCGGAGGGGTAAGCCGTTCTCAGATGTTCATGAACTATATGGATTATGTGGATGACAAATCTATGTATATGTTCTCTGCGAATCAAAAAACAAGAATGCAGGCTGTAGTATCCGCATCAGGGCCAAGAGCTGGATTAAGATAACCAACAACCTCGATTAGAAAATTATAAAAATATTAAAATAGTCTATCTCAATTTTTGGGATAGATTTTTTTTATATTTTTATGCGATTTAAATTTCAACACCACTAAGATGAAAAAAATAGCATTAGCATCAGGAATACTATTGCATTTATACTTTATTAAAGCTCAGGATACGATCAAAATTAAAACACTGCTGGATACCATCCCATCCAGAAATCTCAAAGAAGATCTGGCAATTATCAATTCAGGATATTCTATTCAGGAGAAAACTCCTTTTTTTCAAAAAGAATGGGTAAAAAAATCTGTAGCTCCAGCTATTCTTTTTACTGCTGCTGCTGCAACATGGGGAGAAAAAGAAAATATACGTGAAGTAAGAAACCGCTATCTTCCCAACTTCAAAGTGAAATATGATGATTATCTGCAATATGCTCCTGCTGTAGCTGTTTACGGGTTGAAACTAGCAGGTATAAAGGGGCGTAACAATATAGGAAGAGCAACTTTATCTTATGGTACAAGTTTAGCCATCATGGCCATTTTAGTTAATTCCATTAAATACACAACAAAAGTAGAACGTCCGGATGGATCCAAAAACAACTCTTTTCCATCAGGACATGCGGCAATGGCTTTTACCAATGCCAGTTTTCTGCATAAAGAATATGGTTTGGTAAATCCAGCCTACAGTATTGCGGGCTATGGTTCTGCAACTCTTACAGGACTTGGACGAAATTTAAATAACAGACACTGGGTTCCGGATATTCTGGCTGGTGCGGGTATCGGGATTATATCAACAGAACTGGGATATTTCTTTATTGATAAAATTTATAAGAACAAAGGAGATAATTTAAGCATCTTATCAAGAATACAGGGAAATGATTACCCGTCTTTTCTTGCACTGAAAATGGGAACTGCTTTAGGAACCACCAATTTCCTGAAGGAATCTGAACTGGATGATAAAAAACAAATTGGTTTCGAGGGAGGACTGGAAGGTGCTTACTTCTTTTCAAAAAAATGGGGTGTGGGTGCCGATGTATCCTTCAGCAGCTTCCCTATTAAATCCCAAAGAATAACATTTGATGACGAACAGGATTTTGGCAATCACGAAATCAAAACACAATCTATGGGATTTCTTTCTGCAGGCATCGGACCTTATTTTTCTCATGAACTATCAAAAAAATGGCAGCTTACTTTAAAGGTAACCGGAGGATATGCTGCAACAGCAAGTGGAAAAGTATTTTTAAAAGGAAACGATATTGATGCTCCCAACAACGAACTTCAGATCGCCAGATACAAACCCAGACCGGCTTTCCGCTGGAATACAGGAGCTTCCATGACCTACAAGTTCAATCCGGGACTAGGCCTTACTTTCTATACAGATTATAATAAGATCAACTCCACAATTCAATATTCCTTCAGCGATGAGATCAAGGAAAGTGAAGAACTGGATCAGGAACTGAACAACCTGATTGCTAAAGAAAAAATCAGTTATATTACATTAGGCTTAAGATTAACTGCCTATTTCTAAAAACAAAAAAAGCCTTCGTATTCTGAAGGCTTTTTTTATAACTTTTTACGATTATCATCCGGAGTATAATCCATAAAGATATCTCCATCCAGCTGTACAGATTTTACTTTCTTTTTAATAGGAATCACCAGATCAGTCAGTTTCTGATCTTTTTCCCAAACTGAAGGAGAAAAATGAATTTTCTCCGTAGTTCCATCATCATAAGACAATATAGCATCAAACGGAATGGCAAAACCTCCTACATTTGCAACGTTTATGGTAAGCATGTCATTCATCTGTGATGCTCCTGTTACTTTTAAGTCAATATAATTATTGGTATAAAACCAATTCTGGAAGAACCAGTTCAGATTTTTTCCTGATCCTGTATTCATAGAATTAAAATAATCCCATGGAACAGGATGTTTTCCCTTCCAGTTGTCCATATAATGGTGCAATGCTTTTTTGAAGAGTTCATCTCCCAAATAATCTTTCAAAGCCAGATAAGACAATGATGATTTTACATAAGAGTTGTTTCCGTATCCGGCGCCACTTACCTGCGTACTCATCGTGATCACTGGTTGATCCTGCTCAGCAGAAGGATCATTGATCCATTTTTTAACACGGAAGTTTTTATAAAATTCTTTAGCTGCAGCCTCACCTTTTTCATCAATTCCTATAAGATATTCCAGCGTGGTTGCCCAGCCTTCATCCATAAATGCATATCTTGTTTCATTGATTCCCATATAGAAAGGGAAATAAGTATGGGCAATTTCATGATCTGCCGTCAACCTGGCATCATTAAGATCATCAGGAATACTGGTATCATTAATCATCATAGGATATTCCATATCTGCATATCCCTGAATAGCCGTCATTACATTGTAAGGATATTCTACACCCGGCCAGTTTTTTGAAAACCAATCCAGATTATAGCGCATCCAGTCTACATAATGTTCAAAATCTTTCGCTCCGTTTTTATATCCTGCCTGAACGCTGGCTCTTTTTGTTTTTAACTCAACACTGGCAGCATCCCACACATAATGGTTACTCATCGCAAAACAGAAATCTGTAATATGATTTGCTTTAAATTTCCAGATATTCCACTTGTTCTGCTTGGTTACTTTTCCGGACTTCATTTCCTGCTCTGTGGCAATATGCATCAGCTTATCACTTTTCAGGGAAGCTTTATACCTTTTTAAATATTCCGGCTGAAGAACAGCTTCCGGATTCAGAAAATCTCCGGTTGCCCAAACTACATAATTTTTTGGTGCAGTGATGGCAAAACTGTAATCATTGAAATCATTGTAAAATTCCTGTCTGTCTGAGTGCTGAAGCATATCCCATCCATTGTAATCATCATACACGGAAATTCTTGGAAAAGAGTATGCCACATAGAATGTTTCAGGATCAATCTGCCCTTCTCTTCCACTCTGAACTGACAATGGATATTCCCACTCTATTTTAACCTCAGCTTTTGATTTAGATTTTAAAGCAGATTTTAATTGTACTTTTTCAACAGTACTCCAGTCATCACTGTTGATCTCATATTTTATGTTGTTTACAGTAAAGGATTTAATTTTCAGTCCGGATGAAAGGAAATCTTTGGATACAAATCCTGATCTTGGCGACTGTGGTTTGTGAAGGTTATTCACAAATCGTATAGCCAGTTCATTCAGATTATCCGGGCTGTTGTTGGTATAAACAATAGTTTCTTTTCCGGAAACTATTTTTGTAGCAGCATCTACTTTCACCTCTACATTATAAACTCCTTTATTCTGCCAGTAGTTTTTTCCTGGCGCTCCGGAGATATCACGTGTTCCTCTCTCGTACGCTTTTTTGATATTCCTCGGCATATACAATTCCTGAGCTGACAATTGCAGTAAACAAACTGCAATCAGCATTCCGGAAAAAATTTTCTTCATAGCAATCTTTTTAAAGATAAGCATCAAAAATAGCGAAAATGTACCATCAGACGATTATTCTTTCGCCATAATATTTCACTGTAATAAACTTTTACATTAAAATATTCTACAATCGATCCTGTTCAGCGGTCTTCTTAATTGTTTTTGCATTTTTAACCGATTGATTTCCAAAGTTGAATTTCAATGAAAATGTTACTCCCTGAGTATCGGTATAATCAAGAAAATAATTATCCTGATTTGCATATTTTGTACTGACTCTCTGCTCTGTAGATCTGAAAATATCGCTAAAAATAAGGCTGGCTTCCAGTTTTTTACTAAAGAATTTTCTATTCATTACAAAATAGGCTGACCACAAAGAAGATATTCTGAAAGTTCCCTGTATGCCTGGAGAATAGTAACGGTGTCCCATTTCCATTTTCCAGTCGCTGCTTTTATCCAGCGTAAAGCTTGTTGAGATATTGGATACCCAGTTCCAGACTTTATTTTTATATAACATTCCATCAATTCCTTTGAAATAATTTTCATTATGCTCAAGATTTTCAGAAAGGATAATATTCCACCAGGATTTCACCTGGAAATTTTTGTACAAGCTTACTCCAAAAGCTTCTCCTTTCTCAATATTGGTAAAATAATAAATCAAACTGTTGGTACTTGGTTCCTGATAGGAGATTTCCATGGAAGGATATATTTCTTTTCTGTAATACAAATCCAGATTCCAGTCTTTCCAGGAATAAGTAAGATTGAGATTATGAATAATTGTAGCTTTTAATTTTGGATCTCCCTGATAATAGGAAAAAAGATTATAATAAGATTTTGCAGGATTCAACCATGAATAGGAAGGTCTGCTGATTCTTTTCCCATAGGAGAACCCAAATTCCTGTTTGTTTTCTGTGGTATATTGTGCATAAAAAGTGGGAAAGAATTTCCAATAGTTACTTTTATTCAATTCATGAGGTTCTGAAACCACCCCTTCAAGATTTGTCATTTCCGCACGAAGTCCACCTTTGAAGCTCCATTTCCCGACATTGTAGGCTAACGAAGAATATAGGGCAAAATTGTGTTCTTTATAATCAAAAACACTGCTTTTTTCCGGCCTGTATTGTAATGCTCCGTTCTCATTATCTGAGAAATCAAGCTGACTGCTTGTCTTTACAAAACTATATTTTGTACCGGATTCAAGTTCAAGCCTATCATCTTTCCACTGATAATCGAATTGGGTAGAATACAGCTGAACATCCGCTTTATTCTCAGTGAGGAAATTATCTTCTTTCGGTGGCTGTCCTGCAAAGTTTAAGTATGTAATTACATTTTGGTATTTATCCACATTATTTCCGGTAAAATAATTGATCCATGAAAGACTGCTTTTCTTATTCAGCTTGCGATCTATCTGAAAACTTACCGAGTTATTGATGGAACGGGAACGATGATCATTGATTGTTGTATAATCAGATTCCACTATATCCTGCTGGTTATAGATCAATGTAGGAACATTATAAGTTCCGAAGGACTTTGGAGAAAAATACCCTGAGTAGTTGAGGCTTAGATTGGTTAAACTGTCCAGTTCATATTCCGCATTAAAATTCAGGGTATTCTGGTTATTGTTTTTATCCTTCCTGTTCATCGTACTTACCCATCGGGTTTGGCTTTCCGGATAGTTTACATAATCTGTTCCTTCCCGGTAGTACGTTCCCAGCCCTTTATAATAGCTTCCCATTAAGGAAAGTTTATCTTTTTTATAATATTGAGAGAGACCAAATACACCCTTCGCATATTGTGTCTGCACATATTTGGATGAAAGAATACCACGGTAGCCTTCAATTTTATTCTTTTTCAGAACGATATTCAGTACTGCGCTTCCTGAAGCTTCATATTTGGCAGGCGGATTGGCAATCACTTCTACAGATTTCACTTCATCTCCCTGTGTATTTTCCAGAAGATTTTTAAGCTCATCCCCTGTCAGCATTACTTTTTTATCATTAATCGTCACCAGAATTCCGGTACTTCCCTTTACACTCAATACACTGTTGTTAATGGTAACACTGGGTGTATTTTTTAGAATTTCCCAGGCATTGAGTGAGGAAATATTACTGTTTTCCACATTAAATTCAAGACGGTCTACCTTTCTTTTCACCAAAGGTTTACGTTTCGTCATGACTACTCCTTCTATTTCCTGAGATTCTTTTTTAAGAACAATGTTCAGAGGTTCAGACTCTGTTAAATCCACTTTTTTCTCAAATAAAGAATATCCCTGATTTTTAATGACCAGCTTTATATATTCCTCTGCAATATCCTCCAGTACAAATTTCCCATTGTCATCCGTTTCTAATTCTTTAATTAATTTATCCTGAGTATTATACACTTTCACTTTTACAGATGAGAGCTTTTCGTTTTCAGTATTCACCACTGTTCCTCCAGCTTTTTGTTTCTGGGCAAGAATCAAAATGGGAAAACACAAAAGAAAAAGAATTTTATACATGGTTATTTTTTTATCCTTTCCAACAAAAACTGCTGTTCTGTTCTATGGGGACAAAATTCCATATTGACTGGAAAAAATACGGTTAACAGAAGGTTAATGATGGGTTAATGTCTTTTCTGGTTTCAAAACATCCAGATTCAGACAGAAGGATAAATCTTTATTTTGGAAGATTCAAAACTATGGTTAATGGAAGGTTAATAATAAAATAATCATTTCCTGAAAATGACTAAAGTTTTATCTTTGTTTTAATGATAGCCAAGAGTAAAATTCTCATCCCGGTTTTTGCCGCTCTATTCCTGCTTTTACTGGGAATTCAGGTTTATTTTATGTATAAAACCTATCAGGTAAAAGAGAGGGACATCTACAGATCTGTGAATGATGGGCTTACCAATTACACAGATAATCTTGAGGACATTCAGGAGGCTAAAGAAAGAAATGATGATTCTCTTCAGGAAATCATTATACAGTATCATAATAAGGAGATCAACAAAAAAGATTTTCTCCGCTATTTCATAGAAAACAGAAAATCTGCCAGAGAAAGGCTGATTCATTATATCGACAGCCGCTACCAAAAAGACGGTTACGAAATCTCTGCAAGAATACGGTATCTTTCCATTGTTCATCTACCGGACAGCTCAAAAGTGATTACCGAACCTATTGTTATTTTTGAAACGCAGGATAAACTAAAAAATCCACGCATTGCCAGTAACGGAAGCTGGGAAACCTCAACCACCAAAAGAGATGATACGGAAACAGGGCAAGTTGAAAAAAAGAATACTTTTCTTGTAAAAACCCAGACCGATTTTGAAATCAGAAATATAAAAAGCATTGTTTTCAAAGAGCTTACCTTATTGATTATTTGTTGCATTATTCTTCTTTCAGGAGTTCTTCTGCTTTATATTTTCACGATAAGAAATCTTATTCAGCAGCAGAAGCAGGTGGAAGTTCTCCACAACATTGTGGATAACATTTCACATGAGTTTAAAACGCCTATCGCTACTTTAAAAATAGCTTCGAAAGCATTAAAAAAAGAATGGAATCCTGAAACGCTTCCTCTTATTGACAGACAGATTTCACGTCTTGAAAGCCTGATGTTTCAGCTTCATAAAGATGAAATTCCTGATGATATGACCGCCATACAACCTGAAGACTGGAACTTTTTTATTCAGGATCTTTCCGTTACCTATCCAACTACAGATTTTAAGCTTGAAAATACAGTTTCACAAGAACTTCCTTTTGATAAAAACTTAATGGAAACGGTCATTAAAAACCTTTGTGAAAACAGTGTAAAATATGGAGCATCGGTTATTACAATACATGTGCGAAACGGTTCTCAACAATTAGAATTTGAAGTTTCCGACAACGGTCAGGGCATGGAAACAAAAGAGCTGAATAATATTTTCGAAAAATTTTACAGAATACAGAATAACAATATTCACAATAGCAAAGGTCTTGGTCTGGGCCTCTATTTCGTAAAAAAAATCATTACAAACTATGGTGGAAAAATAGAAGTTTCCAGCCATCTTCATACAGGCAGTACTTTTAAAATATTAATTCCTTATGAAAACTAAAATCCTTCTGGCAGAAGATGATCCGGATTTCGGAATGATTCTTAAGCAGTATCTTGAATTGGAAGATTTTGAAGTCAGCTGGTTTCAGAATCCGGAAGATATCGTACCATTCGTTCAGTCTGATTTTCCCTTTCAGATAGGAATTCTGGATGTGATGATGCCCAATATCGATGGCTTCTCACTGGCGAAAATGATCATTAAGGAAAGAAGTAATTTCCCTTTATTATTTTTAACGGCTAAAAATCAAAAAATAGACCGATTGACCGGATTGAAAATAGGTGCCGACGATTATATTTCCAAGCCTTGCGACCCTGAAGAACTTGTTTTACGAATTAAAAATATTCTGAAAAGAACACTTCCCGCCGTGATAGAAAGTCAGATAAAAATCGGAGAGTTTTCACTGGACACCACCAAACTTCTGTTGTCACATCCTAACGGAAATAATCGGCTGACTATACGGGAACAGGAACTTTTATTATATCTTCTGAAGCATAACCGGACGATCATCACCAGAGATAATATCCTGGATAATCTCTGGGAAACCAATGATTATTTTACCGGAAGAAGCCTGGATGTGTTTATCAGCAGACTTCGTAAATATTTCATCCATGATCCCCAAATAAAAATCCAATCCCTGAGAGGAATTGGATTTGAAATTGATTTTCCAACCAATTGATTTTTATAGAGAAAGATTCACAATCACCGGAAAATGGTCTGAAGGATACAAAAGATTTTCTCTTCTGTCATTGATGTGTCGGTGAGATCTTATTTTAAAGCCTTGTGTAAAAATATAATCTATTCTGTCTTTTGGAACTTCATTCACATTGAAGCCTGTGAAAGTTCCTACCGGGCCGTAATGCTTCGTCTCTGAATGATAGAAAGTATCTTTCATATTCTGGGAAAGAATTTTAATCGGTTCTGAATCATCTGTAAGGTTAAAATCTCCGCTCAGCGTTACCGGAAGATTTTTTGGATTCAGTTCTTTGATCTTTTTCAGAATCAGTTCCGAAGATTTTACTCTTGCCACATTTCCTACATGATCAAAATGAAGATTCATGGCCAGGAATTCTTTTTTCGATTTTTTATCTTTAAATATGGCGTAAGTACAGATCCTGTTCAGTGCCGCATCCCAGCCTTTTGACGGTTTTTCCGGAGTTTCAGATAACCAGAAAGTCCCGGATTTTACAATTTCCAGTTTGTTTGTGTCATAAAAGATGGCAGAAAACTCTCCTTTCTCTTTGCCGTCATCTCTTCCTACTCCGATATAATCATAGTTCTTTAAACTTGCTTTAATATCTTTCATCTGCTCCGGAAGCGCTTCCTGTACTCCGAAATAATCAGGATGATAATACGTCAGTAAATCGGCAACATCCTGCTTTCTTTTTGGCCAGGCATTGTCTTTATCCGACTCTACATTCAGTCTGATATTAAAACTCATTACGGTAAGGTCCTGTGAAAATCCCAATGCAAAAAACATCAGAAACACCATTGAAAATCTGAAATTCATATGTTATTTTATCATTAAGAGACAAAAATAAAACTTCTCTGTGACAGAAAAGCCTTATTGATGTGATTATATTGTTAAATTATCTTTTTCTTCTTCTATAGATATAAAATACTCCTGAAATTCAGACTCCAAAATGGAAATGTTACTTTCTAGCTTTACAACACCAATGGTTTTGTAGTGAGCAGCCAGTTTTATGCCTTTATTTTTGAGGAAAACTTCAAGCTTTTTTAAATTTATTTCTTTCTTTAAAACTGCGAGATAAGTGATCATAAGTATATCTGTATTAAACCGTTTCCAATATCTCTGTATTTTATACCTTCAATAGGTCTTGCTTTGTTTTCAATCAGTTCCCAGATCTCTTTTGCTGATTTGTTAGGAAACTGTTCCATATACAAAGCGGCAAGTCCGGAAACATGTGGTGCAGCCATACTTGTACCGCTCATGCTGTAGTACAAATTACTTTTATTTTTTGCATTTTTAGGATACGAACTGATAATATCGACTCCGGGAGCACAGACATTGATACTTCCTCCTGTAGACGGGTTGAGGCCTGCATTTGAAAATCTTGCAATCTTCATCTGAGCGTCAATAGCTCCTACGGCCATAATTGATTTTGAATTGGCCGGCATTGAAACAGGTTGTGGAATCTGCGGTCTGTTGCTGTCATTTCCAGCCGCTGCGATAATAAGGCAGTTATTTTCCAGTGCTCTTTCTCCAATGGTTTCAAAAAGAACAGACGGCTGATCATCAAACTTCACAGGAGAAGCTAGTGAAAGAGACAATATTCTGAATTTCTTCGAAATGGCCCAGTCTATCGCATCAATGACACTGCTGGTAGTTCCTCTTCCATTATCTGCGAGTACTTTTGCTATTTTCAGGTTGCAATCCTTAGCTATTCCGTAACGTCTTCCGGTATCACTTCTTGTATTTCCTGTAGCTACTCCTGCGCAGTGTGTACCGTGACCATTCGGATCTCTGTTCCAGTCTTCACCATCTATGAAAGATTTTCCTTCAATTTCTTCAGCGGAAAAATCGGGATGGGACGTTTCAAGGCCGGTATCAAGAATACAGACATCAATTCCTTTTCCTGTATAATTTGCATTTTCCAGTCCGATTGCTTTTAATCCCCATTCCATTTCAATGAATGATTTTTGAGGCAAAGGTTTATTCGTGATATATTTTTCAAGTTCTGAAATTTTTTCTGCAAGCCCGGCCGACTGCTTTTTAAGCTCATTAATCAATTGCAATTCATCTGCAGGAAAAAACTCTCTTTCTTTTTCGTAGTATACAATAGAATTGGATTCATCTTTCACAGCATTTTTCAATTGATCTTCATCCATATTTTCCACCACCAAAACCCCAAGATTTTTGTAAAGTACGCCATTGTCCTTATTAATGATTTCAAAAGAACGGTTTTCTTTAGACAGCAATTCTGAAGAGGTGATACTCACTTCCAGCTCTTTTTCAATTTTTTTAAGTGCATTTTTCTGCTGGTTCTGCAACAGAACAATATATCTTCCGGTTTCCATAATGATCTTTTTTAAATTAATTTCAGAAATATCTTTTCGAGAATAAGAAAAATATCCTCCGGAATAATGGTCAGTCTAAGTTTCTTATTAATCCCGGATATCGCTGTATTCTGTTCAGCCAGTGAAGTCCAGAAACGTTCAATTTTAGGAACGGAATTCATATCTTTCAGCTTTTCATCATCCAGAATGCCATTTTGATATAATGAGACAATGATTCCTGAAATAAGTTCTTCCGCATCCTCAAGTTTTTTGTTTTCCCTGGCATATATTTCCATCAGAATATCATAAATACTTTCCATTCCGTTAAATGAGAATCCTGCAAGCATTTCTCTTCTTCCCGTTATTATTTTTTCCATTTTAATAGGATTAAAGCCTCTTTTAACGGTAGAAATCATATTCATTACCTTCAGCACTTCAGATTCATGACTGGTGTTTCCTTTGGTACGGAAATACTCCAGAACCTCGTTGAGAAACGCATCGAACCGGGCATCAAAGTCAAATGATTTTGACAGGTATAAAGCCTGAACTTCATTGAACTGTTCCAGCAGTTCTTTGATTTTCTGTACCGTAAAGTGAATAAGTTCCTGCATTACTCAAAAGTTATCTGTTCTATTTCGTTGCCGTCTTTATCTTTGTAAGACACAATCCTGATTCCTTCCTCCTCCATTTCCACATGAAGATTGATGAATAGTTTATCTTTATCTTCTGCTGCGCTTGTATTGGGATCAATATAAATGCTGTTCAACTTTGCATTCACCAGCGTATATTTATTCAGCAGAACTTTTGAAAAAATTTCTTTCAGTTCATCAGTTTCTTCTTCTGTTCCTTCCTGAGGTCTAAATATTCCGGAATTAAGAAGCTGCATTTTATTTCTGAGATCCAGTTTGAGCACTTCATTGGCTGGGAGCTGCCCGAATTTCTGATCATTTTTTTCCAGTTTACTGAACAGGGTTTTAAACTCTTCAGTTTGAATCTGTCTTTTATTTATTTCAGGAATATTAAATTTCTTCTCCTTATTCACCAGACGGATTCTTTCATTTATTTCTGTTACAAACTGATCTTCATTCAGTTTAAAATTATATTTGGAATCCGAATCGATATCAGTGATTTTAATCGGAATATCCATCTTTACACTAGGCAGAGCATAGCGCGGAACCTTAAAATACTTAAGATATTCATGGCGGGCATATTCTTTGGCAATAAGAACCGCATTTTCGTCTGCTTTTTTACGAGCCTGAATTATCTCGTTGTTGAGATAATCCAGGTAATCTGATAGTTTTATCATCTTTCGTAAAATCTTTTATTGTGAAAGAAGTCCAAGCACTTTTTCAAGCCCTGCAGGCATTTCGTCATTGGTGGCACGCACTTTTACCCCAAGAGAATATTCTTTTTCCACTTTGATTCCTGTACTGGAAGTTCTCTTATAGGATACGTCCACTTTGAATTTCACAGGTCCCCATCCACCGGATACTCCGGCATTGATCCCGAATTCATCACTTACGTCTTTTGTGTATGTAGAATTAAGTTTAACATTAAAGTCTACTTCACAGGTCTCAATTCTGAAGCTCGGAACATTCAGCAATGCAATAAAAGGTACTGAAATTTCCACGTCGTTCGGAATCGTTTTTGGGTTACTAGCACTTACCGGCTCATCTTCTTTAAAATCGGGATTCGGAATATTTTTTTTGTACTTGAATTCTGCCATTCTCAGTTTTTTAGTACTGGCAGCATTGGCCGGATCTGTAAGCTCGAACCCGACTTCGTTGATGAAATTAACGGTGGCAATAGAGGCATTGGACTGCGCTTTTACACAAGCATCCAAAGGTCCGCCAATAATAGTCGCAAAGTCGATGCTTCCCAATTCTGCTGCAAAATCTGCATTGGCAGCATCTGAAGTTCTGAAGATCTCTTCATCGGCAGACATTCTACCGGCAATCAGTTTCATGATCTCAGAAGAGGCACCGGAAAAAGATTTTTCCCACTTTTCATCATAATTCTTTTTGAACTCGTCTACGATGGCTAATAATTCTTTATTCGTCAATGAACTCAGTTCTGAGGTTTCAATTCCTGACACTTTTTCATAGACTGCCGGAGTCAGTACTTTTTCTACTCCCGATAAAAGGTCGATTAACTCATTTTTAGTTTTTTTGGCGTGGCTTGCTTCAAGCACCGATTTTAATGTTTCCATGTTTTTTGTTTTGATTAATATTGTGGGACAAAATTATATCACTGACTACCAAAACATTGTAGGGAAACCCCTCTACTTATCCCGGAAAAACACCCTAAAAATAAAAAGCCTGAACTTACTGTTGTAAGTTCAGGCTTTTATACTGCACAATTTTATCTTATATGAACTATGCAGGTCTTCTACTATTATTTTCCAGATTGACATCCGGAACAACAGAATTCGGATCCAGTTTCACCTCATCAATTTCCTTGCTGGATTCTACCTTGAATGTCCATTCAGTATTTCTTTTCCAAACTTCAACAGGAATTTTTACCATCTGTGTTGTTCCGTCTTTGAATTTGATTTGTACGGTTGTAGGCATTGGCAGCTGGCCAATATTTTCAACCGTAATCTGAACGCCGTTTTTAAAGTTTCCGTTTACATATTGTACGTTCTTAACCGCCTGATCAATTTTCCATTTATTAAAGAACCATCCTCTCCAGAACCAGTTCAGTTCTTCTCCGGAAACGTTTTCCATCGTATGGAAGAAATCCCATGGCGTCGGATGTTTGAATGCCCAACGGTCAATATAGGTTCTGAATGCTTTGTCAAATTTTTCAGGACCCAAAATTGTTTCTCTTAAAACTTCCAATCCTGTTCCCGGCTTATAGTAAGCCAATGCTCCGATACTTCTTTCTTTCATATTATCCGGACCTACCATTACAGGCTCCAGGCTGTCGGTTAGCAGATACGTTCCTGATCTTGCTAGATTCGGTTTACGGTAATATTCTCCTTTATTGAAAGCTTCCGTTGAAAGCCCGTTAATGAATGTATTGAACCCTTCATCCATCCATGCAAAAAGTCTTTCATTAGATCCAACGATCATAGGAAACCAGTTGTGTCCGAACTCATGGTCTGTAACCCCCCAAAGATCTTCTCCTTTGGAATCCATATGGCAGAAAACAATTCCCGGATATTCCATTCCACCTTCATTTCCAGCTACATTGGTGGCAGCCGGATAGGTATATTCATACCATTTTTTTGAATAATGTTCTATAGCTGCTTTAGTATACTCTGTAGATCTTCCCCACGCTTTATCACCAGCACTCTCCGCAGGATAAGCTGAAATAGCCAAAGATTTCTTTCCACTGGGTAAATTTATTTTTGCAGCATCTAAAATAAATCCGGCAGATGATGCCCATGCAAAATCTCTTGTCTGATTAATTTTAAATTTCCAGGTCTTTGTTCCTGAAGTTTTATTTTTACCGATTTCAGACTCAGGGCGGATCATTACTGTTTTATCACTGTTTCTCGCCTCGTTCCATCTGCTGATCTCTTCTTTGCTATAAACCTCTTTTTCATTCAGAAGTTCTCCGGATGCTACGACATAATGACTGGCAGGAACAGTAATATTGGCTGTGATATTTCCATATTCTAAATAAAACTCCGAAGCACCAAGGTAAGGAAGCGTATTCCATCCCATGACATCATCATATACGCACATTCTCGGATACCACTGTGCGATGGTAAATATTTTACCGTTTTTAGTATCCTGAACTCCCATTCTGTCTGAACCATACTCAGGAGAAATAAAAGAATATTCTATTTCTATCTTTGCCACACCTCCATTGGCTTTCAGCTCTTTGGGAAGATCAATCTGCATCCTTGTATCGGTAATGGTGTATTTTACATCTTTCTTACCATCCAGTTTAACTGATTTAATGGTATATCCACCGTTAAATTCTTCACCATGAGCTCCGTTTCTGCTCCCGGATAGCGGCACTACACCATTTCCTCTGGAATCTTTTGCAAACAGATTCTGATCCAGCTGCAGCCAGAGAAAACCTAATTTATCAGGACTGTTGTTGGTATAGGTAATCTGCGCTGTACCGGTAATTTCTTTTTTATCTTCATTCAGGCTGACGTTCAAATGATAATCTGCTGAATTCTGCCAGTAAGCATGTCCCGGCTGTCCGCTTGCAGAACGGGTAGCTGTACCTGTCTGCGGATAAAAGAACGGCTTAAATGCTTCTACATAATCATATTTCGGAGTCTGCTGTGCATATGCAGATCCTGAAAAGAGGACAACTGCAAGCGTCGAAACAAGGGTTGGAAGTTTAAATTTCATTTGAAAAAGTATTATTTAGTGTATAGGTAAAAAAAAATCCCGGATTTGTTACATATCCGGGAACTTTTTTAATATAAGTTTAATTTAATTTGACTTTTTTGCTTTAATCATGGCTTCCAAAGCATCCCACATTTCACGAGGAATCGCCTCAAGCATATTAAATTCTCCAGCTCCCTGAAGCCATTCTCCACCATCAATGGTTACCACTTCCCCATTCATATACGCTGAATAATCGGAAACCAGATAAGCCGCAAGGTTGGCAAGCTCCTGATGTTCCCCCACTCTTCTCAACGGAACTTTTTTCTTCATATCAAATTTCTCCTGCAGATCTCCCGGAAGAAGTCTGTCCCAAGCTCCTTTGGTTGGGAAAGGTCCTGGTGCAATGGCATTGAAACGGATTCCATATTTTGCCCATTCTACAGCCAGTGATCTGGTCATCGCCAGAACTCCTGCTTTTGCACAGGCTGATGGCACTACATAGGCAGAACCTGTCCATGCATAAGTGGTTACGATATTCAGTACTGTTCCCGGAGTTTTAGAATCGATCCAGTGTTTTCCTACTGAAAGGGTACAGTTTTTTGTTCCTTTTAAAACAATATCAAGGATAGAGTCAAACGCAGAGTGAGTCAGTTTTTCTGTGGGAGAGATAAAGTTTCCCGCAGCATTATTCAATAAAATATCAATCTTTCCGAATTCTTTCAGAGTTGCTTCTTTCATGGCTTCCACCTCATCCCAGTTTCTTACATCACAAGCTACACAAAGCACTTTCCCTCCTGTTTCCTCTTCCAGTTCCTTGGCTGTTCCCTGTAATTTTTCCAGGTTTCTGGAAGTAATCACTACTTTGGCACCCAGTTCAAGAAAGTATTTGGTCATTGCTTTTCCAAGGCCGCTTCCGCCTCCTGTTACAATCGCTACTTTATCTTTTAGTGCACCTTCGCGCAGCATAGGTTGTGTATATAGACTCATAAAATATTTTTTCTTAAAAATACTAAATATTGAAATGCAATCCTTTAAAATGGGTTGATAAATAATGCTACAAATAATTGTTCCTTATATTATTCTTAAATATAGATCAACTATTTAAAAAGAAAATAGCCTGATAATAATTACCCGGCTATTTTTTCATTTGTTAAAACAATATATTAAGAAGCTACCACTCCTTTGAAAGAAAGTGTCTTAGGAGTTTTGCTGTCACTAGTAGTAACGTTTACAGTCTTCATAAATGGTCCTACCGCTGCTGCGTTATAGCTGGCTTCTACAAATCCTTTTTTCCCTGGCTGGATAGGTGTTTTTGTATAATCTGCAGTGGTACATCCGCAAGAAGGAGCTACATTCTGGAT
This sequence comes from Chryseobacterium sp. AG363, assembly GCF_003610675.1. Classification (NCBI taxonomy): domain Bacteria; kingdom Pseudomonadati; phylum Bacteroidota; class Flavobacteriia; order Flavobacteriales; family Weeksellaceae; genus Chryseobacterium; species Chryseobacterium sp. AG363. The sequence goes on from NZ_RAQF01000009.1 coordinate 94,967, forward strand.
AATGATTGGTTTTGAACTTGTATTCGTAAATTCAAATCTGATCAATTTCGGTTTTCCCTGAGGAATATTTCCTACATCGATAGATTCTGATTTCCATTTAATAGCATCTGCTACCATTTTCACAATGGATGGAGCGTCTGCAGTAAGTACATTAGCATAAAAAGGAGAGAATGCCAACACTGCCAAAAGAGCTGTAATTTTTAGTTTTTTCATGAGTATAAATTTTAATATTTGAAACTGATTATTTTCTTTCGATATAGCAAATGTAAAGCAGACTGTGATTACAACTTGTTAACCGCTATCTAACATTTGTTAACGAGTTGTTAATAATAAAAGATAAATAGATATTTTTGGATAATATTGTTTCAGGAAATGAAAATAAAAAGACTCAATATTATTATAACGCTGGGATTCATTGCTATTATCGGAATTTTAATAGCACAGCTGATGTGGACCCGGCAGGCTTATAATCTTGAAGACAAAAAATTTAACCAGAAAGTCAATATTGCTTTAATGGAGGTCGCAGAAAAACTTTCCGGAGGAAAGACATCCTATACTGAAAATCCCGTACAGAATATTGCCAATGATTATTATGTGGTTAATATCAACAATGAATTTCACCCCGTAGTTCTTGAATATTATCTGAAAACAGAGTTTACCCGCTTCCAGATCAACACAGATTATGTGTATGCATTATACAATTGCCACAGCGATAAAATGATCTATGGAAAATACATGACCTCTCATCAGGAAAGTCCCGGCAGCAAGGTGATCAATTTTCCGAAGCATAAAAATCTGATCTATTACTTTTCCATACGCTTCCCGGACAAAACTACTTACCTGATCAGTTCATTACGGTTCTGGTATCTGCTTACATTTGCTCTTATTATCATACTTCTGGTATATGTGTATTCTATCTATACCATTATTCAGCAGAAAAAGTTCTCGGAACTGCAGCGTGATTTTATCAATAATATGACTCATGAGTTTAAAACACCTTTATCCTCCATCCTGTTAGCATCAGAAGCGCTTAATAAACAGGAACTGGTACAGGATAATTCCAAACTGCAGACCTATACATCCATTATCATCAATCAAAGCCACAAGCTCAATAGCCACATTGAGAAAATTTTGAATATTGCGAAGAACGATGCAGCCGGACTATCATTAAAACCTCAAAAAATCCTGTTACAACCTTTTATTCAAGAGATTGCAGATAATATACAGCACAAAAATAAAGATCTCAGCATCGAAATCAATATTGAAAACAGTACTTCGGTAATGGCAGATGAATTTCACTTTACCAACATCATTTATAACCTGTTGGATAACTCCATTAAGTATTGTGAAATAAAACCTGTCATTAAAATTTCAGCTCACAAAGATTCAAAAGGATTATATTTAAAGTTTAAAGACAACGGAATGGGAATTCCCGCTAAAAATATTCCTCATATTTTTGAAAAATTTTATCGGGTACATACCAAAAGAAGTGAAGAAGTGAATGGTTTTGGTCTTGGATTATTTTATGTAAAAAAAGTAGTTCAGCAGCATCACTGGAAAATTTTTGTAGAAAATAATGAAGATAAAGGAATTACTACAACGCTCTTCTTCCCGTTTTCAAATTAATCTTGTGTAAGTATGGAGAAATCTAAAATTTTATATGCCGAAGATGACAAAACAATAGCTTTTCTGGTGGAAGACAGTTTGGAAAGTTATTATGATATCAGCTGTTATTCTGATGGAGAATCTGCGTTGGAAGCATTTAACAGCCAGGATTTTGATATCTGCCTTCTGGATATTATGATGCCTGGCATGAACGGATTTGAGGTGGCACAGCGAATCCGCAGTAAAAATGCTGAGGTTCCGATTATTTTTATCTCTGCAAAAGCATTAAAAGAGGACAGAATCAAAGGGCTTAAAATTGGAGCTGATGATTATCTGGTAAAACCATTCAGTATTGAAGAACTGATGTTGAAAATCGAGGTCTTCCTTAAACGTACTAAGAAAACAGATACTACTCCCTTACAATATAAGGTGGGAAAATATAATTTTGATCCTAAAAACTATACCCTTAAAGGGCTAGAGAACAGCATTACTCTTACCCAGAGAGAATCAGATCTCCTCTTATATTTTATCCGCCATAAAAATCTGGTGGTTAAAAGACAGGAAATTCTGAAGGCCATCTGGGGAGATGATGATTATTTTATGGGACGAAGCCTTGATGTATTTATTTCCCGATTAAGAAAAGTACTGGCTGAAGAGCAAAATGTTTTAATAGAAAACCTCCACGGAATAGGTTTCCGATTTTCTGAAAAAGAATAAATAGCCCTTAACTACTTTAAAAACACAACAGAAAATGATGATTTTAATTAATTTTAAACTTTGAAAAATTGTCATTAATGAAAAATCACAAGTCTATTGTTTTTCTTTCTCTAGCATTTTTAAGTGCAAACTTTCATGCCCAAAAATTTGAAAAATTAATACAATATGTCAATCCTCTGATCGGAAGTGAAAAGATGGGACATACTTATCCGGGAGCCACCGTTCCTTTTGGTGCCATACAGTTAAGCCCTGAAACAGACACCATTTCCTATGAACTCAACGGAAAGTATAATGGCGAGGTGTATAAATACTGTGCCGGCTACCGATATGAAGATAAAACCATTGTAGGTTTCAGTTCTACCCATTTCAGCGGAACAGGACATTCTGATCTGGGAGATTTTCTGGTGATGCCTACCATAGGAAAACTTCAGTTGAATCCGGGAACAGCTTCCCATCCGGAAAGTGGCTACAGAAGCAGATTTTCACACCAGAACGAAACAGCAGAAGCCGGATATTATAAAGTAAAACTGGATGATCACAATATCCTTGCAGAACTGACTGCCACACCAAGAGTAGGAATTCATCGCTATACTTTCCCGAAATCTGACCAGGCTCATATTATTCTTGATCTGATGGCTGGTATTTATAATTATGACGGGAAAAATGTATGGACATACGTTCGGGTAGAAAAAGGAAATACCATCACAGGTTATCGGCAGACCAATGGCTGGGCAAGGACCAGAACCGTTTATTTCGCCATGAAGTTTTCAAAACCTTTTAAAGCTTACGGTCAGCAAAACTATGATGAAAAGCAGGTTTACAGAGGATTCTGGAGAAAATTCGACCAAAATCAGAATTTCCCGGAGATTGCAGGAAAGAACCTGAAAATGTATTTTGATTTTGATACCAATGAAAATGAAGCGATTGAAGTAAAACTGGCCATTTCTCCTGTAAGCCAGATCAATGCTTTGGAAAACCTCGAAAAAGAAGCCGGAAATATAACCTTCGATCAGGCTAAAACTCAAGCCCAGGACAATTGGAATAAGGAATTAAATAAAATTGTCATCAAAGGTTCTGATACGGAAAAAACCAACTTCTATACAGCAATGTATCATACCTTCATTAATCCTACCACTTATATGGACGTCAATGGAGAATATAAAGGGCTGGATCAGAATGTTCATAAAGCAGATGGCTTTACCAATTATACAACCTTCTCTCTGTGGGATACCTACCGCACACTACATCCATTCTTTAATATCATCCAGCCTAAACGGAATGGTGACATGGTAAAATCTATGATGGCTCATTATAGTCAGTTTTCAATGAAAATGCTGCCCATCTGGTCACATTATGCAAACGACAACTGGTGTATGAGCGGATACCACAGTGTAAGTGTAGTAGCTGATGCCATTATTAAAGGAAATTATAAAGGTGATCCTGAAGAAGCATTGAAAGCTTGCATAGAAACTGCTAATAAAAGAAATTATGAAGGCATCGGACAATACATTGATCTTGGATATATTCCTGCTGAAAAGAACGGAACTTCAGTTTCCAATACATTAGAATATGCCTATGACGACTGGGCGATTGCTCAACTGGCAAAGTATTTAAACAAAACAGAAATTTATAATCAGTTTATCAAACGATCTGAAAACTGGAAAAATAATTTTGACAAAACCATCGGGTTTATGCGTCCACGTCTGGCAGATGGAAGCTTTAAGAAAGATTTTGATGTGCTAAGTACTCATGGGCAAGGTTTTATTGAAGGTAACTCGTGGAACTACAGTTTCTTTGTCCCGCAAAATCCCGATGAACTGATTACGATGATGGGTGGAAAGAAGAAATTTGCATCCAAACTGGACGAACTGTTCACCATGCATTTACCTGATGAATTCTTTGCAGACACTGAAGATATTACAAGGGAAGGAATTATCGGTGGATATGTTCACGGAAACGAACCTGCTCACCATGTTGCCTATTTTTATAACTGGGCCGGACAGCCATGGAAAGCACAGGCACAGATCCGCAGTATTCTGGAAATGCAGTACAAAGCAACACCGGATGGCCTGGGTGGAAATGATGACGCCGGGCAAATGAGTGCATGGTATATTTTAAGTTCATTAGGTTTTTATCCTGTAGCTCCTGGATCAGAGAACTATTCTATCGGAAGCCCGGCGATTGATCACGCTGTACTGAATCTGGAAAATGGAAAAACCTTTGAAATTGAAGCAATCAACCAAAGTCCGGAAAATGTGTATGTTCAGAAAGTTCTTTTGAATGGAAAAGAGATTAAAAACTTTACATTAAAACATTCTGAGATTATGAATGGAGGAAAACTTACTTTTTACATGGGGAATAAAGCGAAAAGGTAAGATATTCTCGAAGATTGCGCGGATGAGCGGGTTTAAAAATCTGCGTAATCTCCTACATCTATGAGAATTAAGAATAGGTTTTGGCTGAAGCCAATGTGGGAGATCTAAAATAAAAAGAGCGGGCTAAAGCCCGCTCCTATTGAATTATAATACTTACTGATTAATCTCTAGGTTCAAAAAGCAATCGCTCTCCAAATTTCTCTTCTGCAATTGTACCATTGTCATACACCAAATGACCATTGACAAAAGTATGGGTAACTTTAGAGTGAAAATTCATCCCTTCTAATGGACTCCAGCCACATTTGTACAGTAAATTGTCTTTGGAAACCGTCCAGTCCTGGTTTAAATCTACTAAAACAAGATCCGCTTTATACCCTTCTCTCACAAAACCTCTTTTTTCAACTTTGAAAAGGATTGCCGGATTATGAGCCATCTTTTCAACAATTTTCTCAAGAGATATTTTACCGTTTTTATAGTTTTCAAGCATTACAATCAATGAATGCTGTACCAAAGGTGCACCAGAAGGACATTTTGTGTATACGTTATTCTTCTCTTCTGCCGTATGCGGAGCGTGATCTGTAGCAATCACGTCTATTCTGTCGTCCAGTAATGCTTCCCAAAGAGCATCTTTATCTTTCTGGGTTTTTACAGCAGGATTCCATTTGATGAGGCCACCTCTTGTTTCATAATCCTCGTTGGTAAATGTAAGATGGTGAACACATACCTCAGCAGTAATTTTTTTATCTTTTAAAGGAATATCATTTCGGAAAAGCTCCATTTCCTTTGCTGTTGAAAGATGGAAAACATGAAGTCTCGCTCCTGTTTTTTTTGCAAGCTCAATGGCTTTGGATGAAGACTTATAACACGCTTCTTCACTTCTGATCAAATGATGGAATTTTACAGGAATATCATCCCCATACTCATCCATATATTTCTGTGTATTGGCTTTGATGGTAGCTTCATCTTCACAGTGCACAGCAATCAGCATTTTAGTATTACTGAAAATATTTTCCAGCGTTTCCGGATTATCCACAAGCATATTTCCTGTAGACGAACCTAAAAACAACTTGATTCCCGGAACATTTCTAGGGTTTGTTTTCAAAACTTCCTCCAGATTATCATTCGTTCCACCCATCATAAAACCGTAATTGGCATATGCTTTTTGGGAAGCGATCTCATACTTGTCTGCTAATAATTCATGGGTTACTGCATTGGGAACAGTATTTGGCTGATCGATAAAACTCGTTATTCCTCCAGCTATGGCAGACCTTGATTCGCTTTCAATGTCTCCTTTATGAGTAAGTCCCGGCTCACGGAAATGCACCTGATCATCTATTACTCCGGGAAGAAGATACTTTCCTGAGCCATCAATAATCTGATCTGCATCTTCAGAAATGCCGGCAGCTATTTTAGCAATCAAATCATTTTCTATCAGGATATCACTTTCAAAGACTTTTCCTTCGTTAACGATATTTACGTTTTTTATAAGAACTTTCATTTCAATTTATTTCGCTGTAAAATTAAGATTTTAAGTTTTAATTCACCCCAAAATCGCAAAACGAATGCTTAAAGTTTTACATTTGCAAAAAAATTCGGCTTTGTACAAGAAACTATTAGGACAGACCATCATCTACGGAGTAGGAGCAATAGCGCCAAGAATCATTCTATTCATCCTTAATCCACTTTTGATCTATAAGATTCCCAATGAAGGTTTTGCGATTTTCACTCAACTTTATGCGTGGATTTCATTTGTTAATATTATCCTTTCTTTTGGTTTTGAAACAGCCTATTTCAGATTTTCAGCAGAAGAGGATAACGAGAAAAAAACGTTCAACACTTCGTTTTGGTTTTTATTTTCAACCTCTACCATTTTCCTGGTATTGTGTTATTTATTCAATCAGCCTATTGCAGATTATGCGGGATACCACGATAACCCTGAATACATCAGATGGTTTGCTATGATTGCCTTTTTTGACAATTTATTGGTGATCCCTTTTGCATGGCTTCGTTTCCACAATAAACCCATCAAATATTCTGCAGTAAGAGTTGTTCAGGCTATATTTCAAGCTGTTTTTACAGCCGCATTATTCTTCTGGATTCCGGAAAACATATCAAGAAGTATGGGGCTGGATCAAAATGTAGATTATCCGTTCTTCAGTAATCTGGCTGGAAGTGCCTTAGGCTTTTTATTATTACTTCCCATTATATTAAAGGTAAGATTTCAGTTTGTCACTTCATTGTTCGGGCGTATGATCAAATACTCCTTCCCACTGATGCTGGCAGGCCTTGCTTTTATGGTAAATGAAAATTTTGATAAATCCATACAGAGAAATCATATTTCAGACGAAGAAGCAGGCGCTTATGGAGGATGCTATAAACTTGCTGTACTGATGACATTATTTGTTACCGCATACAGAATGGGTATTGAGCCATTCTTTTTTAAACAGATGGATAAAGGTGATGCTAAAAAGACTTATGCCAACGTAGCAGAATACTTTGCCTTTTTTGCATGTGCCGTTGCTTTAGGGATCATTGCCAATATATCCTGGCTGAAAGCCGTTTTTATTCCTAATAAATCCTATTGGATCGCGATAGATATCATTCCGATTATCGTCATTGCCAATCTTTGCTTCGGAATCTATTATAACTTTTCAACCTGGTATAAAGTAACGGACAGAACCAGTATGGGAACTGTTATTTCATGGCTTGGGGCAGGGATCAATATAGGACTTAATCTTCTTGCTTTAAATTACTATCACAGCATGATGGGTTCCGCATGGGCTACTTTTGGAGCTTATATAATTATGATGATTGTTTCTTACCTTTTAGGTCAAAAATATTATCCTATTCCTTACAGAATGAAGAAAATGTCTTTCTTTATGATACTGCTTGGGGTTTTTAGTTTCATCATTGTAAAATATCTCAACTATAATATTCTAGCGAGTAATCTCCTCTTTTTCATCTTTACCGGAATTTTGATTTATTCTGAGAAAAACCTGATTTTATCGAGAATCAGAAAGAATTAAACTTTGGTCTTTATTTTGCTTGTACACCAACCTATTGTTAATTTAAACAATTATTTAAAAAGATATAAATCATACTTCGTTAAAGGTTTTAATTATTATCTTTAACCTAAATATTAAAAACAACTAATAAAACATCTTTTATACATATAATTTATGAAAATTATTGTCCCTATGGCTGGACGTGGTTCCAGATTACGTCCACATACACTGACAGTTCCAAAACCTCTTATACCTATTGCTGGAAAACCTATTGTACAGAGATTGGTAGAAGATATTGCTAAAGTTGCAGGAGAAAATATTGAAGAGGTAGCTTTTATCATCGGAGATTTTGGTCCTGAGATCGAAAGATCCCTTATTCAGATTGCTGAAAAGCTGGGAGCAAAGGGAAGCATTTATTATCAGAACGATCCTCTTGGTACAGCTCATGCGATCAAGTGTGCTGAGCAGTCTATGCAGGGAGATATCGTTATTGCTTTTGCAGATACTCTTTTCCGTGCAGACTTCCAACTGGATAAAAATTCTGATGGTGTAATCTGGGTGAAAAGTGTTGAAGACCCATCTGCTTTCGGAGTAGTAAAATTGGATAACTACGGCTTTATTACCGACTTTGTAGAAAAACCTAAGACTTACGTTTCTGATCTTGCTATCATTGGTATTTATTATTTCAACAGCGCTGAAAAGCTAATGGAAGAAATCAATTATATCATGGATAATGATATTAAAAATGGTGGTGAATATCAATTGACAACTGCTCTTGAAAACCTTAGAGCTAAAGGCGCTAAGTTTACCCTTGGAAAAGTAAATGACTGGATGGATTGTGGTAACAAAAATGCTACCGTAGAAACCAACAGCAAAATTCTTGAATATGAAAGAGAGGAAATGACACATTTTCCTGCTTCTGCTGTGATTGAAAACTCCCTGATCATTCAACCATGCTTTATTGGAGAAAATGTAAAAATATCCAATTCAAAAGTAGGACCTGGTGTTTCATTAGGAAACAATACCATCATTGTCAATTCAAATATTGAAAATTCCCTGATCCAGGAAAATACAAGAATCAACCATGGAAATCTATCCAATTCTATGATCGGTAATTCTGCACAATATTTCGGGGTTTCCAGAGAAATTTCTTTAGGTGATTATTCTGTTTTAGATTTTCTATCTAAATAAGAATAAAAATATTTAACTTAAACAACACATCATCAAGCCACACAAAACATTTTGTGTGGTTTGGCGTTAATATTGCAACGTATTTTTAATTAAAGATAAATACATGAAAAATTGGATCCCTTTTCTTTTATTCCTTCTTACCTTATCATCATGTAAGACCCGTAATGCTGCTCAAAGCGATACTGATCATACACGGGACAGCATCAATACTACAAAAGATAATGGAGATCCAAAAGACGTAAATGAACCGGTAAGCGACAAATTTACTTTCTATGAACATGTATTAATTCCACCAAAATTCGAGCAGATCAAAATAGACAGTAAAATAAAGGTAGAAACAGGAAGCTATGTCCCTACCCTCGATGCAACCATCTATATTGAAAATGATAAAAAGGTATGGATGAATCTCAGAGCCTTGTTCATTAATGCAGCCAGAGGTATTGCAACTCCGGAAGGGATAAAAGGACAGGACAAGATCAATAAAACCTTTATAGATTCTGATTTTGATTATCTTAATAATCTGCTGAATGTTAACTTCATTGATTATAAATCTCTGGAAAAAATCTTAATGGGAAGAACTTTTGTAAAAATAAATGACAAACATTTTACGCTGACCCAAAATGCACAAGGATTCAAAATGGTTTCTAACGTCAATCAGAAAATTGTGACGGATGAAAAAAACAGAGAATATAAAATAGCCCTTCAGTACGATACCAATTATGATTTATTGAATGTCAATTTAAAAGATATTCTGTCTTCGGACGAGCTCGATATTTCTTACAGCGACTGGAATGAATACGAAGGCGTCCGTCTTCCGAAAAATGTTAAAATAATTATAAAAGGCTCAAAATCTAGTCAGATTTTAATGGAAAATACGAAATTTGACTTTTCGAGGATGGAAACACCTTATTCTGTACCATCCAGTTATAAGAAAATTGAGATTAAATGATTAAAAAATTTAGCTTTTTAATAGGTGTTTTGATGTTCGGACTGCACCAGGGACAGCAGACCAAAGAACAGCTGCAAAAGCAGAATGCCGAACTTAAAAAACAAATTGCACAAATAAATACCGATTTAGCCAAAACCAGAAGTGAATCTAAACTTTCCGTAGCCTACCTTTCCAATGTCAACCAAAAATTGGTTTTAAGAGAAAAGGTTTATAACAACACGCAGAAAGAAAAAAGGTTTATTGAAGATGACATCTATTTACGTCAGCTGGAAATTAACCGTCAGAATAAAGAACTGGCTGTTTTAAGAAAAAACTATGCTGAAGTTTTGGTGAATGCTTATAAAAACAAAGGTGTACAGAACAAAGTAACGTTTATACTTTCTGCTAAAAATTTAGGAGAAGCTATACGAAGAGTTCAATATCTGAAACAATACTCAGACTATCAGGATAAAAAAGCAGCTGAAATTACAGATGCCGCTAATCTCATCAAAAAAACCATCGCTCAGAAACAAAACTCTGTAAAAGCGAAGGAAAATCTATTGATAAACCAACAAAAAGACCTGGCAACCATCAATGCTGAAAGAGCTCAAAAAGAACAATTAGTAGCCGAATTCAAGAAAAATGAATCCAAATTAACAGCTGAACTGAAGCAAAAACAAGTTCAGTCTAAAGCATTGGAAGGACAGATCAGAGCTATTATTGCAGAAGAGATCAGAATTGCCAAAGCGGAAGAAGAAGCCAGGAAAAAAGCGGAAGCCGAAAAAATACGTTTAGCAAAACTAGCTGCTGAAAGAGAAAAAGCAAGAATCGAAGCCGAAGCTAAAGCAAGAGCTGAAGCCCTTGAAAGAGAAAGAAGACTGGCAGAAGCAGAAGCTAAGAGAGCCGCAGAACTTGCAGCAAAAAGAGCTGAAGAAGAGAGGAAACGTAATGAAGAAGCAGCAAAGGCAGAAGCCAATGCAAGAGATGAAGCCAGAAGAGTAGCTGCTAAAAAGGCCTCTGATGAAGCCAATGCAAGAGCTAAAGAAGCTGCTGATAAATTGACCGCAGCAAGAGCAGCAGAAGCAGCTCTTACGAAAAGAAAAGAAGAAGAGAAAAAAGCAGCTGAGACTAAAGCTATGACAAGCTACGGAGTTTCCACCGCTACTGGGAACAGTTTTGCAGATAGCAGAGGAAGACTTGGTTATCCTGCAGACAGAGCCGGACAAATTACCCACCGTTTCGGAAGACAGCCACACCCGGTTTTCAAAAATATTACTGAAGAAAATAACGGGATTAAAATTTCCGTTCCTTCAGGTACACGTGCAAAATCAGTGTTCCCGGGATCGGTATCTTCGGTTCTTGCCAATAATGACGGAACAAAGACTGTAATCATTAAACACGGTAGTTATTTTACCATTTATTCCAACTTAGGAAATGTAAGTGTTTCCAAAGGACAGCAGGTTTCCTCAGGAACTCCGGTAGGTACAATAGCTCAGGATTTTGATGGTGCTTATACCCTTGATTTCCAAGTATGGAACGGAAGTACACCAGTTGATCCATTAGGTTGGATTTCATATTAAAAAAAGTGTAACTTTGCAAAAATTTTAAGAGATGAATACACTAACAATACTTGCCTTATCTTGGCAGCACATCCTTATCGTAGCAATACTTTTGGTATTACTTTTTGGAGGAAAGAAAATCCCGGAATTAATGAGAGGAGTAGGTTCTGGGATCAAGGAATTTAAAGATGCAGTGAAAGAAGAAGACAAGCCAGGTGCTGAAAATAAATCTTCTTCAAACAACAACAATAATAATTCTTCAAGCAACTAAAATTCCTTAGAATTAATGAAATTTACTGAGACTGCATGGAAAGTCTTCAATCAAGCTATTGAAGACTATCACGTGTCTGATGACGTTAACACTCTAATTAATAACCCGTTCGAAAAAGATAGTTTGGAACGGATTTTGTATGCAAAGAACTGGATTGATACCGTTCAATGGCATTTGGAAGATATAATTAGAGATGAAAATATTGATCCGGCAGAAGCTCTTCAACTGAAGAGAACAATAGACGCCTCCAATCAGAAAAGAACTGATCTGGTAGAATATATTGACGGCTGGTTTCTTAATAAGTTTGAAAATATAACTCCTAAACCTGAAGCAAAAATAAATACGGAAACTCCCGCTTGGGCAGTAGACAGGCTATCAATTCTTGCATTAAAGGTTTATCATATGTCGTTAGAAGCTAATAGAGAATCCGCTTCTGAGGAACACAGAAATAACTGCCAGGCTAAACTGGACGTTCTGCTTACTCAGAAAGAAGACCTATCAACTTCTATAGATCAGTTGCTTACTGATATTGAAAACGGTGACGTTAAGATGAAAGTGTACAAACAAATGAAAATGTACAACGATGAAAGTCTTAACCCAATCCTTTATCAAAAAGGGCAACAAAAATGAAACGACTATTTTTCTTTGGAGTACTTATCATATTAACATCTTCCTGCGCAACGGAAAAGCTTAATCTTTCTCCGTTGTCAAATAATTTTTATAGTGATGCTAAAGGGTCTGATTCAGACAGAAGCTCAAAGAAGAATTTTAATATCAATATCAAACAGAATGTCAATGCTTCTGAAATTTCAAACATGATCTCTACTTTTCCCAAGTTTAAAAACAACGGATTAAATGATGAGATTACCAGCTTGAAATATAGTCTTCAGAATTATTTATACGCTATTGATGCCAGCAATTCTGCAGGAAAGAGCAGGGCCCTTAAAAGCTTCGAAAAGTCATACAAAAAAATTCAAAAGCTAAGGCAAAATCTTGACAGAGACGACGATGAAGTGCTTAATAGATATCTGGTTCGTTTAAAAACCAACATTTCTGTTATTGAAGATACTTTGCCAGGAAGTTAAAAACTAATTGAACTATCAATGATTAAAATTCAGGCGGAAGCCAATGTTCCCACAGAGCACGGCACTTTCCGAATGATAGCTTTCTCCGAAAACGAAAACGACTGGATGCCTCATATGGCCATTGTTGCTGAAAATACAGATTTTTCAAAACCGGTCAATGTTCGTTTCCATTCAGAATGTATTACCGGAGAAGTTTTCCATTCAAAAAAATGTGAATGCGGCCAACAATTGGATGCTGCAATGAAATATATCCATGAAAACGGTGGAATTATCGTTTACCTTCGTCAGGAAGGAAGAAACATCGGGATCATCAACAAGCTTAAGGCTTACTCACTACAGGAAAAAGGATTGGACACCGTACAGGCCAATCTGGAGTTGGGACTTCCTGCAGATGACAGAAACTTTGGTGTAGCCATTGAAATTCTGAATCTATTGGATGTAAAAGATATCAATCTTCTGACCAATAATCCTGAAAAGGTAAAGTATGTGGTAGACAGCAATATTCACCTTAATTCAAGAGTACCGCTACAGATTCCTGCCAATGAAATAAGCAAAGGATACCTGCAGACAAAAAAAGATTTCTTTGGACATCTTCTGGATGACAATGATAATTAGATAAAATAATAAAAGCCTCGGAAATTTCTGAGGCTTTTTATTAACCTTTTCCGGCTCATACAAGCCCAAAATTACCTTCTGAATATCTGGCGGAAAGATTATATTAAGTAAAAAAAAAACTTATATTAAAAGCTTAATTAGTCAATATCTTCCTTACCTATAATAATAAATCAAAAGCCCCGGAAGATATTCTTCCGGGACTTTTTTAATTATAAAAAACTGAAAAGATATTTCTAAATTATTTAGTCTTAATTTTAGACTCGTCGATATTATAATATTTGATTACACTCTTATAATCATTATAATCTACAGCAGTACCTTTAGCCATTTTTGCACCACCAGTTCCTGTTCCGTTTGCAGGAAGAATAAGAACTCTGAATTTTTTATTCTGATAGTATGATGGATTAGCTGTTAAGCTAAACGTATTGCTAGAATTAATATTTATAGTAGCAGCATACTTACTGAATTCATAAATATAATCTACAGCGTCATTATTGGCATTCCCTACATAATAAGTATATGGTAAAAGTTTCCATACAGGAGAATCTCCATCCATTCCAATCTGCATATAGATAAGTACCATATCGGATTGTATTAATGGCTTATTAAAATCATCACTCCATCTGTAAAGATTATCGTTAACTCTTGTAAAAGTAGGAGATATATCAAATGATTGGTTTATGGTATCATAATCTGTTCCTTGTACTACAGTATCATCACTATTATCACAGCTATACGCAGTAAAACCTACAGCTCCTAGGAATAAGAAAAGAAGTATTTTTTTCATTTTTAGTAAAGTTTAGTTATTATTTATATTGCGTATTCAAATCATATACCAAAAATCTCAAAAACTTTGTTTTCCTCACTTTTTTAATTGTATTTTTGCTCTTATTCAAAAAAGTTATGAAGAAATTATTGTATACTTCACTCTTTATTGCCGCATTGATAAGCCCTAAAGTGAAAGCTCAGTATCAGCCAAAAAATGCTTCCAAGGAAGATGTAAAAAAAGCACAGCAATGGGTTGATAAAACATATAAAAATCTTTCTCAGGATGAAAAACTAGGACAGCTTTTTATTGTGGCATTGTATACCAACAGAGGGGAAGAGTATATCAGCCAGGTAAGAAATATTGTTACGAATGATAAAATAGGCGGTCTGATCTTAATGCAGGATGATGCCGCAAGAGAAATCAATCTCGTCAATGAATTTCAGCAAAAGTCTAAAGTTCCTTTGATGATTGGTATGGATGCTGAATGGGGAATCTACCAGAGAATTGCTACCGCTCACAAATTTCCATGGGCCATGACATTAGGCGCTATTCAGGATAAAAATCTGGTGTATCAGATGGCGGCTAAAATTGCAGAAGATTGCCACAGAATAGGTATCAACTGGGATTTTGCACCTGTGGTAGATGTTAATACTAATCCTAATAATCCGATTATAGGGAACAGAAGCTTTGGCTCTGAAGTGAATAATGTAATCAGCTCTGCCCTATCCTATTCCAACGGTCTTCAGGATCATAATATCTTAGCTGCAATTAAACACTTCCCAGGACATGGAGATACCAGCACAGACTCCCACCTTGATCTGCCTGTAGTTTCTCACACTACCGAAAGGCTTGACGCCGTGGAATTGGCACCTTTCAAAGCATTGATGAATAAAGGAATCGGCGGCGTAATGGTGGCTCATTTATATGTTCCAAGCTTAGAATCAGGAAAAGGAATTCCTGCTTCTGTTTCTAAAAATATTATTACGGGATTATTGAAAGAAAAGCTGGGTTATAAAGGTTTAATCATTACTGATGCCTTAAACATGGCCGCTGTAGCTAATAAATACCAACCGGGCGAACTGGATGCTATGGCCTTTAAAGCAGGAAATGACATTATGCTTTTCTCACAAGGTGTTTCTGAAGGTAAAAAACTGATCCAGAAAGCTATTGATAAAGGAGAAATTTCACAATCCAGAGTAGAGGAAAGTGTGAAAAAAATCCTTTTAACCAAATATTTCCTCGGTCTTACACAATATACTCCTAAAAACCCTGAAAATATCAATAAGGATTTAAATAATGATTCTCATATCCAATTGGTACAAAATCTTTACTCCAATGCATTGACTTTACTAAAGGATGAAAAGAAATTACTGCCTCTCACGGGAAAACAGACTTATTATGTTCCTCTTGAAGAAGCTCCTTATCAGACTTTTGCCAACAGATTGGGTAACAATGTTATCATTAAAAAAGCAGGAGAAATTAATACAATTCCAGCTGGTTCTACAGTTATCGTAGGTTTCCATAAGGATAATTCAACAGCTTATAAGCCATATAAAATCTCAGCAGAATCTAAAAAAGTACTTTCTGATCTTACCAAAAATCAAAATGTTATATTGAATGTTTTCGGAAGTGCTTATGCATTAAAAGATATTGACATCTCAAAAGTTTCAACCGTTCTTGTTTCTTATGAAAACAATGATGATTCTATGAATGCAACTGCGGATGCTCTTAATGGAAAAACAAAAATATGGGGAAAACTTCCCGTACTGGTTAATGATCAGTTGAAGCCAGGAATGGGTATAGATCTTAATGTGACAACCTCAACAAAAACCAAATAATACAAAATTAAAACAACAATAATCTAATGAAAATAGGCATACTTTGCTATCCCACCTATGGAGGAAGCGGAATTGTAGCAACAGAATTAGGAATGTCTTTGGCCAACAAAGGCTATGAAGTACATTTCATCAGTTCTGCACTTCCTGCAAGATTAGATATCACCAACCCGAATATTTTCTTTCACAGGGTAAATGTTCAGACGTATCCCCTTTTCCAGTATCAGCCTTATGATATTGCGTTAAGCTCTATGATTTACAGGGTTGTCAATCTTTACAAACTGGATCTTCTTCATGCACATTATGCCATTCCTTATGCATATGCTGCTTTTACGGCAAAACAAATGCTCAAGGAAGACAATAATGATATTCCGTTGGTCACTACATTACACGGTACAGATATTACCCTTGTAGGGCAGCACCCAAGTTATAAACACGCAGTAGAATTTTCGATCAATCAGTCTGATGCTATTACTTCAGTTTCTGAAAGTCTGAAAAAAGATACCCTTCAGTTTTTCAATATCAAAAAAGAGATTCAGGTGATTACCAATTTTATTGATAATTCCGAATTTGATGACTGCTCTGAGTGCCAGAGAACCCAGTTTGCCAATCCGGATGAAAAAATCCTGATCCACGTGTCCAACCTTCGTCCTGTAAAACGTGTAGACGAAGTGTTGCAGATCTTTAAGAATGTGGAAAGAAAAGTGAAATCCAAGCTGATTATCATTGGTGAAGGCCCCGATATGGAAAAAGTAAATCAGTTTCTGGAAGAAAATCCCGATCTTATTTCCAAAATCCGCCTTTTAGGAAAGGTAAACGATCTATATAAAATCTTACAGCTTTCGGATGTATTTCTTCTGCCTTCCGAGCAGGAAAGTTTCGGTCTTGCAGCATTGGAAGCCATGGCAGCATATACTCCAGTTATAAGTTCCAATGCAGGTGGAATTCCTGAGGTGAATATTCAGGGGGAAACCGGATATCTTGCTGAAATCGGAAATGTAGAAGCTATGAGCAACTACACGATCAAGCTGTTGAGCAATGATGAACTTTTAGCCAAAATGAAGCAAAATGCGAAAGATCAGGCAATAAAATTCGATTTGAAAAACATTCTTCCTATCTATGAGAAAATGTATAGAACAACCATAGAAAATTTTAATAAGGAGCTGACGAAAGTATAATATTTCTATTATATTTACGTCACACTTATGACGGAAAAATTACTTCAATATCTTTGGAACTATAAGGTTTTCAAAAATTTTAACTTCAAGGATATTGAAGGAAATTCCGTTGAGATCATCCATTTCGGAAAATGGAATAAAAATGCTGGCCCTGATTTTCTTGATGCTAAAATCAAAATTAACGGCTTACTTCTCGCAGGAAATATAGAACTGCATGTACGCTCTTCAGACTGGATTTTCCACAATCATTCCCAGGATCCCAATTACCGGAATATTATTCTTCATGTGGTATTCCAGCACGACATAGAAATTCGTGAACTTACAGAAAAGCAAGTTCCAACATTGGAATTGCATAGTTACATTGATGAAAATATCATTTCGAAATATGAAAAACTGGTTGATGGAGAGGAATTTATTGCCTGTGAAAAGATTTTTGATCCGAAAAAATTACCCGTCAATTTTCATGAAGAAAATATCCTGAAAAAACTGGATGAAAAATCTTCAGAGCTTGAACAGAGTTTAGATCTATACAAAAATAATTTTGAGGCTGTGTTATTTCACAGTTTTGCCTATTCATTCGGTTTAAAAGTAAATGCTCCCATTTTCCGGCAGATTGCAGAAAGTATAGATTACAGGATTGTCAATAAAATACGTCAGAATCCTCTGCAGCTTGAAGCCTTGTTATTTGGAATTTCGGGATGGCTTGAGAAACCACAGGACGGACAAATGAAAATATGGAAAAGAGAATTTGATTTCATTAAAGCCAAATTTTCCATTCCTGATTTAAAATTTCATCCCAAGTTTTTAAGACTGAGACCACCGAATTTTCCAACAATCCGGTTATCACAATTGGCTGACCTGTACAGGCAGCAGAATTTATTTTCAAAAATCATGGAAGCAAGAAGTGCAGAACAACTCTACACTATTTTCAAATCTATAAAAGCCTCTGAGTACTGGGATTTTCATTTTAATTTCGGAAGTATTTCTAAAGTACAGTCTAAAACATTGAGTAAAGATTTTGTAGATCTTCTCATTGTAAACACAGTAATTCCTTTACAATATGCTTATTACAGATATCATCAGGAAGATATTGCAGACGAAATCATTGAGCTTTATAAGACAATTGATAGCGAGAAAAATACCGTCATTAATGGCTGGAAAAAACTTGGATTACAGGTCACCAACGCTCTGGAAAGTCAAAGTCTTATTTATCATCATAAAACCTTTTGTGAACCAAAAAACTGTTTATCCTGCGCTATCGGATTCAAACTTTTAAAAGAATAACAGGATCTGAACCGGATATATCATTAAAAAACTTTGTAAAAAAAATTCCTTAACTTTGAGTATTAGATTAACTCTTAAATAACAATCTGGAAATGCTGAGTAATATCCGTCATAAAATGGAAAGAGAATGGTTTGGTGTACTGACAAGAACAGGTGCCAAGCTGGGAATTCCTGTTTCTAAATTGAGAATTTTCTTCATCTACTCTACTTTTGCAACCGCTGGGTTTTTCTTTCTGATCTATTTAGGATTAGCATTTACCCTCTGGATTAAAGATATTTTCATCACCAGAAGACCTAGTGTCTTTGATTTATAAATTATGGAATTTTTACCGATTACTTCTTCAGAAGATCCTAGAGTTCAGGAAATCTATACTTCTTACTCGACGACTTTTCCTGTAGACGAACAAAGAGATAAAGATCAGTTTGACAGCTTATTCTCAAATCCTTATGTAGAATTTACGTCTGTTATCCACGAATCGGAAGCTATCGGCTACCTCATCCTGTGGAAGCTGAGTTCTTTTGTTTTTGTAGAGCATTTTGAAGTGTTTGAAGCATTCAGAAGTAAAAAATTAGGTTCTCATATCATGAATCATTTATCGGACAATTATCCGCAGATTATCCTCGAAATTGAGCCTGCAGAGTTGAGTGAAGATGCTTCAAGACGTTATTCTTTTTATCAGAGAAATAATTTCAGCCTGATTGATACCAATCATGTACAGCCTAGCTATGGCGAAGGAAAAAAATCCTTGAATTTATGGCTGCTTGCTAACTACACTCCTGAAAATGTGGAGGAAGCTAAAAAAGAAATTCATAAAATTATTTATGCTTAAAATATAAAACGCCGGAAAGCTATTCCGGCGTTTTTCTTTTACTGAAATTTATGTTAATTTACTTCATACTCCAGTTTGATGGTAATACTGGCTTCTTTTTCTTTGGATGAAGTATTGAAAGTTCCACCGTAAGAGTAATCCTCATTGGAATTGGGTGCCGTAATCTGAATTACACCCATGGTTGCCTTTTTCAGATTTCCCAGACTGCTTCCCGAGTTTTCCGCAATTTTTTCAGCACGTTCTTTTGCATCTTTTGTAGCACTGGCAATCATTTCCTGTTTCACTGTAGCCAGTTTGGTGTAGAAATAAGCTGGTGAAGAAGAAGTGAATTCAATGCCACGGTTGATAATTTCGGTAATATTTCTGGACAGGTTTTCTATTTTTCCCACTTCTTTACTTTCAATAGAAACCTTTTGGGTAAGATTATATCCGGAGAATTCTCCCTGAACATAGTTTCCGTTTGAATCATTATAACTTCTGAACTGTTTCTGAATATCTACCGAAGAAAATACGATCTCCTTCTGTTGTATTCCTTTTGAAAGCAGATAGTCATTGATTACTTTTCGATCCATTGCCAGCTCATCATAGGCTGATTTCAGGTCCACATTATTTTTGGAAAAACTTCCGGACCAGGTGATCAGATCCGATGTAAACTGCTTGGTTCCTAATCCTGTTACGGAAATGGTGTTTTCAGATTTATTTCTGTTTTTAATAGCATTTCCTAAAAACCCGAGACCAATGACAAATCCTAGTGCTGCAATAGCTACTGCAAAAATGTTTTTATTCATAAAATTTAAGAATTTGGATTGTTATTTCATACTGTATCAATTTCTATTCCAATATTTTAAGAATTTATTAACATTCAAATTACTTTTGATTTTGCTGCAACCTCTCTATAAAAAGTGGAGCTGTCTCTTCCAACCTCAGCATAACGCCGGAAAGATTTCTTGCTTTTACATAGGTTCGTACCTGAGGTTTTGCTAAAAATGAAAATTGAATAAATTCAGAGATTCTGTCACCAGGAATTCCTGCTTTGATAAAATATTCATCCTCTATTCTGTCCCGAACCCATGCAATATGTTCCTGAAGATCGTCATATCTGTATTGTCTCTTCTGCCTTCGGGCTTTCCCGCTGATCAGATCATACACTCCCTGAACATTAAGGTTTCCTAAAAGTATCGGTAAAAGAACACTTTTCACTTCTGCCGGCTTCTCCCTCATTTTCCCTACCGGCTGCGGAAGGCCAACGGCATCTCTTACCTGCTCTCCTTTATCTACTTTGGCTACTATCCGGGAATCTGTTTCCAGATCTCCGGTGAGCTTTTTCACAATTTTTACTTCACCCACATCTCTCGGAATCTGACGAAGTGTGATAAACAGAGGTAAGTTATTACCATTGGTCAGAACTCTTCTGGAGACTCTATTGAAATCTTCTTTTACAAATCTTAACTCATCGTTATGATTGGCTTCAATAGAAAATATACCATCAGAATCGGAATATACTTTCTTATCAGTAGACATATTAATCACGATCACTTTACTCAAATTTTCGCCATTGTCATCCACTATTCGCCCCGTTACTTTCTGTTGAGACCAAACAAAAGTACTGCAAAGAAGCAGCAGGAAAAGAAAAGTATTTCTTTGCTTTGATATTTCAATATTTTCAGTGATATAAGCCAACTTTTAATGTATATATTGTTCTTGAGTTCCTTCTAATTTATGGGTTTTACTATATTCTGCGAAGGCAACTTTAAGTTCATATTCAACGACATTTATACTAAAATCTTTTCGATATCTTTTTGCCAATAAACGCGTTTTATCAGCATACAGAAGAAATGCATCAATCTGTTCTTCATCCATTCCGTACTTTTTCAGGAAATTCAGGTTCACTTCATTTTTTACTCTCCTCAGGAAATCCTGAGTTTCAATGTAATTCGCTTTGGTAATTTTAGGTTGTGTTGCCTTCTTTACCAAACCTGATACAGCATTAAAAACGCCAAACAGATTTACCTGGCCCACATTAAAATCATGACCTGTAAAAGTTTTTGATATAGCATTATTGGGTAAGGGTTGATTCAATGGACTTTTCATATAATCATCCATATCTGATTTTAAGGCCTGAAGTTTTCTGGATTCATTATAGTGCTGATTATCTTTTGCCAGATTTCCGGTAGGCTTGTACTTAATTTTAACCTCGGGAATTTGAATTTCTATTTTCTTCAGAATAATATTGAACGGAGTATTGATCTCTTCTTTGGTCATTTTTTTATCAACACGATAATATCCTTCTTTTACAAATCTGATCTCATCATTTTCTTTGGCTTCAATTTCAAAATTCCCGGACATATCACTTAATGAGCTTTTATTCCCGGAGATATTAACAACGAGTACAGGTACTAAATCCAGTTCATCTCCTGTTATTACCTTTCCTGATATTTTTTGTTGTCCCCACAATTTCGGGGTGATACAAAAAAGCACAAACAATAGAAATCTTTTGATATATCTTATTTCCATATTATCTTTGAGTTTGTGGAGCACGATAGGATGAAATTCTTGTCAGAACAAAACGCTGAAACCTGTTCAGGTCTGCATCGCTACAGAACCCATATTTCAGGATCTTTTTCCTTTCAAAACCGCCTGCAAAAACATAATAAATAAAATGTTCTATCAGAGGTTTCTCAATTTTAAGATTGGTAAAATAATCATCACCAAGGCTTGCTCTGATATATTTCATTAAGTCTACATCATCCCATTTATTTTTAACTTTTCCTATAGAAAACCCTTCCCCTTTCGGCTGTACAAATTCTCCAGGTCTCGCCGCCAATATTCTTGGATCTGATTTCTGAGAAATATACCGATCCATTTCTTTGAGCAGTTTTTCAACCTTTTGAGGTTTATTATAAAGTTTCGAATCAATTTTAAGGTTTCCGGTAAGCCCTTGTTTTATTTCCACTTCAGGAATCTGGATGGTTTGGCGTACAAGCCTTATATTCATAGGAGACTCTGTATTTTCCTGAGAAACTATTTTTGTAAGACGTTCATAACCCGCTTTTATAAAACGTAATTCATCTCCCTGTCTTCCGGAAATCATAAAATGACCATCCCGGTTTGAAACCACTATTTCGTCTGTTCTGATATTGACAACATTCACATCCTGCATTTCAGTACCGCTTTCGGAAATAATTTTACCAAATATATAACTTTGGGCATGGGTATGGATAAAAAGAATAAAGGATAAGAAAAAGAATAGTTTAAGTTTCACGGGCTATTTTTTATAAAGCAAAGCTAAAATTATTTTTAATTTATCCCATAAGTTTAACCACAGTTAACGCGTTTTAATATTTCTTTTTAATTTTTGCCATCTAAACTGTTAAATCAGCTGATTAAATTGTTAAAATTTCTTTTAAATTTTAGCTAACTTGCAGTCTCAATTCTCTTTCAACAATGCAAAATTCTTACACAGTCATCAATGCTTCTGCCGGATCCGGGAAAACCTATGCTCTGGTACAAAGGCTTCTGATGATCTGTCTCCGCTATCCTAATCAGCAGCAGTCGATCAGGAATATTCTCGCACTGACTTTCACCAACAAAGCAGCCAATGAGATGAAGGAAAGAATTTTATCGTGGCTGGGAAATTTCTCAGCGAAAGATTATGCTGAAAATACAGATCTGAACAATATCCAGAAAGCATTTGAAGAACAGGGTTTGAAAATTACCATTGATGAACTTCATCACCGTTCTAAAAAATTACTGGACTACGTTCTCCACAATTATTCCACACTTAATATCGGAACTATTGACCGTTTTAACTCAAGACTGGTAAGAAGTTTTTCTTATGAACTGGGATTGGCGAAAAATTTTAATCTTGAAATTGAAGCTGAGCCGTTTCTGATAGAAGCCGTTGATAAAATGCTGGATCAGATTGGTGAGAATGAAAACATCTCCAATTCTTTCATGGATTATGTAGATTACAGTCTCGAAAATAATGAAAGGATTAACCTTAATAAAAACCTTTATGATTCTGCGAAGGAATTTGTAAAGGATATTCACTACGAGCATCTGAAAAGCAATAAAAGTTTTGACGATGCCAATTATGAAAATATAAAGAATACACTTCGTAAAGAGATTGTTCTCAACAAAAAACAGTCTGCAGAACTCGCTGCCGGTTCTATTGAATTATTCAAATCAAGAAATATTGATATTGAAGATTTTGCTCAGGGTAAAAACGGAATTGGGGGCTTCTTTACTAAGGTTATAGATTTTTATCAGCAGAAAAGAGCCGGATTTCCTTTTCCTACTACGCAGGAGGAATCTGTTATCAATAATTACAGAAAAGGAGCGTCTTCAAAATCGAAACATAAAGAAGCCGAAATTTTCGAAATCCTGGATCAGCTTCTCGACAACAGAATGAAACTGATTCTTCTGTATATTGAGACTCAAAAGAAAGAGAAAGTTTTATCTGCTCTTCTTCCTTTAAAGGTCAATAAGGATATTCAGGATGAGCTACAAAAAATTGAGGAAGAAAATGATCTTGTTCTGCTTTCTA
This sequence comes from Chryseobacterium sp. AG363, assembly GCF_003610675.1. Taxonomy (NCBI): domain Bacteria; kingdom Pseudomonadati; phylum Bacteroidota; class Flavobacteriia; order Flavobacteriales; family Weeksellaceae; genus Chryseobacterium; species Chryseobacterium sp. AG363. Next base: position 118,760 of record NZ_RAQF01000009.1, read on the forward strand.
AATTTAATATTCTGATCAATGAAAATCTTAAAAATGAACCTTCGGCTTTTATTTATGAAAAAGTAGGTTCACAGTTTCAGCATTATTTCTTTGATGAGTTTCAGGATACATCAGAACTGCAGTGGCAGAATTTTGTACCACTGAGAGATCATAGTGTTTCTACAGAATACACTTCATTTACATTGGTGGGTGATCCCAAGCAGAGTATTTACCGATTCCGTGGTGGAGAAAGTAAACTGATGCTGGACATTATCAACAAAAAGGAGTTTTCACCTAAGGAAGCAGATCTTCTGGTATTAAAAGATAACTGGAGAAGTGCCAGAAACATTGTACAATTTAACAATGAGTTGTACCGTTTTCATTCTGAAGGACTACTTGAAGAGCATAAAAATATTTTTGGGGAAGATGCTGAGCAAAATCCAAAATCCAAAATGGATGGACGCGTAAGGGTAAATCTAATTGAAAATCTTACGAATGAAGAATTCTACACATATACTTCGGAAAGAATGCAGAAAGATATTCAGGAATGTCTGGATAATGGTTTTAAGTTTTCTGATATTACGATTCTTTGCCGTGGAAATTTTGATATTTTCAGTTATTCTCAAAAGCTGGGAAGCTTAAAAGTTAAGTATAAAGGAGAAGAAACCAATATTAAAACGATTTCTGATAAAGGGCTTACGCTGGAACTTTCCAATACCTTAAAAGCGGTTATTGAATTTCTTCGCTGGGAGCTCAATCCAAAGAATAAACATTGTCTGATTATGATGATGTACCACCTGAATACATTGGGCAAGATTAATATGCCGGATTTCACTTTAGGAATGAAAGAAATTCTGGATATCGAAGTCCATGAAGAAATTCTGCAGTTTATTCAGCAAAAATATTCGCTACAGCTTAAACAGGATAATTTCCCAAGATTCAATCTTTATAATTTCATCGAATATTACATCAATGAATTTTCTGTTGAAAATAAAGAAACAGACTTTTTACTGAATTTCCTGGAAATGCTTTTCAACTTTACACAGAATGCAGGTGCAAGTACCAAAGAGTTTCTGAAATATTGGGACGAAGAGGCTTCTTCATACACTATTCAGGCTTCAGAAAATATTGATGCTGTCCAGATCATGACGATCCACAAGTCTAAAGGGCTGGAATTTCCCATTGTTTTTATCCCTATGATGAACAAAAACCGGGACAGTGAATTTACCAACTGGTTTGATACCAATGAGAATGAAGCATTAAAATCAGTCAACATTAATCAGTTCAGCAAAAACCTGGAAGCTTATGATGACGAAATTCTGTTCTTCAACACTAAAAACTCTTATAAAAACCTGATTGACAGATTATGTCTTCAATATGTTGCGACGACAAGACCTGTTGAACAATTATTTTTTTATCTTCAAAAAGCCAATAAAACTTCTAATAATCTGGAGCTTTTGGAATTCCTTCAAACCAAAAATCCCGAGCAGGCTGATGAGTTTGACGTGTATGCAGTAAATCCTGAGATGCTGAAGAAATATTCAAAAGAGAAAAGTTCTTCTTTTAAAACCCAGAATATTGAGAATCTGAAGAACGTTAATGAAAAAAGTACTTCTATCAAGATTGCAACACCTTCAAAAAACTATCAGGTACGAAATGAAAAGGTAAGAATCGGGCTTTTTGTGCATGAACTTTTATCGAAAATCAATACGGAAAATGATATCGCAAAGGTATTGGATGGTTATGCTTTAGAAGGACAGATTACCCTGGAGGAGAAAAATGAAATACAGGTTACACTGCAGGAAATTGTCAGAACTTATGCAGAATTCTTTGATGAAAAATGGGAAGTAATCAATGAAAAAGATATCATGATTTCTGAAAGAGGAGAAAGCCATATATTCAGGCCAGACCGCATTCTAAAAGGCGAAGAAGGATATATCATTGTTGATTTCAAAACCGGTGAACAAAAAGCAAAGGATGAAGCACAGGTAGAAGGGTATAAAAATATTCTTGAGCGTCTGGGTAAAAAAGTGCTTAAAACACAGATTATCTATCTATAATTTAAACATTCCCAAAAGGTTAATATTATAATTCTTGTAAAAAACCCTTCAAAATAGAAAAGGTTTTATTATTTTTATTCAGTACGAATAAAATATAACCTTTGATTATATTTTGATTAGAACTAACCAGCCATGAGAATATATTTAACTTCCTTTGTAATAAGTCTGATTATGATGTTGTTTTCTACAATGGTCATTTATCATATTGTGGATTACTCAGATTCATCTGCTACAGAAGATAACCGTCATTATATGTCTACTGAAAACATTGCCAATTCATTGTTTCTGAGCTTTGTATTGGGAGCAGTCGTTTTTATTTCTGCAGTGAGAATACAAAGACCTGCGTATAAGAAATAACGATATAATCCTACAATAAAAAACCGCTATTCCTGAGGATAACGGTTTTATATTTTGAAGAATTTTCAATTTTAAGCAGTTGTATCAGGAGTAAATACTCTTTGAGACAATTCCTGATCAAAAAGGTATAATGCAGATGGATTATCACATACCATTTTGATTTTTGTTACATATTGAGAAGCACTTGCTTCTTCTTCTACCTGTTCGTTGATAAACCACTGCAGGAATGATGTTGTTGCAAAATCTCCCTCTTCATTTGCATTTTTTACAATATTGAAAATACTTTTAGTTACGATTTTCTCATGTGCTAATGCTTTTTCAAAAATATCTGTTGCATTTTCGAACTCGTGGGGTGGTTTTGGAATTTCCCCGATGATAATTTCGCCTCCTACATCATTCAAATAATCAAACATTTTATCTGCATGCATCAATTCTTCTTTGCTCTGTACTCTGAAATAGTTGGCAATTCCATCCAGGTCTTTTCCAGAAAACCATGCAGACATTGAAAGATAATATTGAGCAGCGTATTGTTCGTGGGCAATTTGTTCGTTAATTAATTTTGCAATTTTTTCGCTAACCATAAGTATTAAATTTATAGTCAAAAATAGGGAATAAAAGCCCGAAATCAAAAGTTTTAAAGAAAATTAATACAAAAAGGATGGAACAATATCCATCCTTAACACATTAAAAAACTAAAATTACAAGCTGTTATTTTACTTCAGCAGTTCCTGTATTCATCGGCTTTTTCATCATTCTTCTTTCTTTCATTGCCATTTTCATTTTTTCTGCTTTAGCTTTTCTGTCAGCCTGCCATTTATCATATTGATCAGGAGTAAGGATGTTTTTCATATCAGTATCCATTTGTGCCCTTTTGGCCTGCATTTCCTGCATCTTAGCTTGTCTGTCTACTCTATTTTTGTCAAATTCCGCCTTCATTTCAGCTTTTCTTTTATCCTGAAGAGCCTTTATCTGTGCTACCTGAGATGGATTAAGATTAAGGTCTTTCTGCATCTGGTCTAGACGTTCCTGTTGTTTCTGTTCCATTTTCTGCTTCATTTCAACGGCTCTTGCCTGTCTGTCTTGTGGAGTTGTAGTTTGTTGTGCCATTGCAAAACCTCCTATTCCGATAAATGCTATTGCTAAAACTAATTTTTTCATCTTTTTAAAATTTAATTAATTGTTATTTTGTTATTATATCTTTTTGATTATGAACTAAAACATAAGTTAAATTGAGAAATTCATAAATAATGTTAAATTTTAATAAAAATAAATTAACAAAATATCCAAAAAAAGGACAGATTATAAAAACCTGCCCTTCACACCACTTAAATATAATATATGAAAATTAATTCCTTACTAAACTGCCTCTAAAACCGCCACCGCCATTACCACGGTTCTCTTGTCTTGGTGCAGAATTTTCAGATTTTTGTCTGAAACCTCCATTATTTCCTCTGAATCCGCCATTATCTTCTCTTTTAGGAGCTTCTCTTCTTACTTCACTGTTCCCTCTGAAACCGCCTCCATTATTATTTCTGAAGCCTCCGTTATCGGCATTTCCTCTGAAACCGCCTTCGCTGTTGTTTCTGAAACCACCATTATTCTCATTTCTGAAACCAGAATTATTGTTATTTCCGTTATTTCCACGGAACCCTCCTGAGTTTCCATTGTTTCTTGTGTTTCTGAAACCATTATCTGGTCTGCTGTCTCTTCTGATAATATCAAAAGTAGGATTCTCCATTCTGCGGAATCTTGATCGGTCTACCCTGTAAATATTGATATTAATATTTCTATATCTTGGCATTACAGTATATCTCGGTACATAATAAGTTCTTCTGTAATTCTGGAAATAAACTATCGGGCTGGTTCCTCTGTAATAGTTATTCTGGAAAACCACAAATACTCTTGGTCCTAAAATTCTTTCCAGAGCATAAAATCTGTCATAGTACCATCTGTCCGGATTATATCTGTAGAAATTATTCCATGCTGTAAAGCTTGCATACAGATTATTCAATCTCATAATCTGATCTACCTGCCATCTGCTTAATCTGTTCTGTACGAAAAAGCCGTTCCAGTCGATATTAATAATACTTCCTCTGTAGTCGTTATAATAGCTTTGGTAATAATTGCTTGGATAATAGTCCTGTGGATAATTGTAATAATAATCGTCAGGGAAATAATTTCTATCATCTTGATCACTGTAATAACCTCCATCATTCTGATAATAACCATCATCATCCCAACCATTATTTGGATACTGCTGAGCTGACGTCAAAACGCCTAACCCAAAAGCTAATCCCAAAAATATTTTTTTCATCTCTATAGTCGTTAATTGGTTAATATATAGCAGAATATCTTAATTCTATCTTTTTGATACAAATAAAAAAAAGAAGTTAAATCATAAGATTAAACTTCTTTCAAAATATTTACAACTACCTGATAATCAATTGTTAAATTTACACTCTTCCACTATCTTTTACCCAGTGAGCAATTTTTTGATTGAAAGATTTTTTCTTTTTCAGATCTTCAAGCTTGATATGCATTCTGTAGCGCCAATAATGGGGGAAAACGGCAGGATTGTTGATTCTTTCGTTATCCATTTTCTTATTGGTAAGTTCTGCATCTGTGGCCAGAAACTCCTGAATCGGGAAAATAGCCAGCATAGCCTCATTATATAAATGCTGCTTCATGATGATCTCTGCAAGATGAGGATTGAGATCTTCAGGAGCTTTTCCATACTGGATCAGCTGTTGATTGTAGTATTTCTGTGTCAATACAGGATCTTCTTTCCACCATTGTCTCAATGTTGAACTGTCGTGAGAAGAGGCTGTTACTACATTCATATAATTCGCATTCTTAGGATTATAGAATGGAATATTTTCAGAAGGCATTCTTTGTACTTTAAGTGCTATAATAGCCAATTCATCCATCACAATGGGTACGCAGGCAGGAACCATTCCCAGGTCTTCACCGCAGATCAGCATTTTAGTAGCATTCAGGATAACCGGAAGTTTCTCCATGGCCTTTTCAAACCATAAGTGATCCTGTCTTCTGAAAAAGTAATCATGGTAGAGGTCGTAAATACTCTTTTGTTCTGCTTCAGGAAGGTATTGATAAGATTCTGTATTGTAAACATTGAATCTCGGATGGTAAACTGTTTTCCCATTTCTTTCTTCTGTTAAAAACAAAACGTTGGCACAAAGGGAAACTAATTTTTCTTCAAGAGAACCATGTTGTTTTTTCTTAAAGAAGTTAACGAGTTTTCTTTGAGTATCGAACTCTTCTTTGAAAGTATAAGTACCATCTTCATTACGGTTCATAAACTCAAGAGCTTTTCCGCTTTCTTCCCCAAAATAATCCCATAAGATCTTATTGTTGATAAAAGGCTTACAATACCTGTTAAAATTGAACGGAATCTGCCAGGCTTTAAATTCATCCGCTACAATAGGAACAGCCGGATAAAAGTACCCTAAAATTCCCTGTACAGCAGAAACCGGCATTCTCCATATTCTGAAGAATCCTAAAATATGATCAATTCTCATGGCATCAAAGTACTGTTCCAGAGCTTTGAACCTGTTTTTCCACCATTTGTAATCGTCTGCTTTCATCGCTTCCCAGTTGTATGTTGGGAACTCCCAGTTTTGTCCTAATTCAGTAAACTGGTCAGGAGGTGCACCAGCCTGGAAATCCATACCGAATAATTCCGGTTCTGTCCAAGCTTCTACAGAATATCTGTAAATACCAATAGGAAGATCTCCCTTCAACGAAACTCCCAGGTTATGGGTATAATCAACAGCATCCTTCAGCTGTACATGCAATTGATATTGTACCCAGGCATGAAGCATTGAAGTATCATAATCTTTATTTTTCGTTGTAAAAAACTGTGAGATCTTTCCGGCAATGTATTTTTTGTGTGTCTTCCACTCGTTGAAATTAGGTGTTTTATACTTGTCTCTCAAAACACAGAATGCAGAATAAGGAACAAGCCAGTATTCATTATCCTTGATGAATTTTTTGAAATTTCTGTCCTTATAAATTTTGTCTTTTTCCTTGTGGAAAACAGCAGTAAGATATTTCCACTTGCCTTCTATCATCTTTTCATAATCGATCAGATCCAAAGAGTTTAATTTCTCTTTTTCAGACACATACTCATCAACTAATTCTTTCGGTAAAGAATAATCAAGATTTTCTAAAGAGATATACTGTGGATGCAAAGCATATACGGATACAGCTGCATAAGGATAAGAGTCCGTCCAGGAATAATTAGCAGTTGTATCATTGATCGGGAGAATCTGAATAATTCCAAGATTGGTTTCTTTCGTCCAATCTGCCAGTTTTTTAAGATCTGTAAATTCTCCTACTCCAAATCCGTCTTCGCTTCTCAAAGAAAATACAGGAATTGCTACACCGGCATCATGATACATCTGATATCCTTTAAACCTGAAATAATGGTTGGAAACAACCTGTAAAACGTCGGATAATTGGTTAGCTGCCGTGAATCTGTTTTCTCCGGTTTCTACATCTATAACCCTATTTTCTTTAGTATCGTAAACACAATATTTAAATTGGATAAATTCATTCTCCGGAATTTCAACGGAAGCTTCCCACATTCCAAAATCTGTCTGATTAAGATGAATAACTTTGTCATAACTCCAGTTTCCTAAAGATGCCGTACTTCCGAAAAGAACAATTCTCCAATCCGGATTATAAATAGGAGCTTCTATTCTAAAGAGATGGGTATGTCTTTTTAAAACAGTAACTTTTTCAGGAATAAAGTCGTGTAGTTTATTATAAAGAATTTTATTATTTAAATAATTCTCAGGAAAGTTTTTGTTATTCCATTCATCAAAAATGATAAACTCTTTATAATTATGTGGAAAACTCAAATGATGCCCCACAAATTCTTCCCTTAATACATTTCCTTTTTCATTCACTACGCGGTAATGATAGGAAATGAATTTTGAAAAATAGTCTACTTCACATTTCCATAAACCATTCTCCGCGTAAAACATAGTATGGACATGTAAGGTATTCTCCTCTTCACCAAATACCAGCTGCAGGTTTTCTCCAGCATTTACAATATATCCTACATTAAAGTATAGTTTCATCTATATTTTTTTATAAAAGTACATTTTAATATCGAAAAATAAAACTTATTGGATATCAAATAATCATTAAAAAACCTTCTCAAAATAATTTGAAAAGGTCTTTATATGCTGACTAATAGCATCCTATTATTTTGTAACTAAAATCTTTTTATTGAATATAACTTTTCCTGATTCATCGACAATATTTACAATATAAGCTCCTGTCACCAATCCCTTAAGATATACTTTTTCATCTAATGAACCCTCTTTCACAGATAGGTTCTGAGTCATTACATTTTTACCTGCCATATCAAAAATATTCAGTTTAATAGAACCTTTTACATTATTATTAATATGCACATTGATATAGTGCTCATCAACCCTTGTTGGATAAATATCTAGATTTGTAGCCAAACTATTAACTGCTGTAGATTTATCATTAGCAAAATATTTGCTTGCTAAATCATAAATATGAAGTCCCTGTTCTCCCTGAAGCTGTTTAGCCTGCAAAGTTGCCAGATCGACCTCATATAAAGCACCTCCTTTTGCACTTGCTACCACTACTTTACCCTGAGCATTTACTGCAGAACCATTTACCGAATAGTTATCAGGAATACCTGTAATTTTACCTATAAATTTTGCTTTTAAATCCTTTGTCACAACTTTAAAAACATTCCCTGAAGCAGCAAATACATAGAAATTATTATCTGCGTCTGCAATCATATCACCTCCAAAACCGGTTTCCATTGCAGTAAATGAGTTTCTGCCATTTGAGGCATCATCTTTTATGATTCCAAGATCATTTACAGTGTATTGTCCGGCTTCTTTTCTGATTTCTAAAAACTGTGTTCCTGCATTATTTACAGCATAAATGTTTCCGTTATATCCGGTTGCCATTCTGGTAATATGAGAATTAATATCACATGAGGATACTCTTGCTATATTATTTTCCACTAAAGTAATTTCCTTTGTCTTTGGATTTAAAATATAAATATTAGAAGAAAACATCGGCATGTATACCAGATTATTATTCGAAGAATCATACGCAAGAGCAGCTAATGTCACAGCTTGAGAATGACTGTAAGAATTTCTGTCTTCTGCGACAATACCTTTTTTTGCTTGGGAAAATACTTTTGATGAAGCTTCGGCAGTAAAAAACTTCTCTCCTGAAGTTCCATTAGTTCCATCAATGGCACGAAAATCATTGAATGTAATACTTTGCGTATCTTTTCCTGTAATCGCAAAGAAATCCTGCTGTGCTTGGGCATTTACACCGAATAACAGTAAAAACAGAGGGAATAAATGTTTTTTCATATTATATAATTTAATATTCGTAATCGTTTTTATCTTACTAAGTTACATAATTTTTGAATTAGAAAACTAAAAATCCCTGGTATTTGAATAAAATTTAAATAGTGACCCTAGAGAAATTCCAAATGATGAATAATTTGGAATTCGAAATACGAGGTTTTCAAATTCGAGCTAGAATGATAGGTTTTAAATCTGGGTTTCTTCTCATTACCTATTACTCATTACTTCTGTTTCTGTTTGGATTTTGTGTTAGTTAGTTTACGGAGTATGTTGAGTGCTGTTGGTGTAGATGTAGATATAGGTATATAACAAAAAAACCTTTATCGTAAAGATAAAGGTTTTTTAAAAATAAAATAAAAACTGGCGGCGGCCTACTCTCCCGCGTTAGCAGTACC
>NZ_RAQF01000010.1:0-5384 GCF_003610675.1 Chryseobacterium sp. AG363
AAAACATTTGGTCATTAAAAAATAAAGTTTTACTTTTGCACTCGCAAATACGGAGCGACACTGACAGAGAGATTGCTTCGTTGAAAAGCGAAAGATATAAAGATCATTGACATACAATATAACAACCAAGTAAGGAAAAACTAAAGCGTTAAAAACTTTGAGTGAGTCAGACAAACATACAATGGAGAGTTTGATCCTGGCTCAGGATGAACGCTAGCGGGAGGCCTAACACATGCAAGCCGAGCGGTAGAGATCTTTCGGGATCTTGAGAGCGGCGTACGGGTGCGGAACACGTGTGCAACCTGCCTTTATCTGGGGGATAGCCTTTCGAAAGGAAGATTAATACCCCATAATATACTGAATGGCATCATTCGGTATTGAAAACTCCGGTGGATAGAGATGGGCACGCGCAAGATTAGATAGTTGGTGAGGTAACGGCTCACCAAGTCTACGATCTTTAGGGGGCCTGAGAGGGTGATCCCCCACACTGGTACTGAGACACGGACCAGACTCCTACGGGAGGCAGCAGTGAGGAATATTGGACAATGGGTGAGAGCCTGATCCAGCCATCCCGCGTGAAGGACGACGGCCCTATGGGTTGTAAACTTCTTTTGTATAGGGATAAACCTACCCTCGTGAGGGTAGCTGAAGGTACTATACGAATAAGCACCGGCTAACTCCGTGCCAGCAGCCGCGGTAATACGGAGGGTGCAAGCGTTATCCGGATTTATTGGGTTTAAAGGGTCCGTAGGCGGATCTGTAAGTCAGTGGTGAAATCTCACAGCTTAACTGTGAAACTGCCATTGATACTGCAGGTCTTGAGTGTTGTTGAAGTAGCTGGAATAAGTAGTGTAGCGGTGAAATGCATAGATATTACTTAGAACACCAATTGCGAAGGCAGGTTACTAAGCAACAACTGACGCTGATGGACGAAAGCGTGGGGAGCGAACAGGATTAGATACCCTGGTAGTCCACGCCGTAAACGATGCTAACTCGTTTTTGGAATGTAAGTTTCAGAGACTAAGCGAAAGTGATAAGTTAGCCACCTGGGGAGTACGAACGCAAGTTTGAAACTCAAAGGAATTGACGGGGGCCCGCACAAGCGGTGGATTATGTGGTTTAATTCGATGATACGCGAGGAACCTTACCAAGGCTTAAATGGGAAATGACAGGTTTAGAAATAGACTTTTCTTCGGACATTTTTCAAGGTGCTGCATGGTTGTCGTCAGCTCGTGCCGTGAGGTGTTAGGTTAAGTCCTGCAACGAGCGCAACCCCTGTCACTAGTTGCCATCATTAAGTTGGGGACTCTAGTGAGACTGCCTACGCAAGTAGAGAGGAAGGTGGGGATGACGTCAAATCATCACGGCCCTTACGCCTTGGGCCACACACGTAATACAATGGCCGGTACAGAGGGCAGCTACACTGCGAAGTGATGCAAATCTCGAAAGCCGGTCTCAGTTCGGATTGGAGTCTGCAACTCGACTCTATGAAGCTGGAATCGCTAGTAATCGCGCATCAGCCATGGCGCGGTGAATACGTTCCCGGGCCTTGTACACACCGCCCGTCAAGCCATGGAAGTCTGGGGTACCTGAAGTCGGTGACCGTAACAGGAGCTGCCTAGGGTAAAACAGGTAACTAGGGCTAAGTCGTAACAAGGTAGCCGTACCGGAAGGTGCGGCTGGAACATCTCATTTTAGAGCGTCTTAGGACGTTAAACAAAATCAGTATCGTAAGATACAAAATACTTACTTAAAGCATAGCTTTAGTTTTTTGTTTGGTTGATATATAAAAATACAAAACCCACTAGAAATTAGTAAAGGGATTGAGAGAGGCAAAGAAGATAAAAGCAGAGAGAGAAAGACGAAGAAATTAGTCTATTATCTATCAGTCTATCATCTTTTACGTCTAAAAGACAGTCTCGTAGCTCAGCTGGTTAGAGCGCTACACTGATAATGTAGAGGTCGGCAGTTCGAGCCTGCCCGAGACTACTAATTGAAAGACAGGAAGAGATCAGCTATTAGACATCAGACATTTAGGTTTGAGATCTGGAATCTGATATCTAAAGTCTACTAGAGGGGGAATTAGCTCAGCTGGCTAGAGCGCCTGCCTTGCACGCAGGAGGTCAAGGGTTCGACTCCCTTATTCTCCACAGTTTTGGAAGACTGATTTAAAAGTTACGAATGGAGCCAAAAACAACATTTGTTCATCAGTTTGAAAGAAAGAAATTAAGATCATTGACATTAACGGTAAAGACATCACAAAGAGAAAACCGAGCGCATAAAGCGCTTGAGTAACCAATAGGAAAGAAATCGTTAAGGGCGTATGGCGGATGCCTAGGCTTTCAGAGGCGACGAAGGACGTGGTAAGCTGCGAAAAGCTGCGGGGATTGGCACACACGAATTGATCCGCAGATATCCGAATGGGGCAACCCGGCATATTGAAGATATGTCACCTCGCAAGAGGAGCAAACCCGGAGAACTGAAACATCTAAGTACCCGGAGGAAAAGAAATCGAAGAGATTCCGTAAGTAGTGGCGAGCGAAAGCGGATTAGCCCAAAAGTCTTTTTATGTTTAGAGGAATGTTCTGGAAAGAACAATCATAGAAGGTGATAATCCTGTACTCGAAAGGCATATAGAGATGATAAATGAGTAGGGCGGGACACGTGAAATCCTGTCTGAATATGGGGGGACCATCCTCCAAGGCTAAATACTCCTGAAAGACCGATAGTGAACAAGTACTGTGAAGGAAAGGTGAAAAGCACTTCGAATAGAAGGGTGAAATAGAACCTGAAACCGTACGCCTACAAGCGGTCGGAGCAGCGTAATGCTGTGACGGCGTGCCTTTTGCATAATGAGCCTACGAGTTAATTTTACTAGCGAGGTTAAGGTATTAAGTACCGGAGCCGGAGCGAAAGCGAGTCTGAATAGGGCGCATAGTTAGTAGGATTAGACGCGAAACCTTGTGATCTACCCATGGGCAGGTTGAAGCTCTGGTAACACAGAGTGGAGGACCGAACCGGTTGACGTTGAAAAGTCTTCGGATGACCTGTGGGTAGGGGTGAAAGGCCAATCAAACTGGGAGATAGCTCGTACTCTCCGAAATGCATTTAGGTGCAGCGTCGTATATAAGTTTATTAGAGGTAGAGCTACTGATTGGATGCGGGGGTTTCATCGCCTACCAATTCCTGACAAACTCCGAATGCTAATAAATGTTCTACGGCAGTGAGGGCATGGGTGCTAAGGTCCATGTCCGAGAGGGAAAGAACCCAGACCAACAGCTAAGGTCCCCAAATATATGTTAAGTTGAAGCAACGCGGTTGGACTGCATTGACAGCTAGGATGTTGGCTTGGAAGCAGCCATTCATTTAAAGAGTGCGTAACAGCTCACTAGTCGAGCGGTCCGGCATGGATAATAATCGGGCATAAACATATTACCGAAGCTATGGATTTATATTTTAGATATATCTGGTAGGAGAGCATTCTATTTGCGCCGAAGCAGTACTGTGAGGTATTGTGGAGCGGATAGAAAAGAAAATGTAGGCATAAGTAACGATAAAGCAGGCGAGAAACCTGCTCACCGAAAGACCAAGGCTTCCTCAGCCATGCTAATCAGCTGAGGGTTAGTCGGGACCTAACGCGAACCCGAAAGGGGTAGTGGATGGACAATGGGTTAATATTCCCATACTTGCTCACAATAAAAGGGGACGGTTGGATGTAGCTGCTGGAGACTGACGGAATAGTCAAGGCCTAGCCTTCGGGCGAAGCTGCTGTAGTGTAATCTGATCCAAGAAAAGCCGAAGTGAAGCAACCCGTACCAAAACCGACACAGGTGGTCGAGGAGAGAATCCTAAGGTGCTCGAGTGAGTCGTGGCTAAGGAACTAGGCAAAATAGTCTCGTAACTTCGGAAGAAGAGACGCCAACAGCAATGTTGGCCGCAGTGAAGAGGCCCAGGCGACTGTTTATCAAAAACACAGGACTCTGCTAAATCGAAAGATGCTGTATAGGGTCTGACACCTGCCCGGTGCTGGAAGGTTAAGGAAGGTGCTTAGCGTAAGCGAAGGCATTAACTGAAGCCCCAGTAAACGGCGGCCGTAACTATAACGGTCCTAAGGTAGCGAAATTCCTTGTCGGGTAAGTTCCGACCTGCACGAATGGTGTAACGATCTGGGCACTGTCTCAGCCACGAGCTCGGTGAAATTGTAGTATCGGTGAAGATGCCGATTACCCGCAATGGGACGAAAAGACCCTGTGAACCTTTACTATAACTTCGTATTGACTTTGAGTAAGTAATGTGTAGGATAGGTGGGAGGCTTTGAAGCAGGCACGCTAGTGTTTGTGGAGCCGACGTTGAAATACCACCCTTTACTTACTTGGAGCCTAACTTCTTTCAGAAGGACATTGCGTGGTGGGTAGTTTGACTGGGGTGGTCGCCTCCAAAAGAGTAACGGAGGCTTTCAAAGGTACCCTCAGCACGCTTGGTAACCGTGCGTAGAGTGTAATGGCATAAGGGTGCTTGACTGTGAGACCTACAAGTCGATCAGGTGCGAAAGCAGGACATAGTGATCCGGTGGTTCCGTATGGAAGGGCCATCGCTCATAGGATAAAAGGTACTCCGGGGATAACAGGCTAGTCTCCCCCAAGAGCTCACATCGACGGGGAGGTTCGGCACCTCGATGTCGGCTCGTCACATCCTGGGGCTGGAGAAGGTCCCAAGGGTTGGGCTGTTCGCCCATTAAAGTGGCACGCGAGCTGGGTTCAGAACGTCGTGAGACAGTTCGGTCTCTATCTATTGCGGGCGTTAGATGTTTGAGAGGGCTTGATTCTAGTACGAGAGGACCGAATTGAACAAACCTCTGGTGTATCAGTTGTACCGCCAGGTGCACCGCTGAGTAGCTACGTTTGGAAGAGATAAGCACTGAAAGCATATAAGTGCGAAACTCGCCTCAAGATGAGACATCTTTTAAGGGTCGTTGTAGATGACGACGTTGATAGGCTATAGGTGTAAAGACAGTAATGTCATAGCCAAGTAGTACTAATTACCCGTAGATTTATAGTCTATGGTTACTAATATAAACCAGGTGCTTTATGCGCAGTGAAGGTTTTGTCTTTGTGAAAGTTTTTATCGCTTAAAACAGATGTCAGATATAAGACATCAGATACCAGACCTTGAAGTCTGAAATCTGAAATCTATCCTCTGATATCTTATATACCTTCTTTAGGGTGGTTTTAGCGGTGGGGCTCACCTGTTCCCATTCCGAACACAGAAGTTAAGCCCACCAGCGCCGATGGTACTGCTAACGCGGGAGAGTAGGCCGCCGCCAGTTTTTATTTTATTTTTAAAAAACCTTTATCTTTACGATAAAGGTTTTTTTGTTATATACC
>NZ_RAQF01000001.1:0-1491 GCF_003610675.1 Chryseobacterium sp. AG363
GGTGCCGGAGTTGCGCTTGATACAGACTTAGACGGTGTAATTGACCTTTACGATAAGTGTGTAACAGTTCCAGGACCTGTTGAAAACAACGGATGCCCTATCGTTAAAGATCATAAGGAAACTGCTGTAGAAGTAGAGAAAACCCTTAAGGATATTTATTTCAACTTTAATAAAGCTACCATCAGACCTGAATCTAACGAAAAATTGGATCTGGCAGCTTCAATTATTAAAGAAAACGGAGGTAATTACTTGTTGACCGGACATACAGATATCAAAGGAAATGCAGCCTACAATCTTAGATTGTCTAAAGAAAGAGCAGCTGCTGTAGTAGGAGCTCTTGAAAACAGAGGCATTAATGAAAATGTACTAAAATCTAGAGGAGTTGGTTCTGCAGAAGCAACGATCCCGGCATCAGCTTCAGATGCTGAAAGAATGGCAGACAGAAAAGTTACTGTAAGATTTATAGAAAGTTCAGAATGGGATTCTATCAAAAAGAAAGACTATGAAGATGCTCCTGTAAAAAAAGCAGTAAAAAAAGTTCCTGCTAAGAAAAAGAAGAAATAAATTTCAAATACTTCTTAAACCGAAAAGAATTGCTCTTTTCGGTTTATTTTTTTTCTACTACGATTTTTTTTACATACCTTTATCATTATTTTCAGGACAACTGTGTGAAATACGTTAGTAATCAATAAGTTTGTTTTGAAAAAAATTAATACAAAATCACTTTTTAGCGTAAAAAATCATTTAAAATAACTTAACTTAAAAAAATAACACTATGAAATTAAGTTTAGCAATTGTTGCATTAGCTTTGGCAATTCCTTCTGCCACTTATGCACAAGACTCAACGGCAGTTTCAAAAGGAGAGTATCCTAATACATTTTCTTCGGGATCTGCTAATGTTTCCCCATTCACCAATCAATCTAAAAGATTTAATGATTGGTCTATTTCTGCTGGTGTAGGTGTTCCACTTCTTCAGTCAGCAGATTTGACTTCTATCAAAAATGGTAACGGTAAAAACCTTTTTGGATATTCAGCCTACGTAAGTATTGATAAAGCGATTACCCATGCTTTTGGGATCAATTTACAATATGACAGAGGTGAAACCAGACAAGGATGGTTCAATACTAAAAATGCTGCACCCGATGCATCAGCAGTAGGAGCAAGAACTCAGTATGACGCAATCTCTCTATTAGGAGACATTAACTTCTCGAACCTGTTAAGAAGAGTGGACAACCACTCCCCTTACAGATGGGCACTTCACGGGTATGCTGGTATTGGTACTATTGCCTACAGAGCATACCAGAAAGACGGAAGTAACAAACAGACATTAATGACTGAAATCAAACCTTTCCAATTAGGTTCTCTGTTCTTCCAGGCTGGTACAGGTCTGAAGTTTAAAGTAAACAGAAGAATCGACATTGAAGGTAGATTAATGTATGTGGTAACAGGTGATGATGAATTTGACGGAGGCGGTGATGCTTACAGCGCTAT